>NZ_JAFBFG010000007.1 GCF_016909155.1 Chryseomicrobium aureum
TTACTACTTCCGACAAGTATTAGTGAAGCCAATTTTCAAATTAGTTACGCGAATCATTAATTGTAAGTATTTTACTTGTTAGCTTGATGACATTGGGCTCGGGGAAAGTCCCCCAGGAAATGGCGGCCTGGGTGGAGGGATTTCCTGTGTCACTCAAAATAAAACAGCCCTCCCTAAACTAAATTTAGAGAAGAGCTGTTTTTAGTTAAATCATTTTTTGTGGCTGTACATAGTCATCAAACTGCTCTTCTGTTAACAATTCCAGATGAAGGGCTGCTTCTTTTAATGTCGTGCCGTTTTCATGCGCATGCTTTGCAATCTTTGCCGCATTCTCATAGCCAATATACGGATTCAATGCCGTCACTAGCATCAATGAATTTTCAACATGAAGAGTGATCACATCTCGATTCGGCTCAATTCCCACTGCACAGTTGTCATTGAAACTGTGGAGAGCGTCTGATAACAAGCGCACAGACTGCAAGAAATTGAAGATGATGACCGGTTTAAAGACATTCAATTGATAATTTCCTTGGCTCGCTGCGAATGAAATCGTCGAATCATTCCCCATCACCTGGGCTACAACCATTGTCAATGCTTCACTTTGCGTCGGGTTCACTTTCCCAGGCATGATCGAACTTCCCGGTTCGTTTGCTGGAATTGTCAACTCCCCGATCCCTGAACGGGGACCACTCGCTAATAAGCGCACATCGTTTGCAATTTTCATTGCGTCTGCTGCCAGACCTTTGATTGCACCATGAACCGCCACCACATCATCATACGATGTCAATGAATGGAACTTATTTGACGCAGATGTAAACTCACTGCCTACAAGCTTCGTGATTTCTTCAGCAACGCGTTCTCCGAATTCTTTTGGCGCATTGATTCCGGTCCCTACTGCTGTTCCACCGATTGCCAACTCACGCATAAACGGAAGAACCGCTTCTATCATGTACTTCGACTTCTCAAGCATCCGCACCCAGCCACTGAACTCTTGACCGAGTGACAATGGTGTTGCATCTTGCAAGTGTGTACGCCCGATCTTCACAATGTCCATATACGCGTTTGATTTTTCTTCTAGCGTCTTATGAAGTGCATCGATGGCCGGCAGAAGTTGTTGCTCGACGGCAAGAACGCCTGCAACGTGGAGTGCTGTTGGGAAGGTATCGTTTGAGCTTTGTGACTTGTTGACGTCATCGTTCGGATGCAAGCGTTCTTCTACTCCTGCTTCCTCTAACAACTGATTTCCACGATTCGCAATCACTTCGTTTACATTCATATTCGTTTGCGTCCCACTACCTGTTTGGAAAACAACGAGTGGAAAATGATCATCCCACTGCCCTGATCGAATTTCTTCAGCTGCCTGGACAATCGCATCTCGTTTTTCTTTTGAGAGGTTGCCAAGTGAAAAACTCACTTCTGCCGCAGCAGATTTGACAGCTGCTTGTGCATAAACGACTTCAAGTGGCATTAAGTCTGTACCGATTTTAAAATTTTGCTTACTGCGTTGTGTTTGGGCTCCCCACAATTTGTCTTGTGGAACTTGAATTTCACCCATTGAATCTTTTTCAATACGATATGTCATCCAAAACCCTCCTAAGTATTTATCGTTTCCATCATACCGTTCAACAAATCGTCAAACAATTAAAGTGACTTAAAAGTCGAATGATACTACCGGTTGGAGTAAACTGTAAAAGACACATTGAAACTCAAGGAGGAACTTTCGTGAAAACATTAGCGACGTTTGTGACGCGCTTTTATAAATCCATTATTGCATTTTGGGTTATTCTATTGGTCGCCTCTGTGTACTTTGCGATTCAACTGCCAAGTACATTACAAGGGGACGGCTTCCGGACAGATGGCGAACACGAGGACGTCATGAAGACATTGACAGCGGAATTTGATATTCCAAACGAAACGATCCTCATGGTATTTGAAGGGTCCTCAGATGACGTCATCGAAGACGCGTTACGTCAAGTAGACGACTTAGGAGTAGCGGACACTATCGTCTCTCCCCTAGAGGATGAATCTCTTCGCGATGGTGACCTTTCTTACGCGCAGATTCATTTTGATGAAGATGTAGAAGACCTTCCTGCAATCGTCGATGACTTAAAAGACATTGCGAACCAAGAAGAGTCGGTCACGCTTACAGGTGGACCTGTCATCAATAAAGATATCAATACAGCGAGTCAACGTGACTTGGCAAGTGCAGAAGCGATTGGATTACCGATTGCAATTGTTGTTTTATTACTGGCATTTGGTAGCGTCATGGCCTCGTTTGTTCCACTGATCATCGGTGTGATGACAGTCGTGATTTCACTTGGTGTATTAGGTGTTATTGGGAACTCGTTAGACTTATCAATCTTTATCCTCAACGTCATACCGATGCTTGGATTAGCGCTTAGTATCGACTTTGCTCTCCTCTTTATTAATCGATATAAAGAAGAGCGCCTGCATTCGTCGATTATCGATTCTGTTCAGACTGCCGTTCGCACGTCAGGACGTTCGATCATATTCTCTGCAATCTGTGTTTTCATCGGTCTAGGTGCGATGCTTGTGATGCGCGTCGATATCTTTATGAATATTGCACTTGGTGGGACACTTGTTGTTACACTGGCTGTTCTTTCTTCTTTAACATTATTACCAGCTTTATTGATGCTCATTGGAGACCGCATTAATAAATGGACGATTTTACGTGTACGCCCTGGTGGCAGCAATCGTTGGCAACAGTTTGCGGCGTTTGTCATGCGTCGCCCGGTTGCACTCATTGTAGTTGCATTCGTGTTGCTCGGTATTGCGATTGTTCCTGTGAAAGACATGAACCTCTCTATTCCACAAGTTGACTCGTTACCTGAGAAGTATGAGTCTCGTCAATCGTATGATTTACTCGATGAACGCTTTGGGTTTGGTGAAGAGTCTACAGTTTACCTACTAGCCGAACGGTCAGATGGCTGGGATTCTGAAGAGGCGCGTCAAGACATCTTTGACTTGCAAGAGTCTCTTCAAGAAGATGAAGCAGTAACGGATGTCGCTACGATATTCACAGCGACCGACATCCCATCACCAGAAGTATTGGAGCAACAACTGCAAGTTCCAGAAGCAGCCGCTGCACTTGAGCCAGCATTTGAAGGCTTCATTCAAGACGATTTATTATTTGTTCCAGTCACACTAGATTACGAAGGGTCTTCTAGCGAGGCGCAGCAATGGGTACGTGACTTTGGAGAGCGCGAGTTTGATTACTCTGTATCTATTGGAGGACAACCAAAGTTTAATCAAGAAATCTTTGATGAAATTTCAAGTAAGATCGGCTTACTGCTTGCGATTATTTTAGGGTCAACGTTCATTATTTTAATGATTGCTTTCCGTTCGATTTTAATTCCGTTGAAAGCGATCATCATGAACATCATTGGGCTGGCCGCTACATTCGGTATTCTCGTGTATATCTTCCAGTTTGGTCATTTTGGCTTGCCGGAAACCGAGATTGCACTGATTATTCCGGTCATTGTATTTAGTCTTGTGTTCGGATTAAGTATGGACTATGAAGTGTTCTTGATTTCACGTATCCAGGAAGAATACGTCAAAACGCAAAACAACACAGCGTCGACGATTACGGGACTCGTATCTACGAGTAAAATCATTACGTCCGCAGCACTCATCATGATTGTCATCACAGGTGCATTTGCCTTCACAGATGTCATGCCGGTCAAACAGATCGGAGTTGGAATTGCCATCGCTATTGCTATTGACGCGACCATTATCCGACTGCTGTTAGTACCGAGCTTGATGAAACTGTTTGGAAAGTGGAATTGGTGGTTGCCATTCCGCAAAGGTCCGTACAAAGCTGGCGGTCTTCACTAATCAAAATTCGCTCAGAAATGGGCGAATTTTTTCGCTTGACTATATACCCCTATGGGTATAAGATAGTCTGTAGAAGGCATCTTCAATTTTTTGTGCTATACTTTTCTGCAATGAAGAGTCTCGGGAGGGTAGAACCATGAACTATGATGCAAAGACCAAAAACCGTATCAAACGCATTGAAGGACAACTACGGGGCATACTTCGTATGATGGAAGAAGAACAGGATTGTAAAGATATTATCACCCAGTTATCTGCCTCTCGATCGGCTATTGACCGAACCATTGGCGTTATTGTCAGTGAGAACCTTGTAGCTTGTGTCCGAAAAGCAGAAGAGGACGGGGAACCGTCAGATGCCTATGTCAAAGAAGCAGTCGAACTTCTCGTTCGAAGTCGGTAACTGCAAAAAAACATATTAAAAGGAGCGTCAACTGATGAAAACAATCACACCACAAGAAGTTGAACAACAATTAAAAGAAGGTAAACAATTAAATTTAATCGATGTTCGTGAAGCAGATGAAGTTGCTGCAGGACACATTAAAGGAATTACACATATTCCACTAGGTGTTTTAGAATTCCGTATGAATGAACTTGATAAAAACAAAGAATACATCATGGTATGTCGTTCAGGCGGCCGTAGTGGTCAAGCAACGATGTTCTTAGATCAGCAAGGGTACAATGTGTCGAACATGACTGGCGGTATGTTAGAGTGGGACGGCGAAACAGAACACGGTAACTAAAAAAAGACCCCGCCGCGGGGTCTTTTTTACTCTTGTTTTTCGATTGTAACCGCTGTACTTTGGCCCGGATAGGACTCCGCTACTTGATTATGTGTAACGCGAACAGTGTCGCCTACTCGAATCATATCTCGCTGATCAATTGTCACGGTAAACCAAATGGCAGGTAGACCAGAATCAACTACCGCCTCTCCTGTCAGCCCCTCTAGTTCTTCATCCGTTCCCGACACGACCAACACGCGCTCATCTTCTAAAGCAATGACTTGCCCTGTAAATTCATTTGGTCCTTCTGTTATTTGTTGTGTTGGATTGTTTGCAAAAAAGGCAAAAACCGCAAACATGATCAGTCCAATGACAACAACGACGCCAACCACGATTCCAACAGCTACTTTTTTTCCATTCATCCCGTTCGCTCCTTAGTCTTTCCGTGTGATCCACTCTGTAATGATAACAAACGAGATGACTACGGCAATGACCAATGCTATAAACCAACTTGGCATACTATCACCCTCTCTTCTTTCTAGTATAGGGGAAGAGACACCCATATGAAAAGGACCAGCATCCATCGCTGGCCCCAATAATTACGCTTTATCAGCTGGTGAATCTGAGCTTCCGAAATCTTCTACGTCTTCAAAGCTATTGTCCATATCTTCACGTTCCGCAGCAGCATCTAAAATCTTCTCTTCGATCGGGCGATGATCTTTTGGCGATTGATCCGCGTGATCAACACATGTCAAAGCAGTAGGTACGATTTCTAAGCGCTCGATAGGTATTTCTTTGCCGCAGACTGCACATGTCCCGTACGTCCCTTCATCCATTGCCTGTAAAGCTACATCAATGGACTCCAACTCTTCTTCCTCATGACGATCAAGTGCTTGCTGAGTATGTTGGTCTGTTAAATCCGTCGCATTGTCTGCAGGGTGATTATCGTAATTTGAAAGCTCTGTAGATTCTAGGTCTTCTTGAGTTTTCTCATGCTCTTCAAGCTCATGTTTGCGTTCGAGCAATTGTTTTTTTAACTTTTCATACTTCATAGTCCTCTTCCTCTCACTCATCAGTTATTAGAAAGAATACCCGAACAGCAATCGCCTAAAACAACTTAGTGCTCATAAATCATTTTTCGTGTCATACCACCATCGATTGTGAAATTTTCCGCAGTAATGAAATCATTGCGCTCATCTAGTAAAAACAAGCACATCCGTGCGATATCTGAAGGTTTTCCGACGCGCCCCGCCAAATGTTGTGCATGATCGACTTCCCGCAACTCTTCATAATCAGCTGTTGCAATCCACCCCGGTGAGATGCTATTCACTCGAATATGATAAGGGCCTAATGTGCGTGCGAGTGCATGTGTCAGTGCTACAATGCCACCTTTCGATGCGGCATAAGCTTCTGTATCTGGTTCAGACATAAATGCTCGAGTAGACGCCATGTTGATAATGACTCCACCTGACTCTTTCATTTCTTTAGCTACAAGTTGACTGCATAAGAACGTGGAGGTCAAATTGGTATTTAGTACTTCATGCCATTCATCTAAGGTGACATCGAAGAAATCTTTGAATTTACTAATCCCTGCATTGTTGATGAGACCATAAGGTGTTCCATGTTCTTTGAAAATAATTGCGAATGTTGCCGTCACTGCTTTTGAATCTTGTAAATCTAAAGTGTAGGCTGTGCTAGTTTCAAGCTCTGCTGTCAGTGTTTGAAGTGCCTTTTCATCGTGGTCGAGTAAGATCGTTTTGTACCCCTCGGCATCTAGAAGCTGGGCAATCCCTTTTCCAATCCCATTTCCTGCGCCTGTCACTACTACTGTCTTCATCTGAACACTCCTCTCAATTCTTACGCATTGCGAACAAATATATTGTATAATAGAACTACATTGTAACCATAAAGGAAGGATTGTACTGACATGCCCATTCCATCAGATATGAGTAAGCCCGTACGTAAAACGGCGAAATTGCATGCCTATCATCAATTGCTAAACTGGATCATTGATGGTACTTTACAACCGGAAGAAAAATTAAATGATATTGAACTAGCTCAAGCATTGGGTGTTAGTCGTACACCCATTCGTGAATCACTTCAGCTTTTAGAGTCACAAGGGTTTGTCACGATGCAGCCAGGTCGTGCCACACAAGTGACACCGGTCCAAAAAGATGACATTAATCATTTATTACCACCTCTTGCCTCTCTTCAAGCATTAGCGACAGAATTAGCTGCACCTCATATGACAGATGAGATTATCGCAGAGCTTGAAGCGACGAATCAACAATTTGCAAATGCTTTGAAAGCTAAAAACTTTACAGAGGCTCTACGAATCGACGAACAGTTCCATCAACTAATTATTGATACGGCGAACAATCCGTATATTTCGCAAATCGTTGAGATGTTACAAGCGCATGTACGTCGTCTTTTCTACTCAGAGAAAATCATTTTACGTGAGTCTTCCATTGAGACACATGCGAAATTGATTGCTTTGTATAAAGCAAAACAAACTGAGGAACTTGCCTCACTTATGACAGACAACTGGCTTTATACACTCGAAGAATTATAAAGTGTAAGACGACATGACAAAAAAACAGTAGGTTCTCTGAGAATTCAATCAGAGGACCTACTGTTTTTTATTGTAATTATGCTGCTGTTCGTACTCGAGAAGATTTAGGCGCAGTGACAATCCCTGCTACCACTAAAATGATAAATGGTACGAGCCAACCGAGTCCGATTCCATAGAATGGCAAGATTGAATCATACACGTTCACGATTGATGCTAACCATGAAGGTGCTGCTTCTCCAAAGAAGCCTTTCAGGCCATCGATAATGCTAATCAAGAACGTGAATGCCGTAACTGATACAAACACCCAGCGTTGGTGACCGAATAGAGGCGCTGCAAAAGTTAACAAGATCAATGTGATGGCTAATGGGTAAAGCAATAATAATACTGGAATTGAATACGTGATGATTGATGACAAGCCAAAGTTCGCAAATACGGTTGTCATGATAATAAAGATCACTACAAATACTTTGTAACTGATTTTTGGAAACAATGTATTGAAGTATTCAGCTGTAGCTGTTGTCAAACCAATCGCTGTCGTTAAACAAGCTGCGATGATCACTACCGCTAAGACCGCTAACCCAACTGCTCCGAAATAATAATCAGCTGCCGTACTTAATACCGGCCCCCCATTATCAAATAAACCAAACTGTTCAGTTGTCGTTGCCCCTAAGTAGGCAACTCCTGCATAAATAAGACCTAGGAATAAAACTGCAATTCCGCCTGACTTTGCTGTCACTTTCAGTACACCTTTCGTCGAAGTAACACCTAATCGACGAATAGCTTGAATGACGATAATACCAAAAACAAGTGATGCTAAAGCATCCATTGTATTATACCCTTCAGTAAAACCTGTCATGAAAGCATTTGTTTCATAGCTACCATTTGGCCCTGTGAATGTTCCAATTGGATTGAACAAAGCCGCGGCAATTAATACAAATAGCCCTACAATAATGATAGGTGCTAGGTATTTCCCGACGCGATCAACGATTTTCGTAGGATTTAAAGATAAGAGTAAGGTGATTCCAAAGAACACGATTGTAAATACTAGTAATCCAGTAGAAGCAAACGATTCAGTTACAAACGGTAATACACCAATTTCATATGCTACGGCTCCCGTACGTGGTAAAGCAAAGAATGGTCCGATTGTTAAGTAAAGGGCAACAGTGAATACAATTCCATAAATCGGATGAACCTTACCTGCCAGGTCTTGTAAGCTTCGACTATTTGAAAAGCCCATTGCAAGTATTCCTAAAAATGGTAAACCAATTCCTGTAATTAAGAAACCAAGAACTGCAAAAAATAATGCCGTTCCTGCATTTTGACCAAGGCTAGCTGGGAAAATTAAGTTCCCTGCACCAAAAAAAAGTGCAAATAACATAACGCCAATGACTAATTGATTTGAGAAGGATAAACGTTCGTTCATCAAAATTACCCTCAACTTTCTATTGATATATCTCATATTCGCTCAAGTTTCGATAATACTAGACAATTTGCGAAAAAGCAACCATTTTCAGTCTTTTCATACTTTTCACCATAGCCTTGCAATTTTTTGCATACTTAAAAGGAACCAGAATACTTCCAGTTCCTTTTACAAGTGGGATTTTATGGTTAAGTTGTCACTTGTCGGGTTGCTTGATACCAGTGAATGAACGTTTCAGCTAGTTCGTCTGGTCGTTCATACATGCTCATGTGTGCTGCTCCTCGAATCAAGCTCTCTGTAGCCTTTTTGGATTCTCCAATAAATGTTTTATAGGACGGAACAACTTCATCCGTTTCACCCGCTACAAGTAAGTGGGGAATATCCACTTCATTGATAACTTGCCTACGATCTTTACGATCTCTCATTGCTTTTAGAAAACGTCTTACTTGCTTCTCATCCGTAGCATATCCGATTTTTTTGGTCTCTTCTAAAATTTCAGGGTGACGTGTAGCAAACCCCTCATCAAATAGTTTGGGGATGAGACCGTCAATAAACGACTCTAACCCCTCTTTTTCAATTATCTGTAATCCTCTGTCTCGTCCTTCTTTCGCTTCATCTGAATCTGGGAATGCAGTGGAATGGATCAATACATAACTGTCGAGATCATAAGGGTATTTCTCTGCATAGGCTAATGTTAAATAGCCTCCCAGCGAATGACCGACAAGTGTCATTTTCTTAATACCAATACTCTCTTTCCACATTTTTAATAGTTCCACATAGTCTTCAAGGGAAGAATACTGTACAGTTTTCGATTCCCCGTGCCCCGGTAAGTCTAAATAATAGGCTTTCATATGATTTTTTAATGGGGCCTCCAGAGCACTCCAATACGACCGACTGCCACAAAAACCATGAATGAACACGACAGCTTCACCTGTCCCTACTTCTTTATACGCAATACCCGTGTCACGTTGAAACATGTATGAATCGCCTCCTAGATTTTCGTTTTCTATTTTTTGTATTCCCTATACGGGACAGTTCACACATTAAATTTTCTGAACTTTCTATTTCAAATGACCTATTCTGAGATAGTTGAGTATGGTAGGATAAAAGAAAAACTAGGCAGGTGAGAATGTTGAAATTGGTCGAAATTCGTGGTGTTACGATTGGTCATGGCAAGCCAAAAATTATCGTATCGTTAATTAGTTCTACGCGCGATCGTCTACAAGCTGAAATTGAATACCTTCTTCAGAAAAAACCGGATATTTGGGAATGGCGACTTGATTTCATGGAAACGTTTGAAGAAGCCGAGCTTATTGAAACGCTGTCTCTGATCCGTGAACTCACTTTCCCTTCCCCCCTCCTCGTCACCTATCGAACTGTTCAAGAAGGTGGCCAAGGAAGACTTCGATCCAACGCATATGCAAATCTATTACAGCTGATTGCGAAGAGCCAACTGTGTGACTTAGTAGATGTTGAATTATTTTCAGAAGACAATAAACAGCTTGTCGCCTCCATTCATGCGGAGGGTGTAAAAGTGATCGTCTCAAATCATGATTTCGAAAAAACGCCTCCAAAGGAAGAATTAATCTGGCGTTTACGTGAAATGCAATTCATCAACGGAGATATCGGGAAGCTCGCAGTCATGCCGAAGCGTCCACATGATGTACTATGCCTCTTAGATGCAGCCGATCAAATGAAAACGTTGTACGCAGACAGGCCGTTCATTGTGATGTCGATGGGTGACCTCGGTGCAATTTCACGTCTTGGTGGACATCACTATGGATCATCTGCAACATTTGCAGCAGGCTCCACTCCATCCGCCCCAGGACAGTTACCAGTAGAGCTCATGAAACAACTTTTGCTGTAATACAATTAGTAAGCCCTTCACTTTGGGCTTCTTTTTTTTGAAACTTTTTGTTTCGTAAACCGTAAAACACCTATGGAAGGAGTGAACGTGATGACACTCGTCATTGAAAATGTAACGAAGACCTATCAAAATTTCACAGCGGTCGATGCACTGAGCTTTACCATTCCAAAAGGAGAATCGTTTGGATTGATTGGACAAAATGGTGCTGGGAAGACGACGACGTTTCGTATGATACTGGACCTTCAAGAAACTACAAAAGGGACAATCAGTTGGGATGGTCGCCCTATGAACTCAGTAGACCGTGACCTACTTGGCTATTTACCGGAAGAACGCGGCATCTTCCCCACGATGCCTGTCGAGGAACAACTTTATTTCTTTGGAGAGTTGCGCGGGCAAAAGCGGAAAGACTTGAAGAAAGAAGTGGACTACTGGATTGAACGCTTTGATCTAGAAGACAAACGTAAAGAAAAGGCTGAAAAGCTATCAAAAGGAAATCAACAAAAAGTTCAGTTGATAGCGAGCTTTATCCACAAACCTGCATTCTTAATTTTGGATGAGCCGTTCAGTGGTCTCGACCCGGTAAACAAAGATTTACTGAAAGAAGCGATTCTACATCTAAAAGAACAAGGCACAACTATTCTGTTTTCTAGTCATCAGATGGACCACGTCGAAGAACTGTGTGACCACTTGTGTTTATTAAAGCGCGGGCAATCTCTGTTTTCAGGAAGCTTACTGGATTTAAAGAAAAGCTACGGCAAAATCAAACTTGCGATTCGTTCGGACCATTCGCTTGAGCAATTGCTGGCTCTTGATGGAGTCGCATCAGGGGTGCAGAAAAAAGACCATGTCCTGTTGACTTTGCGTGACGAATCCTACGCGCAGTCTATCTTTGATTTTGTTTCTGCCGGGAACTATATCGAACGTTTTAGTCTTGATTACTTGTCCCTTGATGAAATCTTCAAACTGAAAGTAGGTGAACCAAGTGGCAAAGTTTTGGCTGCTCGTGAAACAACTCTATAAACAAAAAGTAAAAGCAAAATCGTTCATCTTCACGATTGCGCTCTACGCGATTGTTCTAGCAGGCGTCCTGTTTTGGAATGATATCAGTGAGTTCTTGTTCAGTGATGAACCGATGCAGGTGACCATTGTGGATGAGACAGCTTCTGGTGCTGGGGAATTGCTACAATCGACAGAAGATATGGAAGTCGTCCAGTCGACTGGCTCGTTAGAAGATGCAAAAGAAGCATTGGTCGATGAACAAGTGGATGCGGTGATTTCTCTTGAGGATCAAGAGGATCAGCTCGCGGCTACAATCTTCACGAACGAACCGTTATCTTTTACAACACAAACAACACTCTCTGCACAGCTTGATTATGCTGGGAAGCTTTATGCAGTTCAGCAAATGAACTTAACACCTGAACAAGCGGAGCAAGTGCTCGGTGCTCAAGCATTTGTCGCATATGAATTAGTGAACGAAGAAGCGACGAGTGGAAAAAGTGAATCCGAAAAAGCAGCTGGAATTGGTGTTTCTTATCTAGTTGGATTTTTGATTTATTTCTTCGTCATGACGTTCTTATCGATGATTACTTCAGATGTTGCATCTGAAAAAGGATCGCGCGTTCTTGAAGTATTGCTTGCAACAATCAAACCGACGACACACTTCCTTGCGAAGCTTGTCGGAACATTGCTCGTCGCTTTAACGCAACTGGCAGCTGTCGCTCTTATTGCGGTGTTATTGCTTCTAGTAGCAGATGGTGGATCACGATTAGAGATTGTGCAAGATATTTTAGGGGACTTGTCAGGTGCGTACCTGCTGTATACAGTTGCCTTTTTATTGATGACACTGATGTTCTATTTGATTTTCGGAGCTCTACTTGGTTCTCTCGTTTCAAAAGTAGAAGAAGCGAGTCAAGCACTCGTTCCTGCGATGATGATGGCACTAAGTGGCTTCTACGTATTGATTACAGGTTCATTTAATCCAGACACGATGCTCATAAAAGTGTTCTCGTATCTACCGTTTTCATCCGGTATGGTCATGCCCCTTCGTATCGGAGCAACAGACATGCCAGTATGGGAAGCGGGCCTATCGTTCTTGATTCTCACGGGAACCGTGGTAGGATTGTTCTTCTTCACCATGCATTTCTATAAACGAAGCGTTTTAACTTATACAACAGGCGGAATCTTGTCGAAATTTAGAGCCGTCTTCAAAACTACTACTTAGAACGGGCCTTGTGCCTGTTCTTTTTTTTGCCGTGCTCCGTATACTAGCTACGAGGAGGAGTTCGATGTGTGGATTTGCGGGTAGTGTGAACTTTACCACACCACCCCTTGCTACTATAATACGACTGAGGGCACAAAGCGAAGTTTCCAGGGCACAATAGGCCTCCACCAGGGCATAATAAAACGGAATCAGGGCATAAACAAAACCGTTGGCGACCCTAGTACTTGCTAGAATACAAAAACCCCGACCAAATTTGGTCGGGGTTTCTACTTAGGATGCACGCGCGCGAATCCAGCGTTCCACAAATTCCGCAACGAGCGGAATCATGGACTCATCTGGGTTCAACTTCGCATGATGGAGGCCTGCTTCGGACTGAACACCTGCCCAAAACAAGAGGCCTGGAATATCTTCAATGAAGTAGCCAAAGTCCTCTCCTGTCATCGCTTCTTTAGACAACAAGAAATCGACAGTCGCATCCTGCTGTGCAAACTGAATAAATTGACCAGCCAGCACTTCATGATTATAGACTTGGTGATACGCTGACCCATAGTCAATCGTGACACGGCAATCAAATGACTGCTCGATTCCGCGTGCAAGTGCCTCGATACGTGACTTGATCTGCTTCATCACTTCCGCATCGAACGTGCGTATCGTCCCTTCGAGTCGAGCATGTCCAGAAATGATGTTCTGCACAGTTCCTGACATCATCTTACCTATTGTCACTACGCTTGGTTCTAAAGGATCTATAGACCTGCTGACAATCGATTGTAGCTGCACTAGAAGATGGGCGGCTGCAACCGACATGTCTGCTGTCCGGTGCGGAAACGCGGCGTGACCTTCTGTTCCGTACAAATCGATATACAATTCCGAGGTGTTCGCAAACAAAATACCAGGTTTCGTCGCCACTGTACCGACCGGAAGTTCCGGTGCGATGTGCAGGGCATAAAACTCGTCCGGTTCAAGTTCCGGCTTTTCCGTACGCACCCACTCAAGCATTGGTAACGCGCCACCCGGAGATTCTTCAGCAGGTTGGAAATACACAAGAACGTCATCACGCGCTGGTTTTTCCGCTAGTGCCTTCACTAAATGCAAAGCGACCGTCATATGAATATCGTGACCGCAGGCATGCATGAATCCCGGATGTTGACTCGCAAATTCGAGACCCGTCTGCTCAGCGATTGGTAGTCCATCGATGTCGGTACGCCACGCAATTGTTTTAGTAGGAGCTGTTCCGTTGATTTTTACAACGAGACCCGTTCTCCAGTGAAAAACTTCAAGTGCGTCTTGTGGAAATGTCGCAAGCGTCTCTTCAATCAACTGTTTCGTTTTGACTTCTTCAAATCCACGCTCCGGAATCTGGTGAAATTTGCGGCGTAACTGAATCAGTTCATGTGTCATTTACAGTTGACGAAGCTCTTGCATGATTTCTGTTTTTGAACGGGTCTTGTCATCGATTTCTTTAATAACGCGTGCTGGAGTTCCACCAACCACTGTATATTCTGGAACATCCTTCGTTACGACTGCTCCTGCAGCAACGACAGACCCTTTTCCAATACGAACGCCTTCAAGCACTACTGCATTAGCACCGATGAGAACATCGTCTTCCACGATTACGGGTGTTGCGGATGGTGGCTCGATTACGCCAGCAAGGACTGCGCCTGCACCAATATGACAGTTCTTCCCGACTGTTGCACGGCCGCCTAAAATAGCGCCCATGTCGATCATCGTTCCGTCGTCGATTGATGCACCAATGTTGATGACAGCGCCCATCATGATGATACAGTTGTTGCCGATGTGTACTTGATCACGAATAAAGGCACCTGGTTCGATACGTGAGTTGATGTTTTTTAAGTCAAGAAGCGGAATCGCAGAGTTGCGGCTCTCGTTTTCGATGACGATATCTGTGATTTGCGCTTTTGCAGTGTCTAGAGCTGGCTCAATTTCTGCCCACTCACCGAAAAGGATGACCGAGTTGCCTTGACCGAATACTTTTGTATTGTCACCAAATGAAAGTTTGTCGAGATCATTCCCGTTTAAATAGACTTTCACTTGTGTCGATTTTTTAGCGTGTTGAATGTACGAAATAATTTCATGTGCATCTAATTGCTTCATTACACTACCTCCCTAAAGTAATACTATCTATTGTACAAGAATAATCTTAATAGTTCACGTATTTTTATACAAGCCAAGCAAAGTAATTTACATTTCTTCGTTTTGTTTGTATGATTTAAATATTATAATTCATACAAGAATGGTGGGTTTTAAATGAAAACTATTCCAAAACCTCTTGTCACTCTCAATCAATGGATCATCGTGCTAGCTGTCGTGGCAGCACTCAGTATACAGTCTATTTGGCCACTGCTCATTCCATTCCTCGCAAATGGAATCAGTCTTGCAACAGGCTTCCACCCAATTTTAGCACCGGCAAAGAAATTGTTAAAAAACCCTTTGTCTTCGTATGTACAAGAAGATGTTGGGCAACTTCGCTTTAACCAATTTATGGCTGTCGCGTTTCTAGGAACTGCGATTGCTGGGGGACTTGCTGGTAGCACTGTTATTTTCGTTGCAGCGAGCATTATGGTCGGGTTAGCTGCTGCCATCGCACTCGCTGGTTTCTGTGTCGGATGCTTTATTCGTTTTCAGTACCAACAGTGGAAATATCGTCGGAGTGTCTCATCTTAAGTAGCATGAACTGTTGACCGAATGGGGTCAGCAGTTTTTTTGTGGGAACTTTTGGTGATAGCGATGCGTATAATTTAGAAACGAATATACTGGAGATTTGTGATGAAAAAAATACTTTTTGGAATTAGTATAGTAATTTTGTTTACCGCGATTGCCGTATCAGGACGACTTGCATTTGTAGAAATGCGTGTAACTGAGTATTTGATTGAACATGAATCGATACCGGAAGAGTCAATTTTAGTCAGTGATTCATTCATTGCGAATTTGCCTGGAGCAAAGAATTGGATGGTTGCCATTAAATTGAAGGATGATGCGCGTACATATTATTATTATTCTCAGAAGGGTCAAATTTATCTAGAATCCTATACAGAGAATGGTGTTGAATACGTGCAGTGACAGTAAAAGCCCGGCTCCTAGTAAGAGCCGGGCTTCATTCTTTATTCTTCTTCAGGCTCCTCTTCTTCTTTCTTCCCTTTACGGAATGAAATTCGTCTAAACAAGAAGAAACCGATTAACCCAAGAACGACAAACGAAAAAACTGAACCGATGGACTCAGTCGTTAATGAACTTTCGCGAACAGCTTCTCCCGTAAACTCAACTGTTCGTTCTCCGACTATATAGACACCTGGAGATTCTTCTACCGCAATCTTCTCTGCAGGATCGACTCCGGGAATCTCATAGTACGGCGTTCCTACTTCATACGCATTGGAGAAATTCCCGCTGTAGAACTCAACTCGGTCTCCGTACTCGGTGACTTCACCGATTCGTTTTCCGACCTCATCCACAGTTTCACTTGATAATTCATAGACATGATCTTCATAGACGACAAAGAAACTTGCAAAGTTTGCAAATGCTTGAATCGGCAGTAGTAGCCACCCAACAATCAAGATGGACACGACTAGTTTTTTCATTCGCTCAAATCCACGTTGTGATAGACTTGGCGAACATCTTCAAGATCTTCGATTGCGTCGATCATTTTTTCAAATTGTGCTTGGTCTTCTGCGCTTAATTGAATGTCATTTTGTGCAAGCATTGTTAATTCTGCAACTGAGAATTCCGAAACACCCGCCCCGCGGAAAGCTTCTTGTACGGTATGGAACTGGTCTGGTTCTGCATAGACAATAACTGCTTCCTCTTCGCCTAAAATATCACGTGCATCCACATCTGCTTCCATCAACAATTCCAATACGTCATCTTCTGTTTTTCCTTCAACACCAATAACAGCTGTTGCATCAAACATATACGATACCGAACCGCTGACACCCATGTTCCCGCCGTTTTTCCCGAATGCTGCGCGCACGTCTGAAGCTGTGCGATTCACATTGTTTGTCAGTGCGTCGACAATGACCATTGAGCCACCAGGACCGAATCCTTCGTAACGAAGCTCGTCGTAACTTTCTTCTCCGCCACCTTTTGCTTTTTCAATCGCTTTATCGATGATGTGCTTCGGTACACTGTACGTTTTAGCACGCTCAAGTACAACTTTCAATGCTTGGTTAGAAACTGGATCCGGCTCACCTTGACGAGCAGCCACGTAGATTTCACGACCAAATTTAGCATAAATTCGGCTTGTATTGGCGTCTTTTGAAGCCTTCTTTTCTTTAATATTATTCCATTTACGTCCCATAAATTGTCACTCTCTTTCTATTCAGTCGCCTCCCATTATACACGAATTCACAACATGCTTCTAGTTCCAGGAAATCGCATCAAAATGCACGTTTCTGTGCTATAATTGAAGGAGCAAAACGACATAAATAAGGGAGTTTTTCAATGACTGTTCACATCTCTTTTTCCGGGGATTACTCAAAACTCATTACGCCGGAAACGACACAAAAAATCACTACAATTTCTGAACAAATGAATGCACGCACATCGGCAGGCGCCGAGTTTTTAGGATGGAAAAACTGGCCATCTGAAATTGATTCTGAACTCGTTGCACGTCTGCAACAAACTGCTGAAAAGATTCAAAAGCAAGCAGACGTATTAGTTGTCATCGGTATCGGTGGATCGTACTTAGGTGCGAAAGCAGTACTTGAAGCGCTACGACAACCTTTTAAAACAAATGAAAAAGTTGAAATCATCTTCGCGGGTCATTTAGTAAGTGGCGCTTATTTGAAGAATCTCATGAACTACCTCGATTCAAAAGAAGTCGCGGTTAACGTCATTTCAAAGTCAGGAAAAACAACGGAACCCGCAATTGCTTTCCGATTCCTCCAAGACTATATGGAAAAACGCTATGGTGCGGAGGCGGCAGAACGCATTTATGTGACAACGGACGCTGAAAAAGGCGCGCTATTGGACGTTGCAAAAGAGAAAGAGTACGCACGTTTTGTCGTGCCAGATGATATTGGCGGTCGCTACTCCGTATTCACATCTGTTGGTCTTCTTCCGATTGCAGCAGCTGGCTATTCGATTCAAAATTTACTTGCTGGTGCGAAGCGCGCAGAAGAAGAGCTCGCAGAAGTGAGTTTAGAAACAAACCCTGCGATACAATATGCAGTGATTCGTAATCACTTGTATGCAAGTGGCTACCCAGTTGAAATCTCAGCTATTTTCGAGGAGCGTTTGAAGTTTATTCAAGAATGGTGGAAACAATTGTTTGGGGAAAGCGAAGGAAAAGAAGGCAAGGGAATTTTCCCAGCATCCGTCGTCTACTCGACAGACCTTCATTCTCTCGGTCAGTATGTTCAAGATGGTAAACGCATGTTGTTTGAGACATTCTTAAAAGTGGCATCCGTGGAAGAAGATATCACGATGCAATTGGCGGACAACGACAGCGATGAGTTAAACTACTTGGCTGGTAAGACACTACATGAAGTAAATGATGCCGTCCAGCAAGCAACTGCAGAAGCACACTTGTCAGGTGGCGTGCCACTTGTAACGCTTGAAATTCCGGACTTCTCGGAAGACACGCTTGGGTATTTGTTATACTTCTACATGATTAGCTGTGCATACAGTGCGTATCTTCTAGAAATCAATCCCTTCGACCAACCAGGCGTTGAAGAATACAAAGTGAACATGTTCCGTTTGTTGAACAAACCCGGGTTTTAATAAAATGAAAACAGCATTTTCTCATCGATACGATGAAAAAATGCTGTTTTTTAATAGGCTAATCCTACGCGCACACGATTAAATGTTCCTTCGCTGAGTGCTGTGTACGCACAGTGCGCTGTATCCGCTGTTGAAATATGCTTTCCGTCTGCAGGAAGCATCGATTCTTCCGTACGGTACGTTTTTGTTAACGGACCATCTGGTAGATAGGTCGGACAAATGATGGTCCAGTCCAAATCGGAATCACGAAACGTTTCATACACGTGTGCATGTTGTTCAGCTGCAAATGTCAATTTGCGGTTTGATTCACCAGACTGGAAACGATATACACCTGGTGTCGTTCGACTATCTAAAATTCCAGCTGTTCCAATCGTCACGACTCGTGAAATCTCTGCAATAGCTAGTGCTGGAATCAGGCCTTCGATGAATTCTGTCAGTGTCGTGGTCTTATCTGTACCAAGGCCGCTAAAGACCGCGTCTGTTCCTTGAACTGTCTTTGCTACATCTTCGGGATTTTTAGCATCTCCGACAATCGCAGTAATTCCTGGTTGATCCATCCAGTCCTGCTGCGTACGAACGAGTAGTTGAACTTCGTGGCCACCTTGCAGCGCCATATCCACGACCTGTTTCCCGACACGCCCTGTGCCTCCGAAAATTGCGAGTTTCATCGTTTTCCTCCTTTTGTTTAAATATGTTGAACGCCACTCTTAACTGGTAAGCCCTCCAGCTAGAACGCCATTTCCTGGGGAACTTTCACCGAGCCTCCTCCCATCGACTGCGTCTTGTTGCGGGGTCTCGGCAAAACTTCGATAGCCCGGGAAATGACGTTCTAGCTTCCGGGCAGTTAATAGAAATAGTGCTTTCATCTTACTTATCAATTTAAGTGTACAGAAATTTTACAACATAAAGAATAAATTAGGCTTGAAGAGTATCATTTACAGACTGAAACGTTGAGTGGAAAGCAGCCCTGCAATGTAGCTCAACATAGCAAAAATCAGTATTTACTCTCAACTGTACACAAGAGAAAATACTGATTTTAGCATGCTACCTTATACTAATTTATAAATACGCGCTTCAAACGGTGCAAGCTCTAGACTTTCTGAGTCAGAGTTCGCAAGCACAACTTGTGCATCTTTTACAGTCTCATAAAGGCTCTCGATGGAAGCTGCTTCTGCTGTGAGGTTCGCTACAACGAGGAAGCGAGTGTTTTCATGAGTGCGTGTATAGGCATAAACTTGTGCATCTTCTGCTAACACCAAATCATAATCGCCATAAACAAAAGCATCATTTTCTTTACGCAAACGAATCATCGCTTTGTAATAGTTCAAAATCGATTGTTCATCCGAAAGTTGGCGGTCCACGTTAATTTCTGTGTAGTTTGGATTCATACCAATCCAAGGTGTCCCCTCAGAGAAGCCAGCGTTCATCTCCTCTGACCACTGCATTGGCGTACGCGAATTGTCGCGGCTCGTCTGCCACAGATCTTGCATGATTGCTTCGTGTGTGTCGCCATTTGCCAACCGCTCACGATACATATTCTTCGCCGACACATCCTTGTAGTCATCGATCGAGTCGAATTGAACATTTGTCATCCCAATCTCTTGCCCTTGGTAGATAAATGGTGTTCCTTTCATGAAGAAATACATCGTCGCAAGAGCTTTTGCGCTTTGTGCCCAATACTCTTGGTCATTCCCCCATGTTGAAACGATGCGCGCTTTGTCATGATTTTCAATGAACAATGCATTCCATCCATCGTTTGCAAGGGCGTGCTGCCAACGCGTTAAAACGTTTTTCAGCTCGAGTACATCTAAAGAGTTGCCATCCCAAAGTCCGAGATGCTCAAACTGGAAGACCATATCGAACTTGCCATCGGTTTCATTGACCCATTCCGAGATTTGTTCACTACTTACTCCGTTTGCTTCTCCAACCGTCATAATGTCGTAGTTCGCAAACGTCTTTTCCTTCAACTCACCCAGGAAAGGCATGATACCTTCTACATTCATGTATTTGGACCATGCTTGAATATACTCTTTGCCTTCTTCTTCCGGCATATCAGAAAACGTAAGATCTTTCTTGATATGGCTAATCGCATCTACGCGGAAGCCGTCGATTCCTTTATCCAACCACCAGTTGACCATGTCATATAAAGCTGTGCGCACATCTTCATTTTCCCAGTTTAAGTCTGGTTGTTTAGTAGAGAACAAGTGCAAGAAGTATTGACCACTCGCCTCATCATATTCCCATGCAGAACCACCAAAAATACTTCCCCAGTTATTTGGTTCTTTGCCATCTTTTCCGTCTTTCCAAATGTACCAGTCACGTTTGTCACTCTCTTTAGAAGAGCGCGACTCGATGAACCATTCATGTTCATCCGATGAGTGGTTAATGACAAGGTCGATGATCAATTTCATGCCCCGTTTGTGCACTTCTGCAAGCAACAAATCGAAGTCTTCCATTGTCCCGAACTCGTCCATGATGTCTTGGTAATCACTAATGTCATAGCCGTTGTCATCATTTGGTGACTTGTACATCGGGCAAATCCAGATAATATCGATGCCTAAATCTTGAATGTAATCTAAGCGAGAAATCAGACCTTGCAAGTCTCCAATCCCGTCTCCGTTTGAATCTTGAAAGCTGCGTGGGTAGACTTGGTACGCTACCGCTTCTTTCCACCATGTTTTTTTCATTACGTGCCTCACTTACTTCTACCGTGTATTGAGAGATTGGCAGGAGTTGCGGACGATGAGCGTAGTGTCCACAAACTGATGGGTCGCTTCTCTCTCTGGTTGTTTGATGCGCTCGAGTAGTAACTCGGTCGCTTTTAGACCCAATTCAAAAATATTGATATCCACTGATGTCAAAGGTGGTTTTACATGCTCTGACAAGGCATGGTTATTAAAGCTAATAATCGAAACATCTTCTGGTACGCGAATCTCTAATTGTTCAAGGTAACGAATGATTTCGTACGCTACTGAGTCATCGTGCGCCACTAGAGCAGTAGGTGGTGACTGTTGTGTCATTAACTGTCTGATTGCTTCTTTTCCATCCTGCTCAAAAGCAAAGTCGTGGATAAAATATTGTTCTTGATACTTTAATGCATGCGATTCAAGTGCCGCACGGTATCCCTCTAGACGATCAGATGATACGACGAACTCTAAATCTCCTCCGATGAAGGCGATTTCGCGATGCCCTAATCCGAATAAATATTCCACCACATCTTGTGCAATCTTTTTGTTGTCATTGTCGACAAAATCTACTTGGTCTTCAAATGCATATGGACGCCCCACAATCGTGAACGGGAAATGCATCTCACGTAAGTAATTGAGTGTTTTATCATCTACTCGAGAGTACAACAAGATGATGCCATCTACTTTTCTCCCCTGTACCATCGCGACAACTTCTTGGAAAATCTCTTCTTCTGTGCCACCTGTAGATAAATACAGACCTAGCTTGCAGGCATGTGCCGTTGTAGAAATTCCTCGGATGACTTCCGGGAAGAACGGGTTTTGGAATGCGAGTGTCGCTGAGTTTGCCATCACGACACCAATAGTTTGCGTCGTGCGTGCTGCAAGATTTCGTGCTTGGAAGTTTGGATAGTAGTGCATACTTTCCATGACTTCCCGTACCTTTTTCTTCGTCTTTTCACTAATCCGTGGGTGATCGGCGATGACACGTGAAACAGTGGAAGGAGAGACATTGGCCTCTCGTGCAACATCTATAATCGTTACAGCCATGCGAACTCCTTCTTTCTTAGATAGTGTCAACCGCGC
The DNA here is from genome assembly GCF_016909155.1 of Chryseomicrobium aureum. Taxonomy (GTDB): domain Bacteria; phylum Bacillota; class Bacilli; order Bacillales_A; family Planococcaceae; genus Chryseomicrobium; species Chryseomicrobium aureum. Next base: position 22,155 of record NZ_JAFBFG010000007.1, read on the forward strand.
CGATTCGTAGTTCAGTCTCTTTATCAAAGAAGTGTGCCCGCTCCATGTGGAACACGAGATCCACAGTCTGGCCGCGTTCGATACCGTTTTGTGCATCTACACGTCCAATGAAGTCTTGCCCTTCTAAATTTGCATATAAAATCTGCTCGGCACCTGTAAGTTCTGCCACTTCAATGTAGGCAGGTACTCGGTGTGCGTGCGTTACATCATAAGCTCCGTTATCATCTGTAACATGCTCTGGACGAATACCAAGAACGACTTCTTGTCCTTCGTATGCTTTTAAACGTGCTTGTTGGTCATCCGTTAGTGAAATCAGTACTTCGCCAACTTTGAACTGACCGTTTACCACTGTACCTGTTAGGAAGTTCATAGAAGGTGAACCAATAAAGCCACCGACGAACATGTTGTCTGGATTGTCGTATACTTCTTTTGGTGTACCAACTTGTTGAACGACACCGTCTTTCATAATGACAATGCGCGTTGCCATCGTCATTGCTTCTGTTTGATCATGTGTTACATAAATCGTTGTTGTGTTTAAGCGGTTATGAAGTTTAATGATCTCTGAACGCATTTGAACACGTAATTTGGAGTCTAAGTTCGATAAAGGCTCATCCATTAAGAAGACAGATGCATCACGGACGATTGCGCGGCCTAATGCTACACGTTGACGCTGTCCACCAGAAAGCGCTTTTGGCTTACGATCTAGGTACGGATCAAGACCTAAGATCTTTGCAGCTTCATCTACGCGGCGCTTGATTTCATCTTTTGGCACTTTGCGAATTTTCAATCCGTACGCCATGTTGTCGAACACGCTCATATGTGGATAAAGTGCGTAGTTTTGGAACACCATCGCGATGTCGCGATCTTTAGAAGCCACATCGTTCATACGCTTGCCATCAATCATGAAGTCGCCTTCTGAAATATCTTCAAGACCTGCAATCATACGAAGTGTCGTTGATTTCCCACAACCAGAAGGACCTACGAAGACGATGAACTCACGGTCTTCAATGTCTAAATTAAAATCTGTTACTGCTTGTACTTTATTGTCATAACGCTTTGTAATATTTTTTAGTGTAAGAGTTGTCATGCCAAACTTCCTTTCTCGCGGTGCGCCGCAGCGTCGCGTACAAGCATAGCTGCTCCGAGCATGCCTGCTTCATTTCCAAATTGAGCTCGTTTTAAAGTCAAAGGCTTCAGTAACAAAGGTTCTAACTCTTCTAATAGGTGACTCCACCACACTTCAGCTGAATCGATCACACCTCCACCGACTACGACCACGTCCATGTCGAGAATGGCTTGTAATGATGAAATTGTGAGCGCTAGATCCTGCACATAACGCGCGCGTACTTGTTGCGCTTGTTTATGACCCTGTAATGCTAACGGGAACACTTCACGTGGTGTGACGAAAGAACCGTCCGCGTGCACGACTTGATATTCTTGAATCAAACGATGAATCGCTGAACCGGAAACATATTGCTCTGCGCACCCGCGTCTGCCACACCCACAAGGGATTCCGTGTGGATACAACAGCATGTGGCCGATTTCTCCGCCACCCCCATGTTTGCCGTCCATGATTTTCCCGTCAAAGATCAGCCCGCCACCTAGTCCAGTTCCAACAGTGACTGCTACAACGTTACGAGCCCCTTGCCCTGCACCGAGGATGGCTTCTGCTAGAGCTGCTACATTCGCATCATTGTTTACTGCGACCGGAAGTCCTGTTGCGCCTTCTAGCCACTCTTTCACTGGTGTCCCTTCCCAGCCCTCTAACTGCATTTCAAAAACAATTTTGCCTGTACCTGGTTCCACCATTCCGCGCGTCCCGATTCCAATTGCTTGGATTCCAGGATGGTCAGAAATGGCATGCTTCACGTGCTGCTCTAAATAAGGATAAAGAGGAATTTGTGTCGGAATGGTCCAGTCAGCTAAAACTTCACCTGTTGTCGTAACGACACCAAAACGAATTTTCGTACCGCCGATATCTACTCCAAGTACTTGTGTCATTTGCCTTCTCCTTTTGTACACTCGACAATCACTGCATCATAGGGACCAAGTTCGATACCATGTGCACTAGTTTTGAGTTTTGTATTTCCAATTACGTGTTGTGTAGATGGTAGTGGTAACTCTTCATGCGCTACAGTACGAGTCGTCTGTGAAAAGTTTGCCAGCACATACCATTCTGTGCCTTGATAACTACGTTTATAAACAAACAATTCTTCATCGTCTGGCAAAAGTAAAGTAAAATCGCCCTTTGTCAGAATCGCTTCTTTTTTTCGAAGTGCGATTAGCTCTTTATAGAAAGCGAAGATAGAATCAGGATCATTCACAGCTTGCTCTGCATTGATTGAAGCCGTGTTCGGGTTTTGCGCAAGCCACGGTGTACCTGTCGTGAATCCGCCTTGTGGAGTCCACTGCATCGGTGTCCGTGCATTGTCCCGTCCTTTAACGTAGATGCGCTTCAAGATACTTTCCGGCTCTTCCCCTGCAGCCAATCGTTCGTTGTACATATTGAGTGTTTCAATATCTTTATAATGCGAGATGTCGGGCAGTTGGATATTTGTCATGCCGATTTCTTCACCTTGGTAAATATACGGCGTTCCTTTTAGGCCGTGTAACACGAGTGCCAACATTTTTGCAGAATGTACGCGATACGCCTCGTCATTTCCGAATCGAGACACGATACGCGGTTGATCATGATTGTTCCAGTAAAGCGAGTTCCATCCCTCATGTTCTAAGGCAAGTTGCCATTTTTCAAAGTTTCGTTTCAAGTCTGGCAAGTATAAGTCTTTGTAATTCCACTTGCCACCAGGACCTGAATCAAGATCCATATGTTCAAATGTAAACACCATGTTTAGTTCATGACGATCTTCTTTTGTATAGAGAATCGCGTCGTCTGTTGTAGCGCCTGGCATTTCTCCAACCGTTAAAATGTCATAGTGTTTTAAAACTTTTTCATTCATTTCTTGTAAGTATGTGTGAATAACAGGTCCGTTCATAAAGTAGGGGCTGCCGTCTCCGTAATGTGACCCTTCATGGACAATCCCGTCGGGCAAGTCTTCATGTTTCGAGATGAAGTTAATGACGTCCATTCGGAAACCGCCGATTCCTTTGTCTAACCAGTAGGTCATCATATCATAGACATCTTTCCGGAGTGCTTCACTGCGCCAATTCAAATCAGGTTGTTTTTTGGAAAACAAGTGCAAGTAATGCCAATCCTCTTCAGTGCGTTCCCACGCAGAACCTGAGAACACAGAGCCCCAATTATTTGGTGGATTTCCTTGCTTCCATATGTAATAGTCTCTATAAGGAGAATCTGTCGATGATTTTGATTCTGTGAACCAAGCATGCTCATCGGATGTGTGATTGACAACGAGGTCCATCACGATGCGGATACCACGTTTTTTGGCTTCTTCAATCAGTTGTTCTAAATCGGCCATCGTTCCAAATTCTTTATGGATGGCCCGGTAGTCACGAATGTCGTAGCCATTGTCATCGTTTGGTGAATCGTAGACTGGGCTTAGCCAGATGACGTCGATTCCGAGGTCTTGTAAGTAATCGAGCTTCGAGATGATTCCTGGAATATCACCAATTCCGTCACCATTACTATCCATAAAACTACGTGGATAAATTTGATAGACGACGCTCGTTTTCCACCATGGCTGTTGTTGCACGACATTCACTCCCCCATTTTCTTTCTCTCATTCTACTGCTTTCAAAATGATTATGCAAGCGCTTGCACAAAAATAATTCACAGCAAAAAACCATGCCCCTTTAGTAAGGTTCATGGTCATGTTCGCGTTTTACAAGTTTCCAGTTACGTTTCGCAATTTGTTGGATTGGGTCCCATACTCCATTGTATGGCGGTGCGTAGCTCAAATCAAGATCTAACAGTTCGCCTAAACACATCTTTTGGGTCAAGGCTACAGTTAATACGTCAATTCGTTTATCGACCCCTGCGCCACCCATAATTTGTGCTCCGAGCAGACATTGGGTCTCTTTTTCCCAAATTAATTTTGTATGCAGTTCTTCTTTTCCAGGGTAGTAACCAGCCACATCATGCCCGATACGTGTATTGGTTTCATACGAGATGCCAAGTTTTGTTGCTTCTTTTTCACTAAGGCCTGTCTTACCAAGTGTGAGGTCAAAGAATTTTATAATGGACGTTCCTAAGATTCCTTTAAATTCATTATTGAAACCAATCATGGAAAGCCCTGCAATCCGTCCTTGCTTGTTCGCAGTTGTACCAAGCGGTACGTAATCCGGTTGTTCTTTTAACATATGGTAATGACTCGCACAGTCTCCAGCGGCGTAAATGTCTTGCACAGTTGTTTCCATACGCTCATTGACGAGAAGTGCTCGGTTTTTCAATTTCTCGGCATTCGTGATGAATTGTGTGGAGGGACTTACACCAATCGCAACAATGACAAGGTCTGCTTCGTATTCTCCTTTCGACGTGTGTACTTTTTCAACTGCATCTTCTCCGCTGAATTTTAGAACCTCTTCTTCTAGATGGACACGCACATTTTTCCGCTCAGCTTCTCGTAGAATTAGCTCGGCCATCTCGAAATCAAAAATGTTCGCAAGTTGTGGTCCTCGTTGGAATATGCGAACTTCTTTATCCAGTTCACGAAACGATTCTGCGAGTTCGAGTCCTATGTATCCTCCGCCGATGATGGCAACGCGTTTCACGTCTTTTTGAAGAGCGGTCAGTATACGTTCTGTGTCCGGAATCGTTTTCAGCGGATATATGCCTTTTAGTGAAATCCCTTCCCAGTCAGGCCAAATAGGGGCTGCTCCTGTCGCGATAAGGAGTTTGTCGTACGAGACTTCGAAGTCTTCGAGAGAATGTAAGATGCGTCCGCGAACAATTTTCTTCTCGCTGTTCACTTCACGTACTTCGTGCCCCGTTCGTGCATCGATGCCGTATTTTGACCGGAATTCTTCCACACTTCGCGCGATAACATCTGATGACTTTTCGATTTCTCCACTAATCACGTACGGAAGTCCGCATTGGCCGTAACTATATATATGGCCTGCCTCAAGCACAGTGATTTCTGGGTTGTCTTCATTTCTGACGATTTCCATCGCAGCGCTCATACCGGCTGCGTCTCCCCCGATGATGACGTATTTCATATGCCCACACTCCTTTTCTATCTCTATTCTAGCTCTACCCCTTCTAGTCCTTTCTGAATCGTGGGGAATTTAGGGAAAACGTGTGTGGAGTTTTGCGCTGAGCGGGCGTTCATCGGATGAAATGGAGATTTGTTCTCCACTAATTGTGATTTCTTCTACCGAAATGGACTTTTATTCTACTGAAATCAGATTTGTTCTACCGAAGTCATGTTATGGAAACTAAATTTTAGATGTAGAGCCGACAACTGACTAAAACGTTGAGTTCCGTTGCGGGGCTGCTTTCCGAGGGCGCGTCGTGAGCCTCCTCAGCGCAAAATCACGCTTCCGGGGTCTCACGTTCCGCTTTTAATCCCTCCGGAGTCAGCCCCTCCACTTCACTCAACTTAGTTTGGTATTCGCAAATTTGGTGCCTGTCATCCTTGCAGCAACGAAGCCTTCCCCCACAAGCAAATCCAGCAGTAAACATGAAAAGTGCGGCACAATAATGAGAAAGTTCAGCGGAAATATAGCTCGGTGACTGGCACCATTTTGCCTCGAGATTAGTTGAAAACCCCCATTTAATAATGATGTGCATTACCAACAGTTCCCAAATGGTGCCTGTCACCCCATAAACAGGACCTAAACCCTTATTTCCCAAGGGCTTTCTAGCAAGGGCTTGGGTCGCTTAGGCTTTACGCCTTGGATTGTGGTTATTGTGCCGTGAGGAGTTTGGTTTGTGACTATATAAAAAATCCCCAAAAGACTGAAATTTTGTAGTTTGAGGAGCTTTTTTGATTTAGATATCATCTATGGTATAGTCACTCATCTTATCTAGTGATAATATATCTCCCATTCATTGAATGTCTCTATAGGTTAGGACTTCTAACATTCCATTCCCAAAACTTTGAACCCTGTGCCACGATAATTTTTTCAAACCAATTTTCAAATGTCAAACCGATATGGTGATCTTCTTCAAAGTTATCACCTGTCTCCATAACAAATAAATACCCTGAGTCTACTAGTTTATCTGTAATTACCAAGCAACAGCTATCATATCCATAAGCAATTGGAAACCAATTATCCGGAAAATCGTAGCCAGGAATAGCTCTGAACTCTAGTATTTGATCAATTGTAAAGAGCTCAAATCCTCCTCCGTACTGAGGATGACTGAAAATAACACCTCCATTATGAAGACTCAAAAACTCTTGGTAATCTCTCGGCAAATCAAATGGTAGCCGTCGGAGTTCTTCTTCAGTAGAAGGAGAGTTGAAAATCATTTGTACATTATCAAGATAGCCATCTTCTTGCTGAACTTCTAACAATCCATTCGAATCTAGGCGTTTCATTAAAGTTTCTATAGTTTTTGCTATGATTGACATTTCCACTACCTCCTAAAAATACTTTTGACTATTTATTGTTAAGTTCGGTGGCTGGAACCATTTCAGCACCATTTTGCCTCGAGATTAGTTGAAACCCCCATTTAATAACGATGCGTATTACCAATATTTCCCAAAAGGTGCCTGTCACCCTTTTGTAACGTTCATTATTATGATCACGGCCCTGTCGCATTAATTACAGATAACTAAACCATTTCTAAGAAATAGTTAAATAAAGAGCCAATTACTCAAAAACCCACTCTATGAATTATCGAGCGGGCGCTTCAATCTATTGCATCTTTTTTTTATAAACCCAAAATTTTAGAATCAATCTTTTCGACCGCAAACTCTTTGGCAATAATATAACTCGGTCCCAACCGAAGTAGTTTAAATCCTTCATTACTTAAAGTTACTTTTTGAAACAAAAGGTGGGTTGAGAATCCATATAGCTCAAGTAGTTCCTGATAGGCTTCTGTTAAAATCTCTGGTGCAGCTGAGAACAATCCTTGACCACTGCTCAGCAACCATTCTAAATCACCTGGACCGGTTTCCGTATTCAAGTAATGTTCTAGCGAGATTGTATTATTCGTCAGGCTTTTATGCTTTATATACAAGTCTCCTATTAGAGCTTTAACATTCGTGGCTTGTCCTCTAAAATATAACTCTGACAACGGTTTTTGATAATCCCAAAGGCAAGGGTGTTCGTCTGTCATTTCAAACTCATCTTCCTCATAAGACAGGAAATTATCAAGTCGATAATCTCCCCAGCCCCTGCACTCTATATGCCACTGTTCGGCTAACTTAGCTTTATCTAGTTTATCTAAGAAGATGGAGAGAACGAGGGAAAGACAATCTTCTTGCAAATGCAATCTGGTGAATTGCAAATAAATATTTGTTTCAAACTTCCCTTGCTCAATTGATTCTCTGATTTTTTCAACCATTCTATCTGCTCCTCTCTCTTGACTAACTTAGCAAAGTTAGTTCCTACTCGAAGTATTTAACAAGATCATAATTTCCAATGTTCTTAGCTAAACTTAATGGAGAAACACCATGATAGTTTTCTTTATTTCTATCAGCACCATGGGCCAACAAGAGCTTAATAATTTCACCTTTCCCTTCCGAATAAAATACTGCATCGGACAAAGGCGTATTTCCGTTCACATCTACAGCCTCTATATCAGCTTGGTTTTCTACTAAGAGTTTCACTACTTCAATTAACTGATGTTGTACTGCAAAGTGTAAAGCCGTTATTCCAGAGATATCATCTATTTGATTACAATCAGCACCATATTCAATACATAACTTTGCAATTTCTGTGTCTCTCTCGATTATTGCTTTTATTAATGCCGTACGATTATTTTCTTCTCTAATATCCACATCGTATCCTGCGTCCAACAATGCTTTTAATGAAACTATATCTTTGTTTGAAATATACTCGTGAAGTTTATTCATCATGTGTTATACATTCTCCCCAAAATCATTAAAGTATCTCTTATTCTGCAGAAAGTAAAGGTGAATAGCTAGTTATCCAGTCTTTAATATCTTGTTCATCATGTAAGTAGTCGTCCGGACTATTTTTCAAATCGACCCCACAAGCAATCGTAAGCAGTTTCCAAGTTAGCTCATTCTCAATGTTTGGGGTATCTTGAAAAACATAATAAGAAGCAAAATCCGCAACTTCTTCTCTTGTTACTTTCCCTTGTAAAATAAACTTGAATTTATTAAGTATTTCCTCACTAGTAGGTTGCTCCATCCCCCTTATTCACTCCATTCACTAAACATTCAACGGTTCAAACTATTCATCATCTGATTCGTTTTCTAATTCAAGTTCTAGTTCAACTAATTCCAAGAGGAAATCTCCAAAGTCTTCTGCCACGATTTGAATCTTTTGATGTTCCAAGTCATATCCCATATCAATAGCTACAACTTTTGGTTCTCCATTCTTATCTACATTGTTAAAGTCTAAGCAATAAACTTCTTCCATTCCGTCATAACAAATCGCTAAAAAGTTTGATGGTAAGTTCACATCCTCACGAAGTTGAAGTGTATACCAAATACCATCAGGAATAGATGAGTTTACAAAATCATCATTAATTATTCCGTATACTTCTTGAGCCCCAAAGCCAAGATAACCAAATTCTTTCAAAAAACCCGAATAAAGAGAAGGGAATTTTAAACCAATTACTCTCTCTGCTTTTTCAATAAAATTAATTGGCCTTTCACCTGAGAAGTCTGCTAAATCTTCATTCTCAAAAATTAATTCTTTTGCTTTTATGTACGTAAGTTCACTCATTGCTTTACCTCCGTTTTTTTCTAAAATTATTGAAAGATAATTTAATTTAAGTAGTGTGATTTATTGTGAGACACTAATCCTTTATAGATAAGATCTCTTTAACCTCTTTTTCCTGATAGTTGTAGTGCTTCTTTTCCACAAAAATAAATTTTCTTAAGTTCGGTAAATCAACGATAAGGTTAAAATCTCCGTCAATTATAGTTGTGTTTCCAGCGATATAAATTCTATTCAATGCTAAACAATTTTTCAAAGGTTCAATTGACTCAATTTCTTTACAATCAATAATCAAAAAAGCCTTTAAAGTCTCTAATCCTACACACTCGCTTAAATCTTCAATACGCTTACAATTATCTAACACTATCTTTTCCAATTTTTTTAAAAATCCTAGAGATTCAAGTGAATATAATTTAGTACATCTATATAAATCTAATAGTTTCAAGCTTTTTAAATATCCAATTCCTTTTAACGTTTGCAACTTAGTTGACGTCAAAAGTAACTCTCTTAAGGTTGTGAGATTACTAAAAACTTCAAGGCTCTCAAATGGATAGTTCACAACATTTAACCGTTCTAAAGAAGGTGCATTAAACCAATTTAAAACTTTCTTATTCCACTTAAAATAGAGTGAACTTAAGTTTTTAAACTGACTGACATCTAGTTCTATATTCAGTTTGCAATCCAAAGATAAGTGCTCAAGTGACTTGAGGTGCACCAACGCACTAACATCTTTTATGTCATCCGCATAAATTTCAACACCCTTTAAGAAATCTAGGTTCTTCAAAAACTCTAAATCATGATCTTCCCAACCTACACTTCTACTTAACCTCAAATAGTAAATAGATTTACTCACCATGAGATTTCTCAAATCATCATTCCAATAATCCGTGACGACTAATGTCGGTCCAGTCCACTCTTGACCAGAGTGAATAAAAAATGAATTTGGGTCTAGTGACATTTAAAAAGCATCTCCCTTACTTATTCTGAATTCCGTTCTTCAAAGTAGATTCAATTGATAGATTTCAATCAAGCAAATTCTGATACCTTCACTATATCCCCCTGCAAATATACATCCTAGGATTACAAAACTGATTAAATATTTCATCGATTTTCTCATTTAATCTCCTCCCATTGCTAGTTTCTAATTAACTTGAATCTTTTGGGTTCTGGTACAAATAAACATCTTTGATAAGTATAACCTTTGCTTAGTAAACATTCTCTACTTTCTTCTGAATCGTGATGAATTTTTGAAAAACGTGTGTGGAGTTTTGCGCTGAGCGGGCGTTCATCGGATGAAATGGAGATTTGTTCTCCACTAATTGTGATTTCTTCTACCGAAATGGACTTTTATTCTACCGAAATCAGATTTGTTCTACCGAAGTCATATTATGGAAACTAAATTTTAGATGTAGAGCCGACAACTGACTAAAACGTTGAGTTCCGTTGCGGGGCTGCTTTCCGAGGGCGCGTCGTGAGCCTCCTCAGCGCAAGATCACGCTTCCGGGGTCTCACGTTCCGCTTTTAATCCCTCCGGAGTCAGCCCCTCCACTTCACTCAACTTAGTTTGGTATTCGCAAATTTGGTGCCTGTCACACTTTTGTGGAAACTAATTACCATCATCAATCTCAAATAAAAACCCGCCCGACGGTAATTTCGTCGGACGGGCTGATGTAATTAGTGTTTGTTGTTAGATTTGCCGCCAAGCTCACGTTCCCAAAAACGGTGTTTGGCTACTTCGTCAACAAATGATGCTGACAACACATCATCCGTGACACCTGGCTCCCCAGTGAATCCAAGGTGCTCAAGTAGCTGCTTGCCGTCTCCCGCAGAACCGATCGGTTTCACATGATCAAATGCTTCTCGTAAGAAGTTGGATGCTTCTTTCTTATAAATACTCGAAGCTTCCGGTCCCGCTACTGCTACTACTGCATCGTAGAGAACCGAATCTGCCGTCAAGAACTTCTGGTCGATTTCTAGACCACCATCCAGTTTCCCTTGACGCTCTGCAATCACTTCAACCTGCAAGCCTGCCGACTTCAAAGAATCCACAACTGCTTGAACATCACCAGAAGCATGAACGGAAGTTAATACTGCCACTTTCCGCGTATCTGGCTTCATCACTGTGTTCATCTGACTAAGTGCAGGTGATGACTTTTCAGAGTACGGACCTTTTTCAGTCGGAGCTTCCATACCTAAACTTTCAGCAACAGGTTTGGCTAAATCAATATGCACATGACTGAACATCTCCACGACTTGCTCACGAATGCTTGGTTCTTTACACTTACCTAGCTCAAAGCTCATCGCGTCAATCAAATGCTTCTTCTCTACTTCCGACATACTATTAAAGAACATCGTAGCTTGTGAGAAGTGGTCTTTGAAGCTCTCACTACGAGCACGAACTTTGCGCGCATCAATTTTTTCTTGGTAATGACTAAAGCCGCCTTCTTCTTCCGGTGTCGTACGTGGCGTATTGTTTGCCAATGAATTTTTATGATAGCTCACACGACCGACGTTAATTGTCTGGCGGCCATAGCCATCACGTTGATTGTTGAAGAACGGACAAACAGGACGATTGATCGGCAACTCGTGGAAATTTGGTCCACCTAGACGAATCAACTGCGTGTCTGTGTACGAGAACAAGCGTCCTTGAAGCAATGGATCGTTCGTGAAGTCGATCCCTGGCACTAAGTGACCCGGGTGGAATGCGACTTGCTCTGTTTCTGCGAAGAAATTGTCCGGATTGCGGTTCAACGTCATCTTCCCGACAAGTTTCACCGGCACATCTTCTTCTGGCCAAAGCTTTGTAGGATCTAAAATATCGAAATCAAACTTGAACTCGTCTTCTTCTGAAATGATCTGAAGACCTAACTCCCATTCAGGGAAATTCCCATCTTCAATTGCTTGCCACAGATCTTCACGGTGGAAGTCCGGGTTTTTTCCATTTACTTTTTGGGCTTCATCCCAGACCACTGAATGTGTGCCGAGCACTGGTTTCCAGTGGAACTTCACAAAATGGGATGTTCCTTCTTTATTAATCAAACGGAATGTATGCACACCAAAGCCCTCCATCATACGAAGGCTACGCGGGATAGCACGGTCAGACATCGTCCACATCACCATGTGCGCAGACTCTTGATTGTTCGCAACAAAATCCCAAAACGTATCATGCGCAGACGCCGCTTGTGGAATTTCATTATGCGGTTCTGGTTTTACGGAATGGACAAGGTCTGGGAACTTGATTGCGTCTTGTATGAAGAAAACAGGAATGTTGTTTCCTACTAAGTCATAGTTTCCTTGTTCTGTATAAAATTTTGTAGCGAATCCGCGAGCATCACGTGCTAAATCTGCAGAACCACGAGATCCTGCTACTGTTGAAAAACGTACGAATACGGGTGTTTTTTTCGATGTATCTGTGAGGAATTCAGCCTTTGTATAGGCTTCTAATGATTCATAAAGTTCAAATTCACCATGCGCTCCTTCGCCCCGCGCGTGAACAATGCGCTCTGGGATACGTTCATGGTCAAAATGGGTCATTTTTTCTCTGAAGTGAAAATCTTCAATGAGGGTCGGTCCTCGTTCACCGGCTTTTAAGGAAAATTCATCCTCTGCCATTTTGAGGCCTTGATTGGTCGTGAGGGCCTGGTCTTGATCATTTACACGGAACTGGTCAAGCTGCTGCTGCTTACTGTTCTTTTCTTGATTGGTCAAATGGGCTTCCTCCTTTAATGAACTTCGTTTCCATTTTTACTGTTCCCCAAGTTCATTAAAAAAAACCTATTCCAGTGAATTTGGGATAGGTTTTTGTATAAGGTTACGCCATAATGTGGTAGCCACTATCTACATAGATGACCTCACCTGTGACACCGCGTCCTGTGTCTCCAAGAAGCGCAACAGACATGTCACCCACTTCTTGTTGTGTAACATTTCGCTTCAGAGGTGCTTTTGCTTCAATCTGATGCAAGATCTCGTTGAAAGCTGGAACGCCTTTTGCAGCGAGTGTACGAATCGCACCTGCTGAGATTGCATTGACACGAATTGCGTCTTTTCCGATATCGTTTGCTAAATAGCGAACAGATGCTTCTAAAGATGCTTTCGCAACGCCCATCACATTGTATCCATCTAATACGCGTTCTGCGCCTAAATAACTCATCGTGATGATTGATCCGCCTTCTGTCATGAACGGCTTTGCTTCCCGCGCTGTTGCAATTAACGAGTACGCACTTGTGTCTTGTGCAAATGCAAACCCGTCACGAGACGTCTGCAAGAAATTGTTGTGTAAGTCTTCTGCGTGAGCAAATGCAATCGAATGGACGACGCCGTGAATCACACCAAACTTCTCTCCGATTTCAGTAAATGCTTGTTTGATACTCGCATCATCGTTTACGTCACATTGCACGACTGTAGCTTCTCGTCCTTCTTTTTCTAATACTTTTTGAATTTTTCCTTGTGAACGTTCTTTTCGGTATGTGAAAATGACGTTTGCACCTACATCGAACAATGATTTTGCAACGCCCCAAGCAATACTTCGTTCATTAGCAACACCCATGACTACAACATTTTTTCCGGCTAAGTTGATCAAATCTCGCATAGCGACCTCCATTGTTAACTGTTATTAGTACCTACTACTAATTTGAGTGTAGCATAAAAAAAAGAGCCTGTCATCACATGACAGACTCTACTTTTATAAGGATTCTTGAATAATAGCGTTTAAGTCTGGAGCAAAATGAATCGAGTCCAGATGATTGGTCTTCAAATACGTTTCCATTCCACTCCCACCTGCAAAGAACTTGACCTTTGGATGCTTTTTAGCAAATTCATTTAAGTTCACTAAAGTTTCCGGATGTTCCTTTAAGGGAACTGACGTAGAAGCAGACAACAAAACAAATTTCGGCTTTAGTCGGTCGACCAATGCTTCGATGGAACCAGGCGCTGGTGACGAGCCGATCATAAACGATTTCCAGCCGCGGACCATAAATTGTAATAGCAAAATATGAAGAGGCACTTCGTGATACTCTCCTGGGACACACGCGCCAAGAACAAGCGGTGCATCTTCACGATAAGGGTAGTTTCGGCGGATTTGTACTAGAAAATCGCGTACAACCATACTCGAGACCGCTTCTTGGTATTCATCCCATTGCTTCTTCTCCCAACGCGTCCCTACTTCTCTAAGGTAAGGTAGAACGACGGAACTTAAGAATAAGTCGAGTCCCAAATTTTGATGCGCTTGGTGAAGTGTTCGGTTTAACTCGAGCTCCTCACAATTTGCACCGTATTCAAGTAATTTAAATACATAATCATTCCACTCTTCTACAACGGGAACGGGAATAGTTTGATTCCCCGCCTGTTCAGCCTCGCGTTCTTTCTCGAGAAGCAACGCAGCTTGTTTAATTGTATACCCTTCTTCAGAAAGACGTTTTACACGAAGAAGCGTCGAGATATCTTGATCTTGATAAAGGCGGTACCCATTGTCCATCCGTTCGGGCTCTATGAGCTGGTACCTCTCTTCCCATTTCCGAATGACTTGTTTAGACAGACCTGTTACATCAGAGACCTGTTGGATATTATAATTTCCCTTCATTAGTCGGCCTCCTTTCAATTTGTTGATTTGATAACATTATACAATAATTTGACGAAGAAAACAATCTTTCTGTATAATTGTTGTAAAGGATGTGTTAAATGTATGGATAAAGTAGGCCGTATTTTACTCGTTGGACTCATCTCAGGACTTGGTTTAAATTATTACTTCAAGTTCATTGAATGGCTAACAGGAGATAAAGTTTATACACTATTGTTAAATGTTGATTATTTTCCGATTTTGAAAAATTACACATTCCCTGAGTGGATTGAAATTAGCTTCCATATGGTTGTGTCGTTTGCATTGGCATTTATCTATGCATGGCTTTGGAATCGTTGGAACAAGCCGTTCTTGTATACAGTGTTAACAGCACTACTCATTGGATTGATCATCTATCCAACGACAGGGTTTTCAGATCGGACACCTGAAGTGACCGACTTAAGTGCGCTAGCTTGGTGGCAGACAGGTCACCTTCTCTACGGATGGCTAGTTGCTTGGCTGCTTCAAAGACTTTACACCAAGACAGGAGGATGACTAGATGTTTTTAGCATGGAATGAAATAAAAAAGAATAAATTGCGCTTTGCGCTTGTGATCGGGGTACTGTTCCTTGTCTCTTACCTCGTTTTTTTCTTGACGGGACTTGCAAATGGACTCGCAAACTTAAACCGAGAGGCCGTAGATAAATGGGACGGTGACGGCATCATGTTGACGGAGGATTCTGACCAAAGCCTTCCACAATCGTTCCTATCGATTGACGATGCGGATGAACTCGACGCAGAAACTGCTGTACTTGGCCAGTTGAATACCATCGTGACAAGCGGTGACTTGAAACAAGGTGTGGCGATCTTCGGTATTAACGAAGATGAATTTATCACACCAGCTATCTCAGAAGGAGAACTGTTCTCCGGTGAAAATGAAGTGGTTGCAGCAGACTTCTTACAAGAAGAAGGATTTGAAATCGGAGATACGCTTACGCTATCTTCTTCCGATGAAGAATTGACCATCGTAGGCTTCACAGAAGATGCGCGCTTTAACGCAGCACCTGTTCTCTACGCGTCACTCGACACATTCCAAATAGTGCGTTTTGGAGAAGCTGCTGAGCAAAATTCAGATCAAGTAAATGGTATTGTCATTCGTTCAGATGATTTATCCGCACTGGATGCGCCAGAAGATTTGGCAATTGTCGATACCCAAACATTTATTGAGAACTTACCAGGCTATACAGAGCAGAAACTAACGCTCGACTTTATGATTTACTTCCTATTCATCATCTCTGCAACAATCGTTGCGATTTTCTTATACGTGTTGACCGTGCAAAAGATCAATATGTTCGGAGTTATGAAGGCTCAAGGAATTTCAAATGGGTACTTGGCACGTTCAGTAGTAGCGCAAACGTTTATTTTGGCAGCCGTCGGGGTTGTGACGGGCTATGTGTTGACCCTTGTGACAGGCTTGTTCCTTCCGAACGCAGTGCCTGTGCAATTTGATGGTGTTGCAATGGCCATCTACGGCATCGTGTTAATTGCAGTTGCCATCTTAGGCGCGATTTTCTCCGTATTAACGATAGTAAAAATCGATCCACTGAAAGCAATAGGAGCGTGATGATATGACAGTACTTGAACTCAAACAAGCGAAAAAGACATTCGGCTCGGGTCATAAAAAAGTCGAAGCCCTAAAAGAAACCAACTTTCAAGCCAAAGCTGGAGAAATGATTGCTATTATCGGTCCTTCTGGTTCCGGTAAAAGTACGTTTTTAACAATTGCCGGCGGATTGCAGACACCATCGGAAGGAGACGTTCTGATCAATGGCACGTCTCTAGCAAAACTCAACGAGAAGAAGCTATCCAAAGTTCGATTGAACGAAATCGGCTTTATTTTGCAAGCATCTAACCTGGTGCCATTTTTAACGGTCCACAACCAAATGATGCTCTTAAAGAAAGTAAAAAAAGACACATTAAACGACCAAGAGCTTGAAGATCTCTACAAAGACCTTGGTATCGAAGAGCTTCGCAACAAGTACCCTTCCGACTTGTCTGGAGGGGAACGCCAACGAGTGGCGATAGCAAAGGCTTTGTACACGAACCCATCTATCGTATTAGCCGATGAACCGACAGCCTCTCTGGATTCAGAACGCGCGTATGAAGTGATGGAACTGTTGCAAAAAGAAACGAAGTCGAAAAAGACGACCACACTCGTTGTCACACATGATACGCGATTGATTGACTACTGTGACCGTGTCTTTAAGATGACAGACGGCACGTTACGTGAAGAAGACCATACACCGAAAGAAGGCGCTGCGCATGACTAAACGGACACTTGTCTGGTTTCGTCGTGACCTCCGCCTTCACGATCACCCTGCGCTAGCACAAGCCGGTCACGATGGCCGCGTGCTAGCTCTTTTCACTCTATCCCCTGAGATGCGCAAATTAGAAGCTTCTTGTTGGTGGTTAGAAGAATCATTGAAAGAACTGAAAAGCACGCTTCATGAAAAGGGAATTACACTTCTAGTCACGGATGAAGATCCAACGACTTGCATCCCAAAACTTGTAGACGAACATAACTGTGACCAAGTTCTGTGGAATGACAGCTATGCAACAGACGAGCGAAAGGTAGAAATCGCTGTAAAAAAAGTGTTAGAGGATAAATCCATCACGTATCAAACACTGGATGGAGACCTCCTCTTCCCCCATCACGAACTGACAAAAGACAACGGTGAACCTTATTCGATTTTCACTCCCTTCTATAAACGTTCGCAGCAAGAAACGGTGAAACGACCGGTTGCGATGCCTGAAGAATGGCAAGGGATCCGTGCAAAAACATTGAAGACAATTGAAGAACTAGAACTCCTCCCCAATCATCCGTGGACGAAAAAGTTTGCGAAGCACTGGATTCCAGGTGAGAAAGCGGGCATCAAAAACTTCCAACGATTTGCAAAAGAAGAGATTGGGGACTACAAAAAAATGCGAGACTTTCCAGACGCGCAGGCAACTTCGGAAATCTCTCCGTATTTGACGTGGGGCAATCTTAGCGTTCGCGCTGTCTACTATGCTGCGAAACGAGAAAAGAATGCGGAGCCTTACCTACGCCAACTCGTGTGGCGTGAGTTCGCAAAACGTCAATTGTTAGAGCATCCAACGCTTGAGACGAAGGCGTTGCGGTCTGAATTTGATAAGTTCCCATGGAAAGCAAGTAAAGCCGACTTCGAAAAGTGGAAACGCGGTGAGACGGGCTATCCCCTTGTAGATGCTGGCATGAAGCAGCTTTGGGAAACAGGCTGGATGCACAATCGCGTACGAATGGTCGCAGCTTCCTTCCTCACCAAACACCTTCTCCTTCCTTGGCAGTGGGGAGCTGAATGGTTCAAAGAGACATTGGTCGATTACGACGAGGCGAATAACGGGATGGGTTGGCAGTGGGTCGCTGGAACAGGCATTGATGCTGCGCCGTATTTCCGAATCTTTAATCCCACGACACAACTCGAGAAATTCGATAAAAACGCGGAATACGTACATCACTGGAAAGCTGAGCAAGATATCGAACTGATCGTCGACCATAAAGAAGCACGGGAACGCGCACTTGAAGGGTATAAGTCTATAAAATAACACAGTTGTACTTCTAGACAATACAACCCATGCTATACTGAAAAGGTATTTTATCCAATCAGTTAAGGAGTGACGCATGTGAATTTTCAACCTGCAACACGAATGGAACGCTTCCCTACATCAATTTTTGGAGAACTAAAAAAAGCCGCGGCTGTCCGCACCTCAAATGACTTACCTGTTTATGACCTGAGCCTTGGCAGCCCAGACCTCCCACCAGCAGAAGCGGTCCGTCAGACTCTTTCAGAGAAAAGTGCGCTTGCCACTTCTTATGGCTATACATTGACTGGGACCACACGTTTTTATGAAGCGGTCGCAACCTATTACAAAAATCGTATGGGCGTCTCCCTAGACCCCGAAACTGAAATTGTTCAGACAATGGGTTCACAAGAAGGTCTTGTCCACCTCCCTCTTGCGTTTTGCAATGAAGGCGATATTGTCCTGACAACCAATCCCGCATATGTCGCATATGATGCAGGCATCCATGTAGCCGGTGCAATACCTTACTACCTTTCACTTGATGAAGAGAACGGTTTCTTACCGGACATCGCATCGATACCTGATGAAATTGCAGATAAAGCGAAATTGTTGATTTTAAATTTACCTGGCAACCCAGTACCGGCTTTGCCAAGTGATTCGTTTTTCAAAGACGTCGTCACGTTTGCGAAAAAGCACAATATTATTGTTGTCCATGACGCTGCGTACGCTGAATTTTATTTTGATGGAAGCGGACCGAAGAGTTTCTTGGCCACTCCTGGAGCTAAAGAAGTGGGGCTTGAAATTAATTCTCTATCAAAGACCTTTAGTCTGGCTGGGGCACGAATTGCGTACATCGCAGGAAATGCTGAATTGATTGCTGTAATCAAAAGCTTGAAATCTCATCTCGACTATGGAATTTTTGAACCGATTCAAGAAGCAGCCATCACAGCCCTATCGCACGCAGAGGAAATCACTGACAATCTGCGCCGCGTATTTTCAGAACGTCACCACGTGTTGCGACAAGGACTTGAAGAACTCGGCTGGAAAGTCGCACCTTCAAACGGTGGTATGTTCATTTGGGCAGCGTATCCGTATCCGATGAAAGACACAGAATTTGTGTTCCACGTATTGCGTGAAACAGGAGTCGTCATGGTACCTGGATCTATCTTTGGGACAGAAGGTGACGGGTTTGCGCGAATTGCTTTAGTAAAAGATGTTGACGTATTGAAGGAAGCACTCGAAGCATTAAAAACTCTCCAACCGATAGAAGTTGGATAAGGAGGAAGTTTAGGTATGTACATTTATTTGACAGATACACCGCAAGTGAGCGGTTTTCATTTAAAAGGTGAAACAGAACGTTATATTAACGAATATGAAACTCTGCAAGAACTAGAGGGGCATGGCTACGAAGTGATTGATTCATCTGGAGAGCTTTCTGATAAAGGATTTTTCGTACTAAATAATATTCCTGTGACGGAAGCAGGTCGCCCCGTTTTCGAACAACGCTTCATGAACCGCGCTCGCGCGATTGAAGACGAACCAGGGTTTATTGCGATTCGCGTGATGCGCCCAATGGATTCCAACACATATATCATATTGACGGAATGGGAAGACGAGAAGAATTTCAAGGATTGGCAATCATCACAAGCCTATTCAAAAGCACACGCAAAACGCGGTACTGACGACGGCATCGACAAACGTCCTGCCATTTTTAATGGACCTAGTTTTGTTACTACGTATAGCGCAAAATAAAACAACCGACCCCGCATCACGCGAGGTCGGTTTTTTATTTGTAATTAGTTTCCATAACATGACTCAGGGCACATAAAAGAGTTTCGAGGGCACAGAAACGCTCGCTGAAGGAACAAAACTACTCACGCACGTCACAAAAACAGCCTCCCAGGGCACAAACCCCAAGCGACCCAAGACCTTACTAGAAAAATCTTCAATCCATCACCAAAAAACCGACCCCGCATCATGCGAGGTCGGTTTTTTATTACTCATATTCTTTTTGAATATCCTTCGTACTACGCACCGTATCAATCGGGCGAACTAACGCTTCGATTTGTTCACGGCGGCCTTCAAACTTCGGTGGCAATGCTAGCTTCTCTCCCAAAGTCTCATATGGCTCATCATCCATAAATCCTGGCCCATCTGTCGCAAACTCGAATAATAACGGTGGTGCGATTCGTGCATATAGTGACTCGAAATAGAATCGGTCGACATAGCCAGATGACGGAATACCCACTTGGTTCAAACGGTCAATCCAGAAATTCAATGCGTCCCGGTCTTCAACGCGGAACGCCACGTGGTGAACCGTACCGAAACCTTGACGACCTGGTGGTAACACGACGTTCTTCTCGATGATGACCGCAGCCCCATTTCCACCTTCCCCTACTTCCATCCACGTCAAATCGCCTTCAGATGCGATTTCACGGAAACCAAGTACTTTATCTAGCATCTCCTTTAAGAAGTCGACGCGGTCGTAGCGGAACACAATCGGACCCAATCCTGTAATCGCAAACTCTAGTGGAATCGGACCGTTCTGCCATGGAGTACCGGAAGCTACTCCACTATTTGTTTCGTCTGAGATCAATTGATAACGCTGGTCGTCAAAGTCAGCAAATTTTACAACTTTACGGCCAAACAGTTCTTCAATTCCTTGATTTTTCACACCTAGACGGTCAAATCGTTTCACCCAATACTCTAATGCTGCATCCGTTGGAACACGGAATGATGTACGGTAGATTTCGTTCGTTCCGTGAGACCCTTTTTGAATTCCTGGAAAGTCAAAGAACGTCATGTCTGTTCCTGCGCTACCGCGGTCATCTGCAAAGAATAAGTGATACGTCTGGATATCATCTTGGTTGACTGTTTTCTTTACTAAACGCATCCCGAGCACATATGTGAAGAACTCATAGTTTTTCTCCGCACTGCTCGTGATCGCTGTAACGTGGTGGATTCCTTTTAATTCATTCATGATTTTTCCTCCTTGTGTTTCTTTCTGATTTTAGTATACGACGTAATTATCTTGAATTCAAGATATTTGTTTAGTAAAAAACCCATTCCTATAGAATGGGCTAAAGACTCTTAGTTATCATCTAAAATCGAATCGCGTTTTTCAGTAAGGAACGTGAGAACTTTGTTGGTTGGATCATACGATTCCCCATAAAATTCTTCATCTATGTACGTATGAATATTTTCATACGTCCATTTCATCGCTTCGTACACTTCTTTCTCATCACGTGGTTCAGGCGTCCAGTAAAGAATCTCAAGCACTGTGTTCTCGCCAGTTGCTAGAGAACGACGATTGTATCCAATTTGAGTCGCATGGACAAATCCTTCACGCTGATAGAAACGTAAACGTTTTTCAGTATCTGTATCTTCATAATTCACAGGCTCAACTTCTAATAGAATCGTTTTACCAGTGGCTTTTAGTTTTTCGAGTAACTTCTTCCCAAGACCTTCTCCGCGTGCTTCTTTTGAAACAAACAAGTAGTCGACAAAAATAAAGTCTTTAAATTCCACATACATGAGGACATGCTTTGGCCCCTCATCTTTGCGGTAGACCTTGCCTTTTTCTTCTAGCAACGTCTCCATATGCTCACGTGACTTCATTTCTTCTACAGGAAAGTATTGGTTCAATTTTGTATACCAGTTCATTGTTGTTAGCTCCTTCGAATTTTTCATTGCCCGGAGATTTTTGTTTTTTGCAGCGTACAAGTTGAGGAAAAATCAGGCTAGATAAAAATCCTCACCACGACATGTTTACCCGATATTCGTTATACTTAAACATAAAAGAGGTGTTTTTTTCGATGAAACTGTTTAAAGACCATTTAGATAGGGAATTACAGATTCCTACTTTTCCTCAGCGAATCGTTTCAATCTGTCCTGCCATTACCGAAACGCTCTTTGCACTGAACGTTCAGGATCAAGTAGTCGGCCGTACAAAATATTGTATTTTCCCAAAACATCAGGTGGAGGCACTTCCTTCAGTCGGAGGCACCAAAGATGTTTCCATCGAAAAAGTACGCGCTTTAAAGCCTGACTTGATCCTTGCTGAAAAAGAGGAAAATACAAAAGAAACGGTAGAGCTTCTTTCAGAAATCGCACCTGTCGTCGTGTTTGAGGTCCAGACGATTGAAGATTCTTACCGTCTGATTCGTGACCTTGGAGCGGTGTCCGGTGCGCAAACTGCTGCAACAAAACTTGAGCAAGAAGCGCGCATGTCTTTCGACTCACTACCTAAAGTTTCTGGACAGCCATCTGTCCTCTATATGATCTGGCGCAAACCATATATGGCAGTCGGTGATACTACGTATATCCAAGCAACGTTAGAAGCACTTGGATTCCAAAATGCAGCAAAGCCTCTTGATGGTCGCTATCCTGAAATCACACCTGAATTACTTGAAGAACTCAAACCGGATTATCTACTTCTCGCATCTGAACCGTTTCCATTTGCCGAGAAACACAAACAGGAATTTGCAGAGTTCACATCAACTTCTAAGCCCGTGTTAGTCGCCGGGGAAATGTTCTGGTACGGTGCAAAAATGACGGAAGCCGCACACTATTTTAAGAAACTTTTTGAAAATGATGAATCCTTCATCATTGACAACGACACAGTAAAGAAGGTAAGATAAACAAAACTTTTTGTTCGGGATGGGTAGAAGATGCCGGAGAGCCGCCATCGCCCTAGAGCAGAGTTGAGATGAGAGAGCAGAGATGAGAAATCCTCGACAAAGAAGAGTACACTGACGCGACATGTCAAAGAGAGCCGGTCATCGCTGAAAACCGGTCATGTCATCAGCTGGAATGGACTTTGGAGAGTCTTCTGAAAAGGAAGAACGGATGATCCCCGTTACAAGATCTGGAGAGAGTTTTTGAACTTGAAACCAGAGGTGGTACCGCGAACCGTTCGCCCTCTGCAGGCTTTTTGCCTGTGGAGGGCTTTTTTCATTTTCTGCTCCTATGAGAGGAGCCAAGTCCAGATGACACACTATGTGCACGAGTCTCTTAATGGAGATTCTTTAACCCCTATTTCTATCTACCACCGCTTACAAGGCGACCGTAAGTTTTTGCTTGAAAGCTCTTTAAAGCACGAAAAATCCGGTCGCTATTCCTTTATCGGCGCTTCCCCATCCACGATGTATTGTGGGGAAAAAGGCCAGTTGACTGTGAAAGACTTACTGAGTGGGGCGACTGATCAATTTCATGGAGACGCGATGACGCTTCTGAAACAGTTGCTTCCCCCTCCACTTCCCGAAGGTCCTTTCCCCTTTTCCACAGGGGCAATCGGCTACGTAGGATATGAAGTGCTAGGGCATACAGAACCAACAGGCCACCCACTTCCGAAAGCACGAGAATTACCAGACATCTATTTCCTGTGGTATCCAACAGTCGTCGTCTACGATCATCAGACGCATACGGTAACCGTACTAAACAGCAATGGAAATGAAGACGAAGTGGCGCAAGTGGTTGCGGAATTACAAAAGACGCCCACGACTGAGCTTCCTGATGAAGCGACGCCGCTTCACTTTACATCCAACATCACAAAAGACGAATTTCTAGCGAACGTTGAAAAATCGAAAGAATGGATTTATGAGGGGGAAATCTTTCAACTTGTATTGTCGCAAAGACTTTCTGCTTCCATTAATCAGACACCCTTCGCCTATTACCGAAAGTTACGACGCGTCAACCCTTCCCCTTATATGTTTTACATCGACTTCGGGGATGCAGTTGTACTTGGGGCTTCACCGGAAAGTTTCGTACGCGTTTCTGAAGGTGTTTTTCAGTCCAACCCGATTGCTGGAACGCGACCAAGGGGCGCTACGCGGGAACTTGATCTTGCGCTTGAAGAAGATTTGCGGCAAGACCCGAAAGAACGCGCAGAACACGACATGCTTGTAGACCTAGCACGTAATGACGTCGGTCGCCTTAGTAAAGCTGGCAGTGTAAAAGTCACAAAATATCAGCAAGTCGAGCGGTATCAACACGTGATGCACCTGGTGTCGGAAGTCGAAGGACAGCTACTTCCAAACATCCACCCACTTGAAGCACTCACAGCGTGTCTGCCAGCCGGTACCGTTTCGGGCGCACCAAAAATTCGAGCAATGCAGTTGATCAATGAACTTGAGACGACGCAGCGCGGTGTCTACGCAGGAGCAGTCGGCTATTTGAGCGCGAGTGGCAATTTAGATGCTGCCCTAGCAATTCGTACAGCGGTCATCTCTGAAGGTTCCATCGCAATCCAAGCCGGTGCTGGTATCGTGTACCATTCAGACCCCGTGAAAGAATATGAAGAAACGTTACACAAAGCACGCTCTCTTCTGGAGGTGTTCCAATGATTCTCTTGATCGATCACTACGATTCGTTTACGTACAATCTGGCCCAGTACTTTCAAGAACTCGGAGAGCAAGTCGAAGTGGTGCGCTACGACACGTTGACAGTGGAGTCCATCCAAAAAATGAACCCAACTGCTATCGTACTTTCTCCTGGCCCGGGCCACCCAAAAGACTATACAGTCACGCAAAATATTTACAAAGAGCTCCATACTACTTACCCGTTCCTCGGCATCTGTCTAGGGCATCAGTTAATGGGACTTTGCACTGGAGCAGCCATTATCTCAGCTCCGCAAATCTTTCATGGCAAGACCTCACGCTTACAAGATGCAGATACTCAAGAAGAAAGCGGTGTTGTGATGCGGTACCATTCGTTAGCTGTCGATGCAACGACTCTTCCAGAAGAGTTTCTACCTGTCAGCTTCGCACAAGAAGACGGGACATTGATGGAGATGCGTCACCGCACGTTACCCATTGTCGGGATGCAGTATCATCCGGAATCCATCGGAACACCGGACGGCAGAAAACGCTTGGCCAATTACTTACAAGGAGTGATGCGAAGTGAAAGCTACTTATGAGCGAATCCTAGAAGGGGACTACTTATCGCGATTGGAGATGAAACAACTCGCCGGTCAATTTTTTGAAGCAGATGCAGAGGAGAAGTTGATCAAAGATATCTTGCTGGCTCTTCACGCGAGGCAAGAAACGGCGGAAGAACTTGCAGGTGTTGTGGATGCCTTGATGGAACGTGCGACATCCTATCCTACTGTTCCCTTCCCGGTATTCGATATGTGCGGTACAGGTGGCGATCAATCGGGAAGTTTCAATATCAGCACAACCGCTGCATTTGTCACTTCAGGTGCTGGAGTCCGTGTCGCTAAACATGGCAACCGAAGCATTTCTAGCCGTTCAGGAAGTGCCGATGTATTAGCTGCTCTCGGATTAGAACTTACTGTTACACCGGAAGAAAGCGCACATCTCCTTGAGACGACAGGCCTTACCTTTTTATTCGCACCGGATGTCCACCCGGCGATGCGGGTTCTTCAACCGATTCGAAAAGCAATCGGGAAACCAACACTTTTCAATTTGATTGGACCCCTCGCCAATCCGTATCCGTTAACGCATCAATTAATTGGCGTGTACCGTGAAGACTACCAGCAAACACTGGCTGAAGCGGCACGTCTTCTTGGAAGAAAGCGGGCGGTCATCGTAACGGGTGAAGGGCGTCTTGATGAAGCTTCTCTTGATGGCACAACGCGCTATACTGTGTTGCACGATTCGGAAATCACGACGCACACCCTTACTGCAGAACAGGTCGGGCTCTCCCCACTTCCACGTGAAGCGATTGCAGGTGGCGACGCAGAACAAAACGCACACATTTTACGGGCTGTATTAAATGGCGAACCTTCTGCTTATTTGGACACGACATTGTTAAATAGTGGACTCGCATTGTTTGCTGCAGGAGCTGCATCTTCTGTCAGAGAAGGAATTGAAACTGCGCGGGAGAGCATTCAGTCCGGCAAAGCACTTCATCAATTGCTGCATTACCCAACAGCTGTGGAGGTAACGTCATGACAATACTAGATACAATCATCGCAACGAAATATAAAGAAGTAGAACAACTGAAAACAACAGTCTTACCGGAGCGATCCATCCCATTGCGCCAAAAATTATCGAATACACTCGCGCATTCGAATCGCCTTGAAGTGATTGCTGAAATTAAGCGCGCGTCCCCTTCAAAAGGATTGATACATCCGAACCTTGATGCTGTGGCGCAAGCCAGCCGCTACGTTGCAGGTGGTGCAGCTGCGATTTCGGTTCTCACGGACATCGAGTATTTCCAAGGGTCGTTTGAGGATTTGACGCAAGTAGCAAACTCTACCGATCTTCCAGTATTGTGCAAAGATTTTATGGTCGATCCAATTCAAATCGATGCCGCGTATAGCCACGGAGCGTCCATCATCTTATTGATTGTTGCAGCACTAGAAGTTGATGCACTACACGCACTCTACGATTATGCGACTCGTCTTGGCCTTGAAGTACTTGTTGAAGTGCACGACGAAGAAGAATTGGAAATCGCTCTAAATCTAGGTGCTCAATTGATTGGCGTAAACAATCGAGACCTTCGTACTTTCGAAGTGTCTCTTGATACGACAGAACGGCTGGCACGGAAAATTCCTGTTACTGCAAACGTTCACCTCATTAGTGAAAGCGGTATTGTCTCCCCGCAAGATGCAGAACGCCTAAGTGCTTGTGGTGCCCATGGATTACTAGTCGGTGAGACATTGGTTCGCGCAGATTCAGTGGAAGAAGCGCTGCAAGCATTCCAGGTCGGGAGGGTCGTTCATGACGCGTATTAAGATTTGTGGATTAAAAGAGGCGGAACATGTGGAAGCTGCAGTTTTTGCTGGGGCAGATGCCATCGGTTTTGTATTCGCCCCGAGCAAGCGCCAAATCACGCTATCAGAAGCCGCTCAACTTGCGAAAGCCATTCCGTTCCCTGTCAAAAAGGTAGGGGTTTTTGTGAACGCGACTGCCGAAGAAATCAATGCCACGTCACAAGCCGTTCCTCTCGATTACGTGCAGTTGCACGGGGATGAACCCGACACATTACTGGATGCCATTGAAGTACCCGTGATTAAAGCATTTTCAATCCGTTCAAAAGAAGATTTGGAGCGTGCGTTTGCAAGCCCTGCTCCCCTCGTACTCGTGGATGCACCAGGTACGACACACCGAGGAGGTTCCGGTCACACATTTGATTGGACGTACTTCCATCAAGTATCAACGTCGAGACCCTTCATTCTAGCAGGTGGATTGACGCCAGAAAATGTAGGAGAAGCCGTACGAGATTTACAGCCCGCTATGGTGGATGTATCGAGTGGCGTAGAAACTGATGGACGAAAAGACAGCGAAAAAATTAAGGCGTTCATACGCGCCGTACGGGAGGAATTAGGATGACAAACTACACAGCACCAGTAAAAGGTCGCTACGGAAATTACGGTGGCCAATTCGTTCCAGAGACGCTCATGCACGCTTTAGCAGAACTTGAAGAAGCCTACCTTGACGCGCAAAAAGATCAAGTGTTTAACGAAGAAGTCCGCTATTATCTGGAACAGTACGTCGGGCGTGAAAATCCTTTATATTTTGCAGAACGTTTAACTAAGCATTATGGCAAAGCAAAAATTTATTTGAAACGTGAAGATTTAAACCATACAGGAGCGCACAAAATCAACAATACAGTCGGACAAGCCCTCCTTGCAAAACGTATGGGGAAAAAGAAAGTCGTTGCTGAGACTGGTGCCGGCCAACACGGCGTTGCTACTGCAACTGTTAGTGCGTTGTTCGGCCTTGAGTGCACGATTTTTATGGGAAAAGAAGACATTCGTAGACAACAGTTGAACGTTTTCCGGATGGAGTTGCTGGGTGCTAAAGTTGTCGAAGTTACACAAGGAAGCGGTACGCTGAAAGACGCTGTCAACGAGGCTCTTCGTTACTGGGTCACACATGTGGACGATACGCACTACATCATGGGGTCAGTTCTAGGACCTCACCCATTCCCGCAAATTGTCCGAGACTACCAATCCGTAATCGGCCAAGAAACACGGCGCCAAAGTCTCGCGCAATTCGAGCAGTTACCTACACACGTTCTCGCCTGCATCGGCGGTGGTAGTAATGCGATGGGTATGTTCTATCCGTTCATCAATGATTCCGATGTAAAGTTAATTGGTATTGAAGCAGCTGGTCACGGGGTCGCTTCTGGGAAACATGCAGCAAGCTTAACTGGTGGGAAAGTTGGCGTATTGCACGGTGCCATGATGCACCTCTTACAAGATGAAGCTGGTCAAATTCAAGAAGCTCACTCGATTTCAGCAGGACTTGATTACCCGGGTATCGGACCCGAGCATAGTTACCTGCACGACCTCGGTCGCGTCGAGTACACGTCTGTGACGGACGAAGAAGCATTGACAGCTCTACAACTACTCGCCCAGACAGAAGGCATTATTCCGGCACTTGAATCAGCACATGCACTTGCTCACCTAGACGTCCTCCTCCCAACGACAACCGAAGATGATCATGTCGTCATTTGTTTATCAGGTCGTGGAGACAAAGACGTGCATACAATCCGAGAAGCACTCGCTAGTAAGGAGGAAAACGAATGAGTCGATTAACAAAAGCAATCCAGTCGCGCGTGGAGGCAGGAGAAACTGCGTTCATCCCCTATATCATGGCGGGTGACGGAGGACTCGACGGGTTAAAGGAACAACTGCTATTCTTGCAGAATTCGGGTGCAACAGCGGTCGAGCTAGGCATTCCGTTTTCCGATCCAGTCGCAGATGGCCCAGTCATCCAAGCAGCTGGCCTTCGTTCACTTGCCCATGGAACTACGCTTCGCGACGTTCTTGAGGCTGTGAAGGCACTAAAGAGCGACATCACGCTTCCACTTGTGGTCATGACGTATTTCAATCCTATTTTACAGCTCGGGCTCGATACATTTGCGAACTTGGCCAAAGAAGCGCGCGTTGCAGGTGTCATCGTATCTGATCTTCCACTCGAGGAATCCGAGATTTTGTCTGGTGTACTAGAACCTGCTGGAATCGATTTAGTTCAATTAGTCAGTTTAACGAGCCCGCGCGAACGTGTGGAACGGATTGCGAAAGCTTCCCAGGGATTCGTCTACGCTGTAACGGTGAACGGCATAACCGGGACACGCCAGTCGCTGCCAGAAGAGACATTTAAGCATCTTGCTGCACTTAAGTCTGTGAGCCCAGTTCCAGTGATGGCAGGCTTTGGTGTCTCGACTCCTGAGCATGTACAGCAATTAAGTGAGGTCGTGGATGGCGTAATCGTTGGAAGCTTTGTAGTCGACGCACTGCACCGGGGTGACCGTGACGCAATTCTTCCACTACTAGATGCAGCGCGTTCTGTGCGAGCAGAGGTTTAACTGATTTCTTAAGGTCTTTCTAGTAAGGGCTTGGGTCGCTCGGGGGTTTGTGCCCTGGGCGGCTGTTTTTGTGACGTGCGTGAGTTGTTTTGTTTCTCGAGCGAGCATTTCTGTGCCCTCGAAACTCATTTGTGTGCCCTGAGTCATGTTATGGAAACTAATTTCATCTGCAAGCCCTGATTTCCTAAGATCTTTCTAGAAAACTACACAAAAGAGCCCGACACTCCCCAGAGTATCGGACTCTTTTTCTATTGGTAAAAGACGTTGGTCCAAATCATCGAAACGATACTGGCCCTTACATCCCTATGCTGCTAGTGTCCCCCGAACTAACTCTGGATAAGAGCTGTAAGGGTCTAAATTGGAATCTTCCAATCTAGTGGTCGTCGCGCATGATGGGATCCATGTCTTAACCCGCTGGATTAGTTCTGTTCGCTTTTACGGCGACGAGTCATGAATGCTGCTGCACCAAGTGATGCTGCTAGTAAAGATCCAAGTAGGAATCCTTGTGCACCCATACCTTCTTCTTCAGCCATTCCGCCCATACCAGTACTTGGCATACCTTCTGGCATCTCCCCACCTTGGAAGTTTTCAGGGAATTGATCAACAATTGCGCCTGAGATAGCCGCTGATGGCATTAACATGTGCGCATAAGCTTCACGAAGGTTTGAGTATGCTCCTTCGAAATCGCCCTCTACATATAGATCAAATGCTGCTAATAACTGATCTACGTGCTCAGTCAAACCAGCTTCTAAATCTGCTGCTGGTAAACGGTCTTCAGTAGCCGCTGCTAGGAATGCTGCTTGCTCAACGATATACTCGTCAAGTTCTGCCATTGCCTGCTCTTGTCCAGCTTCATCCTCATTTGCTGTAGCAACCACGTAATCTACGAAGTAGCCAATGTGGCTGTTCCAGATCTCTTTAAATTGTGCTCCGCCTTCTTCACCATATACTGAAGCGACTGCTGCTGATAGGTCATCTGCGTTAGCAAGAAGTGCTGCTGCTGATGCATCATAGTCAGGGTCACCATCTACTCCATTTTGCATAGCCATTACTGCAAGTCCGGCATGCTCTGTGAAGATACGGTCTAGGTTAGCACGTAAATCCGCTGCTGGTGTTACAGCTACAGTATTATCAAAGTTCTCTGGGAATTGGTCAGTAATTGCTGAAGCCATACCAGATGCTACCATTACCATGTGGTTGATTGCTTCGCGCTCGCTATTGTAAGACGCTTCATAATCTCCAGCTACATAGCTATCGAACGCTGCGACTAATTGACCTACGTGTTCAGTCAACCCTGCTTCTAGATCTGCTGCTGGTAAACGTCCTTCAGTTGCTGCATCTAAGAATGCTGCTTGCTCGACAATGTATTCATCTAATTCAGCTACAGCTTGATCTTTTCCTGCTTGGTCATCTGCTGCAGTTGCATTTGCATAGTCTACGAAGTAGCCAATGTGTGAAGCCCAAATCTCTTTGAATTGTGCTCCTGCTTCTTCTCCATATACAGAAGAGACAGCTGCTGTTAAGTCATCTGTGTTCCCGTTTAATGCGCCAGCTAATGCTTCAAAATCTTCTGTTCCATCTGCACCTTTTTTCAATGTTTCCACTGCTAAGAATGCATGCTCAGTGAATAAGTGTGTTAGTGTCGAGCGAAGTTCTGATGCTGGTGAAGAAACTCCCATGTCATCTGAAACTGCTCCACCCATTGAAGAATGATCGCCGTGGTCATCTGCTAGTGCAATCGCCGGTGCCGCCATTGTCATTGCCAGTGTTGCCGCTAAAATTGCTTTTGATTTCATTTTGTAGTTCATGTGAATCTCTCCTTTTTTTGGGGTTTTTATTTTACACCAAGCTAACGGAAGAGAAATTCGATTGGATCACTTTTTTTGAAAGTTTTTTTAAATTCTTTTGACCAACCTTCTCCAAACGTTGATACATAAGGGTTTCAACCTTCTACAAAATGTATAACAAAAAGAAAAAATCGCCCATTTTCATGAGCGATTCAAGAAATTAATTGGCATTTGGTGCTGAAATAGTTGAAGCCATCAATACATCACCAAGTGGTGTTTCACTATCTTTTGTTGGTTCATGAGATACAGCAATCTGATCCCATGTGAAATCTTTCCCAGCAGGAAGTGTATACACAACCGCTCCATCTGTTCCTGTGGATGTAAATGTTCCTGCACGATCTGGACCATCCTCATCAATTAACCAAACTTGATAGACTTCTTCATCTGTTAGTTCTGGCAATGAAGATGCTTGGACGACCACTCGAATCTCATCGCCATTTCGGACAATAGATGCGGTTCCTGTTGAGTCACCTTCAAGAGGTTGCAAATTCACAAGTGCAATCAATTGATCGACTGTTTCACTTTGCGACACTAATGTTTGTTGTTGATCACTTACGATCCATCCTAGATAAGCGTTTCCTACTAATGAGAGGACAAGCGCTGCTGCAAGTAGTGGTAGCCATTTTGGTGTACCTCTTCTCTTACTAGAGGTATGTGTTACAGGTGTTGGCTGTGTAGTTTCTTTAGGTGCTGGTCGGAATGGGACAACGGGATCCGCTTGCGCTGGTGGGGTCTCTTCAAAGATTGACCCAAGTACGCGTTCTTTCATTCCCACTGGGGGTTCCGTGAATTCCGACACGTACGGTAAATCTTCTGATAACGCCTGCCACTCAGCAAGCTCTTGTTGACACTCGGCGCATGTTGCCAAATGCTGTTCAAACGCTTCCTTCTCTTCCGTTGTCAGTTGTTCGTTGAAATAATCAATTGTTAAATCACACATCACTCGTTCCATCTGCAAGTTCCCCCCTTTCCGGTTCTAATCGTTTTCTGAGATGTTGTAAGGCTAATCGTATCCTTCCTTTGACCGTCCCTAAAGGAATATTTAAATCTTTTGAGATACGGTCTTGCGAGTAGCCATGAAAATAAAACAGCTCAACAATTTTTCTTTGATCTTCTTTCAAATAAGACAATGCCTTGCGAATACGATCACTTTTCTCTTGCCACTCGACCGCTTGCTCGGGGGCATCATGCATTGTATCCGTGACACGTTCAGCATCTTTATCTAGTAATCCGACTTCTTGTTGTTTAGCAGACTTTCGAATCACGTCCAAACAACGGTTGCGTGTCATCGTGAGCAACCATGAAGAAAACTTGCCGCGGCTAGCATCAAATGGTGCGTGATCACGCCAGAGCTTTGTGAATACGTCTTGCACGATGTCTTCTGCTCGTTGTTGATCTTGCATCATACGGTAAGCAAATGAATAGACCAGTCGTTCATATTTATTATAAAGCTCTTCTAGCGCATGTTGATCCTTGGCTAAAATTTGCTCGTACAACTCTTCATCCGAAAAAGACACGTAGTTCCCTCCCCTACTTCCAGTTCCTCTTATCATAACGGAAAGTAGCAAAGTATTACTATTAATAAGATAACGCAGAAACTCTGCATTTGGATCACTTTTCCTAGAACTAGGTGACACGAATCATTTTAGGGTATGATGAAAAGAAAAAAGAGGTGGTCCAATGATATTTTTTGTAGTGTGGATTATACTCGTTGGCTATGCTGTTTTTCTAGCACCTGGGCAAGGCAACAGCAGTGATCCCGTGTTAACAGAAGTATTTGCAGGAAATTGGGCGGCGATTGATCCCCTCGTGTTAACTGTATTTAATTCGTTAGGGATTTTCCCACTCATCTTTCTCACAGTACTACTTCGCAACGATACGAAACGTTGGCCGGCTTGGCCGTTCTCGCTCGTTTCATTCGGCCTTGGTGCGTTTTCACTACTCTTGTATTTTGCTTTCGGAAATCGACCACCGGAACGAAAAATCCGAACGCCTAAATGGTTGCTTCGTATTTTACGCTCAAAAACATGGCTACTATTCTTGATTGTGATTACAGTCGCCAATTTGATTTCCTTACAAAACGGCATTTCACTAGATGCTTATATGGAAACTTTCCAACAGTCGCATCTTGTATCGGTCATGACAGTAGATTGGTTCGTCCTTTGGGGCCTATCCATTTATGCCGTGTATCACTTTTATCCAGAAGCTCGCGCAAAGGCATTGGCCTTCATACCAATTGCCGGCCCAGCACTGGTGTTGCTAATTAATTCGAATCGTATCGACGTTTAAATTTTTTCATGGCGGGGTATTTCATAGTAAACACCTAAACAAGGAGGTCTATTTATGGATAACAACCGTCATGAAGAAAAGCACGTTGAGGTTCGACGTGAAGAAAAGACAGACAGCGGTCTAGTCGGTGCTACATTTATCAAATATGCAGCGTACATCATTATTTTCTTTGGTATTCTTTGGTTCTTGATTTCATACGTATTCCCGATGTTCAGCTAGCAGTGAAGCCGAGTTTACAACGACTCGGCTTCTTTTTGTTTTTCTGGCACTTTAACGAGCGCATATCTTTTCCATGCTTTGCTCTTCCATCTAAACAACATGATCAATCCACGCGTCCATTCATCAATTGCAATCGCAGCCCACACACCCACTAGTCCCCATTCCAAAGTAAAAACGAAGAAATAACCGAGCGGTAGACTGATACCGATCATTGAAATAGCTCCCATTATTACAGGGAAGCGTGCATCTCCTGCAGCGCGTAACGAGTTAATGATGACTATATTCAAGGTTCTTCCCGTTTCGAGTGCAAGACCTAACACTAGCACTTGTGCGGCAAGACGAATGACTTCAGGATTGTCCGTGAAAATCCCTACAATCGACTCTCGGAAGATGACCACTATGGATACGGCCACAATAGTAAATGTCATCGCGTATTGCACACTCTTCCAAAGTTGACTGTACGCCTCTTCAGAACGCCCAGCCCCTACAAACCGTCCAACAATAATGGCAGTCCCCATTCCAATAGCTATCGCGAACAAGTACGTGAACATCGAAATGTTGTGCGCATATTGCCTCGCCGCAAGTGACTCTGCACCAAGGTACGTAATATAGAAGAGAAATACGATTTGCGCAGCTTGGTACAAAATTTGTTCAAACGCAGCGGGCAGTCCAATACGAAGAATTTTTCCAATATAGTCTTTTGACCACTGGAAATAGTCTCGCCACATAACGCGAACATCCATCACTTTATAAAATAACCAGAAGAACACGAGCATCGCCAAGAAACGACTTCCAATTGAAGAAATCGCTGCCCCTTCAACGCCGAGTTCAGGAAAACCAAATTTCCCAAAAATCAAAACATAGTTCCCGATAACGTGAATGATGTTCATTCCAAGCGACACATACATCGTCTGTTTCGTCCATCCATGAACACGAATGACGGCCGACAAGGAGTTAATAATGGCTTGTAAGAAGATGGCTCCACCAACAATCGATAGATAACTCACTGCGTAGTCCAGGACATCTCCTTGCAGGTTCATCGCAACCATCATCGATTTGGCAAAAATCAAATAGACGATGCTGAGAATAATTCCGATCACAAGATTGAGTGTGATGGAGAGTGCTGCAACTTTGGAAGCTTCTTTAAAAAGCTTTGATCCAAGGTACTGCGCAACGACGATTGAAGCTCCTGCTGCCACTACTTCTAGTAGCAATATCGCTATATGAATATACTGATTAGCCGCTCCTACTCCAGAAACTGCGTCGTCTGAAAGGGAGCTGAGCATAAAGGTATCCACTATACCCATCAACATGAATAAAAAGACTTCTAAAAAAATCGGCCATGTTAAATGAAAGAGGTTTAAGTCACCGGTTTGTTTTGTTTTTTTCATTGTGCGTTCCTTCTTCCTCGCTAAACATTTACTTAGCATAGCAAAATCTCCGGAAAAAGAAAGGGCAATATTTTACTATTAGATGTGGAGCCGACTGTTCAGAAATAGTGCGAGATGACAGCGTGGACTGTGAAGTGTTCTATGCTTCATAGACCGCGATGGCATCTTGCGGGATTTCTAGGAGGCGCAACTCGATTACGGTTAGATGTATGTGGCGATCAGAAGTTTTGGACTGAGCGAGCGTTCATCTACCGAAAGTATGATTTATTCTACTCAAATCGACTTTTTTTCTACCGAAACTGAAATTTATTCTACCCAAACCACTTTTTATTCTACCGAAGTCATACTATGGAAACCATTTCAGCCCCCTCCCCCTCCCCTCCCTAACCAGCACTAAAAAACCACGAGCGCAAAGCCCGTGGTTTCGAAAATTAATCTAAGATTTTAATTGTAACTGTTTGACGTCCCCAGTTTAGAGCGCCTTGCTGATCTGGAATGAAGACATCGATTTTGTTACCTTTGATTGCGCCACCAGTATCTCCGGCAATCGCTTCTCCATATCCTTCAACCCATACTTTTGAACCTAATGGGATAACAGATGGATCAACCGCGATTACTTTTTGATTTGGGTTCGCACGTAAGTCGATACCTGTTGCTGTTGTACCTGAACATCCTTCACAGTAAGCTGTGTAAGCTGTTGCTTCAACCGTCATCGTTTGAGCGGCTTCTACTGGAGCAGACTCAACAGGTTGAGACTCTTGTGGTGCTGCCGCTTGCTCAGTTTGTTCAACTGGCTCAGACTTTGCTTCTTCTACTGGAGCTTGCGCTGCTGGAGCCTGAGCGGCAGGTGCTGCTATATAGTCATTCCCTTCCACAACTAACACTTGGTCTGGGAAGATTAAGTCTGAAGTTAAGCCGTTCCATCCTTTAAGGTCGGCCACTGAGATATCATACTGCTGTGCGATTTGGTAGAGCGTGTCGCCGCTAACCACTTTGTATGTTTCAAGTTCTCCGACTTGTAGTTCTTGATTTGGGAAAATCAAAGTAGAATCTAAGTTGTTCCATTCTTTGATGTCTCCTACAGATACTTCATTTTGCTGTGCAATGGACCATAATGTGTCCCCGCTTTTAACTGTATATGATTGTTCGGTTGCAGACGCACCGGCTGCGCCAATAAATAATCCTGAAATAGCGGTTAGTGCAACGATTTGTTTTTTCATAAGTTAAAATTCCTCCTTTTCACTAACGACCCCTATCGTACCACCTCCACATTGCAGAACAATGACAGGAAAGTACCACGGGGCTATCAATTACACGTCAGCGAAATCTCAAACATAACAACCACACCACAACTATGACAAACACATAACAGACATGACCCCTCACTAACAATACGCAAAAAAACAGCCAGTTGAAGGGTTATCCCTTGCAACTAGCTGTTTTCCATCATTTCTCATTCGGTTTTAGAAAGCAAACTGACGGAAACTTTTACATCAATTTTACTAGCTCCACCGCGGTATACACCTTGGACTGGACTCACATCGTTGTAGTCGCGTCCCACACACATACGGATGTGGTTCTCAAGTGCTTCCACGTTATTCGTTGGATCTAATCCTACCCAACCAATTCCGGGAATCATCACTTCCACCCATGCATGGCTTGCTGCATCACCGACAAGTGCAGAGTCTTCACCAACGTACAAGTAGCCACTCACGTAGCGAGCCGGAATTTGTTTCGTTCGTAAAATTCCTAGCATGACGTGCGCCATATCTTGACAAACCCCTCCACGAAGTTCAAACGACTCCGAAGCTTTCGTTGAGACGTCTGTAGCATTCGGATCATAATTGAATGTGTCATAAACGTAGCGCATGACTTCAATGGAATATTGTACAGGATTGGTCATGAGCCCGATTGCTCGGTCGACGCGATCCATTTGTTGTGGCTCAAGATACGTGAAAGAGGTGTTTGCTAAGTAGCCTGCATAGTGTTCTTGGAACAAGTCGGAATGAAAGATGTCTTTCATTTCTGGAGAATAATCAATTTGTTGGATGAATGGACTTCGCTGAATACTTACAATAGAAGTCGATTTGATTTCTAAATGTTGATGTCGTTCAGCAATAAAGAAAGTCTCTACATTGTTCCCCCAAATATCGGTATGCTCTTTCGTCAGCGACATTGGTGTGATATCTGTTCTATAGGAAAGAAGTCGCTGGCACTCGTCCGAACGCGGCTTCAAACGAATCGAATTCATACTTTGATCGACGACAGTGTCGTAGTCAAAGATGTTCGTATGTTCAATTTTGTACTTCATTGCTGTCTTTCTCCTCACTTCTGGTGGCAAGCTTTGTTCTTGGTGTTGTGAGATAGTTGGTGCTTCAACAGGTTGTGTTAAGTAATAAGTTCTCGAGAAAATTTGACCAATCTGATTACATTTATCTTGGAATTTATTTAAGAAATCAATCGTTTCATCTGTATCTAGATCTTGAATTTTCATTTGATTGAATTCCCGACGGAGAGCATCCATCGCCTCGTAAAGTTCCACAGAATAATGCGCAACTTTTGCATTTTCAAGTGCATCGACTGCTTCTCGTACATGATCCATACAATAGCGAATCGATCGCGGGAAATCCTGATTTGTAATCAAAAAAGATAAAATCTTCGCCGGCTCCATGCGAGGCGGGTTTGACTTCAAGTAAGCTTCATACCCATTGACCATACGAAGTGCACTCGACCAATAGTAGTAGTCGCTTGCTTCATATTCTTTTTCTCGGCTTCTTGTCTGTTCACTTACCACATTTAAAATGCGCGCTGTTTTTTCGGCACGTTCTAACCACTTTCCAATCTTCAACATATAGTATGCCACATCACGGGACATTGCTGCTTCAATAATGCCTTGTACCATATAAGACGCTTGCTTTGTCTCATTGAAAAAGTCGCGCATCGTATGAATGGAATAGGCTCTGTCCGGAATTGGATTCGCCGACAAGTAAAATTGATTCCAGCACTCGAATAAATCATTGGGAATATAATCGCGGGTGACGCGGGCGTTATCTCTTGCAATACGCGCACAATTAAGTGCTGAGTTCAAGTTATCTTCCCCATACGTTAAATACGAAATTAAATCTTCGACACGCGTTTTTTCTTCACTTTCTAAACGCTTTAACTCTTCGGCTGTTGCACATACTTCAAATAGGATATGGTAATCCTCTTCTTGAAAAATATCTTTATTCCCTGCTTCAAGCATTTGCGTTAAATGTACATGCATAATGCGGGAGTGACTTTCAGACCGTTCGATATTTCGCGCCATCCAATACAGCGCATCCGCTACACGACTAAGCATGTGCAGTCCCCCCATTCTTTAAAATCCAAGTATCTTTTGCACCGCCGCCTTGAGAGGAATTGACGACAAGTGAACCTTCTTTTAATGCAACCCGGGATAGTCCTCCAGGCAGTACGTGTGTTTCCTTACCACGCATGACAAATACACGTAGATCCACGTGACATGGATAAAATTCTTCTCCTTGAAATGCTGGCGCTCTTGAGAGTTGAATTGTCGGTTGTGCAATGTATTGGTGTGGTGTTTCTTGAATTTTTTGCTTAAAGATTTCAATCAACTCGTCATCTGCTTGAGGTCCAATCAACATATCATACCCTCCGGAAGCCCCTACATTTTTGACAACGAGATCTCGGATATTGGCGAGGACCCAATCACGTGTCTCTTGTTCCTCGAGACGGTATGTCTTCACATTGGCGATAATCGGCTCTTCATTCAAATAGAACTTGATCATATCTGGAACATAGGAATACATCGCTTTGTCATCTGCAACACCATTACCTATTGCATTTAGTATGGCCACATTGCCTTGTTTGTAGACGTCAACAAGTCCACTCACCCCGAGCATCGAATCTTCCCTAAATGCTGCAGGATCTAAGAAGTCATCATCGATTCGTCGATAGATGATATGAATGCGTTCTAGTCCGCGAATCGTTTTCATATAAACATGACCGTCTTTGACCAACAAGTCGCGCCCTTCTACAAGATGAATGCCCATTTGTTGCGCCAAGAAAACGTGGTCATAGTAGGCGGAATTATACATTCCAGGGGTCAGCAGGACAGCCGTAGGGTTTTCAATCCCTTCCGGTGCATGGTCAAGCATTGCCTCATGGAGATAAGTCAATTGATGTTCAAGTGTATGTACCGGCTCATCTGCAAAAAATTCTGGATAGACTTGACGCATGACATACCGGTTTTGATAGACGTATGACATTCCTGAAGGATTGCGTAAGTTGTCTTCTAACACCATATAATTGCCTTCTGCATCTCGAATTAAATCAATACCTGCTAAGAAAATATGATTATCTAACGGAACACGCACACCTTCTGCTTGTACTTTATAGTAATATGCATTCTTTTCAACTAAATCGCGTGGAACGATTCCAGCATCCAATATGCGCCCTTCATGATAGATATCTTTTAGAAAACAATTTAGCGCTTCTGTGCGTTGCGCCATTCCTGTTTCAATCATCTTCCAGTCATCATTTGGAATGACGATTGGCACAAAGTCAAACGGCATGGTACGTTCTGTCCCCACATTCTGATGGTAAACCGTAAATGTTATACCCTGACGTAAAAAGGAGAGCTGGGCGAGTTCATGTTTTTCTTTTAGCGTTTCATGCTCACTTTCAATTAGTTTCGTATGAAAATTTTTGTAGTGGGGTTTCGGGGAGCACGTGGTATCGAACATTTCATCGAAAAACGGGTGCACTTTGTAGTTGTCGAACATTGTGTCGCCTCCTATCGTCTTAATTTTCTGATTTCTAACATAATACCATACCCTTAAATCGATGTTCCTACTCTAAAAAAAATTCTCTAATTTGTTTGAGATTTGTGTAGTTGATAAAAACTAGGGTAGAGATACCATAATAAGTCTATTTAGGGAGGTTTCAAAATGACGAACGATTTTAAAAATGAACCTAGCTCGTACTGGCTTGATGGCCCTCAAATTCCGGAATTCGCATCACTTGGTGGCTCGATCAAAACTGATATTGTCATTGTTGGTGGAGGAATTGTAGGTATCACTGCCGCCTATTTGCTTCGAAATTCCGGTCGATCAGTAACTGTTCTTGAAGGTGGAAGATTGCTGCACGGAACAACAGGCTATACTACGGCTAAACTATCCGTACAACATGGTCTTATTTATGACGAATTGATTGGTACATTCTCAGAAGAAGACGCGCGCCAGTACTATGAAGCCAACCGACAAGCAATAGATTGGGCAAAATCTGTCACCGGTGAATTAGGAATTGATTGCGGATTTGAAACGCGCCCTGCTTATCTATATGCAGAATCTTCTACTGGTGAACAGAAAATTGAAAAAGAATTTGAAGCCTATGAAAAACTAGGGATTCCAGGAGCATCTTTAACGAAGCAGACCGACCTCCCGTTTCCGATTCGTACGGCACTGAAGCTTGAGGATCAATACCAATTCCACCCCGTCTATTTCTTAGCGGCTCTTGTGAAAGAAGCGCAACAGGCCGGTGTGAAATTTTATGAGAATTCGCGCGCCAAGACCGTTCATATGCCAAGCCAAGTTGAACTTGTGAATGGCTACACGGTCGATGCGCAACAAGTCCTCGTAACGAGCCATTTCCCATTCAACGATTTTGAAGGACTCTACTTCTCTCGTATGCGTGTTGAGAGAAGTTATGCGATGACATTGCGGGGGAACTTTAATGAAGACATGGGGATGTATATTAATGTGGAGTCTCCAACCCGGTCGATTCGAACTGTGCTCGATGCTTCTGGTGAGCGTCTCTTACAAATCGGTGGCGAGGGTCACGTATCCGGTCGTCATGAAGAAAGCACACGCAACAATTATGCGAAACTGCGTGATTTTGCATCAAGCTACTTTGGCACATCGGAAGTGACACACAACTGGTCGTCACAGGATTTGCTCCCACTTGATCACCTGCCGTATATCGGCCAGATGGTGACGGGCATGCCACATGTATTCGTAGCCACAGGCTTTTCAAAGTGGGGAATGTCTAATGGCATTGCGGCTGCACATGTCTTATCTGATCTCGTTCTCGGAAAAGCCAATCCGTATGAAGACCTGTTCTCCCCTACTCGTACAAAACTGCGACCTAAGGGAATCGGAAGCTTCATCAAAGACAATGCAGGTGTTGCAAAAGAATTAATCAAAGGGAAAGTCACAGGTGCAGAAGCGAATCTCGACGAGCTCGGTCTCGACGATGGAAAGCTTGTCCGCGTAGAAGGCGAAAAACTCGCGGCTTACAAAGACGACAACGGCCACGTGACTTTCTTAAAGCCAGCCTGTACACACATGGGCTGTGACGTCGCCTTTAACCAAGCCGAACGTTCATGGGACTGCCCATGTCACGGTTCGCGCTTCAGTTACCTCGGGGATGTTATAGAGGGCCCGGCAACTCAGCCACTTGAGCAGGTGCACCCGAAGATTTAGATGTGGAGAACGCCACTCAATTGCATAATAAAAAAGTGCAGCTCATCGCGAGCTGCACTTTTTAGTTGCGCTTAAAGCCTTCTTCTTTTAAATAGAGAATTGCTGCTTCTTGAGACTCGAAGCTATCTTCTAAGTTCAAACCGTGGTAGATGTTCCAAAGATCGTCTTCTTGAACAAGTTTGAGTTCTCCACCTGTTTTTGAAGTCCAGACTTGGTCCGCTGCTTCTTCATCGTCAGTAGCTTCTTTAGTAGAAAGTAGCGCAATCGAGTAGTTGATCATCTCGCGCAGCTCATCTTCTGTCGCTTCACGAATGTTGGCAAGCCCACGCTCGTCCGCTTCGTACGGTCCGCCATCTCCAACGAATACATATCCGTTGCCATTCGGGTGCAATTGTTGCACAACGATTGTTTTGTCGTATTGGCTGTCTTCAAAGTGGTAGTTGAGACGTTTTAATGAGATCGATTTCTTCTTAAGCTCCGGAAACGTTTCGATAATCTGTTGTTTTTGTTCAAATGTAAGCATGTGGTACCTCTTTCTCCGTATGGAATGTTCGTAGTTTGTAGTATAGCACAGAATCGGGCTTGGAGGGTGTGCGCCGATGAGGGCTTTCCGGAAGTCGATGGTGGGGTGAGCGGGCGTTCATTAGCCATGTTTCTTTGTTTATTGGCCAGTAAACGTATTCCATTAGCCATGATTTAACTTTTATTGGCCATAATTACTCTTCCAATGTCCACAAATCGTATTATGGAAACCAATCTTTCTCTCGACCAAGTCCTCAGTGTCTTAAGGTCTTACTAGTAAGATCTACCACCATTTCAAAATGTTCTTGCAATTCAAGTTAGTAGCAACTAAAATTGAGAAAAAATACCATAACGTAAGGATGTGAATGTGATTTTCCATCTACCACTACTCAGCTCTATTTTCGTATTCACTTTGCAAGCTTATTTTGGTTTGACCTATCGAGTACGTGCAACTGTTGTAACGGCTATTCTTTTTACAGCGGCTTACTTCGGATTCTTAATCAATCACGAATGGGTCTTCATACAAAATATATTCTTGATTCAGTTCTGGGGTATTGCTCTTGTCACATTCCTACAGCGTAACTCATGGAAAAGAGTTCCCGAATTTTAATTTGAACAGGAGGAGTTAGTATAAAAGTCTATTCACCAGAAATTCAAACGAATCCCTTACACGCGTTTCTTGGGAGAGTTTCACCAAACCATCCCAGTTATTCCTTACTGCTTTCTATAACTAATAACCAAATGGCCGGTCAAGACGGCGAGAAAAAAGTTCTCTCATTTTTGCGTGAGGCAC
The DNA here is from genome assembly GCF_016909155.1 of Chryseomicrobium aureum. Classification (GTDB taxonomy): domain Bacteria; phylum Bacillota; class Bacilli; order Bacillales_A; family Planococcaceae; genus Chryseomicrobium; species Chryseomicrobium aureum. Next base: position 64,904 of record NZ_JAFBFG010000007.1, read on the forward strand.
TTCATCATCAATCTGCTACTGTACTACATGATTTCCACGTACGAATCCCCAACGCATATGCTATTCAAATTGACTTCATTGTTTTCACCAAATCCTATATTCTCTTACTTGAAGTAAAAAATATCAAAGGCTCGATTCGGTTACAGCATTCCCCTGCCCAACTCGTCCGGACTATGAATGGCGTGACACAAGCAATGGATTGTCCATTTACTCAAATGACGCGCAATGTTCTGCAGTTTAAAAAACTCCTAGGAAATCAGCAATTACCGATCTATACAGCGATTGTGTGGACAAACCGCTCAGCAGTGATTGAGCCACCTCTATTTGATGCACCCCATCCTTTACTATTCCTCAAACAACTACCAGGCTTTATATCCAGCCTGCCGACTGATGAAGTGAATGGTTTATCCGTGAGTCGCTTAGTGAAGCAAACCCAGATGAAAGCAACACTTTTTCGGCAAATCAATTTATGTGAACGATATGCGATAAACCCTTTAGAGCTTACTGGTGGTCTTCAATGTATGAATTGTTATTCACTAGCTAGATTGTTTGAGAAGTCTTGGGTTTGTATGAAATGTAAGTGTAGAATCAATACGATGCTCACAGAAAATATATGTCTGTTATTTCACTTTGTAGGAGAAGAATTACCTCTTCGAACCTTTCAGCAATTTATCCCCTCACTCCGTTCTAGAAACTTAAAGGAATTGATTTTATCTGGGCGAATTCAAATTTCAGGAAATCGCAGAGGCCGTCTTTATCGTTTAAATCCCAAGACGAAGGTAAACTGGGTGGAGCTAACGAACTTCTAGTTTTCAAAGTAGCAATTGGTGGAAGACAGCATTTACTTATAAGAGCTTATTGCTTAAGTTCTTACTAGTAAGGGCTTAAAGAAGATAGCACTTTTATTAAGAATTTAGTTTACATAATTCGATTTGCGGCTAATGGAATGTGAATCATGGCTTATAAATGTTAGATCATGACCAATGGATTGCAAATCATGGCTAATGGAGAGTGAATCATGGCTAATGAACGCTCGCTCACCCCAGAAACCACGATCCATTCCCGCCCCAAACCACACCCAACCAACAAAAACCCCAGCCATATAGGCTGGGGCAAATCATCAGCTTTCTGAAGAAGTTGGCTGAAGTTGTTTTTTCTCTTCACCAGATTGCTCTACTCTTTCAGCGAACAGTCCGTCAGAGATGCGGTCTAAGCTTGGGCGGATCGTGCCTTTACCCGAGTAGTTTTCAAGCATTTCTTTTACATCGATGCCTGAAGAAGCTTTCAATGTTTCTTGTAGTGTTGACATCAAGTTTGTAGCGTATGAAGTGACTTTGTTTGCGCCGCCACCTTCACCGCCGCCTGTATCGACAACAGTAATCTTATCGATGTTGCCAAGTGGAGCTGCGATTTGTTTCGCGTATTCTGGCATCATGCGGACGATCATGTCGAGGACAGCCGCTTGTCCGTATTGTTCGAAGGCTTCTGCGATTTTACGTTTTGCTTCAGCTTCTGCAAGACCTTTCAAGCGGATAATGTCTGCTTCTGATTCCCCTTGCGCGCGTTCCGAGTCGGCTTTCGCCATCCCGTCCAATCGGACTTTTTCAGCATCGGCTTTTGCACGAGCTTCAATTGAGTACTTCTCTGCATCAGCTGCTGCCATTTGACGGGCTTTGTCAGCGGCTGCATTTTGCTCAATTGCGTAGCGGTCTGCATCGGCTTTTTTCTTTACTTCTGAATCGTATTGTTTCTCACGACGCAAAATCTCTTTTTCTTCAAGCTCAATTTGTTTTTGACGCTCGATGATCTGAACTTGCATCTCTTGCTCGGTAACTTCCTGCTTCGCACGCGCCGTTTCTAACTCATACGCTTGGTCAGCACGTGCTTTTGCGATATCTTGCTCTCGGCGGTACTCGGCTACTTTCAACTGGTTGTCTTTTTCAGACTCTGCAATTTCAGTCGCACGCTCAAGCTCTGCACGTTGCGCATCTTTTGAAGCTTCCGCACGTTTAATGCGCGTTTCTTTTTCTGCTTCGGCTGTTGCAATATCAGCATCACGTTTTACTTGCGCGATACGTGGCTTTCCTAGTGACTCTAAATAGCCATTCTTGTCGCGAACGTCTTTAATTGTGAACGATACGATGACAAGACCCATTTTCGCTAAGTCGTGCGAAGCGACGCGCTGCACTTCTTGAGAGAACTTGTCACGGTTTTTATAAATTTCTTCTACTGTCATAGACCCTAGAATTGAGCGTAAGTGTCCTTCTAGAACTTCTTTTGCTTCGTTTTCACGATCTTCTTTGGTCTTCCCTAAGAACTGCTCAGCAGCAGTTGCGATTTGCGGAATCGTTCCACCAATCTTGATGATGGCTGTTCCGTCCGCCATAACTGGAACCCCTTGCTCCGTATAGACTTCAGGTGTTGTTACTTCTAGTTTGCTCGATAGTAAGCTAAGTGGCTCAGACTGTTGGAATACTGGTAACACGAATGTACCGCCACCACGAATGATTTTAATACGATTTCCAGATTCGTCTGTGTGAACGGTCTTTGATCCTAAGTAACTACCTGTAACAATTAACGCCTCATCTGGACCTACTGTTTTATACTTCGCTACATACACTCCAATGATTGATAGCAAGACGAATGCGACAACAGCAAGCACAATCCATAATTCCATTCCCATGTGTGTTTCCCCCTATAATTTGATTGGTTCATATTCTTTGACGTAAAACGTCCCATCTTCCACTTCGACGACTAGCACGGTCTTTCCAAACTCTATCTCTTCATTTTCAAGTCCCGTGGCACGCTTGGCGAGATTCCCATTAACGGTTTCGATCATAATCTCTCCGTACCCATCGGCGGGAATTGGGATGATGACAGTGGCGACCTGACCAGCAAGTGTTTCATCCGTATACGCAAGAGATGCTTCAGCAGACGACAGCGGAATCAATACTAAGAAATAAATGAGCGCATCTAAGATTGCCGCAATGATCATAGCTGCGAATAAAATCACTAAACTGTTCCAGCTTGTGTACCATTCTAAGATAAGCCCCGTGGCGGATGTGAGTGTCACAAATGCGAGTATGAGTGTCGGGTGCAGGAATGGTATACCTTCCCCGATCGCTTCAGTCACATCACCAAAGAACAAATATAAGAATGTCACAGCTGCCATTACAATCAAAACAAAGAAGTAAACTTGTTCAATTGAATAGCCGAAAATCTCCATCTTCATCACCTGCCAATATTCGTCATATTTAGTGGTCACCTACTATACGCACTGCTGTTCTGAAGGTTTCAAATTTACACAAAATAATTTAAGGAGTCTAGAGAATTATCAGAATTTAAGATATACTTCAATTTGAAACAAATTCATCTTAGAGGAGGTATTTATGAAAACCCTTACAAAATTCTCAAATCGCCTTATGGAGCGTTACTTGCCGGACCCGTACATATTCGTTGTCCTTCTTACATTGATTGTATTTTTACTGGGTATCGGGCTTACTGATTCCACTCCACTGGATATCGTTCAGTATTGGGGGAATGGTTTCTGGGGCTTACTAATGTTCACGATGCAAATGGTCGTGGTGTTATTAGCTGGTCACGTATTAGCGAATAGTCCGCCCATCAAGCGTTTATTAAGTAACTTAGCAGGACTCGCAAAATCACCTGGTAGTGCCATAATTTTAGTAACGGTTGTTGCACTGATTGCCAACTGGATCAACTGGGGCTTCGGTTTAGTTATTGGGGCGCTTTTCGCAAAAGAAATCGCTAAGAAAGTGACGACTGTCGATTACCGCTTGTTAATTGCCAGTGCCTATTCTGGATTCGTTATTTGGCATGGGGGGTTTGGAGGCTCCATCCCACTGACTATAGCGACTGAGGGACATCAGTATGAAAGTATTATGGGAATCGTCCCTACATCGGAAACAATCTTCTCCGTCTATAACTTAGCGATTATCGCTGTTTTATTCGTTACAATTCCACTCTTAAATCGTTGGATGATGCCAAAACCAGAAGATACGGTCTCCATAGATCCTGCTTTACTAGAAGATACTGTTATCGTTGAAAAGCCAGCAGTGACAACACCTGCTTCTCGCATGGAAGATAGTTATTTGCTCACCATTTTTGTTGGAGCGATCGGTCTTCTCTACTTAGGATGGCATTTTGGAACGCGTGGTTTTGATTTGAACTTGAATATCGTCAACTTCCTGTTCGTCATTTTAGGCATTATCATGCACGGTACACCGCGTAATTATTTGGCAGCGGTAAACAACGCTGTGAAAACGACGGGCGGAATTATCATTCAGTTCCCATTCTATGCGGGAATTATGGGCATGATGGTTGACTCTGGGTTAGCCAAAGTTATTTCAGAAGCTGTAGTAAGTGTATCTAACGGCAATACATTTTATCTTTTCACGTTCTATGCAGCTGGAATCGTCAACTTCTTCGTCCCTTCTGGTGGCGGTCAATGGGCCGTTCAAGCACCTGTCATGCTAGATGCCGCATCGAAGCTTGGTCTCGATTATTCAAAAACAGCTATGGCCATTGCTTGGGGAGATGCGTGGACAAATATGATTCAACCGTTCTGGGCATTGCCTGCACTAGCAATTGCTGGCTTGAAGGCAAAAGACATCATGGGCTACTGTGTATTCGTCTTAGTATTAAGTGGAATCGTCATTAGCTTAGGGTTGTTTTTCTTATAATGTCTCACAAATTGCGTGTTTCCGATTCTTTCGGGAACACGTTTTTTTAGACAATGCTACTATAAAAGAGACTTTTACAAAAGGGAGTGTTCTGCTGATGGTATTGGAACTAATGAAAGCTCATGCATCTGTTCGTGACTACAAAGATCAACCGTTAACAAAAGAACAAGTCGTGGAACTTGTCGAAGCGGCTCAAATGGCAGCTACGTCGCACTTCGTCCAGGCCTACAGTATTGTTTGGGTGACAGATCAAGACATGCGTAAAGAGATCGGGCAACTTTCAAGTAACGTGAATCAACTGGAGACGGCAGGTGCTGTATTTTTACTTTGCGCGGATTATCGCAGACTTGAAGAAGCGAGTAAGATGCACGGAGAACCTGTTGTTTATGACCTCGCAGAACAACTGATTGTAGCTGTGACGGACGTTGGTCTCTTAGCACAGAACTTGGCACTGGCTGCCGAGTCGAAAGGGTACGGCATCTGTTACATCGGAGGGGTTCGGAGTAATTTGGAGAAAATCAGTAATTTGGCGAAGTTACCGAAAGGTGTCTTCCCTGTTTACGGATTGACTGTAGGTGTTCCAAATGAAAAAAATGAAGTAAAACCGCGTCTACCTGTCGAAGCAATTTTGCATGAGAACGTTTATGACGCTGAAAAGTATGCCACTTTGCTTCCGGAATATGACGAAACAATGAAGGCATATTATGCACGCAGAAGTTCGAATCAAAAGTCTACAACGTGGACGAAACAAATGGCAGACTTCCTAAAAGCACCACGTCGCGCGGAAATCACGGAGTTCTTAAAAAAACAAGGCTATGAAATGAAGTAGGTGCAACAGCAAAAGCAGCTTGTCCAAGTTTGATCGGGCAAGCTGCTTTTCTATAGACGATATTTTAATGTTTCAAAAACTACGCGAATGTGATTGTCGAGTGCTGTAAATGTAGTTTCCGTTGTAAATAAGTGTGTCAGCATATAGACGATTCCGATAATACCTAAAAACCCAATGACAAAATACATGCTAAGTGTCATGAATTCTTTAATGCTGCCCCATATATCTGTAAACATACTGTACATCCTCTCACCCCTTACAAACAATAGTGCTAGCGACTGATTTAAAGCTCGATTCGTTATCGAAGCATTATTGAAATTTCAGAACCCACGTAGAATTCCGATGGATCAGAGTGCTTCCGAAGCCCCGCAGAGGGGAGCAAAGCGCTAGCTTTGGGTAACCAAGAGGAGATTCGGAAGTACTCCCATGGAAACGCGAAGTGGGTTCTGGAATTTCATAGCAATTAGCCTGCTTCACTTTCCTATACTATACTCCACCAATGTTTCTATACTATGTCAGTACGTTTAAGAGGATGTTTCGTTACAGTTTCAATTAAATTTTACAAACGAGGATCTGCAGGGTCTGATTCAATCGCCATCACTGCAAGTACGCATTCATGGATTCGCTCCACCGACTCTTGGTGAATGAAACGCTGAATGCCTTCTAAACCTAAAGCATATTCATCAAGCGCCATTTGTTGTTTCTTTTTCAGTCCGCGTTTCTTCACATGTGCAAGCACTTCCGGTTCTAAGTAATTCATGCCGTAGATCAAGCGCAAATATTCACGACCACGTACTTTCATAGCAGGCTGAACCGGACGATCAGTGGAAGATGAAGCATCCCAGTCGAGAGGCTTCACGACAAACCCTTCACCCCCAGCATCTGTCAGCTCATGCCACCACTGAATGGCGTCTTGCTTCCCTTGTTCTCCGGAAATCAATCGGAACTCAGTCGCTACAAATAATTCACTTGCATCTGCTAAACGCTGACTCTGTTCCATATGCCACGAGTGTGGTTTAGATGTTAATAGCTCATGTTGATGTGCAAGAACATGGAAAACAGCAATTTGAATGGCATCGTCATTTTGGACGCTCCAGATGTAGGGTGCATAAGCATTTCGGAAAGCTTCTGCATCGCGTAAGCCCTTCTCTGCCTCTTGTTGCCAATCGTTCACATCAACAGTTGCCGCCTCAGACAGAGTAGTTGCAATCGAGGCACGGTCAAGTATCGCGGCGTTCGCCACATGCGCATATTCACTCGCAATTAGCTCGCCTGCTTTAACGTTCCACGGAAGAATTTCTGAATCAAGTAGGATCCACTCGGTCTCCAATTCCTCGAAATAACCAGCGGTCACTACAGCGTCATGAATCCGTTCATGCATTTTCATTTTCAGGTCCCCATCAAAGAAATCGCGACCTGTGCGAGAAGTCGTAATTACAGTATCGGCATAACCTGTCCATTTCAAGGCAGCTTCTTGCGAACGGAATACGAGGATCACTGCGCGGCTTCCCATGTGTTTTTTCTGAACAATCAAGCGGTCGATTCCTAGATCTTGATAATACGCAATCGCCTCATCTGGATGTTCCAAATAGTCTGGAAGCGCAGATACCGGAGGAGGACTCATTGTCGGTGGTAGATAGACGAGCTGCTCAAGCGGGAGTGTAGCGTGCGAGAAATGATCGAGTGCCGTTTTGACTTGCTGGCCCGCAATTCGAATCGCGCCACGCTCTGTTTTAGCAGTAAACCCACCCAGCCATTTTTGAATCGCAGGTGGCTTCAAGCGTTTCTCAAACCACTCTTCAAGCGGGTTGATCGTTGACTTTGCATAGTCTATTGCCTCCACCTGTACAATCTCTTTTGATGGCAGACGCAGGGCCGTCAGTTTACCGCCAAATACAGCCCCCTGATCAATATTGATTGTGCGCTGAATTTCAACAGGCACAGGACGAGGATCATGCCCCCACACAACAAGTACAGGAAGTATATGGTCGATTGTCCAGTCTCCTCGTTTTGGCTTTCCGTTTTGCTCAACACCAACTACAGGGCCGTAGCGACAAAAATCTGCGATACGTTCGGAATGCCTTCCAATAAATGTATCACGAATACCTGCATGAACCGCAACAGCTAGTGGGATGCCTTCCTCTTCAATCACATAATGAGACGGAGCATCGAGAAGCATCTTCTTCATACGCGCTTTCAACACACTTGTCTTCTCTTTTCCATATTGATTCTCATACGCCATGAACTCTTCTTCGACGTTTTCATCGCCGTGCGCAAGCGTCACTTTTCGTCCATCGAGCCAACGTGCGATTTTCCACCCGTGATTGGAATCAATCATGTATGCAAGACCTGCTTGGATATGCGCTTCAAAGAACAACATCGCTTCAAGTGATTTCGGACCACGGCTCATGATATCACCGAGCGACAAAATCTTGCGGCCTTCCGGATGACGATATAGACCGTCTTTCCCTTGTTGATAGCCTAGTTTCACAAGCAGTTCTAACCACTCATCCATGCAACCGTGAATATCTCCGATTACATCTAAACCATCGCCAAGCGGAAGCGTAAACGGAGAACTTGTTCGTGTGACTTCTTCACGCCCTGACTCTACTATATACAGCGCATCGAATTCTTCGCGTTCAATTTTTCTCATTTCACTTTTTAGTTGTCGTACTTGAGATTGTACGCGGCGTTTGCCTCTTGCATGCTCACGCTGGGCATCTCTAGTTAATAACTCACTTTCTGAAACGTTAAACAGTAAACCGTAAAAGGGAAGATGATAACGACTAGCTAGCTTCCGGTAACGTTCTCGGTCGAGAGTAGCAAGGTTTGTCGCATCAATGATCACAAGTTTACCGAGTTTCAATCGAGCCTCTGCTAACGTTTTCATCAAGTGAAAGGCTTGCTCTGAAATTTGTGCGTACTCTTCTCTCAAATACGCCTGTTTTTGAACGTCTGCGTGTGTGGTCGGTGTAAACAATGTGCCACTGACTTGCAGGCGACACTGATCGGAACTGATGATTTCATCTTGCGAAATGATGCGGTTCGCAACCCATTGCTTAAGGACAGTGGATTTTCCGCTGTTGGATGGACCAATGCACAGAACAATCCCTGCATTCGGAAGTTGAATGGTCATGCACGTGTCCACTCCTTTCGTGTAAATATGGCCGCTTGTGTTGGAGACCCGAAATCAGAATGATGCTCGCCAATGCCATAAAATGTGAGGGTATAAATAGTGTGTAGGTTCATTTGTTCACACCAATTTTGAAATTCAGAACGCGTCCACTCGAATCGATGATCGGTATGCCGAGATGTTTCTAGGCCATACACGGTATTGTACTCGCGGTTTGGTGTGGTCAAAATCAATTGTTTTGGGAAGTAATCGTGCAAGATTGTATTGAAGATGCTTGGTAAACGTTCTTCTTCGATATGCTCGATGACTTCACATAACACGATAGCGCCTTTGTCTTTCCACTGCGCGTCGTAGTAGAACAATGAGCCCCATGTCGCTTCCGGAACTGAACAACCAATTCGATTAGTCAAAGCTTCAAAACGCTTTTGCGCTTTTTTAAGTGCTCGTGCAGATGGTTCAACCGCCCAAATTTGCTCTACCCCAGGAACAAAAGCAAGTCGTTCAGCAAGCTTCCCTTCTCCTGCTCCAAAATCGACAACAGAACGCACACGGAGAGCATCGATTTGTTCTGCAATCCAGTCGTAACGCGCATCATTCAAACGTGGCGATTCATCACCGCCAGAACGTTTAGGAATGAACTGTTCAATCAATCCTGGAAACTTCAAATACTTCCGCACGATTTCATCACGAAGTGGGTGCGTGTCTAGCCATCCTGCACCATATCGCTTCAATTTTTCAATTTGATCGTTATCGAGGAAGTGGTGGCTGTCGGCATCTAAAACCGGTAATAAAATCCACAGCTGTGAGAGAAGTTCTTTCAACGAAACAGTTCCTTCTAAAGTCAATAAAAAAACAGACTTACGAGCTACTTCGGTTAACACAGTTTCCTCCGGTGGATGTGTATAGGTGACCGTGTATCCCAGCGACTCGAAAAGTTGCGATACAGTTGTTATCGGCATGGCCGTTGCCACAGGACCTACTGTAATCGTGAATGGAAACTTGTACTCCACCCACTCCGTCCATTCTTCTTTTACTTTTCCATTTAGCGCTGTTCCTAGTGTGGTACGAATAAGCGAAAGAAATACGGTGTTTGTGACGATATTTCGATCATGTATGTAGTGCGTGATATCCATAGGGCCATTCGATGATTTCGTCCACGACATCGGATCGGTTTCGACGTAAATAAGTGCATCTACTTGGTTTTCATCTGCTTTTAAATAAGTAAAACGAACAGACTGCTCTTTTTCTCGGCGTTCATGACGGCGCCCTGGATGTTTTGCGAAAAGATGAGTGAGTACATTGGCGTGTGGTGAAGCTGTACGAATGCGTAAGTGCATAGGTCGGCGCCTCCTTTTTTCTATAAGTATAGCCCATTTTATGTAAAGAAACAGCCAGCACATGATGTGCTGGCTACTAGTTATCTTTGTTTAATTTTATAGCCCACTTTTTAGCGTGTCAGCTAATGAATGGTCTCCATTTACGAGTTCAATTGATTTTTTTGAAGTGGATGAATCGCCTACTACGTGTGCTAATGCATGTGCTACATCATGACGCGTGATGTCTCCAGGTTTTGCATCACTTCCAGCGGCGAACTTTCCAGTTGGCTCGTCATCTGTTAAAGCGCCTGGTCGTAGAATCGTCCAATCAAGCGATGACTCTTCGACGTGATGGTCTGCATAATACTTCGCCACATAATACGGTTTGATTTCGTCACTCCACGTGCTACGGTCACCTACACCAAAAGCACTTAACATGACGTATCGTTTCACGCCAGCGTGCTCTGCTGCTTCAACCGTCTTTACGGCTCCGTCTAAGTCAATCAAGAGCGTCATGTCTTGCCCTGTACTTCCGCCTGAACCTGCTGCAAAGATAACTGCGTCGTACCCTTTCATCGCGTCAGCTAAATCCTCAACCGTGCCTTCTAGGTCAGCGAGTACACTGTGAATCCCTTTGTCTTCAAATTCTTTTTGTTGTTCTTCTTTTCGAACCATTGCAGTGACTTCATGATGTTCGTCTTTGTGTAATGTGTGAACGAGTTCGTGTCCAACCTGTCCGTTTGCTCCAACTACAAATACCTTCATGTGAAATCTCTCCTTTTTGTTCGATCTCACAGCAACATCAACAGCTCCAGCTTCTCTTTTTCGCTAGATGCGTCACCGATTTCTCCATAGCAAAATATGCAATCACAAGAATCACGAGTGCCATCAACGGATGGTCGAGTATGGGTGCGCTAGATTTTGTAGCAACCCACAGACTGCCTAAACCCGCTAAGTATGCACTGAAAATTCCTGCCCCGTAGAGAAGGTTTTTTGTACATCTCATGTGATTCCCACCTTTTGTATTACGCTACCATAGCTCTTACAGCTAGGACAACTTAAAGGACTTACCGCTTATTTTGTTGGTATACATACGTACGAATCGGGAGTAACCAATTTATAATCCGAAAACCAACGTATCCTAACAATACCCCTAGAGTATTTAAAAGCAGATCGTCTACATCAAAACTTCCAACCGCCATAAACCACTGAGCAAGTTCAAGACCAAGACTGAATAAAAAGCCAAAGATCACCGTTATAAGTAAATAAGGCTTCGTTCGAAACAGTAGAGGAAATAAGACACCAAACGGCAAGAATCCAATGACATTCCCTGCTAAATTAGAAAGCCTTACTGTCCACGGGATTCGTGAATCGTTCCAGTACAAACGAATGGTTTCAAACAATGTGAAGTTATTGGTGGTCCATTCACTTGGGCGTTCCCGTTCAAAGATATTGGTAACCGCACTTTGAGCATCCATTTCTTTTAATACGACTAACTGAACAATGACAGCTAAGTAAGCTAGAAAGGTCACCCAAAGTGCACCACGTGTTACTGTTCGCATATAAACTTCTCCTTACAACTCCTCCCTATAGCGGGCCATAGGGTCATTCAACGTGTTGTACCCGTTTCTCTCGTAAACTATGCGTCCCTCGTCACTTGGCCATACAATTGTAAATTCTGCTTCGTGCAAATCCAACCAGTTATTGACCACTCTTAACAACTGACCTCCAATCCCTTTCGCTCGAAAAGCAGGTTTTGTGTAGACATTCGTCATCCAGTAAAATTGCTGAGGTTTTCGTTCTGGACGAATAACTTTGTTGATGCGTTGTAAGTAAATGTGAGAGACAATCTCTCCATCCACTTCCGCTACCCAAATCAACCACCGATTGTCCGTTGAAAACAACTCTTCTTGTGCAAGGAACTCCCTACAAAAGCGTTCCTTGGCTTCTTCGGACTGATCAAGTTCTTTGTCTTCTGCTGTGAACGCAAATCGCATATCAGCTAACGTTCGTGCATCTTGTTTGTCTGCCAATCGAACAGTTATGTCCACTCAGTTATCCCCCAATAGTTCTGTTACCGTATAAATACGGCCGTTTTCAACAGGGCCGTTCGTCACCAAACTGACTAGCGCATCCGCTACTGTGCGCGGTGCACGAAGATCCCCTTTTTGCTTTAACTCTTTAAAACGCCCAACATCCGCAAACGCTTCTTCCGACGAACTGCGGATTGTTTGCTGCATACCTGTATCCATCACACCTGGATTGTAGGCAATCACTCGGTGTTCACTGCTCGCTTGGTCTAGTTCTAAACCCGTTACTTGCGTGTGCATGTTGATTGCAGCTTTTGTACTGTTATAGACGCTCCATCCTGAAATCGGACGAGAGCCTGCACCTGAGGTGACATTTACAATTGTCAAAGTGCCCGTCCACTGTTTAGCTTTTGCAAGCCAGACATTTGTCATCATCATCGGTGCCAGTACATTAACTCGAAACGCAATTTCTACTCGATCAGCGTCCAGTTTCCCAACACGTTCAATCGGGTCGATGACACTCGCATTGTGAATGATCGTGACGTCTTGCGCACCGCTCTTCTCAATTTCTTGCCATATATGTTCAGCAGCCGTCAATGGTACTCCAGACTGCGACAAATCATAAAGTAAAGATGTAAACGCCTCGCGACTTTCTGTTTCCGAACGAGACAAGCCGATGACCGGAATCCCTTTTTCTAAAAAGCTATCGACTAATCCGTCCCCAAGTCCTTTTGATGCCCCCGTAACAATTGCTAGTTGCATTTAAACTCCTCCTAACGGTTTACTTCACGAATACTCATTGTCCTTCACTTTCTGGTACATCATGCAAACTGATTTCTCCACGCAAAGAAGTCAACATGATCTGATAGTCACCTTTTTCATAGAAACGCGTTGGTCCTTGTTTAGATGTCTGTTCCCATCCACGTTGCCAAATGATGAGCCGATAGCTTAGTGGAATATCTCCATCTGCCTCAGCTTTGTCCCAACTATAAATCGTGAGGCCCTCTGTTTTTTCAATTTGCTCCGCATCTTTTGCAATCGGGAACCCCGCGTGAGCACCCGAAGATTGATAGTGACTCGTCTGATAAGCATAGCCGATAATGACAACATTGATGACCAAGAGAGCTATGAATATGAGCAACTTCCACCGTTTCATGTCTTTTTCCCCTTTCGGTATCGATAGGTTTCAAAAATCGCAAGTCCTAATAAGATGCATGTGACGACCACATAAATCCAAAATGTACCGACTTCTTGCAGTTCCGTGCGGTATAAAAAGATAAAAATGAGAGCCGCTATAGATACGATGTAATGAAAGAACATTAGCATCAATCGGCGGTCTGTTGTTTTAGTCATTGTGCACTTTCCTCTACTAAGTTTTTTAAAATCCGAGCAGGATTGCCTCCTACCACAGCATCATTTGGTATATCTTTTGTAACTACAGCTCCGGAAGCTATCACAACCCGGTCGCCGACTGTGACACCCGGCATAATAAGTGCGCCTCCACCAATCCAGACGTCGTCTCCTATTTTTACCGGAATGGCATATTCACGGCCAGAGGAGCGTTCTACAGGATCTAAAGGATGTGTAGCTGTATAGATGTGAACACCTGGCCCTAGCATGCAGCGGTCCCCAAAACGAATTTCACAAACGTCTAAAAATACACAGTCAAAGTTAGCAAAAAAGGCCGTACCTGTATGGATGTTATATCCATAATCCACGCGAATGCTCGGCTCGATAGTTGGTGGTTCTTTCGTGTCTCCTAAAAGTTCAGTTAGAATTTCGGTTCGACGCGCTGTTTCTTCCGGAAGTGTTTGATTGTAGCTATGTACAAGTTGTCGCGCACGATTTCGTTCGGCAACTAATTGTGGGTCAGCAGCCAGGTACATTTCACCTGCCAGCATCTTTTCTTTTTCAGTCATGGTGCTCACACCCCTTTTCGTCATTATCTCGAAAACGCGAGGAAAATACAAAAGAGACCTTGATTACTAAAAGAACTTTCTAGAAAAGATTTTGGGAAGTTTGCGCTTTAGCGCCCGAATTTGCTCAATTAACGACCGAACGTCTCTCATTAGCGCCCCAACTTCCCTACTTAACGACCGAGTTCTCCTCATTAACGCCCCTACTGATGTTATGGAAACTAACTCGCTCGAACCCTACAAAAAATCCGCCCAAATTCACTCTGGGCGGATGGATCTTATACTTCGCGGACTACGACCCCAAATTTTCGGTCGTGTGGAAACTCGCTTCCATCTGTCCCTTCAAAGCCTTTGCGATCTTTCAAATAATCAAATGTGCTGAGTGTGTCACGGTAAACGGCACGCTTCAACGCTTGCTCACATGAAGGCACGCGACCATCTTCTGTTTCAAGCTTCAAGCCCATTGCTTTATAGCCAAGTGTTTGACCATTATTTTTAAACTGCAACGCCTCTAAACCCCACATGACAACTGTTGGAAGCACCGTTGCGTAGACTGCTTCTGCTGAACGATTCTTCTTCGTAATCCCTTTAAGTGCTGCTTCAAGTGTCAACGATACGGCTGTAGCGACTGCTGTGTCGATTAATACTGCTTTTGTTCGTTTTTTTGAAAGTTCTTTCATTCTGTAACACCCTTTCTTTTTTGAGAAACCCGGTAAATAGCCCAAAGACCTGTTCCTACAACTACTGTTTGAAACAGTAAGAACACATCACCTGAACTGACTGGTGCTCTTCCAGGCAAATATGTACTCGTCAATAGATAGCCTGAAATCAGCTGGGAACAGAGAAGTAACAAAAATACAGTGATACAAATTACAATCCAAGTCTTCATACGATCACCTCTCTCTGTTTACGAAGAGAGGCTCTTAAAAGTTTCAATCTAAAAATCGCGTTCGGACGTTTAGTGGCGGAATACTGCATGCCTCTTTCTTCCCAAACCACTTGTACCGGTTGCGTGCAATCACCCGATATGCAGCATCTCGCAACCGCTTTGGAACGAACCTTCCGATTGAAAGCATGCGCCATGCTCCGTCCAAATAGCGTACTACCCGTAACGCAGCATCCGACTCGATATACGCATGGCCATTATCAAGGAAGATAAAACTATCTGTCTCTTCTGGTATGCGGTTTTGAGCAAGAAGCATTCGTCCTGTCTCACTTTGGAGAGAAACAAAATGGATAACTCCTTTTGAATCGCGCTTCCATATAAATTGAACGCTGGCATCGCAGAAATTACATACGCCGTCGTACAACACAATTCGTTTCGCTTCCATACTGTCTCCCCCCTCTACTGAGTAGTTTACCATACAAAAACAGGGAATTCTTGTTATGGGTTCATAACAAAAACCGCTCAGATAGACAGAACGGTTTAGTCTTTATATTGTTTCACATGACTTCGCTGATTGCGGAATGACATCATCCCTACTGCAATGATTAAAATCCCGACAATGCCGAGCATCAACGTCCATAGCGAGAAGCCACCTTCATTCGCTTCGGAATATGTCGCTTTTACAAACTCACCTGAAGACACTTCGATTGCAATAGCTTCCGAACGATTCGTGCCTTGAATGTCATACAAAAATGTTCCGACTGGATAGACGTTGGATGCACCAGTTTGGATCTCATCCGACTCGACCGTAATCTCTCCAATGGCTGTACCCACTTCATCTGCGGCTATCACTTCAGTTGTCACATTGTAGACTCTGCCATCATGGACAACGAATTCCGTGTCTGCTGATGCAACGAAGCTCCCTAGTAAAAACAATACGATGAAACTATGTAAGATTCTCATGATGCGTTTTCTTCACCTACTCATAATGTTTTTCACGAATAAACAGTTCACTAACTTTCCAAACCGTGTACTGTGCAATCGCTACACAGAGGACCATCATGAAAATACTGAGGAGCAACACTTCTCCTCCGTTTAAGTTCGGCATGAATTCGGTCCATGCCCACTCAGCAATTTGGAAGTACACGTAAATTAACACGACCCACAATACAAAGCGAACAAGAAACAACATGACCGACACCTCTTCCACTAAAGTTCTAATCTTGTAGTATTCGCTAGTGTATGGGTCGAATCCTCTATTTATTTTGTTGATTTTCAAAAATAAATGTATGAATTTGCTCTGCATTGTCTAAATTTGAATTGCACACAGCTGGATCTTCACAGATATAGTGACTGTAAGACGTAAAGGTATCTTCCGTCTTTCCTCTGACAGTTGCTGTGAATAAATTTACAAGGGTATGCTGGCGACAAATTCTGCAGACACCTTTTAACGTATCTACCTTTGTTACGCCTTGTAGTGTCTTCCACTTCCCCTCTTGTTCAATCACAAAGTACTGGCGATGTGTTCCTCCATCTTTCCAAGATAAGCAGGTCACTTCCTTCCAATCATAGGACTGGAGTGGCGGTATCCGAAGACGTTTTTCTTTTTTAAACAACTTCTTCAAGTCCTCTGCGGTCGGAGCTTTGAACGGAATGACATAGGATTTGACTGCATGTAGGAATAAATCGGCATCTGTACGGTCTGTCACTTGATGCAATTGATGCACGATTGTATCGGTCTGATCTGTTTGTGGAAGGGCAGCGCGAAGGTCAGTTTCAATCAATCCTTTGACAGCTGCAATAACGTCTTTATCTTTGGAAGTCGAAAGTGCATTCAGTAATTTTGTAATTTGTCTTGTAAGCAATCTGTAGTTGGCTACGGTTAGAAACTCCATATAAGACTCCCCCTTCTTAGGTTTATCGTACCATTATCTAATCCATGAAAAAAGCACAAGGCCCAGTGGGTTACTTGTGCTGACTATAATGGCCTGAACCTTGAAGTTGAATCCAAAGAGAATAGGTAGAATTGGGTGCTGCGACTTCAATACAGTCTGGGCTTGGAGGGGAATCAGAAGCGTGAATATACCCTGCAGTTAAATACGCTTCTTCGATAGATTGACCAATGGTGTCTTTTGTAGCTACACCAAGATCCAGGCTTTCTACTAGCTTCCAATGTGTCAGTCGATTTTGACCAAGTACCATGACATGACGATAGCCGTCTGGTTCTAATACTTTCACGATGGCAAGTTGTTGCCGACGTGGTAGTTTATGTGTTTGAACGATTTCTTAGGTTTTAGGAAGCTGAAGTTGCTGTTCCCATTCTTTTAAAGGTTTTTCTATTGGTTCTGCTGAAATCATTAAAATGCCGCTGATTCCAACTAATGCACAAATGCATAGAGCAATATACCGTTTCATCAGAACCTCCTACTTTTTCTTCATTTTACCATTTTACTAAATAGTATATACCATTTTATTAGAATTTTATGTACAATTAAAAAAAGTGAGGGGGAAGTTCAATGTTCTGGTTGCCACTCTTTCTGTTGATGTTCTTTTTGACGATTCAAGCCACCTTTGCTTCACTCGGGGTTGTGCGGTATTCACTACTCGCTGTCAGTATCCACACGATTATTTTATTTTTGTTTTTCACAGATCACCCAACGACATGGATGCTTTATATTTTGACGATTCAGATGTGGGCGTTGTTTGTAGTCGGTGTATTTCGCCGGAATAAATGGCGAGAAGGACATATTGTATAGACTAAGAAAAAACACTATTTTCTCTTCTATCATGAGAAAATAGTGTTTCATTTATTCAATGAATATCTTTACCTACTAAATTTATTGTTCATATATAGAAAGCAAAGCTTCTTGGAATTCTGGTTTCACTTTTACGGAATCTCGGACACTTTGTACTTGTTGAATGGCGTCCTCTACAGTCGAAGCCCGCCCCATCTCGAGTAGAACGGCAGCTGCAACAGTTCCTGTTCTTCCGCTACCACCTTGGCAGTGGAAATAAACAGATTTGTCTGCATCAAAATCTTCTACGATTTGGTGAGCTACTTTTTTAATGGTGTTCGCTTGTCCTTCCCCGTCTTCAATAAGAGGAAGTGAGACACTCTCCGATGTTGATAGTTCTCCTCGTTCATGAGCCTCTGCACGAAGATCATAGATGACATCCACGTTTTCTTTTTCTGCAACTTCACTGGCTGCATCTGCGCCGCCTATATAAATTTTTCCTGGTATTAATTCGTTGTAGTTTGCCACTTGGCATTCCTCCTTTTTCCCTCTCTTTACTATACCCGTTGTGCACATCTCTACGCATTATAAATATTTAACGTAACTAGTTTCATTTTAATGGTCGCTCCTTTAGGGGAACGGCCTTTTATTATGTCCATCTGCTTATAGCTGCTTCTATAGACTCCACTCTAACAGATCCCTTTTGCATTGGCGGTGGGCATTGTTGATTGTACTTAAAGATTTTGTCGTTGATTTGTTTTAAGCGAAGTTCGCTGTCTTTCTTTTTTCCTGCTTGAATGTCGGCATTTAGTTTATTCAAGTCGTCCCGTATAGCATGTTGGAGCTCAAGCCAATAGGGTTTATAGCCTTGTTCTTTCGCAATGCGTTGAAAGTTTTGAAATACGTCCCCTGACAAATACTCTTCTGACAATGGTTTACCCATTCCAGGAAGGTTGTCCATCCCGCCTGTTTTGGCATATTCTTTCACGATGTCACCAATCAAATCATTGTATTCCGGTTTGTCATTCGTCATCGCTTTCGCCTCACTTTCTCTTTATATAATTCAATATAAAAAGCAATGAACCTGTTTGGAATTGTGACAGACACAAGAACATTTGAATCTTTTTCCACTTTTCTCATGTATAGTAAGTATAAACATAAAGGGGTGAGTAGCAATGTGGATTTTTGGAGGAATGATTGCTTTAGTACTTGCTATTGCTGCACTAGTAGATTTCAGGAACAGGAGAAGTCGTGCGCATCAACGTGCCATCAACTCGCATGCAAAGCCTGGGGAAAGCAGTAACTATATGATGGGTGACAATCAGACGACACATGGCTCTTGAGAAATAAAAAGGGCCTGCGCAGTGTCAGGCCTTTCAATTCAATATAGATTCACGATTGTCACGAAGCATCTTCACTAATTGTTCTTCAGAAAAACCGCTTGCTTCTTCACTGTCGATTATATCTGTGTACCTGACTCCCTCTTCTAGTTGCTCATATTTAAAGTAAAGCATACTCGTAGTTGCGACTTGATTGTAGTCAGAGTAGCTTTCACTCAAATCCCTTCCTGGAAGAATCGTGAATGGCAGGTCTCCTTTAGTGGAATTCATGAAGATCACATCCAACTTATGTTGGACCAACCAATCTTTCATTTCTTCTTTGGTAAACAAGTCATTGTATTCTCTGTCTACGATTAAGACATCTATGATTTTAGGTATTTGCTCGTTCGCAATGAGACCTTTCGACTCAATTGGATACACTTTCACTAAAGTGCTTTCACTAAGTTGAACATTTCCAACAACGCCTACACGTATCGGACGACTACCCTCTAATCGTTCAATCAATTCTTCGTTATCAGAAAAAAGCTCACCCGTTCTTGGATGTACCACCACAACTTCTTGTTGATCGTTCAGAGATACTTGAAACAAATAATACCAATTAGGTTCGAAAGGATTCCGGCTAGCTTCACCAGTAGCAGGTGTCACTTCTTTTTCAGCTGTTTCAATGACCTCTGCATATTCCTCTACATTAGCTTTTGCCTCTTCATACGAAAGATTTTGAAAAGAAAGCACGATGACACTAGCTAGTACTACTCCCATCACACCATATCTCCACTGCTCCATATCCTTCAACCAAAACAAATAAATAAGTGAAAGAATCACAAGCGCATTAAACAAGAAAAGATTCGAAGTCCCCGCAAACACAATAGAGTCATACGCGTATACGACAACAGCAACAAGTATATATACGGCTATCAATGAAAGCTTAATGGATTTCGTCATTTACTACCTCCCCGTATCTCCAATTCGCCCATACTTTACTGCCTAGATGAAAAATTCCCCACCCAAGGAGTGCACTTGGAATGTTCAAGATAAAATCATCTACATCGAAACTTCCTCGAACTGTTAGTAACTGAGTCACTTCAATACCAGTAAGTATACTTATAAACACAATGAGAAAGGGTCCTATCTTACGCAGCTTTTTGAATAGTAGTGGTAGGAACAATCCAAACGGTGTGAAGGCGATCAAATTGCCTCCTAAGTTACGCACAATGATGTCTGTATTCAATGTTTGGTTTTGATAGGCGGTTATGTAATCTGAAATTGTCGCAAACGGAACAAAGTTCGCATTGTATCGGAGCTTTTCCGCAAATGTATAGTCATAAACGAGATAACCATGTCGAGAACTCACAAACAACAAAGTTCCTAAAACGAGCAAGTACAGAATAAAACTCCCCCACATCAATGCTTTCAAAAACTTCATGAACCCGACCTAGTTGAATACATCTGTTTTGCTTTCGTCAAATAGACTTGTTGCATGTCCTCTGGCACCATTCCACCGCCTGTAGCCCAGATTAGATGTGTGGCCGATTCATCTGTACCTGGAACCATCACAGGGCCAATCATTCCTGCAAATGCAGATGGCTCTAAGAATAGTCCTTCTGCCCCGTAAAAGAGGTGCATCAATTCAAAAAGTCGCGCATCTGACACGGTGAAGCACCCGCTCATAAATGGCTTCATTACCTTTCCAACAAAGCCAGAAGCACGACCGACTGCAAGTCCATCCGCTTCTGTCACGTTATCGAGCCCGATATCTGCCACTGACACTTTGTCATGAAGATTGGTTACCATACCGAGTGTCATACACGGAGAGTGTGTCGGTTCTGCAAAATAGCATTGCACTGCGTCTCCAAATGCTAGTTTCAATCCAAAAGCGACGCCTCCTGGACCTCCGCCCACACCACAAGGCAGGTACACGATAAGCGGATTTTCTGGATTCACTTCAATTCCTTGTTCCGCCAATTGACGTTTTAAACGAAGTCCAGCCACTGCGTAGCCCAGAAATAGATCTGTCGAGTTTTCATCATCCACAAAGTGACAACTCGGATCGTTTTCAGCTTGCTCTCTTCCTCGTTCTACTGCCAAACTGTAGTCTGAAGCATATTCGATTACCTCGACACCCTTCTCCCGCAGCAAATTCTTCTTCCACTCTTTTGCGTCTGCTGACATATGGACTGTTACATGGAAACCGAGTTTAGCACTGATGATGCCTATACTAAGACCCAGGTTTCCTGTTGAGCCTACAGCGACCGAGTAATTGGAAAAGAACTTCTTGAATTCCTCTGAAGCGAATTTTTCGTAGGTATCTTCTAAATGAATCAGTCCAGCTTCAAGAGCCAATGTTTCGGCATGCTTCACTACTTCATAAATCCCCCCACGTGCCTTGATTGAACCGGAAATCGGAAGATGACTATCAAACTTCATGAAAAGTTTACCGGCAATCTTACTTCCGGAATAGTTCACGAGAGCCTGTTGCATCGCAGAGATTTCTCTTACTTCAGATTCAATAATCCCTTCTGTCACAGCGGTTTCTGGAAAAGCCTTCACAAAAAATGGGGCAAACCGCTCCATTCTTTGCTCCGCATCACGCACATCGTCTTCGCTTAACAAACAAGAAGAGAGTGCGACATCTGTCGGAAATAACTCCTCGTTCAACCAAGCTGTTTCTTTTTTCGCAATCAAGTCTTCTACGACTGGGTGCAATTTACGTAAATTATCTGATGTGTACATATGTAAACTCCTTTACTGTTAAATTGAAAACCACTGGAGACCAACATCTTCTATCAAAACGGCTGCAAAAAGTGCTAAGACGGCTATTGATCCTACTCCTTCGACGAGAGATGCCTTGTAAAGGATGCGGTATTCATCATGCTTCCACTCCATGAAAATTCGAATAGCGCCAAGTGTAAATGCAACAAGAGCTGAAACCATGAATGCTAGTACTGGAATCGTTGGACCTTGACCGACAGCGTAATAAGAAGCAATAGGTGGAACCAAAACAATAATCGTATTCAAAGTGTAGTGTAAATACTTGTGCGTAGGTGTGTAATAAACCCCTGCTTCTCTTTTAGGTAATTCAAAGTAGCGTTTCACTGTAACTCGAATTAGATACAGTGCTAACAGGGTCAGAACCACTGCAAGTATGAAGTTCGATACATCCATTTAAAAGCCCCTTTACTGAGAAGGTTCATCTTTCAACGTAGCGTCTATATGAAGCTCCTGTTCTTGAATGGACACATTGCTAGCTTCGTCTTGGATCGCCATAAAAATAGCTGTATAGGAAAACAAACCGGTGAACATAGTCAGAACTCCAAATATAATACCTGCTAAGAACAATTCAAAAATCCATGAGAATACAAACACATCTACTGAAGTCCCAATCAACGAAACAATCGAAAATATACCGCCAAATTGAATAAGAACTTTACTGAAGTCAATTGTCGATTCAAGATTCCATCGGTTTTTAATAGACTGAGTGATTGCCGCAATCCAAATGACGACGAACACTAAAAATACAATCGAAAATAGAGCAATAAACATTTAATTTCCCCCTTTAGTCTTTTTAAAAAATAGTTCTGCTGTCGGCTTTGGTTCATCTGCGACGATGTCATGAAGCAGTTTTGTAGCCGTCAAAATAAAGACGAGTAACGCAACTGCAGCAAGTAATTGTGTTACCAATGAGTTTGGAATCCACAGCCAGTAGAGAATGCCTCCGCTGATGAGTAGTTGTAAAGATAGTAGAAGATAGTGCATAGTCGTTACCTCAATTCTGTTTGAATGGACGTTCAATTAACTATCTGTAACTTTCATACGGACAAAAGCAAGAAGAGTTCCTCTTTTTGGAACTTTTATCGTTTTATACGAGCCCGTGGTCTGTCATACTGAAAGAACAAAGGGGGAATTTTACATGATACTTGGCTTACACCATGCTCAAATTACCATACCTTCGGGAAAAGAGGCAGAAGCAAAAGCATTTTATAGTGAACTGCTCGGTCTTCCGGAAATCCCAAAACCTGAATCCTTACAAGGACGAGGTGGCTTCTGGTTACAAGTTGGCACGCAGGAAGTGCACGTCGGTGCTGAAGAAGGGTTCGATCGTTCAACGACAAAAGCCCATCTTGCTTATCTCGTTTCTGATTTAGCACACTGGAAGCAAGTACTCAATCAAGCAGGGATCGAAGCGTTAAGTGGTATTCCCATCCCTGGCTATGACCGGTTTGAGTTCCGCGATCCGTTTGGCAATCGTGTTGAGATGATTCAGGAGCTATAGAAGTTAAGATACTTTGAGTTGAGTTCCGTTCCGGGGTCGCTTTCTGAAGGCGCGGCATATGTATTTAGTAGTAAAATTTGTTTCAGCCTATGCTTTAGTAAGCTGGAGTAGTGATCCAGATATAGACCGCTCCAATGGACAGTAGAACAATAAATCCTACAGTCACCCAGGAAATCACTGCCCATTTCGGATTTTCACCGTGCTTTTTCTGCATGTAGATATTGACTAACTCTATGATAAAGAAAGCTGCGATTGGAAAGAACATAATAGGAAATGGTCTTTCTTCAGTGATGCTGCGTAAACCGAAAAATAGTATGAGTGCTACTGCTAAAACGGTAATACTAAATCGTATTATTTTATGTGTTTTCGAATAAGCAAGTGGTGGGTTACCTTCTAGACCCCATTTTCTTTTTAAATAAAATACTATTATTAAATACGAAAAGAATAATACTGTAGCTGCGACAGCTATTTTATAAAACTCCATTGTAATCCCCTCTCTATTTTCTTACTATTCATTCAGTATACTAAATTTGTAGTATTTACCATAGATGACAAAATAAAAAAACGAAAGGAATGGAAGGTGACAGGCACCAAATGGATGTGATTTCCAAATGGTGCCTGTCACCTTGTTTTATATCTTTATAATATAATTATTCCTAGTTATTCAATTTAATTTGTGGACATAGTCATCCATACAATAATAGTAGCGATAAAAATACCCATCATTGTAAAGAGCGAAATCCAAGAGATTGCTATCCATTTGGGATTCTCCCCATGCTTTATTTGCATATAAATGTTGAGTGCCTCCAGAAGCACTGAAACCACAAATGGAATAGCTAGAAGTGGTAATCGATTTTGCGAGTCCACTTGTCCAAAACCAATAAAGAGAATTCCTAAAATCGCTACGACTGCTAATCCTAAACGAAGATCTTTATGTAATTTGGAATAGGTAGTTGGTGAGTCGCCTTTTAAACCCCATCTTTTTTTTAACAAATAAATTAAGATCGAGTAAATTATAAGCACCACTGCCCCACCAGCCAACAGTTGATAAAACTCCATTGTAGTCCCCCTCCACTTCTTTCCGTTCACTAAGTATACTAAATTTGTAGTATTTACCATAGATGCCAAAATAAAAAATGGAAGGTGACAGGCACCAAATGGATGTTGATTCCAATTGGTGCCTGTCACCTTTCTCTCACCTTTCTGTAAAATAAAAAATCGACCGAGTTCGGCCGACCATTATGATTTTTGTCTTCTCATAAAATAATAAACGATTATGCCTATGCCAATTAAAAAAGGAATTCCTATTAACCAAAAACTAATGGGAGTGCGGTCCAAGGAAAGGTCCACTTGCTCATCAGGCAACTGCCCTTCACCAAGGATTAATAAATCATCGGCTGCTGAAGAAGCGAGTGTTGTTCGATCACAAATACTTGTTGTATAGCCGGTTCCAGAATCTTGGGCATAAATCAAATAGTCCAGTCCGGTTTGAAATTCAAAACCACATTGTGCAGAGTCTCCATAGGTCACAATAATTTGTTGAGATTGCTTCTCTCCTTTAAATATCCGTGACACTTCTACTAATACTTCTTTGTTACCTGCACTACTTGATTGCTTGATTTCACGTACAGTTCCCATAATCACAAGTGCGCTGCTCTCTAGTTCTTCTTGTACTGAGAATGGTTCCACACAGCTACATGCCGAAGCTGTCGGGGTAAAGTATGGAAGCAACATAGAAAACAATATCATGCATAAAACTAGAATACTTCTTTTCAAGACAAGTCCCCCTTTTGATGAGTAGACCTTATTTGGTTGAATTTGGTTACAATTATCTTCTTCAATTATTTCGTATCATTTGGAAAATGTCGACAGAAAGTTTGAAGAATGAGAAACTAATTGGAAGTAATAATTTCCATTTTCACTTAGAACAAATATAGAGGTGATTGAAATGCAGACATATTGCACAGAGACAAGGGGCTATTTTGTCATTTACGGAGATGATTTTCCACTCGAAGAATTTACAGAAGCAATGGGAGTTTCTCCGACAGAAGCCCATAGACAAGGTGAAGAATTTATTAGAGGTAAAACAAAACATACGCGCTTTGAAACTGCGTGGGAATTAGGCAGCGATTATGTGGATACGGATCATCCGGATGAAGTAATCGAAACGATAGTAGCTAAACTACATAACTCAGTAGATACTATTAACTTGTATAAAGAAAGGTACAAGTTAGAATGTAAACTCGTTGGGGTCATAACTTTCAAAACTGCGCAGACGCGAGGTTTAATAATTTCTCCAGAACTTGCTGGGTTCGCAAATAAGATAGGCGCACCATTCGAATTTGATATTTATAATGAATCCACCGAAGACGAGTTTTAAGAGATACTTAAATACCTCACAAAAAGACAGTAGTTCCTCTTAGTGTTAAGTGAAGAAGCTACTGTCTTCTTTCTATCCTAAATTTAACTAGTGTATTAAAGCGCCGAAATCTCAAACCCTAAAACGACTACGCCCAACAGAGCAATCACCGAATAGAAAATGAACGCCCCTTTTTTGTTATTCCGACGTGCATCAATCGCCGACACTGTAAACAACGTCATCAACAACAACGTCGACAAAATATCTAAAAACGGATTATCGATTATGTACGACGCAATAATACTGATTAACGCCACAACCGCAATCCCCACACCTATCTTATTCATCCTTAACCACCTCAGCTTCATTGTATCTCCTTTCATACGATTGATTCCAGTCAAAGTTCCAAGAAATTCATAGTACACTTCACATGACTATATCTCGATTTCGAGCTATACTAAAACTGAATTTTCAGATACTACGAAGGAGGAAATGAAATGCAAAAAGCAACAGATACTCTTCTCGTGAATACATTTATTGATGGTGTACTCGACCCACAAAAAGAAATGCTGGGACCCGTTCGTGATGGTGGCCATATTATCGCCAACACAGCACCTGGATGCTGGGGACCAATGATTACGCCTTGCATCCGCGGAGGACATGAAGTTACAAAACCTGTTTATGTAGAAGGAGCAGAACCCGGAGATGCCATTGTTGTGAAGATCCATTCGATTCGTGTGACGTCTCTTGCAACCGCTTCCGGAAATGATGCTCCTGTGGAAGGCCGCTTTTTAGGCGATCCATTTGTCGCTGTAAAATGCCCGGGTTGCGGAACAATGTATCCGGATACGGTTATCAAAGGAATCGGGCAGGAAGCTATCCGTTGTGCGAATTGTGATGCAGATGTTACACCATTCGTCTTCACAAACGGGTATACAATCGGCTTCAGTGAACACGGGGACGTGGGTGTCACAGTATCAAAAGAAGCGGCAGAAACCATTGCACACGATGGTCGTCACTACATGCAAACTCCGGAAAATTCTGTGCAGAATCCGATTGTCACATTTGCACCTCACGATCTAGTGGGTGTCGTAGCGCGCATGCGTCCTTTCCTTGGTCAACTTGGAACTACTCCGTCGCGCCCTATGCCAGACTCCCATAATGCTGGTGACTTCGGGTCGTTCTTAGTCGGTGCGCCACATGACTACAAAGTGACGGAAGATGAGTTGAAAGAACATCGCACTGATGGACACATGGATATCAGCCGCGTTCGTGCGGGTGCCACATTGATCTGTCCGGTCAAAGTTCCCGGTGGCGGAATTTATTTAGGAGATATGCACGCGATGCAAGGCGATGGCGAAATCGCAGGGCACACTGCTGACGTCTCAGGAATCGTTCACCTCCAAGTACATGTCATCAAAAACGCTAACTTGGACGGTCCAATCCTGCTTCCAAACGAAGAAGACCTTCCGTATACAGCTAAACCATTTACAGAACAGGAACGCAAGAATGCAGAAGCAATCGCAAAACAATGGAACATCGAGAAGCTGGAAGAATCGCTTCCAATCTCAGTAGTGGGGTCAGGTTCGAACCTAAACCTAGCAACTGAAAATGGTCTAGAGCGAGCTGCAGAATTATTCGGCGTGACAGTTCCAGAAATCATGAACCGAACGACCATCACAGGTTCGATTGAAATCGGTCGTCACCCAGGGGTTGTCACGATTACATTCTTAGCACCAATCGAGTACCTGAAAAAAGCCGGTCTGTTTGACGCAGTGTCCACACATTACCGCTATTAAAAGAAGCGCTGGGGATCTCCCCCGGCGCTTTTACTTTCTCCAATACTGAGATCCATCGTTCGCACGTTCGAAGTAGCCATATTCAATTAAATAGCGGCGAAGTGACACGTAATCGTCATGTACTCCTTTTAATACGTCATTCATCTCTTTTTCTGTGTACTGCTTGTCTGGATTAAACCGTTTCACGATATGATTCAACAAGATCAGTTTGCGCTTTTCTTTGCTAGGAATTGTGGACACTTTCCCATCCAATCCCTCTTTAAAATATGTCGCCAATACTTTTTCCGTTTCTTCGGCTGTAATCGCATACCGCTCATCCACTTGTGTTGCCCCCTTATGCACATCCATGTATGCATCGTTAGAATTTAAATTTTTCATGATAGCGAGAAACACTGCTGCTTGTCGCTCTTTTTCCCGCAACTTAAACCGGTGCTGGCGAATCGTTGAGACACTGTTCGCAGAAGACCGTTTCATAACTTCTTTATCCTCATGCCCTTCATAAAACAGGAAGAGCATTTCTTTTTGCACATCAGACAATCCTGTATATTTTTTATCGAGCGAAAGAAGCGCATGAAATACGGATTGATGCTCGTCGATGATGTGTAGCTCCATCCGTTTTTTCGCATCAAAGAAACGCTCCCCTACTTGGAACACTTCCCCTTTCTGGAACGCACCCTTGCAAAAGATGCAGCTGAACCACTTCCCATCCTCTTCGTAGCCTCGTTCCAACACCTCAACCGGAACATCAATGTTAACCATATAACAAAACCCCTTATTGTTTATATATTTATAAACAATAATATATTTAATTTTATTAAAAGTAAACAAAAACTATAATTGTTTATTGATTTTATATTTATTTATCCTCTTTACTAAATCCCCTGCACTGTGTGACGTGAAGATGATTTACACCTTCAGCGACGATTCCTCCGATTCTAGCGACGTAAAATCATAATCCAGCGACGAAAATCATCATCCTAGCGACGAATAGCCCTCACCCCCGCGCCTTAGCGACGATTCCTCCGATTATAGCGACGCAAATTCATGATCCAGCGACGCAAATCATCATCTTAGCGACGAATAGTCCTCATCCCCGCGCCTCAGCGACGATTGTTTCGATTCTAGCGACGAAAACTCATAATCCAGCGACGAAAATCGCCAGTAGAGCGACGAAGCAATTACCCACAAGCAAATCTCAGCACTTGATCTTTGAAATGCACCGAGCAACAGTACAAAAAGCCTTGGATTTGTTTTCTACACACAAAAAACACCCCAAAATGAGGTGTCAAACAAACTTGGCCATCAGCACATCATCAAGATAGGTGCCATCCGCCAACTTATATTCTTTTAGCTTTCTGCCTTCTTCCACAAAACCGAGTTGCTTGTAGAGCGCAATTGCTCGGGTATTTGTTGCGAAAGTAAATAGCGAAATCTTCTCAATCACTGGGTGGGCATGCGCCCAGTCAATCAGTCCCTGGACCAACTGCTTCCCATAACCTTGACCGCGAGCTTCTTGCTTGATCATTACACCAAACTTCCCAGTGTGCCTCACTTTTATTCGACCTTCCGTTTGAAAAACCAACCAACCCACAACTTCGCCGTCTTTCTCAGCAACAAAGAGCACTTCATTCGGATGCTCTTGTTTTGCTTGAATCCACTCGCGTTGCCCTTCAACCGTCTGGTGAAATTCATCTATAGTAGATACAAAATAAATCTCTTCTGTTAAAACTTCTTTTTGGATAGCTACCATAGCTTCCGCATCTTCTGGCCTAGCTAAACGAATCATTGAATTGACTCCTTATATAAAACCGAATATGAGATCACCTAAAACTAGTGTAGAAGCGACACTAACAATAATAAATAGAATAGAGTTAACTTTTCTCCCTGCTTTCCATTCATTTAAAGCTGTTATTGCCCCTATATATGGCATTGTGAACATGAATATAGTGTAATATATATCAGTCTGAGTAATTAAATACGCAAGTGCACTCACTACACCCACTAACCCAAAAAGAAACGTAATCACTCTCATTTATTTCACTCCACTTTCTTCAGCCACCCTCTGCATCTCCTCACTCTCTCCAGAATAAGGATTCACTTTAAACTGACCACCTGTTTTTGTATGTACAAGATAATAATTGATTCCGGAAGGCTGCTCGATTTCGACACTTACGGATTCCGCTTCCTCGTTATGCACGTTCTCCACGATCTCCATTGCCTCCACAAACGTGTACTCCGGCTGAATGATCGGAAAAAGGAGAAGACTCGCCGCGACTCCCACGGAAATTGCGACGTAAACAGGCCGCATGCTATCAAAGTTATCACTCATCCAAGCAATAAAGAAAGCAACTATCAGCACTACAGCAAGCGCGATAGGAAGCGTTTGAAAGTTTTGCACGGGTTCTAACAAACTGTGTCCGGCTAATGCATTGTCAAAGAAGACACCTACTGATGCAAGCAATCCAATAAATCCGCCGAACATACCAAGTGCCGCTCTGCGCTCTTCTGTCATGACGCTTCCAAACCGGAATTCTTTTTATAGAAAGGTGTTTTTTGAAGTAGATAATCAAGTAGAGCAAAGAGGGCGGCATAAATCAATCCGGTCATGAAAAATAGTAGGAATCCCATTCCTTGAACAACGAATAAACCAAACAATCCGCTAATCATCCCCCCGACAATACCATGTAATACAAGGGATAAAACGGGGTTTGTAAGTTTGTTCTGTAACAACCAGGAGAATGGAATGCCAATTAGAAAAACAAAAGGCACTGCAAATGCTGAAACCACAAGCCCAATCGTGAAAAAGTTTGTCCGCCACTCACTAAAAATAAACGGTACTAAGAAATAGCCAATTACTACGGTCAGAGCAGCAACCTCAAGTTTCCGATTCAACATAGGCCCTCTTCCTCTCTGTTTATACCTCTTACTCCTTCATACGAATTTGTTTGTCGGAAGTTTCATATACTACCAGTTTATTCAAAATAGTTCGGTTTGCCTACTTTTATTTTCATCGCTAACTTAACACCTTACATATTTCCGCTTAAAGCCAAGCTTCCCTCGCGTCATCCACTTCTCGATTGTCGCTGAGGCATCCAATACAGCGGTTTTTTTCCCTGGTCGCTCCAATTCAATCTGCCCGATTTCCCGTGACACCTCGAGGGCCTTTTCGTGAAGCGGGATGAAAGAGATGGCAACTGTATACACAAAGTTGTTCATAGACGATTGTGCGCGTGGTGGTGCGGAGTGGATTGTCATCTTCACGACATCTAACAATCGACTAACCTTCTCGACATCGAATTCTTCGTCTTTTCGGTTGCCGAGTAGCCAGCAATACGTACTCCATCCAGCAGAGCGTTTCAACTCCTCGCCACTTTCAATCCAAGTATCCGCGACTTCTTGAGCGATTGATGCTTCTGATAAAGTAACGGCCACTACAAAATCGGACAACATATAAAAATAGGCGGTCTCCATCCACCTGTCGAAATCCTCTGCAGTCATCGCGTCTGGATCTGCAATGACACCTGCGAAATACATCGCATCGTAATTTCCTGTTGCGTACAATTCTTCTGCAAGCGGCTGGTTTCGTTTAATCACTTTCTTCATCGGCTTCATAGCACCAGTTGCTACACCAAACAACGGCTCTTTTGCACCATTCCCCATATAAAGCTTTTTCGTCCGTTCCGTTCCTAGAGATTCCAATTCACGCATCACGTCTTGCACGTTCATAACCTTTCCTCCTTTAGTGGTAAAACAACCCCAGTTGTTGTCTCAAATTCTATATATTTTCAGCATACCGAAACAAACAATAATTGTCTTTAAAATTTCAAGTTCTTTTGATTTACTTCTGTTTAAATTATGGTATTCTTTTCTCATTGCGCTCATGGAGCAAACACTTTGAGTAAGGGGGTTTTCACCTTGAAACTACGCGTTTCTGCTGTTCAATATCATCTTCACACCATCCAAAACTTTGAACAGTTCGCCGATCAAGTGACACATTACGTCAAGACGGCAGCTGAGTTCAATACAGAGTTTATTTTATTCCCGGAATTCGTCACGACCCAGTTGCTGTCAATTTCTGAAACTGGCCAAGGCCAACCGATTCAAAACCTGACACTTTATACAGATGCGTATCGCGAACTATTCTCACAACTTGCGATGGAGCACGGCGTCTACATTATCGGTGGAACGCATGTTATGCAAAAAGGCGATCACCTCTACAACGTCGCTCATTTGTTTTCTCCCGATGGGCATATCGGAGAGCAAGCAAAGCTTCATTTAACACCAACCGAAGTGTCCGAATGGGGTATCACACCAGGAGATTCGCTTCGTATTTTTGAAACGCCTAAAGGAAAAATCGCAGTCATTACGTGTTATGACATCGAGTTTCCGGAAGTTGTACGAATGGCACGAGGGATGGGAGCAGACGTCATCTTCTCACCTTCCTGCACAGATGATCGCCACGGATTCAACCGAGTGCGCTACACTAGTCACGCTCGTACAATCGAAAATCAGGTGTATGTGGTCACAACAGGTACAGTCGGTTCTCTTCCGACAGTCGACTTTATGCGTGGAAACTTTGGAGAAGCAGCAGTTATCACACCAAATGATGTCCCATTCCCACAAGACGGTATCCTTGTGAAAGGCGAAATCAACAACGATATGGTCATCACAGCGGACCTTGATCTTTCACTTCTCTATGAAGTACGCGAACATGGTTCTGTAACTACGTGGCGCGACCGTCGTTTTGATTTGTACCCTGACCTCGGGAAAGTCGAGACAGAGACGTTGCCGACACCGGATTGGGTAACTGCCAACCGCAACGTGCGCGTATAATTTCTTCACCAAAAAAAGGAGCGATTTGAGATGGAGTATGTACAAATCACGGGTATAAATGATCCGTTGTTTCTGAAAATGCACAAGTTGATGCAGGATGTGTTTCCTGCGGAGGAAGTGCTTGAATATAGTTTATGGGAAGGTCCACTACAAGACCCGACGATTCGTATGTTTGTAGCTGTTGAAGACGGCGAAGTAGTGGGCGCGACGGAATATCGTTTCTATCCGGACCGCAAATTATCCATGACAGATTTCACATTGATTGGAAAAGAGGGGCTTGGCGTTGGTCCGTTCCTAGCGAAGAAACGTCATGAAGATTTGATGCATTTATCGTTTGAACATGGCATCGAGTTAATTGGCGTGTTTGCGGAGATTTATGACCCGTACCGTGCGG
Organism: Chryseomicrobium aureum; assembly: GCF_016909155.1. Lineage (GTDB taxonomy): Bacteria > Bacillota > Bacilli > Bacillales_A > Planococcaceae > Chryseomicrobium > Chryseomicrobium aureum. The sequence goes on from NZ_JAFBFG010000007.1 coordinate 97,447, forward strand.
AGCGCCACGACTTTGGTGGGCTGCAGGCGATGAATCCGTTTGTTCGTCGTGAAGTTTTGGCGCATCTTGGATTTAAGAAATTAGACTTCACATACGTACATCCCTCTTGGACGAATGAAGGCGACGCAGTGACCGAACTGGATTTCTGCTTCCTTCCTTTTGCAGACCTTGAGTCCGTTCCAGGAGCAGAAATTGCAGATTTCTTGAAGATGTATTATGCCATCTTGTCTGAGAAGCCACAAGCTTGGCAGGATATGATCACTCACTTGGAAGCAGCTGGTGAAGTGAAGTTACTAGCTTTATAGTTGTTAATCAAAAGAACCCCAAGATTCTCTCACTCGAGAAATCCTGGGGTTTTATTTTTATAGAAATAGCGCGATGAAATTGAAAATTCCGGTGATTGAGTAAAGAACGATGGAAACTCCTATAGCTCCTACGAAAAAGTACGCTACTAGTTTGAGTAAGTCGAGAACTGCGCCAATCAAATCATCGATGAATGATAGTCCTTTCACATTCTCACTCCTATCAGAATTATTTCGTGCTGGTCTCTTTCACGAAGCTACCAAATTTCTCTTCCTCTTCAGCGAATGGAAAGTGATTGCTGTTCTTGAACTCCCAGAATGTTGCACCCGGTATTTCTGCAGCGATTTCTTTTCCAAAGACAAGTGGACATTGGGAATCATAAGTTCCTGTATATACAAACGTTGGCACTACGATTTCCTGTAGTTGTTTTGTGAGGTCAAAGTTCGGATATTCTATTTTTCGGAAGTAATCAAGTCTTGGCCCACATGTTTTTCCACTGTTTGGCTTTGTCATAGAACGTTTTAAATTCTCTTCCAAATGGTAGGACATCAAAGCCCACTCGTATCCTAGCTTTTGTCGTTCTTCAAGAGGGACTTCATCTTGACTTAACCGATCCATAATATAAACAATCCGTTCGTAATTTGGATTTTGGGTACTGTATATACAATCTGGATGTTCTCCGTACGCTTTTGAAGCCGCTGCCCCACCCACAATAATTTTAGTTAACGAGTCAGGAAATTGAATTGCGTAAACGAGCGCAAGCATGCCGCCTGTTGAATGCCCCGCAAATCCCCATTTGTTTAAATCCAGTGCTTTACGAATTGCTTCTAAGTCTTTTACAGTTTCCAACATACTAAACTCATCTTCATGCACAGCTCTCTCAGATTTTCCAGCACCTCTGACATTGATTAGGTAGACTTTATAATGTTCAGCAAATGCTGCCCCAAATAAATTTCCGTTCGAATTATATTCACTGTAATGATGTGTAACCGCCATTGGTTCTCCATGTCCATATGTGAAATACTCAAATAATCCACGATCAGTATGTATATAATTAGTTTCCCACATAGTTGCTCGCCACTTCCCATCTTTCTTCCATCATACACACCCACCCTTTATTCATCAACAGTATTTACCAATTAGAATTCCTTTAAGTTGTGGATTAAAAAAATTGATTTTCAGAAGACTAGATAGGTTTATTCTGGGGATGAAAGTTTACGCGGACACTGAATTCGGTTTTGCGGACATTGAACCTACCTTTCTCGGACATTGAATTCATGTTTGCGGACATTGCCCGTTTACGCGGACACTGAATATGGTTTTGCGGACATTGAACATACTTTTCTCAGACACTGAATTCATGTTTGCGGACATTGCCCTTTTACGCGGACATTGAATATGGTTTTGCAGACATTGAACCTACCTTTCTCGGACATTGAATTCATGTTTGCGGACATTGCTCGTTTACGCGGACATTGAATTCGGTTTTGCAGACATTGAACCTACCTTTCTCGGACACTGAATTCGGTTTTGCGGACATTGAACCTACCTTTCTCGGACATTGAATTCATGTTTGCGGACATTGCCCGTTTACGCGGACACTGAATATGGTTTTGCGGACATTGAACATACTTTTCTCAGACACTGAATTCATGTTTGCGGACATTGCCCGTTTACGCGGACACTGAATTCGGTTTTGCGGACATTGAACCTACCTTTCTCGGACATTGAATTCATGTTTGCGGACACTAGAAAAACCCCCACCCCTCATCTGCCTGTTGACAGTGAAAAGTTGGGGCTTTTATTATTTCGGACGATCCATTGAAAAGATTTCACCAATCTCTGCATAGCTGGTTCCGGCTAAGCGACTTACCGCATTCAAAGCTCTCGGATCGATACGTCCATTGCTATAAATCTCTTCATCTATATGAAAACGGACGACACGACCAATCAGTAAATCGCTACCGGCATCGCCTTCATGGAATGGAATGGCTTCGACAAGTCGACATTCCATACGCACTTTTGCTTCTCGGATTCCTGGAACAGCAACCACTTCACTAGCTACTGGAGTGAGTCCTGCACGAATTAACTCACTCTCATCTGGCGCCAAACTAGCAGCCGTTTCATTGATCTTTTCAACATTGTCCCGGTCGACAATATGCACAACAAACTCTTTTGTCCTGTAAATATTGCGTGCCGTATCCTTGTGACCCGAAGCAGGTCGCTGTATAGAAAGAGAGACCATCGGCGGGTTAGACGAAACAATGGAAAAATAACTGAATGGCGCGCCATTGATGACACCATTTCCAGAATCCGTCGTGACAAAAGCAATCGGTCGTGGAATGATACTGCCAATCAACAACTTATAATTTTCACGTTCTGTCTGCGCGTTTGGATCAAAAGAATGCATCGCACTACCTCCTAGTTGGACTATTTGGGTACAGAAATCGGAATCAAGCGGTCTTCGATTCGAGAACGGTACTGCTCATACTGAGCCGGCAACATTAACTGTTCACCCATTGTTTCCAAAGACTCATCATACCCAAAGCCTGGTGGATCTGTTGCAATTTCAAATAAAATTTCTCCCGCTTCCCGGAAATAGATAGCATTGAAATAATTCCGGTCTTTGATATCCGTCACTTGCTCGCCTTTGTCATAGACATACGCCTGCCACTCTTTGTGATCCGCGTCGTCTTCAGCACGCCACGCAATGTGATGAACAGTCCCAACTCCCATTGTACCGACAACACCCGTCACTAGTTTCAAATCAACAGTATTGCCAATATCAGCTGACGATGTAAAGCGTCGGTACTCCCCTTCTTCTGCGACTTTTTCTAGCCCCATCACTTCGGTCAACGTGCGTTCAGTCGCTTCTGGATTTGTCGAATACAATCTCGCACCTGCAAATCCTTTGATAGCTACGTCCGGAGTTACATCACCGATTGTCCATTCGTTATCAGCACCCGCTGCTCTTTCAACTAGTTCTAGGTGAAGGCCATGTGGGTCATCGAATTGCACAACATTTTCACCAAATCGCACTGCTTTTTTAAATGGAATCGCTTCAGATGCCAATCGATTCACCCAAAACGGAAGACTACCGACTGGAACAGCATAGCTCGTTACGCCAACTTGCCCGTCTCCAATCGTCCCTTGGTAAGCATTCACCCACGGGAAGAAAGTTATGATTGTTCCCGGACGGCCGCCTTTGTCTCCAAAGTACAGGTGATACGTTCCCGGATCATCGAAATTGACTGTCTTTTTCACGAGACGCAGCCCGAGTACGCGTCCATAAAAATCTACATTTTCCTGTGGATGGCCGACGATTGCTGTAATGTGATGAATACCTGCTGTTTGTTTTTTCATGCGGTTTCTTCCTTTCCTGTTCTTGTAAGTTTAGTATACGCTCCATTTATCTTGAATTCAAGATAATTGTTTTGATTCGAAATTTCTCTTTCGGAGTAAATATGCTACGCTAAATAAAAATAGGAAACGAGATGATAACTAGATGATCCAGCCTCCGCGCTTTGCGAATTCCCTTCTTGAAACTAAGCTTGCTGCAATCCCTCTTCATGAAGACCCTGAGGTTTTCAATGCTGCTTTATCAGACGAAGTAATGCAAGAAACGACCTACAAAAGCTTACATATTGAAAATAGTATGTTCACCAACTGTGCATTTACAGAGAGTGAATTTTTACAAGCAGACTGGCAAGATGTACGTTTTGAGAACTGTGATTTTTCCAACGTCACGCTCACTAAATGCACGTTAACACGTGTGGAATTTCTCAATTGCCGAATGACGGGTGTCGAGTTTGGGGAGTCGCATCTGCACGATGTGCGGTTCGGGACGTGCGTGATGGATTATGCCCTATTTGGGTCTGGAAAACTTCGCACTAGCAGGTTTGAGTCGTGTAAGCTCGACTTCGCCCACTTCTATTCCACACTGCTTGAGACTGTAGCATTCGCAGACTGTTCATTAGAAGAAGTGACATTTGAGCAGACCTCTTTAGCAGGAATTGACTTGAGCTCGAATCACTTCACCCAGCTCAAAGTGGGTCTTGAAGAAATAAAGGGAAGTCATGTCTCGCCGATGCAAGCATTACAGTTTGCGACTTTATTTGGCCTTGTTATAAAAGAATGAATCATAACCACCAGTAGAACTGGTGGTTTGCTCTGCGCCTATAAGGCGCTTTTACTGGCCATGTCTGAAAGACATACTGAACGGGTGGACCAGC
>NZ_JAFBFG010000008.1 GCF_016909155.1 Chryseomicrobium aureum
TAGACCTGAAAATATCGTATGATGAGGGGATTTTTTTGTCCATAGCTGAAAGCTCTCAGGAACCCCCTGCATTGCAGGGGGTATTCAGATTACAAGAAAACGCCGCTTCCGAATTGGAAGTGGCGTTACTTGGTCTTATAGGGTGACAAAATTTTCTTCTAAAACACGAACAAATTGACCTTCATTGTATGGATAGCCGGCTTTCGTGATTTTCACTTTCACTAACTGACCAATCAGCTCTTCTGTTCCAGGAATAACAACTTTTAAATAGTTATCTGTATACCCGACAACGAAGTCTCCAGGCGTATCTGATTGATAGCGCTCTTCTGGGATGATTTCTAACACTTCGTCTTCATAGCTCGACGCATACTCTTTTGCAAGTTGGTCGTTTAAAGTGATCAAGCGATGCACACGCTCATTTTTGATGTCTTCGTCTACTTGATTGTCCATGCGAGCTGCAGGTGTTCCAGTACGTTTAGAGTAGGGGAATACATGCAATTCTGAGAAACGGTGTGTACGAATAAATTCGTACGTTTCCATAAACTCTTCTTCTGTTTCGCCTGGGAATCCAACGATAACGTCCGATGTGATAGCTAAATCTGGCAAAGCTTTGCGCAACTCGATTAAACGGTCTGCGAAAAATGCCATCGTATATTTACGACGCATACGCTTCAATACGGTATCCGAGCCAGACTGAATCGGAATATGTAAATGGCGTACAACAATTTTAGATTCTTTCAAAACTGCAATGACCTCGTCTGTTAATTGACTCGCCTCAATTGAACTGATGCGAAGTCTTTTTAGGCCTGTCACTTGTGATTCCAAGTCACGAAGAAGCTGAGCTAAATTGTAATCTTTTAAGTCTTCTCCGTAACCACCTGTATGGATACCTGTCAAAACGATTTCTTTATAGCCTGCTGCTACAAGTTGTTTTGCTTGATTCACCACTTCTTCTGGATCACGTGAACGCATTAAACCACGCGCCCAGGGAATGATACAGAATGTGCAGAAGTTGTTGCAGCCTTCTTGGATTTTTAGCGAAGCGCGCGTACGATCAGTAAAGTTCGGGACATCTAATTCTTCATACACACGATTTTTCATGATATTGCCTACCGCATTGATCGGTTGACGCTCGACTTTGTATTGTTCAATGTAATCTAGCAATTTTCTGCGATCTTGTGTTCCTACAACAATATCAACGCCTGGAATAGCCATGATTTCTGCAGGAGACGTTTGTGCATAACAACCGGTTACACAGATGACAGCATCCGGATTTTGTCGAATTGCACGGCGGATCACTTGACGACTCTTTTTGTCCCCCGTGTTCGTTACCGTACATGTATTGATCACATACACGTCTGACTGTTTATCAAACTCTGTTCGTTCATAGTTTTGTTCTTTGAAAAGTTGCCAAATTGCCTCTGTCTCGTAATGATTTACTTTACATCCGAGCGTATGGAATGCTACTGAAGCCATAGTAGCCACCTCTTTCATTCATATTCATAGGAAATTGCAGCTAGTGCATATAATGGAGCTGTTTCTGCACGAAGTATGCGAGGACCCAGTGTTACGGCAGATGCACCGTTTTCGACAAGGCGTTCCACCTCATGGCGTGCAAGTCCACCTTCAGGTCCAAATACGAGCAGTATCGACTTATTATCATACACCGTTTTGATGTGGTCTGCAAACCGGATGCGCTCTGATTTTTTCGCTTCTTCTTCATCGCAAATCAACACAACATCAAATGTTTCAGACACTTTTACAAGATCTTTGAACGAAAGCAGTGAGTGGACATGCGGAATCACTGTTCGATGACTTTGTTCGGCCGCTTCTTTCGCAATCTTTTCAAATCGTTCTTGTTTTTTTGTCCATTTTTTCGCTTCCCATTTTACAATCGAGCGGTCTGCCTCAAAAGGAATAAACCCAGTCATTCCAAGCTCTGTAGCTTTTTGAATGACTAGGTCTAGTTTATCCCCTTTAGGAAGACCGCATGCTATTGTCACATCAACCGGAAGTTCAACCTCTCGCTCGACTGCTTCTTGTACCTGCACAGTTACTCCTTCATCTCCTAAAGAAGTAATGGACGCTACATAAGCTTTTTTATCTGCCACGATAATCACTTGATCGTTTTCTTTCATGCGCATCACACGTGCGATGTGACGGGCATCGTCTCCAGTAATTACCGCAGTAGGATAGTCGAGTGAATCGACAAAATACCGTTGCATGCCGTTCCCTCCTACTGCTTTCGTGCAATGATGGCAACCCAATCTTCCATCATCATCACTTCTTCAATTGTAAATCCTGCATCTACCAATCCTTGTTTAACATCTTCTTTGCGTGCCCCAATGATACCCGAGGTGATATAGACACCACCCGGTTTTACCATCTGATACGCATCCTCAGTGAAGGACAAGATGATGTCAGCCAGAATATTTGCGACTACAACATCTGCTTGTGCATCAACTGAATCTAGTAAATTTCCATGTACTGTCCGTACGCGGTCCTGCACATTATTCAGCTCAACATTTTCAGTCGCAGCTTTTACAGCGATCTCATCAAGATCTAGTGCGTGCACATGGTCTGCACCAAGAAGAGCGGCACCAATTGCGAGGACGCCTGAACCCGTTCCAACATCAATCACTGAATGTCCTGACTGGACTTGTTTTTCAAGTGCTTGCAAACACATGACTGTTGTAGGATGTGTTCCAGTTCCGAATGCCATCCCTGGGTCGAGTTCTATAATCAACTCATCGGACTGGACAGGTTGGTAATCTTCCCACGTAGGAACAATTGTAAATCGGTTTGAAATCTTCACAGGGTGATAATACTGCTTCCAAGCAGTCGCCCAGTCTTCTTCGTCTACTTCATGTAGTGTGACGATGCCTTCTCCAATCGAAATGCCAAAAGTGCGGAGATTATCAATCGCAAGTTTAATTTCTTCAACGGTTTCATAAATAAAGCTTGTCACCGACAAATAAGCTTTCACACGAACTCCAGAAGCAGGGAAATCTTGTGGATTTAATTCGTAGAGCTCCCCAAATTGATCTTCTCGCTCTTTCCCTAGTTCAAGAGAATCTTCAATGACGACTCCACTTGCACCTGCTTCATGCAAAATATTACTGATAGGTTCGACTGCTTCATTCGTCGTGAGTACCGACAATTCCATCCATTTCACTTGCGATTCACTCCTTATTCACCTTTGATTTTCGTACGGATTTTATCAAATAACGAGCTTCCCTGTTCTTCCGGAATGTCGCCACTGATTTCTGCAAATTCACGCAGTAACTGCTTTTGTTTTTCAGTCAATTTCTTTGGTGTAATAACTTTTACGATGACGTGTTGATCGCCGACTCCGTAACCGTGTACATTCTTTACGCCTTTTCCTTTTAAACGGAACTTCGTAGAAGATTGCGTACCAGCAGGAATTTTAAGCTTCACTTTCCCTTGAACAGTTGGAATTTCCACTTCGTCTCCAAGTGCTGCTTGCGCAAATGTTAAGGGTAGTGAGTAATAGATGTCATCTCCGTCACGTTCAAAACGAGCATCTGGTTTTACACGGAATACGACATACAAGTCGCCCGCTGGTCCGCCATTGACTCCTGGCTCACCCTGACCGGAAACGCGTAATTGTTGACCATCATCGACGCCTGCAGGAATCGTGATTTTGATTTTCTTACGCTTCGTAACGCGTCCACGTCCAGAACATGTCGTACATTTGTCTTTGATTTCTTTTCCAGTTCCTTCACACACAGGGCAAGTACGTTTCGTCTGCACACGGCCAAACGGTGTATCTTGTGTGATATTGACTTGTCCGTGTCCTTGACACTGCGTACATTTTGTAGGAGAAGTCCCTGGTTTTGCACCACTACCGTCACACGTGTCACAAATTTCGTCTTTTGACACTTCAATTTCTTTTTCTTTTCCGAAAACAGCCTCTTCAAACTCAATTGTCATCGAGTATTGTAAGTCATTCCCTTTACGCGGGGCATTCGGATCACGTCTGCGACCACCGCCACCTCCGCCAAAAAACGAACTAAAGATATCTTCAAATCCGAAACCGTCTCCACCAGAGAATCCGCCATTAAATCCACCGAATCCTTGGGGACCAGCGTGACCAAACTGATCGTATTGTGCGCGTTTTTCCTGATCACTCAATACTTCATAAGCCTCAGAAATTTCTTTAAACTTTGCATCTGCACCATCTTCTTTATTGATATCTGGATGGTATTGTTTTGATAATTTTCGGTATGCTTTTTTTATTTCGTCTTGAGAGGCAGTCTTTGAAACGCCGAGCACCTCATAATAATCTCGTTTATCCATGTTTCACTCTCCTAACAGCTACCCTATTGTATCATGTTTTTACTGACATGGAAAAAGCCAAAGACAATGGTGCCTTTGACTTTTCCTGACAACTCTTACTTGTCTTTTTTATCGTCTACTTCTTCGAAATCTGCATCAACAACACCATCATCTGTTGGGTTGCCTTCTGCTGCTTGTTGCTCTGCAGCTGCTTGCTCATATAGCTTCATAGTAAGCTTTTGAACGATTTCTTGCAACGCGTCACGTTTTGCTTTGATGTCTTCTGAATCATTTGCTTCAAGAGCTGCTTTTAAAGCATCTTTTGCTGTTTCAGCTTCTTGCTTCTCTTCTTCTGACACTTTATCTTCAAGATCTTTCAATGTCTTTTCAGTCATGAACACTAACTGATCGGCTTCATTTTTAAGATCTGCTTCTTCTTTACGCTTCGCATCTGCTTCTGCATTTGCTTCAGCTTCTTTTACCATACGCTCGATTTCTTCGTCAGATAGTGAAGTGTTTGATTGAATCGTAATCGTTTGTTCTTTTTGTGTGCCAAGGTCTTTTGCTTTTACGCTTACGATACCGTTTTTATCGATATCGAATGTTACTTCGATTTGTGGCACACCACGTGGAGCTGGTGGAATGTCCGCAAGTTGGAAACGACCCAGTGTCTTGTTATCCGCAGCCATTGGACGCTCACCTTGAAGTACGTGAATATCTACTGCTGGTTGGTTGTCAGCTGCTGTAGAGAATGTTTGAGATTTCGACGTTGGAATTGTTGTGTTGCGCTCAATCAACTTCGTGAACACGCCACCCATAGTTTCAATACCAAGTGACAATGGCGTTACGTCAAGAAGAACGACATCTTTAACATCACCAGTCAGTACTCCACCTTGAACTGCAGCACCCATTGCTACAACTTCATCTGGGTTAACGCCACGGTGTGGATCTTGGCCTGTCTCTTTTTTGATTGCTTCTTGTACAGCAGGGATACGTGTAGAACCACCCACTAAGATGACTTTATCAATTTGGCTTGCAGAAAGACCTGCATCACGCATTGCTTGACGAGTAGGCTCCATTGTACGTTCTACAAGTGACGCGCTCATATCTTCAAATTTCGCACGAGAAAGAGTGACTTCAAGGTGAAGTGGTCCAGCTTCGCCTGCTGTAATGAATGGTAATGAGATTTGTGTAGACGTCACACCTGAAAGATCTTTTTTCGCTTTTTCAGCTGCGTCTTTTAGGCGTTGCATTGCCATTTTGTCTTTTGATAAGTCGATGCCGTTTTCTTTTTTGAATTCAGCAACTAAGAAGTCGATGATGATTTGGTCGAAATCATCTCCACCTAGACGGTTGTCACCTGCAGTTGCAAGTACTTCAAATACGCCGTCTCCAAGCTCAAGGATCGATACGTCAAATGTACCGCCACCTAAATCGTATACTAAGATTTTTTCATCTTTGTCCATTTTATCTAAACCGTATGCAAGTGCTGCCGCAGTTGGTTCGTTGATGATACGCTCTACTTCTAAGCCAGCAATTTTACCAGCGTCTTTTGTTGCTTGACGCTCTGCGTCGTTGAAGTATGCAGGTACTGTGATAACCGCTTTTTCTACTTTTTCACCAAGATACTCTTCAGCATACGATTTTAAGTACTGAAGAATCATTGCAGAAACTTCTTGTGGTGTATAGTTTTTGTCTTCAACTGAAACTGTTTCAGATGTTCCCATTAAACGTTTTACAGAAGCAATTGTGTTCGGGTTTGTGATAGCTTGGCGTTTTGCCACTTCTCCGACTTGACGCTCACCGTTTTTGAACGCTACAACAGATGGTGTTGTGCGGTTTCCTTCTGGATTTGGAATTACTTTTGGTTCGCCGCCTTCTAATACAGCGACACATGAGTTTGTTGTTCCTAAGTCAATACCGATAATTTTAGACATAATTCAAGTTCCTCCTAGACTACTTTTCAATTTTTATTCGCTTACTTTTACCATTGCAGGTCGAATGACACGGTCTTTCAATTGATACCCTTTTTGAAGTGTTTGAATCACAATACCGGATTCATGTTCTTCAGATGGCTCTTGCATAACAGCTTGGTGGAAGTTTGGATCAAACGCTTGTCCATCCGGTGCGATTTCTTGAACACCTTCTGCTTCAAGAGCAGTTTTTAAACTTCTATAAACCATTTCTACACCTTTAACGAACGACTGGGCTTCTTCTGTCTGTGGAGCCGTATCAATCGCACGTTCAAAGTTGTCAAGCACAGGTAAGATGTCCGTGACAAGAGACTGGGCACGGAATTTTGCAGCCGCTTCTGTGTCTTTTTGAACTCTGCGGCGATAATTATCAAAATCAGCGCGCAATCGAAGATAACTATTCTCTTGCTCATCAAGTTTTGCTTGTAAAAGCTCAAGTTCAGTTGGCTCTTCTAGTTGCTCTGAAACTTCTTCTTCCACTACATCTTGTTGCTCTGGCAATTGTTCTTCAGGTTGCTGTTTGTTTTCTTCAGTCATCATCACAAAGCCCTTCTATTTTGTATTGAAAATCTTAGCCAGTTCTTTCGCCATGTCGCCCGTTACATAGTCGAGAAGTGAAATCACTCGTCTGTAATCCATACGGGTAGGTCCAATAATAGCGATTTGGCCTTTTTGCTGCTCACCAAACGAGTAGGTCGCCGTTACTATACTGCAAGATTCCATTGCATCCATTTCATTTTCTGAGCCTATTCGAATGGACAAGCCACTCGAATTCGGGACGATTAAGCGTGGATGGTCTTCTAGCTGCTGCATAAACTCTAATAAGTTTCGCGCTTTTTGCCAGTCACTAAATTCAGGCTGGTTAAAAAGCTGCATCTTTCCGCCATATACGACTTTCTCTTCAGCCCCTTTGCCCACTTCAGCTGTCAGTGTTTCAAACACTTCAAGGAGACGTGAGTTGGATTGATGGATCAATTGATGCATGACCCGCTGCAAAATAGCCGGTAGTTCAAAGAGATACGAACCAATAACGCGCGCATTAATCTCTTCCACGACTCGCTCCAAGTCTTCCATCTTCACATCCGAAGGAATGCTAACAAGCTTGTTTTGAACATGCCCATTATCCGTGACAATAATCGCCACTGCATTTTCAGAGGATAGTGGAACCATTGAAAACTTGCGAACGCGGTGGCGTTGAATATCCTCTCCAAGGAGTATCGTCGTGTAGTTCGTCAGTTCCGCTAAAAGTTCAGCAGAACGGCGAATCACATGCTCTGTCTCTACTCTTCGTTCCGCAAAAACAGATTGCAACTTGGCGATCTCAGAAGTACTAAGTTGATTTGGCGAGAGCATGTTGTCTACATAATAGCGGTACCCTTTTTGAGAAGGAACACGACCAGAAGAGGTATGTGTTTTTTCTAAATACCCCATCTCTTCTAAATCAGCCATCTCATTGCGTATGGTTGCCGGACTATACGGCATCTCTTGTTTTTTCGAGAGTTGCCTTGACCCTACAGGTTGAGCAGTTTGGATAAAGTCATCGACAGTAACTTGCAAGATTAATAATTGTCTTTCCGTTAACATGTTGATCACTCCTGTTAGCACTCGTCTTGTGAGAGTGCTAATACTCACCTATAAAGTTATCAAACGTTGAAAATCCTGTCAATAAATTTAGTCGAGTAAAAAATCTTGAAAAATCTCATTTCCGATAAATCGACCTTTTCTTGTCAGTCGCAGTGTTTCATCTGTCAGTTCTAAAAAGCCATTAGCAGCGTGAGGACGAATCTTTTCTGCATAGACCGTGCGAAGATCTTTGCCATACTTCTCTTCAAATTTCGTGTACTGAACACCTTGATTCATACGAAGTCCTAAAAACATTTGTTCTTCCATCGATTCTTTAACGGTCACAAGATTTTGATGCAATACAGGTAATTCATTCAGCTCGAGTGGTGTCATATATTTTTTGAGGGGGCCGTGATTGGAATAACGGACTCCGTCTGCATACCCGTGTGCGCCCGCGCCAAGACCTAAGTATTCTTCATTGCGCCAATAAATAGAGTTGTGTTCAGAATACAGCTTATTTTTTGCAAAATTACTGATTTCGTATTGTTCAAACCCGGCTTTCTCCGTTTGCTTCAACAATACATCGTACATGTCTGCTTCGAGCTCTTGTGTCGGAAGCTTCAGTTTTCCTTTAGCTAGTAAATTATAAAAAATTGTTTTCGGCTCAACAAGTAGAGAATAAGCAGAGATATGTGTGATGGGCATAGAAAATGCTTTCGTCAGAGCTTCTTCCCACTGTTCCATCGTTTGGTTTGGCAAACCGTACATCAAATCCATACTGATGGACGGGAAGTTTAACTGTTCGGCATGAGTGATCACTCGTTCGACGTGTTCCGTCGAATGAGTGCGCCCCAACACTTTCAGTAACTGCTGGTCAAAGGTTTGAACGCCAATACTAAAACGATTTACTCCTCGCGCGGCCATGAGTTCCATTTTGTCGTACGTCAACTCATCCGGATTCGCTTCTGATGTAAATTCCGATACTTGATCAACTGGAAAGTGCTTGGAAATGGAATCGAACAGACGACTCAACTGGCGTAAGCTCAGCGATGTTGGGGTGCCTCCACCAAGAAAAATCGTGTGTACTTCTGACAAATCTGTTTTTCGCGCCCACAGTTCCATCTCTTGATCGAGTCGTGTCAAATACTCATCTACTGGTTGATTATGAAAATAAAACTTATTGAAATCACAGTAACTACAAATCTGGTGGCAGAATGGGATATGAATATAAATGCCTTGAATCATAGTTCACCAACTTCCTTATCAATCAAAAAGGAGGACAGCTAAAGTCGCTTCCTCCTCATTTGTTATTTTTTCTGGTCTTCGTCCATCTTTAGTACAGCCATGAATGCTTCTTGTGGTACTTCAACAGAACCGACCTGTTTCATACGTTTTTTACCTTCTTTTTGTTTCTCTAGTAGTTTACGTTTACGTGAAATATCTCCACCATAACATTTTGCAAGTACGTTTTTACCCATTGATTTAATGGTAGAACGCGCTACAATCTTTTGTCCGACAGCAGCTTGTACAGGCACTTCGAATTGTTGACGAGGAATCAAGCTCTTTAATTTCTCAACAATTAATTTTCCACGCTCATAGGCAAAGTCTTTATGGACGATGAAGCTCAGTGCATCGACTTTTTCACCGTTCAATAAAATATCCATCTTCTGAAGTTTCGATTCTTTATACCCAATCAATTCATAGTCGAAAGATGCATAACCTTTTGTACTCGATTTTAACGAGTCAAAGAAATCATAGACAATCTCAGACAGTGGGATTTCATATAAAATGTTCACTCGTGCAGAAGACAAGTAATCCATCGTCAAGAAGTTCCCGCGTTTACGTTGGCACAGTTCCATTACAGCCCCGACATAATCTTCCGGAACCATAATAGATGCTTTCACGTAAGGCTCCTCCATCTTGTCGACTTTTTGCGGATCTGGCATCATAGATGGATTGTCAACGCGTAACAAGTCTCCGTTTGTCATCACGACATTGTAAATAACACTAGGAGCTGTTGTGATTAAATCAATTTTAAATTCTCGCTCGATACGTTCTTGGATGATTTCCATATGCAGAAGCCCAAGGAATCCACAACGGTAACCAAACCCTAGTGCTTGAGAGCTTTCTGGTTCAAACTCAAGCGCTGCATCGTTTAGTTGAAGTTTCTCAAGTGCTTCACGCAGATCATTGTAGCGTGAGTTATCAATCGGATACAGACCACAGAACACCATTGGATTCATTTTGCGGTAACCCGGTAAAGCCTCTGTCGCTGGGTTAGCTGCAAGCGTGATTGTATCCCCGACGCTTGAGTCTCCAACATCTTTCATCGAAGCTGTTAAGAAACCTACGTCTCCTACTGTCAGTTCATCACGTTGCATAGCTTTCGGTGTGAAGACGCCTGTCTCCACTACGTCAAACTCTTTACCCGTAGACATCATGCGTATCTTGTCTCCCGGTTTTACTGTTCCTTCTACGATTCGAATGTAACAGATAACACCGCGGTACGGGTCAAATAGTGAATCAAAGATCAGCGCTTTCAGGGGCGCTTCTGGATTACCTGTTGGTGCAGGAACTTTTTCGACGATCTGTTCTAAAATCTCTTCGATTCCAATCCCTGCTTTTGCCGAAGCAAGTACGGCTTCTGACGCATCCAGACCAATGACTTCTTCGACTTCACCACGTACACGCTCTGGGTCTGCTGCTGGCAGGTCAATTTTATTAATGACAGGTAAGATTTCTAAGTCGTTATCTAATGCAAGGTACACATTCGCAAGCGTCTGTGCTTCGATACCTTGTGCTGCATCGACAACTAGTATAGCGCCTTCACAAGCTGCTAGGCTGCGCGACACTTCATACGTAAAATCGACATGTCCTGGTGTATCAATCAAATGGAATGTGTAGAATTCTCCATCTTTTGCTTTATATTGCAGTTGCACGGCATTTAACTTGATAGTAATTCCGCGCTCACGTTCAAGATCCATGGAGTCAAGTAGCTGACTTTTCATCTCACGGCTACTAACTGTTTGTGTTTTTTCTAAAATTCTGTCTGCAAGTGTCGACTTTCCATGATCGATGTGCGCAATGATGGAAAAGTTTCGAATCTTGCTTTGTCTATTTAATCGTTCCTGATTATTCATATTTGTCCACTCCTAATTAAGCTACAACAAATTATAGCAGAATCAGGCGCGAAGTGATACGCAAATCTATAGCGCACCAAGTGCTTTCGCTAATTGTTCAATAGTTGCCCGCACTTCTTCCGGTGTATTATCGATTTTAACAAGTTCAATTAGTAAAGCGTGAGGGTGCAAATCTTGAATGAAGTCTTATCATCTAGTTTTGTAAATTTACACACTGATTAAAAAACTCTAGTACTGATAAGTATTTTTAGTTTGAGCAGGTGTCAAGTAAATATTCTTTGCATTTAAATATTGCAAAATCAGCTCAGGTTTGTTAAAATAATTCTTGTTGTAATTGAACTGAAATCAATTAACAAGTATCATCTCATCCTTACTAGGAGGTGAAAGGAATGCCAAACATTAAATCAGCTATTAAACGTGTGAAGACGAATGCTACTGCAAACGCTCAAAACTCACAAACAAAATCAGCTATGCGTACTGCTGTTAAGCGTGCCGAAACTGCTGTAACTAATAATGATGAAAACAAAAACGATTCAATCAAAGCTGCTATCAAATCTGTAGAAAAAGCTGCTTCAAAAGGCTTGATCCACAAAAACGCGGCTGCGCGCAAAAAATCTCAATTGATGAAAAAAGCGTAAGTTTTTTGTGTCAATTGGTCACCTACAGAAATAGAGCTGTCCCCATATTCGGGGACAGCTCTTTCTGTTTAATTTGCTAATAAGTAGAGTTCTAAAATTCGTTCTTTTTTCATGTGTGATGATTTTAGTTGCATGTCTACTTCTGCTAACAGTTTCAATTTCTCTACAAGAAGTTCTTCTTGTTCAACTAAAGGATGTTCCATCATCAGTTTGACGCGGTAAGGGTGCGCTTTGACTTGACCGGCTATTTGCGTATTCGGATAGCCCATCTTTTTAAAGTACCCCACCTGAATCAATAATCGCAATTGTCCCGCTAAAAGTGCCACAAGCTTAAGTGGTTCTTCTTTTTGTTTTAACAACTCATTGTAAAGTGTTACCGCCTTCTCACGATTAGATTGCAAAAATGCTTCTGTTAATGCAAACACATTGTCTTCAAGGACTGGCGATGCAACTTGTTGATAATCGTCAAATGTCACTTCTTCAGAATCTGAAACGTAGAGCGCTGCTTTTGCAATTTCATTACGTTTGAACGACAGTGATAACGGAACAGCAGCTACCCAATCGATCAATTCATCTGTCGGCGCTTTGCCATGTGCTCTAAATTGCGAAAGCACCCAACTTTTTTGGTCACTTTCCGATAACGGATTTGCTTCAATGACAACTGCTGATTTACGAAGCTCTTTGACCACCTTTTTTCGATCATCTAGTTTTTCATATGGCGCAACGAACACGACGACTGCAGTTTCTGAAGGATGATCTAACCAATTGAGAAATTGTTTTTGTGGAAATATGTCTTTCTTTTCTTTTTCTTTGTCTTTCACCGCAGCTCTCAAGAACTGAGGGTTATGCACGATAATTGCCTTTTTTTCTGCAAAAAATGGAATAGTATCGGTTTCGAGCATCACATCTTCAATCGACTGTTGCTCTAAATCTAGTACAAACCATTCTTCCGGATCGACTCGAGCCTGAATGCGTTTGACTGTTTCATCCCGTAAATAGCCTTCCTGACCGACAATCACATAAAAAGGCGCAAGTGGCTCTTTGTTTAGAGCTTGCCACTGTTTTGTAATCATGAGAGACACCTCTCCTTCTTCTTTATTATACAAAAATTGTTCACATCATTGTATGTAGATTTTTTGTACTAGATTGTTTATACTTAAAAAGACAGAGGAGGGGTTTAAATGAACGAATTTGAACACAACGTACAGTCCAAACGCAACGACGCGATTGACTCAGGAATAGGTTTTGTGGCCTCTTTTGTATTTTTCGCAACCATGTTCTTAATCGCAGTAGTCGTACAATTCGTCGCTCAATAAGACGACACAAGACGCCATTACTTGGCGTCTTTTTTGTTTGTCTTCCATTCCACACCCTTCCGAGAGATTATTACTTCTATCGTCCCGCCATCATACGTTCCTCGTATCGGAATTTGTCGGGCTACTAATTCTTTAAGAACCTCTTCATGTGGATGGCCATATCGATTGTCTTTCCCTGCGCTTGCCACTGTATATTTCGGGTTTATAACATCTAGCCAAGCGGGCGTTGTAGAGGTTTTACTTCCATGATGTCCAAGCTTTAACAAGTCGGCATTCATGAGCAACTCTCCGTACCGACTTACCATCCACTGTTCACCATCCTTTTCCAAATCGCCAGGCAATACAATTTTTTGATGAAACACCTCTACTACAGTGACTAGTGAACTGTCATTCCCTTTGTAAGGTCCCTCTACCGGCAACACATAAATCCTAGAATCCCCTATCTGTATACTGACAGCTTCTTCAATTTCATAAATCGGTACTTTTTTAGCTTCTGCACTTTGTCTTAGCTGCTCGAGTTCTGGTAACTCTAGTACTCCAACAGGCACTAAGATTTGTCGGACATGAAAATCTTCGACGAGTTCCTCTGCACCTTCTGTATGATCCGCATCCGCGTGTGTCAAAATAAACAAGTCAATGGTGGATACGCCAAATGACCGAATGTAGGGAGAAACGATAGATCGTCCTATTTCGTAGCTATCTCGCTCTTGCCAAGGCTCCTTCTCGAAGGATACCCTACCCCCCGCATCGATCAATAGAGTAAAGTCTCGGTTTGGTAATTGTATAAATGTACTATCCCCCTGCCCAACATAGACAAAAGATAGTTTTGCCTGGTCATTGAAATACGGGAGTACATGCCAACCAATTGATACTACAAGAATAAACGGTAGAGCTAACACACCTCGTCTCTCCCACAGTAAAAATGTCATTATGCAGACACCTAGAGTTATAAGAAAATAACTTTCAAGTGCTGGAGGCGTCCATGTGACGAATGGGAGTTCAGAAAACCATTGAAATACAAGCTGAATAGTCGATCGGATGCGCGTATAGGAATCAACGAATGGAAGGAAGTTAATTGGAAGAATAGCACACAGTACATAAAAAAAACTGACGGGCAAAATGAGAAATGTAAAGAGTGGAATCGCTAGTATGTTAATTACGAACGAAATCAAGGAGAGTTGTTGAAAATGGTAAAGTACGATAGGAAGCACTGCTAATTGACAGATGACAGTTGTAAAGAATGTGGAAAGTAAATAAGACGAAGACGCCATAAGTTTCGTTGAATAAATCAAGCTAAATACAGCGATAAATGATAATTGGTACCCCGGCTGAAGCGCGAAAAATGGAAAATAGGCTAGTGTGATCAGCAATACCCAGGAAATAAGATCCGGACTAGTCACTTTGATTTTTTTCATCAGTAAGACTGTTCCTATAAACACCATGAAACATGCACGAATTACAGAGGGAGCCCCTCCAGCTAACACCATATAAAACGGTAGAAAACTTAAAATCAGAATATAAATCATGCGCAACCTCACTCCTGCTGAAAGCAAAACACCATAAAGGGCACCTGTCAATAACGCAATATGTAACCCAGAGATTGCAAAAAGATGAGAAAGCCCTAAGCGTTGATACAGACGATTGGTATCTTGATCTCCGAGAGATCGGTCTCCTATGGTTAAAGCTAGCACTTCGTCTTGAAGTTCTACCGGTACTTTGGTAACGACCGATTGCTGGATGAAAAGTCGTATGGAGGAAACCTTTCGCTTCATTTGCCAAGTGAGGGTGGTGGTTGGGGAATACGGTTGAAGTGTAAGTGCTTTGTAAGCACCTTGCGCTCCTTTAGAGAGTAAATAGTCATCAAATTGAAATTCGAACGGGTGACTCTGTAACCTTTCAGGTTGCCGTTCAAGTTCAAGTGCCACTACTATTCCTGTCCAGTTTGTCTCTTTGAAAACTCGTGCCGTCTCTTCATCTGGAAGAGTGTACGAAACGTAAATAAGTGGACCCTCTTGCACTTTAATAAATGCTGCGAAACGATCTCCTTGTTGTTTATATAGAGATGTGACAGTTCCAAGCTGCTGACTTTCAATCGTTTCGACTGGCAGTCTTTCTGAGACCATCCACATGAAGAGGAACAGCGTACCACTGACAACAATTGCCGCTCTCTTACTTATGCGAAAGAAGCAAAAAATAGCTAAACCTACTCCTAGTAGCACGAACCAAATGCTTGAAAAGATGGCGAAGCAGCCAATGACGGCTGCAAACGCACAATAAATCCAGTTATTTTGCAAATAAAGCATCCACTTTCTTCGTGTATGCATCAATCTTTTCTTGATCAGTATGTAGAGCTAACTCTTCGAGAAGTGAACGGGTCAAGTTCTCTTTTTCCATCGCCAAGAAATCAATCTTCCGCGCATCAAACGGCACATGTATTACTTCTACACCTGCTTGTTCAAGTAGTTCAATCGCGTAGCTGTTGTTTTTATAATCCGCCGCATAGTACAAGCGGTGAATACCGGACTGAATAATGGATTTTGTACACGGTAGACACGGAAAATGCGTCACATATAAATCAGCCCCACTGACTGAGACCCCATACTTCGCACACTGTAACAAAGCATTCATTTCCGCATGAATCGTGCGTACACAATGGTTATCAATCACATAACACCCTTGATCGATACAGTGATCGCCACCAGAAATAGACCCGTTATAGCCCCCAGCAATGATGCGACGATCTCTTACTATAACCGCACCAACAGCTAGTCTTGTACATGTACTTCTCAATGCTAACAAATGACACTGTGCTAGAAAAAATTGATCCCACGTTATTCGCTCCATTACGATTCCCCCTTTTGTTATCAGTGTACCTATAGTTTTTGAAGTGCGTCAACTCACTTTACGTAAACGAGGGGGCGAAGTCGTTCCAGCGTCTTGTCACCAATCCCGTCCACTAAACTTAACTCTTCAATTGATGTAAATGGAGTTTGCTCTCGAAAAACTAGAATCGCCTGTGCCTTAGCGGGTCCAATCCCAGGTAATGTTTGAAGTTCAGCAAGCTCAGCCGTGTTTAATTCTACCAGTTTCTCCTCTTCTTCATTCACTGCCAGCGTCTCTCCAATGACAGGTACGTAGATTGATTCAGCATCCGACAATAAGGCTGCTTGATTGATTTGCTTGTTGTCGCTCTCAGCGAGTAGACCGCCCGCCTTTACTATCAAATCAACAAGTCTACTGCCATTTGGTAATTCATAGACACCGGGTTGTTTAATAGCACCTTTGATTTCGACGATTAAATAAAGTGATTCTTGCGGTTCATCTTGTTGCTCAGGTTCTGTTGGGTGTGTTTGAAGAGGCATGAGTTGTGACTGTTGTGAGGGTTTCGTGAAGAATACAACTAGAAGAATACTTAGAAGAATGGTTATAGCGATCACTACGTAAGCAGTCGATCGATGCAGACGTTTTGTTTGAATAGAAAAAACCTCCCATACAATCGGGGAATCGTAGGAGTAGTTCCATCATACTCCAAACCCCAATCGACGGAAAGTTTTATTTCGTCGCATGGAAAAAATAGCGAAGACCTTTGTGATCTTCTCCAAAAATAGAATCGTCCACTAGACAGTTTGAAAATCCTAATTCATGAATCCACTGCTTATACATCTCTATTTCAAAGGTGCGTTGATAATGGTGCTCTTCAAATCGTTTATAGCGCCCATCTTCTGCTCGCACAAAAAAAGTGATGTCATGGTAAACAGAATGGTCTTCTTCACCTGGTTCCGTACTCCATAAATACGCGACATCTTCATCTTCATAAATAAATGGGCCGTCCAAGTAAGCCTCGATTTTTTTAGTCGAATGCACATCAAAAAACAAATGGCCCCCTGGTTGTAGCGCCTGAAAAGCGGCTCGAAGCGTTTTGACTACTTCCTCTTCATCTACAAGATAGTTGAGTGAGTCCACAGCAATGACAACTACGTCAGCTGGACGTGCTGCTGTGAAGTCTGCCATCGAACCTTGTGAAAAATGAACGGCTGCTTGTTCTTCTTGGGCCTTTGCTTTCGCCTGTTCAATCATCATTTGAGAAAGGTCGATTCCATGTACGTCTGCTCCCATATGAGCAAGCGGAATGGAAAGCGTTCCGGTCCCACATCCTAGGTCAACAATTGTTTTCTCCTGTAGAGGTCCTGCTTCATGCAAGATCCAAGTTAAATAGTTTTCGTATGGAATGTCTGCCATCAATTCATCGTAGACGCTCGCAAACTTTTCGTACATCACTCAGCAGCTAATTGGACGAATTCGATTGGTGCATCGCCCCATAGACGTTCTAAATTATAATAGTCACGCTCATCACGATGGAATACGTGTGCGACAACATCGCCTAAGTCAATAAGAACCCAGCGGCCTTCATCATAGCCTTCCATGCGTTTCACGTGAATCTGTTGCTCTTCAGCTTTATCTTTGATTTCTTTTGCGATCGCCTGTACTTGACGGTCTGAGTTTGCATGGCAAATGACAAAGTAATCTGCGATTGGCGATACGCCTTGCATATTTAATACTACGATATCTTGTGCTTTTTTATCATCAGCAGCTTGTGCTGTTAATTTCATTAGATTTTCAGAATTCATTTCATCTTCCCTTTCTTATGTCCAACAAGCATTATAACAAAATAGTGAATCAGGATATACCGTTTGCTTTTGTTTTATCAAATGTTGGAGTGTGTGACGCACTCCGTAACGCATCGCGAGTTCTAGATCTTTGTGCGCTAGGTCACGAAGTTTTTCAACTTTTGGGTAGTTCCGGTTCGGTTCAATCATATCTGCTACGTAAATAATCTTTTCAAGCTTCGACATGCCCGCACGACCTGATGTATGGTAGTGAATCGCATTTCGTATATCTTCGTCTTCTACTCCGAACTCATCTCGTGCCACTACACTCCCCACAGGTCCATGCCACAGCTCATGATGGAAGTCGAGTAAAGTCGCGTCCAAATGATGTGCTTTAATTTGATCTGCCATCCAAGCTTTATCGGCATATTTACAAATATCATGAAGAAGTCCAGCGATTTCTGCTTTTTGAACGTCCTCCCCATATATCTTGGCAAGTTCCATAGCAGTTTCTGCTACACCTAACGTATGCACATACCGTTTTTCTGTCATGCGACTCTGGATTATTGGAAACCATTCATCTTTCGTCCACATACAAATCGTTCCTTTCACAATAACGTGCAATGTCTTCTGGTAAAAGAAAGCGAGTAGTTTCACCTTGAGCGAGTCTTTTTCTTAACTCTGTTGAAGATACTTCCAATTGCGGAATCGACAATGTCGTTACTTTATACGGTGTTGACACAGTATATCCTGGTCTCGGAACAACGACAACATTTACTAAATGAACCAATTCATCAATGCAATACCAATCAGCTAACTTTTCAGCTTGATCAGCACCTATAATAAACGAATACTCGGTTGTCGGGTTCATTTCAGTCAATTGCTTTAACGTATCAAACGTGTAAGACAGTCCACCACGGTCCAGCTCTATCGTTTCTACATTGGAATCTGGGAGATAGGCAGATAGCAGACGGACCATCTCAAGACGATGATTGTCTGTCACCTGTTGATTCTTATTTTTAAAGGGCGACTGGGCGGCCGGCATAAAATGCACTTCATCAAGATGTAAGGCATGTTTTGCTTCGTTTGCAATCAATAGGTGGCCCATATGCGGCGGATTGAATGTGCCCCCAAGTATACCGATTTTTTTCATAATTAAGCGCGTGGCAAAATGAGTTTTTTATTTTTATGAGACTCTTTATAAAGTACGACAGTAAGTCCAATTAACTGAACAAGTTGCGCACCTGTTTCATTTGCTAATGTCTCCGCCACTTCATGTTTGTCATCTTCACAATTTTGCAGAATAGAAATCTTCACCAATTCACGAACTTCCAGAGCTTCCTGAACGCTGTGAATCAATTGTTCATTAACGCCACCTTTTCCTACTTGGAAAATGGGTGATAAATGATGTGCTTCGCTACGTAAAAAACGTTTTTGTTTACCTGTTAACATATAAATCTCCTTTAGGACGAAAAAATCGTCTGTACTATTTCTTTTTGATCTGGCTTTATACCTGTCCATAATTCAAAAGCAAGCGCCCCTTGTCCAATGAGCATGGCTAATCCATTCATTGTAAAGGCGCCTTGACTATTCGCTTGTTTCAAAAATTCTGTTTGTGGTGGTGAGTAAATAATATCAACAGCCACCATCTCCGACGTCCAAATCGGATTCGAAAGTGGGGACTCTTCGCTGTCCATACCTACAGTAGTTGTTTGAATCACACAATCGAACTCTGGTAATTTTGCTGGAACTTCTGACATATCCAACAGTTTGGCGTTGTATTTGTTAGCAAGTTGCGTTGCTTTTTCCAAAGTACGGTTGCAAATCGTCACATCACGAATGTGTAAATCGGAAAGAGCTGCTGCGATTCCCTTGGCAGCTCCCCCCGCTCCAATAACTAAGATTCGTGTTGACTGCGATAGATTGGGAATAGATGCTAAAAGGCCACGACCGTCTGTGTTGTACCCCTTCCAGCCGGTTTGTGTACGTACCACAGTATTCACAGCACCCGCTGAGCGTGCCGATTGGTCCAACTCATCTAGAAACGGCATGATTGCTTCTTTAAACGGTACTGTGACATTGAACCCACTGCATCCGAGTAAAAAGAGGGATTCCACAGATTGTTCGAGTCTATCAGGCTCAACTAAAATTGGCACATAAGATGCATCAATGTTGTGTGTACGAAACCAGATCTCATGCATCCTTGGTGAAATCGAATGATGGATAGGGTTGCCGATGACTGCGTACCACTTTTTCATAAATTAAATGAGTGATGGACGAACCATCACCGCAACTCCTTTAGGTACATGAGCAGCTACTACAACATTCCCCGTCTGACACGTGATCCAACCTAGTCCTGAGAATACAATGTCCATTTTGGGACTCTTAATAGAAAACTCATGACGCACAAGTTCTGGGTACTTCTCTGCATGGCTTTTTCCAGGAGGAGATAGTAATTCTCCTTTATGATCGGCATATAACGCATCCGCGTTCGAAAGTTTTGTTCGGTGAATCGTTAGCTGATTCGATAAATGCGCAGTGAATACCGATCGGTCTCCTTGAATAAAATCAAAGCGAGCAAGCCCACCAATAAACAATGTCTGTTCGGCATTTAACTGGTACACCTTTGGTTTGATTTCATTTTTCGGTAAAATCAGCTTCAACTCTGACGGATCGACATAATGCGCTAGCTGATGGTGATTGATGATACCCGGTGTATCACAAATCGATTTCCCATCGTCCATTGGAATTTGAATCATGTCAAGCGTTGTACCTGGGAATTGAGAAGTCGTGATGACTTGTTCTTCTCCCGTCGCTTGTTTAATAATCCGATTAATAAATGTTGACTTACCTACATTGGTTGACCCGACTACGTAGACATTCTCACCTTTACGTAATTGCTCGATCGCATCCATTGCCTCTACCATACCTTGGCCCTTTGCAGCACTTACAAGAAGAATGTCAGCTGTTTGAAGACCGAGGGATTTAGCTTCTCGTTTTAGCCAGTTAATCACTTTGTTTTTCTTTACGGACTTTGGCAGTAAATCTGCCTTGTTCGCAATTAAGAGCACCGGGTTATTGCCAACGAAACGGTGCAAACCAGGCAACCAACTACCGTTAAAATCAAAAATATCAACGATTTTAACAATCAATCCTTTTTGATCACCTAGGCCGTTTAGGATTTTTAAAAAGTCATCGTCTGTCAATTCGACGGGTTGAATCTCGTTGTAATTTTTCAATCGAAAGCAACGCTGACAAATTACTTCTTCTTTTTCAAGACTAGATGCCGGGGCATAGCCTAGTTTGGTTGGATCTTCGGTTTGGATGAGAACGCCACACCCGATACATTGTACTGTTTCCATCAGGCTTCATCTCCCCACATAATATGACCTTTGCTTTTTAAATAACTAAAGATGCGTCGCTCGACTAGTCGGTTGAAACGAGTGACGAATCCATCAGATTTTGCTACTGGAATAACTAAAATTGTATGCAACTTCAAACGGTTTCCACCAAGTACATCCGTTAATAGTTGATCTCCGATAACTACCACTTCTTCGCGCTTCAATCCCATTAATCGTAAAGCTGTTAAAAAAGCTTTTCGGAACGGCTTACGCGCTTTATAAATGAATGGGATTTGCATAGGATCTGCAAACGACTTCACACGGAGTTCATTGTTATTAGATACAATCGTCACTTGAATCCCCGCTTGTTGCATACTTGCAAACCACTCCACGAGTTGCGGTGTTGCATCTGGACGATCCCATTCAACAAGCGTATTATCAAGATCCGTAATGATTCCTTTAATACCTTGCTCTTTTAACTGTTCTGGTGTGATTTGAAAAACGCTCTTCACAAACTCAGAAGGAATAAAATTAGTTAACACGTGCTACACTCCACTCTATTACGTACTCTTTCGACATTATAGCATATCCGCCAAGGGCTCTCCTACCTGTACTTTGGCGCCGTTCACCACAGAATCTCGCCAGTTCACGCAATTTGGTTCTGTCAGTAATACGACCGTCGAGCCAAATGCGAAATAAGCAACTTCTTCACCTTTGTTCCACAGTGAATCAGTTTTCACTAACTCGATCGAATTTACAAACATCGCACCGACTTTAATGACTGCAAAAGCGCTTCCGGCATTCTCTAAAATGGAGATGATACGGTAGTTGTCACTCAAGGGTTTCTTTCCATATAGAAGACCTAGCTTGTTCACTGGGTACGAAAATCCACCTGATACGAATTGATCCGTGATCTCCCCAGATAACGGGGCGTGTATACGGTGATAATCCGCAGGGCTTAAATACAGCACAGCATACTGCCCACCGATAAAGCGCTCTGTAAGGGATGGTTTTGCCAGCAATCTGTCAATGGAATACTCCTGTCCTTTAACTGAAAATGTGCCTGTTGGCGTAATCGTACCAAAGGATTCGATTTTAGCATCTACTGGACTCACGATTGTTTTTTTATTTGTGTCAATCGGGCGAACTTCTTCCTTTAATTGGCGTGTAAAAAAATCATGCAAAGATGAAAACTCATGCATCGGTTTCACTGCAAGATTGGCATCAATTTTGAATGTCTTTTTATATGAAGGGATCATGAATTTGCTGACACTTGACTGTGTAAATCGCTTTAGAATAAGCGACGTGCTTGGTCTGTTTGTCAGTTCAATTAGTTTTTGATAGATTATAGTTTTCACGGATTTCGAACCTTTCTCTCTATTAATTTCCAACTATTTAGCGTATACTTATAGGATAAACTATATGTGAGGGGAAACCATAGTGTTCTTATTTGAATCGACAATTGAACGTTTGTCTCGGCTGAAAAGCCAAGCTGCAAACCTTTTGACCATATTGAACATGGCATTTGGTGGAGCAGCCATTTTGGTGACGATGAATGACCATTTTGCACTTGCCGTCCTATTTATTTTTATCGCCGGACTTTTAGATCGTTTTGACGGGATGACAGCACGCAAACTTGGCATTGAATCGGAACTTGGAAAACAGCTTGACTCTATGAGTGATGTTATCTCGTTCGGTATCGCACCTGCACTACTTATTTATGCATACGCGACAAATGAGTTGGGCACTCTGGCCATGGTCGTTACTGTCATCTACATTGCTTCTGGTGCATTTCGCTTGGCGCGCTTTAACATTTCAGAATCCAACGGCTTTTTTACAGGTCTACCAATTACAGCAGCAGGGGTTGTATTAACTCTTAGTTACTTCGCTGTACCTTATGTATCACCTGTTGTCTATCTATTCTTCATGATTATCTTATCTTTCATGATGATTTCAACACTTTCACTACGAAAAATCTAACCCGCTCTTGTAGCGGGTTTTGTTATGCCCATTTTGTCTTTTGCATAGACTCTTTCAAGGAGGCAATTCTATGCACTGATTATCCATCGTCCTCAGTTCCCTCGCCCATCTCCCTCTCGCGCTTGGCTATATCCGAAGTCAAGCATTCGAACAACCACTTCCTCCAGAGAAAGAACAACAACTCTTTGACTTGATGCACAAAAGCGATGACGCAGCACGCTGTATCGAAAATGAGATTTTGATGCATCTTCGTAAAATTAAAAAGCATGAACAAGAGACTTCTCTCAATGATCAGATGGGGCAAGATGTAGAGGGAGGAACACTCACGCTTGCGGATATTTTACCTAGTAATGACCTACCAGTAGATGACCAATTAGCTTTTAAAGAGTTGACGCATCATCTCTATAAGTGGATGCATCTGCTAGATGAGCGAGAAGCTGAAATCATACAACATCGCTACGGCTTATTTCATTATTCCCCTTTGACACAAGTAGCATTAGCTGAATAGTTAGGAATATCGCGAAGTTATGTTTCTCGAATTGAAAAACGTGCATTGATTAAATTGTTTCAAGTATTGAAGTCAAAAAAATAATCAACAGGCTAAAACAAAATGAAATCAGTATCTTCTCACGAGTACGTTCGAGAGAAGATACTGATTTTTTCAACAAGTGGAGTTCCATTACGGTGTTGCTTTCCGTAGGCGCGGCGTGAGCCTCCTCGTCACAGGCTCCTGCGGGGTCTCACGTTCCGACTTTGACCCTACTGGAGTCAACACCTTCATTACACTCCACTAACAATCGATCATACAACTAAAAAAGAAATTCTATGATCATAATGTTTTCCGAAGAGCCCGGAAGCCAGGACGTCATTTCCCGTGCAATCGAAGTTTTGCCGAGACCCCGCAACTAGACGAAGTCGATGTGAGGAGGCTCGGTGAAACTTCCACAGGACAATGACGAGCTGGGTGTAGGGCTACATAAATTAAAGTGAACTCACTACCCGCAGCACAACTTCCGTAGAATTTTTTGCTGCTGTCGGTAAAAATTCGTCAAAACTCATTGGCGATTCTTTGCCTGCGATATCAGACAATGCGCGAATTACTACAAATGGAGTTCCGAATTGGTGACAAACCTGCGCAACAGCGGCTGCTTCCATCTCACAGGCTGCCATTGTCGGGAAGTGTTCGCGTGTTTCTTTGACACGTTCTGGGAGATGCATGAATGAATCTCCTGTTGCAATTAGACCTGTTGCTGAATGAATGCCCACAGCTTCAATCGCCTCTTGTGCTTTTTCGATCAAGCTTGCGTCTGCTGTAAATGCTGCTGGCATACCAGGGACTTGACCCATTTCATAACCAAAGGCACGGACGTCAACGTCGTGATGACGGACCTCTGTAGATACTACAATGTCCCCCACTTGTAAAGATGGGTCATAGCCACCTGCAGAGCCCGTGTTAATGACCACATCCGGCGAGTATTTTTCTAGTAAAATTGAAGTCGTCATCGCTGCATTCACTTTACCAATGCCACTTTTCACTAAAATCAATTCATGTGCTCCGTATGTGCCTGCAGTGAATTCACTGTTTGCAATTGTTTCCGTTGATGCATTCGAAAGCACTGCACGCAAGTGTTCAACTTCTTGCTCCATCGCACCGATAACTGCTACTTTCATTGTCATTCCTCCGTTATGGTAACTGATTCAACTTTTCGAGTTTTGTCGGTTTCCAACCTTGGCCATCGACCCACTCTAAATAAATACGATACATCTCTGATTTGTCTTTTGATGTAACTGTGCCAATTGACTTTTGCGGGGATCCCCCATTGCCTAAGAAAATCGTGTACATGTTATCAGCCGAAAGACCAGATGCATACTGAAGGGCTTTGATTTTTTCATCCCAATCGACTGTCCCTTTCGTGTAACTCGAGACATGTTCACCAGTTTGCGTTGTTCCTACCGGTTGCCAAGCTGTATTCACGATGACTTCATCCACAATAGGGTCCGTTGACGGTTCAGTCGTTACTTCCGCTTGTTCTTCAGTAGTATCTGTTTGATCTTCTTCTGTTGCTTCTGTTTCTTCAGTAGATTCTGCTTCATCTGTCGCTTCAGATTCCTCTGTCGTTTCAGCACCCGCGGTATCTTCTGACTCAACGTCTTGTTGGCCCTCATCCGTCACTTGCTGTTGCTCATCTCCAGGATCAGCTTCCACAGCGGTGTCGTCGTTTGAAGAAAGTAAATTTGCTAATGTAATAATAATCAGTAAGCCAACTACAGCTAGTAATGAATTTATAAGTAAATTCGCGCGTTTTTTCTTTTTCATTTGCGCACGTCTAGAAAATTCTTGCGTCATTTAGTTCACTCCTCATTGCTACAATCTTTTTTCATCTTACTAATAATCGGGATGAGAATCAACTGAGGCCCTGACAAAGCGAAAACTGCCTGACAGCGTCAAAGCTGCCAAGCAGTCTAGAATTACGAAATTGATACGATCTTAACGTCCATTTCTCCACCAGGAGTCATGATTTTTACATTTTCTCCGATTGTTCGGCCAAGTAAGCCTCGTGCAATTGGAGAATCATTTGAAATTAATCCTTCTAATGGATCTGCTTCAGCTGAACCAACGATTGTATACGTTTCTTCGTCTCCGTCTGGGATTTCGATAAATGTAACCGTTTTCCCAAGTGAAACTGTGTCATCGTTTGCATCTTCTTCAATAATGACTGCATTGCGAATCATAGATTCCAATTGTGAAATACGACCTTCGACAAATGCTTGATCTTCTTTCGCTGCATCATACTCTGAGTTCTCGGATAAATCTCCGAAGTCACGTGCTACTTTAATACGCTCAACAACTTCTTTACGTTTTACATTTTTTAAACTATCTAATTCTTCCTCTAACTTTTGCTTACCTGCAAGCGTCATCGGATATTGTTTGTCATTTGACATTCCTATACACTCCTTCTGTCTTATGTAACTTGTATCATCCTATTATACAATTCCATTACTTTCAAGAATAGCCTTAATTTTCGTAACCATTAAATCAATAGCTACTTCATTTTGGCCACCTTCTGGAATGATGACATCTGCATAGCGTTTTGTTGGTTCAATAAATTGGTTATGCATCGGTCGAACGACATTCAAATATTGTTCAACCACGGATTCTACTGTGCGCCCACGCTCATGAATATCACGTAATATACGACGAATGATACGTAAATCTGCATCTGTATCTACGTATAGTTTAATATTCATCAAGTCGCGAAGACGCTCATCTTCTAAAACTAGAATCCCTTCTAAAATAATGACATCTTTTGGATCGATCACGATTGTTTCATCCGAACGCGTATGACGTGCATAGTCATACACTGGTTTTTCAATCCCTTTACGTTCAAGTAAATGATTCACATGGTCAATCAATAAATCATTATCAAATGCTAATGGGTGATCATAATTAGTTTTCAAACGCTCTTCAAACTCCAGATGCGACTGGTCTTTGTAGTAAAAATCTTGTTGAATCACAACTACTGAGTGATCTTTGAACGCTTCATAAATGGCATTTGTTACACTTGTTTTTCCAGAACCGGAACCGCCAGCAATTCCGATAACTAATGGTCTTTTCACTTTACTAACCTCTTCCGCATCATATTGTTCGGGTGTACTTTGACAGGGCAATGGAACGTAACTTTTTGCAGTGGGTGACGTGCAGCATCTAGTTCATTGCCTTTCTCATCGTAGATTGGTGGTACAATCAATTTTATATTGTCGATTTGTGGCCCAAAAAACTCAATCTCATCACCAGGCTTGAAATAATTTCGCTGCTCTAAGGTAACGGTCTGAGACGTCTCGTTATAGTCTACCACAAGACCTACAAAGTCGTGTGTAACTTTGCGGCTGTGCACACCAAATAATTGTTGTTCATGTCCAGGTTCTCCTTCAAAAAACGCAGAAGCCGACTCACGATTGGCACATTTATCGAGTTCATAGACCCATTCTGGATCAAACGTAAAATTATCTGGATCTGCGCAATATGCATCAATTACTTTGCGGTAGACTTGTACGACTGTTGCTACATAATGAATCGACTTCATGCGTCCTTCTACTTTTAACGAATCGATTCCTAGCTCTATCATATGCGGAATAGATTCAATTAATTTCAAATCTTTCGGGCTCATCGCAAAAGGTGTAGTGAAGTCGTCTACTTTTTCCGCTTCAGTATTCTGTAGTTCATAGTCCCAGCGACAGGACTGACAGCAACCACCCCGGTTTGAATCACGAGCAGTCATGTGATTGGACAGTGTGCAACGTCCACTATAAGCGATACACATGGCTCCGTGAATGAACGCTTCAATTTCGATATCGACTTTTTCTTTCATGAGTGCAATTTCATCTGCAGTAGTCTCACGAGCGAGAACTACTCGGTGCAATCCTTCGTCTTTCCAGTACTGCACAGCTTTCCAGTTGGATAAGGATTGTTGTGTACTTAAATGCAATTCAAGTTTCGGAGCATAGTTTCGGCACGTTTCAATAATCAATGGATCAGCGACGATAATCCCCGTTACACCCGTACTTTCAACAGCTTGCAAGTACTCTATCAATCCATCCATATTTTCATTGTGCGCAAAGATATTCGTCGTGACATAAATCTTCGCACCAAATTTCTTTGCGTACTCTACGCCTTCTTTCATCTCGGCAATCGTAAAATTTCCTGCATTCGATCGAAGTCCGTATTCTTGCCCACCTATAAACACTGCATCTGCTCCGTATTCAACCGCAATCTTCAACTTTTCAAGATTGCCAGCAGGAGCAAGTAATTCGGGCTTTTTTGTAATGACTCGTTTGCCATTTCGTAGTTCACTTTCCATGACTGCCATTTGATCTCCTCCTTAGTACACTGACTCTTTGAAGAAAAATCCTGTGTCGAGTGGACGATGCGACGGCTGCATTTCTTCAAGTTGTTTAAAAAGTTCATTCTTCTGCTGTCGGTATAGTTTCGGTGATTCCTTGTAGAGATCGAGAGCCTTCCTGTACAATTTAGTCACTTTAACTGTATAGGCCTCGCTATGTAGAA
Source organism: Chryseomicrobium aureum (assembly GCF_016909155.1). GTDB lineage: Bacteria > Bacillota > Bacilli > Bacillales_A > Planococcaceae > Chryseomicrobium > Chryseomicrobium aureum. The sequence continues at coordinate 27,923 of NZ_JAFBFG010000008.1, forward strand.
TTCCTTCAATGCGAATGGCATCAATTTCCGCTTCTAGAATTTCTTCTAGCTCATCAATCATGCACATGTCGTTCGGTGAAAAAATATGCGTGCCGTTCAAATCTTCATAGATTGGATAGCGATTTTCGCGCTCTTTATCATAAAGCAACATCGCATCTTTTTGTTCCCGATTCTCAATAGGAAGTGCTTTTCCTTCATGCAAGTAATAGTGACCAAGAAGTGGACGCTTGGACTGGAACATACAACTCATTCCATGTACTTGAATCTCAATAGATACCTCTGCATTTTCTTTTACTTCAATCAGTTCGTCTAAACTCAGCTCACGTGCAAGATATGTGCGCGTTGCCCCTCGTTCACCCCAGTAGTTCGCTGTAAAGTAGTTCGTTGCTGTCTGCTCGGGGTTCCAAATGAGCGGTACTTCACTGTCGATTTCTCGATGTGTCATGATGATAGCCGGGTCTCCAAAATAAATGCCATCCACTTTTATGTCATTTAATTTGCGCATGTAGGGTGCAAGCGCATCCACTCGGTCGTTATGAAACAGTGCATTCATTGATACATAGACCTTTTTAGATAATGTATGCGCATAAAGTGTAATCTCTTCAATGTCCCTCAGGGAGAATTCTCCTGCAAGACGGAGGCCAAAATGCTCTTCACCTACAACAACTGCATCTGCTCCTGCATCAAGAAGTTTAAATGCATGTTGTACAGATTTTGGCGTTACAACTAGTTCAGTTAACATCGTACTCACCTCTTAATACTTACTAATAGTCCATCGCCTATCGGATAGAACTGACTGTCATAATCGGGGTTTGTTCGCAAATGTTCAGCAAATAAATGCAATTTGCGAACCATCGTGCGTTTTCGTCTCGGCACTTGCTCTATAGGCACTTGAGTCAACCCATTTAAAAAGATATTGTCGCTATAAATGACGCCTCCACTCTTGACTAACGGCGCGTACCGATCAAAGAACAATTGGTATTGTCCTTTTGCTGCATCAATAAAAAGAGCATCAAATGACTGTTCAGGGAACTCACTCAGATCCATTTCTAAAGCGTCTGCGTGAAAAAGAGAAATTTGCTGTGCATGCTCGCTTTTTGCAATGAATTGGTTCGCCGTCTCATACCGGTCTGCATCTCGTTCGATGGTTGTAATTGTCCGCTTTGGATTCGCTGCTGCCATGCGCAGTGCTGAGTAGCCAATCGCTGCCCCCACTTCAAAAACAGTTTGTGCATTTTGAAGCTGCAACAGATGAAGCAATGTGTCCATTCCTTCTAGTCGCATGATGGGTACGTGATGTAAGTCTGCGTACTGTTCCATCTCATGAAAAAACGCTGTTCGAGGTAAGCTGAACAGCTGTTGAAAGTCGTCTGTTTTCATTCATGTCTCCCTCTTTCTACTGGGAAGTCGTGCAAAAAAAATTCAATTTTTATCATACCATGACAGAGAAAAACTATCCACTAGCTAAAGTGGATAGTCTATCGTTAACGTAAATATTCTTGAATGTTTGCCAAATGTTCGTCATATGTCACTGCAAAATGATTCGTCCCGGAAGGATCTGCTAAGAAGTATAAATACTCAGAGCTTGATGGATCCATTGCTGCTTCAAGAGATGCTCGTCCAGCTCCCGCAATTGGACCAGGTGGCAATCCACGGTTGACATAGGTGTTATAAGGATCTTGAACTTCAAGATCCGCATAGAGCACGCGGTCTTTGTGTTCACCTAGTGCGTAAAGAACTGTTGGATCTGTTTGAAGAGGCATATCGATTTCTAAGCGATTATTGAATACGGAGGCAATCGTCTTACGGTCCGTTTGTGCAGTCGCTTCCTCTTCTAACAGCGAGGCAAACGTCAACAACCAATGGATGGACTGGCCACGTTCAGCCAAAATCTCACGATAGGGTTGGATATTGTCTTGTGTACCTTGTAACATGGCGAAAGCAATGGTCTCCATACTTGGGTTTTCTTCATAGAATGGATACGTAGCGGGATACAAATATCCTTCAAGTGAGTAGCGAACGTTTTCTGCAACTATTTCATCTGTCAGCAAGTCTGGGAATTGTTGACGTGCAAGCTCGACAAATTCTTCACTAGTGACGAGTGCAAAGAAATCTTCTGCTGAATGATTGGTACGTGCTTCAATAACGTCTGCAATCTGTTCAAGAGTTAATCCTTCTGGTATGTTCATCGTGAACACAGGTTCTCTATAAATACGACCAGATTTTAAACTTTCAATCAATTCATCGGGAGTCATCGATTGTGTCAATGTATAGTCACCGGCTTGAAAGTCGGATTCATTTTTAAATTTGACATAGTACTTGAAGATTCGCGCATCTCGAATGACATTATTGTCTTCAAGCGTTTGTGAAATTGTGTCAATACCAGAGCCGATTGGAATCGAGACAGCAATCGGGTCTTCATTTGTCTCGTCATACGGAGATAGACCATCTATAACGTAGTTATATGCAGAATATCCACCGATTCCACCGACAATGAGTAAAATGAGTACGACAGCAAAGACAATTCGACGTACAATCTTCACTTCTTTCTTCTTTTCTTTCATTTTTTCAAACATAATTTCTTTTTTACTTCCGTTTGGCACTTGGGCTTCCCCCTTTATCTTCAAATAGTATACTAGAAAAGTCACAGAGGCGTCCACACATGAAAAAACCGCCTCTATATATAGAGACGGCATCACTCCTATTATTGTTCTTGAATTCCGTATTCGTCGTCTTCTTGCTCGTCCATAAATGCACCAAGCGTCTCTTCAATCATATCCCATTCTTCATCCGTTTCGATTGGAAGAAGTTCGCCGTCCGTCCCGTCTTCTGAAGGAACGAATGAAGAAGCGTGGATCTCGATTTCTTCATTTTCATCTTCTGCATCTGCACCTACTGGGTAGTAAAGTACATAGGATTTTCCAAATTCATCTGATTCAAATGTTAGCAATACGTTACAAAGTTGCTCGTTGCCGTTTTCGTCAACGATTGTGATATGTTCTTGACCATGTTCCATTTTCTTCACCTCATCGATTTTTACTGTCTAAATATCCTTGAAGGATCATGACAGCCGCCATTTTGTCAATGACTTGCTTACGCTTTTTTCGGCTCACATCGGCGTCGATCAGCATGCGATCTGCAGCCATTGTCGTGAGTCGCTCATCCCATAATACTACAGGAAGATTGAATGTTTCTTTGATTAGCTCCGCAAAACGCTCACTAGCTTCAGCCCGTGGTCCGATGGTGTTGTTCATATTTTTCGGATATCCGATCACGACTTCCGTCACAGTATACTCACGAATGAGTTCCGCTAATCGCTCAATACCGAACTCCTCGTTTTCTTCATGAATCTTAATCGTCTCGATTCCTTGCGCGGTCCACCCGAGGGCGTCACTGATTGCAACACCCACCGTACGTGTACCGACGTCTAAACCCATTTTACGCATCTTTGCCCTCATTTGTATGTCGGATATAGAACCGAACTAGTTCTTCTAAAATTTCGTCACGCTCTAATTTGCGGATGACATTTCGGGCGTCTTGATGACGTGGAATATAAGCAGGATCTCCAGAAAGCAAATACCCAACGATTTGATTGACCGCGTTGTACCCTTTCTCTTCAAGCGCATCATGCACATGTAGCATGACGTGTTTGACATCCTCTTCCATTGATTCGTCTTGAACATTAAATTTCATTGTTTTGTCAAAGGAATCCATAGTATTCAACACCCTTCCTGTACAACTCATGGAACTGTACTTTTAGTATACCCCATGACCGATGAAGAAGGAACTTATTTCACTAGTTCGTCAATGGATTTGAGTGCGTCCTGGAGCTTCGAACCATCTTTCGCACCAGCCATAGCAAAGTCTGGACGTCCTCCACCTTTTCCGCCACACAGTTCCGCCACATGCTTCGCGATGTTCCCCGCGTGCGCGCGTTCACCTGCGATATCTTTTGTCACACCCGCAGCAATCATGACTTTTTCACCTGCAACAGCACCTAGTACGACGACACCTGAAGCAAGTTTTTGTTTCAAATCATCGACGAGTTGACGCAATTGATTATTGTCCTTTGCTTCCACTTTTGCAGTCAATACAGAAACACCATTGACGTCACGAACAAACGATAATAATTCTCCTGCTTGGTTGCTTGAAAGTTTAGCAGATAGTGAGCCATTTTCTTTTTGAAGGTTCTTCACTTCAGCAAGTAGTGCCTCTACTTTTGCTACAATTTCACGTGGTTGCGCTTTAATCAGAGCAGCAGCTTGTTGCAATCGTGCCTCTTCGTCTTTCATTACTTCGTAAGCAGCTTGTCCAGTGACCGCTTCAATGCGTCGTGTACCTGCTCCAATACCGCCTTCAGAGAGAATTTTGAATACACCAATTTCAGCAGTTGAGGATACGTGACATCCTCCACACAGTTCTAATGAGTAATCACCCATCTCTACGACGCGTACGATGTCTCCATATTTTTCGCCGAATAGTGCCATAGCCCCGCGTTGTTTTGCCTCATCGATTGAATGGAAACCTGTTATAACAGGTGTGGATTCCCAAATCTTCTCGTTCACAATGCGCTCCACCTGCTCAAGCTCTTCTTTCGTCGCTTGACCAAAGTGTGAGAAGTCAAAACGCAAACGGTCTGGTCCAACATAGGAACCCGCTTGGTTGACGTGTGTTCCTAAAACATCTTTCAATGCTTGGTGTAACAAGTGTGTTGCCGAGTGATTTTTAATAGTTTTTTGACGAAGTTCTGGATCTACTTCAGCCGTTACGTCCATACCCACTCGAAGTTCACCTGATTCGATGATCACCGAATGCAAGTTTTGTCCGTTTGGCGCTTTTTGCACATCTTTTACGCGTCCTAAGAAGTGATCGTTTGAAATTTTCCCGATATCTGCGATTTGCCCACCACTTTCAGCGTAAAACGGAGTACGGTCTAGAACGAGCTTCACTTCATCGCCTTCAGTAGCTGATTCTACTTTATCCGCTCCTAGAACAAGTGTCGTGACTTTTCCAAGTGTCTTCAGTTGATCGTAGCCAATGAATTCACTGTCGTCGTGAATTGACGCAAAGACTTCGGACTGCACTTGCATAGAATCTACATTTTGACGCGCTGCACGTGCACGACTGCGCTGGCCTTCCATTTCACTTTCAAAGCCTGGGCGATCAATTGTCATACCTGCTTCCTCAGCATACTCCTCTGTAAGTTCTACAGGGAAGCCATACGTATCATACAGTGCGAATACTGTCGCCCCTGGTACAACTGTTGAGCCTTGCGTTTGCTGTTCTGTGACAGCACGAGACAAGATGGACAAGCCGTCTGCCAATGTTTCATGGAAACGTTCTTCTTCTGTCTTGATTACGCGCATGATAAATGCTTCTTTTTGTTTCACTTCTGGGTAGAATACTTCCATCAACTCGCCGACTACTGGTACAAGTTCAAACAAGAATGGCTTCTCAATGCCTAGTTGTTTTGCAAATCGAACTGCACGACGCAGTAAGCGACGAAGAACATACCCGCGTCCCTCATTTGATGGAAGCGCACCATCTCCAATGGCGAATGCTACTGTGCGAATATGGTCAGCGATGACTTTGAACGCCACGTCTTTGTCTTTCGATTCTCCGTACTTCTGACCGCTGATCTGTTCCGTTTGCTGAATGATCGGCATGAACAAGTCTGTATCAAAGTTAGTTGGTACGTCTTGCACAACCGATGCCATACGCTCAAGCCCCATACCTGTATCGATGTTTTGTTTTGGAAGTGGCGTATATGTGTGGTCAGGATTATGATTGAACTGAGAAAATACCAAGTTCCAAATTTCTAAATAACGTTCGTTCTCTCCACCCGGATACAATTCTGGATCTTCAAGATCATTTCCATACTGCTCTCCGCGGTCGTAGAAAATTTCAGAGTTTGGTCCACTCGGGCCTTCTCCAATATCCCAGAAGTTCCCTTCTAATCGAATAATGCGCGCTTCTGGAACGCCAACTTCATCTTTCCAAATCGCATACGCTTCTTCATCCTCGGGGTGAACGGTAACAGATAGCAGTTCCGGATCAAAGCCCATCCATTTTTTGTCCGTCAAAAACTCCCAAGCATAATGAATTGCTTCTTTTTTAAAGTAGTCACCAATCGAAAAGTTCCCAAGCATCTCAAAGAAAGTGTGGTGGCGCGCAGTCTTTCCGACATTCTCAATATCATTTGTACGAATTGATTTCTGTGCATTTGTGATACGTGGATTTTCCGGAACGACTCGGCCATCAAAATATTTCTTCAGTGTCGCGACACCTGAGTTAATCCATAAAAGTGACGGATCATTGATTGGAACAAGCGGTGCACTCGGCTCTACTTGGTGCCCCTTTTCAATAAAAAATTCAAGATACAGTCTGCGGATATCATTTCCTGAAAGTTGTTTCATACGTGTTCCTCCTTAAATTTTCCAGACGAAAAAAGAAAAAGCCTTCATCCCCAAAGGGACGAAAGCTTAGCATTCGCGGTACCACCCTAAGTTGCAAAGGAGTCCTTTGCATCTCAAAATGCCGTAACGTGGCGGACGGCAGGGTTTGCCTGCACTCGGAAGTAGCTTTCCTGACCCGTCGTTCGGAAGCTCTTGCAGCCGAGGAACTTCTTTCTATACCGGAAGAATCAGTACTCTTTTCGTCATCGTGTTTCGTATTCTGCCTTCATCATACAAAAGGTGTGCATCAACTGTCAACGTCTTGGGTCATAAATTGATGTGGTGTAATTCCCTCCATACCAATCATCGGATTGATGGAAAGGAGTGTATCTTCCGTCAACTCATACGTTTGTCCTTCGACAGGTTCCATTGGCTCGGCTTCAGGAGACAGTCGCTCAATCAATGTTGTGAACCGTAAGTTGTCATCATTGCGTTCGATTCCGATTTGGAATGCTTGTGGATCTCCGCATAAAATCAAGTAGTTTTTCGCGCGTGTAATAGCTGTATAGAGAAGATTGCGTCGTAGCATTTTCATATATCCACGTGTAATCGGCAAGATGACCATCGAGAACTCACTGCCCTGAGATTTATGAACGGAACAACAGTACGCAAGCGTTAATTGGCCAAGATCGGATTTTTCATACGTCACTTCAATTCCATCAAAGGAAACGATCATAAGCTCTTTTTTCTCTACATTTTCGTTCGCTTTGAAAATACTGATGACTTCCCCCATATCCCCGTTAAATACATTCGATTCCGGTTGATTGACGAGTTGAAGCACTTTATCTCCGATACGGTATACAGCATCTCCAAATACCATTTCTTTTCGCGTACCATCTGGGTTGGCGTTGACCATTTCTTGAATCATTTTATTGAGCGCATCAATGCCAGCAGGTCCTCTATACATCGGCGCTAATACTTGAAGGTCCCGAATGGTGAATCCTTTCGCGAGTGCACTGGAGACGACCTGTTCGACGACTTTCGGAATTTGGTCCGCGGACGCTGGTATGAACGAACGGTCTTTCGTTTTAGAGAGCAAATCTTGCGTCGTCTTCCCAGATTTCATCGCATGGGCTAACTCAATGATCGACGACCCGTCTGCTTGGCGATAAATGTCTTGAAGTTCAACAACAGGCAGGCGTCCACTAGCAAGTAGATCTTTTAAAACTTGTCCCGGCCCTACAGGTGGAAGCTGGTCTTGGTCCCCAACTAGGACGACCTGTGAAGTTTCTGGAATAGCACGAAGGAGTTGATGTGCAAGCCAGCAATCAAGCATTGACGTCTCATCAATAATAATAAGACTTGCTTCGACCGGTCGCCCTTCTGTGTCTTCCGTGTCCTGTCCGGTAAAGCCAAGCAACCGATGAATCGTCATCGCGGGAAGTCCCGTGGATTCACTCAGCCGCTTGGCAGCCCGTCCGGTCGGCGCCGCCAATGCAATCGGGAACGGCTTGCCTTCTTTCGCCCATTCTTTAGGGTCCAGTGATAAACCGTTGAGGTCTGCATACAGTTCGACGATGGCGCGAACGACCGTCGTTTTCCCCGTTCCAGGTCCACCTGTCAGAATCGAAATTTGATTGTTAAGCGCCATTTCAATCGCTTTTCGTTGAGTAGGTGCATAGGTTACACCAAAGTCCGCTTCAATCGAAGACAACGATTCGTTAATCAACTTCTTTTTAAAGCCTTTGAATTTCGCTTGTACAAGACGTTCTGTTTTCGTTGCGATTCCAACTTCTGAAAAGTAGAGCGACGGCATATACACACGGTTCTGCTCAACGACGACTTTACTCTCTTCCCCAAGCTCTATCACAGCTTTTGCAAGTGCGTCATACTCTATCTCAACTGCTTGCGATTTTTCGAGAAGTTGTTTCACATCCTCTAGCAATTGGTCAGTTGGGACAAAAATGTGCCCTTCTGATAAAGATGCCTGATTTAAAAGATACAAGATTCCCGCCTTCATGCGGTCCATATGACTGCCTTCGATTCCGAGTTGTGACCCGAGTTCATCTGCCCGACCAAAGCCGACCCCTTCTACATCTTCAATGAGACGGTAGGGATTGTCGTTTAATTTTTCAAGCGTTTCTTCTCGGTAGTTTTGGTAAATTTTCATAGACAACTGTGGACCGAAGCCCCATTCATTGAGTTGTACCATGATGCGTTCCATCCCGTGATTCTGTTGCAAGCCGTTTATAATAGTATCCCGTTTTTCTTTTGTCAGTCGAGGAATCGTCTTTAAAACATCTGGAGAATCCAATATTTTTTGGAGCGCATTTTCGCCGAGCTTTTTGACAATTGTCTGCGCGGTTTTAGGACCAATACCCGGAAACAGATCGGATGACAAATAATGCACGACGCCTTTTACGGAATCTGGTTTGTCCCGGACAAATGTATCCACAGCAAATTGTTGTCCGTACCTCGGATGATTTTTTAATTGCCCATAAAATGTATAACTTTCGTCTGTCGATAGTTTTGGAAAATAGCCGACTATAATTCCTTCTTTATCGGTATATGTAGTGTTTGTCGATTTGATTTTCACTTTCAAAATCGAGTACAGATTATCTTCATTATGAAAAATGGAGACAATCGGCCGACCCGAAACAAACAATTTGTCCTCATTTCGTTCCGTCATCCGATCGCCTCCAGTATTAGTTTCGTAATCGAATCATGTCCGCCATGTAGCGAGCTTGATCGTAATTTGGTTCGATTTCAAGAGCCTTATCTAAATGATGTAGTGCTGGCTCTGGGTCTTCTTGAGTAAGTGCAAAAAGAACACCCAAATTGTAATGGGCATCTGCATGCTCCGGGTTTTCTTCAAGCAACTGTTCAAGTAGAGGCTTCGCTTCAGCAAATAATTCATTGGATGCAAGTAAGATGGCGTAATGTAGCGTGATTTCCGCATCTTCTAGTGCGAGTTCATGAGCACGCTGCGCATATGGCAGTGCAAGCTTTCGCTCATCTGTCATTTGAAGAGATTTTGAAAGCATGTAATGCCCGTCAGCACCCTCTAAGTTTGCACGGATTGCCCGCTCGTATAGTTTTGCCGCTTCTTCAAATCGTTCTTGATTGTAATAGAGATTTGCAAGACCGTAATAAGCCGTTGCTGCTTGTTCATTCAAAGTCAGTGCTTTTTGAAAAAATCGCTCAGCTCGCTCAGCATCATTCATGATGGCTAAAAGATTCCCGAAATTGATATACCCTACTTCATTTTCAGGCTCTTGTTCAATCGCTTGTGTAAAAGCTTTCGCTGCTTCTTCATAATCTCCTGTATGCATCGCGTGGATGCCTGTCTCATTCCAGTTCATCGTTTCCCTACCCTACATACTCAAGTTTTTTATTGTCACGGAATACGTGATCAATCGTTCCGCCACCCAAACACTCGTCACCGTCATAAAAAACTACAGCCTGACCAGGTGTAATCGAGCGAACGGGCTCATCAAAGATGACCTCTGCACGATCGTCTCCGAGCAGACGAACAGTTACTCCTGTATCTTGTTGACGGTAACGGAATTTTGCAGTGCATTTAAATTCCGAAGGTTTTTCATCATTTGTTGTAAATGAAAGTGTATCTGCAATTAAGCTGGTTGAATACAACGCTTCGTTTTGTGCATTTTGCCCAACATACAAGACGTTACGTTTCAAGTCTTTGCCGACTACAAACCAAGGGTCTCCTGCTCCGCCGATTCCAAGACCGTGGCGTTGACCAATTGTGTAGTACATTAAACCATCATGTTTCCCGACCGCTTGCCCTTCCATCGTTTCCATGACGCCTGGTTGTGCTGGTAAATAGCCACTTAAGAATGTTTTGAAGTCGCGTTCGCCAATGAAACAGATTCCCGTTGAATCTTTTTTCGTAGCGGTTGCGAGACCTTGTTCTAAAGCGATTTCACGCACACGTTTTTTCTCCAGTTCTCCGATTGGGAACAATACATGTTTGAGCTGGTCTTGATTCAATTGATTTAAGAAATACGTTTGGTCTTTGTTGTTGTCTATACCACGAAGCATGCAGAACTGACCATCACGTTCTTCAACACGTGCATAGTGCCCAGTTGCTAAGTAGTCTGCGCCAAGCGCCAATGCGTGCTCAAGAAATGCTTTGAATTTGATTTCTTTGTTGCACATAACATCTGGATTTGGTGTACGGCCTGCTTTGTATTCATCTAAGAAATACGTGAAGACTTTCTCCCAATACTGCTTTTCAAAGTTGACAGCGTAATACGGAATACCAATCTGATTACACACTTTAATAACGTCATCATAATCTTCTGTAGCTGTGCAGACACCGTTTTCGTCTGTGTCGTCCCAGTTCTTCATGAAGATACCGATGACATCGTATCCTTGCTCTTTTAATAAATAGGCCGCGACCGAGGAATCTACGCCACCGGACATCCCGATGACGACGCGTTTGCCTTTTGTTTCTGTCATAGTGTTCACTTCCAAATCGATGCCGGCCTGTTTAATACACCAGCTATTTTTTCTGCAGCTACTGTTAGCTGCTCTTTTGTTGTTCCGAGACCCAAACTAAATCGTACAGAAGATCTGAGCTGGGGTGCCTCTTCTCCAAACATTGCCACTAGGACATGCGAAGGATCTACAGCCCCTGCTGTACATGCAGAGCCGCTTGATGCATCGATGCCCGCTAGGTCTAATTGGATGAGGAATGTCTCAATGTCCGTGTCTGGGAAAAATAGATTGCAGATGTGGGGAAGCTGTTCAGCATCCTTCACATTAAGGGAATAGTTTACATCAAGACGCGTCAATTCATCAAGAAAATGCTTCTTTAAAGAAAGAAGGGCCAGATGCGACTTAGAAAGCGTTGCTTCTTTTAAAAGGGCGGCTGTTGCAAAACCGACGGCTAATGGAATCGCTTCTGTCCCTGCACGACGTTTTCGTTCTTGTTGACCACCATGTGAAAGTGGGCGTAATTTCGTTCCAGTTCGCTGATAAAGAAATCCTATTCCTTTAGGTCCGTTGATTTTGTGTGCACTTGTACTAAGCAAGTCTACCTGAAGGTTTGTGACATCGATTTCAACGGTTCCATATGCTTGTACAGCGTCTGTATGAAAGACCGCTTGATGGTCTTGAACGAGTTTAGTAAGTTCATCGAGAGGTTGAAGTGTTCCTACTTCATTATTCCCGTACATGATTGTGACTAAAATCGTGTCGTCACGGAGTGCTGCTTGGAGAGAGGTTGGATGCACTCGCCCTTGATTATCGACAGGCAAATACGTCACTTCAAAACCTTCTTTTTCAAGTTGCTGACAAGCATGAAGAACAGCATGATGCTCCACAGAAGTTGTGATGATATGCTGTCCGAGATGTTTGTTGGCATACGCTGTTCCAAAAATAGCAAGATTGTCCGCTTCCGTACCACCACTTGTTAAGATGATCTCGTTCGGGTGCGCTTGAATAGTTGCAGCCAATTGGTCACGGGCCATATCGAGCTGTTTTCGCGCACGTCTTCCCGTCTCATGGATACTGGATGCATTGCCGAAACACTCTGTATAACTACTCGTCAGTGCTGCAATGACCTCTGGATGCACGGGGGATGTTGCAGCATGATCTAAATAAATACGTGTCATTATAAATCTCTCCTAAATATAAAACATATATGCGTCCGAAGTGAAAGGATCATCTGAGTGATCAGCCAAGTCGCGAATTGTCGTGGTATCTAATACATTCTTAACTGCATCACGAATACGAATCCATAGTTCACGTTGTGCAGGTGCTTCGTCTTCAATTCCTTCTACAGGTTGAATCGGTCCTTCAAGTACGCGAATCACGTCTCCCGCTGTAATTTCTTCGGAAGGTTTTGCTAATTTATAGCCTCCGTAGGCTCCTCGCACACTCTTTACAAGTCCTGAATTGCGAAGTGGTGAAACGATTTGCTCTAAGTAGGCTTCTGATAAATCATTGTCTGCTGCAATCTGACGCAGAGAAAGTGGTTTTTCGCCTTCATTTTTGGCTAATTCAATCATGATTGTGAGACCATAGCGGCCCTTAGTCGAGATTTTCATCTCTTTACACCGTCCGTTCATAAGTTAACTTTTCCGCTACAAGTATAGCATAATCTGCAATGGTTTTTCGATGAAATGAGCTGTACGTTCTGGTACACTAAAAAGTACAGATGTTCGATAAAGGAGGGACGATTATGCCATCAGGTGAACCACTTGCCTTTCGAATGCGTCCGAAAAAAATTGAAGAGATTGTCGGACAACAAGAAATCATTGGCCCGTCTACCGGCCTCTATCAAATGATTCGCAATGGGCATGTGCCGTCCATGCTTCTTTATGGTGAACCCGGAATCGGGAAGACGTCTCTTGCCTATGCAATCGCAGGTTCGTCCGATTTACCATTCATTGCACTAAATGCTACGACTTCCGGTAAAAAAGATATTGAAGATGTCGTGAAAGAATCCCGACTTACCGGAAAAGTCTTACTATTTCTAGACGAAATCCACCGGTTCAATAAACTGCAACAAGATACCCTGCTTCCCCACGTGGAAAACGGGTCGATTGTTTTGATTGGTGCCACAACAGAAAATCCGTATCATGATGTCAATCCAGCAATCCGATCACGTTGTGGTGAAATCAAACAATTGAAACGAATCGAAAGCAGCGATATGGAAGTACTTTTAAACCGAGCACTTGAAGATTCGGAGCGAGGGTTAGGTAAATTATCAATAGCCATTACACCCGAACAAGTGACGCAAATTGCAGAAGGTTCAAACGGGGATGCTCGCAAAGCTTTGACATTACTAGAATCGATTGTCGAAGCATCGGATGAAGAAGATGGAAAAATCGTGGTGGAAGATGCCCTCGTCTCTCAACTTGTGTCGCGCATTGGCGTGTTTGGAGATAAAAAAGGCAGTCATTTTTATAATTTATTGTCCGCTCTTCAAAAATCCATCCGCGGAAGTGACACGGATGCAGCGCTCTATTACACGGCCCACTTACTTGAAAGTGGTGACCTGGTGGCGTTCTCTCGACGACTACTCGTCATTGCTTATGAAGATATCGGCCTTGCCAATCCTGCTGTGGGTCCACAAGTTTTAGCAGCGATTCAGTCAGCTGAGCGATTGGGATTACCAGAAGCGCGTATACCACTCGCGAACGCGGTTGTTTTATTATGTTTATCGGAGAAGTCAAATTCCGCTTACAAGGCGCTTGATGCCGCGATAGCTGCTATTCACGCAGGAAAAACTGGCGACATTCCGATGCATTTGCGTGATGCGCATTACGGTGGTGCTGCGACTCTTGGCCATGTCGGGTATCAGTATCCACATGATACGAAAGTCGGCTCGTTTGGTGGTTGGGTAGATCAAACGTATTTGCCAGAGAAATTGGTCGGCACACAGTATTACGAGCCAATCGATGCCGGCGAAGAGAAACGTCTGGCATCTATTTACCGCAAGTTGGAGAGTTTTAAGAAGAAATAGATTAGAAATTAGCAGCATACACGATTTAGTGTGCGCTGTTTTTTGATTTTCTTGGGTCGAGCGACCGTTCATCGGCTGAAAGTGGAATTTGTTCTACCGAAACCGGAATTTATTCTACCGGATTTAAATTTGTTCTACCGAAGTCGTATTATGGAAACTAAATCACTGGAATCTTAAAAGGTGACAGGCACCAAATGGAAGTAGCTCCCAAATAGTGACAGGTACCAAATGGTAAATGAATCAAAAAAGCCTGCCCACAAATTTGCGGACAGACTCTATGCGTTAGTTTTTCTTCGACTTAACATCCATCACTGTATTGATTTCCACAGGTTCTAAAATATCTCGAATGACCCAGCTCGCTGCAATCAGACCTGCTGCAGACGGAACAAAGGCATTCGAACTTGGTGGCATCTTCGCCTTGCGGATTTCTGCTTCCGGCTTCCCAACGGTCTTTACAACATCTTCCCGAACTACAATCGGACTTTCATCTGAGAAGATTACCGGAATTCCTTTGCGAATTCCTTCTTTTCGAAGTTTCAAACGAATCACTTTCGCAATCGGATCCGTATGCGTTTTCGAGATATCTGCAATACGGAATCGTGTTGGGTCCATTTTATTCGCAGCACCCATACTTGAAATAATTTTAATGTCTCGCTTCAAACACTCTTTCATTAGATGCACTTTGTAGATAATGGTATCTGACGCATCTATAACATAGTCGATACCTAAGTCGAAAAATTGCTCATACGTCTCTTCTGTATAGAACATATGCATATCAATCACTTCACAATCCTGATTGATATCCGCAATACGGTCTTTCATAATTGCTGACTTGCTCTTTCCGACTGTTGAAAGATACGCGACCAACTGGCGATTGATATTTGTAATATCGACGTTGTCTTTGTCGACAAGAACGATTCGGCCAACTCCACTTCGTGCACAGGCTTCTGCTGCAAATGAGCCAACTCCACCGATCCCTAAAATGGCAACGGTTGTATTTTTTAAGAGGTCTAATCCTTCTGTGCCGATCGCTAATTCATTTCTAGAAAATTGATGTAACATTATGAATTCACTCCAAAGTTTAGTTGATTAGTCGGAATTAATCCGATAAAAAACCCCTCAGTCGAAACTGAAGGGAGAATAGACATAGTAAGACGAATCCCAAGCGTGCCGTCTCTGTAAAGCTATCGTTTTGAACCCGCACTCAGCAGGTGGGTGTCCTCTTCAGTACGCCGAGGCGTCCACCGGAATGGCATGCTCTTAATACTGAAAGTCGGACTCCCGACGATAAAATGTTCGGTCAAAATCGATTAACAAGTCACGTACACATCAGGATTCGTATTACAGTTATAGTAGCACATGTTTTTTTGATGTGCAACTATCACAAAGTCCTATTTACTGATTATTCTGTGAAAGGACCGAGATATGCAGATCATTTAATTGCGCCGTATCTACCGGACTCGGTGCATCTGTAAGTACACAGCTCGCACTCGCTGTTTTCGGGAAAGCAATTGTATCACGAAGATTCGTACGTCCTGCAAGTAACATGACAAGACGATCTAGTCCAAAAGCAACTCCTCCATGAGGTGGTGTTCCATATTCGAACGCCTCTAACAAGAAACCAAATTGTTCTTTCGCTTCCTCATCACTGAATCCTAGTGTTCGGAACATCTTCTCTTGCATTTCACGCTCATAGATTCGCAATGAACCCCCACCAAGCTCAAATCCGTTCAAAACAAGATCATACGCCTGTGCACGAACCGAAGCTGGGTCAGTTTCTAATTTGTCAGCATCCTCATCAAAAGGACGCGTGAATGGATGGTGGGCTGCAAAATAACGACCAAGCTCTGCATCGTATTCAAACAACGGCCAGTTCACGACCCATAAGAATGCAAATTGGGATTCATCAATCAACTTACGCTCTTTTCCAAATTTCATTCGAAGTGCTCCAAGTGCGTCCGCTACAACTGACTTTTGGTCTGCAACAAACAGTAGTAAGTCCCCTGCTTCTGCTTCCATTGCAGCAATCAACTCTTCCCCTTTTTGTTCTGGGAAGAACTTAGCAATTGGACCTTTCACGCCGTCTGCTTCTACTTTTAACCATGCAAGACCTTTTGCCCCGTAACGACCCGCGAATTCCCCAAGTGCATCGATGTCTTTACGAGAATAATCAGCTGCCGCACCTTTGACCGCGAGTCCACGAACTTGACCTCCATTTGCAATGGCATTTTTGAATACACCAAAGTCAGAGTCTTTTGCAAGTGCTTCAAGATCTTTAATTTCAAGAGCAAAACGAACGTCCGGTTTATCTGAACCAAAACGGTCCATCGCTTCTTGATAATCCATACGTGGGAATGGTGTTTGCAAGTCAATCCCCTTCACATCTTTCATCACTTGTTTCATTAAGCGCTCGTTCAACTCGATAATTTCGTCCATTGACATAAAGCTCATTTCCATATCAATCTGTGTAAATTCCGGCTGACGATCCGCACGTAAGTCTTCGTCGCGGAAACAACGCGCAATTTGGAAATACCGCTCAAAACCAGACACCATCAACATTTGTTTGAATAGTTGTGGAGATTGTGGAAGAGCATAAAACTCCCCATCGTGTACGCGACTAGGCACTAAGTAGTCACGCGCTCCTTCAGGTGTTGATTTTGTAAGGATTGGTGTTTCCACTTCTAAGAAATCTTCGTCTGCCAAAAAGTTACGCACTGTTTTTGTGATGTCTGAACGCATTTTGAATGTGTCATACATGACAGGGCGGCGAAGATCTAAGTAGCGATGTTTCAAGCGCAAGTCTTCGTTTACGTCTGTTTGGTTTTCGATTGCAAAAGGAGGTGTCTTCGCTTCGTTAATCACTTCAAGCTCTGATACTTGAACTTCGATTTCTCCTGTTTTCATTGCTTTGTTGATTTGTTTTTCATCACGAGCGACAACTGTCCCTTTCACAGAGATTAAAAATTCACTGCGTAGTTTTTCAGCTTTTGTGATTGCTTCTTGAGAGAAGTCTGGGTTAAATACCACTTGTACGATTCCTGTACGGTCACGAAGGTCTACGAAAATGAGTCCACCTAAATCACGACGTTTTTGTACCCATCCAATCAATTCCACCTGTTGACCGATGGCTTGTTTTTCTACTTTTCCACATTCATGTGTGCGTTTCATCGTGATTCCTCCTTGTGTTTCTGTAAGTACGTAACGGCTTCAGGTATAGCGACGAGTTGTTGTTCCCCAGTTGCCATGTGTTTGATTTGAACAGTTTGAGATGCGAGCTCATCTTCACCTAAAATGAAGACATACGCTGCTTTTTTACGATCTGCTGATTTCATCTGCGCTTTTAGTTTGCGATCCGCGTAATCCATTTCTGCGCTTATGCCTGCATCCCGCAGTTGTTTAACTAATCGCATCGCTTCCATTTTCGGAGTATCACCAAGCGCAATAATGTACGCATCACTTGCTGACGTGTCTTCAAGCTCTACTTTTTCGGCTTCGAGTGCCAGTAACAAGCGTTCGATACTCATCGCAAACCCGATTCCTGGAGAGGAAGGCCCGCCTAACTCTTCAACTAGTCCGTTGTAGCGGCCACCACCAGCTAGAGTTGTGATTGCACCAAACCCACTTGCTGTCGACATAATTTCGAATGCTGTGTGGTTGTAGTAATCTAAGCCACGAACAAGATTCGGATCGAGTTCATACGGAATTTCCAGTGCATCTAAGTAGGCTTTTACACGGTCGAAATATGCTGCAGATTCCTCGTTCAAGTAATCGGTCAGCTTTGGAGCTGTCGCCATCAACTCGTGATCCCGGTCCCTTTTACAATCTAAAATGCGAAGTGGATTTTTTTCTAGACGTTGTTGACAGTCTCCGCAGAATTCATTAATGCGAGGGGCAAAGTGCGCAACAAGCGCCTCTTTGTGTGCATTGCGACTGGCCGCATCACCAAGTGAATTCAATACTAGTTTCAAGTCTTTAAGTCCCGCTTTTTTATAAACATCCATCGCAAGTGCAATGACTTCTGCATCGACAGCTGGGTCTGCACTGCCGATTGCTTCGATGCCAAACTGGACGAATTGACGATAGCGCCCTGCTTGTTGACGTTCGTATCGGAACATCGGTCCCATGTAGTAAAGCTTGACCGGTTGATCAGGCTGCCCGAACAATTTATGTTCAACATACGCACGTACTGTTGACGCTGTTCCTTCAGGACGAAGTGTCAGAGACCGATTCCCGCGGTCTTCAAACGTGTACATTTCTTTTTGCACGATATCTGTAGTATCACCTACACCTCGTGTGAATAATTCCGTGTGTTCAAAAATGGGTGTACGAATTTCTTTGTATTGGTAGACGTTGCATGTGTCGCGAATAATGGTCTCAACAGTTTGCCATTTGTAGGATTGCTCCGGCAAAATATCTTGTGTGCCTCTAGGTACTTTGATCATATTTAGGTCCTCCTTAGTAGTAGATGTGCAGAACGCCGTTTTAGGAAAGTTGAGTTCCGCTGTACGGGCCTGCTTTCCATGGGCGCGCCGTGAGCCTCCCTCGTCGCAGGTTCCTGCGGGGTCTCACGTTCCGACTTTGTTCCCACTGGAGTCAGCCCCTCCACTCCAATGAAAACCCTCAGTTATAAATTCTTACCTGGGAAGTTTTTTGAAGTTGGACTAGTTTAAGCCCTCGAGTTGCTAGTTTGTGCCCTCGAGGAGCTGATTTGTGCCCTCAACTTGCTGGTTTGTGCCCTGAAAATCTCATTTTGTGCCCTGAGTCCTATTATGGAAACTATTTCAGGCAAAATCGACTGCAAACAAAACAGAAAGTGGTACGAAAAACAAAAAAGCCCCCGCCCCCCACGCATCATGCGTAAGGGACGAGAGCTATAAGCTTCCGCGGTTCCACCCTGATTGATCTACGAATAGATCCTCTTCATCACCTGGGTAACGGCCAGTTCCGTCTTCACCTACACCTTTTCAGGTTCGACAAAGCGCCTCACGAGTGTTGTTCACATGCACCGTCTGTAGAAAAGATTTCAGCCATGTCTTTTCCTCTCTTGTCAGCTCGTTGTACCTGCTACTTTCTCGGTCATAAGCAATGTGTTCTTAATACTATACTTTATCTTAATGACGTATTTCCGGAAAGTCAATCTTTAATTTGAAATTGAACTAGATATTTGTTCTAGAACTAGGTACTATATAGAGAAGGAGGTCGATTTATGCAGAATTTTCGTACATATAGCATATATGCACTACTTTTTATCTTACTTATTGCTCCTCTTTCTGCTGCAGCACAAACAGTTGTCGTCAATACCGACTCACTAAAAGTCCGCTCAGGTCCTGGACTCACGTATGATGTGATAGGCGCTGTAAAATCAGCTGATGAGTTGCAAGTTATCGCTACTGAAAATGATTGGTATCAAATTGATTACAATGGGCAACAAGGATGGGTGGCTAGCTGGTTGACAACTGGTTCAACCGAAGCCGCAGTGAATCAATCAGCTGTCGTTCAAGTGAAAACATTAAACGTGCGAGCAGACGCTTCGACAAGCTCCGTGAAACTTGGACAGCTTGCTGAAGGGACGTCCATTGCGATTAACTCTGTGAAAGGCGACTGGCTTGAAATTACATACAATGGTTCTGCCGGCTGGATTCACAAAGACTATGTGCAACTAGTCGAATCTAAAACAACTGCTGCAGCTCCTCAGAACAATGGATTTGTTGTGCAGGTTGACGCGCTGAATGTGCGTACGAAACCTTCACTTGATTCAAAGAAAAAAGCAACCGTGTATCGCAATGAATCTTTCTCTGTTCTTTCTGTTGAAGGAACGTGGGTCGAAATCGAACTCGCAAATGGGGAAAGCGGATTTGTTTATAGTTTTTACGGAAGTTTTCAACAACAAGCACCACAACCATCAAATGTAACGGAAGAACCATCCGCTTCAACTGTAACTATTTTATACAATGGAACGAATCTTCGTTCAGGGCCTTCCACTGCGAATGATGTAACAGCTCGACTCGATGCAGGACAAAAACTTCAAGTGGTCAAATCTGTCAACGACTGGTATGAGGTACAAGTTGAAGGTCAGACCATGTTTGTTGCGAACTGGGTTGTCACAACCGGCGAAGTCGAAGCTGTTGAAGAAATAGAAGAAAAAGAAGTGGTTGACCGTAAACCTGGTACATTGAATGGATTGACGATTGTTTTGGATCCCGGCCATGGTGGAAATGATCGTGGGACAACAGGTTATTATGGAACGGACGAAAAAGGATTGACGTTGCCGACTGCTGAACTGTTAGCAGCAAAACTTGAAGCCGCGGGTGCGGAAGTCGTGTTCACTCGAGAGTCAGATGTATATGTCGGGTTACGCAAACGAGTTTCGGTTAGTCATCAACACGGCGCAGACGCCTTTGTCAGTATTCATTACGATTCAGTGACAGATTCATCTGTTCATGGCTTCACGACCTATTATCAACATGGCTTCCAAAAACCGCTTGCGGATCACATTCACGGTGCTTTGCAAAAGCGCTTGTCGTTGCGTGATCGTGGTGTACGAGAAGGCAATTATTTGGTGCTTCGTGAAAACCAACAGCACGCAGTTTTACTTGAACTTGGGTATTTAAGTAATGCGACGGAAGAACGTCAAATTACAACGGCCCAGTTCAGAGAAACGGCAGCGCACGCTATTTATGAGGGGCTCATCTCGTTTTTTGATAGTGAGTTATAAAATTTAAAAACGTCAAGCTCCACTCAACTTCAGTATTTCATAAAGAACGCCACTCGTAATCTTGCGAGTGGCGTTTTCATATGGAGATTCGGCAATTGTGTCGGGAGATTCGAGGTCTATTTTCGGTTGTTCGGCAATTGTGTCGGGAGATTCGAGGTCTATTTTCACTGTTTCACCACTTCCTGTTATTATGGAAACTATTTCGCTTGCGGAATGCCTCCCCTATACACTTTAAAACATACAAAAGGGAGTTTCTCCGTTACGAGAGAACTCCCTTTTCATAATTATTTCTCTAGAATCAAGGTAACAGGTCCATCATTGATGAGCGACACATCCATCATCGCGCCAAAGACCCCAGTCTGAACATCAAAACCATGTGAACGCAATTGATCATTAAAATAGAGCCATAGTGGTTCAGCGACTTCTGGTCGCGCTGCTTCAATAAATGACGGACGTCTACCCTTTTGAGAGTCACCGTACAATGTGAATTGAGACACGGACAAAATTTGACCTGCCACTTCATCAAGCGATCGGTTCATCTTCCCCTCTTCATCTTCGAAAAGACGCAAGCCCGCAATTTTCGCTGCGAGCCAGTCTGCTTGTTGTTTTGTATCTTCGTGCGTGATGCCCACTAAAAGAGTATAGCCGTGCGTGATTTCCCCTACGACTTCTCCATCAACGGTCACCGACGCAGCTTTAGAGCGTTGCAATACAATGCGCATAAGACACCTCTTAGTTGATAATTCGTTGCACCGAGTAGACGTTCGGCAATTGCTTAATACGGTCTACAACACGGTGAAGATGTGTGATATTTGTAATTTTGATGGTTAAGTTAATTGTTGCAATGTCTTTTTCAGACTTGCCCGTAACCGCAGCGATCGTCGTTTTCGAATCCGTAACCGCCATTAACACTTCGTTCAAGAGGCCTGTCCGGTCGAATGCAGCGACTTCAATATCAACCGCATATTCTTTCTTGATATGTGTGTCTTGCTCCCATTCCACATCAATTAAGCGCTGTGAGCTATCGGAACCTTGTACGTTCGGACAGTCGGCACGGTGAACAGAGACTCCACGACCTTTTGTGATAAAGCCAACAATATCGTCTCCTGGGACAGGACTACAACAACGCGACAAACGAATCATTAAGTTGTCGACGCCTTTGACAACGACACCCGATTCTGTCGATTTTTTGACAGGAGGTGACGCCATCGTTTTGTTAATCTTTTCAAGCGTCTCTTCGTTTTCGCGCTCTTTCCGCATTTTTTCTGCTAAGCGGTTGACGACCTGTTGTGCCGTGATTCCGCCAAAACCTACAGCTGAATAAAGATCTTCTTCGTTAGAAAATGCATATTTTTCACAGACGCGTTTTAAATTTTCAGCAGTGAGCACATCTTTTTGTTCAAAGTCTTGCGCACGAATCTCTTTTTCAATCGCTTCTCGGCCTTTTTCGATGTTTTCATCACGTTGTTGTTTTTTGAAGAATTGCTTAATTTTATTTTTCGCCTGCGAAGACTGTGCAATTTTTAACCAGTCACGGCTCGGTCCAAAGGATTGTTTGGAGGTCAACACTTCGATAATGTCACCCGTTTTTAATTTCGTATCGAGTGGTACCATCTTTCCGTTCAGCTTCGCACCAATGGTCTTGTTTCCGACCTCGGAGTGTACGCGATAGGCAAAGTCGATTGGTACTGAGCCTGCAGGGAGTTCGATCACGTCCCCTTTTGGCGTAAATACGTAGACCATATCCGAGAACAAGTCGAATTTAAGGGACTCCATGAATTCCTCGGCATTCGACGATTCATTCTGGAATTCTAAAATTTCGCGGAACCATGACAATTTTTGATCGACAGATTCACGAGATGTTTCGACTTTTCGGCCCTCTTTGTACGCCCAGTGTGCCGCTACCCCGTATTCCGCAATATTGTGCATGTCTTTTGTGCGTATTTGCACTTCAAGTGGGTCTCCATTTGGACCGATAACTGTTGTATGGATCGATTGATACAAATTTTGTTTAGGCATGGCGATATAATCTTTGAATCGGCCTGGCATCGGCTTCCACAGCGTATGAATGATTCCGAGTACTGCATAACAATCTTTAATACTGTCGACTATGATGCGCATAGCAAGCAAATCATAAATCTCGTTGAATTGCTTCTGCTGAATGACCATCTTGCGGTAGATACTGTATATATGTTTTGGACGACCTGAAATATCCGCGTGGATGCCGACTTCGTCAAGTTGATCATTAATGTCATTCATCACATTGTTTAAATACGCTTCTCGCTCCGTACGCTTCTTCTTCATGAAGTTCACGATTCGATAGTATTGTTGCGGGTTTAAATAGCGAAGAGATGTATCTTCTAGTTCCCATTTCACAGTCGAGATCCCGAGACGGTGTGCAAGTGGTGCGAAGATTTCAAGTGTCTCATTTGCAATGCGGCGTTGTTTTTCTTCCGGCAAATGCTTGAGCGTGCGCATATTGTGCAGACGGTCTGCTAGTTTGATCAAGATAATACGGATATCCTGGGCCATGGCAATGAACATTTTGCGGTGATTCTCTGCTTGTTGTTCTTCTTTCGACATGTACTTAATTTTACCGAGCTTTGTTACACCTTCAACCAGCATCGCCACTTCTTCACTGAATTCCTTGACGATATCTTCGCGCGTGTATTCTGTATCTTCGATGACATCGTGAAGAAACCCAGCAGCTACGGTCTCTGGATCCATTTGCAAATCGGCTAATATGCCGGCCACTTGTATGGGATGAATGATGTATGGTTCACCGGAGTTTCGGAATTGGTTTCGGTGGGCATGTTCCGCCAGTTTGTAGGCTCTTTTGACGAATTCTACATTGTTGTCATTCATATAGTTTGCTGTGATGTTAAAGACTTCTTCGGCTGTTCGTATTTGTTCTTTTGCCATACCCACTCACCTGTTTCTTTAGTTTTCGACCTGAAGTTATAATCTCTATTGTAGTAAACTAATAGGGTTTATGTAAAGACGAAAAAAGCGCGTAATCTAAAACAAGATTACGCGCTATTGAAATCGAGTTGCAAACGCCAGAAACACGCTCCGGAATTTCTAGAGTGGCGTTTTCCACATCTAAAATTAATAGCTGATTAAAGTACGAATGTCGATACCTTTTAACTTGTCGCGACCTTCAAGATATGTCAATTCGATCATGAATGCAGCACCGACTACTTCTCCACCTAGTTGTTGGATCAAGTTGACAGTTGCTTCAACTGTACCACCTGTTGCCAATAAATCATCAACGATTAATACTTTTTGGCCTTTTTTAATAGCATCTTTATGCATCGTCAATGTATCTTTGCCGTATTCTAAACCGTAATCTGCAGAGATGACTTCGCGTGGAAGTTTTCCTGGTTTACGAACTGGAGCAAAACCGACTTCTAGTGCATACGCCACTGGGCAACCGATGATGAACCCACGAGCTTCTGGTCCAACAATAACTTCTGCGCCAACTTCTCTTGCGTATTTCACGATTTCATCTACTGCATATTTATAAGCAGGACCATTATCCATGATTGTTGTAATATCTTTAAAGCGAATGCCTTCTTTTGGCCAATTTTCTACGATTGTTACATATTGTTTCAAATCCACTGATTGTTCCTCCTCAGGACCGGTGTTGGCGCTTTGCGTCAAACCATTGTTTCAATTCGCGGTACGGTGCATAAAGCAAGACTTGTTCAAGCTCGATTCGCTGCTGTTGTTGCTGATAGCTCGGAGCTTCAGTCAACGCACGACGCTCACTTTCTTTATTCACCACCAAATGTCCATTGTCTATTCTAACAAAATCTAATTCAAAAAACACCTTTGACATAAAATTAATTGTTTGTTCGCTCCACCCTTTATGTCGGGCGAGTTGCGCGCCTTGTTCTTTTAATGCGAACTTTTCTTTCGACATCAAGAATCCGTAATACCATTTGAACTGATCTCTACTAGGTAAGCCATCAAAAAATGCTTCTGATGGTGTGAAGAAATGCGCGAATATACGACTCCACTCTGATTTCGTCACGATTTCGTCCAGCTGCTGTTCATGAGCTGGCATATCGAGTAACACAACGGAACTGTGTTTCGGTTCTAGCTCTGAAGATTTGACAATTCGCTCAGGTAATTGATCTTGATAGGCAGCGATTGTCTCTTCATGGAACGCCACATAATGGGCATCTCCTTGTGGTACTTGATTTAACCATCGATATAATTGGCGAATACCGCGCACATCGAACAGTTGCCAGTCAGACGACATCGCATCTTCCAACATCAATTGCGGCTTTTTGCGACCATTCCATTCATTGATTTGAAGGTCTCCGGCAATCGTCAAGCTTGTCATCGGTGCCAGTTGATCAACGAGTTCTCCTTGATAAAATCCGATGACATCAAGTGTGTGACCGTCTTTTGTTACTTCCAGTTTAGCATGATTGCTCGATGCGCCGATTTTTCGGAAGCTCTTCACTTCTACTCCCTTTACCGCATAGACCGGTTTGGCAAAGCCCATACCATAGGGCCCTAGTTTTGCTGCACTTTCAATAGATTGCACATTAATTTCTGACAGTTCTACAGGAATGTCGACCGTCAGACGTGGAATGAAATGGTCTTGTGTTAACACTTCATCCCCCTGGGCTTGCATACGTGCGACAAATTCATCCAGGTCATCAAGCGACATCGTCATCCCTGCTGCCATTGGGTGACCCCCAAAATGCGGCACGATATCACGATTTTTGGCAATCTCTTGATAGAGATGGAATCCTTCGATACTGCGTGCAGAACCTTTTGCAATCCTTTTTTCTAAATCGATGCCAAGAACAATGGCCGGACGTGTGTATTTTTCAACAAGACGAGAAGCCACAATTCCTAAAATTCCTGGATTCCAATCTTCCTGAGCAACGACCAGCACACTTGGAAGAGGGCCAGTTTCGACTTGAGCAACGGCTTCATCCGTGATTGACTTGACGATGGATTGACGCTCTTTATTTTTGTCTTGTAAGAATTTCGCATAAAGAGCTGCTTCTTCTTTACTATCAGAGCGGAAAAGATGAACCCCAGGGTCTGCACTTCCTAAGCGGCCTACCGCATTAATTCGAGGGCCGAATGCAAAACCGACAGTCTCTTCGTTGATGTCTGAAAGCTCTACTCCAGAAACAGAGGCAAGCGCTCGAATCGCTTCTGTAGGCTTTGTATGCATCAGCTCGAGCCCGCGTTTTACAAAGTACCGATTCTCTCCCTGCAAGGGCACCAAATCAGCAATCGTACCAATGGCGACAAGATACAAATACTCTTCTGGAATACGACCTAAAAGTGCTTGCGCCAGTTTAAACGAAACACCAACACCTGCTAAATCAGAGAACGGATAGTTTTCTTCGAGATGCGGGTGAATAATGAAATCTGCATTTGGAATGACTTCTCCTGCTTCGTGGTGATCAGTCAAAATCACGTCCATACCTAACTCTTTGGCGATTGCGATTTGGGACACACCAGAAATACCATTATCTACAGTGATGAGTAACGAAACGCCTTCTTCATGTGCGAGTCGAAACAGCCGCTCACTTGGGCCATACCCGTCTTCAAAACGATTTGGAATTTTAAACGAGACAGTGGCACCGAGGGAAGTTAAGGTTTCCATCAAAACGGTGACACTCGTAATTCCGTCTGCATCGTAATCGCCGTACACCAAGATTTTTTCATTGCGTTCGAGTGCCGTGTGAATTCGCTCTACTGCACCTTGCATATCTGAAAATAAGAATGGGTCATGAACAGAAGACGCATCCATTTCTAAAAATTCTTTTGCAGCCAGTTCTGTATCGATCCCTCTGGCTAGTAATAACTTTGCTACAAGAACATCTACTTGCAGTGTTTTTGCAAATTCCTCTGCTTGTTCTTGAGATATAGTTTGTACGGACCATTTTTTCTTAGATTGAATCATTTTCTCACTTCCTCACAGACTTCCATTATACAAAAAAACCTGCCCTCTTGGACAGGTTCCTGAATTAAAGTGTTGGTTTATTCATCGATTCTTCATGATTTAGTTCTGCCGAGCGTGTTGATGTCTCACGTTCCCGATAAACTGACAATTCATTTTGCGTTGCGTGCAGTTCAGCATCTCGTTTTGATTTTTCAGCTTCGAGTGCCTTCACTTTGCGACTTAACGTAAACGTTCGAACAATCGCGAACATACCGCTAACAAGGGCTCCTAATAAAGCCGATCCCAAAATCACCAAAATAAGTGGCCATTGTGCTTCACCGAATAAATAATTGACTGGAACTGCATCCACGTTGACTACGGCAAAGATGGCGATAACGATTGCCAAAATAAGTCCGAGTAAAATAGCCCATTGCGTTTTCACAGCATCATCTCCCTATGTAGTTCCCTCAAAAAAACTCGAGGTATAGATTCACTATACCCCGATTGTTTAAAACTTGAAACTATTAGACAACTGGCTCATCTGAACCCCATTGTTTCTTTTCAGCCGCTACATCAATCGTTCCTTTTTTGAACAATTGTTTGCGCTTCAGATCAAACCAAAGCTGCGCTGCGATGAAGATGGATGAGTATGTTCCGGCAATCAACCCAATCAATAATGCGATTGAGAAGTTTTGAATAGATGGAGCACCGAAGAAAATCAGTGACACGACAACAAATACGACTGTCAAAACAGTAATTACAGAACGCACAAGTGTTTGACGAAGTGATTTATTGACGATGTCTGCAAGTTCTTGTTCGGTTTGAATCGCACCTGCGCGATGCAAGTTTTCTCGAATCCGGTCAAAAGTGACGATTGTATCATTGATGGAATACCCGACAATGGTTAGGACGGCCGCAATGAATGTAATATCCACTTCTAGTCGCAGTATACTAAAGATGGCAATCATGAAGAATGCATCATGGAGTAAAGCGACAATTGCCGAGACCCCAAATCGCCATTCAAAGCGGAATGCCACATAGATGATGATTCCGATAGCAGCAATCGCAAGGGCGTACACTGCGTTACGCGCAAGCTCTTGGCCGACAGTTGGAGAAACGGTGCTGACCGATGGCTCTACTCCGAATTCATCGATAAAGCTAGATTTTAATTCTGCAATCTCTTGCTGCGTGAAATCTTCCACATAACGAAGAACCGCTATATTGCTAGTATCTCCTGAAATTACGATATCATCTGTTTCATAGCCTGCTGCTTCAATTGTCGCGCGGACTTCATCCGAAGTAAGAGGTCCATCTGTCATCACCTCCACACGTGTACCCGAAGAGAAATCAATCCCTAGATTCAATTGGAAAATCGATAACATCGCAATACCAGCTGCGAGTAAGAATACAGACAAAATGTAGAATGGTTTACGTTTACCAACGAAATCAATTTTATCAAATGGAGTGGATAAATCTAATGTCTCCATATTCTCTTCCGGAGTATGCACTCGTTTTGTGCTAACACCGAATAAGAATGGTTTGTTGTCAAACATCCCACTGTTCACTAATAGGCCTAGTAATAGGCGAGATCCCCATACAGCGGTGATAAAGCTCGCTAAGATCGAGATGATAAGCGTCGTGGCAAATCCTTTAACAGAGCTTGTTCCAAAGTAGAACAATACTGCCGCTGCAAGTAAAGAAGTTACGTTTGCATCCAAGATAGCACTAAACGATTGTTTTGCACCTAGTTTGAATGCTTCTTTAATGCTGCGACCGACACGCAATTCTTCTTTGATACGCTCATATGTTATGATATTCGCATCGACGGCCATACCTACCCCTAAAACGATTGCGGCAATACCAGGAAGCGTCAGTACGCCATTGATCAGTTCGAATACGAGCAAGATCAAATAGATAAAGACAGATAGCGTGATGACTGCCACAAGGCCTGGCAAGCGGTAATACACTAACATAAACAACAGTACGACTGAAATCCCGATGATTCCAGCTAAAATTGTCATCTCTAGCGCTTGTTCACCGAACTGAGCGCCTACTGAAGTTGAGAAGATTTCCGTTAATTTTACAGGTAATGCCCCAGCATTCAAAACTCCTGCTAGATTACGTGTCTCATCTGTAGTGAAAACACCTGTGATTTCAACATTGGTAGAACTGATGCGTTGAGAGACTTGAGGTGCAGAAACAAATTTAGGATCTGCTTTCATCCTCTCAGCTTCGTAGCTGTCCACACCTTCTTCAAAATCTAACCAGATGACCAAAAGGTTTTGTCCAAATGGACGTGCTGCTAACTCTTCTGTCACTTGTGCAAATTTGTTTGGGTCTTTTAATTGTAACGTGACGATGGGTTGTCCATTTTGGCCAAATGCCGCTTGTGCCCCACCTTCTACTAGATCAGTTCCATCTAACATCAATTCATCATTGACGTCACGGAATGTCAGATTGGCTTCTGTTGCGAGCAACTCACGAGCGGCCGCTTGGTCTTCGACTCCTGGGAGCTGAACGCGGATTCGATTTTGTTGTTCGACTTGGATGACGGGTTCACTAACACCAAGTACGTTGATACGGTTATTGAGTGCTTCTGCAGTATCTGCAACCGTCTCTTCACTTAATGTCGTCGATTCTCCATCTAGCGGCTCAAGTTCGTAGAGAACTTCGAAACCACCTTGTAGATCTAGGCCAAGATTAATATCTTTCAGGATGCCACTTGCAGTACTGCTGATGGTTCCTGCAAAGATGACGAGGAGTAGCAAAAACGCTACTATTCTTCCTCTGGATTTCATTTTCATTCTCCCTTCTTTTCCCCTAAGCGAGGGGAATCACAGACGCCGGTCTGAAACCGAAAAAACACAACATGATTATTATGAATCACGTTGTGTAGTGTGTCAAATGCCCTTGGTCCTTGATTAGCGCGGATTGAGCAATTTTTCTAAATCTTCTTTTTTTAATTCAGAGAACCAGTTTTCACTTTTAAATTGTTGAATCTGTGAGACTGACATATAGGTAGAAGGTGAAATCGCATAAATATCCGAAATGATTTGATGCAATGGCAGTTCGTCGAGCCGTTTTTTCTTCCAAAATTTTAATTTCGCAAAGTCCCAAAGGTCTTCTTTGGTGATTGTCGTAAAGTGATACAGTTCAAATTCACTCACTTTACTGTCGAGCACCATCTCTACTTTGTTGAACAATGCTTGCTCCCCTTTGTCCATATGGTTTCCTCCTGTGCATAATTTGTCTGTCCGCTCATAGTTTGTGGTAGTAGGTAAAATCGTATCTATTTATGAAGGATGTGTCAAATGTCTTTTCGAAAAGGGTGATCTTGTCGTAGGGGGTTTGCCCAACAAAAAAACCTTACGAACAAAATTGTCGTAAGGTCTGCTTGTTATTCAACTACGCGGCCGATTGCCACTTTCTCGAACTGAAGACGTGTACCGTCTGCCACTGTAACAAATACAGTTGTATCGTCAAGCGCATCGATCGTACCATGTAAACCACCAACCGTGATTACTTGGTCACCACGCTTTAAGTTGTTTTGCATCGTCGCTGTTGCTTTTTGACGTTTCTGTGCTGGTCGGATGATGAAGAACCACATCACAGCAAACATCGCGATAATTGGTAATAAGCCTATCAATGTTTCCATCTCTAAAATTCCCCCTTTCACTCAATCTATCTAATTATACTCGAATTAAAAGTTTTTTGCATTCGGTTTGTTGTACCCGTATTCTTCAAAGAACTCTTCTTTGAAGTCGAGCAAACGGTCTTCACGAATCGCTTGACGCACGTCTTTCATAAGGTTCATCAAGAAATGTAGATTGTGTGTCGATGCCAAACGCAGACCAAATGTTTCATCCGCTTTGAACAAATGGCGTAAATATGCGCGTGAATAGTTTTTGCACGTATAACAATCGCACGTCTCATCAACCGGTCCAAAGTCACGTGCAAATTTTGCACCTTTGATTACTAGACGGCCTTTTTTCGTAAACATCGTGCCATTACGGGCAATACGCGTCGGAAGAACACAATCAAACATATCGACACCACGAATCGCTCCGTCAATCAATGAGTCTGGTGATCCAACACCCATTAAATAACGCGGCTTGTTGTCAGGCATTAAAGGCGTTGTGAACTCAAGAACGCGGTTCATGACGTCTTTAGGTTCTCCAACAGACAAACCACCAATTGCATACCCTGGGAAATCGAGTGAAATAATATCTTGCGCTGATTGACGACGAAGATCTTCATACTCGCCACCTTGAATGATGCCGAACAATCCTTGGTTGTCTGTATTTGTGTGGGCGGTCATACAACGTTCTGCCCAACGAGACGTGCGCTCAACTGACGCTTTCATGTACTCGTGAGAAGCTGGGTACGGCGGGCACTCATCAAACGCCATCATGATGTCAGAACCAAGTGCATTTTGTACTTCCATTGACTTTTCAGGGCTCAAGAATAACTTGTCACCGTTTAAATGATTGCGGAAGTGAACACCTTCCTCTTCAATCTTTCGCATGTCACTCAGACTGAATACTTGGAAGCCACCCGAGTCTGTTAAAATCGCACGGTCCCAGTTCATGAACTTGTGCAAGCCGCCCGCTTCACGAATGATATCGTGTCCAGGACGTAACCATAAGTGGTACGTGTTGCTCAGAATGATTCCTGCATCCATTCCTTTGATTTCTTCTGGAGACATCGTCTTGACCGTCGCTTGCGTTCCAACCGGCATAAATGTCGGTGTTTCAAACGACCCATGTGGCGTGTGGACGATACCTAGTCGTGCACCTGTCTGTTTATCTTTTTTTAGTAGTTCGTAGCGTATCGCTGTCATCTAAAATCCTTTCCTTTGATCAGCATCGCATCTCCAAAACTGAAGAAACGGTAGCGCTGGTCAATCGCTTCTTGATAAGCGTTTAATATAAATTCACGGCTCGTCAGTGCACTGACAAGCATCACGAGTGTCGATTTCGGCAAGTGGAAGTTTGTGATCATCGCATCGATCACTTGAAACTTGAACCCTGGGAAAATAAAGATAGACGTCCAATCACTGTCTTCTTTTAACTCCCCATCAAACTTCTTCGCAACAGATTCGAGTGTACGCGTCGATGTCGTTCCGACGGCTACAATGCGTCCGCCTACTGCTTTTGTTTCATTGATCAAGTCTGCGGTTTGCTTTGGAAGACGGTAAAATTCCGCATGCATCTCATGGTTTTCAATCGAGTCCACACTGACCGGTCGGAAAGTTCCCAGACCTACGTGCAATGTTACGTAGCCAATTTTTACACCTTTGTCTGCCGCAGCTTGTAGTAGCTCTGTCGTAAAATGAAGACCAGCAGTCGGTGCTGCAGCTGACCCTTGCTCTTTCGCGTACACCGTCTGATACCGGTCACGGTCTTCTAATTTCTCATGGATATACGGAGGTAATGGCATTTCCCCAAGCTGATCGAGCACCTGAAAAAAGACCCCCTCATACGCCATCTTAAACAGGCGTCCGCCGTGGTCTTTAATTCCTGTACACGTGGCTGTTAGTAAGCCATCTCCAAAAGAAATCACCGTACCAATCTTCACGCGTTTTGCAGGCTTCACAAGAGTTTCCCACTCATCGTCTTCGAGTTGTGTTAAGAGGAGGACTTCAACAGAAGCACCCGTCTCTTCTTTTACGCCCATCAAACGAGCAGGCATTACCTTCGTATCGTTTAAAATCAAGCAATCTCCTTGACGTAGTTCATCAAGTACCGATGCAAATGTAGTGTGCTGCACGGCATTGTTCGGATAGTCAGCAATCAGTAACTTGCTACTTGTCCGGTCTGCTAGAGGGGTCTGTGCGATGAGTTCCTCTGGCAGATGGAAATCAAAATCTTCAACTCTCATAATCAACGTCCTCTTCTATCATTCTGGTAACGGCAACCCAAGGTGCTCGTAGGCAAGATGTGTTAAAACTCGACCTCGAGGCGTTCGTTGGATAAAACCGATTTGTAGTAAGTATGGTTCGTACACTTCTTCTATAGTAGCAGATTCTTCGCCAGCACTCGCGGCTAACGTATCAAGCCCAACTGGACCTCCTCGGAAGCGCTCTGCCATAGCACGTACAAGCTTATGATCGATGTGGTCAAGACCACGTCGGTCGACTTGCAACAATTCTAAGGCTTCATTCGCGAGACTCTCCGTAATTCTTCCGTCCCCGCGCACTTGTGCATAATCACGTACACGTTTAAGTAAACGGTTTGCGATACGTGGTGTCCCGCGAGAACGTCGGGCAATTTCACTCGCTGCACGTGGGTCGATCTCTGCCTGGAATAAACGACTGCTCCTCAGAACGATTTCAGTGAGTGCTGCTTCATCGTAATACTCAAGACGAGACAACACACCAAAACGATCGCGGAGTGGCGCGGATAAGGACCCTGCACGTGTTGTAGCTCCAACTAATGTAAAGGGAGGCAGATCCAGACGAATCGATTTTGCAGTTGGTCCTTTTCCTACGACAATATCTAAACAGAAGTCTTCCATCGCAGGATATAAGACTTCTTCGATTGCTCGGTTCAAACGGTGAATCTCATCGATAAACAAAACATCACCGGGTTCTAAAGCACTCACGATGGCCGCTAAGTCACCAGGACGCTCAATAGCAGGTCCACTGGTCATTCTTATTTGCACGCCCATCTCATTCGCAATAACAGCTGCGAGCGTTGTTTTCCCAAGGCCTGGAGGTCCATAAAGCAATACGTGATCTAGACTCTCTTCTCGAAGTTTTGCTGCTTGGATGAAGATGCTCAAGTTTTCTTTGATTTGATTTTGGCCAATATACGAGCTTAATGTATCCGGGCGCAAAGTCTCTTCAAACGGTTCATCAAATTGTGTCGCATCACTTGTAATCACTCGATCTGTCACAGCTCATCCCTCCTAACTGCCAAACAGTAACTGCAGTGCTTTTTTCATAATCGTATCGGTTGTTTCGCCTTCAAGCTCTTCAAGAAGTGGTGTAATTTTCTTCAACTCTCGCTCAGAATAGCCAAGAGCAGTGAGGGCTTGCAAAGCCTCATCAAGTGACTGATTGCCAGTCCCTTCCTCTTCTTCAACTTCAAATAAGCCGCCAACAATTTCTTCATCGGCAAGGTCATGAAGTTTCCCTTTCAAGTCCAAGATAATTTGGCGTGCCGTCTTTTTGCCGACTCCCGGAAACTTGACTAAAAACGCATCGTCTTCTCGTTCGATCGCACCGATGACTTGGTCTGGCTGCCCACTTGCTAAAATGGCAAGCGCCCCTTTAGGTCCGATCCCTGTTACTTGGATCAACTTTCGAAACAATTCCCGCTCGGAAAGTGTTTTGAAGCCAATCAATTGCTGGATATCTTCGCGCACTTGCAAATAGGTATAAACAAGTTCTGCTGATCCCACTTGAAAACGGAACGGATTCGGTGTGAGAATCTGAAACCCAAGACCGTCACGATCAACGACGATGTATTCTGGTGTAATCCGTGCAACTTCGCCTTTTATGTAGTCGTACATGGCGCATCCTCTTTTCTTACTCAACAAAGAAGGCCGCTAAAGAGTAGCGGCCATCACGAGCATTTTCATGTTACTTATCATACCATAGTTTCCGGTGATTTTCTATCGCTTTCCCCGTAAATGCCAACAAACGTTCTTGTTTTTTCACATGGGGTTTAGTTAAGTAGGCAAGCCATTCGCGGAACAATTCGTTCGGATACCGCAAGATCGAAGGTTGCTCTTCAATAATACGCAAAAAATCCGGATTTTCAGCGACCAGTAGTTGCAGGTCGTAATCGGCAAACGGAAGAAAACGCTGCATCAATAAAATCCATTCATCATCGGGGTCTGTATAACTTGCAAGATCGAAGTCGATCAACTTTATACCTTTCTCCAGCTTTTACCGTGTGTATTGTAAAGAGAGATGTGGGAAGATAGACTTTCATGCCAACCGTGATTCGATTCGGATCCGGAATCTGAGGATTTTCAGCAATCAACTGATCTAGTGTGATGCCATACATACGCGCGATTTTCCACATCGTGCCCCCTTTTTGTACGGTATGTGTTTGCACAAATTGCCTCCTTTTTTCATTTCTTTACATCGTATGCAACGAAATTGAAATTGTGACATGAAAAAAAAGGATGGCCGTGGTAAACTATGAGCAAATAGCTGGATGCGGGGGAATTTACATGCGGAAAAAGGGAGAACAAAGAAGAGAATGGATTTTACAAAAGCTTGAGGAGCATGGAATCGCAGTTAAAGGTGCTGCACTCGCGGAAGAAGCAAACGTCAGTCGGCAAGTCATTGTAAATGACATCAATCTTCTAAAAGTAGCAGGCCACCCAATTTTAGCGACCAGTCAAGGGTACATCCTCTTTAGTGAATCACCTGGTGAGGGAAAGGTACGCGAACGCGTCGTGTGTTTCCACTTACCCGAAAATACAATGGATGAGTTACAAACCATTGTTGATTGTGGTGTCACAGTGGATGATGTGACCATCGAGCATCCGGTTTACGGGGAAATCTCTGCACAGGTTCAGGTATCAAACCGGAACGAGATCACGACCTTTATGACGCAGATCAAAGAAAACAATGCCACTCTGCTGTTAGAGATGACGGATGGGACGCACTTGCACTGGTTGTCTGCAGACAGCCAGGAGAAAATCGATGCAGCTAAGGATGCCTTACGAATAAAAGGGTATCTGATTGAGAATTAAAGTGTTGCAGACCAGCTTTCGGGCTGGTTTTTGTTTTGAGGTGAAATTAGTTTCCATAATATTATTATTTGTTTAGATGTGAAGAACGCCACTCTAGAAACTCCGAGGAAAGCAGACGTGCCCGTGAAGGCGGTCTTCAGCCTTTGCGGGTGCGGCTGATTCCGGAGTGTGTTTCTGGCGTTCGGAACTCGATTTCATTAAGATGTGGAGCCGACCAATCCGGTGCCTGTCACCAAATGGAAGTCACTCCCAAATAGTGACAGGCACCAATTGAAAAACCCAGCACATGGCTGGGTTGAGAAAAGCTTATTCACTTTCTGTCTCGTACGTATAATAGGATCCGAGTGTTTTGACCGTGCAGCCAAGGAACGTCAATTCTTCCGCTGCCCCCTTCATCATGATATGGTCCTCTTCTTCAAGAATATCGACAATGAAAAAGTAATGGCCGAGACCTGTCTTCAGCGGACGCGATTCGATTTTACTCAAGTTCAATCGGCGCCATGCAAAGACGGACAACACTTGATGCAAAATTCCAGGACGGTCGTCTTGCGGGAGCTTTAGCATCCATGTTGTTTTGATCTGCTCTTTTTTTGTTGGTCGTTCCAACCGATCGTTCTTAGAGCCAAGCACCAAAAAGCGCGTGTGATTGAAATGAAAATCGTGGATGTCACGTTCGACGATTACGAGCCCGTATTCATGCGCAGCTGTCTCATTGGCAATCGCAGCAATTGCGAGTTCAGGATGTTCTGCGCAAAGCTTCGCTGCTGCTGCTGTGGACGAGTACTGTTCAGTTGGCACATTCGATAACCGATACGACAAATACTTGTGGCACTGTGCTAGCGCATGAGGATGCGAATAAATCGTCTCAACGCGGTCCCAGTGCTTCACGTGATCCGGGTGCACCATCAGATGCTGGGCAATAGGCGCTAAAATTTCTGCTTGTATGTAGACGTCCGCTTCATGGAACAAATAATCAATCGTAAGCGGCACTGTTCCCTCTAGTGCATTTTCAACAGGAACGACAGCAAGATTAGCTTTTTGCTGAGACACTGCCTCAATGCATTCAGGAATCGTGCGCATCGGAACGAGTGAATCTGCTGGATAAATGGATTTCGCTGCAAGATGCGTAAACGATGCTTCCGGTCCAAGATAAGCAATTCCTGTCATTAGAATGCCCCCGAACTAATGACGTCCGCTGCTTCCACGAAATCAAGTCGCTTCATTTCAGCGAGAAACTCATTGATGTCTTTGCTCATGGCTGTCACGTCGAGGGATAGTGTTACACTCGCGCGACCCTGGATCGGAATCGTTTGGTGAATCGTCAATACGTTACACTGGCTATCTGCGACTAGTTGCAAAAGACGTGCCAGCGTCCCTTCACGGTCTTCTAATTGCAAGAATACCGTAAGGATGCGTTCTTGGACGATCGAATGGAATGGAAAGACGGCATCTCGGTATTTGTAGAATGCACTTCTCGACAAATCCACTTCTTTCACCGCGTCCCAGATTGAATTCACTTTTCCTGTTTGCAGAAGGGCCTTCGCTTCTAACGTTTTCTGCATCGCTTCTGTCAATACATCTTCGCGCACTAAATAAAAATGCTGATTGGTTACATCCTTCACATTGACTCCGCCTTTCTTTTCACTCTATATGTAGGGAAAGCACCCGAATTGGGTGCTTTCAGTTGTGCTATTCAATAAATTCAAATTCAAATTCAAGTAGACGGACAGTATCGCCATCTTTTGCACCGCGCTCACGAAGAGCATCATCAATTCCCATACCGCGCAATTGACGTGCAAAACGACGGATCGACTCTTCACGAGAGAAGTCAGTCATCTTGAAGACGCGCTCTACAGTACCACCAGATAAGACGAATGCACCGTCATCATCGCGTGTGATCACGAATGCATCACGAGACGCTTCGTGCTTGTAAAGAACAGACTTGTCAGATGCTTCTTCCACCACTTCATGTAATGGGTACTCAGGCGCTGTTTCTAGCGTTTCTGAGATGGCATACAATAGTGGTTGCAATCCTTGACGAGATACTGCAGAGATTGGGAAGATTTTCACGTCTTCGCCAATTTTTTGTTTGAACTCTTGCAGATTTTCTTCTGCGTCTGGCATATCCATCTTATTTGCTACAATAATTTGTTGGCGTTCTGTCAGACGAAGATTGTAGTTTTTCAATTCTTCATTGATTGTTAAATAGTCTTCGTATGGATCGCGTCCTTCCATTCCGGACATATCGATGACGTGCACGATAACACGTGTACGTTCAATGTGCTTAAGGAACTGGTGACCAAGACCGACACCTTCAGATGCCCCTTCGATCAGACCAGGAAGATCGGCCATGACGAAGCTCTTGTTGTTTTCCATATCGACCATACCAAGATTCGGTACAATCGTTGTGAAGTGGTAAGCACCGATTTTTGGTTTCGCTGCAGACACTACAGACAATAGTGTTGATTTTCCAACGCTTGGGAAGCCGACGAGTCCTACGTCTGCTAATACTTTTAATTCTAAGATAACGTTCAACTCTTGCCCTGGTTCCCCTTTTTCAGAAAGCTCAGGAGCTGGATTTTGTGGTGTCGCAAAACGAATGTTTCCACGTCCACCGCGTCCGCCTTTGGCAATTGTTTTTTGCTGGCCATGCTCGACTAAGTCAGCAAGGATATCGCCAGTTTCTTCATTGATGATGACTGTACCCGGTGGAACTTTGACGATCATATCGTCTGCTCCGCGCCCGTGCATACCTTTTGTTGCTCCGTGTTCCCCACGGTCTGCTTTAAAGTGACGTTTGAAACGGAAATCCATTAATGTACGTAAGCCTTCTTCGACTTCAAAAATTACATTTCCTCCGCGTCCACCGTCTCCACCAGCAGGTCCCCCGTTTGGTACATACTTTTCACGACGAAAGGCAACCATACCGTCTCCGCCGTCTCCACCTTTAATATAAATCTTTACGTGATCGACAAACATGTTCTCACTCCTGTCCTCATCTAGCCACTAGCTTTAGTTTCAGAGAGGTTTTTGTATATTCCAGTACTTCTGTTGTAAATTCTGCATCTCGTTCACACGAGATTCCTTGAAGGTCCGTCCAGCTCCCCACAAATTGAATATGAATTTCAAGTGGTGCATCCATGCAAAATAGCACATGCATGAGCTGATCGTGATACCCGGTAAACCGCTGTTTCATTTGTAGGACGAATACTTGGAACATCTCTACTAATTCCATATCCTGCGCTGGTGTCGCTTTCTCGGTCCCTGCGACTTCATAGGTCGCTTTCAGCTCCGGATGATACATATGAATCGTCTCTAACCAATTGTTCGTTTGCATAAAACCCGCATTGTTTAGTCGAAAGAAATATTGGCAACGGAGTGAATACTCTTCAATCAGCCGACGGACCTCTTCCGTACGGCCAAGGTCAAGATTCATCTGCATCACCTGGAGCCGATTTAATGTATCGTGATTGACTGCGCGCAATACTTCATTCAATTCCAATTGTTCTTTCACATTCATCCACTCCACAGCTAAGGTGTCTTTATTATACCCTTCATACGCACATAAATTCCACTCCATGTGCACAGTCAGCAAAATAAAAAGGACTGCAAGTGCAGTCCTTAAAACAGATAAGCTTATGCTTCTTGAGCTGTTGGGTATACGCTCACTTTTTTCTTGTCGCGTCCGAAGCGCTCGAAACGAACTACTCCATCAACTTTAGCGAAAAGTGTATCGTCACCACCACGGCCTACGTTTTCACCTGGGTGAATCTTTGTACCGCGTTGACGGTAAAGGATTGAACCACCAGATACGAATTGACCATCAGCGCGTTTTGCGCCAAGGCGTTTAGATTGAGAGTCACGACCGTTTTTAGTCGAACCTACTCCCTTTTTCGATGCGAAAAACTGAAGATCTAATCTTAACATGTGTCTCACCACCTGTTTAGTTATAGGATATTTTTATATACTGACCATAATCTTTTTCTATCGTTTCGAGTGATGTACGAAGTGTTTCGAGTATGATTTCAACTTTCAACATCGTCATCTCATCCTCTAGTAGAGGAAGCTCGACGGCTAAATAGCCTCCGTCCTGTCCTAAGTCAATGATCGGTTCGATCTGAGCGTTCTCAAAAAGAGAATTCACAGCGCCAAATGCAACAGCCGAAGCTCCTGCACAGACAAGATCTTTACCTGAGTCATCGAATTCAGCGTGGCCGGACATCGAAAATGACTGAATCTTCCCTGCATCCGTTCGGTTGAACTCAACACGAATCATGATTATAGGTTGATTGCGTCAACTACTAATTTCGTGTACGGTTGACGGTGACCTTGCTTTTTACGGTAGTTTTTCTTCGCTTTGTATTTGAAGACAGTAATTTTCTTAGCTTTACCATTCTTCACGGCTTTCGCTGTTACAGTTGCGCCTTCCACGAATGGAGCTCCAACTTTCACATCGTTCCCACCAACGAATAAAACTTTATCAAATGTTACAGTCTCATCAGCGTCTACATTCAATTTCTCGATGTAGATCTCTTGACCAGCCTCAACTTTGATTTGTTTACCACCAGTTTCAATAATTGCGTACATATTCCTGCACCTCCTCATATACTTAGACTCGCCTGCCATCAGGTGATTCCCGAGGGAATTCTTGTACCTTCTCAGAGCGGTTGCAGCCACAGGTGCTACAAAGACTAACATCAAATAGAATAGCATAATTACAGGGTGAGAGTCAAGACTTGTTCGCCTTATAATTTTCAATTCCAAGCACAATCCAGATGATGGGCGGAAAGAAGTTCAATTCCATCAATTTTATGTTTGTATATATAGCAAAAAGACAGTACGTGGCAAAATAAATTGGCTTCACATAATCTTACTTATTAAATGAAATAACCCCTGGGGTTGTCCTTCACTAAGTTAACTAGTGATTTGAGACAACCCCAGGGGTTTTATTATTTTCCGAAAATCGATTTGAGTTTCGAGAAGACGCCGCCTTTAGAGTCGTTCATCGACATCAATGGCACTGACTCACCTAAAATGCGGCGGGCAATGTTACGGTACCCTTGTGATGCCTTTTGAGTCGGGTCCATCACGATCGGTTCACCTTTGTTCGATGAACTGATTACGCGCTCGTCGTCTGCCACGATTCCGAGTAAATCGATAGACAGATGTGTAGTGATTTCATTGACATCCAGCGCTTCACCTTTATCCATCAGATGTTGGCGAATGCGGTTGATGATCAGTTTGGGTGGCTCTAAGTTTGGTTCTTGCTCAAGTAGACCGATAATACGGTCCGCGTCGCGCACAGCTGAGATTTCAGGAGTGGTAACAACGATTGCTTGATCAGCACCTGCGACTGCATTTTTGTAGCCTTGCTCGATTCCAGCTGGGCAGTCAATCAAAATGTAGTCATAGTCTTGCTTTAATTCAGCAATTAATTCTTTCATTTGCTCCGGAGACACCGCATGCTTGTCCGCTGTTTGAGCAGCCGGTAGCAAAAATAGCTTGTCGTCGAAGCGTTTATCTTTGACGAGTGCTTGGTGCACCTTACAGCGCCCTTCGACTACGTCCACTAAATCATAGATGATGCGGTTTTCAAGTCCGAGGACTACATCTAAATTGCGAAGACCGATATCTGTATCTACAAGACACACTTTCTTGCCTTGTAAAGCCAATGCAGTTCCCAGGTTGGCCGTCGATGTTGTTTTACCAACGCCCCCTTTACCTGAAGTAATTACGATCGCTTGTCCCACATTAGCTTCCTCCTTTAAACGTCGAGATGTCCGGACGAATCCGTCTTAATTCTTGGAGTCGGTCGATAACCAACTTCCCTGTTGTATGTAAATACGCACATTCCATTTCCGGATGCTCAGACAAGACTGTAAGCTCGTCTGTCATCGTTTCAAGTACATCGTCAATCTGCAAATGCGTCGCCTCTAGCCAGCTTGCTGCGATAACTGCTGCTCGGTTACCATTTACGCCTGCATGAGCAATGCCCTTGAGTCTTCCGAGAACATAGATGTTTCCTCCAGCAATGACACGTCCATTCGGGTTGATGTCCCCAATTACGACGAGGTCTCCCTCCGCGCGAACGATTTGGCCGGAACGCACAATGCCGACATAGGTCTCCGATTGCTTTTCAACCAGACGTTGATTGCATTCTTCAACCGTCATGACTTCACTTTGCACTTTGGTGATACGTATTTTTTTGCTTTTTTCGATCAACTGAATGACGTCTTTCTTTTGCTCATCGGTTAAAAAACGATGTCCGAGTTGAATCGTCATCTCCGCCTGACCATCAAACGCCTCTTCAGCTAGTTTTACTGTGAGTTCGTCAAGAAGCTCTTGGTACCCCATCTGGTCATCGAGCCGCATGACAAGACCATCTTTTGTTCCTCGGATGGTGATTCCTTGTTGTTTGGACAAACACTTCACCCCATCTATCATGTGTTTACGTGATATTTTTGTTCATAACGCTGGACGAGTAGCCATTTGAAAAACCAGCCAGTGGCGGCAACAAATACTAGGTTTGCAAGCATCGTCGGAACGAGGCGCAATCTTAAAAACTCATCAAATACTAAACCACTCGAACCGATAATCGTGTTGAACACGAAAAGTAGAGACTCTAGTCCGGCAAGCAACAACAGCAACAGGAACGATAGCGTGAAAATATTCAGATGCACATATCGCATGACCCATACACTGATGAAAATTAAAATCGGATAAATAAAGCTATACAGTCCAATAATATCAATGAAAAACACATCATACAAGAGACCAAAAATCACACCGAGCAACATGGCACGCTTGCGATTGTAATAAATCGCTACGAACACTAGGTAAATAATCAGAAAGCGCGGAACTAAAATGTAAAACTCAGGCCCTATGCTAACAGGAGACAATAGACCGAAAATCGGTTCCATGTAAAAAAGAAAAATGGCGACGAAGATGACAAGAGCACGAATCATTCGCTGTCCTCTCCTTCGACCACTTCTTCTTCCTGTACTTGCCCGTCTACACCTGACACCATAGGCATTGCGCGAGAAGCAATAATCACTTGGTTAAGCGTCAAGAGATCGTCTGCAGGCTTCACATACGCTAGTTTCGTCAGTCCGTGATCGTCCGACGTGACTTCAGTCACCTCTCCGATATAAATACCTTTCGGGAAAATGCCTCCTAGTCCGGATGTCGTGATTTTCTGACCTTCCACAACATTTGCGTTCGTGTCTAAGCGGCGCAGAATCAATTCTCTGCGTTCTTCATCATAGCCTTCAATCAAACCAAAAATTGTTTCGTCTTCTGCTACAAAAGCAGAAATACGATTGTTAGGATTTTGTGTAGTGACGA
Source organism: Chryseomicrobium aureum (assembly GCF_016909155.1). Classification (GTDB taxonomy): domain Bacteria; phylum Bacillota; class Bacilli; order Bacillales_A; family Planococcaceae; genus Chryseomicrobium; species Chryseomicrobium aureum. The sequence continues at coordinate 70,504 of NZ_JAFBFG010000008.1, forward strand.
GTTCAACTGTCGCGGTGCGATTGGTAACAAGTGTGACCTTTCCAATCAGACCTTGTGCTGTCATGACCGCCATGTTGGCTTCGACGCCATGGACAGCTCCGCGATCTAAGATGATTTTCTCATCCCATTGATCGGGATTTCGTGCGATAACCGTTGCGCGAATCGGTTCATAATCGCTCAAGTCCTCTTCCACACCGACTAGCTCTTTTAACTCCGCGTTTTCTTGCTGGAGTTGCTGGACTTCGGCTTGAACAGAGGCATAATCTTGGATGCGTGCCTTCAAACGCTCATTTTCTTCATATGTATGGAGAAAATCTTCAATGTTTTTATAACGTTCAACGACAAAATGCGTTGGTTTGGCAACGAGTGATTGACCAAAACCAACGACATCCTTTATCAATGACTCCGCGATATTTGCGTTGCCGCGATCACGAAGTGAAAAACTGATTAACACCACAAGAACGATCATGCCCACCAATAATGCAATCAGCCGTTTAGCGGAAAATAGTGATGGCATGGTAACGTCTCCTTATCTACGTGGTTGTTGTTTACGAATATCATTTAAATGATCGAGTGCCATGCCAGTTCCGACAGCTACACAATCAAGTGGATCTTCAGCAATGAATACAGGCATGTTTGTTTCGTCGCTGATCACTTTATCCAAGTTCTTCAAAAGTGCTCCGCCACCTGTTAACATAATGCCGCGTTCCATAATATCCGCAGACAATTCAGGAGGAGTTTTTTCAAGTGTACGTTTCACACCGTCAATGATTGTTGTAATTGACTCACGCAGTGCATCTGCAATTTCTTTTGAAGTGATTTCGATTGTTTTTGGAAGACCTGTGACCAAATCACGACCACGAATTTCCATCTTTTCTTCATCACCGATGACTAGTGCTGAACCAATTTCCATTTTGATGGCTTCAGAAGTACGTTCACCAATCGTCAAATTATACATTTTACGAATATAACTTGTGATTGCTTGATCCATAGCGTCACCCGCTACGCGAACCGATTCACTTGTTACAATTCCTCCTAAAGAGATAACAGCCACTTCTGTCGTCCCTCCACCAATATCGACGACCATTGATCCAGTTGGTTCCCAAACCGGTAGATTTGCACCAATTGCTGCTGCAAAAGGTTCTTCAATTGTCACAGCGTCACGTGCACCTGCTTGTTTTGCTGCGTCGATGACTGCGCGTTGCTCTACAGAAGTAATTCCGTAAGGCACACAAATCATTACATTTGGCTTGCTCCATGAAGAACCTGCCGCTTTTAAGCCTTTTTTCATAAAGTCTTCAATCATACGTGAAGTTGTTTCAAAGTCAGCAATAACACCGTCTTTCATTGGACGAATTGCGACGATTGACCCTGGTGTACGGCCAATCATATTACGCGCGTTGACTCCAACTGCTACGATGTCATTTGTTTGTGTGTTCTTAGCTACTACAGAAGGCTCACGAAGGACGATACCCTTCCCCTTCATAAATACAAGTGTATTTGCTGTTCCTAAATCAATTCCAATATCTTTTGCTCCAAATCCAAACACGGTCCAACTTCCTTTCTATCGCTGTCACATACGTGACGTCATAAAGTTCATTATAGACGATAGATGGAAAATAATACAGCCTCACATGTACCCCTTTTCTTTGAGACTTATGAACTGATGGTCCCCGATGATCAAATGATCGAGCAACTCGATACCCATGATCTGCCCAGCATCCCGTAGGCGTTTTGTCACAGCGATGTCTTCTGGAGAAGGTGTTGGATTGCCACTTGGATGATTGTGAACCGCAATAATGGATGCGCAGGATTTCTTAATAGCTTCACGGAACACTTCCCTTGGGTGAACAATGGATGCACTCAGTCCGCCGATAAAGATTGTTTGTTTATGGATGATTTGGTTTTTGACGTTCAGAAATAAAATGATGAAATGTTCCTGCATCAAGTGATGGAGGTCATGTTTGATATAATCAGCAGCATCTTTTGGAGAGCGCACTGTCACGCGGTCTTGCACGTCTTGTACTGACAAGCGTCTACCAAATTCTACAGCTGCTAATAATTGCACGGCTTTCACGGGGCCAACTCCTTTGATCTGTGTCAATTCTTCAATTGTTGCGTTTTTCAGGTAATGAATTCGTTCAAAATATTTTAAGATTTCGTTTGAGAGTGACAGCACCGATTGTTCTTTTGTTCCCGTCCGCAATAGGATAGCAAGCAGTTCTTGATTTGAAAGGCTTTGCGCCCCTTGCTGCATCAATCGCTCACGCGGCCTGTCATCTTGGTTCACATCGCGGATTAATTCGAAAGTTTCTGCCAGTACTTTAGTCATCGTATTCCCCCTTTCGAGCTAGTGTACCGGCTAAATAAATTGGTGAAAAACGATAGACAATTTTAAAAATAGAGTTGTGTGAAATGGTTCAATTGAGCTCAATCGCAACACAGGCTTGTTTCGTGAGGACCAAATCCAAGGTGAACAGAGGACTTACCGATTTGTCTTTAAATGTGGCGAGCACATTTTGCAACTTTTGCATTTCGTCACTTTGAAGTTTTGCGGCCTCTGCATGCGTCAAAATAAAATTTTGATCGGTGCTATTCTCAAGGTTATCCACAAGAACCTCGATGTGCGCAGGACAGCCAGTTGTTTTGATTGCTGGAATTGTGTCGGTGACAGGTACTTTTTGGGAACTGATTCCATTTAGATGTGTAGAACGCGAAGTAAAACGTTGAGTTCCGCTGCGGGGCTGCTTTCCGTGGGCGCGGCGTGAGCCCCTCCACTCCACTCAACTTCATATTGTCCTTGGTATATATTACTGTGCTTAATTATAGAAATAAAAAAAGAGTGCCAAAATCACTGTTGGCAACTCTCTCTTCTGTGATAGATGATTTATTAAACTTGTTGCAGTTCAAAGCCCGGAAGCCAGGATGTCATTTCCCGGGCCATCAGAGTTTTACTGAGACCCCGCAACGAGACGAAGTCGACGTGAGGAGGCTCAGTGACACTCTCCCAGGAAATGATATTCTGGATGTAAGGATTACTATTAAAACAAATTTACATACCAGTCGATTAGTTGTTGTCCGTAGAGCTGGACGATGACTGCAGCAATGGCGATGGAAGGGCCAAATGGAATTGGCGTTTTGCGGCCCTTTTTGGCAAGGCGTAAGGAGATGATACCAAAAATTAAGCCGATGACTGACGCGAGTCCGAGAACGACGAGCGACTGGATAGTTCCGAGCACAATTCCTATGACTAGGAACAATTTAATATCGCCGCCACCCATTCCACCGCGAGATACGATTGCAATTAATAGCAGTAACGTAAAACCGACGGCAGCACCGAGATAGCTATCCCACCATGGGTCAAGCGGTTCGAAAATGCGCAAAACAATGAGCGGGATTCCGAAGAACAATAAAAACTTATCTGGAATCAACATATATGCTAGATCCGAAACTGTTAATACGACAAGAAGTGAATAAAACACAAGTGCTACAGCAAGCTCAAGTGACCAGCCGAAATGCCAAAATGCTAACGCAAATAACACACCTGTTATAAGTTCCATCAGTGGGTAGACAAAACTAATCTTCGAACCGCATCCTCGACATTTCCCGCGGAGGAAAATATACGAAAACACGGGAACTAGGTCTAACACCGTCAACCTGCGTGAACATTTCGGACAATGCGACGGCGGATGGACAATCGATTCCCCGTTCGGTACACGAAGTCCAACCACGTTATAAAAACTTCCAAACACTAAACCATAAATAAAAAATAAACCTGTGACAACTGCAGTCAATTGAATGAATTCCTTTCGTGGGGACGATCTTTGTATTTTTCTTTGTACATCTGTTCATCAGCACGCATCAACAACTCGTCTATCGTGTCGCCATTTTCGCGGTAAGCTCCTCCTACACTAAATTCGACAGGGACATGTTGTTCTCCTAGCTGAACAGTAAAGTTTTTGCCTTGCGATTTAATAAATCCAACCGATTCATCGAGCTGTGACTTTCGTGTGATGCCCTCGAGCAACACTACAAATTCATCTCCGCCTAGGCGCGCTGAAAAGTGAGGAGCCGGAAATATGCTTCCGAAACTTGAGAATCCTAAAATTAGCATAGACAACACAAAAAGAGTGGCTGCAGGCAGAAGATAGACAACAATGTAAACAGTTAGTTGTCCGGCTTCCATCGCAACCACCCCTGGCAGGTTATTGAATATAATAGAATGTTGTAATCGTCAGTGAGGCACTGATTTGTTCCTCAGCTTCCGTTGCAATTTGCTCTTCTCCAGGAAGACCTGTGTCGAGAGCATCAATACGATACACACGCTCTAAGTTTTCAATTTCTTTCATTATAGCAACGAGTTGCTCTTCTGTCTCGGCAGTGACATCAATCGTCATCGTGATCATGCGCAGTTCTAGAGGTAGATCTGCAACGGAGATCGTCGATACTGGTGTTTCTCCTTCAGCGGCTTCTTCACGTGCTTCTGTTGAAGAATCTCCAGGCTCTGGCGTCTCATCATCCGTTTCCGGAGTCTCTGCTTGCTCTTCCGGCTCTTCGTTCACGACTTCTTCCTCTTCTTCTTCAACGAATCCTGTAACGCCTTCTGAATCATAGCCATTGAAACTGACACTCCCGACATTTGTGGCCGTAATCAATTCGATTTCTTCGATTGTTCGAATAATCTTATCGATTTCCAGTTGGTTCGGTACTTTTTTCATCAGTTCGTACGGGTCGTCTTGAAGCGGAAGCTCGCCTTCTTCTTCAGCCGTCTGTTGTTGCAATACAGCAATCTCTGCTTGAATCAGTGCGTTGGCATTTCGCTTGGCGTCATTTTCGCCTTGTAGCGGTAAGATATACAGATAATACACGCCCGCTAAAATAAGTGCGATGAGCGCCCCTCCAAGTAGGAACGCTGCTCGTTTGTTTTCACGAATCGAATCCATCATGGTTGTGTCACCCCCTGCGCGACATATTCAGGAAGTGGTGTGAGACGAATCGAAGCCGTGTAGCGTGGTGCAACTTCGTTCTCTTCCACGATGCCTTCTTGTTCATTTGTTGTGCTGAGTGGTTCAAATTCTAAAATACTGTCCACTTGAACATTTGCGAAATAATTGCTCTTCATTAGGTTCTCAACGAAAAATGCTACTTCTGATTTTGTCTCGAAATCAACGGCTAATGTGATTGTTTCCGGGCTAAAGCTATAGTTGCGAACGTATGTATTCTCGTCAGCAAGGTTTTGAATTTCTTCGTATAAAGGAGATACCGGGTATGAATTCAGCTCTACAAATAGCACCGCATCTGCATAGCTGATTTCAGGCACTTCTTCTCCAGTCGATACTTGTTCTTGCAAAGCAGTCCGCTCCGCGACAAGAATTTGTTCTTGCGCTTGCAGGTCTGCCGCTTCTTGTTTGATTCCCATTAAATAGATGGCTAGAAATACGATTAGCGCACCGAGCACAACGATAAATAAAATAAGGCCTAAATAACTCTCCGGTTTACGCTTTTCAAAGACGGGAAGTAAATTAATTTCCGGATTCATGGACATCCCCCTTTAACGCGAGACCGATGAGTGACACGTCACTCGATCCGAATCCATTATAAAACTTGCGCACATCTTCATCTCGTACAGTTGTCACTTGCGGGAAAGATAAGTTTTCCCGAAGTAAGCCGTCGATGTAATCAAGTTCTGGTGACTCGCCAAACGATACGATTTCTTCTACCGCAATGTCCCCTTTATGAATCGAGAAACGGTAGAAGGTCATCATACGCTCAAGTTCAGTCACTTGTTCTGCGAGTTGATAGCGATACGCTTCAACATCCCCATCTAGACGGAATTTAATGTCGTCTCCTTCAGCATAGGAACGATACACGCCGTTTTCTTTCTCAAAAGGCTGATAACGCAAGAATTCGACTTCCCCATCGCGGTAGATTGTGACGACAACGCCTGTCATCAACCATTCCACAAGTAGATACGATTTATCTGTTTTAAAATAATCGCGCTTTGTAAAATAACGAATAGCAGACAACGCACGAAGATCTGCAATGACAGGATCAAGTCCCGCGTCATCCAAGATATTCGCAAAGCGCATGACTTCTTCAGCAGGAGCAGCAAATAATGTAGCTTTTTGGTCACCTGGAGTTGGGTCATACACGTCCAGTAACGGGTTCTCGAACGGTAGTTGAATCGAACGCCCAAGCTCCATCTGTACATACCCTTTTAAACCTTCAGTCTCCACGTCTTCTGGATGCTCGATTGCTTTCATCATGACTGCACTGTCCGGAACGAAATAACGCACTTGATCGCGCTTGATGCCCCAAGAAGAGACTTGTTCTTTCATCCAATTAAAATAGCCAATTTCATCTTTAATATGATCATCTTCTACATACCCAGGAGGCACAGCCGCTTCGTACAGCAACCAGTCGTCCCCATCCTCACGTGGCCGAACTAGCGCACGTAACACTGTCTCGTGAAGATCCATCGACACGATTTGTCGACTTCCGCGTTTTCGAAACATCCCATGACCCCTCTCGTCCATCTCTTTCTACTTGTCGCACTACCAAGCTTATGTCAAGCCGGATTGCTCCGGCTTCAAATAAGGTTGGTATTAGATCAACCACCAGTATTTAATGCAGCTGTTCCACCAGTAACAGTTACACCAGTAACTACCTCAGAACCTTTAATGTTTGTATGATTAATTCCTGCCATAGTCGCAGCATTGAATTCAATAGTCTTAGACCCGCTAAAAGGTAATGCCGCTGTTTCCAAAGTATTACCAGTTGTGACTTTAGTAACAGTTCCATCTGTAACTTTACCTTCAGATTGTAAAAAACCATTACTCTTAAGAGTAGCTACATCAACAGAAGCTGCACCAGAATTTTGTGTAAAATATAAGTTTGCCGCATTCATAACATTCGCTGCATCTGCTTTGACGGCATCATATCTTGAATTTTCAATAACATTTCCAATTGCCGGGATAGCAATTGCAGCTACTATTGCTAGGATAACGATTACAGCTAGTAATTCAATTAGTGTTAAACCTTTTTGATTTAAACGTTTTTTTAATAATTTTTTCATAAATGAGTTCTCTCCTGTCGTTTCATTTTTTTGTTCTAAGTACGATTTTTCATTCATTCCGTTTTCTCACCTCCTTAAATGGAATAATTTCATCACATTTGTTCATATAAACTAAACATTGGAATCATAATTGCCATAACAATTCCACCGACAATAAAAGCTAAAAACAATATCATGAGTGGTTCAATTAATGACTTTAAAGTATCAACTGTGCGGTCTACTTCTTCTTCATAAAATGTTGCAACTTTTTCTAACATATAATCTAGAGATCCTGTTTGTTCCCCAATCAAAGTCATTTGGGTAACGAGTGGTGGGAAAATCCAACTTTCTTGAAGTGGTGCTGTTAATGTGCTACCTTTTTCAAGGCTCCGTTTCGCTTCATTCAACACTTTTCCGATGACTGGATTTCCAGAAACCTTCTCTACAATTGTTAAAGCTTGAAGAATCGGAACAGAAGAACTAAAGAGTGATGATAAAGTTCTTGTAACACGCGCAATCGATGATTTCTGAACAAGTTGACCGAATACAGGCATACGCATAATGGCGTAATAGACGCCAAAATTGAATTTATTGTTGTTTTTAAATAAATACATGAAAATTGTTACTACCAAAACAATTGCGATGATGATGATATACCAACTCGTTTGCAAAAATTCACTCATTGCCATCACGACTTTCGTAATGGTAGGCAGTTCAGCCCCCATATCATCAAACATATCAACGAATTGAGGTACTACTGTTAACATTAAAAAACCAGCAACACCAAAAGTTAGGATAAGTAAAATTACCGGATACGTCATCGTTGACTGCACTTTTTTCTTAATCGCAAATTGCTTTTCAAGTGACATTGCCAAGCGGTCAAGCGAGTTATCCAAGTTTCCTGTCGCTTCCCCTGCTCGAATCATGTTGACGAAAACACCAGGAAATACGTTAGGGTATTTAGCTGCTGCGTCGGAGAATGTAAGACCTGTACGGACGTCTTCTTCCACGCTATTTAGAGCTTTTTTTAGTGGCTTTGATTTCGTTTGATCGGCTAAGATTCTCGTCGATTCTACTATAGAGACACCTGCGCGAATAAGTGTCGCGAACTGGCGCACATAGATGACGAAATCCTGGTTTTTTACTTTTGCTCCAAACGATAATTCTTTATGCAAAATCGATTTGGACTCTTCCACTTCACGCGGGTTGATTTTCATTTCACGAAGTTTTTGAATCGCTTGCGCTTTTGATACTGCGTCAATCGTGCCTTTTTTAATGGCTCCTTCTATGGAGCGGCCGTTATAACGAAATACAACCATTAGTAATCACCTGCCGGTAGGTATGGCTTTGCGTCTTCGTACTTGATCGAGCCTTTTGTAATCAGTTCTTGAATATTTGCTTCAAGCGTGTGCATGCCTAGTGCGCGACTCGTTTGCATGACGTTTTGAATCTGGTGCACTTTTTCATTTCGAATCAAGTTCGAGACGGCTGGTGTAGAAATCAAAATTTCTGTAGCCGCTACCCGCCCATTTCCGGTTGCATTCACGAATAATCGTTGAGAGACAATTCCTTGTAACACGTTTCCAAGTTGAATACGGATCTGACCTTGTTGAAACGGTGGAAACACGTCAATGATCCGGTCGATTGTCGTTGGTGCGGAACTTGTGTGTAATGTCCCCATCACTAAGTGACCAGTTTCAGCAGCTGTGATCGCTGTAGATATCGTTTCCAAGTCCCGCATCTCACCGACTAGGATGACGTCTGGATCTTGACGTAGTGCTGCCCGCAATGCATTAGCGAATGTCATGGAGTCAGCACCGATTTCACGCTGATTCACAATTGACTGGTTGTGTGGATGTACATACTCAATTGGGTCTTCAAGTGTCAAAATGTGTCGCGACATCGTACGATTAATATGATCAATCATCGCTGCAAGTGTCGTCGATTTTCCTGAGCCCGTAGGACCTGTCACTAAAATCAACCCCTGCGGACGTTCTGCTAAGTCATATAATACCTTTGGCATGTTGAGCTGTTGTAAAGTTGGAATAGAGTTTGAGATTTGGCGGGCAGCTAGTGCCATACGCTTTTGCTGGTGGTAAGCATTGATACGAAAACGACATTTTTCGCCGAGAGCAAACCCGAAATCCGTCTCGCCTTTTTCCGCGAACTCTTCTTGCTTATCCGCTGGCAACAATTCATTGACCATTTGCTTGGTCATTTCTTCCGTCAAAACAACTTCTCCACCAGGAATCAACTTCCCGTTCTTCCGGAACATTGGGGGAACACCCACTGTGATATGCAAATCCGAAATCTTTTCTTCATAGCTGCGATTGAGTAAATCGAGTATTGAGTAACTCAGCGGGGTTACCTCCTCTAGTCAAGTTTGGCAACGCGGAATACTTCTTCTGTCGTTGTCACGCCTTGAGCTACTTTTTCCATCCCGTCCTGCAGAAGGGATTTCATATTTGCTTGTTTCATATAACGCATGATGTCACGTTGACTTCTGCCGTCAACAATCATCGTGCGTACTTCGTCATCGACTTCTAATACTTCATGGACTGCGAGTCGCCCGCGGTAACCTGTGTTGTTACAAGCCGGACACCCAACACCACGTGAAATTTCGTCAATTTCGAGGCCGTTTTCTTGGAACAACTCTTTTTCACGACTCGTTGCAGGCTCTTTCACTGCGCAATCTCGGCATACACGACGTACAAGACGCTGCGAGATCACTCCAACTAGTGAAGAGGCAATTAAGAATTGCTCAATTCCCATATCGCGAAGACGTGAGACCGATTCAACTGCAGAGTTCGTGTGCAGGGTGCTTAAAACTAAGTGACCTGTAAGTGATGCTCGAACCGCGATTTGTGCGGTCTCTAAGTCACGAATCTCCCCGATCATGACGATGTCTGGATCTTGTCGAAGAATCGAGCGAAGCCCCGCTGCGAACGTGAGGCCCACTTCTTCTTTTACTTGAATCTGATTGATGCCTTCTAACTGATACTCGACTGGATCTTCGACTGTGATGATGTTTACTTCATCTTCATTTAAGCGGTTCAAACCCGCATACAGAGTAGAAGATTTACCAGAACCCGTAGGACCTGTGATGAGGACAATTCCATTTGGACGTTTCAACATTTTTTTGAACGACGTTAAGTTCGTGTCGCTGAAGCCAAGTTTGGAAATATCGTTGATAGCATTCGTTAAATCGAGTACCCGCATTACGACTTTTTCGCCATAAATCGTTGGGAGTGTCGATACGCGAATATCGACTGGCTTCATATTGATGTTTTGTTTGATTCGTCCATCTTGCGGGATCCGGTGCTCGGTAATGTTTAAGTTCGCCAAGATCTTGATACGCGCCAAAATGACGTTTTGAATGTATTTAGGTAACGCTCGCTCTAGATGCAGTACTCCGTCAATCCGGTACCGGACGCGGAAGTCTGTTTCTTGTGGATCAAAGTGAATATCCGATGCACGTTGCGTGACGGCATTACTAATGAGTTGATTCACTAAGTTGACGATTGGTGAGTCGAGATCCGTGATTTGATTCTCGTCTTCTAAACTCGTTGGAATGATATCTTGCAAGGACATATCCATCGTTTCTTTCAAATCATAGAACTTTGTCAGCATGCGCAGTAAATCGTATTTCGCTGCAATCGCCGGTTCGACTTGAAGACCTGTTGCCATTCGGACTTCTTCTACTGCGAAGTAATCCATCGGATCGGCCATCGCAAGTAAGAGTTTATTGCGTTCACGTTTAATTGGCAGAACTAACAGTCGCTTTGCAATATCTTTTGGAACAAGTGACGTCAGTTCTGGATCAATTGGGTATTGTGTCAAGTTGATATTTGGAATGCCTAGTTGGCGCTCGAGCATTTCATTTAATTGCTGTTCGGTGATGAGGTTCTCACGAATGAAATAGTCCCCAAGTTTTTCAGAAGGCGCTTTGTTTTCTAGACCATATTCGAGTTGTTGCTGGGTAATCATGCCCGCATCTACCAGCATATCCCCAATCCGTTTTTTCGTCCCAGGTTTCATCGTGAATCCCTCCCTCCGTTAATCAACCTTATTTCCGCCTTTGTCATAATCCGGTGTGCCATCGTTATCAGCATCTGCAGGGTCATTGGTTGAATCATTGCCAGAGCCTGTTCCATTTCCTGATCCTGTACCAGATCCTGATCCGGAACCACTGCCGGTGCCGTTACCTGAACCCGTTTCAGTACCCGAGCCAGTTCCCGTACCACCAGTCGTTCCTGTTCCAGTACCTGAGCCAGTTCCAGTTCCATCAGTCATTCCTGTTCCAGTACCTAAACCATCAGCAGGATCCCCCGTTGTTGGGACAGTTGGTTCTGGAGCTGGTGGTGCTTCTTTCGCACTGACTTCCACTAAAGTATTTACTGGTGGATAGTAGTCACGAGCGATAATTTCTTGTGTTTCAAATGATCCTGTCTTCGATGAAACGGTGCGGTATGTTACGACTCTCCAACCGCTTCTACCGGTTTCGATTTGACGAGACTGACCGTAATTTAAATCTGCAACCAGACGTTCCACACGTTTCGGTTCAATTTCTTCACGAGATCCTACTTCAAAACTAGCAGTAGAATCTGGATTTAGTGTTAGGAATTCAAGTAAGTATGTACCACCCGAGTTTGTTGCTTGGATAGTTACTGGTGTATCAAACGTATTTTTGAATTTAAAATCACGGTTCAACTTCGCGTTGATCATTGCTTCTAATCCTAAAGTCGAATAGTCTGGTACGACCCCTTGTGAGTGACGTTCAACTAAATCAAATTCCGTTTGAAGGACAGTTATATAAAACATCGACGCCACAAAGTTCGCCGTTGCTTCTGAAATCGGTGCAGCACCTTGCACTAAAGTTTCATTTAATGAAAGAATTTCTTGGGGTTGAATCACTTTATTGTGTATCAGCTCGTTTACTGCATTTAGTTCTGCAGCTGGTAGTCCCGTTTGAACTGTTACAAACCCAACGCGTTCCAAGTCTGCTATAGAAATGTCACTCGCAATTAGTTGAATTGATTCATCACTCAATACACTAGCTTTTAAGCGAAGGTCTTCTGTTGTTTTAATTCTGTCAAACGCTGGATCTGCATCGATTGCAGAAGTAAGGCGGTCACTGATTGTTACAACAAGTGGTTGATGGACTTCTTGATCGCTTTTCCAAAATGCATACCATGGTACATTTGCTTTACTAACAAATTGGTCAACCGATTGCGCGATATCAAAAACAAAATCATCTGCTGTCACTTCTAATGAAGGATTCGTTGCATTTAACTGCACGACCGCTGATGCTTTCCATACATCAATCTCTGTTGCAATCCAAGCCGTCACTTCTTCCTCATCTGTTGAAGGGGCTACTTTTCCACCTAATGTATGTGTATGTTCATTCGCTAATACAAAAGGAGAAAAAAGTAAAGCGAGTAGGCCAATACTAATTAAACCTGCAATTACTTTCCTCAAATTGATTCACTCCCCCGCTAGATTTACCTACTACTCTCTATAGGCCTTACATCATAGAATTCTCTCATTAATCTCATTGTAACGTAATACTTGTAACTTTGAATACAACTATTTACCTTATTTATGAAATCTTTACGACATATATTTCCTTTGTTTCATTCTTTTTAATCCTCTGTTATGATGAAAGTATAAAGGGTACCATAGGGGGGTGCAAGAGGTGTTTAGAAATTTTCTGAATTCTAAAGGATTTACATTAGTAGAGGTTTTAGCATCTGTTGTACTTTTAGCTGTTGTGTTATCCATTGCGTTAAGTGTATTTCCGAATATGTTTAGGACGAATGAAGTGAATGAGGAGAGTCTCGACTCGGTAGCAGTTGCGAAAGATGCGCTTGTAAGAGCAAAAGGCTGGGAAATAGATGGAGCTAATCCACCTCCACAATTTAACCTTGTAAGTAGCAATGAAACTTTCAATAAGTTATTTGCAGATAACAACAAACCGACTCAAGACTTTTATGTCGCTACTGAGACAACACCTTTATCTGGTGGTTATCAAATTTATTATCTAGTGGATGATAACGAAGTTGACGGACTAGACTTATTTGAAGTAACAATTTATGTTGTGGAAAAAGAATCTATCCGTGCAACAAATTATGGCTACCTTACATCTGATAATCTACCAGTTACAGTGACCGGAGGATGACAAGATGAAAAATCAAAAGGGTATTACTTTAGTGGAGTTACTTGCGGTTATTGTAATTATAGGATTTCTTACAATTCTGATTTGGAGAATTTTTTTCCAGACGATTGATTCCAATAGTTATGCCGTTACTACACAGTCTTTACAACAGGAAGCGAATGTGATTTTGTCGACATTACAATCTACTCATACAAGAAGCACAATTATAGATCTAAAAATTGAGGCTGGCCAATTAGTGATTAACTCTAAAGATGATGGTGAAATTAGAATTCCAAAACGCCCTGGAGTCACTTATCAACTTTATAATGTCTCGCCCACTATTGAAAATAATATAATCAATCAAGAAGAAGCTACTTTGAGTATTGCAAGTTATTCAAATGGGGGAAGAATTCTTTTGCCTGTGCATTTGAGCTTAACTGCTGAATTCAAGGATGGAAAATCAACTTATTATGTATTAAATACAACATTATCAAAATTAACTACTGACTAGCTAAGCGACTTCGCTTAGCTTTTTTAGGTCTTTGGACTAAACTTCTCATTATGTAAAATCGTTATTTTTACATTCCAGAATATCATACCTATAGACCTATCTCTTTTGATATACTAATAGTAATTATATTCCATGAGTGGAGTGAGAAATCATGAATTTCTTAACAAATCAAAAGGGCTACACATTATTACTAACATTAGTTTTAGTAGTGTTGTTGTTTCTTGTAACTGCTTCGTTTGCTGTTGCATCTATAAATCAATCTAAGCAAATTAAAAATACTAGTACAACTAGCATCTCCTACTCTGTAGCCGAGATGGGTGCAGAGTATATCGAGGCAAAAACCTCAGAAATTATTATTCGTCACCAACAAACACTTAAGCGTGATGTGGAAAGCATAGACAAGAATTTAACCAGAATTCAATTCGATAACAAAGTGGAAGAATCGATTGCTAAACATGAGCTTGCAACAGCAATAGAGATTATAGAATTGTTAAGAACTTTAGATAAGGATGTAGATAGTAACTCTTACCACACATCCACTTCAGTTGATCCGACTTATTCATTACAAAATGAGGTTGCAAATTTCATCTCATCGAATAAAAAAGTCGTAACTGTATATGGAACCTCTTTAATTGGAGATTCAAGTAAAGAAAACTCAATTGATCTGACAATTAACTTACCCGATAATCTAGGAATTAGCTATTCAATTACCACTACTGCAGCAGGAACTCCTGTGGTCGGTATTACATTTAATGAATTCATGTGTGGCACAAATTTTGCTTGTTCAAATAGTGAATTAAAATTTGCAAATAACACAGCTCCTCATACTAGAGATATTTTAAGTACAAAAGCTATTAGTTTTGAAAAACTTGAGAATAGAAACAACAAAAAAAAGGGGGATCTTGATGGTACTAATTTAGCCAAAAACACTATTACTGTTCTATCTGAAAAATCCATTACTTTTAATCACAATCAAAGTTATGTTTATAATGCCAATGTAGTAACAAATATATTAAATTTCACTTCAAACTCTAGCGCAGTTAAAACATCTTTTACTAACTCGAAGATTTTAGTTAAAGATATTTTTATTCAAAAACCTAAAAACAAAGTTATAGCATTAAATAACTCTACGATGTGTGTATTTAATTCATTTTGGGATCCAACTGATAATTATATATTAGAAAATAATAGTAAACTATTAATATTTAATCCAGCAAAGTATAAAACAAATCAATCTTACTCAGGTCCTGTTTACTTAGATGAAGCTCGTTTTGAGACAGCCTGCTCTGTAAGTATAACTTCTGAATATGCAAGTTCTTCTCAATCCATCACAATTACTCCCATAGAATGGGCATCACTAACAAAAATCAAATACAACTAAAAAACAGCCGATGCGGCTGTTTTTTTAGTTACTATTGTATTCCGCTACACGATTCCGCCCCGCCTGCTTAGCTCCAATGTAGAGCGCGCGATCGGCGTTTCGTAGCATTGTGATTGTTTCATCGGTATCTTCTGGTGCATTTGAAACACCAATCGAGACCGTCAAATAAATGATTTCATCTTGTCGATTTTTGGAGAGGTCCGAATCTATTAAAAAAGGAGTGATTTGAACTTCTTTTCGAATCTTCTCGCCTAGTTCAGCGGCATCTTGTTTCGTCATGTGCGGTAATAGAATGACAAACTCTTCTCCACCATAGCGTGCAATCGTTCCATCCTCTGGAACATGATTTTTTAATAAACGCGCAAAATCTTTTAATACACTATTTCCGGCATGATGGCCATATTGATCGTTAATTTGTTTAAAGTGGTCAATATCTAACATAAGTGCAGATAAATAAAGATGTGGATTCGTATCTAAGCGGTTTTGCTCAATTTCTAGCTTTTTATCTAAATAGCGATAATTATAAAGTCCGGTCAAAGCACATGTCTCACTTTTCTCAACAGCTGCGTGTACGTATTTTGCTTTTTCTAAAGAAACTGCAAAGTACGTCGATAATAAGTGAACAATGTCCATCTGGTATTTTTCAAACGCATATTTCTTTCGCGCAGATAAAATGACCATTCCTTCTGTCTTTTTGTTGCGATGGATAGGAACAATTAACAAGCTGTTCATATCTTTCTCAAGAAAATCAGGCGCATCTTCTCTCCACTCAGAAGCTTTACTAAAGCACTGTTTTTCAGATCGACTAAAATAAGAATGAATGAATGAGTTCTGTATCGATTCTGAATCTACTTCAATTGTAACTTCTTCTTTGTCCACAACAGCTCGGAGTACAACGTAGCGGCCTTTTAAATTATCAACAATGTAAATGGCATCGAGCGGGAACAATTCTGCCACTCGCTTCATAAACATATCGACAATTTGATTGACACTTAAGCGATCTGCCATTTCATGACCAAATGCGCTGGCTTTCGAAAGTGCAAGGTTAGCACGCTCTACGGTATTGTACATTCGCACGACATAGGTAACAAGTAAAAATGGAATACCTAGTAATAGAAAGGCAATCCAACCGATCTCATTTTGAAGCACGTATAGTGATATCGCATAAGGCAATGTAATTAAGCTTCCCGTGTAGTCCCAAAGAGCATCGCGTGAGAAGAATTTATCTTTACTTCCTAAAATCCTGTCTCTTGTATATAAAATGATGTGATTGCTTGTTAAACTTACGAACATAAACACACTAGCTCCAATTAAAATCATTCCAATGTCTGTTGTACCGAGCTGGTACCCAACTGCATGAGCCGCCAAAGCCGATACTAAAGAGACCAGAACAAACATCCAAGAATTAAATAAAATCCGATACGGCAAATCTGTTAAAAAACGAACGCGGAATAACATCGGTAAGATTGAAAATTGTACGAGAATCATTTCAACACCTGCCCCGTACTGCAGAAAAGCTGCAACTGTCACCCATTGGGATAGGAATATTGTTGTTGCCCCGATATGGAATGGAATAGCAGTTGTTGCAAGTGCCAATATGAACATAAACGAAAAAATCAGCCAGTCGATTGGTTGACTAGGAAATGCGAGAAAAAGGAGTGCCATGAGTGGAAGTGCGGTAAAGCAATAAAGTAAAACGATGGTACGTTTCGTACGCTTGCTGAATTCCATTGTCTCCCGCCTTCCATTTTTAGAGTTGTCTGACAAATAAAATTATAGCACTCCATAAGAAAAATCCATCGGGCATTATTGGCTTTTTTTGAATCGCCATTCAGTTAAAAAGTACAGTGAACCTGTGAGAAAAGTACTTGTTTTTCCATCGTTTGTTAAATTTATTACTATATCTTCGACTTTCTTCAAATCACAATTTTCTATCCGACATAATTCGACTAGTCTATTTGCATCAAGTGCACGTTCATGAGAAAATTGGACAAATGTGATTTTATCTGCGACTTCTTCCAGGGCTATTAAAATTTCCTTATACTCTTTATCGGCTAATATTCCCATTATTAAATGGATAGATTGACCTTTGAATGATTTTTTTATTGTCTCAGCGAGTTTGACTGCACTTTCTAAGTTATGGGCTCCATCCAAGTACACATTTTCTGCAATCTTCTCCATTCGAAATGGAATATAGGCGGTTTTCAAAGCTTGCTCGATCGCACCGGGATTAGATTCAACTAATGATTGGAAAGCTGCAACTGCCAGTGAAGCATTCATTCGCTGGTGGTCGCCGAGCAAAGCAATTTCGATTTCATCGCCCAGGGGTGCAATCATGTTCAGTCTTGCATTCTTCGTTTCCACTTCCTTTTCGATTGGCGCGAGATAAATCGACTCTGGTACAAAGACATTCGCCTTCTGTTTGATAATGCCCGCTTTGTGCGAGCCGATGTCATCGAGTGTTGTACCTAAGAAATTGGTGTGGTCAATCGAGAGGCTTGTAATGACTGCTGTACTGTTTGGCACGACATTTGTGCTATCAAAGCGACCACCCATTCCGGTTTCAACTAGCCACATCTCCACTTCTTTTTGTTGAAAGAACAAAAATGCGCAGACCGTGAGAAGCTCAAAGTCCGTTAGTGTCTTTGCTTCTTCTACCTTTGATACTTTCTCGACAATCGAATTCATTTCGTGCTCGCTGATTGTAGTACCATTTACTACAATTTGATCATGTACATCAACTATCGCAGGTGACTGAAACGCTCCATATGTAAGATTATGTGTTTCACAAAGTGCTTTTAAAAATGCAATTGTGGACCCCTTCCCATTTGTACCTGCAACGTGAATGATTTTGTCATGACGTTCAGGGTGACCGAGTGCAGCCAAAACTCGCTCAATTCGCTCGAGGCCAGGTTCGATCACAGAACGGCTCTCAATACCGAATCGATTTTTGTATGTATCGAATCCAGTGATTTTCATCGTCTCATCTCCTTTTTCGAATTGAAAAAGCTCGCATTCCTAAGAATCCGAGCCTTTCATTTTTGTTACAGATTAAGAGTTACTAAGTATTCCCGAACTTCGCTCATAAAGTAAAGAGACCCTGTGATGACAAGAACATCTGTCTCTCCATGAGACGATTGGAAGTCTGTGATAACCTTTTTCCAGTCATCAACAGCTGACTTTTCTGTGTGGGACGAATAGTCCATCAATTTTTCTTTTGGAGTTGCGCCAGCGTGGTGGAACGATGTGAACGTAATGTCTGTTGCGACTTGATCGACCATCGCGACACTTGATGCATTGTCTTTCTCTTCAAGAGCTGCATAAAGGAAGTGATACTTGTATTCCGGATATACGGCCGTTAATGTTTGCAGAAGCATTGTCATGCCTTCTGGATTGTGGGCTCCATCGATCACGATATGGTCGCCGAATTTCTCAAAGCGCCCTGCCCACTTCGCTTTTTTCAGCCCTGCATAAATGGCTTCATCTGACACATTGAACGAATCTGCGATCGTTTTCACAGCTGTTACTGCTAAGCCTGCGTTCTCTGCTTGGTGAATGCCGAACATGGAAAGTGCGATATTTTCTAAACGGGCTTCCCCGATTTCTAAGTCGAACACTTGGTACCCGTCTTCTAATCGAACATTAGATACTTTCATGTGCTCTTCTAATTGTTGAAGTGGTGCATTTTTTTCTGCCGCCGTTTCACGAATGACAACTTGCGCTTCAGGATTTTTCACACTTGAAACGACTGGAACGCCTGGCTTGATGATTCCCGCTTTTTCAGACGCGATTTCTTGAATCGTTTCGCCGAGGACGTCCGTGTGGTCATATGAAACTGTTGTGATAACGGAGATGAGCGGTGTGATAACGTTTGTTGAGTCACGTAAACCACCAATTCCTGTCTCAATCAGCGCAACGTCTACTTGCTGTTCCGCAAAGTGCATGTACGCAACGATTGTGATAATGCCAAAGAACGTCGGATATTTGCCATCGTATTTTGTTTCGACAATTGATAGTACTTGGTTCAAGTAATCAAGCAATTTGTCGTCTGGAATCTGCACTTCGTTAATACGAATACGCTCATTGACGCGGTGAATGTGTGGTGATGTGAACACACCCACTTGTAGGTCAGCTTCTTTTAAAATTGAGTCAACTGCATTTAATGTGGAACCTTTTCCGTTCGAACCGGCAAAGTGGATGGTTTTAAATGTATGGTGTGGATTTCCGAGGTCGTTTAAGATATCCTCGATCATCTCTAGGGGTGTGCGTTTGTAAGTGCTCGTACGAATGGAGAATACGAAATCTAGGCATTCTTGTAAGTTAGTGTACATGCATTTGGTCTCCTCTTGGTGGGTGATTTCTTATCAGATTTAGTATAACAATTTGAGACACGAAATGTCACACTTTAGATGTGCAGATCGCCACTCTAGAAACTCCGACTTTGAAACGTTGAGTTCCACTGCGGGGCTGCTTTCCGTGGGCGCTGCGTGAGCTTCCTCGTCGCAGGCTCCTGCGGGATCTCACGGCAGACTGGAATCCCACTGGAGTCAACCCCTCCTTTCCACTCAACTTCATTTGAAAGGTTCCCTTCACTATTCATTCAACGATTACCAACAGTTCCCAAAAGGTACCTGGTACCCGCACAATTCCAACACAATTTATAAATAGTCAGAAATTAACATAAGAATGCGGCCTCAAAATGTATATCTAGTGAATAGTCATGAATGTCAGAATAGTTTTTGGGACAGGTACCTAAAAAATCATAACCACCAGTAGAACTGGTGGTTTGCTCTGCGCCTATAAGGCGCTTTTACTGGCCATGTCTGAAAGACATACTGAACGGGTGGACCAGC
>NZ_JAFBFG010000009.1 GCF_016909155.1 Chryseomicrobium aureum
GTTGATTTTGGTGCTTTTTTTGAAAAGTCAAGTAATTTGTTTGGAAAGTCAGAAATATAACTTACAGAAAATGTATTGTTAGCTTGATGACATTGGGCTCCGGTATGCTCCCCCTGGAACTCACTGCCGCAGCGCCAGAGATTGAGGCCAGCTAGAGTGCCGTTCTACACATCTAAAACTAGTAATTCCTTCGTAAACTTCGTCAAAACTTCCACACCATCTGCCGTAACCACAACGTCATCTTCAATTCGCACACCCGTTACTTCTGGGTGGTAAATACCTGGCTCAATTGTGAAGACCATTCCTTCGCGTAAAGCCATATCATTTTCCCCGTGAATCGATGGGAATTCGTGAACCGAAATGCCAAGACCATGTCCAAGACGATGTGTGAAATACTCTCCGTATCCTGCCGACGTAATAATGTCGCGTGCTGCTTTATCCAAATCTTTCGCGAGCACTCCAGCTTTAACAAGTGATACGGCTTTTTCTTCCGCTTCTTTCACTGTTTCATAAATCGTTCGCTGTTCTTCCGTTGGTTCACCAAATGCTACGGTACGCGTGATATCCGAACAATAGCCATTTACTAAAACGCCTAAGTCAAACAAGATAAAATCGCCTTTTTGGATTTTTCGATTTCCAGGTGTTCCATGAGGAGATGCTGTTTTCAATCCGCTCAGTACCATCGTACTAAAGGACATGCCATCCGCACCTTTTGCTTTAACAGCGGTCTCCACTTCAGACAAAATTTCCATCTCTGTTTTTCCTTCTGCAATCAGTGAGCATCCAACTTCAATCGCATAATCGGCAAGTTCTGCTGCCTTACGAAGATGGACGAGTTCTTCTTCCGTTTTGATCAAACGCATTTCCGTCACGACGTCATCAATACCAGAGAATGTCACGCCTTGGATGCGACTTTCTAAAAATTCCATCCGTTCAACCGTCATGTGGCTTTTCTCAATCGCAAGCTTTGCGACAGGAACTGTAAACGATGAGACAAGTTTATCCCAAGCGTTTTCAGTATCTACATGTCCTATCAACAGGCCACTAAAGAATTCTTTTGCATCTGGTACTTCCATTTGAGGGCAAATTAAAAAACTTTCACCATCAGCAGGAATGAATACCCCGAGTAATCGTTCGTGGGGATTGCTACGAAACCCTGTGAAATAGAAAACATTATCAGGGTGTGTGATAAAAGCTGCGTCGACCTGATGTTCTTTCAATTGATGTTGTAGAGCTGTAATCTTCTGCATGTGAAAAGACCTCCTATGTATATGACTACCTATTTTCCATCCTAACATAGTAGAATAAAAGTTAGCAGTAAAATCTGACTATTGGAGTGATTCCTATGAAAATTTCGTACCATGGACATTCGGTTGTAAAAATTGAAACTGGAGACCACACAATTTTAATTGATCCATTTCTTACGGGGAACGGACAGACAGATTTGCAAGCGAAGAATGAAAAACCTACACATATTCTCTTAACTCATGGCCATAATGACCATGTTGGCGATACAATTCATCTGGCCAAAGACCATGGCGCACTTGTTATTGCAACATTTGAACTGGCGGATTATTTAGCTACTCAAGGTGCAGACACACATGGCATGGGAATTGGCGGGAGCCGAGAGTTTGATTTTGGAACTGTAAAGTTTACACAAGCCTTCCACAGTTCCTCTTATACAGACAACGAGGGGACAGTACACTATACCGGTATGCCAGCGGGATTACTCTTGAAGATTGAAGGTAAAACGATTTACCATGCTGGAGACACAGGGTTGTTTAGCGACATGAAATTAATCGGGGAGCACGGCATTGATCTTGCTTTCTTGCCAATTGGTGATAACTTTACGATGGGACCTCGTGATGCTGCACGCGCGGTGGAATTTATTGAACCAAAGATCGTTGTGCCTATGCACTACAATACTTTTCCACCAATCGAACAAGACCCTGAACATTTCAAATCTCTTGTACACAGTGCTGATGTTCAACTTCTTAAAGCCGGGGAAGAGGTTCGTTTTTAGTAGACTGTGGTAAGATAAGAGCACCAATCAGACAGGACGTGAAAGACAGTGGCAACAAAGCACGAGCAAATTTTGAGTTACATCGAGTCGTTACCTATTGGAGATAAAATCTCGGTTCGGCAAATTGCAAAGGATTTAACAGTTAGTGAAGGAACTGCTTACCGCGCAATAAAAGAAGCGGAGAATCGTAGACTCGTCTCAACGATTGAACGCGTGGGGACAATTCGTATTGAAGTGAAACGCAAAGAAAACTTCGAACGTTTAACTTTCGCAGAAGTTGTGAACATTGTAGATGGAATAGTATTTGGCGGGAAATCAGGGTTACATAAGTCATTAAGTAAATTTGTGATCGGTGCCATGCAAGTCGATGACATGATGCGCTATGTGGATCCTGGAAACTTGTTGATTGTCGGAAATCGCTACAAAGTTCATGAACATGCGCTCAAAGCAGGAGCGGCTGTGCTAGTAACCGGAGGATTTGACGTGCCGGAATCGTCTAAACGCTTAGCCGACGAGCTAGAACTGCCTTTAATTTCAACAAGCTACGATACATTCACTGTAGCAACAATGATTAACCGCGCAATTGATGATCAATTGATTAAAAAAGATGTGCTATTAATAGAAGACATCTTTATACCAAAAGAACAGACTGCATATCTGCATGTCACAGATACGGTTGAGAAATATCGTGAACTGAACAGCACAACAAGCCACGGAGGGTATCCAGTTCTTGATTCAAAAGATGTAGTTGTAGGAGTCGTAACGGCACGAGATGTAATGGACGCACAAAGTATGGATACAATCGACAAGGTGATGACGAAAAACCCGATTGTTATCACATTGACGACGAGTGTTGCAGCAGCGAGCCACAGAATGGTGTGGGAGAGTATTGACCTTCTTCCGGTCGTTGATGACTCGAACCGACTAAAAGGTATCATCAGTAGGCAAGATGTTTTAAAAGCATTGCAAGCATCTTCACGCCAGCCACAAAACGGAGAGACGATTGATGATTTGATCAAGTCTCAAATGACGCCTGCAACTGATGAAAAATCAGGAACAGCTTTTACGGTGACACCTCAAATGACGAATCATTTTGGAACCTTGTCCTATGGAGCTTTTACTACTGTTTTGGCAGAAGCAGGATCTCAAGCATTGCGCACGAAAAAGCGCATCGAAAGTGTTGTTGAAAATATTACGATTTACCATACCAAGCCGGTTCCACTAGAAGCGAATATCAAATTGTATCCGAAAGTTCTCGATTTTACTCGGCGTATGGCGAAAGTGGATGTAGAGGCATATAACGATAAACAACTTGTAGGGAAAGCTCTTATTACGTATCAAATATTCGACCATTAAAAAACCGTTCTGCCACTTATGGCAGAACGGTTTTCACTCACTGATTCAATTCAAACTCTTCTTGCACATACTTCCCATAATGCTTCGATGCTTTATAATTAAAGACAGCCATATATCCACCGAGTACCATAAAGATACCCGCAATAACGTATGTTAACGTTTCTGGAAATAAAAAGACATAATTTAATCCAAATAAGAAGACGAAGGCGCCTAAACAACTACTTGCTTTAGCTGCATACCACTTCTTGCGTATTGGAAGATCCGTTCGAAATTGTCTTGTTTTAAAATAGAAATACCATACAATAGAGATAACTATAGCAATTACTAATATTGAATTCATTCGTTTCCCTCCAAAACCGTGCTTTCTCTAGTTTAACGACTTTTACATGAAAATGCGACATTTGGGAACGACTCTACAGGAGGAAACTATATGCATCGTCAAATACTGGACAAAATTAAACACTATTCTAAAATTGTGATTCACCGCCACGTTCGACCTGATCCAGATGCGTACGGCTCCTCAATCGGCCTTCACATGCTACTCAAGCACAACTACCCAGAAAAAGAGATCTATGTAACAGGCAAACATGATTTAACTCTAGATTATCTTGCAAAACCAATGGTTGTTCCGGATTCTGCATTTGAAAATGCCTTGATTATCGTAACAGATACTGCAAACACAGAACGAATCGATGATGAACGCTATAAAAAAGGGGAATTCTTGATTAAAATTGATCACCATCCAAACGAAGATCCCTATGGAGATATCGTGTATGTAGATACACAAGCAAGTTCAGCTAGCGAAATTATTTACTCGTTATTCAAAACAGGAGAGCAGCAAGAAGACTGGACACTTCCGGATCAAGCAGCACGGCTCCTGTATGCAGGAATCGTAGGGGACACTGGTCGATTCATGTTCACTAGTACATCACTCAAAACGATGAGCTATGCAGGAGAACTAATGGGCTATGATTTCGATCGTACGAAATTATTTAATGAGATGTATGAAGTGTCTCCAAATGTATTGAAATTAAAAGGATACGTGTACGAGAATTTTGAGATGAAAAATGGCATCGGGCATGTGAAATTATCGAAGCGTCTACTTGAAGAATATGGCGTAAGTCAATCTGAAGCATCTCTTTTAGTGAGTGCTCTTGCAGATGTTCAAGGCATGCGGGCATGGGTGTTTTTCATTGAAGATTCTGAGAGTATTCGCGTTCGTTTACGCTCTAAAGGCCCAGTGATTAACGGCATTGCTAAAAAGTTTAATGGCGGTGGTCACCCACTAGCCTCTGGTGCCACGATTTACGAATGGAATGAAGTAGAAGATGTCTTAAACGAAATGTATCACTTATAGGAGGGGCCTATGACGATCTGCTATCCACAAATTATTACATCGATGGATCTATTACAAAGTACGATCCGGCTAGATCGTCTAGGGGACCATCTGAGTAAAAATGCTATTAAATTAGCTGCACTAACCAATTCTACCCTTTATGGGGTGCAGGCGTTTCACTCTGAAATGGTAAAACGCAATATCCAACCTATCATTGGTCTTCGCTATCAATTGGAAATTAATGAAGGGGAGCGGGTGGAAGTGGTGAGTTACGCGCGCACACAAAAAGGGTGGAAAAACTTACTGAAGCTCTCAAGCGCTATCGAGACGAGACATGTGCCAGCCGTTCCACAAAAATGGTTTACGGCGTATTCTGAAGGATTGGTTTCATTACTTGTAACGACGCGACACGTGTACCCACAACTCTCCGCATTGTATTCTCCCACTACTGTTCCAGCTATCTCGTTTGAAACAGCAACGGACGAAGAATTTATAGCGCAGTTAAAGTCCAATCATCCTTTTGTGATGCCATACGCTCCTGCGCAGCTTGAGACCAAAGACGACCAATTAGCCTATCGCCTTTTGCAAGCACTTGACCAAGGCAAAAAATTGCATGAAGTAGCAGAGCCCGAGGTTCATTCCCTTTATTCGACAACTCAATGGGAAGAATTGTTCGCACCTCTAAAAGGATGGGATCAGTCATTTTATAAGTTGTTTTCCTCATCCTATTCCTTGGTATCTGAAACGCCTTTACTACCGAAATTCCCTATGCTTGAAGGTGCAAATACTGCGGACTACTTGCGCCAATTGACTTATGGTCGATTAGAGAAATTAATGGGGAATTTACCCACGGCTTATCAGGAGCGGATCGACTACGAACTATCTATCATTGAGAAGATGGGCTACAGTGATTATTTCTTAATCGTGCAAGATTTTATTCACTATGCAAAGTCAAAAGGAATCTCTGTCGGACCAGGCCGCGGTTCTTCTGCAAGTTCATTAGTTGCATATGCTCTTGGGATAACTGGTATCGATCCTCTTGAGTATGGTTTATTGTTTGAGCGTTTTTTAAATCCCGAGCGTGTCTCACTTCCCGATATTGATGTGGATTTTACAGATTATCGCCGTGATGAAGTGATTGCTTATGTGCGTGATAAATATGGTACTCAGTACGTTGCACAGATTTTAGCGTTTGGAACACTCTCAACAAAAGCAGTTGCTCGCGAAGTAGCCCGGGTGATGGAATTTTCACAAGAAACATTAAGTTTTTTATCAAAAGCCATTCCTTCTCAAGTGTCATCCCTGCAAAAAGCGCTTGCAGAAAATAGAGAATTACAAGCCTTTGTAGCCCGTGATGAGAAACATGCGCTCTGGCTTGACCTGGCAACAAGGCTTGAAGGGATGCCGCGCAATGTTACTGTTCACGCTGCAGGTGTCATTATTTCACCAGTACCACTCGTCGATGTTGTACCAATTGAAGAGCATCAAGATGGTATGTATTTGACGCAGTGGACAATGAAAGAAGTAGAAGCAGCGGGACTGTTGAAAATGGACTTTTTAGGACTCCGAAATTTGACGTTGATCGAGCAAATGACAGCGCGGATACGAGAAACTGAGAACGTCTCTTTTCGTACCGAGCAAATTGATAGAGAAGATAGAGGAGCATTAAAGCTTCTAGCATCCGGTGACACACTTGGCGTATTTCAGTTTGAATCCGCCGGAATGCGCAAGGCGTTGACGGTTGTGAATCCAGAGTCATTCCGTGAAGTTGTAGCTGTAAATGCCTTGTTTCGACCAGGACCAATGGCATTTATTCCGAATTTTGCTGCTCGGAAAAAAGGTCAAGAAAAGGTGAGCTATCCCCATCCCTCAGTTGAGCCGATTTTACGGGAAACCTATGGAATCATTGTCTATCAAGAGCAAATCATGCAAATTGCACGTGCAGTTGCAGGATATACATATGCCGAAGCGGATTTGCTACGCCGAGCAGTGAGTAAAAAAGATCGAGCTGTTTTGATGAGCGAGAAAAAGAAATTTGTAGATTCGGCACGTCGACAACAAGTTGATGAATCGGTTGCATCAAATTTATATGAATTGATTGTACGTTTTTCTGAGTACGGATTCCCAAAAAGCCATGCGACAGCTTACAGTTTAATTGCGATGCAAATGGCGTATATCAAAGCCCATTATACAAAAATCTTTTATGCTACGTTACTTACTTCATCAGCTGGCAATCGTGACAAACAGTTGGCACTATTCCGTGAGATGAAGCGGCGATCGATTCCTCTTCTGCCTCCAGATCTTTGGAAAAGTTCAACACGATTTACTGTTGACGGTGAGGGAATTCGAATTGGATTAAGCAGCATCAAAGGCATTTCAAAACCCTTTTTAGTTAAGCTTCTTGAAGTGAGAAAACTCAGGCAGTCGCCTTGGAAATCGTTATTTGAACTCGCTTCTGATTTATCAGCAGTGCATTTCACGCGTCAAACAATTGAGCCACTTATTAAAGCTGGAGCACTAGATTTTTTAAGGAAAGATCGAGCTGTTCTACTTGCAAGTCTTGATCCAGCTGTCATGCATGCGGAACTTGTGCGACCAAGTGATAAAGTAGATTTGTTGTCTGGATCGATTGCCTCTTTTGGAGAACCCAAATATACAGAGAGTGCAGCAATGCCGACAGTCTATAAACTTGCGTATGAGAAAGAAGTGGTGGGGACCTATATTTCAACACATCCAGTAGAGGAATTTCGGTCAAAGCTCCATCCTTCTTTACAGTCTTTAGATGAAATCGGACAACAGATTGGTAAGCAGGTAAAAGTCATAGGACTCCTTAAGGAAATCCGAAAAATCCGCACAAAAAAAGGTCAAGCAATGGCTTTTGCTGTGATAGAAGATGAACGTGATGAACTTGACCTCACCTTTTTCCCAGAGACATTTGCTGTTGTCAATGTGCAGCTGAAAGAGCAACAGGTCTACAAGATACAAGGAAAGCTTGACCAAAGAAACGGAAGAATGCAATTAATCGTTTCAACAGTAGAATCTGTCTAACCGCCAAGATATTTGGCGGTTTTTTTTGTTGTCAGCATGAAAAAAATACGGTATGCTACTACATGTGAGTGGTCAGACCACTTTCAAAAAAATGGAAAAAGGTGACGAGATGACGAATGCTTCACCTAAACTATTTACTGAGATTGTCCGTAAACTTCGAGAAATCATCGAGCAACAACGCATTCCAATCGGAGGGAAACTCCCGTCCGAGCGCGAATTAGCTGAACGCTTAGAAGTAGGCCGGTCCACCGTTCGAGAAGCACTACGAAGCCTTGAATTACTTGGACTAATTGAAACTAGACGCGGAGAAGGAACTTTTTTAGCAGACTTTCGTAAACATAAATTAGTAGAAGTCCTTGCGACATTTATTTTAAAAGATACCAAGTCTTTAGAAGACATTCTTTCTACAAGACAAGCACTTGAAAAACAAGCGCTATTTGAAATGAGTGCTCAAAATGCACTAAATCTTGTAGGACTAAAAAAAG
Source organism: Chryseomicrobium aureum (assembly GCF_016909155.1). Classification (GTDB taxonomy): domain Bacteria; phylum Bacillota; class Bacilli; order Bacillales_A; family Planococcaceae; genus Chryseomicrobium; species Chryseomicrobium aureum. The sequence continues at coordinate 8,249 of NZ_JAFBFG010000009.1, forward strand.
CTTTAGAAACAACAGATGACATCCAGCAAGAATGGCTAGTAAAAGAATTGATCATTGCTTCTGGTAATCGATTGGCATTAAAAATTTGGCTTTTACTTAATGAATACAGCAGCAATCCACTACGTACATCTCTAACTGATGAAGACCGAGTGGTGTGGGAGAAGCTCCTGACAGCCATTGAAACAACGGATTGGCCCAAGGCACATCAGTTGCTAGAACAGTGGCAAGGTGATTTGAAAGGGGAAGAGACTGAATGATTCGAGAACTATTTGCAAAAAATAAAGTGAAGTACGCAACTGTCCCAAGAAAAACACATAAAAATGATGTTCCAGAAGGCATAATGATGAAGTGTCCTTCATGTAAAAAAAATACATTCACCAAAGAAATTGAAGCAAATCTATGGGTATGTCCACACTGCGAACACCACTATACATTAAATGCTAAGCAGCGAGTAGCGCTTTTACTCGAGGAGGAAGGACAACAATCATTTGATACAGACCTTCAAACGACAAATCCACTAGGCTTCCCAGGTTATACAGAAAAGATTCAGTCGGATCAAAAGAAGACAGGTTTAAACGAAGCGGTTTGGACAGGGACTGGCAAGTTGGAAGGCCAACAGGTGGTTCTTGGTGTCATGGATTCAACTTTCCGCATGGGCTCAATGGGGTCTGTTGTCGGTGAAAAAATCACACGTGCCATTGAATATGCAACAAAACACAAATTACCGTTCATCTTGTTTACAGCAAGTGGAGGTGCACGCATGCAAGAGGGCGTTCTTTCACTGATGCAAATGGCCAAAACAAGCGTTGCATTAAACCGTCACCGAAATGAAGGCTTATTATATGTAGCAGTTTTGACGCATCCGACAACAGGTGGTGTCTCTGCAAGCTTTGCTTCACTGGGAGATATTAACTTAGCTGAACCAAAAGCATTAATTGGATTCGCAGGTCGTCGCGTAATCGAGCAGACAGTTCGAGAGAAATTACCGGAAGATTTTCAGACTGCAGAATTTTTACTTGAAAAAGGACAGCTCGATGCTGTAGTTCATCGCCATCAATTGAAACAAACTCTCTCAACTTTAGTAGCCTTGCACAGTAAGGAGGTAGTCAAATGGTAAAAACATTATCGTTTGAAGAACCGATTGAAAAGCTCCAAGCAAAAATTATTGAACTCAAATCCTATACAGAAGACGCTGATGTGGATTTATCCGAAGAAATTGAAAAGCTAGAACTGCGCTTGCACGAACTCCGTGAAGATGTCTATTCGAATCTTCAACCTTGGGACCGCGTCCAAATTGCACGCCATCCTGAGCGCCCGACTACGTATGATTACATTGATGCTTTAATTGAAGATTTCATCGAATTGCACGGAGATCGTAATTACGGAGATGATGCCGCAATCGTAGGCGGTTTAGGAAAATTAAATGGCAACCCGATCACAATTATCGGACATCAACGAGGGCGTGACACGAAAGAAAACGTGCGCCGTAACTTCGGGATGCCACATCCAGAAGGTTACCGGAAAGCGTTGCGTCTAATGAAGCAAGCGGAACAATTTGGTCGCCCTATCCTTTGTTTGATTGACACAAAAGGCGCATACCCTGGAAAAGCGGCAGAAGAACGTGGGCAAAGTGAGGCCATTGCACGAAACTTAATTGAAATGGCGGATCTCTCAGTTCCAGTCGTAAGTATTATTATCGGTGAGGGCGGTAGTGGAGGAGCGTTAGCACTAGGTGTAGCAAATCACGTGCACATGCTTGAAAACAGCACCTATTCAGTAATCTCTCCAGAAGGAGCAGCCTCAATTCTTTGGAAAGACGCGAGCTTAGCTCAAAAGGCCGCAGAATCTATGAAGATAACAGCAGCTGACCTTCAAGAGATGGGAATCATCGATGAGATCATTCCAGAAGTGAGGGGCGGTGCACATCTAGATCAGCAGCAACAAGCTGTATTTGTAAAAGAGGCAATTGTGTCTTCTTTACGCGAACTCTCTTCTTTAGATGCGCAGCAATTAGTGGAGCAACGCTACGAAAAATTTGCGAAGATGGGATCATTTTCGTCCTAGAATCGCATGGTTTTAAAGATACACCTACCTTTTTTCGGAAACGAGAAAAGGTTTTTTTGTCCAATGAAAATATTTCTGAAAATAAAGCGTTTTCATTGTTTCACAACTTAGACATCTGACATCCTGCATGATAAGCTAAATGAAGAAATGGTGACGCGAGGAGGATTTCTTGTGAAGAGAATTGCTGTATTAACAAGTGGTGGAGATGCACCTGGTATGAATCCAGCTATTCGAGCAGTCGTTCGAAAAGGGATTTATGAAGGACTTGAGGTTTATGGCATATATAACGGCTACCAGGGTTTGATTGAAGGTAAAATTGAACCGATGACCCTTGGTTTCGTAGGAGATATCATTCAGCGTGGTGGAACGAAGCTGTATTCCGCACGTTGTCCAGAGTTCCGTACGAAAGAAGGGCAACAAAAAGCTCTAGAACAAATTAAAAAGCATGAAATCGATGGTTTAGTCATCATTGGTGGAGACGGATCCTATCAAGGTTCTATGGTTTTAACAAATCATAGTATTCCATGTGTTGGTATTCCAGGTACTATTGATAATGATATTCCAGGTACGGATTATACGTTAGGATTTGATACAGCACTCAATACAGTGGTAGAAGCGATCGATAAGATCCGTGATACCGCAACATCTCATGAGCGCACGTTTATCATTGAAGTGATGGGCCGTGATGCTGGTGATATTGCTGTATGGGCAGGACTTGCTGGAGGTGCGGAAACAATTTTGATTCCAGAAGTGAACGAATCGATGGAGTCCATAGTGAAACGTTTAGAAAGCGGTTCTGAGCGCGGGAAAAAACATAGTATTATTGTTGTAGCTGAGGGCGTGATGAGTGGAAACGATTTTGCTGCAAAACTTAAAGAGTATACAACGATGGATACGCGTGTGTCTGTTCTTGGACATATTCAACGTGGGGGAACACCTTCTGCGCGCGATCGTGTAATGGCCAGCCAGTTCGGAGCAAAAGCAGTTGAAGTGCTCTTACAAAATAAAGGCGGACGTGCAATCGGTTTACGCCACAATAAAGTGGTCGATTATGATATGAAAGAAGCTTTCGAAGGGCAACATGATTTAGATCTATCCATGTATCATCTATCAAAAGAATTATCTATCTAAGCGAGGAGCTAGTTAAACATGAGAAAAACAAAAATTGTATGTACCATTGGACCAGCCAGTGAAAGCGAGGAAATGTTAGAAAAGTTGATTTTAGCAGGCATGAACGTTGCACGTTTAAACTTTTCACATGGAAGTCATGAAGAACATGGTGCTCGTATTCAGCGCATCCGTGAAGTATCAAAACGATTAAACAAAATTGTAGGTATTTTACTCGACACAAAAGGGCCTGAAATTCGCACACACAAAATGGAAAATGATGCGATTGAATTGGCAACAGGACAAAAGATTGCCATCTCAACAACAGAAGTTCTTGGGAACAATGAAGTCTTCTCGATTACGTATGATAAGTTGATTGAAGATGTTACTCCAGGTTCGATTATCTTATTGGATGATGGTTTGATTGAACTTCGCGTAGAATCCATCGACATGGAAGCTGGGAAAATCCACACAACAATCATCAATGCAGGAACTCTTAAGAACAACAAAGGTGTAAACGTTCCAGGTGTATCTGTACAATTGCCAGGAATTACAGAAAAAGATGCACAAGACATCTTATTTGGAGTCGAACAAGACGTTGACTTCATTGCCGCATCTTTCGTGCGTCGCGATTCGGATGTATTAGAAATTCGTGAGTTACTTGAGAAAAATGGTGGAAGCCATATTCAAATCGTACCAAAGATTGAAAACCAAGAGGGTGTCGACAACATCGACAAAATTCTAGAAGTATCGGACGGGTTGATGGTTGCCCGTGGAGATTTAGGCGTTGAAATACCTGCTGAAGAAGTGCCTCTTGTTCAAAAGAAATTGATTTCAAAATGTAATCAACTTGGGAAAGCGGTTATTACAGCTACGCAAATGTTGGATTCGATGCAACGTAACCCACGCCCAACACGCGCAGAAGCTTCTGACGTTGCAAACGCAATTTTAGATGGAACAGATGCAATCATGCTTTCAGGTGAGACAGCTGCTGGGATGTATCCAGTAGAATCAGTTGAGACGATGCATAAAATTGCAGTACGTACTGAAAAAGCAGTCGATTATCGTTCAGTTGTAGGAAAACTGAGCAAAAAACGTGGTGTCAACATGACGGATGCAATTGGTCAAGCAGTTGCGCATACATCCCTTAACTTAAATGTAAAAGCAGTGCTAGCACCAACGGAAAGTGGTCACACAGCAAAAATGATTTCAAAATTCCGTCCTGGTGTTCCAATCATCGGTGTAACACCTTCTCCTCGACCTGCACGCCAACTAACACTCGTATGGGGTGTCTATCCAATTATTGGTGCAAAAGCACATACGACGGATGAAATTTTAGAAACATCGATTGATGAGAGTTTAGAACATGGTTACGTGTCACATGGTGATTTGGTCATCATCACTGCTGGTGTTCCTGTCGGAAAAGCTGGTACAACAAACCTTATGAAAGTCCATGTTATAGGTGACATGGTTGCTAAAGGTCAAGGAATCGGAAAAACAACTGCGATCGGTAATGCGTATGTTGTTAAACCTGGTGAAATAGCAGATCCTGAAAGAGCGCAGGGCAAAATTTTGGTTACAGTCGGTACAGATAAAGAGATGGTACCAGCAATTGAAAACTGTGCAGGCCTCGTTGCTGAAGAAGGTGGTTTAACAAGCCATGCAGCAGTTGTAGGTTTAACACTTGGTAAACCAGTAATCGTAGGAGTAGAGAATGCGACTTCCTTGATTGAAGACGAGCAAGAAATTACAATAGATGCAGAGTCTGGTGCAATTTATCACGGTCAGGCCCATATTATTTAAGGACGTGATGACGTGAAATGGATTCTATTGTCCGTTGTTCTTTTTCCTATCGTCGAACTCATTCTTTTTCTGACAGTTGGTAAGGCGATCGGTGTCTTATGGACGCTCGGGCTGATTCTCGTTTCAGGAATCGTGGGAATTTATTTAGTTCGCACTGTAGGAATTCAAGCTTTTAAAGAACTCCCCAAACAGATTGAGCGAGGAGAGCATCCTGCCAATACCGTAGTGGATGGTGTATTGATTGGTATTGGAGCAGTTCTAGTGCTGCTACCAGGTTTTTTGACAGATGTCATTGGAATTACGCTACTGTTAGCGCCAACTCGAAAACTGTATCGACCTGCTATCAATCGATTCATCCAACGTAAAATCCGTAAAGGGAATATTATTGTTGTGCGTTAATCGTGTCTGGCCAGTTTACTGGTCAGGCTTTTTTTGTGATGTGCTTTAGCCCAGGTCATTATAGGGGATAAAGCAAAGGCTAGAAAAAGAGCAGTATAAACGGGTGTCACAAATTGTAGGAAAAAAAGAACGAGTACAAGTGAACTACCAAAGAATAGTATTTTTTTGCTAGAAGGACTCATCAATTACATCCAATCTTTTCAAATATTTAGGGAATGAACTGTCGCACAATTGTTATTTATTTATAAATTCAAGCGTTTTCATTCACAAACCCGCCATAATTAGCTATAATACGAAAGGTAAGGTTGTTGAGAGGTACATAGAAACAATTCAAAGGAGAGAGACACATGACATCCACACGTGGACTTGAAGGTGTTGTAGCAACGCAATCAGCGATCAGTTCAATTATTGACGATACGTTGACTTACGTAGGCTATGACATTGATGATTTAACGAACAACGCAAGCTTTGAAGAAGTTGTCTACCTTTTATGGCACAAACGTCTTCCAAAGCACGATGAATTAGCAGAATTGAAGCAGCAACTAGCTGAGCATATGGCAGTACCAGCGGAAGTGTTAGCTCACTTTAAAACATATGATAGTCAATCTGTTCACCCAATGACTGCTCTACGTACGGCAGTATCGATGCTTGGTCTTTTTGATGAGGCAGCTGAAGATATGTCAGACGAAGCAAACTACTTAAAAGCAATCAAACTACAAGCAAAGTTACCAACTCTTGTAACAGCATTTGCACGTGTGCGTAAAGGTGAAGAGCCAGTACAACCACGTCAAGACTTAACATATGCTGCTAACTTCTTATACATGTTGTCTGGTAAAGAGCCAGAAGCAATTGAAATCGAAGCGTTCGATAAAGCACTAGTTCTTCACGCTGACCACGAGCTAAACGCTTCTACATTTACAGCGCGTGTTTGTGTAGCTACACTTTCAGACATGTACTCAGGTGTTGTAGCTGCAATCGGTGCACTAAAAGGGCCACTTCACGGCGGAGCAAACGAACAAGTAATGAAAATGCTTTCTGAAATCGGTTCAGTTGAAAATGTAGAGAGCTATATTCAAAACAAGCTCGACAACAAAGAAAAAATTATGGGCTTTGGTCACCGCGTATATCGCAATGGCGATCCTCGTGCTAAACACCTTCGCGAAATGTCACAGAAATTGACAGCTTTACGTGGAGAGTCGAAATGGTACGAGATGTCTGTTAAAATTGAAGAGTTGGTAACTGGCCAGAAGAAACTTCCACCAAACGTGGACTTCTATTCGGCTTCCGTATATCACTCATTGAATATTGATCACGATTTGTTCACACCAATTTTCGCGGTTTCCCGTGTATCTGGTTGGACAGCACATATCTTAGAGCAATATTCAGACAACCGTCTAATTCGCCCACGTGCTGAATATACAGGACCTGGCATGCAGACTTACGTACCGATTGACGAGCGCTAATCAGTACGACGAGGGCTACCGCATTTTATGCGTCTAGCCCTTTACTCATGACCTTTAGGAGGAGACTACTACAATGACAAACGGTAAAATTACAGTAGAAAACGGTGTACTTAACGTACCAAACGAACCAGTAATTCCATTCATCGAAGGTGATGGAACTGGCCCAGATATCTGGAACGCAGCAGTTCGCGTATTAGATGCTTCTGTTGAAAAAGCATTCGGTGGCGAGAAAAAAATCCAGTGGAAAGAAGTTTTAGCTGGAGAAAAAGCATTCAACCAAACAGGTGAGTGGTTACCACAAGCAACTCTAGACACAATTGATGAGTACCTTTTAGCAATCAAAGGACCTCTTACTACACCAATCGGTGGCGGAATTCGTTCATTGAACGTAGCACTTCGTCAAGAGCTTGACCTATACGCATGTGTACGTCCAGTCCGTTACTTCGATGGTGTTCCTTCACCAGTTCGTCGTCCAGAAGATACAGACATGGTCATCTTCCGTGAAAACACAGAAGATATCTATGCAGGTATCGAGTACGCGAAAGGTTCTGACGAGGTGAAAAAACTTGTTGATTTCCTACAAGGTGAAATGGGCGTTAAAAACATCCGCTTCCCTGAAACTTCTGGTATCGGGATCAAACCTGTATCTGAAGAGGGAACAAAGCGTTTAGTACGTGCTTCTCTTGAGTATGCAATCAAAGAAGGCCGCGAATCATTAACACTTGTTCACAAGGGGAACATCATGAAGTTCACTGAAGGAGCTTTCAAAAACTGGGGCTATGAAGTGGCTGAGCAAGAGTTTGGCGACAAAGTATTCACTTGGAACCAATACGATAAAATTAAAGAAGAGCAAGGGACAGAAGCAGCTGACAAAGCGCAAAGCGATGCACTGGCTTCAGGCAAAATCTTAGTAAAAGATTCGATTGCTGATATCTTCTTACAACAAATCTTAACTCGTCCAAAAGAGTTCGATGTAGTAGCTACAATGAACTTGAACGGAGATTACATCTCAGATGCACTTGCTGCACAAGTAGGTGGAATCGGAATCGCACCAGGAGCAAACATCAACTATGTAACGGGTCACGCAATCTTCGAAGCAACTCACGGAACTGCTCCGAAATATGCAGGTCTTGATAAAGTAAACCCATCTTCAGTAATCCTTTCAGGAGTATTAATGCTTGAGCACCTTGGATGGACAGAAGCTGCGAAACTAATCATGGACTCTATGGAGAAAACAATTTCTTCTAAAGTTGTAACATATGACTTTGCACGTCTAATGGACGGCGCTACAGAAGTGAAATGTTCGGAGTTCGCTGACGAGTTAATCAAAAACATGTAATTGCTTTTTACCGGATCCTTTTGGGTCCGGTTTTTTATTTGACTAGCGACAGATTGCCTTTCTTGATACACTAGAATCAAAGGGAAGAATGGAGGAATTGTCCGTGTTATTAGGGAAGAAGCGAAAACTAGGGCGCAAAATAGAAGATATCTCAGTCGGTGAAAAGCTCGTCATCACTGAAAAAATAGAAGATAAAGATTTACTACTTTATTTAGGTCTTACAAATGATGCAAATCCGCTTTACATACAACATGACTATGCCATGAAAACCACATTTGAAAAGCCAGTCGTGCCAACGATCATGCTCACTGGTATTGTCACATCCGCTGTGTCGAAATATATGCCAGGTCCTGGTTCACATGTCTTCCAACAAATTCTCTCGTTTCCTCATGCAAGCTATCACTATGATACGCTTGAATTTATTTTTGAGGTGAAAGAAGTAGACGCTGCCAACAATAAAATTACTGTGGCAGTCGAAGCGAAAAATGAGCAACAAAAAGTCGTGGTTGTTGGGGAGTTACAGGTGCTTCCGCCAAGACTTTCAAATCGAATGATGGAACAATCAATGGAGAATTTCTAATACTCAGGTTTGAAAAGGGGTTTTCATATCACTGAGGGGGAAAAGACGATGGCTAAAATTCTTGTTATTGAAGATGAACAATCGATTCAAACGTTATTGACGTACAATTTAAAAGAGGCAGGCTATGAAGTCATCAATGCACTAGATGGTCGTGAAGGGCTTGAAAAAGCGGAGCAGGAAAATCCTGATCTTATTTTATTGGATTGGATGCTTCCGCATATGGATGGAATGGATATATGCAAAAATCTTCGCCTTCAAAAAAACCAAGTGCCTATCATCATGTTAACAGCGAAAGATGCTGAATTTGATAAAGTGTTGGGGCTTGAGCTTGGAGCCGATGATTATATGACGAAACCATTCAGTCCACGGGAAGTACTTGCACGTGTGAAAGCTCTACTTCGACGCTCCAGTATTAACGAAGGCTTCGATTCATCAGGTGAAAAGAAATACCAGTTTGGCGATCTTGTCATTTATCCAGACCGTTTTGAGGTTTTGAAAAGTGGCGAGAGTCTTGAATTTACGCCAAAAGAATTTGAGCTATTGGTGTACTTGGTTGAAAATAAAAACCGCGTATTAACACGTGATCAGCTGTTGAGTTCGGTTTGGAATTACGATTTTGCAGGTGACACACGTATTGTGGATGTTCATGTCAGTCATATTCGTGAAAAAATCGAGGAAAATAGTCGCAAACCTTTCTACATCAAAACGATTCGTGGATTGGGGTACAAATTTGAGGAGCCGAAAAGAGGATGAGAACGTTTTATAGTCGACTCCTCTTCGTCTTTGCTGTCCTGTATGCCGTGATGCTCGCTGCTCTCGGCATCGTCTTAGGACAGCTTTTTCCAATTGTTTTCGCCCAGCGATTGCAGGTAGAGCGTGAAGACCTTTATATTTTTTATATCGTATTGTTTGTCGTTCTTGGACTGTTTTATCTCGTCTCTTTATGGGTAGCGAGTAGAGTACTTGCTCGTTACATTAAGCCATTTGATGATATTTCAACGACGGCGCTGCAGCTTGCTGATGGCGATTACACAGTGCGTGTTTTTGAAGATGATCTGACAGGGATCACTACACTTAGCCATTCTCTAAACGTTTTAGCACGGAATCTTCAAGAGATGTCTCAACAGCGTGAAAGTGAGCAAGAGCGACTAAAAACATTGATTGAGACAATGGGTTCGGGTCTTATTGTACTTGGTCGATCTGGTACGATTTCCATCATGAACAAAACATTTGGCCAGTTATTTGGCTTACAGTTCAAAGAAGTTCGTTCCAAAAACTATCAAGACATTGGCCTTCCTAAAGATTTAGAATCATTTGCTTATCAGCTCTTGATGACAGAAACGCCAACACGAAAACAATTACGCTTAAATACAGCGAAGGGTTTTCGGTATACAGAGTGTTACGGAGCACCGGTTATCGGAGAGTACGGTAAATGGCTGGGCATGGTCATCGTCATTCACGACATCACCGAACTGAAACACCTTGAAAAAGTGCGTCAAGACTTCGTGGCGAACGTGTCACATGAACTCAAAACACCGGTCACATCGATTAAAGGATTCACCGAAACATTACTATACGGCGCTTATCAAAAGGAAGAGACCTTGCTAGAGTTCTTAGAAATCATTAAACTAGAGAGCGACCGTCTGCAATTGTTGATTGATGATTTGCTTGACCTTTCAAAAATGGAACAGCAGGAATTTGAAATGCGAAAAACAGCGGTCTCTGTACAGACTCTCTTTGAGAGAGCTCTCCAGATTACAAGGCAATCGGCTGAAGCAAAAGAAATTCATCCACTCATTGAAGGAGATGACTCACTGCTTGTAAAAGGCGATGAGAACCGTTTGCTACAAATTGTCGTCAATCTAGTGAGTAATGCTATAACGTACTCAAGTCCAGGCACCGCCATCACCCTAAGAAGTGACAAACACCAGCAATACGGTATTTTGATCATTCAAGATGAAGGGATTGGTATGGGTCCTGATGAACTTCCGAGAATTTTTGAGCGGTTTTACCGTGTGGATAAAGCACGGTCACGAAATAGCGGGGGAACAGGTCTTGGACTCGCTATCGTCAAACATTTAGTAGAAGCACACAATGGAAAAATAGAAGTAGAAAGTGAAGTTGGAAAAGGAACAACATTCAAAGTGTATGTCCCTTTAGTCACTTCCTAGTTTGGAGGAAAGTTATGCAACAGAAGTTTTTACCGGTCATTATAGGAACAGATATGAATGCTTACAATATGGCGATTTCATTTCATGAAGAATACGGAGTTCACTCCGTACTCGTAGGAAAAGAAGAGATGTCATTTACGAGCTTAAGCTCGATTCCTCGAGCGATTGAATATGATAAAGATTTATGGAACAAAGATGCATTTGTGTCGATTCTAGGTTCTGTAGCAGAGAAGTACCAACAGCCAGACGTGCAGCTTGTACTCATTGGAACAAACGATTTTTATGTACGTTTAATTATTGAAAATCAAGAACAATTACGTCAATGGTATGTATTCAATTACATGTCAGAAGATCTAATGAACGATTTGCTCGTGAAAAAGAATTTTTATCGACTTTGCGACGAACACGGATTGGACACCCCGGATACGTATTTCTATAGCTGTAAAGAGCAAGGGATTTTTGATAAAGACATCCAATACCCCGTTATTATCAAACCAAGTAATGGAGTCGAATATTATAAAAATAAATTCCCTGGGCAACAAAAAGTCTACCGTGTTGAATCGAAACAAGAGCTCCAACACGTCCTTGATCAAGTGAATGCGTCTGGCTATCAAGAAGACATGATTATTCAAGACTTCATCCCAGGGGACGACACGTTCATGTGGGACTCCGTGTTTTATGTGAACTCTCGCGGAAAATCTGAGCTTGGGACGCTTGCGCAAGTTGTGTTACAAGAACATACCGTGACAGCTATCGGAAATTATACAGCACTAGTGACGCGCTATGATGAAGAGCTGATGAAAAAGTTGCAACACTTTTTAGAGGCAGTCGGCTATCAAGGCTTTGCAAACTTTGATTTAAAATACGATGCACGTGACGGTAAGTACAAAGTGTTTGAAGTCAATATTCGCCAAGGACGATCAAGCTACTACACAACGGCTTGTGGGCACAACATGGCAAAATACTTTGTTGACGATATTTTACTAGGTGTTGAGAAAGAACTGACCTATTTGAATACGGAGTATTTGTTTACAGTCGTTCCTAAAATTGTCCTGAAAAAGTTTGTCGATAACCATGCCATCAATGAAGAATGCCGAAAGTTGATTCGCCAAGGCAAATGGGGCAACCCGATGTTTTATAAAGGCGATACAAACTTTAAACGGAAATTCTATTTAGTTGCGCGTCAGGTGAACTATTACCGGAAGTATAAGAATAATCAGTGGGAATCTTAACAAGCGCTTCATATGTCCTTTACAATGTTCGCTTATTATAAAGATAACCCCTTTTCCAAACTGGAAAAAGGAAACCGAGTCGGCAAATGCTGGCTCGGTTTTCTTTTTTTATGAAACTTTCCAGAAGGTCGTCCGTATAAAGTACAGACAACTGAAAGGAGATTACATAATGACTACAAAACGCGTACTTACAATTATCAGTGTGTCGATTGCTGGACTCTTCCTACTTATTGCACTTGCTACCTCATGGTATACAGTGGACGAATCTGAACAAGCTATTGTCATCACATTCGGTGATGCAGGTGACCCGATTACAGAACCAGGGCTAAAGTTCAAAATGCCATGGCCAGTCCAGACTGTTGAAAAATTGTCGAAAGAAACGTTTAGCCTTCAATTTGGCTATCAACAAACAGCAGACGGTGAAATCGTCTCGTATGATGATGAAACAAAAATGATTACAGGGGATGACAACATCGTCCTTGCTGACCTCGTGGTGCAGTGGCGTATTACAAATCCACGTGATTACCTTTTCAATTCAGAAAACCCGAGGGAATTGTTGCACTCTGCAACATCCGCTTCCATTCGATCTGTAATTGGTAGCTCACGTATTGACGATGCATTAACTTCTGGTAAAGCAGAAATTGAAGCTTCCACACGCGATCTACTAGCTAACCTTGTAACAAAATACGATATCGGCATCTCAGTGTTATCTGTAAACCTACAAGACGTTGAACTTCCGAATGAAGAAGTGCGTCAAGCCTTCACTGCAGTTCGTGATGCTGAAGAACAAAAAAATATTAAAGTGAACCAAGCTGGTCGTTACGAAAATCAACGCCTTGGAGAAGCAAATGGTGAAAAAGATGCTATTATCTCAAATGCTACTGGAGAAAAGATTGCTCGTATCGAACAAGCGCGCGGAGATGTAGCATTATTTAATGAGCTCTATGCGGAATACGCGCAAAACGAACAAATCACGCGGGACCGTTTGATATTGGAAACGTTAGAAGCGGTGCTTCCGAATGCACAACTCTACATCATGAATGGCGACAATGGACCAATGACGTACCTACCATTAACGGGTCCTCGTGCAGCTGCACCAGTCGTAACAGAAGGGACGGATAATGAATGACCGATAAAGATCCAAAGTTTGTCTCACTTGAAGAGCGGTTTTCTATGAACAAAAAGAAAAAGCCCGCTGGTAAAGCATCTGACTTTCAAATCGACTGGAAAAAACACGGCAAAATCATTGCAGGTGTCATTGTTGGATTCATCGTTCTAGTCATCTTGCTCACCAATGTGTATGTCGTGAAAGAAGGCGAGTACAAAATTGTGCGCCAGTTTGGTGAAATCGTAAAAGTTGTCGATGAACCTGGTTTAGGTGTAACCGTTCCATTTATTCAAAGTACAACGACTGTTCCGAAGTACTTAATGAACTATGAGATTTCAGAAGCAGAAATCAATACACTTGATAAACGACGCATCATCATTGACAATTATGCGGTCTGGAAAGTCAATAATCCGCAATTGATGATTGCCAATGCAGGGACATTGATCAATGCAGAAGCTCGTATGGAAGAATTCATTTATTCGGTTGTCCGAACAGAACTTGGTCGTTTAGCGTATGCAGAAATCATCAATGATGAAGATTCATCACGCGGCAGTCTTGGAGAGCAAGTCACAGCTCGCGTGAACGAATTGCTCTCGGCAGACAACTACGGAATTGAAGTGCTCGATGTGCGCATCAAACGCACAGATCTTCCAGTAGAAAATGAACAAGCGGTTTATCAAGACATGATTTCAGAACGTGAGAAGATTGCACAGAAGTTCTTATCTGAAGGGGATGCAGACAAACGTCGTATCGAAGCAGAGACAGACCGTGAAGTGCGTGAAATCATTGCCAATGCAGAACGTGAAGCAGCTGTTATTATCTCTGAAGGAGAAGCGGAAGCTGCACGTATTTACAACGAGTCTTTCTCAAAAGATCCGGAATTCTATAACTTGTTCCGGACGTTAGAAACGTATAAATCTACAATCGGTGAAGATACTGTCATTATGCTTCCATCTGACTCACCATACGCACAAATTCTTTCCGGGATTACACCGTAAAGACAACACCTTGCTTTCAGTCATGGTAAACTGAAGGCAAGGTTTTTTCGTTTATTAAAAGGAGTGACATGTAGTGACCAATCCAAAATTAGTACTGATTGACGGCAACAGTTTAGCGTACCGAGCATTTTTCGCATTGCCATTACTCACAAACGAGCAAGGCATCCACACCAATGCCACATATGGCTTTACAATGATGTTGCAAAAGATTGTAGAGGAAGAACAGCCGACTCATATGCTGATTGCATGGGATGCAGGAAAGACGACGTTCCGTCATGAAACATTCTCAGAATACAAAGGTGGACGCCAAAAGACACCACCTGAACTATCCGAGCAGTTTGCTTATATCCGAAAACTTGTAGATGCGTATCAGATTCTACAATATGAATTAGATCAATACGAGGCCGATGATATCATCGGTACGCTTTCACGCATCGCAGAAGAAAAAAATATCGAAACGATTGTGATTAGTGGAGACAAAGATTTGACTCAACTGGCTAGTGACAAGACGACCGTTCAAATTACAAAAAAAGGCATCACCGATCTAGAAAGCTACACACCTGCGCATATTCAAGAGAAATACGGTCTAACCCCTATTCAAATCATTGATATGAAAGGATTGATGGGCGATACTTCCGATAATATTCCTGGAGTGCCTGGAGTAGGTGAAAAGACAGCAATCAAGTTACTGTCAGCCTATGAAACCGTGGAAGGTGTGTACGCACATATCGATGAGATGAAGGCGTCGAAAATGAAAGAAAAGCTTGTTGCGAATGAAGAGTTAGCACATATTAGTAAACAGCTCGCAACAATTGAGCGCGCAGCACCGATTGAAGTCACTCTAGATACATTACATTACCCAGGTCCAGATATGGAGGCTGTCCATGAAATTTGGCACCAACTGCAATTCAAGACACTTTTAGAAAAGTCCGCATTCCAAACAGAGGCAAAAGAACTTAAAGACATTGATTTCGAAGTGATCTCTAGTTGGGAAGACAGTCATTTTGAAGACAACATGACGTTTCATATCGAGTTATACGATGAGCACTATCACACAACAGAAGTTTTGGCAGTCGTCCTTGCAACTGATTCAAAGCACTATGTAATGAAAGGGGACGCGGCTTTTTCGCAACCACTCTTCAAAGCGTGGCTTGAAGACGATTCAAAGCAAAAGCGTTGTTATGACGTCAAAGCGTTCCAAGCGGTGTCGAAACGGTTCGGATGCGAACTGAAAGGGGCGAGTTTTGATTTAGTTTTAGCTGCGTATATTTCGGATCCCTCCATTTCATCAAGCCAAGATCTTGCTTCCCTTGCAAAACACTTCGGATATACGGAAGTGGATGAAGAAGAAGCTGTGTATGGAAAAGGGGCTAAGAAAAAAGCTCCAGAAGACGAAGCATTGTTTCATCATGCCCTTCGCAAAGCAACTGCCGTGTGGGAGTTAAAGGAACCAGTCGAAGCAAAACTGAAAGAAACGAAACAGTATGATTTATACCATGAGCTTGAACTACCCCTTGCAAGTGTCTTAGGTGAAATGGAATCATTCGGAATCAAAGTGGACCGAGAAACACTAGAAAAAATGGGTGTCGAACTAAAAGGACGTCTAGCTGAAATAGAACAACGTATCCATGCGATGGCTGGTGAATCATTCAATATCAATTCGCCAAAACAATTAGGTGTCATATTGTTTGAAAAAATCGGTTTGACACCCATTAAGAAAACGAAGACTGGCTACTCTACTGCTGCAGATGTACTTGAAAAGTTGCAAGGGGAACACGAAATTATCTCAGAAATTTTGTTGTACCGCCAATTAGGGAAACTTCAGTCGACGTATATCGAAGGTTTGTTAAAAGAGATTCATGACGATGGGAAAGTACACACACGCTATCAACAGGCATTGACGTCTACAGGTCGCTTGAGTTCAATCAATCCGAACTTGCAGAACATCCCGATTCGGATTGAAGAAGGCCGAAAGATTCGCCAAGCGTTTGTCCCATCTGAAAAAGAATGGGTATTATTCGCCGCCGACTACTCACAAATCGAGCTTCGCGTCATGGCACACATGTCTCAAGACGAAAAGCTAGTCCGAGCCTTCCAAGAAGACCGTGATATCCATACGCAAACGGCAATGGATGTGTTTGGAGTAGCGGCAGATGAAGTAGACGGCAACATGCGCCGAGCTGCCAAAGCAGTGAACTTCGGAATTATTTATGGCATCAGTGACTACGGATTGTCCCAAAGCCTGAACATCACACGCAAAGAAGCGGCTCTGTTTATCGATAACTATTTGACGAGTTTTCCCGGTGTTAAACACTTCATGGATGATGCGATTACGAGTGCGAAACGGGATGGGTTTGTCACAACAATCATGAACCGCCGCAGATACTTGCCGGATATCACGAGTTCAAACTTCAACCTGCGTGGATTTGCAGAACGTACTGCGATGAATACACCGATTCAAGGGAGTGCAGCCGACATCATCAAAAAAGCGATGATCGACATGGACCGCGAACTTGAGTCACGCGGATTGAAAACCAAAATGCTTCTTCAAGTACATGATGAACTAATTTTTGAAGTACCTGTTGACGAGTTAGAGGAAATTCAAAAGCTCGTGCCCGAAGTCATGGAAAATGCCGTAGAACTATCGGTGCCTTTGAAAGTCGATTTTGCATTTGGCACGACATGGTACGAAACGAAGTAAGGAGAGAACGCAATGCCCGAACTACCAGAAGTCGAAGGGGTCGTCGAATCCCTTCGCCCCTTTGTCATCGACCAAACGATTGTGGCCGTCCATGTGTCAGATCAAGTGAGGAAGAGTCATATAGAGGGAAAACAAGCGATTATTAAAGGCGCTACACCTGAAGACTTTCAAAACGCGATGGTCGGCTACCGGATTACCAGTTTGATCCGTCGCTCTAAATATATGTTCTTTGATTTGATGAACGAAAAAGGCGCTGCCGTTCTTGTTGGCCATCTAGGGATGACAGGAGCCTGGTTTCCTGTACATTCTCTTGATGAAATAACAGAAACTAAGTTTCGTAATCATGTTCATGTCGTGTTCGAACTGTCCGGTGGCTATTTACTAGTCTATTCCGATATTCGCCGTTTCGGGGAAATGCGTTTACTGAATGACATCTCAGATCATCCGCCACTTTTACAAATGGCGCCTGAACCATTTGCGGAGGAAGGGTTACCGCATTATTTAGAGATGGCACAGCGCACAAAATACATTAATAAACCTATTAAAGAGTTCATCATGGATGGTCACGTCATTTCAGGGTGCGGAAACATCTATGCAACAGAGGCACTATTCCGCATGCGCATCCACCCAAGTCGAAAAGTGGGACGCATCTCAACGGCACGGAAAATGGCTCTTTATGAAGCAATTGTCGCTGTCCTTCGTGAGAGTATCGAACGAGGTGGAAGTAGTATTTCGGATTACCGTAACGTCAATGGAGGAGCCGGAAGTATGCAACACTTTTTACAGATGTACGGCAAGAAGACTTGTCCGACCTGCGGCACAGCCACAAAACAAAAAGTAATTGGGGGCCGGACATCTACTTACTGTCCGACCTGTCAGAAATAGGAGGGCCCTATGATTATTGGATTAACAGGAAGTATCGCTACCGGCAAAAGTACGGTAGCGAATCGTTTCAAAGAACATGGCATTCCAGTAGTCGACGCAGATTTGATTGCCCGCCAAGTCGTCGAGCCAGGAAGTGAAACGTTACAGAAAATTGCACAAGCATTCGGAGAAAGTGCACTTCATGCAGATGGCACGATGAACCGAGAAGAAATCGGGCGCCAAATTTTCGGGAATGAAGAGAAACGTGCCCTACTAAATGGCATTATCCATCCTGCAATTCGAAAGGAAATGCTTCGTCAAAAAGATCACCATCTGGCAAATGGGAAGAAAATCGTGATTTTAGACATTCCATTATTGTTTGAAAGCAAGCTCGAACATTTTGTAGAGCAGATCTTGGTTGTCGCTACTTCTAGAGAGATTCAGAAGCATCGTCTGATGGCTCGGAATGGGTTGTCTGAACAAGAGGCTCTGGAGCGAATGAATTCTCAGTTATCAATCGATGATAAAGCCAAATGGGCGGATGAAGTGATTAGAAATGATGGAACTTTAGAAGAATTAGAGGCTCAAGTAGATGCACTTGTGAGCAACTGGATGAAATCGCTTTCAGAATAATTGAACTTTTTTAGAATGTTTGGATTAGCGTACCATAACGACTCGAATGTGTTATACTAATTGCATATTAAGTGAATTAGTATCACATAGTTAACAGGAGGAACGGTATATATGACAGCTTCTATTGCGATTAACGGTTTTGGACGAATTGGACGCATGGTTTTCCGCCAAGCGATTGTAAAGGATGATGTAAACATTGTAGCAATCAACGCGAGCTACCCAGTTGAAACTCTAGCACATTTGATTCGCTACGATTCAGTACATGGTACTTTCCAAGGGGAAGTCGAAACAGCTGAAAACGCGCTTATCGTAAATGGAAAGCGCATTCAAATCGTGAGCGATCGCAATCCAGCAAACCTTCCATGGAAAGAGATGGGTGTCGACATCGTCATCGAAGCAACGGGTAAGTTCAACGAGCGCTCGGGTGCAGCTCTTCACTTAGAAGCTGGTGCAAAGAAAGTCATTTTGACGGCTCCTGGTAAAAATGAAGACATCACGGTCGTTTTAGGTGTAAATGACGACAAACTTGATTTAGAAAAGCATGACGTTATTTCAAATGCTAGCTGCACAACCAACTGTCTAGCTCCTGTAGCGAAAGTATTAAATGATGAATTCGGCATTGTAAACGGTTTGATGACAACAGTTCATGCATACACGAATGATCAAAATAACTTAGACAACCCACATAAAGATCTTCGTCGTGCACGTGCATGTGCACAATCGATCATTCCAACTTCTACAGGTGCTGCAAAAGCCCTAACATTAGTGTTACCAGAGTTGCAAGGGAAGATGCATGGTCTAGCACTTCGCGTTCCTACACCTAACGTTTCACTAGTTGATTTAGTTGTGGATGTCGAGCGTGATGTGACGGTCGAAGAAGTGAATTTGGCGTTTGAAAAAGCGGCAGCTGGTTCAATGAACGGGATTTTAGCAATTACGCAAGATCCATTAGTATCCGTTGATTTCAACACAACGACTGCTTCTGCTACGGTTGATGGGTTAACAACGATGGTAATCGGTGAGCGCAAAGTAAAAGTGCTTGCTTGGTACGATAACGAGTGGGGCTACTCTGCACGTGTTGTAGATTTAACACAGCGTGTCGCAAAATCTTTGGAAGCTATTACAGCTTAATAGTGTACGGATGAATGGAAGTCTCTCTTAATGGAGAGGCTTCTTTTTTACTAGAAAATCAAAATTCTATTGCATTTCCCGACAAGGCGTCCTATAATGAAAATCGTGCCAAATAGCACCGGCTACTTAAAGGGTTAGGACCTCTCTGGACTAACTTTCCCCCGTGGTAGTCACTTTGATTAAAAAATCCAGTCAAAGGGGGAAACGGACATTGGAAACAATGGGACGTCACATCATTGCTGAACTGTGGGAATGCGATTTTGACAAGCTGAATGACATGAACTTCATCGAACAAACTTTTGTAGATGCTGCACTTAAATCAGGTGCGGAAGTCCGCGAAGTTGCGTTTCACAAGTTTGCGCCACAAGGTGTAAGTGGAGTCGTCATCATCTCTGAATCACATTTAACGATTCACAGCTTTCCGGAACACGGTTACGCAAGTATCGATGTTTATACATGCGGTGACCTAGATCCAACAATTGCAGCCAATTATATTGCCGAAGCTTTGAACGCGAAAACGCGTGAATTGATTGAGCTTCCACGTGGTATGGGCCCAGTTGCAGCAAAATCATTACAAACTGTGTAATTTACAAGCAGAGGGGAATCTCCCTCTGCTTTTTCTGTGGGTGCAGAATAGGCCTAACTTTAGTATAATGAATGAAATACGAGCATATAGGAGCGCTAATTATGAGATGTCCTTCCTGCCAATACAACGGCACGAAAGTAGTCGATTCACGACCGGTTGACGAAAATAAATCCATCCGAAGAAGACGAGAATGTGAGCAGTGCGGCTTTCGGTTTACAACGTTTGAAAAAGTAGAAGAAACCCCACTCATCGTCGTGAAAAAAGATGGCTCGCGTGAAGAATTCAGTCGAGAAAAAATGTTACGTGGTTTGATCCGTGCATGTGAAAAACGCCCGGTGACACTCGAACAATTAGAAGAAGTCGTTTTTACGATTGAGAAAGAACTGCGTCGTACAGGCAATTCGGAAATCAAATCTGAAGTGGTGGGCGAGCAAGTCATGGAAAAATTGGCGGCTGTCGATGAAGTCGCATATGTACGCTTTGCATCTGTCTACCGTCAATTTAAAGACATCAATGTGTTCATGGAAGAGGTCCGTGAACTTTTAAAACGTAACCCCACTCAACACTAAAAGGAGGAGAGCAGATGGTACACAACGAACTGCAACCGATGGATCACTTTCAAACCCGTGTCGCTGCTCCTCTATCCAGTGACGATCTACAAACAGTAACGCTACTTTATCAACCACTTATTGGTCCGGAAGCTTTTACACTGTATCAGCACCTTTGGACGATGACGGGAACTCAACAAGTAGAGTATTCACACTATACTTTGATGAATGCGCTATCCTTATCAATCAATCGAATCTTTGAAGCACGCGCGCATTTGGAGGCAATCGGTCTACTACGCACTTGGCGGAGTGATTCTGGTGAAACACGGACATTCTATTACGAAGTTCAAAAGCCACTTTCACCTCAAAGTTTTTTTGCTGACCCGTTATTATCCGTGTTTCTATGGAATAAAGTAGGCGATCAAGGGTTTAAAAATCTTGAAAAACGCTATTTACCTTCTAACACGTGGAAATCATCTGCACTAGAAGTGACTCGCACATTCACGGATGTATTCCAACCAAACTTAAAAAATACGCGTGCTACACGTGATATCCGCCAACCCAAAACACAAAATTATGAGTTTGAGCATGAATTTGACTTCCAACTCCTACTCGACGGATTAAGTGAGCATCTATTACCAAGAAAATTGCTGACGACGGACATTAAACAACTGATTGCAAAGCTTGCATTTTTATATAGTTTTTCACCGCTCGATATGCAAAAAATTATTCTCCTCGCAGTCGACGATCCGACAAAGATCTCTCCGGAGCGTCTAAAAAAATCTTGTGAAGATTATTTCAAATTGCATGCGAGGGAACAAATCGGGTTGCAATCAATGAAAACACCTGAAGTGCAACGGGAGAATTCTCCAGAATCGGCGTCTCCCAAACTTTCAAAAGAACAAGAGTATCTTGTTTATCTAGAGGAAAGTGCGCCGCTTGATGTGCTTCGTGATAGTGCGGGTGGAAAAGAACCGTTCCCAGCAGACGTTGAACTGGTCAATCGATTTGCGACCGTTTACGAAATGCCAGTCGGTGTGATCAATGTTCTCATCCAATACGTCATGTTGCGGACGGACATGAAACTCACGAAATCGTTCGCTGAAAAAATTGCCTCGCATTGGGTGCGTAAAAATGTCAAGACTGCAAAAGAAGCGATGGAACTTGCGCGTAAAGAACATACGCAATACATGAAATGGAAAAATGGGGAGACCGCTCAAAGTGCATCCGGGAAACCATACAAACGTCAAGAGAAGGTTCCGGACTGGTTAGATCAAAAACCAAAAGCTAGTAAAGTGGATGACTCTATAGATATAGAAGCAGAACGTCAAAAGTTGCTTGCTGAAATCAGCGCAACGAAAGGCCGGTGATCGAAGTGGAACCCATCAATCGAACGCTTAAACGGATGATTTCAAATCCTTCGTTTGCGACACGAATGGAAGAAATGAAACGAGAAGTATTAGAAAATCGAGATATCCAAGAGTTTCTACAAGAAAATGAGGCGGAAGTATCTCCTGCTGTATTGGAATCGAGTATGAGCAAACTGTATGAATACATCGAGCAGACCCACGACTGCAAAGGCTGTCCCAATGTTGCCGGTTGTGTGAATCTGATTAAAGGCTTCGAACCGCGTCTTGTAATGGGAAGAGGACGTATTGAACTTGATTATCTTCGTTGCCGAAACGGCCGCATCGAAGACGAGCGCCAATCGATTTCTGCTATGATACACAGTATGCATATGCCAAAAGACGTGTTGCAGGCCACTTTCTCGAATGTCGATTTGACGGATGGTTCGCGCGTGCTCGCAATTCGCGCTGCGAAAACGTTTATAGATTCGTATGAATCCTCAGGAGAATTTCCGACGAAAGGTCTTTATGTGCACGGGCCATTTGGTGTCGGCAAATCCTATATTCTCGGGGCGATTGCAAACGAGTTAGCAGACCGTCAAGTTGCTACGGTCTTAGTCTACGTTCCTGAGTTTCTGCGTGAGATGCGTCAGTCCATTCAAGAGAATTCTCTTAGTGAGAAGATGGAAGTGGTAAAAAATGCACCTGTATTGATGCTTGATGATCTAGGAGCAGAGACTATGTCGAGTTGGACCCGGGATGATATTATCGGCACGATTTTGCAACATCGAATGGCTCAAGGACTTCCAACATTCATCTCTTCAAACTTTACGTATGATGAACTCAAACACCATTTTACAACCACGCAACGAGGTGAAAAAGAGCCTGTGAAAGCAGGACGTATCATGGAACGAATCAAAGCTCTTACAACTCCTATACAATTGCAAGGAAAGAACTGGCGAGAAAGTTACTAAACTTTTTCGTCTTTTTTGTTGATTTTCATTCTCAATGACGCTATACTAATCCATGGAAATGAAATTCATTATCAATTAAAAAGGAGCTATATCATGAAGAAATTATTCTCACTGATTGCCATCTTGGCACTATTCCTAGCAGCTTGTTCTTCTACCAACGAGCCAGCTGAAACAGAATCTTCTACTGAACCAGCAGCAACTGAGGAGTCTGGCGAAGTAAACCTTTATACAAGCCGTCACTACGATGTGGATGACGAATTATATGCACAGTTCACTGAAGAAACTGGAATCAAAGTAAACGTAATCAAAGGTGAAGCTGATGAGCTGCTCGAGCGCATCAAGCGTGAAGGCGAAGCAACTGAAGCAGATCTTCTATACACAGCTGACGTAGGTCGTTTGTTCCGTGCGAAAGAAGAAGGCGTTTTGGAAGCAGCGGAAAGTGATGTTTTAAATGAGCAAATTCCTGAGAAATACCGTGATGTAGACAACCAATGGTTTGGTCTAACAAAACGTGCACGTGTTCTTGTATACAACCAAGACACTGTTCAACCGGAAGACCTTTCAACATATGAAGCATTAACAGAAGACGAGTGGAATGGCCGCGTGTTGATCCGTTCATCTGAAAATGTGTACAACCAATCACTACTTGCTTCATTCATCGCAATCGATGGAGAAGAAAAAGCTACTGAGTGGGCAGAAGGTTTAGTAAATAACTTCGCGCGTGACCCTGAAGGTGGAGACCGTGACCAAGCGAAAGCAATCGCAGCTGGTATTGGTGATGTTGCCATCATGAACACATACTACTTAGGGCAAATGTTAAACTCTGAAGACCCAGAAGAAGTAAAAGTCGCTGAAAACTTAGGCGTCTTCTTCCCGAACCAAGAAACAACTGGAACACACGTGAACATTTCAGGTGCGGGTGTTGTAAAAGGTTCGAAAAACAAAGAGAATGCTATTAAGCTTCTTGAGTTCTTATCAGCAGATGCAGCACAAGAAGTGTTTGCAGAAACAAACTATGAATACCCAGTAAATGAAGGTGTACCAGCTTCTGAACTTCTTCAGTCTTGGGGCGAGTTCAAAGAGCAAGATATTCCTTTGTCTGAGCTTGGTACGAACAATGCAAAAACAATTATGATCTTCAACCAAGTAGGTTGGAAATAATACAGTGAGCCTCCCATTTCGGGGGGCTCTTTTAGTACTCTTGATTTGTCCTGAAAGTTTGAACCTCTACGGTCAGGTCACCTTTTCCTGGCAAAAGATACCTGTCACCTTCTACTTCTTTAAGGCCCGAGAGCCGGCAATTAACGACTGTAATCATACATTTAAAGACCGTGAACTGGTATTTAACGACCGCAGACCCTCGTTTAGCGCCACAAATGATTTTATGGAAACTAATTACTTTAAATTTGAACCCCCGGAGGTCAGGTTGCCTTTTCCCGGGCAATCGGAGTTTTCCTGAGACCCGGCAACGAAGCTGAAAGTGTTCTTCTTTCAGCTTACGTGGGGAGGCTCAGGGAAACTCCCCCAGGAAAAGGTGACCTGACCGTAGGGGGGTCAAAAACCAAATAGTTGCTAAGTTGTGAACATTCATCGAGAATGAGTATCATTTCACATACACCAGGGCAGTGGTCATGCTATAATGAAACTCGCGAAGAAATCGGATTTCAGAAGGGCCTGAAGCCACGTGAGAAAACTATCGTATTACTTGAACGGGTGGACTATTCTCTCGGTCATCATCGTGCTTTCCTTACTCTCACCTATGCTACCCATTATCAGTGGACTAATAGCACCAGCAAGTGAGAACTGGGAGCATATTCAAGAATATATGCTGTGGAACTATATGAAAACCACTTTCCTGTTGGTCTTCTATACGGCAATTGGAACCATTGTAATTGGAACGAGTCTTGCTTGGTTGATTGCCCAGTATGAATTTCCGCTCAGTCGGTTCTACAAATGGGCGTTGATTCTACCATTGTCAATTCCACCGTTCATAGCGGCCTATACATACTCAGGTATGGTGAGCTACACAGGTGTCATCCAATCGACATTACGGAACGTTTTCGATGTTCAAGTCGATCAGCGGTTCTTTGACATTATGAATATTCCAGGAGCTATTTTCATTTATACGATGTTCCTGTATCCATATGTTTACACCATCACACGAGTATTCTTGTCCCAGCAAGCGGCGTCACTTGTTGAAAGCGCTAAACTACTTGGAAAAGGGCCATGGTCTATCTTCTTGCAAGTAGTGTTGCCAATCTCACGTGCTGCCATTATTGGTGGGGTAAGCTTAGTATCACTAGAAGTGCTTAATGATTATGGTGTTGTGAAATACTATGGCATCCAGACGTTTAGTACAGCAATCTTTCAAACTTGGTTTGGACTCGGGGATATAGATGCAGCAATCAAGCTAGCAGGATCTTTGATGACGTTTGTTGTGTTGATGCTCGTAATTGAGAAGCTGTTACGCGGAACAAAACAATTTAGTTACTCGAACACAAAAGTCAATCCGCTTCCGAAAGTCCAACTGAAGGGGTTTAAAAAATGGGGAGCATTCGGTTATGTAACGTTTATTTTCAGCTTGGCATTCTTGATTCCTGTCATTCAACTTGTCGATTGGTTCGTATTGACATGGGGATCCATTCCTAATGGTGAATTTACAACGTACATTCGAAACTCGGTATATGTTGCGGGAGTAGCTGCATTTGTAATTGTCATTGGCGCATTAATCGTTGGGAACTTCCAGCGCTTCACACGAGGACGTATCGGAAAAATCTTGCCGAAGTTTACAATTGTCGGGTACTCGATTCCAGGAGCGGTCATTGCCGTGGCAATCGTGACGATGTTCATTTGGTTAGATCGTCAACTCGTGCCTCTCTATACAGCATGGGGCTTTAGCTCGTCACTTGTACTGAGCACAAGCGTCGTGATGCTAATTGTAGCGTACATCGTGCGATTCTTTGCAATCGGCTACAATGCGGTTGAATCAGGCTACGATAAGATTGGTGTCAATTTTAGTTTGGCTTCCCGAATGCTCGGCGCTTCGGTGACAAAGACATTTTTCAAGGTAGACATCCCATTATTAAAAGGAGCTATTATTTCTGGCTTCATCCTAGTGTTTGTTGATATTATGAAGGAAATACCACTAACGCTGATTTTACGTCCATTTAACTTTGATACACTCGCAACAAAAGCATTCCAGTATGCCAGCGATGAAAAAATCATGCAAGCGAGTCAACCGTCCATTATCATCATCGCGATGAGTGCCTTGGCCATCTTTGTGTTTTATAAACTTCTGGATAAGGAGGATGCGAAATGACGATTGAGATAAAAGATGTATGTTTTTCGTACCGCAACAGCAAAGACTTAGCAATTGATCATTTTTCGATGTCGATCGAGACTGGAGAAGTGATTTCGATACTCGGACGAAGTGGAAGTGGAAAGAGCACAATGCTTCGGATCTTAGCAGGTCTTGAAATTCCTTCAAAAGGAAAATTTCAATTATACGATGACGTATTGTTTGATGGGAATCATTTCGTGCAGCCCGAAAAGCGGGGGATTGGACTGGTGTTCCAAGACTATGCGCTCTTCCCACATATGACAGTGCTCGATAACGTGAAATTTGGTCTTAGCAAATTATCACGCACGGACCGATTGAAGCGTGCAAATGAAGTGTTGGAATTAGTTGAGATGACGGAATATAAGAAACGGTATCCGCATCAACTGAGTGGCGGGCAGCAACAACGTGTGGCTCTCGCACGTGCTTTAGCGCCAAATCCGAAGTTGTTACTGCTGGATGAGCCATTCTCAAATTTAGATAAAGAACTGCAATACAAAATCCGAGAAGAATTGTACTCGATTTTAAAACGTGCTCAGATCACTTCGATTTTTGTGACACACGATGAAGATGATGCACATACGATTGCGGATCGCATCGTCAAACTCGACAAAGGAAAGATATCCAAGATTGGCCGCCCTTGCGACATGTTGGGTACACCACTCAAGCGTCCAGAGGTCATCTTGAAATAAGTCTTGCAGAATCGTGCCCGTATCGGTATACTAATTTTCATAATCGTTACATGTAGTGACGAGGACATGATTTTTGGTCCTGCCATTCTAGAGAGAGAAGCCTAGGCTGTGAGCTTCTTATGGATAGCCCTTAAATTACCACCTCTGAACAGTATGCAAACCAATGCATACCGGCACCGGCCGTTATCCGACGTAGAGCTTCGTCTGCATCCGTGTAGACAGAAGAAGGGTGGAACCACGAATTTATTCCTCGTCCCTTTATTGGGACGGGGATTTTTTGCGTTCTGCACCACATGAAAAGGAGAGATTCGTATGATTCAATTGATTTATCCAGACGGCGCTGTTAAGGAGTTTGAACAAGGCACAACGATGGAAGATGTTGCTCAGTCAATCAGTCCAGGACTTCGAAAAAAAGCGCTCGCTGCTAAGATCGATGGCAAACTTGTTGATTTGAAAGCACCGCTTGCTGAAGGTGGAAAGATGGAAATCATCACACCCGACGCACCCGACGCACTTGAAATTTTACGTCATTCATCCGCCCATTTGTTAGCGCAAGCTGTGAAACGACTATATCCAGATGCAAAGCTTGGTGTAGGTCCAGTCATTGAAGGTGGATTCTACTACGATATTGATTCGGAGACTGCCATCACATCTGAAGATCTTCCTACAATTGAAAAAGAAATGAAAAAAATCATTAACGAAAATATTGCGATCACACGACACGATGTATCGCGTGACGAAGCCTATGCACGTTTTTCTGAAATTGAGGATCCTTATAAACTCGAATTGCTTGAGGCGATTCCAGCGGATGAACAAGTATCGATTTATGAACAAGGTGAATTCTTCGACCTTTGTCGTGGTGTACACGTCCCATCAACTGGGAAGTTAAAAGAGTTCAAATTATTGAGCGTTGCCGGTGCCTACTGGCGAGGAGACAGTGACAACAAGATGCTTCAGCGTATTTACGGGACTGCATTCTTCACTAAAGAAGATCTGAATGAACATCTTCGTTTACTTGAAGAAGCAAAAGAACGTGACCACCGCAAAATCGGAAAAGAGCTCGACCTGTTTATGAACAACCAAAAAGTTGGTCAAGGTCTCCCGTTATGGCTACCAAAAGGCGCAACAATCCGCCGCATTATCGAGCGTTACATCGTCGACAAAGAAGTACAGCTTGGCTATGATCATGTGTATACTCCAGTCATGGCAAGTGTGGAACTGTACAAGACAAGTGGTCACTGGGATCACTATCAGGAAAACATGTTCCCTGTGATGGCAATGGACAATGAGGAGCTCGTTCTTCGTCCGATGAACTGCCCGCATCACATGATGATTTACAAGAACGGCATTCACTCGTACCGGAACTTGCCGATTCGCATTGCAGAGCTTGGCACAATGCACCGTTACGAGATGTCAGGTGCTCTATCCGGGCTGCAACGCGTTCGCGGCATGACTTTAAATGACGCGCATATCTTCGTTCGTCCAGACCAGATCAAAGAAGAGTTCAAACGCGTTGTTCAATTAATCTTAGAAGTATACAAAGACTTTAACTTAGAAGATTACTCGTTCCGTTTGTCATACCGAGATCCGGCTGACACTGAGAAATACTTCGATGACGATCAAATGTGGGAACGTGCACAAGGGATGTTAAAAGAAGCGATGGACGAGCTTGGCCTTGAGTACTATGAAGCAGAAGGCGAAGCAGCATTCTACGGACCAAAGCTTGATGTCATGGTCAAGACGGCTCTTGGAAAAGAAGAGACGTTGTCGACTGCACAACTTGATTTCCTTCTTCCAGAACGCTTTGACTTGAACTATATCGGAGAAGATGGAAAGCAACATCGCCCAGTCGTTATCCACCGCGGAGTCGTTTCTACTATGGAACGCTTTGTTGCCTTCCTTATTGAAGAGTACAAAGGGGCATTCCCAACATGGTTGGCTCCAGTCCAAGTACAGATTATTCCGGTTTCAAACGAAGTACACCATGACTACGCGAAGCAATTAGAAGAGAAATTCAAATCAAAAGGCTTCCGAGTACACATTGATGACCGTGAAGAGAAACTTGGCTACAAGATTCGTGAGGCCCAGATGCAAAAGATTCCGTACATGCTGGTTCTTGGGGATAAAGAAAAAGAAGCAGGCGAAGTGAACGTCCGTAAATACGGCGAACAAAAATCAGAGAGCATGGCAATTGAAGACTTCTTTGCGCATATTGTAAAAGAAGTGCAGTCATCTGTTGACAACTGATTGTTCAGGTGCTATAGTAAATAAGGTTATTGAATACATGTTTGTGGTATAAGAAGAGGCTGCCCGCTTCTCACCTGTTCGACTCTTTGTTGACTGGTTCGCACAAGAACGACTTTCACATGCAATTTTGCATGTCGTATAGCGGCGGGCAGACAGAGATGTCTGCCCGCTTTTTATATGGGTACAAGTTGTGAATAGCAACTGCACTTCATACCCGACCTTGTATTCGCGATACTATTTGGAGGTGGATTATTATTAGCAAAGACATGTATGTAAACGAAGGCATCCGTGCAAGAGAAATTCGTGTAATTGACCAAAATGGTGATCAGCTTGGACTCAAAACACGTAACGAAGCACTCGAGATTGCTGCTCGCGTTAACTTAGACCTTGTCCTTGTGGCCCCTCAAGCCAAGCCACCTGTTGCTCGTATTATGGATTATGGTAAATTCAAATTCGAACAGCAGAAAAAAGATCGCGAGATTCGTAAAAATCAAAAAATCGTTGTATTGAAAGAGGTTCGTTTGAGCCCGACGATTGACGAACATGATTTCCAAACGAAACTTCGTAATGCCATTAAGTTCCTTGAAAAAGGGGACAAAGTGAAAGCATCGATCCGATTCAAAGGCCGTGCGATTACGCATAAAGAGATTGGACAACGTGTCCTTGATCGTTTTGCAGAAGCATGTGCAGAGGTTTCTACTGTAGAGCAGAAACCGAAAATGGACGGACGCAGCATGTTCTTGGTTTTAGCGCCAAAGAACGAGAAATAAGCATTTAGAAATTGTTTAGGAGGAATTCGACATGCCGAAAATGAAAACTCACCGTGGAGCAGCTAAGCGCTTCAAAAAGACGGGTACTGGTAAACTTAAGCACGACCGTGCATATGGTAGCCACTTATTTGGAAACAAATCTACAAAAGCGAAACGTAAACTTCGCAAGCTTAAAGTAGTTTCTTCAGGCGACTACAAGCGCATCCGCACACTATTAACGTACATGAAGTAATTCGACTATAAATGAAATAGCAGGAGGTTGTTTAATATGCCACGTGTAAAAGGTGGAACAGTAACGCGTCAGCGTCGTAAAAAAGTCATTAAATTAGCTAAAGGATACTACGGTTCAAAACACACACTTTATAAAGTTGCTAACCAAGCAGTTATGAAGTCTGGTATGTACGCATACCGTGACCGTCGTCAAAAGAAACGTGATTTCCGTAAATTATGGATCACACGTATCAACGCGGCAGCACGTTTGAATGGTCTTTCTTACAGCCGTTTAATGTTCGGTCTTAAATTAGCAGGTATCGAAGTTAACCGTAAAATGTTAGCTGACCTAGCTGTAACGGATGCTGCTGCATTCACTCAGTTAGCAGATGCTGCTAAAAAAGCAATGGACAAATAAGTTCAAGCTATGAGCTCTCTTTCCTTTATGGAAGGGGAGCTTTTTTGTTTAGCATTTTATTTAATAGCGCAAGTTGTGCTCCATTCCGGGGCTGCTTTCCGAGGGCGCATCGTGAGTCTCCTCGGCGGAAGAATACGCCTGTGGGGTCTCACGTTCCGCTTTTAATCCCTCCGGAGTCAGCCCCTCCATTGCGCACAACTTGCTCTTGGGGAAAACTAGTTACGAATCAACTCGTAACTTTGTTTTGTTCCTCCGGTAATTTTCCTATACACTAAGTAAAGAAAGGGGGCGTCTAAACATGGAATACATGTGGATCATCGTCGTTGGGATGTCGATCGCTGCACTATTCACAATGCGCCATGACAAACGACAAGCACAAAAAGGAGGGCAGCGTATTCCTGAAAAAACACTGTGGTTGCTCGCAATTCTTGGAGGAGGACCAGGTGCTTACGCGGGGATGCAAATGTTTCGTCATAAGACCAAACATACATCTTTCCGAATCGGATTTTTAATGCTTGCCGTAGCACAACTGTTTCTACTTGTATATCTCTACAATTAAAAAAAGCCCGTTTACACGGACTCTCGGTAACCTTTCATCAACTGTTCGATTGGGTTCTTCCAGCTGATTACGGCATTTGGATAGCTAAGCTGAATCTCTTTTTCAAGGAATAAAAAATCTTCACGCGTCATTCCTTGCAGTTTTGTAGCGTCATGTGCCCAGACAAAAATGGAGACGACGTCGAATGCGTCTTCTGTTGTGCCGAGGTATTTTTCACCTTCAAATAACGCACCTTGGTACGCGATCAAAAAGTTTTTTCGCGCATTTTTACTGTCGTCATAAAAATAGTAGGACTCCTGTTGCACCGCTTCATCCAATTTTCGTTTTGGATCGAGTAAATATCGCATGACTTTATACAATGCGTAGGCGACAACAACTATCAGTACGAGCCGAAATATCATGACACCACTCCCTTTATACATAACCATTCCATTATCTATACGAACCAAAATTGATTTGGTTTCAAACTATTTGAAAAAGGTGTGAAAAACTTTGAATCTCCAATCTTTAGTGAAGATGCAACGAGAATTAGATAGCTATATTGAACAAAAACGTGGTATTGAAGAAGATGTTTTTGACCGAAAAGTGATTGCTCTATTAGTAGAACTTGGAGAACTGGCCAACGAAACGAGAAGTTTCAAGTTTTGGAGTGATAAGGGGCCTTCTGAAAAAGCGATTATTCTCGAAGAATATGTGGATTCGATTCACTTCCTGCTCTCGATAGGAATTGAAAAGTCACTTGCCGATGAGCTCATTGAATGGCCAATCGGAGCAGAATATATGGATGTAAATGAAGCATTTCTAGCGACTTACAAAGGAATTTCGAATTTCCAACAAGTGCCGTCTGCAAAAAACTATACCTCAATATGGGAAGGCTATGCAGAAATTGCACGACTTCTTGGGTTCACAACGGATGAAGTAGTCGAGGCGTACCACGCCAAAAATGAAGTAAATTATACTAGACAACAGACAGGATACTAACTTGTTGTTTACATTCTATTCAGTCTTTTCGTATAATGGGAATAGATTGTTTAGGAGGTCGAAATAATGACGAAGCTAGATGAAACATTGACAATGCTAAAAGATTTAACAGATGCACGCGGAATTCCAGGCAATGAGCGTGAAGCACGAGAGGTTATGGAAAAGTACATCACGCCATTTGCTGATGAAATTTCATATGACAATTTAGGTAGCTTGATTGCGAAAAAAACTGGTTCTACAGAAGATGGACCGAAAATCATGGTCGCAGGTCACTTAGATGAAGTTGGCTTTATGGTATCTCGTATCGACGACAAAGGATTCTTATTTTTCCAACCAGTAGGTGGATGGTGGAATCAAGTCATGCTTGCTCAGCGTGTGACGATTGTTACGCGTAAAAAAGGGGACATTACTGGGGTCATCGGATCAAAACCGCCTCACATCTTATCACCAGAAGCTCGTAAAAAGCCAGTAGATATCAAAGATATGTTTATTGATATCGGTGCCTCTTCTAAAGAGGAAGCAATGTCTTGGGGTGTATTACCAGGAGACATGATTGTACCTTATTTCGAATTCCACGTGATGAACAATGAGAAATTGCTTCTTGCAAAAGCATGGGATAACCGTATCGGCTGTGCCATTGCGATTGATGTTTTAAAAGGCCTTCAAGATCAACAACATCCAAACACGGTCTACGGTGTTGGAACAGTGCAAGAAGAAGTGGGTCTACGTGGTGCGAAAACTGCAGCTATGAAAGTGCAACCAGATATCGCATTCGCAGTTGACGTCGGTATCGCAGGTGACACACCTGGTGTTACACCAAAAGAATCAACGTCAAAAATGGGAGAAGGTCCTCAGATCGTCCTGTTCGACGCTTCTATGGTCTCTCACAAAGGATTGCGTGACCTAGTTGTTGACACAGCAGATGAAGCAGGTATCCCGTACCAGTTCGAAACAATTGCTGGAGGCGGTACAGATGCAGGTGCAATTCATTTGACGATGAATGGAGTACCAGCAGTTGCAATCGGTGTTGCGACACGTTACATTCACTCGCATGCAGGTATTTTGCATCGTGACGATTACGAAAATGCTGTGAAATTGATTGTTGAAGTCATTAAAAAATTGGATAAAGATACGGTTGAGACATTGAAGTTCAACTAATAGAAGTTTAACCCCTGGGTTACACGAAAGCGAGTTCGCTCCCTTTTGTGATAACTGCAGGGGTTATTTTATTTCATGCATTGACATACACTGTTATGTATATTTATAATATAAAGTACATGAATATACATTTTAGGGAGATGAGGCAATATGAAGTTGTTAGAATGGGTGAACATTAAACCTATAGAGAGTTTGAAAGGGAAGGATCTGTTGACACTTTTTGATTACTCAACTGAAGAAGTAAAAGAACTTCTTGAACTAGCAATAAATCTGAAGTTTTTAACAAAAGAAGAAAAATGCCCTCCACTTCTTGCAGGGAAGACACTTGGAATGATTTTTGAGAAGCATTCGACACGCACGCGTATTTCATTTGAAGTAGGCATGCAACAGTTAGGAGGGCATGGTATGTTTATGCATTCTCGGGATTTACAAATCGGACGCGGAGAGAGCATTCCAGATACTGCGAAAGTATTATCCGGTTACTTAGACGGTATTATGATTCGTGCAAATTCCCACGAGATGGTAGAAGAACTTGCAGAGCATGCGTCGATTCCAGTAATCAATGGGTTGACTGATTTGTTTCACCCGTGCCAAGCACTTGCCGATCTTCTCACTCTTCAAGAAGTTAAAGGAGGACTTGCAGGGAAAAAACTTGCGTATATCGGAGATGGCAACAATGTCGCGCACTCTTTAGCCATTGCCGCAGCGCACATGGGGATGCATATTCATATCGCATCTCCGAAAGGGTATGAACCTGTTGAGTGGATCAGTGAAAAGATCTCAAAACTTGCCATTACCAATGGAGGGTCATACGCAGTGACAAGCAATCCTGTGGAAGCTGTGAAATCTGCCGACTGTATCTACACAGATGTGTGGACATCGATGGGACAGGAACAAGAAGCGGAAGCACGACTTGCAGCATTTGAACAATTCCAAGTAAATGATCACTTAGTTGCGCATGCAAAGTCGGATTATGTATTTTTACACTGTCTTCCTGCGCACCGCGAAGAAGAAGTGACAGCGAGTGTGATAGATGGACCGAATTCTTATGTATTCCAACAAGCTGAAAATCGTTTACATGCACAAAAGGCAGTACTAGCCTCACTCTTATAATTTCTAAAACGGCAGGTGTCCGCTATAGAACATTCGTGCCAGAGGGCATAAAAATAAGTACATAAAAATGGCCCGGGAGACGCTGGACCATTTTTTAATGGATTGTTTTTTCAAGCAATTTAACAGCATCCTCGATCATCGAGTAGATGTCTTCGGAAGTGGAACCTGCGACACTTGAAGAGATTGATTCGCGAATTTGAAAAGCCATTTCATCATCCCTCCGTTTCCTGTATAGTATGTTTTCTGATAGTCTTTTTTATACAAAAAGGTATGATACACTGAAAGAAAAAATAGGAGGCTTTTATGAAGCGCATCGAATCAAAAAGCAATGCACTCGTCAAGCATTGGAAGAAGCTTGTAACTGTTCGCAAAGAACGTGAAAAAACAAAAGAATTTCTTGTAGAAGGTCATCATTTAGTAGAAGAAGCACTCAAGGTGTCTGGTATGGTCAAACACATTATGATTGGCGACCATGCTACTCTCGATCATAAATGGCAGACCGAGGACATTCAACTGCTTGAAATCAGTCCAGAAGTTGTCCAGGAACTAGCAGATACGGAACATACACAAGGGATTTTCGCACATTGCCAACAACCTGCATATAAGCTCGCACTCAGCGCATGGTCTCGTGTATTGCTGATTGACGCTGTGCAAGACCCAGGAAATGTCGGAACTATGATCCGTACGGCAGATGCAGCAGGAGTGGATGCTGTGATTTTAGGCAAAGGAAGTGCAGATGCATTTAATCCGAAAACCCTGCGTTCAGCACAAGGCTCAACATTCCATTTACCTGTTCTGAAAGCGGACCTCGAAGACTGGATCGCCAATTTAGCAGATGAAGGATTTGTCTTGATTGGAACTGCTCTAGAAGGTGCCAAGAATTATAAAGATGTCGAACCTTCTGACAAAATGGCGTTCATCTTAGGAAATGAAGGAGCAGGCGTGCAAGCGAACCTTTTAGAACAAGTGGATGCACGCGTGAAAATTCCGATTTATGGACAGGCAGAGTCGTTGAATGTAGCCATTGCCTCTGCCATCGTACTCTATCACTTCGCTGAAAAAGCTTGATATTCCTAGAACTGACTCGTATAATGAGTATGAAAATACAACAGCAATGACCGGGAAAAGTATAAGAAGAGCACAATGGCTCAGGGAGAATGTGGCTAGACTGAAACCACTTCCCATTGTCTTCTTAGAAGTTCACCCCAGGTAGCTGCCACTTGGACCAGAAATGTAAAGGTGGCCGGTTCCGAGCCGTTATTCGTTTGAGTGATGATGCTTTGAGCATGATAACTAGGGTGGTACCGCGATGATAACTCGTCCCTTTTTGGGGCGAGTTTTTTGTTTTGTCAAAATAAGGAGGAATCGACAATGGAAGCACAACTTTCCGCGTTAAAACAAGAAGTTCTTGAAAAAATCCAAGCCGCTTCAACAGTCAAAGAATTACAAGACGTCCGTGTAGCTTATCTCGGAAAAAAAGGGCCTATCACGGATCTATTAAAAGGCATGGGGAAACTTCCTGCTGAAGAACGACCGAAGATGGGGGCGCTTGTTAATGAGATGCGCCAAGAAGTCACGGCTGTTTTAGATGCACGTATGACAGAACTTGAAGCGGCTGCAGTGGAAGCGCAACTTGCGAATGAGACAATCGACGTCACGTTACCAGGTCGTCCTGTACAAATCGGGAATCACCATCCATTAACAAAAGTCATCGAAGAAATTGAAGACTTGTTCATCGGTATGGGCTATGAAATCGCAGAAGGACCAGAAGTAGAGAAAGACTACTATAACTTTGAAGCACTGAACCTTCCAAAAGGTCACCCAGCACGTGATATGCAAGACTCGTTCTATATTTCAGAAGAGCTTTTATTACGTACACATACGTCACCCGTGCAAGCACGTACGATGGAAAAGAAAAAAGGGGAGCCGATTCGCATCATCTGTCCAGGTAAGGTATTCCGACGTGACAACGATGACGCAACACAC
This sequence comes from Chryseomicrobium aureum, assembly GCF_016909155.1. Taxonomy (GTDB): domain Bacteria; phylum Bacillota; class Bacilli; order Bacillales_A; family Planococcaceae; genus Chryseomicrobium; species Chryseomicrobium aureum. The sequence continues at coordinate 44,767 of NZ_JAFBFG010000009.1, forward strand.
TCACACCAGTTCATGCAGATTGAAGGACTTGTCATTGGCGAAAATATTCGCATGACGGACTTAAAAGGAACACTCGACTTACTCGGCAAGAAAATGTTCGGCTCAAACCGTGAAATTCGTCTACGCCCAAGCTTCTTCCCGTTCACAGAGCCATCCGTTGAAATGGATATCTCGTGTTTCAAATGTGGCGGTTCAGGATGTTCTGTATGTAAGCGCACTGGCTGGATTGAGATTTTAGGGGCCGGAATGGTACACCCGAATGTTTTAGAGATGGCAGGATACGACCCGGAGAAAGTATCGGGATTTGCATTCGGAATCGGAGCAGAGCGTATTGCGATGCTGAAATACGGAGTCGAAGATATTCGTCACTTCTATACAAACGATATGCGGTTCATTCAACAGTTTGAACGCACGGAAGGGTAAGGTGGAAAGCATATGTTAGTATCACTAAATTGGTTAGCAAACTACGTCGATCTTTCAGGCGAAAACCCGTCTGAACTCGCTGAAAAAATTACGCGTTCTGGCATTGAAGTCGATGCACTCGAAGTTCGTTCACAAGATATGAAAAATATTGTGGTTGGGCATGTTGTTTCCAAAGAGAAGCACCCGGAAGCAGATAAATTAAACATCTGCCAAGTCAATGTAGGAGCAGACGAATTGTCGCAAATCGTGTGTGGCGCACCAAACGTCGATGCAGGACAAAAAGTCATAGTCGCCGTTCCAGGCGCACGTCTACCAGGCGGTTTCAAAATTAAAAAAGCAAAATTACGTGGGCAAGAATCGCATGGTATGATCTGTTCGCTTCAAGAGTTAGGCATCGAAGGGAAAGCAGTACCAAAAGCATTTGCAGATGGCATTTTTGTATTGCCGGAAGAGGCGGAAATCGGAGCAGATGCGCTTGAGTATTTATCACTCCACGACACAGTGTTGGAGCTCGGCTTGACTCCAAACCGTGCAGACGCGATGAGCATGCTTGGTGTGGCCTATGAAGTAGCAGCGATTTTAGGGAAAGACGTGAAACTTCCAGAAATTAGCTACACAGAAGGCTCTGAAAAAGCGGCAGATTACTTAGCATTAGAGGTGCAGGCGAAAGACGCAAACCCTTACTATAGTGCAAAAGTCATTAAAGATGTCCAAGTCGGACCATCCCCACAATGGCTACAAAACCGTTTGATGGCGGTTGGTGTACGTCCACACAACAATGTTGTTGACGTCACGAACTATGTCTTGATGGAATATGGTCAGCCACTACATGCGTTTGACTATGACCGATTGGAAACGAAAAAAATCGTTGTTCGTATGGCATCGGAAGGCGAAAAAATCACAACGCTCGATGATCAAGAACGCACGCTTGCGGAGACGGACCTTGTGATTACAAATGGTGAAGTACCTGTTGCAGTTGCGGGTGTCATGGGCGGTGCAAATAGTGAAGTAAGTGACGAGACGACAACGATCGTTCTTGAGTCTGCTTATTTCACAGGCAGTTTTGTTCGTCAAACGTCGAAGAAACTTGGCCTTCGTTCGGATGCATCGGCACGTTTTGAAAAAGGTGTCGACCCGAACCGTGTAGAAGCAGCAGCAGAGCGAGCGGCACAACTACTTGCAGAACTTGCGGGTGGAACAGTGTTAACAGGCTCAGTTGTTGTCGATGAACTCGATAAAACACCGAAAAAAGTCATAGTGTCTCCAGACTTCATAAACGAACGTTTAGGGATGAAAATCTCATTGGATGAAATGCAGCACATTTTGACACGTCTACAATTCCCGTTTGAGGTTGCAAACGGCTTGTTCTATATTGACGCCCCAACTCGTCGCCAAGATATCGTCATTCCAGAAGATATCGTCGAAGAGATTGCGCGTATGTACGGCTATGATCGCATTCCGATGACTCTTCCAGAAGGCGCACATCAAGCAGGTGGGTTGTCACCTTACCAAGCAAAGCGTCGTCTTGTGCGTCAAACACTTGAGGGGGCTGGCCTCTATCAAGCTGTAACATACTCATTAACGTCCCATGAGCAGTCGCAAAAGTTTGCATTGCACCAAGCAGACGTAACAAAGTTATTGATGCCGATGTCAGAAGAACGCAGCACCCTTCGTCAAAGTTTAATTCCTCACTTAATTGAAGCGGCGAGCTACAATGTTGCACGCCGTGTTGAGAGTGTTGCGCTTTATGAAGTAGGTTCAGTCTTCCTAGACAATGGTGTGGACGAGCTTCCTACTGAAATCGAGCATGTGGCTGGAATCGTGACAGGTCTTTGGGTAGATCACATGTGGCAAGGTGAGAAAAAGCCAGTTGATTTCTTCGTTGTAAAAGGTATCGTGGAAGCTCTTGCTGCAAAATTAGGCGTGACACTTTCCTACACACAAGCGAAGATGGACGGCTTGCACCCTGGTCGCACAGCAGAAATCTTTTTAGGGGAAGAGCTAGTGGGCTTCATCGGTCAATTGCACCCGAATGAACAAAAGCGCGTTGATTTGAAAGATACGTTTGTATTCGAATTAAACTTGGAGCGATTGATTACTGAACAGAAACCAACAATTAGCTACACGCCAGTTTCGCGTTTCCCAGCAATCACACGTGATATTGCATTAGTTGTGGACCGTGCATTGCCGGCGTCAACGCTTGAAACGATTATTCGTGGTTCGGGTGGTCGCTTAGTTTCAGCAGTTCGTCTGTTTGATTTGTACCAAGGGGAGAAGATGGCAGATGATAAGAAGTCTGTTGCATTCTCAATCACATATCAAGATGCGGAGCGTACGTTGACGGATGAAGAAGTTGTGGCGGCACACGATAAAGTAGTCGCTGCTCTAGCATCAGAAGCAAATGCGGAACTACGCGGATAAGTTTTAGAGTGAAATCCTGTTGAATCTTTTCCTAGTAAGGGCTTTATGACTTGAGGGCTGATTGTAATCAGCCCTTTTTCTAGTGGTTGGGGAGAAAAAGAGTAGGTTTAGGGGAAGTAGTGAAGGGTTTATAACAAGAAAAGTTGGTAGCTTGAAAACTGAGCGACCGTTCTTCTACCGAAAATGAAATTTCTTCTACCGAAATGCAGTTTTATTGTACCCAAAGTGTAATTTATTCTACCCAAGTCTAGATTTCTTCTACCGAAGTCGTTTTATGGAAACTAATTCGCACTTCTTAGTATAGAAAATAGCACCCTCTAAATCAGAAGGTGCTGTTTATCAATGTTTCAACTTCTCAGCGATCTTAATAGCCTTCTGTGTGTTCGCGAAATGCGCCTTTGTCAACGTCTTTAAATACGCCAATCCTTTCTTGTGGAGAATCCGTGCAGCAACCTCATCAACTTTTGCCCCGGCGCCTTTCGGAATTGTGACGCCGACCTGCTGAGACAACTTGTCCATCTCCTCTAAAAACGCATTGCGCGCTAAAATAGAGGCGGCAGCAACAGCAACATGCAGACCTTCTGCTTTTGTGGCGAAATACACATTCTCTTCGATGATTTCCTTTTGCTTCGCGATATGACGATAATAGATACTTTTCTCCGCAAACTGATCAATCAAAATTGCATCTGGTTTTTCATCACCGAGTTTCCGCAAGACGTGTTTTAATGCTTGATTGTGCAACAACGCTTTGATTTTACCCTGCGACCATTTTTTGTCAGTCGCATCATTATACTTGGCCATGGGAAGGATAAGAATACTGTGGGTAAAGGCTGCTTTAATATCCGGTGCAACCTTTCGTATGAATGCATCGTTCAATTGTTTAGAGTCTTTGCACCCAAGTTCTTCGGCAAGCGAAATTTTATCGGCAGGAATATAGCATGCTGCAACAGTGATGGGTCCGAAAAAGTCACCCGTACCTGTCTCATCAGATCCGATAACGGACAATTTATGAAAACCTTCTGGCAGCAAATTCGACTGAATAGGTTCAGACGACGTAAAAGCTTGCCACTGTTCTGCTTCACGCGTGGCACCGTCTCCTTGAAACATCACTTTTCCAGACTTGTAAACGCTGATGCGTGTGTCTGGAAGCTTAGCGGCAAATACCATTCCAGGAGCTTTAGCAGGAATTGCGTGCAAATCATACTGCGAAATCAAATGATTTATTTGGGATTTATCTAATACGATGACAATGTTTGACATAGCTATGTTCCTTTCTTTCCATCTCTCTCCACTTCATGGTATCATAGTTATTAGGATTTTCTGAGGAGGTCTTGTCTTTGTCAGATCAAACAATTACACGAGTAGCTGTGGATATTTACGGTACTACATACAAAATGGCAGGGTACGAGCCAGCAGGACATATGCGTTTAGTCGCGACGATGGTCGATGATAAAATGCGTGAGATCCAATCGGCAAATCCAAGTCTTGACACGGCAAAGCTTGCCGTACTAACAGCCGTCAATACGATGCACGACTATTTAAAAGTGAAAGAACAACTAGAAGAACTTGAACAGCAATTGAAACAGTTAAAGGGCGGTCTAAATGATTGATATTTTATTACTGATTATTCTTGTTGGAGGCATCATAGTAGGGGCAAAGCGTGGACTGATTGTACAATTGATCCATATGATTGGATTCGTCGTCGCTTTGATTGTTGCCTTCAAGTATTACAAACCTCTCGCAGAAAAGTTTGTGCTGTGGGTTCCATTCCCAGCCATCACATCGAACTCGCAATTATCATTTGCAGTGGAAGCACTAGATCTTGATCAAACGTTTTATCGTATCATTGCATTTGCACTTATTTTCTTTATTGTAAAATTTGCCTTACAAATCGTTGCCTCTATGTTTGATTTCCTTAAGTTTTTACCAGTGCTCGGACAAATCAGCAGTATTTTAGGTGCGATTTTAGGATTTATCGAAATTTACTTCCTACTATTTGTATTGCTGTATGTACTAGCGCTACTGCCTGTAGACATGATTCAGACGGCAATCGGTGGGTCAGCAATCGCTAATTTTGTTTTAGAAAATACACCTTTCTTATCAGAGGCGGTGAAGGACTGGTGGTATATCTACCAGGAGAACCGTTCCGCATAACGAATCAAAAACTTCTCTCGCCAGTTGGGAGGAGTTTTTCTCGCTTTTACGACAAAGGAGTGGTACGTCATGGATAAAAAAACAATCATTCGCGCACTTGAGCGCATTGCACTTCTAATGGAACTGCAAGGAGAGAACCCGTTTAAAGTCAGTGCTTTTCGTAAAGCGGCACAAACATTAGAACTGGATTCTCGAAGCCTCTCCGAGATGGAGGATCTGACAAAGTTAAAAGGTATTGGCGCCGCTACCGGAGGCGTGATTACCGACTTATTAAACGACGGAGAGTCGATTCTGTTAAAAGAGCTCGAGGAAAAAGTACCACAAGGTTTAGTGGAGATGTTGCAAATCCCTGGAATGGGAGGCAAAAAAATTGCCAAACTGCACGCAGAACTAGGTATTGAAACACTTGAAGGACTGCGTGAAGCTTGCGAGAAGAACGAAGTCCAGGCCCTAGCAGGTTTCGGTAAAAAGACAGAAGAAAAGATTTTAAAAGAGCTCGACCAACTTGCAAGCCGCCCAGACCGGTATCCGATTTGGAAACTTGAACCGATTGTGGCGCACATTGAATCACTGTTACACAATCATGAAGCCGTCTCACGTGCATCTGTTGCGGGTTCATTCCGACGCACGAAAGAGACGAGTAAAGACCTCGACTTCGTCATTGCAACGACAGATGTCCCAGCAGTCAAGGAACTGCTGAAAGAAACATTAGATATCGAAGAAATGATTGCCAATGGAGATACGAAAATGTCGGTAGCACTTGCTAAACCGGAACGCGTGGATGTTGATTTCCGATTTGTGAAAGACGAAGAGTTTGTCTCGACACTGCATCACTTCACCGGCTCGAAAGACCACAATATTCGGATTCGTCAACTCGCGAAAGAGCGCGACTGGAAGATCAGTGAATACGGAGTGGAAAAAGAAGATGGGTCGGTGACGACATACGAATCAGAAGCAGCATTCTTCGCAGACTTCAATTTGTCATTCATTCCACCGAGCGTCCGGGAGTCCGGGCAAGAACTCGATAAACTCGATCTACTTGACGAGCTTGTGCAATTAGAAGACATAAAATCAGACTTACACATGCATACGACATGGTCAGATGGTGCCCATTCATTAGAAGAAATGATTGAGGGATGCCTAGCAAAAGACTATGAACTAATGGTCATAACGGATCATTCGCGCTATCTGCGGGTCGCGAACGGATTGACTCCTGAACGACTACGTGAGCAAAACAAAAAAATTAAAGAACTCCAAAAGTCATATCCCGGTATTCATATCTTATCTGGAACGGAGATGGACATATTACCGGATGGAACACTCGACTTTGAGGACGAACTCCTGGCAGAACTTGATTATGTCATTGCATCGATTCATTCTAGCTTTTCGCAACCACAAGAGAAAATTATGGAACGCTTATATGCAGCAATCTCGAACCCCAATGTCGACATGATTGCGCACCCGACAGGTCGAATAGTCGGAGAACGTCCGGGATACGAGCCGGATGTAGAACAACTCTTACACTGGGCAAAAGAGTTCGATAAGATTGTCGAATTAAACGCAAATCCATACCGATTAGACCTTGCAGTGAATTGGTTAGAGCGCGCACAAGAGTTAGAGGTGAAAGTGGCAATCAATACAGATGCCCATCATCTTGACCATTTACGCTTTATGGATATCGGTGTACGTCATGCGCAAAAAGCATGGCTGAAAAAAGAATTGATCGTCAACACCTGGGAACCCAAACAACTACTCGACTATTTAGCTCGTAAGTAAAAGGAGGCGCACAATGATTACAGAAAAAGCGCTGAAGACTTTAGAATTTCCGAAAGTAATTGAACACGTCAAAACCTATACGACCTCTTCCGTCGGAAAGGCAATGATTGAAGAGTTAAAACCTTCAACAGATTTTTCGGAAATTGAACAGTGGACAGAAGAAACAGATGAAGCTTTAGCAGTTTTACGCGTGAAAGGCAACGTGCCACTAGGCGGTTTGTTTGATATTCGCCCGCATGCCCGCCGTGCGCAAATCGGTGGAATTTTGAGTGCAACAGAGCTTATGGAGATTGCCTCCACGATCCGAGCGAGTAAAATTATTCGCCGCTTCATAGAAGATGTGCGAGGTGCAGAAGACTTCTCCGTAAAGCACCTACACGGATATACAGAAAGTATTCCAGTCTTGACAGAGCTTGAACATGAAATCAACGCGTGCGTGGATGAAAATGGAATGGTGCTAGACTCCGCGAGTCAAACACTACGCTCGATCCGGTCACAACTGCGCACGGCTGTCCAGCGCATTCGAGAAAAACTGGATAGTTATACACGTGGTCAAAATGCCACGAAGATGTTATCCGATGCAATTGTAACGATTCGTAATGATCGCTACGTAATTCCTGTCAAAGCAGAATACCGCAGTCACTACGGCGGCATTGTCCATGATCAATCTTCATCAGGACAAACATTGTTCATCGAGCCAAACGCTGTTGTGCAGTTAAATAACGACGCGCGAGCACTGCGTGTGAAAGAACAAGAAGAAATTGAACGCATTTTAAAAGAACTGACGTTACAAGTCGAGATTGTGGCATCTGATTTATTCCATCTTGTCAAAACAATGGCTACACTTGATACAATTTTTGCAAAAGCGAAATACGGGACGGCTGAAAACTGTACGCGACCTCTCATTAATCAAGAAGGACGCATTCGATTAGTACGCGCGCGCCATCCACTCATTTCTAAAAGTGAAGCGGTCGCAAATACAATTGAGTTTGGGGATCCTGACACAGCAGTTGTCATTACCGGCCCAAATACAGGAGGAAAGACCGTTACCTTAAAAACAGTCGGACTGTGCACACTGATGGCGCAAAGTGGTATCCCGATTCCAGCATTAGACGGTTCCGAAGTCGCTATTTTTGAATCGATTTTTGCAGACATCGGGGATGAGCAATCCATTGAGCAGAGTTTAAGTACATTCTCCTCCCATATGGTCAATATTGTAGACATCTTAAAGAAATTTGATGACAAATCCCTCATTCTTTTTGATGAGTTAGGTGCGGGGACTGATCCGCAGGAAGGGGCGGCACTGGCCATCTCTATCTTGGACGAAGTGCATGGAAAAGGTGCACGCGTGATGGCGACAACGCACTACCCTGAATTGAAAGCGTACGGCTACAACCGGCCGGGTGTTGTCAATGCTAGTGTGGAATTCGATGTCGAGACGCTTAGTCCGACCTACAAACTCTTACTAGGCGTTCCGGGGCGAAGTAATGCTTTTGAAATCTCCAAACGACTTGGACTTCCACATCACATCATTCAACATGCTGAAAGCTTTACGGGAACAGACCGTAGTGAAGTCGATACGATGATTGCTTCGTTGGAAGAAAGCCGCAAACGGGCAGAACAAGATGCAGATGAAACAAAACGTATTTTAAAAGAGTCAGAGCAATTGAAGCGTCAACTTGCTGAAGAACTTGCAGCCTATGAAGGGAAGAAAGAGCAATTAGCAGAGAAAGCGCGTGAAAAAGCGCGCAAAATTGTGGAAGACGCGCGCCGTGAGTCTGAAGCAGTTGTACAAGAACTTCGGGAGCTTCAAAAACAAGCAGCTGCTGGTGTGAAAGAACATGAACTCATTGACGCTCGAAAACGTTTAGAAAATGCTCTTCCTACAAATCCAGTGCTAAAAAAAGAAAAACAAAAGAAGCAGCGCGCAGAAAACTTGCAAGCTGGAGACGAAGTAAAAGTGTTGTCATTCGGTCAAAAAGGAACGTTGCTTGAAAAAGTCTCAGCTACTGAATGGGCGGTTCAAATCGGTGTGCTGAAAATGAAGTTGAATGAGTCTGACCTTGAGTATATGAAGCCGGACAAACCACTCAAAACTGTTTCCGTGCATAACGTTGCGGGACGTTCGGCTGGTGGTGTTAAATTAGAGCTTGATTTACGAGGCGAACGCTATGAAGATGCCCTGCTTCGAACAGAGAAATATTTAGATGATGCAGTGCTTGCCAACTATCCGCGTGTGTCAATCATTCACGGAAAAGGGACTGGAGCACTTCGAACAGGGATTCAACAGATGTTGAAGAAGGATCGTCGTGTAAAAAGCTATCGTTTTGGTGAAGCAGGCGAAGGTGGATATGGTGTGACAATCGTTGAATTAAAATAAATGAAACCTCTCACGAACTAAAACGTACATCTATGAAACAGTCAAAAGTAGAGGGGAATCGGTGTGACACTTTTATCATTTTGGAAACACCCACTTGTAGAATCAGCAGGTTATTTTAGTGTCGTGATCTTATGCCTTATTATTGCGATGGTTCTATTTGAAGTGGTCACGAAGTACGATAATTGGAAAGAAATTAAAAATGGGAACATAGCTGTTGCTATGGCGACTGGTGGGAAGATATTTGGTGTAGCAAATATCTTTCGCTTTTCCATCGAAAAGCATGCGTCTTTTTTAGAGATGATTGGATGGGGAACATTTGGATTTGCACTTCTCATCATCGCGTATTGGTTATTTGAATTTCTCACCCCATCCTTCAATGTCGATCAAGAAATCGAAAAAGACAATCGCTCGGTCGGTTTCATTTCCTTTATACTATCGGTCGGTTTATCCTTTGTCATTGGGGCCAGTATCTCAAACTAGGAGTGACGTATGGAAAAGTTAGCTAAAGTTTTACTTGTAGTAAGTGTATTATTTATAGCAGTTGGTATATATTACGTATTTTTGCGCTAAACGACAAGGATTGCCTAGAATTCATTGAAATCAAGGCGATTCTTGTTATTTTTTTGATAGAATTCATGAAAAACTTGATAAATTCATTGAATACCCATTCATTTTTTCATATACTAAAGTTAGGAATATTCACGCTATTCTAATCAAGGGGGTCTTCACATGGCAGAAAAGATATGGTTAAAGCACTACCCAGAACAAATTCCGCACACGTTAACGTATGAAGAAATACCGATTCAAGAGTTTTTAACAAGATCTGCAACAAAATTCCCATCCAACACGGCGATTCATTTCATGGGGAAAGAGATGAATTACCAAGAACTATATGAGTCATCATTAAAGTTTGCAAACTACTTACAAACACTTGGCATTGAAAAAGGGGATCGTGTAGCGATCATGCTGCCAAACTGTCCACAAGGTGTCATTGCGTATTATGGTATTTTATATGCTGGCGGAATCGTCGTTCAAACGAATCCACTTTATACGGAACGAGAAGCTCAATACCAATTAAAAGATTCCGGTGCAAAAGCCATTATCACACTCGACATTTTATATCCACGTATTTCAAAAATCATGCAAGAGACAGACCTTGAAAACCTCATCATCACGGGAATCAAAGATTATCTTCCGTTCCCTAAAAATATGATTTACCCGTTCATCCAAAAGAAGCAGTACGGGTTCAGCGTAAAAGTAGAACATCGTGGATCCAATCACTTGTTTACAGAAGTCATGAAAGTCGGCAAGGCGGAAAAAATCACGTCTCCCGTCGATTTTGAGAATGACTTAGCGATGTTACAATACACAGGGGGTACAACAGGATTCCCGAAAGGTGTTATGTTGACGCATAAAAATCTTGTCACCAACGTGACAATGTGTAAACATTGGCTATATGAGTGTGAAGACGGCAAAGAGCGTGTAATGGGAATCTTACCATTCTTCCACGTCTATGGAATGACCACAGTCCTCGTCTTGTCGGTAATGCAGGCAAACACGATGATCTTGCTTCCTAAATTTGATGTTGAAACCGCTCTCAAAACAATTGACAAGCAAAAGCCTACTTTATTCCCAGGCGCACCAACCATTTATATTGGTATCTTAAACTCACCAAACTTATCGAAATATGATCTTTCTTCTATTAATGCATGTATCAGTGGCTCGGCCGCTTTACCAGTTGAGATTCAAGAGAAGTTTGAAAGCGTCACGGGTGGACGACTAGTTGAAGGATACGGATTAACAGAAACGTCACCAGTCACACATGCAAATTTGGTGTATACAGATAAGCGTGTGAAAGGCTCTATAGGAATTCCTTGGCCCGACACAGATTCTGCTGTATTCCAAATGGATTCTACAGAACCACTACCAGTCGGAGAAGTAGGAGAAATTGCTGTACGAGGCCCTCAAGTGATGAAGGGATATTGGAACCGCCCAGAAGAGACAGAAATGACACTTCGGGAGGGTTGGTTGCTCACAGGTGACCTTGGCTATATGGATGAAGATGGTTACTTCTATGTAGTAGACCGTAAAAAAGATATGATCATTGCTGGTGGGTTTAATATTTACCCACGCGAAATTGAAGAAGTGCTCTATGAACATGAGGCAATCCAAGAATGTGTGGTTGCTGGAATTCCTGATCCATACCGTGGTGAAACAGTGAAGGCATACATCGTCTTGAAAGAAGGCCATACCATTACAGAAGACGAGCTCAATGAGTATTGCCGTACAAAACTTGCTTCATTCAAAGTACCACGCTTTTATGAATTCCGTGATGAGCTGCCAAAAACAGCTGTCGGGAAGATATTGCGTCGTACATTGATTGAAGAGGAAAAAGAGAAAGTAAAGCAAGCACAAACGAGTTGACAGAAAACAAAATAAATACTACTATAAAAATATGAATGAATAGTCATTCATATTTTTATTTTTGGGGTTGAGATGATGAAGAAGGAAAAACCTAAATACCGACAAATCATTGATGCGGCCATAGTAGTGATTGCCGAGAACGGGTACCATCAATCCCAAGTCTCCAAAATCGCGAAGCAGGCAGGCGTCGCAGATGGCACCATCTATTTGTATTTCAAAAACAAAGAAGACATTTTAATTTCTGTGTTTGATGAAAAGATGGAAATGTTTGCGGATCGTCTACATGAAATCATCGAAGAACCAATCAGTGCATCTGAAAAACTATACAAAATGGTCGAAAATCATTTTACCGTGCTATCTGCGGATCGTCATCTTGCAACAGTGACTCAGTTGGAGCTTCGCCAGTCGAATCTTGCACTTCGTTTACGCATCAACGCAGTGTTAAAAAACTATTTGGTTTTACTCGATACGATACTAAAAGAAGGCATCGCAAACGGAGAATTCGATAAGAATATGGATATTCGCTTAGCGAGACAGATGGTTTTTGGTACAATTGATGAGACAACTACGACATGGGTGATGAACGAATACAAATATAATTTGGTAGCGCTCTCATCAAAAGTCCATCAGTTGTTAGTTAATGCCATCAAAGCTGAATAGGGGATGTGAACGAATGGAATTTCTTTCATGGGAAACTAAAGATCATGTGGCAGTCGTCACATTGAATCGTCCACCAGCAAATGCACTATCACGTCAATTGATTTTAGACATCAATTCGTTTTTAGACGAAGTTGAAAACAATGACGACGTACGCGTAATTGTGTTCAAAGGGAAAGGACGCTTTTTCTCAGCAGGTGCAGACATCAAAGAATTCACGTCAATCACAAGCGGAGAAGAATTTTCAAAACTAGCGAAAAATGGGCAAGACATTTTTGAACGTGTTGAAACATTCTCAAAACCAATCATTGCTGCGATTCATGGAGCAGCACTTGGTGGAGGTCTTGAGTTCGCAATGAGCTGTCACATTCGCATCGTGACGGAAAACGCGAAGCTTGGACTTCCGGAATTGCAGTTAGGTTTGATTCCTGGTTTTGCAGGAACGCAGCGACTTCCACGCTATGTTGGTTTCGCAAAAGCAGCAGAGATGCTCTTAACAAGTGATCCAATTAGTGGTACAGAGGCAGCGCATTATGGGCTTGCAAATCACGCTGTTCCAGAAGAACAGTTTGAGGAAACTGTACATGCGCTGGCAGCTAAAATTGCAAAAAAGAGTCCAGTTGCGATGAAATACGCACTTGAAATGCTCCAATATACAAAAGATGACTCGTATCATAAAGGTGTAGACGCTGAAGCGCATTCTTTTGGAACCGTTTTCGTGTCAGAAGATGCCAAAGAAGGAATTACAGCGTTTTTAGAAAAACGTCAACCAAACTTTAAAGGAAATTAATTCACTTTTGGAGGGAATTCAATGAATATTTATGTTTTAGTTAAACGTACATTCGATACAGAAGAAAAAATCGTCGTTTCTGGTGGCCACATCCAAGAGGACGGTGCAGAATTCATCATCAATCCTTACGATGAGTATGCAATCGAAGAAGCTATTCAAGTCCGTGACGCACACGGCGGCGAAGTAACCGTCATCACAATGGGTGACGAAGAAGCAGAAAAGCAACTACGTACAGCTCTAGCAATGGGTGCTGACAAAGCAGTTTTAATCAATACAGAAGATGTGGAAGAATTGGATCAGTTCAGTGCAGCACACGTGCTAGCGGAATACTTGAAAGACAAAGAGGCAGACCTTATTCTTGCAGGAAACGTCGCGATCGATGGTGGATCAGGTCAAGTAGGTCCTCGTGTTGCAGAATTATTAGGCATTAACTATGTAACGACCATCACAAACCTAGAAATCAATGGAGATACAGTCTCTATCAAACGCGATGTAGAAGGAGACACAGAAGAGCTTGAAACAAAGCTTCCACTTCTTGTGACAGCACAACAAGGATTGAACGAACCACGTTACCCATCTCTTCCAGGTATCATGAAAGCAAAGAAAAAACCTCTTGAAGAGATCGAGTTAGACGATTTAGATATCGACGAAGATGATGTAGAAGCAAAAACAGAAACAATCGAAATCTATCTTCCTCCGAAGAAAGAAGCTGGAAAAGTCTTACAAGGCGACTTACAAGACCAAGTCAAGGAACTTGTCGGCTTACTCCGCACGGAAGCAAAAGTAATCTAAATCTGATTTGAACAACACTGAAGGAGGAACTTAGCATGTCAACGAAAGTACTTGTATTAGCAGAATCCAGTGAAGGATCTTTACGTAACGTTTCATTTGAAGCAATCGCAGCAGGTAAAAAAATCTCAGGTGGCGGAGAAGTTGTCTCAGTTTTACTTGGCGATTCAGTCGGCGACTTGGCAGCTGAACTAGGTGCTTATGGTGCGGACCGCGTCATCACTGTAGAACACCCACATTTAAAACAATATACTTCAGATGGATACGGTCAAGCATTGATGGCTGTTTTCGAACAAGAAAAGCCAGATGCTATCGTATTTGGTCACACAGCTCTTGGAAAAGATTTATCTCCTAAAGTTGCAGCGAAACTACAAGTCGGACTAGTATCCGATGTAACAGATATCGAAGGAGAAGGAGACGACGCAGTATTCGTTCGTCCGATCTACTCTGGTAAAGCGTTCGAAAAAGTAAAATTAAAAGATGAGTTAAAATTCATCACAATCCGTCCAAACAACATCGCGCCTCTTGCGAAAGAAGAAGGCAAGACTGCTGAAGTTGGATCTGTATCAGTAGATATCACGAACTTACGTACAATCATTAAAGAAGTTGTGCGCAAATCAACAGACGGCGTCGATCTTTCGGAAGCGAAAGTTGTTGTAGCGGGTGGTCGTGGTGTGAAGAGTGCAGAAGGTTTTGCGCCATTAAAAGAACTTGCTGACCTATTAGGTGGAGCAGTTGGTGCATCACGCGGAGCATGTGACGCGGATTATGTAGATTACTCATTACAAATCGGTCAAACTGGTAAAGTTGTTACACCTGACTTATACATCGCAGCAGGTATCTCTGGAGCAATCCAGCATTTAGCGGGTATGTCGAACTCTAAAGTCATTGTTGCAATCAACAAAGACCCAGAAGCAAGCATTTTCAAAGTTGCAGATTACGGAATTGTAGGGGATCTTTTCGAAGTCATTCCACTTCTAACAGAAGAGTTCCGCGCAGTTTTATCGAAGTAAACCAATCACTCGGCTTCCTTCACGGAAGCCGAGTTTTATTATTAGGTGGTTCGGGTATCATTTGATATAATCGCATATAGATACAAATGAAGGAGGAATTATCGTGGCAGTTACACACACAACAGATGCAACATTTGCACAAGATACTCAAGAAGGTTTAGTATTAGTAGACTTTTGGGCACCATGGTGTGGACCATGTAAAATGATCGCTCCAGTTCTTGAAGAGCTTGACGGCGAACTATCTGACAAAGTAAAAATTACAAAGTTAGATGTAGATGAGAACCAAGCAACTGCTAGCCAGTTCGGGGTTATGTCGATTCCAACATTGATCCTTTTCAAAGACGGTCAACCAGTCGATAAAGTGGTTGGTTACCAACCAAAAGAAAACCTTGCAAACTTAGTAAACAAACACGCGTAAGTCATAGAGCCGGAGTCCTTAGGGGATTCCGGTTTTTTCAAAGGACCACTCGAACACTTGTACGGAACGCGTGCAGAAAGTAGGTGCACAGATGAACGAACTCGTTCGGCAAAAATCAGAGATCCTTCCCGAACAACCTGGGTGCTATTTGATGAAAGATGGCAACGGAACCATCATTTATGTCGGGAAGGCAAAAGTGTTAAAAAACCGAGTCCGCTCGTATTTCACGGGAACACATAATGGGAAGACTCAGCGACTCGTGCAGGACATCCAAGACTTTGAATACATCGTCACGTCGTCCGACTTAGAAGCACTCATTCTAGAGCTTCATCTAATCAAAAAGCATGACCCTAAATACAATGTCATGCTTAAAGACGACAAGACGTATCCATATATAAAAATTACAGGGGACGCCTACCCACGCATTATTACAACGCGCACAGTACGAAAAGATAACGGGAAATATTTTGGGCCGTATCCGAACGTCTATGCAGCGAATGAGACGCGGAAGCTCTTGGACCGTATTTATCCATTCCGAAAATGTGTGAAGATGCCCGACCGCTTATGCCTCTATTATCATATTGGTCAATGCTTAGGGCCGTGTGTGAAAGAAATCCCACGATCGGAATTCCAGTACATGATTGATGAAGTTTCCAAGTTCTTAAATGGGGGCCATATTAAAGTGCGTACAGAGCTTGAACAGAAGATGATGGCAGCCGCAGAATCTATGGAATACGAGCGTGCAAAAGAATACCGAGATCAAATCGCGCACATCGATACCGTTATGGAAAAACAAAAGATGCAGATGAATGATTTCACCAATCGGGACGTCTTTGGTTACGCTGTCGACAAAGGGTGGATGTGTGTACAAGTCTTCTTCATTCGTCAAGGGAAGCTAATTGAACGCGATGCCTCGATGTTTCCGATATACGGAGAGCCGGAAGAAGAGTTTTTAACATTTATCGGTCGTTTTTATGAGCAGCCGTCCCACATCAAACCGAAAGAACTTCTTGTCCCTAGAACTGTCGATGCGGAAATCATTCACCAGTTATTAGATGTAAAAGTAGCCGTACCGCAACGAGGGAAAAAACTAGAACTTGTGAATTTGGCCATCAATAATGCAGAAGTGGCCTTGAACGAAAAGTTCCATCTAGTCGAGCGTCAAGAAGAACGAACTATTGGGGCAATAGAGCAACTTGGGCTTCATATGGGCATTCCTGCTCCGCGTCGCATTGAAGCATTTGATAACTCCCATATTTACGGGACAGATCCAGTTTCTGCGATGGTCGTCTTTGAGGACGGAAAACCTTTAAGAAAAGAATACCGAAAGTACAAAACAAAGACGGCTGAAAAACATGATGACTACGGAGCGATGCGTGAAGTCATTCGTCGCCGCTATACACGTGTGCTTCGGGAACGTTTGCCTCTTCCGGATTTAATTTTGATTGATGGGGGAAAAGGGCAGATGTCGTCTGCGCGTGAAGTATTAGAAGATGAACTCGGACTAGATATTCCGATTGCAGGGCTTGCGAAAGATTTAAAACACCAAACGGCAGAACTTCTTTACGGAGAGCCTCCGCTTCCTGTTGCCATGAAGCGGACGTCGCAAGAGTTTTATTTGCTGCAACGTATTCAAGACGAAGTGCACCGGTTTGCGATTACATTCCATCGCCAACAACGTCAAAAAAATAGTATCCAATCGATTTTGGATACGATTCCTGGCGTGGGACCAAAGCGCCGTCAACAACTTATGAAGCACTTTGGTTCGGTGAAAAACATGAAAGCAGGTACTGTTGAAGAGTTTATACAAGCAGGTCTTCCGGAGGCGCTTGCTGTTGCGGTTCAAAAAAAATTAACAGAAGAAACATTGCCTTCGCCGGAATAGTGTGCTAAAGTATTCCTAATTTCATATTCACTTTACGTGAAGATAGAGGTGCGAGCGTCAACAGTACCATTTTTGAGGATGACAGATCCGACGACGAAATGGGAAAGGGGCAATCGCCGAAATGAAGAGCTGCTGATCCAGCGCTTCGTTGGTCTTGTGTTGAACAAACCCAAGATTGTCAGAATACACATTCTGGAGGGCTATCTTGCATGGACATATACTTTGACCGTGTTAGACAAAATGCTTTCCATTCGTGGAAAGCATTTTTTTGTCCCATCCGCTACCGGAGGAGATTAGGAAAATGGCAATTGTCGTCATGAAATTTGGAGGAACATCGGTTGGCTCAGTGGAGCGTATCCGAAATGCAGCACGTCGCGTCATCATGGAATCAGAACAAGGGAATCAAGTCGTAGTCGTTGTATCCGCAATGGGCAAAACAACCGATCACTTGGTTACTCTTGCAGAAGAAATCACATCGTCGCCATCAAAACGAGAGATGGATATGCTCTTATCAACTGGCGAACAGGTCTCGATGTCATTACTTGCAATGGCTCTTGAGACACAAGGCTACCCAGCCGTTTCTATGACAGGATGGCAGGCAGAATTACAAACTGAAAAAGTGCATCGCAATGCACGAATCGTTTCACTGAAAGGTGACAAAATTCGTGAGAAGCTAGATGCTGGAAATATAGTCGTCGCTGCTGGTTTCCAAGGTATTACAGAAGACGGGGAGATTACTACACTTGGCCGCGGAGGTTCAGATACAACGGCCGTCGCAATTGCTGCAGCTGTTGGAGCCATCCGCTGCGATATTTATACAGACGTGGATGGAGTCTACACGTCCGACCCACGCTTTGTCGAAGGTGCACGTAAATTACAATCAATTGAGTACGATGAGATGTTAGAGCTTGCCAACTTAGGCGCAGGCGTCTTGCATCCACGCGCTGTTGAGTATGCAAAAAACTACAAAATTCCACTGACTGTCCGCTCGAGTTTGACAGATCAGGAGGGGACAGTTATTGAGGAGGTTACATCGATGGAGTCAAATCTGATTGTACGAGGTGTGGCATTTGAATCTGATGTCGTTCGGTTAACAATAGGGTATGAAAAAGCATTTAATGGGTCACTCGCTATGATCTTTACGACACTAGCAAAACACAATATCGATGTCGATATCATTGTGCAATCTATAGTCGATGGCACAACGCCAACGGTTTCGTTCACTATTAAAAAAGAAGCATTGTCCGAAGCGATTCAAGTATTAGAAGAGAAAAAACAAGAGCTAGGGTTCCAAGTGGCAGATTTCGAAGTCGGCCTTGCAAAAGTATCGATTGTAGGATCAGGAATGGTTTCCAATCCAGGAGTAGCAGCACAAATGTTTGATCGCTTACGCCAAGAATCGGTTCCAGTTAAAATGGTCAGTACATCAGAAATCAAAGTATCTGTAGTCGTTCCGCAACAACAAATGATTCAGTCGGCGAATGCGCTTCACGACGAGTTCCGCTTGTCGGAGCTTGAGGTACAAGTGTAAACTTTCGTTTGAGTAGATAAAGAACAGCTCCTTCTCGCACTCTCGTTGCGGGGAAGGGGTTGTTTTTTTGTACTAGAAGACTGTGAATTAGTTTCCATAATATGACTGAGGGCACAAACCAGCCATTTGAGGGCACAGAACCGCTCGATCAGGGCATAAAAAGCCTATTCCAGGGCACAAACAACGAAATTGAGGGCATAAACAATTCTGAGAGAAATCTACCCTGTGAAAAAAATGACCATAAAAAAGAATGCTGATTTCGACATCAGCATTCTACAAAATAGTTACAATAGTGTGAACAAAACACGCAATTTGTTCACAAATGTGAGCAGATAAATGGGAGCGCTCTCACACCAGATGTAAACTAAAGACAACTGCTATTCTGATTTTGTTGTAAAAACAACAAGTGTAGATGAGACATCTTCCAGACACTCCGTCATCCGACTCTCTAACTGTTCAAGTTGCTCTGCTAAAAATCCTGCCTCAAGCTTGAAGCAGCGATCGGACCGCGACGATGAACGAATCGTGTCCTGTAGGTGGAAGATGCTTTCACGCTTTGCTTGTGTATGTAATTGCAACTCGCCCCAGCCGGCTTGTTGAAAGAACGCACAAATCTCATCAACCGACTGACATGGGAATTTTCGAGCCAAATCTTTACCGGCCCAATATAAAACTTCCTGTTCATGTTTTCCTAATAGGTTGGCAATCAGGTGGTCACGAATCAATTCGTACCCAAACTGAGGAATCATTTTTTCTTGTGTCTTTTCCATACAGTCCACTCACTTTCCAAAATCAACGATATCAGTATAGCATGTAGTACTAAAATTTGCGTATGTGAAAAAAGACACAATGCATTGCAACCCTTAGAGACATCTAGACTTTGAGAAGGATTCTCAATCCCAAAGTGCCTTGACCTGCCTATACTAGGGGAGTACAATAGTTATGTTAAACTACAAGGCCGTTACGAATAACGATATTTCGCTTGTCGTAACATTCATTGAATTGTCACATCGCCGTGGCAACTCAATCGCAAAATTTGAGGGGGGTAACCATCTTGGCGAAAAACAACGAATTTCTTTGGCGTCGTCTGCATTCCTTATTAGGAATTATTCCGGTTGGGCTGTTCTTAACACAGCATTTAATTGTCAACCACTTTGCAACACGCGGAGAACAAGCATTTAACGATGCAGCACACTTTATGGAAAGCTTACCATTCCGTTATGCACTTGAAATCTTTGTGATTTTCTTACCTTTAATGTTCCACGCATTTTACGGAATCTACATTGCTTTCACTGCAAAAAATAACACGAACCGCTTTAGCACATTCCGTAACTGGCTGTTCGTGGCACAACGTATCACAGGGATTTTCTTAGTAGTATTCATTGCATGGCACGTATACGAAACACGCTGGCAGGTTGCAATCGGAGCAGATACAGCTGACTTCAACATGATGGCTGATATTCTAGCGAATCCTTGGATGTTTGGTTTCTACGTTGCTGGTGTTGTGGCAGCAACTTTCCACTTTGCGAATGGTATTTGGTCATTCCTAGTAAGTTGGGGGATTACACAATCCGCTGCTTCACAACGTTTGGCTACATACGCAACTCTAGGTATTTTCGTAGCATTGACAGTAGTGGGTATCCGCGCATTGCTTGCATTCGTCTAAACCACTACTAAAAATTCGAGGAGTGAGAAAAGCATGGCAAAAAGTAAATTGATCGTTGTCGGTGGAGGCCTTGCAGGTCTTATGGCAACTATGAAAGCTGCCGAAAATGGCACGCCTGTTGATTTATTCTCATTAGTTCCAGTAAAGCGCTCTCATTCAGTGTGTGCGCAAGGTGGAATTAATGGTGCAGTTAACACAAAAGGTGAAGGAGATTCAACGTACAAACACTTTGACGATACAGTGTATGGCGGTGACTTCTTAGCGAACCAAGGCCCTGTAAAGGCAATGGCTGATGCAGCACCTGGAATTATTCACTTATTTGACCGTATGGGTGTTATGTTCAACCGTACTCCAGAAGGTCTTTTAGATTTCCGCCGCTTTGGTGGAACACTTTATCACCGTACAGCATTCGCTGGTGCGACAACTGGTCAACAGTTACTATACGCACTTGACGAGCAAGTACGTCGCTACGAAGTAGACGGTTTAGTCACGAAATACGAAGGATGGGAATTCCTCGGTATTATTAAAGATGACGAAGGCGTTTGCCGTGGTATTAAAGCACAAAACTTAAACACTGGAGAAATCCAAGCGTTCCGTTCAGATGCTGTAATTATGGCAACGGGTGGACCTGGTATCATCTTCGGTAAAACAACGAACTCTATCATCAACACAGGTTCTGCAGCGTCTATCGTGTACCAACAAGGTGCAAAATACGCAAATGGTGAATTCATTCAGATTCACCCAACTGCAATCCCTGGTGATGACAAACTTCGTCTGATGTCAGAATCAGCGCGTGGTGAGGGTGGACGTGTTTGGACATACAAAGACGGGAAGCCTTGGTACTTCCTAGAAGAGAAATATCCAGACTACGGTAACTTAGTACCACGTGATATCGCAACACGTGAAATCTTTGACGTGTGTGTCAACCAGAAGCTTGGAATCAACGGAGAAAACATGGTATACCTTGACCTTTCTCACAAAGATCCACACGAGCTTGATGTAAAACTTGGTGGAATCATCGAGATTTATGAAAAGTTCACTGGTGATGACCCACGTAAAGTTCCAATGAAAATCTTCCCAGCTGTTCACTACTCAATGGGTGGTCTATGGGTCGATGACGATCAAATGACGAACATTCCTGGATTATTTGCTGCTGGTGAGTGTGATTACTCACAACACGGTGCAAACCGTCTAGGTGCTAACTCATTACTTTCAGCTGTATTTGGTGGTAGCGTTGCTGGACCAAACGCTGTGAAGTACATGAAAGGTCTTGAAAAGTCTGCTGCTGATCTTCCGGACGAAATCTTTACTCGTGAAGTGAAGAAGGAAGAAGAAGAGTGGAACAAAGTGTTGAATATGAAGGGTACAGAAAACGCGTACCTAATCCATAAAGAGCTTGGCGAGTGGATGACAGACAACGTAACAGTTGTACGTTACAACGACAAGCTAGAACAAACAGATAAAAAGATTCTTGAATTGATGGACCGCTGGGAGCACATCAACATGGACGATACACAACAGTGGTCGAACCAAGGTGCTTCATTCACACGTCAGTTGAAGAACATGTTATACCTTGCACGTGTTATTACAATCGGAGCGCTAATGCGTAACGAAAGCCGCGGGGCGCACTACAAACCAGAATTCCCAGAGCGTAATGACGAGGAATTCATGAAAACAACAGTTGCGGACTTCGATCCAGCAACAGGTGCACCAATCATCACTTACGAAGCAATCGACGTATCGTTGATTCCACCTCGTAAACGTGATTATTCTTCTAAAGGAGGGAAATAATCAATGGTGACAGCAACTGAAGCAAAGAAAATTACTATTGAAATTCAGCGTCAAGATACACCTGACTCGAAACCTTATTTCGAAGCCTTTGAAGTCAATTACCGTCCAAATATGAACGTGATTTCTGCACTTATGGAAATTCGTCAAAACCCAGTCAATAAAGACGGAAAAGCAACGAAGCCTGTAACATGGGATATGAACTGTCTAGAGGAAGTTTGTGGAGCGTGTTCAATGGTGATCAACGGTCGTCCGATGCAGTCATGTTCGGCACTAGTTGATAAATTAGAGCATCCAATTAGACTTGAGCCAATGCGTACATTCCCAGTCGTTCGTGACCTTCAAGTTGACCGCACACGCATGTTTGATTCATTAAAACGTGTGAAAGCATGGGTTCCAATTGATGGTTCATACGATCTTGGTGAAGGTCCACGTATGCCTGAGCGTAAGCGTCAATGGGCATATGAGCTTTCAAAATGTATGACATGTGGAGTTTGTCTAGAAGCGTGTCCAAACGTGAACGACAAATCAAACTTCATGGGTCCAGCACCACTTTCACAAGTTCGTCTATTCAATGCGCATCCAACAGGTTCTATGAACAAAGATGAGCGTTTGAATGCAATCATGGGCGAAGGGGGTATCGCAAACTGCGGTAACTCACAAAACTGTGTAGTGGCGTGTCCAAAAGGTATTCCATTAACAACATCTATCGCTGCTCTTAACCGTGACACAACGGTTCAAATGTTCCGTAACTTCTTCGGTTCGGATTACATGGTGGATAACTAAGATTTAGATGTGCAGGACGCCCCTGTTACTTAAAAAAGTAACAGGGGTTTTTTCTGTCTGCCAACGCGGTGCCTGTCACCATTTACCATCAGTTCCCATTTGGTGCCTGTCACCCTATAAAGTATCTTCCTTCGCAACCCGAACTATGCTATACTATTGACTGAATAGTCATTCATTTTAAGGGGGAGAACGAATGAGAGCTAGCTACATCCAAGATGTCGAGGCATGGCGCGACGAATTTCAATTTTATTCTGAAGTAAGTGTTCGGTTTAGTGAGACCGATATGTATGGACACTTGAACAACACTGTGAACTTTGCGTATTTTGAATATGCGCGAATTGAATTTTTTAAACACATTCAATTAATGAACGACTGGTTAGATCCAAAAGGGGAAACAATACCAGTTGTGGCGGATCTCCAATGTGACTTCGTGAAACAAGTCTACTTTGATGAAAAACTCCGCATTTATGTAAAAGCAAATTCAGTGGGTACATCTTCTATGGACGTGCATTACATGATGGTCAACGAAAAAAATGAAATAACAGCAACAGGGCGAGGGACAATCGTACAAATTCATCGCCTTACTGGAAAACCAGTTGCTTGGTCAGAAGATACAAAAAAACAATTGCAACATGCGTAAATGGCACGCCTCTTCGTATTTATTCATATCGTATGGATAGACACGGGGAGGGATTTTTTGTTTCAATCCAATTATTTCATTTTGACGAAACGTGAGCAGGACGTATTCCAGCTTTTGCTTGCGGGGCTTTCTACAAAACAAGTGGCTGCGACACTGGACATTCGACAGAAGACGGTGCGGAATCAGATCTCAAATGCGATACAAAAATTAGGTGTTTCCGGGCGAAAAGCAGCACTTGAAGAACTAGTACGATTAGGGGAAATTCAGTAAAGCACGACAGACTCTTGTAATTTCACGCAGAAGACGTCACAATAAGTACTACAAGGATATGCAAAAGCGAGGGATTTGATGACGAACGAACAGAATAGTCCGGTACAACACGATGCAGATCGCGTGGCCGTGCTCGAAAAAGAATTACGCTATATTTCGGGTGTAATTAAACAAAAAGGTAGACAAATATTAAATTCGTACACAATTACACCGCCCCAATTTATTGCCCTACAATGGTTGCACGAATCAGGAGACATGACGATTGGTGATTTATCGACTAAAATGTATTTAGCTTTCAGTACGACGACGGATCTAGTAGACCGCATGGAAGCGAATCATCTTGTTCAGCGTGTACGTGACGAATCCGATCGTCGCGTTGTCCGTATACACCTTCTATCAGAAGGAGAGCGCATCATTGAAGAAGTCATCAACAAGCGCCGTGCGTATTTAACAGCTGAACTTGAAACGTTCACAAAGCAAGAAGTCGAGCAATTGACAGAACTGCTTCACAAATTACACAAAGAAATGAAAAAGTAAAGAACTGAGGAATTCGTGTGGATCGTCCGATTGGTATTCTCGATTCAGGTGTCGGCGGCTTAACTGTTGCAAAAGAAATTATGCGCCTGTTACCGAACGAACAAATTATATATGTAGGAGATACGGCGCGATGTCCGTATGGTCCGCGTAGCCCGCAAGAAGTCCGGAAATTCACCTGGCAGATTTCACTGGCTCTGCAGAAGATGGATGTCAAAATGCTGATCATTGCTTGCAATACAGCAACAGCTGTGGCATTAAACTCTCTGAGCCGCCAGATGCCATTTCCTGTGCTTGGCGTTATTTTCCCTGGTGCACGCGCTGCCTCTAAAGCGACGCGCAATCATAAAGTTGTCGTACTGGGGACAGTAGGCACAGTGAAAAGTGGAGCGTATGAGTATGCAGTCGCTGCTCTGAGTTCTTCGAGTCAAGTGGAAGCGCTGGCTTGTCCAACGTTCGTTCCCCTTGTAGAAAGTAATGAATATGACGGGGAATTTGCGCACAAGATGGTAGAAGAAGCGCTCACCCCTTTAAAAGGGAAAGACTTCGATACAATCATTTTAGGCTGCACGCACTACCCGTTGCTACAATCTCACATTGAGAATGTAGTGGGAGATCATGTGCATGTCGTCTCTTCTGCCCAAGAGACAGCGAGCGATGTACGCGATTACTTAGATTTTCATAACCAACACAATACTAAACCCGGGAAAAAGCCGCCAATTTTTTATGCGACTGGCTCAATCCCGATGTTCAAGGATATTGCGGAGCGTTGGCTCGAACTCGACGCTGCGGATGTTCGACGAATTCAATTTTGACCCTCGACAGGATTTCCTGCAGAGGGTCTTTCTACGACAGAAAGGATGATAGGATGCGACATGATGAACGCACACCACAGGCAATTCGCCCTGTAACGATTGAAAAAGATTTTATTACACACCCAGAAGGTTCGGTTCTTATAACAGTTGGAGGAACGCGTGTCATTTGTAACGCAACGATTGAAGAGAAAGTTCCTCCATTTTTACGCGGGCAAGGCAAGGGGTGGGTCACTGCTGAATACTCGATGCTTCCACGCGCGACGCACAGCAGGTCTCCTCGTGAAGCGGCCAAAGGGAAAATCGGTGGTCGTACGATGGAAATTCAACGTCTAATTGGTCGAGCGCTGCGCTCAGTAGTCGATCTTGAAGCATTAGGGGAACGCACGATTTGGGTGGATTGTGACGTCATTCAAGCGGATGGCGGAACACGTACAGCTTCCATCACAGGTGCATTTGTTGCAATGACGCTTGCGATTGGACGATTAGTGGAAGAAAAACAATTACCTGTATTTCCAATCAAAGATTTCTTAGCTGCTGTTAGCGTTGGTGTGTTAGAAGAAGGACCAGTAGCAGATTTGGATTACGTTGAAGATTTTGCAGCGCACGTCGATATGAATTTAGTGATGACAGGAAAAGGTGAGTTCGTCGAAATTCAAGGGACAGGTGAGGAAGCGACGTTCACTCGTCAGCAATTGAACGAGCTTCTAGAACTTGGAGAAGGTGCGATTCGTGAACTGATTCAAATTCAAAAAGAAACACTTGGCGCACTTGCGGATGAAGTGGGGAACGAAACAGGAGGTCTTGAGTAATGAAAGAGATTTTAATTGCTACAAAAAATAAAGGAAAAGCCAAAGATTTCGAATCGATTTTTGGTCCTCTTGGCTATACTGTCAAAACACTGGATGATGTCGCGTCGCATCTAGATGTGGAAGAGACAGGTTCGACGTTTGAAGAAAACGCAATTTTAAAAGCAGAGGCACTTGCAAATGAACTAAACACAATTGTCATTGCAGATGATAGTGGGTTAGAGGTCGATGCGTTAAACGGCGAACCGGGTATTTATTCGGCTCGTTATGCGGGCGAAGCGAAAAGTGATGAGGCCAATATGGCTAAACTACTTGAGAACTTGAAAGGGATAGAAGGTGCAGCACGTTCCGCACGATTCGTCTGTGCTATTGCGTTAGCGACTCCTGGCGAAGCGACGAAGACGTATCGCGGGACATGTGAAGGCGAGATTGCGACAGAACGCAAAGGAGAATTTGGGTTCGGATATGACCCAATTTTCTGGGTGCCGAATCAGCAAAAGATGATGGCGGAATTGCGTCCGGAAGAAAAGGCGGCAATTTCTCATCGCGGTGCAGCGATTGAGAAGTTACGCGCGGACTGGGATGGCCTAAATTAATTTTCCTGAAATACCATTGACTTTGATTCTAGGGATATCTATAATGAGAAATGTCTTTCCTGTCTGTGGATAGGAAAGTACTTTGACCCTGTAGCTCAGCAGGATAGAGCAACGGCCTTCTAAGCCGTCGGTCGGGGGTTCGAATCCCTCCAGGGTCGTAATTTACTTGTAAGCCTTCTTCTTTCTACATTACAATAGAAAGAAGAAGGCTTTTTATTTACAGAACGTAAACTGCAGGAAGCAGGTGAGCTCATGAAAAAACAAAAACCAGAACGCCGTGGCAACATGATCATCTTCCCAGGCGCCCTCACCATTCAAATCGACAAAGCACTTCGCGCAGCGGACCGGCACGATTTCATGGAAGCTGTTCGTCAATTCGAGACGGCCGCAGAACTCGGGACACTTGAGCCGGAAGCACAACTCATCTATGCATACTCCCTTTACGAAATTCGAGAATTCGAAAAGTCACTTGTACTATGTGACACATTGCTCCATGAAGGATTCGATCAATACGAAGAACTTATGGACCTTTACGTGACATTGCTCGTGGAACTGCGCCGCTTTGAAGAGGCCGATGCACTGATCGCTACACTCATTGAAGAACGCGTATTGTCACCGGAGCGAAAAGAAAAGTGGCTCCATCTTCGTGATCTGAGCGGACGACTAGCCGCGAATGCAGAAACTAAAGAAGTGCCGGAGCCACTTGCAGAGCTCAAACAACACGAATACGACCCTGAGACATTTTTTATGCAGCCGCTCGCTGTTCAATACCAGCGTCTCCTTGCAGCATTTGAAGGGGATTGTCAAAAACTTGAGCTTGAATGGAAACAAATTGTGGAACACGAATCTGTTCATCCAGTCATCCAGACACTTGCACTTCTGCTGCTCATCTCTTCAGATAGTCAAAAAACGATTCGAGTGAAAAAATTCAACTGGGATCAGCCTTGGATTCCTGCAGCTCTGGATGAACCGTTTGAAAACAGTCGATTCACGCAACTCGTGTCGAAAATTGAAGAACGTCTTGAAAATGAGCCAACAGCTTACTTGCTGATTCGTGACACATTTCAACATCATTGTTACTTACAATACCCGTATGTGTGGAACGGTTTTTCGGATGAAGAAGTGGTCGACGGGTATACGCTGTATTTTGAAGAACTCCTCCAAGGTGAAACGAATAAAGCGGATCATCGCGTACTGCGCATGATTCATAAGATTGACCAGCTCTATGCTCTACTAGAAATACAATAGGTTGAAAGTGCCGTGAACTATGGTATAATGTACAAGTTGTCAATACATTTATTAATGGATTAGTCAAAAATGAAACCAATTGTTGGAGGTCGAATACATGTCTACGAAATGGGAAAAACAAGAAGGAAACGAAGGCGTATTAACGTTTGAAGTTTCTGCAGAAGAATTCAAGAAAGCTATCGACGAAGCGTTCAAAAAAGTCGTAAAAAACATCAACGAGCCAGGATTCCGCAAAGGAAAAATGCCACGTCAAATGTTCAATAAAAAATATGGTGAAGAAGCACTTTACCAAGATGCTATCGACATCGTGCTTCCAGAAGCTTACACGAAAGCACTTGATGAGTCAGGAATCGATCCAGTTGATCGTCCAGAAATCGACATCGAGTCAATCGAAAAAGGCGAGCCAGTTGTTTTCACAGCTAAAGTAACAGTAAAGCCTGAAGTTAAATTAGGTGAATACAAAGGTCTTGAAGTGTCTAAACTAGACGAGACAGTTACAGAAGAAGAAATCAACGAGCAACTGTCTAACCACCAAGCGCGTCTTGCTGAAATGTCAGTAAAAGAAGACGAAATCGTTGAAGGCGATACAGCGACAATCGATTTCGAAGGATTTGTTGGCGAAGAAGCATTCGAAGGCGGTAAAGGTGAAGACTACGATCTAGAAATCGGATCAAACACATTCATCCCTGGCTTTGAAGAGCAATTAATTGGTTCTAAAACTGGCGACTCTAAGGATGTTGTTGTAACATTCCCAGAAGAGTACCACGCTGCTGAACTAGCTGGTAAAGAAGCGACTTTCAAAGTAACAGTAAAAGAAGTTAAAGGAAAAGTACTTCCTGAATTAAACGATGACTTCGCAAAAGAAGTTGATGAAAATGTAGAAGGTCTTGATGCACTTCGCACAAAGTTAACAGAACAAACAACAGAAGAGAAAAAACAAACGGCTGCACAAGCACTTCGTGACGACCTAGTGGAAAAAGCGGCTGCAAATGCAGAAGTGGACATCCCAGAAGCAATGGTAACTTCAGAAGTTGACCGCATGCTTCAAGAGTTTGGCCAACGCCTATCTCAACAAGGTATGAACTTGGATCTTTACTACCAGTTCTCTGGTCAAGACGAAGACGCACTACGTGCACAAATGAAAGAAGATGCTGAAAGCCGCGTGCGTGTATCTCTTACATTAGAAGCAATCGCTGCTGCTGAAGGCATTGAAGTTACAGAAGAAGACATCAATGCAGAGCTTGAAAAAATGACAGCTCAATTCGGTATGTCAGTTGACCAAATCAAAACTGCTCTTGGCGGAACTGCTATCTTAGAAAACGATATCCGTTTCCAAAAAACAGTTGAGTTCTTAGTAGACAACGCGAAAGTAACTGAATAAGAGACCATTTACGGAACAAGGTGCAGATGATTCTGTACCTTGTTCTTTACATAATCATTTCATTTGCTATACATACCATAATCTTGTAAACTAAATCTCTGAATAGGGGTGAGTACAGTGTTCAAATTTAATGATGAAAAAGGGAACCTAAAGTGTTCATTCTGCGGCAAACCTCAAGAGCAGGTACGCAAACTTGTAGCTGGCCCTGGCGTATATATTTGTGACGAATGTATCGATCTTTGCTCTGAGATTGTAGAGGAAGAACTAGGAACAGAAGAAGAAGTAGAATACCGTGAAGTTCCAAAACCACGCGAGATTCAAGGAATTCTCGATGAATATGTTATCGGACAAGAGCGTGCGAAAAAAGCGCTAGCTGTTGCCGTTTATAACCATTACAAACGTATCAATTCAAACAGTGTCATTGACGAAGTGGAATTGTCAAAATCAAATATCGTTTTGATTGGACCTACAGGAAGCGGGAAAACTCTTCTTGCTCAAACATTGGCACGTATTCTGAACGTACCATTTGCTATTGCAGATGCGACGTCACTTACTGAAGCGGGTTATGTTGGGGAAGACGTAGAAAATATCCTTCTAAAATTGATTCAATCAGCGGATTACGATATTGAACGTGCTGAAAAAGGAATCATTTATATTGATGAAATCGATAAAGTAGCGCGTAAATCTGAAAACCCATCGATTACACGGGATGTTTCCGGTGAGGGAGTGCAACAAGCGCTTCTAAAAATTCTAGAAGGTACAACTGCGAGCGTGCCACCACAAGGCGGTCGTAAGCATCCTCATCAAGAATTTTTACAAATCGATACTACGAACATCTTGTTCATCGTCGGTGGTGCATTTGATGGAATCGAATCCATTATCAAACGCCGCATGGGCGAAAAAGTCATCGGATTTGGTTCGGATCCAAATAAAAAAGACCCAGAAGCAGATAGCTTAATGGCAAATCTGATTCCGGAGGACTTATTAAAGTTTGGTCTGATTCCAGAATTCATCGGTCGTTTGCCGGTGTTAGCAAGCTTAGAGACGTTAAATGTGGACGCACTCGTTCAAATCTTAACGGAACCTAAGAATGCGCTCGTCAAACAATACGAAAAAATGATGGAGCTTGATGGCGTCAAATTGACGTTTGAAACGGACGCTCTTTCGGAGATCTCAAAACTTGCGATCGAACGTAAAACAGGAGCACGTGGACTTCGTTCAATTATCGAAAATATCATGTTGGACGTCATGTTCGATCTTCCTTCTCGTGAAGACATCGTAGAATGTGTCATCACAAAAGAGACAATAACGGAAGGCACTCCGCCGAAGTTATTAAAAGAAGACGGTACTGAGTTCCAAAATGATACGAAGACGTCTGCTTAACAGCGAACATCCAGCTGGCTTTCCGTTAGCTCAACTTTGAGCTAATAGAAGGTCGGCTTTTTTTGTTCTAGATGTGTAGAACGCCGCTCTAGAAATTCCGAGGAAATCCGGCGTGCCCGTGAAGGCGCTTTTCAGACTTTGCGGGTGCGACGGATTCCGGAGTGTGTTTCTGGCGTTCGGAACTCGATTACTCAAAATGTATAGAACGCGGTTTATGCAAACAAAAAGCATGTCTTTAGGGATATTTCCCCACTATCGAGTATACTAAATGAACAAGCTGGTCATTAGACCATGAAAGGTGGACGAAAGATGACCTCTCAAGAAACAACACGCTACCCAATACTTCCTTTACGAGGACTTCTCGTATTCCCAACATTAACCCTACATATCGATGTGGGTCGTAAAAAATCAATGGCAGCACTCCAAGCTGCGATGAAACAAGACGAGAAAATCGTCCTCATTGCACAAAAGGATATGGAACTAGACAATCCGGGACAAGACGATCTATACGACGTCGGCGTTCTTGTGCATATTCGTCAACTGATGAAACTTCCGAACGGAACGATGCGCGTCCAAGTCGAAGGTCTTGAGCGAGCTGTGGTGGAATCTTATGAAGATGCAAAAGAGTTCGATCATGTAGTCGTTTCAACAATCACTGAATCGAAGCAGCCATCTCCAGAACAGGAAGCATTGATGCGAACATTGCACGCAGGCTTCACGAAGTTCAGTAAGCTATCCAAACAAGTATCCGAGGACTCAGCTCGTGCTGCAACAGAAATCAACGAACCAGGTCGTTTGGCGGATACTGTGGCGACACATCTTCCACTTCGAATCACAGCCAAACAAGAGGTCCTCGAAACGCTTGATGTGACAGAGCGATTGATGTATTTGATTGAAAAGCTCGAAAATGAAAAAGAAATTCTGGATTTAGAAAAGAAAATTCAAATTCGAGTAAAAAAAGCGATGGAGCAAACGCAAAAAGAGTTTTATCTTCGCGAGCAGATGAAAGCCATTCAATCAGAGCTTGGTGATAAAGACGGCAAGACAGGTGAAGTGTCTGACTTACGCAAGAAGATTGAATCCACTGGCTTCCCTGAAGCGACGATGAAAAATGTGTTAAAAGAACTGGATCGTTTCGAACGTATCCCGGCTCAGTCACCAGAGAGCGGAGTCATTCGCAACTATTTGGACTGGATGACTTCACTTCCATGGACGACGAAGACCGAAGATCAACTCGATATTCACCGTTCTCAAGAGATTTTAGATCGTGACCACGATGGTCTCGAGAAAGTAAAACAACGAATATTAGAGTATCTGGCTGTTCGTCAACTTACGAAATCACTCCGTGGACCTATCCTTTGTTTAGTGGGGCCGCCTGGAGTCGGGAAGACGTCATTAGCTAAATCGATTGCAGAGTCGCTTGACCGGAAATTTGTCCGTGTCGCATTAGGTGGCGTGCGCGATGAATCAGAAATTCGTGGACACCGCCGCACGTATATTGGAGCAATGCCAGGACGAATTATTCAAGGAATGAAAAAAGCAGGCACAATCAACCCGGTGTTCTTACTCGATGAAATTGACAAGATGAGCAATGATTTCCGAGGCGACCCGTCGTCTGCGATGCTTGAAGTACTGGACCCGGAGCAAAACAACTCGTTCAGCGATCACTATATTGAAGAGTCGTACAACTTATCAAATGTATTATTCATCGCTACAGCGAACGATTTATCTTCCATTCCAGGTCCTCTTCGTGACCGCATGGAAGTGATTTCGTTAGCCGGTTACACAGAGATGGAAAAAGTCGATATTGCAGAGCATCACTTGCTTCCGAAGCAAATGAAAGAGCACGGTCTGACAAAATCGAAGATCTCGATCAAGCGCGATGTACTGCTTGATGTCGTGCGTTATTACACGCGAGAAGCAGGCGTACGTTCACTTGAGCGCACAATCGCAGGGATCTGCCGAAAAGCGGCTCTCCAAATCGTTAAAGGTGAAAAGAAAAAAGTTACCGTGACTCCGAAGAACTTGGATTATTTCCTGGGCAAGCGCAAGTTCCGACATGGCCAGGCTGAATTGTCGAATCAGGTAGGTGCAGCAACAGGTCTTGCTTACACGTCTGTTGGTGGAGACACGCTTCAAATTGAAGTGTCTTTATCAGCCGGAAAAGGCAAACTGCAACTAACCGGAAAACTTGGCGACGTCATGAAAGAGTCTGCGCAAACTGCTCTTTCCTATGTACGCTCAAATGCTGAATCGTTAGGGATTGCTACCGATTTCCATGAGAAATATGATATCCACATCCACGTACCGGAAGGCGCTGTTCCAAAAGATGGCCCATCGGCTGGTATTACGATCACCACTGCACTAGTATCCGCATTAACAGGCCGTCCCGTGAAGCGCGAAGTCGGGATGACAGGTGAAGTAACATTACGTGGTCGAGTCTTACCAATTGGTGGACTAAAAGAAAAAACATTGAGTGCGCATCGTGCCGGTATTGATACAATTATCATACCGAAAGACAATGTACCGGATATGGACGACATTCCGGAAAGCATTCGCGAAGAGTTGACTTTCCATCCAGTTTCACAGATGGAGGAAGTATTGGCCATCGCACTAGAGGAGAGTAATTATGCAAATTAATAATATTGAGTTATTGATCAGCGCAGTGCGCCCGGAACAGTACCCTGAAACGGGATTACCGGAAATCGCACTTGCAGGTCGATCAAATGTAGGAAAATCATCGTTTATCAATCGTATGATTGGGCGTAAAAGTATGGCCCGTATTTCATCTAAGCCAGGAAAGACACAAACTTTGAACTTCTACAAAATCGAAGAACAATTAGTGTTTGTCGACGTCCCGGGCTACGGGTACGCAAAAGTTTCAAAAACTGAGCGTGCTGCTTGGGGAAAAATGATCGAGACGTACTTCACGTCACGTGAATCTTTAAAATCGGTTGTCTTAATCGTGGATTTACGTCATCCGCCAACAAACGATGATACTATGATGTATGACTTTTTAAAGCATTACGCTATCCCATGTATCATTGTCGCAACAAAGTCCGACAAGATTCCAAAAGGCAAATGGGAGAAGCATAAAAAAATCGTCAAAGAAACACTCGACATGGATCCATCTGACCCACTCGTGTTGTTTTCATCTGAGACAGGAAAAGGCCACGACGAAGCTTGGACTGAAATCCGTAAAGCAATCGGTGAAGAAAACTAATAGTTCAAACCCGCTGACATTATGTTGGCGGGTTTTTTTAGGTACTTTTTTTAGGTACCTGTCCCAAACACTATTCTGACATTCACGACTATTCAATAGATATGCATCCTGAACCCGCATTGCTACATTCGATGGTAAATATTTATAAATTGTGTTGGAATTGTTTGGGGTCCAGGTACCTTTTGGGAACAGCTGGTAATTAACAGTTGACTACTATATAAGTTGAGTGGAAAGAAGGGGTTGACTCCAGTGGGATCAAAGTCTGTCGTGAGATCCCGCAGGAGCTTGCGACGAGGAAGCTCACGGAGCGCCCACGGAAAGCAGCCCCGTAATGGAACTCAACGTTTTAGATAAGGGACTTCGCATGAAATCGAGTAGCGGCTCCACATCTAAAAGAGGGAATACTCTGACTAATGCCGTATCGTTGTAAGCCTCGACACAATTTGGTACACTATATTTAGAATCATTCTAATGTAGAACGTAATCTAGTGTAGGACTTTCATACACTGTTCACAAATGTCGAAGTACGCTGTCCTACACCTGTGCTATACTAGGACTAGTGAAATGGACGTATAAAGGAGATATGACGCAATGAACACTCTCGTGGTCGGTGTCAATTACCGAACAGCGCCAGTGGAGATTCGTGAAAAGCTTTCGTTTATCGAAGCTGAACTTCCGAATGCCATGGAGGCGTTGCAAGAGCAAAAAAGCATACTCGAAAACGTAATTGTCTCAACGTGTAACCGTACAGAAGTCTATGCAACTGTCGATCAGCTACACACAGGCAAATACTATATAAAGCAATTCCTAGCAGCGTGGTTTGATCTTAGTATTGATGAGATCTCACGCTATGTGTTTGTCAAAGAAGAAGACGACGCAAAAAAACACCTATTTAAAGTGTCTGCTGGTATTGACTCGATGGTTCTTGGCGAAACGCAAATTCTCGGCCAAGTCAAAAAGAGTTTCTTATCTGGACAAGAACACGGCACAACAGGTACAGTGTTCAATCAGCTGTTCAAACAAGCTGTGACGTTTGCAAAACGTGCGCATGCTGAAACCGCGATTGGCGAAAATGCGGTGTCTGTTTCGTACGCGGCTGTTGAGCTTGGCAAAAAAATCTTCGGTTCGTTAAGAAACAAGCACATTGTCATTTTAGGTGCAGGGAAGATGGGCGAACTAGCTATTCAGAATCTCCACGGTTCTGGAGCTGGAAAAGTCACGGTCATCAACCGTACATTTGAAAAAGCGGAACTGCTTGCAGCGAAATTTGATGGAAAAGCAAAGCCACTGGATGAACTGCAATGTACGTTACTTGAAGCAGATATCTTGATCAGTTCGACAGGATCTTCGACATACGTCATTGACTTCGAACTGATGCAATTTGTAGATAAACTTCGTAAAGGGAAGCCTTTATTCATGGTCGATATCGCGGTACCACGCGATTTAGATCCGAAAATCGGGGATCTTCCGAACGTATTCTTGTATGACATCGATGATTTACAAGGCATCGTAGAAGCAAACCTTGCAGAACGAAAACGTGCAGCAGCGCGCATTGAAGATATGATTGAAACTGAAGTGACGACATTCAATGACTGGATTGCGACGCTTGGTGTTGTTCCTGTAATTTCTGCACTACGTAAAAAAGCAAGCACGATTCAACAAGAGACAATGGCATCGATTGAAAACAAAATGCCAGAACTAACAGAACGTGAGCGTAAAATTTTAAACAAACATACAAAATCCATTATCAATCAGCTATTGAAGGAACCGATCCTTCAAGCAAAAGAGCTCTCGACGAGTCCGGATGCCGCGAAACAACTTGCGATGTTCCAGCAAATCTTTGGCATTGAAGAAGAGGTCAAAGACGAAGTGCAACTCGCGCAACAAAAAGCGAAAACAGTGAAAGCGCCGACTACAAAAGAAGCGCAAGCACTGCGCGGTGAATACTCGTTTTAAAGACTGAAAAGGCGTTTCTCCAATCTATTTGTGGCATAATAGATGATAGAGAAATGCCTTTTTTCAGTTTCAATTTCAGCAGAGGATGATTTCAATGAATGAGTTATGGATGCTACGGCTGCAAGAAATCATCGTAATCATGATTGCTGTCAGTCTCGTGTTTTATGTGATTGATTTCTTGAAAAAGAATACACGCATGAACCGCATCGGGACGTCTCTACTCATCACCGGTTGGGCGGTCCAGACGTTGCTCTTGCTGTATTTATTGATTGGTGACAACCGCTTTCCGATTTTATCACTTGAGGAAGGCTTCTATTTTTATGCATGGTTACTCTTAGGACTGACGATAGCGCTAAAAGTGTTTTGGAAACTCGACATCCCTGCCTTATTGTTCAGTTGTCTCGGCTTTATCTTTCTCGTCATTCATACATTTGGCGCAGGGCGATTTTCCGGCGGGGAAGTGTCTGCGTACTTAATCAATGAACTATTGATTATTCATATCACGTTTGCAATTCTTGCCTATGTGGCATTTTCCGTGTCCTTTGTATTCTCGATTTTGTATTTGGTTTTGCACCGGATGTTGAAACAGAAAAAATGGAATGCACATTTTACGCGCCTTCCATCTTTGTCACAAGCTGAATCGATGATGACCTATTCGATTTTAGCCGGTATTCCTTTATTATTTGTCAGCTTATTGTTAGGCTTAGAATGGGGCTATATTGCTATAGTCGGATTCAACTGGTTCGATTCTAAAATCGTGACCTCATTCGTCCTTCTCATCGTGTATCTGATCGTCTTTATTGTACGAGAACGACCACGTGTGATTGGAACGACATATGCATGGATCCATATCTATGCGTTCTTATTTGTACTCATTAATTTTTTCCTCGGAAGCTCGTTTTCCGAATTTCACTTATGGTAACTAGAAAGGTTGAGAGATATGCGTAAAATTATCGTCGGTTCACGCCGCAGTAAACTCGCTCTTTGGCAAACAAATTGGTTCATCGAGCAGATGAAAAATTCAGGAGCTCCATTTGAGTTTGAAATCAAAGAAATCGTGACAAAAGGAGACCGAATTTTAGACGTCACCCTTTCAAAAGTCGGTGGTAAAGGATTGTTTGTGAAAGAAATTGAGCAAGCTTTATACGACAAAGAAATCGACTTCGCTGTACACAGCATGAAAGATATGCCGTCAGCTATGCCAGAAGGACTTGTCATCGGTTGTGTGCCGGACCGCGTGGATGAGCGGGATGCATTTATCTCGAACAATCATGTGAAGCTTGCAGACCTCCCAAAAGGTGCAGTTGTCGGAACGAGTAGTCTACGCCGTAGTGCACAGATCTTGTTGCAACGCCCAGACGTTGAAATCAAGTGGATTCGTGGAAATGTAGATACGCGCTTAGCGAAACTTGCAGCAGGTGAATATGATGCGATTATACTAGCAGCAGCTGGCTTGAAGCGTTTAGGCTGGAGCGAAAATACAGTAACGGAATATTTGGATGTCGAGACATGTATTCCGGCAGTTGGACAAGGCGCACTAGCAATCGAGTGTCGCGAAGACGATGCGGAATTACTCGAAGCGCTTGGCAAACTGACAGATGCAAACACGTGGAAAACAATTGAAGCGGAGCGTGCATTCTTACACGCAATGGATGGTGGATGCCAAGTGCCAATCGCAGGACACGCGACGATTGATGGTGACACCATTACATTGACAGGTTTAGTAGCCGCACCAGATGCTTCGATTGTATATAAGGAAACAAAGACAGGTACAGATGCAGTAGCACTTGGTAAAGAAATTGCAGAGACCCTGACAAAAGAAGGGGCCTATGATTTGATTCAACGTGTTAAAGAACAGGCCGATGTCTGAGCCGTTTATTGTAACCGGGCAACTGCACGATCAGACTCTGCTGAAGACAATTGAACAAGCAGGGTTTCAAGCTGTGCATCTCCCGTTGATTGAGACGCGACCGCTGACTCTTTCCGAGGTTGAAATCGCGCGCATTACAGCGTGCGACTGGCTCCTCTTTACAAGTCAGACGGCTGTTCATGCGTTTTTTGACCAATTAGAAACGCCTTTCACCGGTAAGTTTGCCGTCGTCGGATCAAAGACAGAAAAAGCACTGCAATCCCATGGCTACGAAGCAAGCTTTAAACCATCAGTTTACAGTGCAGATGTATTTGTCGAAGAATGGAATGCAAGTCAACCCAATGATTGTCGTGTGGGATTTGTAAAAGGCAATCTTGCAAAGCCGACAATCGAGCAAGGTCTTCATTCTAGTGTTGATTTTGTCGTAGTTTACGAGACGACTTCTGTTCCACAAAATGTTCTTACAATCAATGACTGGATCGCACAGCATCACCAAGTGACGCTTGTCTTTGTGAGTCCTTCTGCAGTGCGTTCATATACACAAGCAGGAGGCGCCATAACAGACCATGTCATTTTCTGTGCAATCGGTCATATTACAAAAAAAGCGTTAGAAGACGCGGGAATGACTGTCCACGTGATGCCTGAGCGCTATACATTGGAAGACGTCGTGAACGCGCGTCTTCATTACAAGGAGTGAATGCCATGCAACCGACTTTTAAACGTCACCGCAAACTGCGTACATCTGCAGCCATGCGTGCATTAGTAAAAGAAACGTATCTTCATAAAGAAGACTTAATTTATCCTTTATTCGTCGCTGAGGGCGAAA
Organism: Chryseomicrobium aureum; assembly: GCF_016909155.1. Taxonomy (GTDB): domain Bacteria; phylum Bacillota; class Bacilli; order Bacillales_A; family Planococcaceae; genus Chryseomicrobium; species Chryseomicrobium aureum. The sequence goes on from NZ_JAFBFG010000009.1 coordinate 83,216, forward strand.
ATCGCAAAACCGAAGTGTCATCGATGCCAGGTGTCTTCCAATTTTCTTTAGACCGTCTAGGCGAAGAACTCGATGAAATCGTAGAACTTGGTATTCAGTCCATCATCTTATTCGGCCTTCCTGCTGAGAAAGATGAGATGGGAACGGGTGCCTATCACAATCACGGAATCATCCAAGAAGCGACTCGCTTTGTAAAAGAACGCCACCCACAATTACTTGTCATCGCGGATACGTGTTTATGTGAGTATACGAGCCATGGTCATTGTGGAGTCGTCGATGAATCGGAACGTATCGTCAATGATGCGTCGTTAAATCTACTCGCGAAGACGGCTGTCAGCCAAGCGGAAGCCGGAGCTGACATTATTGCACCTTCGAACATGATGGACGGGTTTGTCGCTGTGATTCGTAAAGCACTTGACGATGCAGGATTCGAAGACATTCCCATCATGTCGTATGCTGTAAAATATGCATCAGGATACTATGGACCGTTCCGCGAAGCAGCAGACGGTGCGCCAAAGTTTGGTGACCGTAAAACGTATCAAATGGATTATGCGAATCGTTTAGAAGCGCTTCGTGAAGCACAGTCCGATGTGGAAGAAGGCGCAGACTTCCTGATTGTGAAGCCTGCACTAAGCTATTTAGATATTATTCGTGATGTCCGCAATGCACATGACCTGCCAATTGTTGCGTACAACGTAAGTGGCGAGTATGCGATGGTCAAGGCAGCAGCAATCAACGGTTGGATCGATGAAAAGTCTGTCGTGCTTGAAACTATGACAGGAATGAAACGCGCAGGTGCAGATCTTATTCTGACGTACCACGCGAAAGATGTAGCAAAATGGCTGGAGGAGAAGTAAATGGCAAAAACCTATACAAAATCTCAGCACGCATTTGAAGAAGCAAAAGATTTGATGCCAGGGGGCGTAAACAGCCCTGTTCGTGCGTTTAAATCGGTCAATATGGACCCGATCTTTATGGAAAAAGGAAAAGGCGCGATCGTGACGGATATCGATGGCAATGACTACATCGATTATGTATTATCATGGGGTCCACTGATTCTAGGTCATACAAATGAAAAAGTTGTGGCTGAAATTCAGCGTGTTGCTGAACTTGGTTCAAGCTTTGGTGCATCGACGCTGATTGAAAACGAGATGGCGAAACTTGTGATGGATCGTGTACCGTCAATCGAAATGATTCGCATGGTGTCGTCTGGAACAGAGGCAACAATGTCAGCACTTCGTTTAGCTCGAGGGTTCACTGGCCGCAACAAGATTTTAAAATTCGAAGGTAGCTACCACGGACATGGCGATAGCTTATTAATCAAGGCTGGTTCCGGTGTTGCGACTCTTGGACTTCCCGATTCACCAGGTGTGCCAGAGTCTGTTGCAAAAAACACGTTAACAGTGCCATTCAACGACTTAGAGGCTGTAAAAGAAGCGTTTAAACATTTTGGTGACGATATCGCTGCCATTATTACTGAACCGGTTGCAGGGAACATGGGTGTCGTTCCACCACAACCTGGATTTTTAGAAGGCTTGCGTGCCATCACAGAAGAAAATGGCGCATTGTTGATTTTTGATGAAGTCATGACGGGCTTCCGTGTAGATTACGGTTGTGCACAAGGCTACTACGGGGTAAAACCTGATATCACGTGTCTAGGAAAAGTAATCGGAGGCGGCCTTCCAGTAGGCGCATTCGGTGGACGTCGTGACATCATGGAACAAATCGCTCCAGCAGGTTCTGTCTACCAAGCAGGTACTCTTTCAGGAAATCCACTTGCGATGGCAGCTGGTTATGCGACATTGTCTCAGCTGACTCCAGACAGCTATACGTATTTCCAAAAGCTTGGGGACCGTTTAGAGCAAGGGTTCCGCGCAGTAGCAACGGAATTTGATATTCCGCACACGGTGAACCGTGCAGGCTCGATGATCGGATTCTTCTTCACAAACGAAGACGTGACGAACTACGACCAAGCAAAAACGTCAGACTTAGGCTTGTTTGCAGATGTATACCGTTTGATGGCGGAGCAAGGTGTCTACTTGCCACCTTCTCAGTTCGAAGGATTGTTCCTCTCAACTGCGCACACGGAAGAGCATATCGATAAAACGATTGCCGCATTCCGCGAAGCATTCAAACAATTGAAAAACTAAATCTAATTGAACACCTCCTTTCATGGTGACTTGACGGCACCCGTGCGATTCCTTACAATAAGAACATATACAATAAATGCATCGAACGGGAAGAGTAATGATTTCCTTGATCTGTAGAGAGAAGGCCATTTGGTGAAAGGTCTTCGGTCAAGCGTCATGAAGGTAGCCCGGGAGCAGCTGTCGTGAACTTACAGTAGTGACAGCCGGTGAAGAGCCGTTAGTGAATGAAGTGCATGCTTCGGCATGAAGTAAAGGTGGTACCGCGACTATACCCTCGTCCTTTTTCCTAAGGACGGGGGTTTTTTGTATTCTCCGACCGCTTCATTCACACAAACCAAAAGGAGTGACGTACATGACAAACGAAATCGAAATGCCGACAAAGTACGATCCGCAATCGATCGAACAAGGCCGCTATGAGTGGTGGTTGAAAGGAAAATACTTCGAAGCACATCCAGAGAGCGATAAAGAGCCCTACACAATCGTGATTCCGCCACCAAACGTAACTGGGAAGCTACACCTTGGACACGCATGGGATACGACGCTACAAGATATCATTATTCGTATGAAACGTATGCAAGGCTATGATGCATTATGGCTTCCTGGAATGGACCATGCGGGTATCGCGACACAAGCTAAAGTTGAAGAAAAACTACGCGCGGAAGGAAAAACACGTTATGACCTTGGTCGCGAGGCATTTGTCGAAGAAGCTTGGAAGTGGAAAGAAGAATACGCAGGTCACATCCGCTCACAATGGTCGAAGCTTGGTCTCGGTCTCGATTACTCACGTGAACGTTTCACACTTGATGAAGGCCTATCTCACGCAGTACGCGAAGTATTCGTAAAGCTATACGAAAAAGACTTGATCTACCGCGGTGAGTACATCATCAACTGGGACCCAGCGACGAAAACGGCATTATCGGATATCGAAGTTATTCATAAAGAAATAGAGGGTGCCTTCTATCATTTGCATTACCCGCTAACAGATGGAACAGGTTCGATCGATGTTGCAACGACGCGTCCTGAGACGATGCTTGGGGATACTGCGGTCGCAGTTCACCCAGAAGATGAACGCTACAAGCATTTGATTGGCAAAACTGTAACACTGCCAATCGTTGGACGTGAAATCCCAATTGTGGCAGATGACTACGTAGACATGGAATTCGGAAGCGGTGCTGTAAAAATCACACCTGCACACGATCCAAATGACTTCGAAATCGGTAACCGCCACAACTTAGAACGCGTTCTTGTCATGAACGAAGATGGATCTATGAACGGTAATGCTGGTAAATACGAGGGCTTGGACCGTTTCGAATGCCGCAAGCAAATCGTCAAAGACCTACAAGAGATGGATGTTCTTTTTAACATCGAAACGCACGTTCACTCGGTTGGTCATTCGGAGCGAAGTGGGGCAGTTGTTGAGCCTTACCTATCTACACAATGGTTCGTTCGCATGAAACCACTAGCGCAGCAAGCCATGGACATTCAAGAGACAGACGGCAAAGTGAACTTTGTTCCGGACCGTTTCGAAAACACGTACATGCGCTGGATGGAAAACCTCCACGACTGGTGTATTTCTCGTCAACTGTGGTGGGGCCATCGCATTCCAGCTTGGTACCATAAGGAGACAGGTGAAGTTTTCGTAGGACACGAAGCACCTGCAGACCTTGAGAACTGGCGCCAAGAAGACGATGTACTCGACACGTGGTTCTCCTCTGCACTCTGGCCGTTTTCAACGATGGGCTGGCCGGATGCCGACAACGAAGATTTCAAGAAGTATTACCCGACGAACACATTAGTTACAGGCTATGACATCATCGCCTTTTGGGTATCGCGTATGATTTTCCAAGGTGTAGAATTTACAGGCACACGCCCATTCCAAGACGTATTGATTCACGGTCTTGTACGTGACGCGGAAGGCCGCAAGATGTCGAAGTCTCTTGGTAACGGCGTTGACCCGATGGATGTCATCGAACAGTACGGTGCGGATGCACTTCGCTACTTCTTATCAACAGGTTCATCACCAGGTCAAGACCTTCGCTACTCAACGGAGAAAGTAGAAGCCGTATGGAACTTTGCGAACAAGATTTGGAATGCTTCTCGTTTCGCCCTCATGAACATGGACGGCATGAAATATGAAGAAATCGATTTAACGGGTGAAAAATCAGTTGCAGATGCATGGATTTTGACGCGTTTGAACGAAACAATCGAAACCGTAACACGCTTGTCTGATCGCTATGAGTTCGGGGAAGTGGGCCGTGCCCTCTACAACTTCATCTGGGATGACTTCTGTGATTGGTACATTGAGATGGCGAAACTGCCACTGTATGGTGAAGACGAAGCAGCGAAGAAGATGACGCGTTCAGTTCTTGCGTACGTACTCGACCAAACAATGCGCTTGTTGCACCCATTCATGCCATTCATCACGGAAGAAATCTGGCAGAACTTGCCGCACAAAGGCGAGTCCATTGTTACAGCAAGCTGGCCAACAGTACGTGACGACTTGAACTTCCCAGAGCAAGCAGAAGAAATGAAACTTCTTTCGGAAATCATTCGTTCGGTTCGTACAATCCGTGCAGAGGTGCAGACACCAATGAGCAAAAAAGTACCGCTGATCCTATCTGCGAAAGATGAAAAAGCACTGGCGACTCTAGAGAACAACGCTGCCTACATCGAGAAATTCTGTAACCCAGAAACACTTGAAATCGGCTTACGTCTAGATGCACCAGAAAAAGCAATGTCTGCTGTTGTTACAGGAGCTGAACTGTTCTTACCACTACAAGGGTTAATCGATATCGACGCTGAACTTGCGCGACTTGAAAAAGAACTTGCGAAGTGGGAAAAAGAAGTGAAACTCGTTCAAGGCAAACTTTCAAACGAACGCTTTGTTTCAAAAGCACCAGAAGCTGTTGTAGCAGAAGAACGTGCTAAAGAAGCGGACTACCTGGAAAAACGCGACACAGTCATCAAGCGTTTAGAAGAATTGAAGAATCTCTAACTTGATTTAAACCCCTGGGGTTGTCTCTTACCAAGTACGCTTGGCAAGTGAGACAACCTCAGGGGTGTTTTTGTAATCTGAATACCCCCTGCAATGCAGGGGGTTCCTGAGAGCTTTCAGCTATGGACAAAAAAATCCCCTCATCATACGATATTTTCAGGT
>NZ_JAFBFG010000010.1 GCF_016909155.1 Chryseomicrobium aureum
CTAAGCATGAAGCCCCCCTCAAGATGAGATTTCCCATTACGCAAGTAAGTAAGATCCCTCAAAGACGATGAGGTAGATAGGTTCGGGGTGGAAGCACGGCGACGTGTGGAGCTGACGAATACTAATCGATCGAGGACTTAACCAAAAAAAATCAATGAAGTTCTATCCAGTTTTGAGCGAACAGGCTCAAGGTCTAGTGATGATGGCGAAGAGGTCACACCCGTTCCCATACCGAACACGGAAGTTAAGCTCTTCAGCGCCGATGGTAGTTGGGGGTCTCCCCCTGTGAGAGTAGGACGTCGCTGGGCAACAGAGAAGAAGGTCATCCCGTCAGGGGTGGCCTTTTTTGTATGCGAAAAAGTAGACATAATCTTTTTCAGAGCTGTTTGTCTTCTCGCAGATGGTTGCATCTTCCTTGCGATGTTCGTCTGAAGAGCCAGTCCACGAACGAAGAGGACAGCAAGTGAAATCAAACTTCACTTTCTTGTAAGAACTGAAGTCACAAAACCCTTACTAGGAAGACCTGAAATGTCAAAGAGCACTTTCTGGTAAGAGCCTGATTACAGAATGCGTTTCTAGGAAGACGTTAGATCTCCAAGTGTATTTCTAGTAAGTAGTGATCTGTCAGTGGTCGAACGCCAGTCTACAAAGTTTAAATAAGAAATTAAGAGGGATAACTTCTCAGTGGCAATCAATCCCGGAGTCCAGGTCGTCATTTCCCGGGCCATCTGAGTTTTCCCGAGACCCGGCAACGAAGATGAAAGTGCTCTTCTTTCAGCTTACGTGGGGAGGCTCGGGGAAACTCACCCAGGAAATGGCGGCCTGGATGGAGGGATTGACAGCTAAGAAACACCTCCACCTATCCTCTTCGTTCTTACTTTGATCTTTAGAACAAGCATCGTAAGGTGGATCTGACTTTTTTCATGAACTTTCCGTTGACCTGCCCCACCTAATTGATATAATAGAAAAGTACTGTTCCGAAGTAGCTCAGTTGGTAGAGCATCCGGCTGTTAACCGGCAGGTCGCAGGTTCGAGTCCTGCCTTCGGAGCCATTTTTGCTTCCATAGCTCAGTAGGTAGAGCGCATCCATGGTAAGGATGAGGTCGTCGGTTCGATCCCGGCTGGAAGCTTAAAAAACGACTATCCAGTTTGATTATGGATAGTCGTTTTTATTTATAGAAAAGTATCAAGAACTTTTCTAAAGCTTTCTTTGTGATCAAATAAATCAATAGGTCTATTAAATTCTATAACAGTTTTAGCCGCATCGCTAGTACCATCGTTTAATACAATGTAGTTTTTACTTTTCTCGAAATAAATCCTTATTAACCATTTTCTAATATTATCGTCTAACAAAATATTAAAATATGATTTATTATCCCTATAGTAAACTCTCTCAGGATCAACAAATTCTTTAAGCGCCACTCTAACTACTGAATAGGCTTCAAGCTCTTCATTAGTTGTCACTATTGTCTCTTTGTCTTCGGTAGTAGTAATAGCAACTTCTGTAACAACCTGCTCTTCGATTTTATCTCCAGTAGACTTTAATGCAGCATTAAGCTTTTGATTCACCATCTCATTAATGATTTGTTTTAATCCTTTTTGAATAATAGGTGTGAATTTTTCTAAAGTACTCTTAGTTTTAACGCCATCATATATTTCATTTACTAAGAACTTCACGAAAGGGTCAGAAGGCAAGTTAAATTGTGCGTTTAAATATACCTTTAATGCATTTAAATATTTCAATTCAGAGGCAGTACTAGTGATATTATCTACATCAAATGCTTCTTTGCGGAATTTTGCAATCTCCTGAAGATGGGGTTCTTTCAAATCAAGAATGTTAAAGGTGAAAAAAGGAGAAGTGTCCATTTTATTTGGTTCAACTAAGTCTGTGAAAAACTTATATTCAATCCCGTTAGTTAAAATAGAAAACTTAGCAGTAGTGGTTCCAAAATAACGGAATAGTTGCGAATCGTGTTTTGTAAGGGGTGCATTTATACTTTTGCATTCAATTAAAATTACTGGTTTGCCTTCATTAAGAATCGCGTAATCAACTTTTTCTCCTTTTTTAATTCCTACATCAGCAATAAATTCGGGGCTAAACTCTAAAGGATTAAATACATCATACCCAAGCATTTGAAAAAAAGGCATTATTATTGCAGTCTTAGTCGCTTCCTCAGTAGAAATAGAATCTTTAAGTTGTTCAATCCTTTTCCCTAGACCATGAAGTTGTTCGTGAAACTTCTCCATAAATTCCTCCTATTAAAATATATTTAAAATTCTGTTAATTATAGTTTAACGGAAATATTAGGAAATGTGTACTAGGAAATTCAATAATGAATAAAACAGTTTAAAATGTAGAAAACTATTTCTTAAAACCCTTGCACGACCTTTTTCAACATGCTACAATAACTCTTGTCCTGTGAAACAGCGACATACTGGAGGATTAGCTCAGCTGGGAGAGCACCTGCCTTACAAGCAGGGGGTCGGCGGTTCGATCCCGTCATCCTCCACCATATAGACCTCTGGAGGGGTAGCGAAGTGGCTAAACGCGGCGGACTGTAAATCCGCTCCTTCGGGTTCGGCGGTTCGAATCCGTCCCCCTCCACCATTTATTTATACAACGTATTGGGGTATAGCCAAGCGGTAAGGCAACGGATTTTGATTCCGTCATGCCTAGGTTCGAATCCTAGTACCCCAGCCATTTTGGGGCCTTAGCTCAGCTGGGAGAGCGCCTGCCTTGCACGCAGGAGGTCAGCGGTTCGATCCCGCTAGGCTCCATAACAAGCACTCATTTCTTTTTTAAAGAAGTGGGTGTTTTTTTCTATATATACAAAGGGGGATTCGAAATGCGACAAACAGTAAATGAGGTAACTCTTCGTCCTTTAACTCCAACAGATGGCGACGCCTTATGGGAGACATTCGAGCCGGAAGTGTATGCACACATGCTCACCAAAGTGGAGCGTAAAGAGCAATTACAGGGTTGGCTTAACTATGCGATTGATCGTATGGAAACTGAGAAGGATGTCTTGGTGTTTGCAGTGATAGATGAAAGGGCAAAAAAGGTGATTGGTACTACACGTCTGTATGATATAGACCTCAAACATAAAGCAGCAGAGATAGGGGCGACGATTTACGCAAAGCCTTATCAACGCACGCACGTCAATACGACATGCAAGTTCCTGCTCCTGCAGCACGCATTCGAGGAGCTCGGACTCATTCGCGTACAAATTCGAACGGATGCTGAAAACGAAGCGTCCCAAAGAGCAATTGAACGAATTGGATTCGTAAAAGAGGGTTTTCTTCGCAATGAAAAGATACGGAGTACCGGAAAACCTCGGGACACTTATTTGTATTCCATGATTGATTCTGAGTGGCCGGAAGCAAAGAAGAGATTACTTGAGAAGATGAATAAATATACGTGATTTTGCGCGGTTGAGCCATCGTTATGTAAGCAGTTACAATAGACATAACGAATTGAGGAGGCATAAAATCATGAATAAATTAGAGATGTCCGTAATTGGAGTACCTATGGATTTTGGTCAAAATCGTCGCGGTGTCGACATGGGACCAAGCGCAATGCGATATGCTGGAGCGATTCAACGTCTAGAAGCTCTTGGGCATGACGTACGAGATGAAGGCGATATTTCGATTGATCAGACAAACGCTGGCCATGATACAAATACAAAGCTTCGCAACTTACCAGAAGTCATTGAAACAAGCACAAAGCTTGCTGACAAAGTGAGTGAAGTTCTAAGCAACAACCGATTCCCATTAGTTCTTGGTGGCGACCACAGTATTGCCATTGGGACGCTTGCAGGTCTTGCAAAGAACTACGAGAACCTAGGTGTGATCTGGTACGATGCGCACGCCGACATGAATACAGAAGAGACTTCGCCGTCAGGGAACATTCACGGGATGCCACTTGCTGTAAGTATGGGCCTTGGTCATGACAAACTTGTCAACATTCATGGATACGTGCCAAAAGTGAAACCAGAAAACATCGTCATCATCGGTGCACGTTCAGTTGACCCAGGTGAGCGTGATTTGATCAAAGAAAAAGGTATGAAAGTATTTACGATGCACGAAATCGATAAATTAGGGATGACAGAAGTGATGAACCAAGCGATGTGGTACCTACGTGACCGTGAAGTGGATGGCGTCCACTTGTCTCTAGATTTAGACGGACTTGACCCACTCTATACCCCGGGAGTTGGGACGCCTGTACCAGGTGGAATCAGCTATCGTGAAAGTCACCTAGCGATGGAAATGTTAGCATCTTCAAACTTGATTACATCAGCGGAGTTTGTGGAAGTGAACCCGATTCTTGATGAGAAAAACAAGACTGCGGATGTTGCGGTTGCATTAATGGGCTCACTTTTCGGAGAAAGCCTTGTATAAAAAAGTCATTCGTCCTCTTCTTAAAAGAAGGGGACTTTTTTCATGCACTATATGAATAATTCGTCCCCTAAGGTCTGTCAAAATTTGTTACAATAAAATAATAAAGAAAAAGTGAAACCTATTGATACCATGGACCGTATAGATTATAGAACCGCAGAGGCGGAGGGGAAAGTAGAGCATGGATGCTATCGTCAACAAGAGAATCAAACAAGTGTTAAACGGGAATCAAGATGCCTATACAGAAATCGTGGATTTGTACCAAGCACGCCTTTATCAAGTGTGCTATCGTATGCTTGGCAACAAACACGAAGCCGAAGATATTACCCAAGAAGCTTTTTTACGGGCTTTCATTAATTTACATTCATTCGATCAGAAGCGAAAATTTTCTACATGGATTTTTCGCATCGCAACGAATCTTTGTATCGACCGAATCCGTAAAAAGAAACCAGACTATCATTTAGATGCCCAAGTTCCGGGAACAGATGGTCTCGACATGTACTCACAAGTCGCAGCGAGCGGAGCACTTCCTGTAGAGCAGTTGGAGAAAATGGAGATGCAAGAGCGTGTCCAGTATGAAATCAGCCGCTTACCAGATAAGTATCGTTCGGTGATCGTTTTGAAGTACATGGAAGAATTACCGCTACAAGAAATCAGTGAAATTTTAGATCTCCCTCTCGGTACAGTGAAAACACGAATTCACCGAGGGCGGGAAGCACTCCGCAAACAAATGAGTCAGCTCCCGATGACGGAGGTAGGAGGGAAACGATGATGGGTGCATGCCACGAGAAATACATTGAACTAATGCATGCCTATCTAGATGGGGATATTCAGCCTGATGAAGAAAAAGAGCTGAAAGCCCACTTGAAGAGCTGTGAGGCATGTCAAGCGCATATGCACGAACTTAGTGACGTTGTTGCGTTTATGAAGAGTGCTCAGCCGGTCACACCACCACCAGATTTGACGTCAAACATCATGGCCACACTACCAAAACGCAACGTTTCAGCCGGTACACAAAACTGGTTTAGACGTTATCCAATAGTATCAGCAGCCGCAGTATTTTTAGTCTTTATGAGTGCCATGTTCTTTGGCAACTTCTCGAATGACCAACAGTTCGCATTTACGAAAGCCGATAATATTCTAGTAGAAGGCGACACTGTGATCATTCCAGAGGGAGAAGTTGTAGAAGGCGATTTTGTCGTCCGAAATGGTGATATTCGTGTGGAAGGAACCATTGAAGGGAATTTGACGGTCATCAACGGTCGCATCATCAATGAAGATGAGATTGAGACATCTTCCTTAATGGCATCCACAGCGGTGGTCACAGGAGAAATTGAAGAAATCGACCGTGTCTTTGAATGGTTGTGGTTCAAAATGAAGTCTGGCTATCAAGGTGTCGAAAACTGGATCACAGGTAGTGACGATTCTAGTAATTAAATGAAGAACTCCCGCATCTCCTATGAGGTACGGGAGTTTTTTCTATACGCATCTATGGTATACTAGTGCCATATGCATACAGTGAAAGTGGGGTGGCCACATGGACTTTTTGATGCAACTACAAAACAGTGAACCCATTGAATTGCTTATTACGATTCTAGACGTCCTGTTCGTGTGGTTTGTCATTTATAAACTCATCACGTTGATCCGCGGCACAAAAGCGGTTCAATTGTTAAAAGGTATTTTTGTTATTATCGTGGCGCGTGTTATTACCGATGCCCTCGGAATGGAAACGCTCGGTTGGATGCTCGATCAAGTCATTCGATTTGGTTTTCTTGCCATCATTATTATTTTTCAGCCTGAGATCCGCCGTGCTTTGGAACAACTGGGACGCGGGAAGATTTTTGCCCGCAGTTCGTTGCAAGAGCAAGAGGAACAAAATCGACTCCTTGGTGCGATGTCGAAGTCGGTCAGTTATATGGCCAAACGCCGTATCGGTGCTTTGATTTCGATTGAACGAGAGACTGGGTTATCGGAGTATATAGAAACAGGTATTCCGATGAATGCTACGATTTCTTCGGAACTCTTAATCAATCTCTTCATTCCAAACACGCCTCTACATGATGGAGCAGTGATTGTTCAGCGCAATAAAATAGCTTCTGCTGCTTGCTATTTACCACTGTCTGAAAGTCCGTTCATCTCAAAAGATTTAGGGACGCGCCACCGCGCAGCAATCGGACTGAGTGAAGTGACGGATGCTGTGACGATTGTAGTTTCAGAAGAGACGGGAGCGGTCAGCATTACAGCCAATGGCGACCTACACCGGAACTTGACGATGGACGAATTTGAACAACATTTAAAACGTTTGTGGTTTGGTGAAACGGAGCAGCAAGTGACCACGTCAAAATGGTTATGGAAGGGGCCGAAAAATGGATAAAATGATGGATAATCCGTGGTTTTTACGTATTGTCTCCCTTTTATTTGCCGTCCTTCTATTTATTACAGTTCAAAATGAGTTAGAGGGCAATCAAATGAATACAGTAGGCACTAGCGTAGAAAGTATTCAAGATGTACCCGTTCAGGTCTATTACGATGATGACAATCTTGTGGTGACGGGTGCGCCTGATACTGTCACATTGAATATCGAAGGGCCAAGCAATCTTGTGCTTTCGGCTCAGACTATGCAGGATTACACTGTGTTTCTCGATTTGCGGGAATTGCCACTTGGCCAGCATGAAGTTGAAGTCCAATATGAAAATCTTCCGGAACGTTTAAAAGTGCGAACGGATCCACGGACTGTGACAGTTACGATTGAAGAACTCATCACGGAAGAGTTTGCAGTCGAACCAGATATGAATGAGCGATTGCTTGCTGACAATTATGTGGTAAAATCAACTAATGTTGAGCCGAACCGTGTAACGGTAACAGGAGCACGCAGTATTGTTGAAGCGATCAGTTTCGTGAAAGCGACTGTTAGTGGGGAACAAGGGCTCAATGAATCCTTTACACAGGAAGCCCGTGTTCGCGTTTTAGACAGGGACTTGAACAAGCTAGATGTCGTGATTAAGCCGGAAGTAGTGAATGTTTCGGTTGAGATTGAGCAATACAGCAAAGAGGTGCCAATCGTACTGGAGCAAACAGGTTCTCCTCAAGACGGAGTTACGATTAATTCGATTACCTCTACGGTTTCTACAATGCGAGTCTTTGGGCCTCGTTCCGTGGTTGATGCACTTGAAGAAATTCCAGTGCGTGTGAATGTTTCACAAATCGAGGAATCGGGCACTGTAGACGTAGAAGTAGAAGCACCTGAAGGAATCGATCGAGTGGGAAGAGATACAGTCCCAGTCATAATCAATGCCACAGTAGCAACACCGGAAAATGAAGCAGAACAAGTTCCAGAGGATGATACCTCTGTAAATACACCACCTGAAGACACGGAAGATGGGGTCACATCCCGTACATTTCAAAATGTACCGATTGTGATTGCGGGATTGGCAGAAGAATGGAGTTCCACTTTTGCCATCCCCAGTGATGGGGTCGTGAATGTAACAGCGACCGGCTCGGAATCACAGATCAATGAATTAACCGCAGAAGATGTGCAAGTGCGTATTGATGCAAGCACAGTCGATGAAGAAGGCGAATTTACTTTGCCGATCGAAGTCGAAGGATCTGATGTGGCAACATGGGTGGCTGAGTTATCTCAAGCAACGATTACTGTTGCAAGAACTTGAGTTGCCATGAATTAAGGAGAGAATTTCTAATGGGAAAATATTTTGGTACAGATGGTGTTCGTGGAGTCGCAAATGAGGGCTTAACACCAGAATTCGCATTTCGTTTAGGTCGCGTGGGCGGCTATGTATTAACTCAGAATGCTGAGGGCAGAGCAAAAGTATTAGTGGGCCGTGATACACGTATCTCAGGTCACATGCTAGAGTCTGCACTAGTAGCAGGTCTATTATCAGTTGGTGTTGAAGTCATGACGCTCGGCGTATTGAGCACACCTGGTGTGGCTTATTTGACGCGTGTTATGAGCGCGGATGCGGGAGTCATGATCTCGGCATCGCACAATCCAGTTGAAGACAATGGAATCAAGTTCTTCGGTTCAGATGGTTTCAAGCTAACAGATGAGCAAGAAAATGAAATCGAGGCGATTCTTGATCAAGAGGAAGATACACTTCCACGTCCAACAGGCGGAAATGTTGGAGCTGTATCGGATTATTTCGAAGGTGGTCAAAAGTACCTTCAATTCTTGAAGCAGTCGGTGACTGAGAACTTTGTAGGCATCCATGTTGCACTAGACTGTGCACACGGTGCTACGTCTTCTCACGCCACACATATTTTTGCTGACCTAGATGCAGACATTTCAACAATGGGTTCATCGCCAAACGGTCTTAACATCAATGATGGGGTTGGATCGACACACCCAGAAGCTCTTTCAGCTTTTGTGAAAGAAAAAGGCGCAGACATCGGTCTTGCATTTGATGGTGATGGCGACCGCGTCATTGCAATTGATGAAAAAGGAAATGTCGTCGATGGCGACCAAATCATGTATATTTTAGCGCGTTATCTTGTCAAAGAAGGCCGTTTGCACAAAGAGACTGTTGTTTCTACTGTAATGAGCAACATGGGCTTCTACAAGGCACTTGAGCATCACGGCCTACAATCTGTCCAAACGGCTGTAGGAGACCGCTACGTGGTCGAAGAGATGCGTAATGGTGGATACAATTTGGGTGGCGAGCAATCGGGCCACATCATTTTCTTAGATTACAATACTACGGGTGATGGCCTCCTAACAGGTCTACAACTCGTGAACATTATGAAAGCAACAGGTAAGAAGTTATCAGATCTAGCGGGTGAGATGAAAATCTTCCCACAAAAGCTTGTCAACATCCGTGTAACGGATAAGCATGCTGTGACAGACAATGAAAAAGTGGCAGCTATCATTTCAGAGGTCGAAAGCGAAATGAACGGCAATGGCCGCGTCCTCGTGCGTCCTTCTGGAACAGAGCCACTTGTTCGTGTCATGGTTGAAGCGGAGTCACAAGAAAAGTGCGAAAGCTACGTCAACCGTATTGCCGACGTCGTGCGTGCTGAAATGGGCTTAGATCAATAATCCAGTCAAACGCCTCCCTTCCAGGGGGCGTTTTTTTGTTCAGAAAGGTCTAATTAGTAAGGTTTTAAGTAATTCAAGGTTTTCTAGAAAGGTTTTAAGTAATTCAAGGTTTTCTAGAAAGGTTTTAAGTAATTCAAGGTTTTCTAGAAAAGGTTTTGAGTAATTAGTTTCCATAATACGACTCAGGGCACAAACGGTAGTTTTGAGGGCACAATAACGCTCGCTCAAGTCACAAAACATGTCTACCAGGTCACAAAACCAGTCACCTAGGGCACAAACCCCTATTATCCCAAACCCCTTTCTAGAAAAACCTTCGCAATCCGAATGTTTAATTCTTTCTCAGAGTGGAATACATAGTACGTACAAACATTTAGGAGGAGATACAATGGCAAAAGTAGCAACGTTAATCACCAACATGTTTGAAGACGTCGAATGGACAGAACCAGCAAAAGCTTTGAAAGATGCGGGCCATGAAGTGGTCACAATTGAAAAAGAAGCAGGCAAGACGGTTACTGGGAAAAAAGACAATACAGAAGTCACAATTGATAAATCAATTGATGATGTGAACGCAAGTGATTTTGACGCACTTTTACTGCCAGGCGGATTCTCACCTGACCAACTACGTGCCGACGATCGTTTCGTCCACTTTACAAAAGAATTCATGGATGCGAAAAAACCTGTATTCGCGATTTGCCACGGGCCGCAGCTGCTAATTACAGCAAAGACTCTAGAGGGTCGCGATGCAACAGGCTTTAAATCCATTCAAGTTGATATGGAATATGCAGGAGCGAGAGTGCAAGATACGGAAGTAGTCGTTTGTCAGAATCAACTGGTGACTAGCCGTCAACCAGACGACATTCCGGCATTCAATCGCGAAATGCTCAAGCTTTTAGAGAACTAGGACCCCCAAGACCTTTTGGTGCCTAAGCACCAAAGGGTCTTTTCTTACATAGATTACAATTGACGAGACCCACTAAATTTTGTATGATATGGAGGTTATGCTGAGAAGCATAGGAACACGCGCTAAAGGAGGAAAGCTGTGCGCGCAAAGAAATCGGAAACAAGTTGAAGCGCCAGAGCTAAGGAACTCGGACGGAAACAGTCCTTAGCAGACGAGGTGGAGGTTTATCGAGGATTCGGCGGATGCCTCCCGACCGCACTACGCCCGGTTGTTACTCTATCTGTAAACCTGCCAAGCGATTGGTAGACAGACCGGATAGAAGGCGATACTAAATAAGTATGAAAAAAAGCGCCCAAAGCGACGCTTCTTTTTGCATGCTTCAATCAATCGGAGGATTTTTATTATGTGTGGAATTGTTGGATATATCGGCGAACGTGACGCCAAAGAAATTTTGTTAAAAGGCTTAGAAAAATTAGAATACCGCGGCTATGACTCAGCGGGTATTGCAGTTCGTAACGAAGAAGGCATCACAGTATTCAAAGAAAAAGGCCGCATCGCAGATCTTCGCGGAGCAGTTATTGAAGACGTAATGGGCAAAACAGGTATCGGACACACACGTTGGGCAACTCACGGTGTTCCAAACCAAGTAAATGCTCACCCTCACCAAAGTACAACAGAGCGTTATACGCTAGTACACAATGGGGTTATCGAGAACTATCACTTACTACAAAAAGAATATCTTCCAGGCGTTGAAATGAAGTCTGATACAGATACAGAAGTTATCGTTCAATTGATCGAGAAATTTGTAAACGATGGCATGACGACTGCAGAAGCATTCAGCAAAACGCTTGAACTTCTTCACGGTTCATATGCAATCGCACTTTTAGATGCGGAAGAAGCACAAACAATCTACGTTGCAAAAAACAAGAGCCCACTTCTAGTTGGTCTTGGAGACGAATTCAATGTAGTCGCTTCTGACGCAATGGCGATGCTTCAAGTAACAGACACGTACGTAGAGCTTCACGACCAAGAAATGGTGATTGTGAAAAAGGATTCAGTTGAAATCCAAAAGTTAGACGGTACTGTTGTTGCGCGTGATTCGTATAAAGCAGAGCTTGATATGAGTGACATCGAAAAGGGAACATATCCACACTACATGTTAAAAGAAATTGACGAGCAGCCAGCTGTAATGCGTAAAATCATCCAAGCGTACCAAAACGAAGCAGGCGAGCTTTCAATCGATGCAGATATTTTAGAAGCTATCAATGCTTCAGACCGTCTTTACATCATTGCTGCAGGTACAAGCTACCACGCAGGTCTTGTTGGTAAAGAGTACTTCGAGAAAATTACGAAGAAGCCAGTAGAAGTGCATATCTCAAGTGAGTTTGGCTACAACATGCCAATCCTTTCTGAGAAGCCACTATTCGTCTTCATCTCTCAATCAGGTGAAACAGCTGACTCGCGCCAAGTTCTTGTGAAAATCAAGGAAATGGGCCACAAAGCACTTACCGTAACAAACGTTCAAGGATCAACACTTTCTCGTGAAGCAGACTTCACATTGCTTTTACATGCAGGTCCAGAAATCGCAGTAGCTTCAACAAAAGCATACGTTGCACAAATCGCTGTTCTAGCTGTGGCTGCAACTGTGGCTGCTAAGCACGCAGGTCATGATGTTGAATTTGACTTGATCAAAGAGCTTGGGATCGTAGCGAACGCAGTACAAGCAATGGTTGACTCGAAAGAAGCAATCGAAGCAATTGCAAAAGATTTCTTAGCAACAACGCGCAATGCATTCTTCATCGGACGTAACGTCGACTTCTTCGTAAGTCTTGAAGGCGCATTGAAACTAAAAGAGATTTCGTATATCCAAGCAGAAGGTTTTGCGGGTGGTGAGTTGAAACACGGAACTATCGCTCTTATCGAAGACGGTACACCAGTGTTCGCTCTAGTCACACAAAAACCAGTGGCACTAAACATTCGCGGAAACGTGAAAGAGGTTGTAGCACGTGGTGCGAAACCATGTATCATTTCAATGGAAGGTATGGAAGAAGACGGGGATACACTTGTTATTCCAAACGTTCACAGCTTACTAACACCTTTAGTATCTGTTATTCCACTTCAATTGATCAGCTACTACGCAGCGCTTCACCGCGACTGTGATGTGGATAAGCCGCGAAACTTGGCGAAATCTGTAACAGTAGAATAGAAACTATCCCCCTTTTGGATTCGTCCAAGAGGGGTTTTTTTGTGGTAACAACTATGTGCAATTTAATTATTTTCGAGATTTCTTTACTATTCTTCCTAATAGTTTACAATTTATGTTAAGAGAATAGGAGAGGGGTTTGAGTGATGGAGGAAAATTGGAGAAGAGAGAAACCATTCAATGAAAACAAATTAATGCTGCGACAAGCTGGATTTGGGCTGATTGTTTTTCTTTTATATACTCAATATTTTAAGTTTGCAGCCTATGTATCGGATAAGTTCTTTTTCAATAGTTATTCTATGAGTTTGCTTGTGTTGCTTTTAGGAATTCCGCTGTGTTATTTCGCTACAAAGCTCCTAATCCGGCTACTAAAAAGTACTAGATGAAGTTATGAAATAATCATACGAAGTTTTGGAATCGTAGAAGTATAAAAAGTAAGGTTTTTATAAGGGGGTGACACAGTGAAACAAATCATTGCACTTGGAGGAGGCGGTTTCTCGATGGAACCTGAGAACCCTCTGCTAGATACATACCTAGTAAAGCAAGCAGGAAAGCCGAACCCTAAAATTTGCTTCATTCCGACGGCGAGTGACGATTCACTACAAAAATCAAAGAATCTTTCGTGTAGTAAGTTCAAGAAAAAATGCAAAAGCATACAAAGTATTTAAAGGAAATTCTGTTAGTGAAGAAGAAATACAACCAGATTTCTTGGGTGAGAAAATTAAGGGCTCATTCCATTAAAGAATACTCGATAGGGAGTGACGAGTTGATTGAAGCATTTATTCGACAGATTCCTCTGGTAAGTGCTTGTAGAGAAGTAGTTGAAATTCAAAAAGGGTTTTCAACAGATGAAAAGTACCTAATACATATGCCAGGCGATAACAGAAAGTTTTTACTCAAAGTTTTTAATTTAGAAGAGTGGGAGTCCAAGGAAGAAGAATTTTCTCTTCTAGGAAAGATGCAAAAATTCCATGTAACGTGCTCGCGCCCAATTGAAATTGGAAAGGTGGAGAATCGAGGATACATGATTACTTCCTATCTTGAAGGTGCGGATGCAGAGGATGAAATTTCGAAATACTCCAACCAAGTACAATACACGATTGGATACGAGGCAGGACAGGAATTGAAGAAAATGCATCAATTATCTGCTCCCGTTCATATGCTTTCTTGGAAATCGAGAAAACTTGAAAAACACACTAAATATATCAATACTTACTTATCGTGTGGAACAAAGATAAAAAATGACCATCAACTAATGAATTTTATTGATGAAAATAGTCATCTTATGGATTCAAGGCCAAATGTATTCCAACATGATGATTTTCATCTTGGCAACATCATTATAAAGGATTCAAAGTTTGCAGGAGTCATAGACTTCAACCGACATGATTGGGGAGACCCTATTCATGAATTCCTTAAAGTTGGAATCTTTAGTAGTGAAGTGAGTATTCCTTTTTCAGTAGGACAAATTAAAGGCTATTTTTCTAACGAAGAACCAGATGACGAGTTTTGGAGGTTGTATTCTCTTTACTTAGCAATGAGCGTTTTCTCTAGTGTAGTTTGGACTTTAAAGACTATTCCAGACAGCATGGATGAAATGTTAGCTAAAATTGACAGAGTAATTGAAGATCATGATTATTTTACTCGGATAAAACCGAAGTGGTATGACTACTAGTAATCAATTGAAAAGGATGCAAAAAAAGGCTTAGAGGCACATTTCTCTTAGCCTTTTTCTTATAGAACAGTGGTGAACTGAGCAGCGAACAGGATTTTCACTATTTTGGATCCGTTGGGGATGTCGGAGTAAAAACTCTATCTTATTCCAGCATATTGTTTATTGAGTTCTTCTTTAAGAACTTTTGCAAGAGTTAACATGTTGTAGTGGCCTGCAGCTTTCTCGGCGTCTGCATTGTAGTTGGTGTTCGTGTTGACGTCGTACGTATAGATTTCACCTTCTTCGCTGTAGATGAATTCGATTCCTGCTACTTTGATTTGGTTTTGTTTTAGGAAGGCTTCGTATTTTTCAATAATGGGCTCTTTGAAGCCTTGGATAATCTGGAACTTTGGTGAAGATGTCGGTTGTTCGCCGACAGGGCAGAACAAGTCGTCAATTTGACAAGCGTCTGCTGGGCATAGTTCGAAGCCTTCGGTAGTGTCGACCTTCACTGCATACTGAAAATCACCGTTGATGAATTCGCACCGAGTGATGAAAGGTTCAGGTGCTTTGATATATTTCTGAATCAGCGTGACGCCATCTACCGGTTCGTCAAATGTTGGTCCATCGACGTAACTTCGTAGTCCATCGATAGAATTGAATAGCTGGACCCCAAGGCCTTTCCCTGCACGATTATGCTTGGTGATAAAAGAGCTTTCACCAAGTTTTTCAGCTGCTTTGATAATCTGTTCCTTACCTACCGCTGCGATAGTATCCGGTGTTTGAATGCCCGCAGCGTTCAATGCCGTATATTGAAGCACTTTGCTGAGTTCAAGTCTAAGGGCATTGCTACCATTGAAGATGGTACGACCATGGTGCTCAAGCCATGCAAGTACCGAGGAAGTAAGTTCCGGTGCGTAACGATGGCCGCGTGTATGCGAAGAAGCACTCATACGGTTGTAAAAAATACCTTCAGGCGGTGCTTCCGTGAGGTCGACCAAACCTTGGTCAAGATGCCATTCTTCATAGGGTACCTGAAGCTCTTCAAGTCTACTGGTTAAATGGGTAGTCCATTCGCTATTTTCATGGATAATGTATACTTTGCTCATGTTTAAGGTCCTCCTTTTAACTAGTTATACGTTGGGCTCTTTTGCTTTCAACGAGCGGCATGACTTTTTCTGCAAAGCGTTCCATCTCCTCGAGTTGCGGAGAGAATTGAAGTAGTAATAGATCAAGCCCGGATTCTTCATATGCAATTATTTGATTGGCAATTTGTTCAGGAGTGCCAATTAAGTTCGGTCTCAGCCCACGGTTGGAAACCGAGTAGTCGTAGAGTTTCACTTGCTGTTCAAGTTGTGATTTACTCGTAAAGTCATTATAACCGGCATATCCACTGTTTTCCTTCACATCTGTGATGCGTTCAAGCTCGGCTAGAGCCTCTTCTTCCGTATCGCGGCAGATGACATAGGCTGCCATACCGAAAGATTTGAATGGTTCTTTCCCAGCCAGGTGGCGAAGAGATTTCATGCCGTCAACTTTGGTTTTGATTTCCTCGACCGTTCCACCATGCATGACGTAAGCATCGCATCCTGCAACGATGGTCTCTTTTCCTCGAGGACTTTCACCACCTGCATACAGAATGGGGTTCGGTCTTTGGACCGGTTTTGGATGCAAGTGTGCATTTTCAATAGTGTAGAATTTACCCTTAAAAGAGAAGACTTCTTTCGTCCAAAGTCCTTTTATGACTTCCAGGAATTCTTCTGTACGGTCGTATCGCTCGTCGTGTTCCGTGAAGATTCCTCCGTACTGATTGGCTTCTTCTTGCCACCACGCTGAAACGACATTCAGAGTGAAACGTCCGTTGCTGATTTGATCAATGTTTGCAGCCATTTTTGCTGTTACTGCCGGGTTGTGGAAGCCAGGCCGGACAGCCGCCATAATTTCAATTTTATCTGTAACGGCAGCAAGCGCAGCTGCTGTGGACCATGCTTCCAAGGAGTCGGATTCGGGCCCTTTAATGTCATTCAGGTAAAGTTCGGCGATGAGTGTGGTGTCAAAGCCAAGTCTTTCTCCTGCTTGAATTACTTGTTTTGCATAGTCAAAAGTGGGAGGCATATTCTCATCTTCGACATTGCGAAGCCATCCTCCAAATATAGGAAGCCAAAACCCATACCGCATCGTTATTCAACCCCTTTAAAAATTATTGTAATTTAATGAAAATTCTATCCCTAGAATATTATTAATCATATTGGTTAACTAGGTTATAAGTCAATATTTTAATATTCATTCAATAATCTGTATAGTAAGCTTAGGTGAGCCAACAAGACAACTCGAAAAGTAGACTAGGAGATGTTAGGTATTTACAGAAACAATATAAAAAAAGAGGTGATGATGCCATGTTTTCCAATAAACAGTTACAAGCAATGATTGATGGGAAGATTATGGGGGAGAAGTTTCCTTATGATACAAACGATGAGCGAGAGATTGAAGCGCATCTTCGGCGTTTGTTTCATCGGATGAACCGTATTCCGAATATAGTGTGTGAGGCTGAATGGGATCACTTTGGTAGTGGATATGCCTCGTTTGTGGAATTCTTTTGTTATCAAAAAGAAGATTTGGTAGTGCTTGAGGAGAAAAATGGTCATCGAGAAATCAAAATGAATGGCCTCATAGTAGACATTAGTCGTTTAGCACCTGTGGCCATCATGGGAGATGATGAGCGGTATAAAACCATTCGTATCGAAACAAATGAAGACATCGGTGGAGGCTATGGCTCTTTACTCGGAGGCCCAAAGCTAATCGGCGTGAGTGAGAGACTCCAATCACTTGGCGAGCAGTTGAAACGAGCTTTAGAGGAATTTGATTATGAAGTGTTAGAACCTGAAGAGATGAATCAGCTTTTACCTTTTAAAACAAAGATCCCAACGCTCTATCGCGAATCACGGGATTATACTGTGGCAGATGCTATTTTTTATTGGGAGGATTAATTTCTTCAATCTCTAATTTTAATGGGAAACTTTAACTGTAGATTCTCGTCAAAGCTAGGAATGAATAACTGGAAATGTTGAGGGGTGCAGGGATGCTTGGAGCTTTCAAAAGAAGAATAGTCATAGCAAGTATGGTGAGTGTGATTTTACTAGTCACAGGAATCGTAAGTTATCTGGTATATTATTTATTTTTTGATTTGGATCGTGTTCCAAAAGGCGAGCTTGTATTAGAGAGTGTTTCGCCAACTGAAGAATACACGGTTCAATTTTTCAGAAATGCTGGATCTGCAACGACTAATGGTAAGTTAGCTGGTACAGTGCTACATGAAGATGAACTTAAGACGATTTACTGGGCAGAAGGCAGTGACGCAGTTGTTCACTGGATAGATGAAGATACTATTCAAATCGATTTGCAGCAAGACGAGTTGGGTGAGCTGGTTCTTTTAGATTCCCGAACCCTCGATGTGACAAGTGAAACATATGATTTTCGAAATGATGAGTAGGAAATTCATTAGTAATAATGTATAGCGAGGTGGCACTGTTCCATATACGGTATATAGTATTCTGATTCACTTTTAGTCGATGTGATTGTAGGGGCGGCAGCTCGTGATTATTTTACTTTCTCTAAAGAGTGCATCTACCATTCTGAACACCCACATTATGACAAGATGCAGTTTCTGTTGGAGCACTTAATGTCTCCAGAAATCTCTAAGAAAGATAAAGAATTATTGAAGGTTGAGAGAACAAAATTATCTTTACATAAACCAACAAATCATGACAACTATTTTTCGAGAGATATCACTAAGCAACTGTCAGCAAAGAGACTCGAATTTTTCAATCGGGAAGTTCAAGTATTTGATGTTACAAAAAAATTAAAGTTAATTACATGTCCGACACTTATCATCTGTGGAGAGCACGATTGCAGTGCCCGATTGCATATTCACTTGAAATGCATAAAAACATCCCATATTCGAAGTTCGTCCGAATGAAAAATAGTAACCACTATCCGTTCTTAGAGGAGTCGGAAGTATTTAGAAGCGAATTCCAGAAGTTTAAAGAAAGTACTATAGAAGAAAAGAGGTTTATTCAGTGAAACAACTTTTTGCAATCGAAACAAACGAACGACTTCCCAGTTTACAAAGTACAGGCAATCGCTTGTTTCAACAGTTAATCACGTATAAAGATAAACTACATAAAGAATTTGAATTGATTGAAGTTCCTTCAGCGGTAATTTGGACAACTGCCGACCTTGCAACTAGCACATTTTCTGAAATTCCAATTCCCGCCTTTACTTCGCGGAACATGATAATTATGTCTCCAGACATGGAAGAGTGGAAACGGTTATTTAAAATGCAACTTGAAGAAAAAAACTTACCTGAGGTTCAGTTCTTTTACGAAAATCTTTCAGAAAACCACATTTTAGTGATTTTAGCTCATGAATTGACACACCACATCGACTTGTTCCCAGACGAGTTTGAAGAATACGGAGACAGCATCTGGTTTGAAGAAGGAATGTGTTTTTACCTGCCACGCAAACTACTTCTGACAGAGACAGAATTTACTACTATTACAGAAGTCGAAGAACGACTTGTCCAAGAATTTGAAAGCAAGCATGGTCAACATGATCTTGAGGAGTTCGGTAGTAGCGCTTACGAGGGCAGCTTGACGAGCATTATGTATGACTACTGGAGAAGCTATTTGCGCGTCAAACAACTCGTCGAGGGGCCTGCTAAGGGAGATGTTCACACAGTTTTTAAGTGGTATAACGAGTGGCATCAAACAGGAAAAGCACTCTCCTTTACGATGTATTTATTGCTTAATCCGCGAATAAATTTACACAATACTATCTGAAAATTGTTAAAATAGTGAAATAGTATAATGTTCGCCAAATGATAAATTGCGTTACAATAGGACCCATACCAACGAGGGGCGAGGAGTGGAGGTTGAAATGGCCACAGAGCAACGTGAGAAATGGGCAACTTATTATATGTCGAGCATCACATTGTTAGGTGGGTCTATTCTTATTTGGTCTATCTTGCAGTTAGAACCCATTACTAATCTGTGGATTCTCCTACTTCTATTTGCACTGCTCGTTGTGAGCGAGTACTATCCAATGCCGGTTTGGAGAGGATTTACTGCCATTTCCTTCCCAATCCTATATGTCAGTTTTTTGATATTCGATTTTACAGTTACGGCCGTCATTTATGCAATTGCCGTGTTTTTCGTGAATGTAGTGAAACACAGGCCTCTACGAATTATATTGTTCAACCCGGCTCAATTGACCATCTGTTTGTTTGTGTCGATGCAATGTATCATATGGCTAGATGGCTGGGTCCAATCGCTTTCCCTGTCGGATGCATGGTTGGGCATTGTACAATTCACCTTAATGCAACTAGTCTTTTTTGTAATCAATAACCTAATCGTCGATATTGTCTTAATACTTCGCCCACAACGCTACACAGTAAAGGCCTGGATGACCAAAACATTAACGGAGTTGAGTGCCGTCTCCATCTCCCTCATCTATGGAGGAATGTTATATGTTTTAGGGAGCCAGAACAGAGGTAACGTGGATGTTATTACATACTTTTTCTTCTTCTCGCCTTTGGTTGGATTCTCGCTGCTAAGCTCGGTCATCGTACGTCTCGGTGCCGAAAAAAGAAGAATGAAGGCGTTGTTTCATATCACTTCTCAACTGAATCAACTGGTTCCGGGCAAATTTCAATTAACGGAATTGAAAAAATCATTTCAAGATTTTATTCATGCAGATAGTTTTATATTACTGATCAAAGCAGGCAACCACTGGAAAGTCCAGCTTTCTCATGCTGTTGATGAGCCAGACACAATCGACAGGGACCCGGCTGTAAACGCCATGGTATCTAAAAAAGAACATCTCATCATTCGAAATACGAGAACGGCAAATGATGCCAAAACAAACTTGCTTCCCTCAGACTTGCGGAACCATGCCTATTTTCCACTATGTGTAGAAGGTGAGTTATTGGGTCTACTGATGGCCGGGCGTAATCGGTCCAACAGCTTTACAGATGAAGATGTTCAATCCATTGCCACGTTGACTAATCAATTGGCTATTGCGTTAAAATCAAGTCAGCTCGTCAAAGAAAAAGAAAAACGAGTATTACTGGAAGAGCGTAATAGGATTGCACGTGATATTCATGACGGGATTGCTCAAACGCTGGCTGGTGTCGTGATGAAGCTGGAGACGGCAGAGCGCCGAATGCACACACAGCCTGAAATTGCATTGTCCTTGATTGATACGAGTATCATCCAGCTACGGCAAGGGCTAAAAAACGTCCGTGAATCCATCTATGCCCTCCGCCCTGATCCTACGGAGCGAGTGGGACTCACGGGTGCTATCGCTGCCAAACTGGAGGCCATTCGTTCAGAAGAGCCGTTTAATCTGACATTTGAAGTTAAAGGTCATGAAAGAGAGTTACCGGCAGAATTGGAAAAAGAGATGTACGCCATTTTTCATGAAAGTCTGCAAAATGTGAAAAAGCATGCCCAAGCCAAAACACTTAATGTATCCCTTGATTATCAAGATCAACAAGTCATCATGCGGATTACAGACGACGGAAAAGGGTTCTCTTTATATGAAGCTTTGGTCGAGAAGCGAAAGCTGTCCCATTTCGGGATACTTCAATTACACCAGTCTGCAGAAAAAATAGGTGCCACGCTTCATGTCAACAGTGAACCGGGAGTAGGCACAGATATAACACTTACCGTTTCAGATGTTCCAGAGGGAGGCCATAATCGATGATACGTTTGATTATAGTAGATGACCATGCGGTGTTACGCGACGGATTAAAAACCATACTTGAATCTGAACAAGACATTCAAGTGATAGGAGAGGCGGAGTCAGGAAATCTGGCACTGAATTTGGTGGCCACATTAAAACCGGATGTGGTGCTCACCGATATCAATATGCCCGGGATGACCGGCATCGAAGTGACGAAAGCAATCAAGCAGATAGATTCTAATGTCAAAGTATTGATTCTTACTATGCACAGCCATCAAGAGTATTTGATGGCTGCCATCAAAGAAGGGGCCGATGGTTATTTATTGAAAGATGCCCCGTCTGATCATGTGATTGAGGCAATCCGAACTGTACATGCGGGTGAATCGGTGATTCATCCTTCCCTAACTAAAAAGTTGATGAACTATCATCAGCAACAGTTGAGAGAGGAAAAAACAGAGAACATGTTGACCGAGCGTGAGCGTGACGTTTTGATCTGTTTGGTTGAAGGATTGACAAACAAAGAAATTGGAGAACGATTGTTTGTCAGTGAAAAGACAGTAAAAATCCATGTCAGCAATATTTTCAAAAAATTGAATGTCAAAAGTCGCTCCCAAGTAGTGATTTACGCGATGCAAAATGGCCTCGTTCCATTTCCAGAGCAACGTTGACACACCTGTCTGCTATACGTAAACGTATAGCAGATTTTTTTTATTTACTACGAAAGTAGTAGGTGAATTAGGACCTACAGAACAAAAATTTACAACGAATGCAGAATAGTCAGAATTATACGTATATGTGATGATTACTAAAACGGAGAGGAGATAGTGTATGAAACGACGTAATGGAATCATTTCTGCTTTACTCGCTACATCTATGCTTCTAGCTGCAACAGTGTCAGCAGAAGTGAATGTAGAATCCGGCATCCCTCATGGAGCTGTTATAGATCCCGAACTGCAGGAAACATTTGCAAAAGGAGCTTCCTTTGCAGAGGTTATCGTCACGTTTGAAGATGAAGTACTACACGACCGCTCAGAGATTTTACAAGAACTGGGTGTTGATGCGGGAATTCACTTGAAAAGTTTGCCTATGACTGGCCTTGTTGCCACTGCAGAACTGGTGAACCAATTGGCGAAACATCCCGATGTTGAATCCATTTATGAAAATCGAGCACTAGCCTACGAAACGGCGGATGCCACACAAATGACAGGTGTGGATGCTCTTCGAACGGATGCTGCACTCACAAAAGCAAATGGAGGTTTTCCCATTACCGGGAAGGGAATTGGTGTGGTCATCAATGACAGTGGTGTAGATGGAACTCATAAAGATCATGCTTTTGGCGATCATCTCGTACAAAACGTTCTAGGTTCAACGAACTTACATGCTGTTTCACAATTGCTACCGATTTCATACGTGGAAAACGTTCCAAATACAGATTCCAATTCAGGACATGGCACGCATGTAGCAGGAATTGTTGGGGGTACAGGAGCCATGTCATCTGGGAAGTATGAAGGAGCAGCACCTGGCGCTAAATTGATCGGCTATGGATCAGGTGCAGGGGTTGCTATGCTGGATACTCTTGGTGGCTTTGACTATGCACTTACCCATCAACGCGAATACAACATTCGTGTCATTACTAATTCATGGGGAGATACGAGCCAAGCGGGTAGAGCGTTTGATCCGGCAGATCCGATTAATGTGGCAACCAAAAAACTATATGACCGTGGCATTATTACCGTTTTTTCAGCTGGAA
The DNA here is from genome assembly GCF_016909155.1 of Chryseomicrobium aureum. Lineage (GTDB taxonomy): Bacteria > Bacillota > Bacilli > Bacillales_A > Planococcaceae > Chryseomicrobium > Chryseomicrobium aureum. Next base: position 22,695 of record NZ_JAFBFG010000010.1, read on the forward strand.
ACTCAGGTCCTACTGCAGGCACGATTTCAGGGAACTACAAAAAAGCACCTTGGGTTATTACTGTAGCAGCAGGGGACAAGTCTTATCAACTGACTGATTTTTCTTCTAGAGGTCAAGCAGGTGTTGGTGATACAGTAACTGTCGACGGAGAGACATGGAAGTGGGAAGACCGTCCGACCGTAACAGCACCAGGATCCAAAATTGTGTCTACTCGAGTCATCTCACCCCTTCCTTTACTTGGTGTGAATTCGGATGCAACCGACATTGACCCTGCGCATATCCCCTTTTACACGACGATGAGTGGTACGTCTATGGCGGCTCCTCATGTAGCTGGAATCGTGGCTTTGATGTTAGAAGCAGATCCCACATTGACAGGGCTTGAAATTAAAGAAATTCTTGAGACTACAGCCAAGCCAATGGAAGGTTATGAAAAGTGGGAGGCGGGAGCAGGCTACGTAGATGCATATCGCGCAGTGAAACACGTAATGAATTCAAAATCAAATTAAATTTGAGGGGAGAATACAATGAAACGTTTATGGATAATTTTACTTGCACTTGTCCTTGCTTTTCCTCTAGGTACGGGAGGACAGGTGTCTGCGGAGACACTTCCCGTTGTCGATGAAGAAGTTTTTGAAGCATTGGTAACTGCCGATGTGGCTGAAGTGATTGTCACATTCCATGGAGAAGGTCCAGTACAGCCATCTCAACTTGACCTATTGGAAGAAGCAGGTGTGTCGACAGGTATGAGTCTGAAAAGTTTACCGATGGTCGGTGTGCTTGCTTCTCAACAAGCTGTTGAACGTCTAGCTCAAATGCCGGAAGTACGATCCATTTTCTTAAACGAAGAACTTACGTATTTTAATGCAGATGCTACAGCTATCACAGGCGTAGATAAAGCGAGAACAGATGCGAAGTTTAAAGAATTGAACGGCGGATTCCCTGTATCAGGCGCAGGCGTTGGTGTCGTAGTGAATGACAGCGGCGTAGATGGCACTCATAAAGATCATGAGTTCGGCCGAAATCTTGTGCAAAATGTCATGGGTTCATTGAACTTAAATGCCCTAGCACCTAGACTACTTCCCGTCTCTTACGTGGAGAATGTAGTGAATACAGATACAAATTCTGGACACGGTACGCACGTAGCAGGAACTGTCGGTGGAACAGGAGCTATGTCATCAGGCAAATATGAAGGAGCAGCACCAGGAGCCGATCTTATCGGGTATGGTTCTGGAGCAGTACTATTTGTTTTAGATGGAATTGGAGGCTTTGACTACGCCATTACAAATCAAACACGTTATGGCATACGTGTCATCACCAACTCTTGGGGTTCAAGTGGAGATTTTGAACCTGAGCATCCAATCAACTTGGCAAGTAAAGCGGCATATGACCGTGGAATCACCGTGTTATTTGCGGCAGGTAATGAAGGGCCGGGAGAAAATACACATAATCCTTATGCCAAAGCACCATGGGTCATCTCTGTAGCGGCTGGTGTGAAAGATGGAACGCTTGCTGACTTTTCTTCTCGCGGCACAAATGGTGTCGGAGGAACGTTCACGATGGACGGTAAGGAATGGTCATGGAAAGATGAGCCAACAGTTACAGCGCCAGGTGTAGATATTGTGTCTACTCGTGTCATTTCACCTGTGGGTGTACTTGGTATTGATCAAGATGTTAGCTCGCTCGACCCGGCTCATCTACCTTACTACACAACGATGAGCGGTACATCGATGGCAACACCACATGTAGCTGGGATAGTGGCGTTGCTACTAGAGGCAGACCCAACATTGTCACCGCAGGAAATAAAAGATATTCTCGTGTCGACTTCGACTAATATGCCAGGTTATGAAACATGGGAAGTGGGGGCAGGGTACGTCAATGCCTACGCTGCTCTGGATACCGTCTTTAACGGAAAAGAGTTTGGTTCAACATTGAACAGCAACCAGACATTTGCAAGCCATGTAGAAGCGAACACAGGATACGATGATTTCTCTATTGTCTACGACCCGGCAAAAGCAACATCTGACAACACGACAACGTTTACAGTAGAGGAAGATATCAGCACGTTATCTGCAAAAGTGAACGCACAAGGGATTTTAAAAGAAACAGGGAACCCGATTAATTTAGTCTTGATCGCTCCAGATGGGACGGAATACAGTTCAGGAATCAGCCTGCTTTTTCCTACTACTTATGACCGGACTGTTACTGTTTCTTCACCAAAGCCAGGAACATGGAAAGCAGAAATCCGAGGATTAAGAGGATCGGAAGTAAATCCTGTTGGAGTTGCTTTGCCTGAAACCGTTCAAGGAAAGTTGTCGTTTTTAAAAGTGGGCAGCTATACAGGATTATCAGATATTGCTAAACATCCAGCCGCTGGAGCTATTCAATTAGGCGTACAGGAACGATTGTTTGATGGTTTGTCATCGGGCAAATTTAAACCTGACAGTCCATTACTTCGAAAAGATTTAGCACGTTATTTGGTCATGGGAGCGGGTATCAAACAAACGCTTCCTCTATCCGGAACGAGCAGTTTTTCAGATGTTAAAGTAAAGGATGGAAGATTCATTGAGGCAGTTATAGCAAAAGGAGCCGCACTACGTGACCCATCGCATTATCAAAAAGGTGTTATGGTTGCGGCCCCTAGCGGGAAGTTCTCACCTAATTCTGCCGTTACAAGAGCAGAGCTTGCCTACTCGTTAGTCCAGGCATTAGGTCTACAACAACAAGCAGAAGAATTTACTGGAACTGTTACAGTGCAGTACAAAGATGAACGACTTCCAATTGACGATGCAGCACAAATTCCTGAAAATCTAAAAGGGTATGTGCAAATCGCGCTAGATCTGAATATTGTACATGCTCATTTTTCAAGTACCCAAAATCCTTTTGCACTTCAACCTACTGTGAAAGCGTCATTTTCACCAACAGCTACGGTTTCACGTGGGGAATATGCTGTCGCAAAAGTTCGTTATTACAACGCATTTTTAAAATAAGTAGAGAACACGAAAAGCTACCCGTCAATTGGCGGGTAGCTTTATAGTGAACTCAAGATTAAAAGTGGAAGCTATATAAGAAAAATCTGTTCAATTTATTTTGTTTATGAAATTTCATTAACAAGTCGGTTGAGTGCTTCGTTAATCGGAGTAACAGGACGACCAAGCACTTTCTCAAAATCACTGCTAGTCACTTCAAGGGAACCGTTACGGATGCCTTCTTGAATCCCTACTACCAATGGAATCACAAAATCAGGTAAACCTACGCCTTTCATGATCTCAGCATATTCTTCATCACTAACTTGTTGGACAGGGATGTCTTTCCCTACTACATTTTCAAGCGCAGATACCAATTCTTGTTGAGTCAAAAGAGGACCAGAGAGTTCATAAGTCGTATTTTCGTGACCTTGTCCAACAAGTACGGCTGCAGCTGCCTCTGCATAGTCTTGTTGTAGTGCCCAGCCTACTTTACCTTCTCCAGCAGAAGTGACCCATGGAGCTCCGGCGATAGCACCTTGAATACTGCCAATTTCGTTTTCCAAATACCAGTTATTACGCAAGAACGAATATGGAATACCTGTCTTACTAATAGCTGCTTCTGTTGCAACATGAGGTGGAGCTAAGAGAATTTTGCTGTCTGTTGCATTGGCTAAACTTGTATAAGCAATAAATTTTACCCCTGCGCGCTCAGCTGCGTGAACAGCATTCACGTGTTGTCGAATTCTTGTTTCATTGTCACCATCTGCAGAAATAATTAATACGCGGTCAATGCCTTTAAAAGCAGTATCCAATGTTTCAGGATGATCAAAATCTCCTTGTCGCACCTCTACTCCACGACTACGAAGTTCTTCTGCTTTCTCTGGATTTCGGACACTCACGACCAAATCACTTGCAGGTACTGTCTTCAATAATGATTCAACAACCTTTGACCCTAATTTCCCTGTTGCTCCAGTAACTAAAATTTTCATTGGTATTACCTCCAGTTGATTGGTATCCCCAAAAGTGAGGGACTCGTGCTTTATAAATAATGATGGTATCATGGTTAGTTACGTCCTACAAATTTCAGATTGCCACAATGAATGCGAATGCCTTTATGAGATCATTCATTTCAAACATCCATGCTAAACTAACTTGTACAATTCATACAGCGATATTCATTTTTCAACCTCTCTTTTTAGCTTGTTAGTTCCTTAACTAAAAACAAAACAACGGCTAATCCGAAAGATAGGTAGGCGTTTGAATTGAGGGTATACATGATACGGTTCATTTTGTATTAATTTTACTCCTAGGGTTATAATAAGCCCTAAGGAGAATAATCGGAAGTAGGCACTTTAATGTGACATAGTATACAAAAAGATACCATGGAAGGCGGAAGGAAATTGGCTGAGGAATGTAAACGAAATGGAACTGGAACTATTGAAACAGCTCTTGATATTCTTGTTGGAAAGTGGAAGCCTGTTATTCTTTTTCATCTTTTAGATAAAGGAACTTTGCGTTTTAGTGAACTGAATAGATTAGTACCTGATGTGACGAAAAAGATGCTAACAACTCAATTAAGAGAATTGGAATATCATGATATAATCAATCGCAAAATATATGCACAAATCCCTCCAAAAGTTGAATATTCAATAACCGAATATGGAAAAGGATTAATGCCACTTTTGTTGTCTATGCATGAATGGGGAGTAACTCATTTAGAACACTTAGATGAACTTTACGGAAAAAGTGAAGAAACAATAAGCAAGTAGAACGAGCTGAAAATAAAATAGCGAACTGAATCTTGAGGTGGAAAGAATGTAACAATTCTTTCCATCTATTTTTAGTTCACGATATAATAAAATATAGAAGTCGAAGGTGCAGGGCATTATCTTTGGCTTAGCAAGAGGGAAATATTGAAGCGACTACTTATAAAGTTTATTACCTCACCAAGGTTAAAGGGGACAACTCATGAAAATCATAAAGTATGAGTCCCGGTACGAAGAGGGATGGTTGCATCTGCTTTTAATAACACAAAGTCATTTTCCCCATATTCCATTAAAAATGAATCTTCATTTAGCTCTATCACTTCACCTCTAAAATCTTCATTTATTGTTTGAGACATGTTTGTTTGCTCTTCATCCATGCATCCGACTAAGAGCAGAAGGAAATATAGCAAAATAGATATTCTGATAATCCTCAAGTTAACGCTCCTTTGCAAAATAGCATTGGTGTTACAAGTATAAGGAATAGAACTGTTAAGTTAGGAGAAGTCTACCATATGGAGTGCTTTGTTGGAAGGTACTTCAAAAAATAAAAAGCCAGAAGATGACAAAGTCTCCTGGCTTTATTATGAATACTAAGTAGACTTTTGATTTGAAAACCGAATCGCCGTCCATAGTAAAGTGATAATCAAGAACAATTCAAATGCATTGGTTGCAGCGTCGCTTCCGATATCGAAGAGAACAGCACTGCCGATAGCCATGGCAATAGTTCCGACAAGCATCCACCACCACTTCTTCTTCCACGCAAGTAAAATTCCAGCAATCAATAAGCCGATCAACACAATGAGAATCATTGGAGGTGGTCCTGACGCAGTTTCTACTGCTGCGTAGCTCAAGACGCCGTATGATTCCTGTACAGTTAATTCGAGTCCTCGGATTTCCACAATAATTTCTACAATCGTAGCCACAATCCAAAGAACCACAAAACTCACAACAAACCATGTTTTAAACGCTATATGAATACCCGCTTCACGTAGGATGAATAAAGAAAAAAGAAGTAGTGGCGGTGTGAACAACGCATGAATCCAGAAGCGACCCAGATTTAAGTTCTCAAGAAGTGTGCCCTCACTAATCAAATGACCGATTGCCAAAACTCCATTGTCGTAAATGAGTCCGATGATAGTGAGGAAGAGAATAACAGAGGCGGTCTTTGAATGTTTCTTGAATCCCCAGATTAAACTAGCTATGTAGGCTACTGCAAACAAACCAAAAATTAGTGGATCCACAGAATCATCCTTTCCTTTTTTATATGTATTCTTTACCCTGAAAAAAATGATGATAACTTAATTCGAACTATCAAAAAAAATGTACCAAACATCTAGGAAAGATGGAACTAAATGGTATAATTAAAACGTATAAAAAGAATTAAAAGAATAGTGCAATTATTAATTGGGGGGTTATGGGATGAGAGAAAGAAGATATTGGTTGGTTTTCGCAAGCGTAGGAATTGCATTGTCTATTCTATTTTATTTTGGAGCTTACAACTACTTAAATGGAGCACCGTTTCTAGCGTTGTTTTTGAGCATTGTCGTACTATTTGTTTTAGTGATTCCAGTAGCTCGCACCTTAGCCCGAAAGTTTGAAAAAGTAACATCAGAAAAAACTAAGAAGTGGTATACAGTCATGGCTGTGGGTCTAGCTGTAATCACAAGTGCTTCACTCGTTTTTAGTCTTTATGATGAGTACCGTGTGAAAAGCTTGGATCACGCTTTTGATTTTCAACCAGAAAAAGCGTTACATTTGCAAGTCGATTTATCTGGTGAGATGTACATAATTGAAGACAAACAAGCCATTGCAGAATGGAAAACATTTTTGAATCAATATGAAGTAAAGAAAATGAATGATCGAAAATGGAACGCAGATGTATCGAACGAGCAAGGCTTTATGGTAAGTCTAATTTTCGAAGATAACTGGACAGGCGGGTCGGTTTATGAAAATCGTTTAATTAACTATGGAGATATGGATTACTATCAAGTTTTAAATGGTCCGGTGGATATCGCTTGGGTGACGGATTTTGTGGATCGACATCAATCCCTTACTGCGAAACTAGTGGAGACGAAATGATACGTAAAGCATATCAAGACGAATCACTTCCGATTGAGCTGCTGTTACTGGCTGACCCGTCTGAAAAGCAGATTCATTCCTACGTTTCCTCAGGTCACTGTTATCTTGCTGAATATGAAGGTGCATGTAGAGGTGTTTATGTACTCCAAGAAAAAACACCTTAGACAATCGAGCTGATGAATGTTGCAGTCGCTGAGAGCTGGCAGGGGAAAGGTTTAGGGAAGCAGCTAATTCTTCATGCGAGTGCTTATTTCGATGGATGGACAATGACGGACCAAGACGACTTTTATTTATTCTCGTTTCATGGTGGGCAACTAGCTTAGGGACAGGCTTAAAAATGTGAGACACTTTCTCTAAAGTAACGTCTACTAGATAAAGAGGAGTGATGCAGTTGAAGCGATTAGGCAGTATTTTAACTTTGGTCATCTTTTTAGTAGTAGTGGGCTGTTCAGATGAAAATGAAGCAACTAGTGAAGTGAAAGTAGAAAACGGCACTGTTCAGACTACCCAATCATCAGAGGCTACAGTTCTAGAACCCCCAGATTTCACTATTACGGTGGGAGAGAAAACGATTCATCCAATCCTTGGCACATACAGTTGGACAGTTGACAATGGAGATGGAACAGGAGAAGGAATCGAGGCAGACTCAGAAGCTCCGCCGGATTTAGTAAGAGGGACGAACCCCTTACAGCTAACAGCTACAAGCTCTGTAAAATTCAACTTTGAGGAGCCGCCCACTCATTATATTTTGAATATATGGGATGAAAACTACACGGTTGTTAGACAAACAAAAGATGTAGATCTATCTGAGATGGGTATCGTCATCTACGAAGTTATAGCCTATTGGGAACAAGGAACAGCTAGTTATGCGTTTGCTGTAGAGGTTATTGCAGAGCCTTGAAATCGAAAATAAATTTCAAGCCGACTGAAAACCGAAAATAGCAATAAAACTTAGTAAACCAGTAGCGATGAGAAGTAGCGCATTTGCGGAAACAAGTACGAATTTATAAGTGTTTTTAGTACTTAGCAATGCAAAGACAAACGCGATAACACTGTACATCATAAAAATGATTATAAATGGCTGACCGGCTGTGTGGAATGTAAGTATGCTTGCCCATACGCTTTCTTGCGACATAGAAAAAAGGATACTGTATCCAAGAAGTAAAAAAATAAAGGAAATGATAGGGAATACTTTCTTCATAAACACCCTCCTTAATGAAACAACCCCAGGGGTTACATCAAAAACATATTAAAGTTCGATAATACGAGTAGCTACTCGCTCGACAAAGGCCTGGTCATGTTCAATAAACAGTAAGGTAGGCTTATAAGTAGCTATCATTTTCTCGATTTGGTTCTGATTGTAGACGTCCAAATAATTGAGTGGCTCATCCCATAAGTAGAGTTCTGCAGGCGTACAGAGAGACTTCGCAAACTCAACTTTTTTCTTTTGGCCTTCACTCATTTCTTCGATGGGCACTGAAAAAATATCGCGAGTGAAGCCTAGAATACGTAAATTGTTTAGGAACAATGTGTAATCTAGTTTGTGCGAATCTGCGAACTCTTTTAGCGTACCTTTGTGGGAAGTGGTTTGAGAAACATGACTCTTCACTAAGTGCTCGGATAAACGAATTTCTCCTTCTGCTTTCACTTCACCAGGCGAACCTTGAAGAAAATTCATGAGCGTAGTTTTTCCTGAACCATTTGCTCCGACCACTGCGATTTGTTCACCTTGATAGAGTTCAAACGAAATTGGCTCGAACAAGGGGGTTCCATCATAGGACAAAGTCAATTCCTTCACACGCACCACTGGATTTCGATGAGATTTCATGACTTGAATGGTCAAATCATCGACTTTTTCGATATTCTTCAGTAAAGTTTTTTTCTCTTCGATTTTTTCATTCGTCCGTTGCTGAATCGCTTTTCCACGTTTCATCATACGTTTTGCAATCGCATTGCCGAACGGGTCATTGCCTGAAGGTTTCTCTCGTTCCAGCCCCCAGTCTATTTTCTCACGCGCTGATTTTTCAATTCGCGCAATCTCAGACTTCAACGAGTTGTTTTTCTCAAGTTCGAATTGATCTTGTTGTGTTTTCTGTGCCTCGTACGTTGAAAAGTCACCTTTGTAGAGGATGACTTGGCTACGCTCAATTGCGAGCACATGATCAATCACAGCATTTAAAAATTTCCGGTCATGACTGATGACAATATAGCCACTTTTTTTATTCAGGTACGAAGCAAGATGGTGTCTTCCTCGAATGTCCAAGTGATTTGTCGGTTCATCTAGCAGAGCGAATCGATTATCTTCACAAAACAACGCAGCAAGCATCACACGTGTTTGTTCGCCGCCGGAGAGTTGAGAAAAAGGCTGCCACAGAATATCTTTGTCCATTCCAAGTAAATGACATTCCCGCTCAAGCTTCCATTGTTCAGTAGGAAAGACCTCATCAATTGCAAAGTAAACGGGAAGGTCGGGTTGTAAAATCGTCAACGGGAAGTAGACGAATTCGTGATCCGTGAGTACCTCTCCTTGATAGTCAAGTTTGTTCATAAGAAGCTTGAGCAAAGTCGTCTTTCCTCGTCCGTTTCGTCCAACAAAGCCAAGCTTCCAAGATGTGTCCAGAGTCAATGAAACATCTTTAAATAATGGTGCATCTAGTAAATCATAGGCAAACGTTACGTGTCTAAGTTCTATCGGCATGCAAAAAACCTCCTACTAATCGAGTTGCATGCACACGCATTCTACAAAAAAACCTCCCACGAAGTCGTGGAAGGAAAAGTATACGAACATAAATAAACTTTACGAAGCCGTAAAGGGTTATAAATGGTCAGACTCATCCTATCTTTTCGTAAAAATGCGTATACATTTTAACGTGAAAAATAGAATTAAGAAATCATTGACCATTCATCATCCCTTCTAGTAAGTTAGTTCGAGTATAGAGCAGGATAACGCTTTTTTCAAGTTATTTACTAAGTGGAGGTGGCAGTATGAAAAAGATAGCATTGATCGGTTCGAGTGGAGCAGGGAAGTCTACCCTATCCCGAGAGCTTACGGAAATACTCTCCATTCCGGTTTATCATCTCGACCAATTGAATTGGCGAGCAGGGTGGGAAGAAGTATCAAGGGACGAGCAGATACGACTTCAAGATGAGATTTTTGAAAAGGACCAGTGGATTATCGATGGGAATTATGGAGGAACGCTTTCTAAGCGAATGGAAGAAGCAGATACTATCCTCTTTTTTGATTTCCCACGGCTACTTTGCATCACACGAGCAGCTAAACGAGTGATGAAGTACCGCAACACCGTGCGACCGGATATGGCGGAAGGGTGCCCTGAACATTTTGATCTTGAGTTCTTCAAATACATTTGGAAATTTCCTGAGCAAAAAACGCCGCATATTATCAATCGGTTGCGCGAACTTCCATCGGATAAGCGCGTCGTGCATTTCAGAAAACCGAGTGATGTGGAACGGTTTTTAGAGAATTTAATAAAAAAACAAGCGCAGAAGAAATGATGTCTGTGCCTGTTAAAACATATGCTCTTCGGTATTCGAAAGCTTAATCATCCGCAGATATGTGATCATAACCACTAGTAGAACTAAACCGAACAGTACGAATGTGTACGCTGTAGGACCAAAGAAAATATTAAACAGCATGACAAGTGCGATACTTAGACCGGAAACTATAGCTGAACGTTTCCGAGACTTTGCTGTGATGAATTGATCCCTTTCGCAATTCGGGCATTTCATACCGGGCCAAATCGAAAACGAGCGCTTTAGTGTTTCGCCAAGACTCCAGGTGTGGCCGCATGTTTGGCAGACAGGCATAAAATCCACCTCCTTATTTTTGGAAGGTTGCATATCTTTACCCTAACATGATGGAGGAGTAGGTTCAATCAATGGCTTTTTTTGTAACGAGTTGCTGGACCATTGCCAATCCGATTAATAATATTTTGGTTAACTAATTCCGCTAATAACTTTCTAACAGAAGATTTACTTTTGTTAAGGGCTATTTCTAAATCTTTAGCAGTGAATGAGGACTTGCTTTCTAAAAAGTTATTTAAGCTTTCATCAATTTCATCTCTTGTAGTCTGATCCTTTTTAGGGAGTGTAACAACAAACGAGTTTGGGCCAATTGACCAAAATGGTTGAACGCTATTTTTACTATAACTTTCCAGAATCCTTTGTAGACCAGTTCCATAACTTTCAATCCATTTTAAGCGATAAAGAATGTTCGCTAGTTTTGTGTTTCTACTTTGAGAAATCCCAAGTTCAATATCTTCTTGAGTCAAACCTTTTACTAAACCACCAACTGAAACTAGTTCGATTCGATTTGTGAATATATGGATTAGTGTGCTGCTAGAAAAACTATAATCTCTGTGTGTGGCTGCATTAATCAATGCTTCACGTAATGCATATGAAGGGTAGCTCTCCTGTTCAACTCTTTGAAGTCCCTTGAATGCAGAGTTTTTTTCATTGTGTAGAGAGAGGTACTCAAAAGCAGATTCAATCTGTTTCAATAGCGATCCAGTAAATTCCTTTCTATCTTGAAACTCTAATTTGTCCACCCCTACATAACGAGCACATTTAATTGTGTGTTCACATTGGTCCGAGAGTAACAAACCAACGTTGGTATAATAACCTTCAGCATTTATGATTCCCAATGTGCGCATGTTGGATTCTAGTAAGCTTAGTCCATTTTTTTTGAATATTGCTTCTGCATCCGTAAATGTCAAATCTTGCTCCATGCTCCTCATGGTTTCAAAGTTTGTGCCGTCAGTTTCAATAATCATTTGACGAATGTTTTCTTCAGATGCATTTGTTACTGATGTCCCATAGCGAATAAAAACTCCTGAAGGGCGGAGACCCTTACCTTTTAAATGATAAGGTCGTCTACTACCTACACTAACTGAAATTTTGACTACATCTTTGTCATCAATTGTTTCTATTGATAATGTTGTATGCATCAGTATGTCTGGTTGTATACTATCATGTACAATGTTTGAAACATCTTCTAAAATTCTTTTGGGGTTATCTAATCCAACTACTGATCCATCATCGTCTACTCCTATATATAAATCTCCGCCAGAGGTATTTGCAAAGGCAATAATTTCTTTTTTTATTCCTTCTGTTAATTCTCTTTTAAATTCTAATGTTAATGATTCTTCGAATTTCAAAGCCAATCACCTCATTAATTGATTATTTATATTATAATCAATAGTAATCGATTATAATCGATTAATCAATACATACAAATGAAACGATTTTAATTTATACTCGTAGTACAATGTAGGAAGTAAGAAGCGAGGGTATTCACAATGAAATGGATTGAAAAAATCAAGTATTCCCGGTACCAAGAGAAAATGTTAAAAAAGGTCCGAAAGCAGACGGATCGACTGGTGAAGCAGGACCGTTTAGATGAACTATTCCCATATCTGACTGCTGAGCTGGATGCAAGTTGGCTTTCCAATCCTGCCAAAGCGGATTTATTGATTTATATGGCAAGTCGCTTCAAGGAAAAAGGGGATGCGCCAAATGCTGCTACTGGCTATGATATGGCGTTGCAGTTGGTCAAACAGAAGGAGTTCGAGTATCATAAAGAACTTCAAAACATCTTAAATGTGTTTCGATATGCTGGACGTGAAGATTTAGTTGAAGAATGGCGAGCAGATTTTCACACGCGTGTTTCGTATGATAAGAAGTTTAAAGATTTGACGTAAAGCCAAGATACTTAATTAAAGTTTGAAGAGCTATCTATGTAGTAAGAAGGAGGCATTAATGTATGGCAGATATTCTAATCTTTGGTCTAATCGGAATCGGTATAGTGACAGGTGTTGTTATGATAGTGATGGGAGTAAAAATAACACTCAAAAGGTAAGTGCCTTTGATAAATAACTCGTAATTAATTTCTCACGAAGAAATTTAAAATGAGAGGCGGCAAGACTATGGGAAGTATGTTGATGTGGTTATTAGTCCTTTGTGTAGTAACAATTGTCGGAGGACTCTTGTTGTCTTATATATTTCTTAAAAAAGGTTGAATCTATGCGAGTTAGAATCAATAAATGATGGAAGGAGGCCCAGTGAAAAAATTTCACCGGGCCTCTTTTATAAAGTGTATAAGTTTCTCTTTGAAGAGCAACTAGTAAGGTGCGTGTCTTTTAGTGCTTCTAATTTTCTCGTAAATGTCAGATGGTAAGTACCTGTGACCGAAACCGATAATCTAGAGTTGGGAATTTTGAAATTATTTCTAAAGAGTGAATTAATGTTCGAATAACAGAGGAGAATTTTTCATCTGTATCAAAACTTTCTACACTAGTAAGTGCTAACAAATCAAGGACTAAATGTTGTGGATCCATATAGAGTTTAGGAATCGCTGAAATTTGAGCGATAGCATCTTTGACTAGAGTTGTATTTATATTCATTCAGTTTTTCCAGGGTCAATGTAGTGGAGCAGTATGTCTTCAGCCCCTTGCTTTAACTCATCACCAGATTTGCGATCTGTTTCATTTAAGCGCTCTGCATATAGTTGTTCAACCAGTAATTGCTCTAATTCATTTTCTAATTCGTAAATTCGATTAAGTAGAGCGGGAATGACAGTAGGATTACTCAATTGTGCAACAGTTTCTCCGTTTAACATAATTTCAACAGTGGCATATTGGTCCAAAAGTGCCTGCCATTTTTTACTGTAGCGGAGTTCTGAAGCGATTAGACGATTTCGATTTGGTAATTCTTTTTCTATTTGCTTCACATCAATAGAACCAGTTGTAGCTGCCATCTTTTTCTCCTCCCGTCTCAGTTACTTTCACCTCCATTTTATCATGTGTACATATTATATTCAATAAATGTACATTTATAATGTACAATCCGCCAGTGAATTTCATCTTTCACATATCATTAATGATTGCGCGTATGTAAAATTTGATTTATATGAAACTATTTACCAATTTATTTCGTATGTAGTAGAAAGGAGTGGGGAAAAATGGTAGTAGGAAATTTACTGATAGGATTAGTAGTGCTTGGAGTAGTACTGACAGCTGTAGGTATATGGCTGTCGTATAAATTTTTGAAGCCGGATTGACCAGGAGGGAGGGAGAAGCGTGACGGATACACTTATAGTTTTTTCATTGCTACTTGCTGTGGCAAGTCCCATTATTTTTTTGTATTTGAAGAGAAAAGCCTGGGCTATTATAAATTTCGTGATACTAGGTAGCGTTGGTGCTCTATTTAGTAATGCGATGCTTGGAAATATGGATTCCACGAATGGCACACAGATGATGATTTGGTATATATGTGTAGCAGCAGCGTTACTCTTCTCTGTAATCAGTTTTACGTTCCTCGCAAGAGAGAAATGGCAATTGTCAGCTACGACGTTAGGATTTGGAGCTGTCCTTGTCACGATTATCTATTTTGCTGTGCTAGGTGATTTCTCTAAACCGGTTGGTGAGTGGCTCGATGTGTCGATGATTGTTGCGGTTCCAACTTACGTGGGAAGTATGAGTTTATTGGCACTGTTTCAGTTTGATCGGCGGACGGTGAGTTAAAAACCTCATAAAAGTCAGTGAATCCTAACTTTTATGAGGCGCTGCAGTTTTCAATTTCTCAAGCTCAAGCTTTGCATCGGCTTCTTTCGCCCATTCTTTGTACCACTCGGCACCAATTATCGTAGCTCCGAAAACAAATAATAAGACACCTACGACAAACGGAAATCCTAATAAAAGTGGCTCTGAATCTACATAATTACCACCGAATAAGACAGAGCCCACTTTAGAATTTCCAGACCAAGATTCAGTACTCGTTGCGTAAATTGTAGCAGCGAGCAAAGTCGCGCTCATCAAAATAGTTCCTACACCAAATAGCACAATTCCGCGTATCATATTTTTCATACATACTCCCCTTTGTCTTTCACTCTCTAACAACTGTATCATGAATATACTGGGAATTATAGAAGGATTATTTAATTTCTAACCTGTAATGCCAAAGCTCGTTCTCAACTTGATATCCAACTTTTTCGTACAAAGGATTGGCTGCATTATTTAATAAATCTACAGTCAATGTTACCGAAGCAAATTTCCCCGCAGAGGTCACTTGATCAAGAGTCACGCGCAGTAATTCTTCTCCAAGACCTTGCCCGCGATAACCTGAATTGAGAGCGAAATATTCCAAATGAATAGAGTCTGTTCCTTCCTCAAAATAGGTATACCCGACAAAGCTCTCCTCGAAATAAGCGAAGTAAAGTGTATGGCCTTGTTGAAGGGAACGCTCCAGAATCGTTTTGGCATCATAATACGTATCAGGAAACTCAGTGTCATGGAGTTCCACAAATTCCTGAACGTCCTGATTGGAATATGTCTTGAAAGTTAATTTGTGTGATGCGGTTTTGGTCGGTTGATGAAGTCTGTAATACAAATGCTTTCCGCGAAACGTTGCTTGAAGTGTGTCCATGAATTCCTGTTGCGTTCTGTTGTCCTTATGGATGAAAAACGAAAATGTTTGAAGCTGCGGAAATTCATTCGTAGCGAAATTCCATAAGGCTAGAGTTTCTTTTGGATTAGAAGATAGGCTAAAGGGTCCCCACACTTCTGCAAACCCGTCCTCAGAATCAAATCCAATCAAGCCGACGATTGCCTCGCCTTCAAGCCCCGCAACTAGTGAAGTCAACTCGCCCTCAACAAAATCTTCATGTAAACTCTTTAAAATTTCTTCTTTTGAAGTCCCGCAATAACCGGAATGAGAAGTCGTTTGGCTATTGATGTTTGCCAGCCACTCGGCTGCTATCTCTAATTGAGATGCTGCTAGTCGTACATAAGTTGTCATGTTACCGCTCCGTTCTGTGAAAAGTATTTCTTCTCTTCCTGCTATCTAGTAGTATGAAGAAAGTGAGAGTTCCTGTAAATAAAAAGAAGGGCTTCCAAGTAACATCCACTTCGTTGAAAGCGTCTAAAAATATAGAGAAAAGGTGAAAACTATGAACAAGAAATTGCTAGGGGCATTAGTGGCCGCGGGAGTTGTAGCTGTTGCGACGTATGCAATGTATCAAGCAGGAGGAGAACGTCTTGCACTCCTCGACGAGAAAATTGAGACAATAAGAGTTTCGAAATCTACGGGGCTTGGCCTGAACAATGAAGAAAGTGTAGTAGCTATCGAAAAGGAAGAGCAGGTTGCCGTTCTAGAAGCAGCTCTGCGAAATGCCAGGTTGCAGAGTGGCGTACTTCCAGAAGCTACACCAGATTATGATTTGATGGTCGAGTATCAAAATGGGCTTCCAAGTCATCCACTGCATCTGTGGTTAGGGGAAGAAGGGGAAGAAGCATTAGTGACTTATACAGTGAATTACGAGGAAGTATATAAGATTTCTGCAAAAGATGCAGATGAGATTCGAAAGGTGATTCGATAGGAGGAAGCCGATGAACTACTTGGAGCAAGTATTTGAAGATGAACTAATGGATGCGGAAACATACAAAACTCTTCATGATTTCATTACTTTAGATAATTTTCGAAGTGGTGAGTATGAAGGCAATATGTATGTCTTCCGAAAGATTGATCATACATATATTCAAATCGAAGATGAAGTCGCGTTTGAGAATACTGGGAAGCGACGGGTGGAAGGGTTTCAGACGGAACAGGTGGCCCGTGAGTTGGAACGGTATTGGGAGGCCAATGAGGAGCGTCTAAAGTAAGTTGCCATGGATGAACGAATTACTATGCGTATTTGCTATTCTCCGCCAGTGAAATAATTCTTTCGTCGCTGAATCTGGCGTTTTCGACGCTAGAATTGTCGGAATCGACGCTAGATTGGAGATATTCGTCGCTGTAGATAAGCGAATGCTCGCTTTCGTCGCTGAAACTGGCGTTTTCGTCGCTCAAAGACCGTGATTCGTCGCTAGATTGGAGATTTACGTCGCTGTAGATAAGCGAATGCTCGCTTTCGTCGCTGAATCTGGCGTTTTCGACGCTAGAATTGTCGGAATCGACGCTAGATTGGAGATATTCGTCGCTGTAGATAAGCGAATGCTCGCTTTCGTCGCTGAAACTGGCGTTTTCGACGCTAGAATTGCCCGAATCGACGCTAGATTGCAAATTTGCGTCGCTTTAGTCAAACTACAGCAACTATCGCTTTGATGCTACTGATCATTGGATTCTTTCTGCGTGCATTACTCATTCCAATTCAGGACTTTCATTTACTAACAGAACAACAAATGAAAGAGGCGCAGTTAGACTATGCAGTAAACTATCCTTTAGGATCAGCGCTAATGTACGCAGGGTTTTCCTTCCTGTTTTTCGTAGTGATTTTAATCGTTTTGAAAATTATTCAATCAAAGACTACTTTGAAAAAAAGAGATAGTGTCAACTAGCCTCTCTGTATACAGGCAAATGTGATTTTGGTATAGTAAGGGCGTGAATAGGATTTCCTTCGGGGTCGGGTGCAATTCCCAACCGGCGGTGATGAGGCATGGCCTCTTAGTCCGTGACCCGGTTTCTGTGAAAAGAAAGCGGTGGATTTGGTGAAACTCCAAAGCCGACAGTAAAAGTCTGGATGGGAGAAGGAAAACACAACGTTTCAAAATCAACCGATTTTAAACGCTTTTTTGTGCTGCTTTTTTCTCCCTCACCTTTCAAAAGGTGGGGGTATTTTTGTGCATGACAAAAACAAGTCAAACAACAAGGAGGTTATGATGAACGATTATGATGACATGAAACTTGAATTCTCTTTACCAGAAGAACTATGCAGACAAACCATTCTTCACAACAATCCTTCTCTCACCACCCGACGACCCCGAGGTGGACACAACTCCATTCACATTGTGCTCAATTCAGAGCACACTTTCACACACTTTTAAATTTTTTCAAGATGGACAAGCACCTTCTTAGGTGGACACAACCAAATATGTAAAGGAGGCACACGAATGTTCACAGGCATCATCGAAGAACTTGGCGCAGTCCTTTCCATCAAAAAGACAGGCGAGGCCATGGAACTGACGATTTCTGCTGAAAAAATCCTGACTGACGTCCAGTTAGGTGACAGCATTGCCATCAATGGAGTCTGTCTGACAGTTACGCGATTCACAAACCATCAGTTTACAGTCGACGTCATGCCAGAAACGTATGCAGCCACAACAATCGGTCGATTGAATCGAGGCCAAAATGTAAATCTAGAACGGGCCATGGCAGCGAATGGTCGGTTCGGCGGACATTTTGTGACCGGTCACTGCGACACTGTTGGAGAAATTATAAACCTGCAGATGAACCAAAATGCATTGCAGATCACGGTTCAGTTCCCGGAGTCTTTCCGGAACTACGTCATTATGAAAGGGTCCATTAGCGTGGACGGGGTATCCTTGACCATTTTCGGTCTCACAGCGGATACTCTCATGATCTCGTTGATTCCACATACGGCCGAACAAACCATTTTACACACAAAACAACCAGGCGATCTCGTCAACCTGGAGTTTGATGTCCTCGGAAAATATATCCTTGGCGCAGCGCAACAAGAACGTCCAAAAAAATCAACGATGACGCATAGTTTTCTGCAAGAGAACGGCTATGCGTGAGGAGGAATGGACATGCAAGTAATCGAAGTGGCGTTAGAAGAACTGAAAAAAGGGCGTCCGATCATCGTGGTCGATGACGAGGACCGTGAAAACGAAGGCGACTTTTTAGCATTAGCAGACTATGCGACACCGGAACTCATCAACTTTATGGTGACAGAAGGAAGAGGCCTGGTCTGTGCACCTGTATCAAAGGAGTTGGCAGAGCGTCTTGAGCTTCCACCGATGATTGCTACTAATAAAGATCCGTATGGCACGGCATTCACTGTCAGCATCGATTCTGTGAAATCCACGACTGGAATCAGTGCACACGAGCGCGCAGAGACACTCAAACTGCTTGCAGATCCTGCAACGAAAGCTAGTGACTTTGTGCGTCCAGGCCATATCTTTCCGCTGATTGCAAAACCGGGTGGCGTGTTAGAGCGACCTGGTCACACAGAAGCAGCTGTAGAGCTCGCAACACTATGTGGGGCAGCGCCAGTCGGCATTATTTGTGAAATTATGAATCCGGATGGCACGATGGCACGACGTCCGGAGCTTGAAGGATTAGCTGACAAACATGGACTGGTGCTAATTTCAATTGAACATCTGCAAGCTTATCTGAAAACGAACCAACAAAAGCTGGACACTATCTTACACCTACAGGAGGAATTTTCATGAAACAGATTATCGAAGGACATTTAGTTGGAACGGATTTAAAAGTAGCAATCGTTGTGGCACGATTTAATGAGTTCATTACGAGCAAACTATTAGGCGGGGCAGAAGATGTATTACGTCGTCACGGAGTAAAAGAAGAAGACATCACGATTCTGTGGGTACCCGGAGCATTTGAGATTCCGCTTGCAGCGAAAAAGTTGGCGGATAGCGGGAATTACGACGCAGTCATCACGCTTGGGACAGTCATTCGCGGCGCTACACCACACTTTGATTATGTCTGTGCAGAAGTGGCAAAAGGCGTATCGGCTGTCAGTTTGCAGTCCGGTATTCCAACGGTCTTTGGTGTGTTGACAACAGAATCCATCGAGCAAGCAATTGAACGTGCGGGCACGAAAGCAGGGAACAAAGGAGCAGAAGCGGCTATCACGGCGATTGAAATGGCCAACGTCTACAAAAGCTTGAACTAAATGATTTGAACAAACACGAGCATCTTCGGATATTCGTGTTTTTTTGCATGTTTTCTCATGGTATGCTTGCATTATCAGACAGACCGACAAGTGAGGACAGGATATGACTTTAACGCTTACCGCAGTGACAGAGCAAAATCGTGTGTGGATTCCAGAGTATACATTCACAGAAGGTGTGACAGGGTTGTTAGTGGATATGAAACGAGCAGCATCTGTCATGCGCCAATTTGAAAAGTCTGCCTATGTCCATCAAGTGCAGGATGGGCATTATCCCCATCTGACCGTACAAGAAACCATTGCATACTATACCAAATTAGCAGAGGTTGAATGGTCCGTACCAGAATTATTGAAGACATTTGATCTTATTACAGAAGCACGTACTAAAGTAAAGAAATTATCCGAAACAAAACGCAACATATTGACGCTAATCAAACCGTACTGTTCACGTCATGACTGGGTAGTTATCGAAGAACCGTTCCACCGAATCGAACTAGAAGGGCGTCATGTAGTAGACCAAATTTTAAAAGGTATTGAGAGACAAGGAAAATCTCTAGTTTTGCTTAGCAGCAATTTAGAAGACCTTTTGCCGGTGACGGACAAGATTTATCGAATGGACGAACGAGGAATCCATAAATTGGAATTTAAAGATGAGACAGCTACTCAAAATGAAGAGCCAGCACAGTTCAAGGTCAATAAAATTCAAGTGAAACACCAAGACAAAACATTGTTGTTCAATCCACCAGAAGTCGACTATATAGAAAGTATAGATGGTACGGTTTATATCAATGTTGCAGGTGTTGCTTATACGAGTCCTTTGACATTAACGGAACTGGAAGTCCGGTTACAGCCGTATGGATTTTATAGATGTCACCGGTCATACATTGTAAACTTGCAAAAAGTACGAGAGCTAGTCAGTTGGACAAAAAATAGCTACAGTATCAAGTTGGATGTCGAAAAAACGACATTGGTTCCCTTATCTCGTGCCAAATTAAGTCCGTTAAAAGAACTTCTTGGCATATCATAATATTTCCTGGGAAATAATCGGCACCATTCATGTCGAAATTTCCACCATTCAGCAAATTTCGGAAACGATTCACCGCTAATCTACTGCGGGCCTCCCTATCTTTTCATACACTCAGTGTAGGAAAACAACAAAGGAGGCCATTTATATGTCGGTTACCATTAAAATGGAAAATGTGAAGAAAAGTTTTAGTCGGTTTGAAGCACTACGAAATGTAGACTTAGAAATTCAGTCAGGTGAGATTTTAGGTTTGCTTGGGCCAAGTGGTGCTGGGAAATCCACTATTATTAAAATCTTGACGGGTCAACTGGATCCATCATCAGGGACTGTGATGATTTTCGGTGAATCCAGTGAACAAGTGAAGCAAAGCAAGACCCGTAAACGCTTTGGTGTCTTAACGGATAACAGCGGCTTATATAAACGACTTACTATAGAAGAAAACCTAAAAATGTACTGTGACCTCTATGATCTTCCGGTGTCAGCAATGGATGAGGCACTTGAGTTTGTGAATTTGGTTTCTAGTAAGAAGAAAAAAGTATCAGAGTTGTCTCGCGGAATGATGCAGCGTGTCACATTGGCGCGTGCTATCCTTCATAAGCCAGAGCTTTTGTTTTTAGATGAGCCAACATCAGCGCTTGACCCAGTGAACACGCATCATATTCATGAGGGATTACGAAAGTTGAATGCAAAAGGCACAACGATTTTACTGACGACACATGATATGTATGAAGCAGAAGCGCTGTGCCACCGCGTTGCTTTTTTACACGAAGGAGAAATTCGAGAGAGTGGTTCTCCAAAAGAATTAAAAGATGCGTATCGCAATGATGTGATTGAAGTGGAATTGACGTGTGGCGAATCACATGAGTTACCAGTAAATCAAGTAGCGACAATGGACAAAATGAGAGAGTGGGCGGCGGCACAACGAATTCGTCGTATCCATTCTAATGAACCAACATTAGGTGATTTATTTATGCGTGTAACGGGGGGAGAATTATCATGAATGTATCTGTTAAACGAATCCAAGCAATCTTTGTAAAAGACTATAAAGAATTCTACCGAAATTATGCAATCTCGACGATGGTGCTTATGCCACTAGCACTAGCATTTATCTATAGTATGACAGGGAACATGGATCTTCAGAGTTTGTTCATGCCCATCAATTTAACATTTGCGATGATAACTGCGTTTATCCAGAGTTGTTTGATTGCTGAGGAGAAAGAACATAATACCCTACGTAGCTTGCTGTTGTCCCCGGCATCTATAGCAGATGTGCTGATTGGAAAGAGTGCTTTAGTATTTGTCATCACGGTGATCGTATTGGGTATGTGCATGTGGATTTTAGAGTTCTCACCTGCTAATTTAGCTGCGATGGGGGTTGCCCTTGTCTTATCTACACTATTCTATTTGGCCATGGGATTGATTGTAGGTTTATATACGAAGACAGTGATGGAAGCCTCAGTTGGAATTCTTCCTGTCATGATTGTATTCTCGTTTGGACCTCTTGTCTTGTTATTTGCGGATCGTTATCCGGTTCTAGAAGTATTTCAATGGTTGCCAAGTGCACAGTTGATTCTACTTGAGCAGTATAGTGTAACGGGAGCAACTTCTGATATCATTGTGTCTCTTGTGGTACTAGCCGTTTGGGCAGTAGTCGCTGTAAGTGTATCCGCTATATTATTTAAAAAACGTATGAGTGACGAATAGAAAAAAACACGAATCCTTGTGTAGGGTTCGTGTTTTTTAGTGCAAACTAGCATTGCCAAATGTACTCCAAATCGTCATTATAAAGAAAAGGGTTAGAAGTGTTAGTGATAGGTAGTAGTTACGGAATATACATCTCGTTGTGAGAAGTATTGTGTGCAGAGTTTGCAGCATTTGGTGAGTGTACACTGTTCGGGTTGGTGTCATGTGCTTTTCGCGACCTGAAGCTTCCGCGGCGTAGGTCAGCCAAAACGCCAAAAGTCAATACAGCGAGTAGAAATCCTAAAATATACATGAAATGCACTCCTTCCTACTTTCCTTTAGTATACCATTTTTTGAGAAATAAAAAGGATTTTGGGAACTTAAATGGAAATAATCCGTACAACAAGAAAAGAGGTATGATCAGATGGTCTTTTTAGCAATTGCGATAATCGCTTTTATAATCATTGCTGTTTTCACTGACATCTTCCAAAGAAGAAAATGAAGGGAGTTATGCACATGTGGACAAAATTAGTTTTTCGAAAAGATCAACTTGAAACACCAGAGGATCAATGGAATGCATCGATTGAAGCGATTGTAGAGAATGAAACGCCTGGTGATACAGAGATTACAAGTACCGCTTGGCATGCATATGCTTATTATTCAGAGATGGAATCTGGGGGCCATGAGGCATTCCTCTATCATTTTGACTATCGCTTTAAAGAGTTTGGTGCGAATACCTTTCTGAAAAATACCGTTGAAGCTTTAGGAAAAATCGGAGCTATGGAGCATGCGGCTAATTTGAAGCAGCATGGGTTGGAGTTATGGACAGTTTATACACAACTTGAGCAAGACATGCAGTTTGAAGAGGTTTTTTATGAGCGAATTGCAGCGGCCGATGAAGCGTATCATTCGTTTGACCCACCGCTACATGATCATTTAGAAAACTTTTTCGAGAAGAATTATCATCAGTTGATAGAGATTCGTGAGTAAGTAGGATAAGGAGTTGAGTAATTCGGGTATAGGGGTAGAATTGGACCAAATGAGGGGGAAATGAGATGAAGAAGAAATGGTATTTTCTGATGGGGTTTGCCACTGCACTGATTGTAATGCCGTTCATCACATCACTTGGAATTCCACGGTACGCCGATTTTTTGCAGGCGACATTTGGTGATTTTAAATTGCTAGCAGGTATATTTTCACTTAGTGTTTTAGTATTTTTAGGTGTGTTGTTAATGGATATGAAAGAAAATGTGAAGCAAGGAGATTAAATTGTGGGAGCAACTGTTATAAACGTAGGAGATGTAGTAGTTACATTTTTATATTTATTGATTGTTCTAGCTGGAATTTATTTTGTTGGAAGAATCATTTGGAAGCGATGCAAGTCAAATTAAAATCCAAGTACGTCCTGAGAATAGGAAGCGTACTTGGTTTTTTTATTTATACGTATTTCTCATCATAGTCACGAGATCGAATAGGCTGTCATTGGTTGTTGAATAGTAGAGGGAAGTGTCTACATCTTTTAGCTGATATCCATCAAGTGTTTCATAGACTTTGAATCGCGTGATGGATGAGTCTTCCGTATAAATGGCGAAGTCGAATAGTAGAGTGCCAGGTACTTCCTGCACTTCTTCTAACTGTAGTAGTAAGGAATGAAGTGTCGATTTCCATTTTCGATCTTCTAGAAGAATCTCTTTTGCTTCTGGTCGAGTCGGAAGCGTAGCCCGGAAAAGTGTTTCTTGATTTGTCTGTGCAATGACTGTTCGATACGGTTCAAGAGTGGAATAGGCGGAATTCCTATCGGACAGTGGTAGGAATGATTGAAACACTAGTATTGTTAGGACGCTAATTAATGCCATTCCAACGAAATAAGGTGTGAGTTTACGACGTTTTGGTAAACTTGTTTTCGACATCCTCAGAGAATTTATATGGCGATGCCTCACAGACTGATCCAATTCTTCAGCGGCTAATTCTTTAAATAAAGCGTCGAATGATTCTTTCATTTCGTCCCCTCCTCTTTTAAGAAAGTTTCCCTTAGCTTGGACAAAGCACGAGCAGATTTTGCTTTTACTTTGTCTTCAGACCATCCAAGAATTTCAGAGGTTTCACGTATCGACAACTCTTGGATTTTCCTGAGAATCAGGACTTCTTGATAGTCTTTTTTTAATTCGCCAAGTGCTTTATAGAGGAGACGAACATCTGCTTTTTGAATAGCATTTAATTCAGGTGTCTTAATAGTAATGGGCTCAGACCTTTTGCCGAACGCTAGAAAGTGTACGCGTTTGGTTCTTCTTATGTAGTCAATGGCCGTATTTCCTGCGATTTTTAATAACCAAGTGCGTAGAGAGGATTGTTGGTTAAACTGATGAAGTGAACTATGTACTTTTAGGAAAGTATCATGCGTCAAATCTTCTGCAACCTCTTTATTACGCAGTAAAAATAACAAATAGCGATAGACATCGTCTGAATAAGACTCATATAGGTCAAGTAAATCTATTGAGTTTCTCATGAAAGCCTCCTTTAGAAGACTAGACGAACGAAAAAATGAAAAGAGTCGGTATGGATGACAAAATTTAATTTAAATTTCGATACTACTTATGAATTCTAAAAGGTGCCTTGAATAATTTTCTGGCTGATCGCGATGAACAAGGTGGCCAGCGGATGGGAGGATTGCAAGTTGCATTGCGGGCTGAAGACGCTTGAATTCCGCAGCGGCCTCCACTTCATGTAGTAATTCATCTCCCATTATGCAAAAAAGAGGCGTTTCCATAGAGGCAACTGACTTTAGTTGCTCGTAAGGATAAAAATCTGCTGTATTAAATGAAGTCAGCAAAGCCTTCCAATCATTGTCGGTATGCAGTTCAGTCAAGATACGAGAGATTTCCTCGTCTTTAAAAAGTGTTTCATAATGTGCTTGCTCTTCTTGTAATCGCTCCGAATAATCTTCTCCCATAGTCGGTGAAATTCCTGAAAATGTAGCGGATACTACTAGTTCAGGATATCTTTTAGCAAACAAAACTGCTGCAACGCCACCAATTGAAACCCCAGCAACATGGCATTTTTCGATTCCTAGATGTAGTACAGTTTCTTTCAGATCTTCTACAGTACGATTAAAAAACTGATCAAACGGTCCAACAGATTTTCCGTGACCTCTCAAGTCAGGCCGAATCACGCGGTACCCTCTTTCTGCTAAATAGCTACTTTGTTCTTCATACTCCGAATCCCCAGTCATCCCACCAGAATGAATAAGTACGATAGCAGTGCCTTGTCCTTCTTCAGTTGTGTGTAAAATCATTGCGTACACTCCTTAACTTTTTTGCACAACTCAATTCTATTAGTAACTTTTCCTATCCTACCAAACCAATTAGCGCATCACTAGTATCTTTGGAAATATATTGTAACGATAACGATGAAAAGGTATGATGGATTTAAGGTCATTGAACGAAAATTCACGCAATTTTTAGGGGAGGAATTGAACGTGACACTATTTGAAGTGCTTAAAGGCGCAGAAGCATTTACATACGAAGGTGGAAACAAAGGTGTTTTAGTTTCCCACGGGTTCACAGGGACAACGCAAAGCATGAAGCCACTTGCAGATGCTTTCGTTAAAGCGGGTTATACAGTTTCGATGCCGAGACTGAAGGGACACGGGACGCACCATGAAGAAATGGAAACTTCGACTTATCAAGAGTGGATTGATTCGATCGAAGAAGCTTACGCTTGGCTAGCGGAACGCTGCGACACTATCTATATGACGGGACTTTCCATGGGAGGGACTTTGACGCTCTATATGGCGCAACATCATCCGGACTTAAAGGCGATTTCGTTGATCAATGCAGCGATTGAAGTGCCAGCGATGGAAGGGGTTAAACAGCTTCCTGCAGAAGTGCGCTTTTTGGATGCAATCGGTTCCGATATCAAAAAGCCAGGTGTGGTGGAACTTGCGTATGGGAAGACGCCGGTTGCTGCAGTGAAACAATTACTCACTTTTATGGAAGAAGTGAAATCTGGACTTTCAAGCGTGCAGTGCCCAACGATTATTTTCGTGGCACCAGAAGATCATGTTGTCCCGCCTACAAATAGCCAGATAATCTTTGATACTATCGCTTCACGTGACAAAGTGTTAGTCGAGTTGCCGGAAAGTTATCATGTGGCAACGTTAGATAACGATCAAGAAACTATTATTCAAAAGACATTGGCGTTTTTTGAGGAGCAGGTTTAAAAAGGAGAATTAGATGCAGTACATTTTAGAAGAAATTATTGAAATTATGCATAATGATTATGCCGGTTTTCAGGACAAAAAAGGGTGGGACCGACCAGATATCTACCGAAAGAAATTAGCTGAGCTGAAAGCAAATGAATCAATGTCCGATGCAGATTTTGAAGAACTAATTAAAGAATATTTAAGTGATTTTGAAGACAAGCACATGTTCTTTAGTAAGACTGACAAAGTTGAACAAAGCCAAAAAGAAGTAGGCTTTCAAGTTCGTCGCTATGAAGACCACTTATATATAACTTCGGTTACACAAGAACAAAAGCTTACAGTTGGTATGAAGATTGAGTCGATTGATGGGCTGACAATACCTACTTTGGCAGAGAAATTTAAGAAAACGTTTAAAGAAAATCTGCATGAGAGACAGGACTGGAATAAAGTTCTTTTAAGTGCAACTAAAGTTAACGTAATCACGCTTGAGCATGAAACTAAGGAATTTCAACTTACTAAATTTGAGAAACAAACTCGAAAATCAATTTATGAAATAAAAGTAGAAAGCGGAATAGCCTTCATTACATTTACAGATTTCTTAAATCCTGATGCGGTTGTTAAATTAGTTGAGGACAATCGCATGTTACTAGAAACAGTAGATGCTTGGATAGTTGATGTGCGTGTAAACTATGGCGGAAGTGATAGCAGCTTTTTTCCTCTGCTTCCCTACATAATGCCCCCTGAAGGTGTAGACCTTACAAATACAGATGAAAAAATGCTGTTCAATTGTACAGAAGCAAGTGCAAAAAGAGAATTACGTTTGCTCGAGCAACAACTCGCTGAAACAGAGGATGAGCAGGCTCGACATTTTCTTGAGGTATTTAAACGCGAATGGACAACAAATAGAGGGAAAGGCTTTGTTGAATTTGATTTCAGCGATATTTTACCAGACCTCTTTATAAAAGGAACGGATAATCCGAAGCATGTCATTGTACTTTCAGATTATATGTGTGGTAGCTCTGGAGAATCGTTTGTGGAACTTTGTAAAATGTCCTCTAAGGTCACTGTCATTGGACGGGCAACATTGGGATTAAATGATTATGCCAACCTATCAAGCGTAATGTGGGAAGAGGGTTTTGAATTTATGTACCCTACTTCCCGACTTTCCCGAATTGACAAGAATAATGGAATGACTGGAATTGGCGTATTACCAGATATCTCTATTCCATGGACACCACTACATCTAAAAGCTGATGTTGACATGAAAAAAGCACTTGAACTCATTGGAAATGTGAGTGGAAAGTAAATGAAATTAGCTTATAGAGAATCAGGTAGTGGAGAACCGCTTGTATTTTTACACAGTGGTTTAGAAACTTCCTCAACAGATTTTATTTACCAACAAAAATACTTCCGTCAATTCTATAAAGTACTAGCTTTTGATTTACGAGGCCACGGAGATTCACAGTCAACGAACTTCTCAAATTTCTTTGAAGACAGTGTACAAGATCTTTTTGAAACACTTTCGGAAATAGGGGTAACGCAGATTCATTTAGTCGGTGCGTCTCTCGGAGCTCTTGTAGCTATTTACTTTTCGAACCGGCCCGCTAGGGTTACGAAGAGTTTAATCATTTCGGGAGTTACACCAACGAAACCGGAGAACTAGAATGACCTTCATTTAAGACAGAAGGAAAATCAAAGGATGTTGTTAGAAAATCAAGAAACCGTAAACTATTTTAACACTCTTCATAAATCTGATTGGCGTGAATTTCTAACTTTAGCTAAAGATGAAGACTGGTATCCCTTTGAGGAAACGAGCAAGCTAAAAGATAATAAATGTCCGGTATTAATTATTTCAGGAAATCAACTTCCTTCTGAAACTGCGAGTCACGCAATATACAAAGGTGAAGAACACATACAGGTAGAAATCTTGCCTAACGCGGGTCATCTAGTGCACCAGCAGCAACCCGAATTTTATACGAAGAGTGTTACTCGATTTTTAAATGACAGTGTTTAACCAATGAGGGGAGTTAAGGATGAAATTATCAGGACTACTAGCAGCCACGGGTTTTTTGGTATGCGGGGCAAGTGTTTTACTAACCATTATGACCTTTGTATCTTATAAATCTGGCAACGGACTGACGCTACTGATTTCCGCACTGGTTTTTCTCAATGGACTCATTGCCATTGGAGTTGCAATCATCTCATTTCTAACTATTTTAGTATTTCTAGTCAGTTATGAACTCTATAAGCCAGCATACACTTACGAAGAAGCCCAACAGCGTGTGGGAGCGGAGTATTCGCTAGCCATTCGTGACAGTCATTTTAAGACGATTCAAATCCTAGATACAAATTATGAACATTACCGAGTGGCTGCTGGTGAAGAAGGACAAATACAAGAGTTTATGATTGATCCAAAAACAGGCGAAATCAAAGCTCTCAAAACAGACGACTTAGTAGAGGTAACATCTTGTAACTCGGTTGAATCCACTACATTTTAAAGGACGAAAGAACAATGAAAAAATTCAAACAAATGTAAGAGGAGAACACGATGGGGATTAGAAATTCTGCAAAAGCTGTCATAGTAAAAGATGACAAGATAGCACTCATAAAAAAACACGATGAAGAGGGTTTCTTTTATATCTTTCCAGGTGGAGGGCAAGAGAAAGGAGAAACCCTTAAAAGTGCAGTGATTCGAGAGTGTTTAGAAGAGTTAGATGCGGCTGTTCAAGTACAAGAACTGATTCATATTCGAGAATACATCGGGGAAAACCATGAATTTGCTCACTTTGATAAGGGCGTTCATCAAATTGAGTTTTATTTTCTATGCAGTATAGTTCGTGAAAATGTGAATGGCGCCCCTGTACAACCTGATACGGATCAAATTGGTGTTGAGTGGATTCCACTAACTGATTTACATAAATCTCGTGTATATCCAAAAGCGATAGTAGAGGTGTTACAACGAGCAGAGAAGACTGAGGTTTATTTAGGGGATGTGAACTAGAGTAGACATGGGAGATGAATTGTCATGAGAAAAATCGGAATCTTGCTCAGCGGATATTTAGTAATTGGAATCTCTAGCATTTCTTACATATTTACAGATGCAGAAGCTCGAACAGGTGCAAATGAGTACTTTTCTTTACTGCAGGTGACGGGAATCATCTTCATAACCACAGGGTTTTTGTTCATAGTACTTCAAGTGAAAAATAGACTCACCGTTAAATCACTTACATTGTGGGGAACCGCTTTTAGTTTGCTTTACCTACTTGGAATAAGTTTTTATATTTCTGATCGACCGATTTATAAACATTCCGACTCTCTTGCCCTGGTAGAAAGAACTTACAATGTTGAGGTGGCTGCTAGTGGTCTTTTTTTGATTGAGGATTCTACTTCAGGAAGAGTGAACTATTATTTTTCAAGTGTAAGTAGTGAAACGAGTTACATAGTAGACCCCTATACTGGTGAAATTGCTATTGATAAGTAACTCTACTATTTGTTAGTACTGAAACTTAATTGTAGCTATCTTTGAAGAGTAAACAGAAAGTAGGGCTGTGATGTGACTAGTATCAAAATCTTTATAATCAAACTTCAAAATTATAATCGCGAGCAATTAGTCTTCAAGCCGAGTTCTACTGAATGGTCAATTGTCCAAGTCTATGATCACTGTATTGTTGTGGCGCATGAATATTGTGAAGCTGCAGAAAATTGTCTAGCAGGTAAAGGGGAACTCCAGACTGGTAAAACAAAATTTGGAGAAGAACTCTTTGAACGTGGTGGTTTTCCGCCTATCAAAATTACACTTCCAGACGAGATGAATCAAGCACCAGATAATAGCTACACTCGAGAAGAGTTGGTGATTCAATTAGAGACCTTGACTCAACGAATTGAGGCGTTAAAGGGTCAAATTGAGCTTGCTCAACCCACTCTTGCTGTGCGGCATGGGGGATTTGGGTGGTTAACGGCAGCGGAATGGCTCGCACTAGTGGATATGCATTTTACTCACCACTTGCGACAACTTGATACATTAGAAACACATTGGAGGAGCCATACTTGATCGAAGAACTTATCATCTTTTACTACGGATTACCACTTATCCTAACCTTGTTATTTTTCCGAACGATTCTATGGATTGCTAGAGATATTCAGTCAGGAAACGCTGACAAGCTTTCTTCTACCATTGGAACGATTCTTGCAGTCGCTTGGGTATTTTCATTGATGCTTTCTGCGCTGCTCATGTTTGGATAGTCTATATGGTGCCTGTCACCATTTACCATATGTTTCCAAAAGGTGCCTGTCACCATTTGCCATTTACACCCAAATACATAATTGAAATCGAGGCTATTATGAAGAAGATTATTCTTAAGCTAGTCGTGGTGTTTGCCACATTTTTTATCACATGGACAATAATGAATACCCAACCCGTACAATCCTGGTGGATGAAAACTATATTTGAGCTTTCGTTAGGTGACGAAAAAGAACAACTGGAGACTTTCCAATACGACCATGTAACCATATATACAGATCAACCAGAACGCATTATGGAACTATTTGAACCAAACTTAGATGAAATCGACCAACTCTCAAGTGCTTGGTTTGAACCAGCTTCGAAAGACTATCCTGAGGTAACTATGTATGCAATTGAACCAAATCTAGTGATGAATATTATGCTAAAGGGTGCTAATGGGATATATATTCCCTCAAGTGAAATCATGCTTTTGAACATGAACCTGGATGACGATAGAATTTTGCACGGGTATGCGCACGAATATGCGCATTACCGTATGTTCAACTATTTGGAAGAGTTAGATGTCAGTTATAAAAAAGTTCCGATGTGGTTCCATGAAGGGGTGGCAGAAGCATTCAGTCATCGTTTTGCCCCGTTGCCTTTTGCGGAGGTAATGAATGAATGGGAAGTCGATGCGTTTTTTGAAAAAGAAGCGACGGATCGCTTGATAAGTGACGAATACATCATGAGCCAATATCTTATAGAATATCTTCTATACGCGAAAGGTGAAGAAGCTGTGCATACAGTTTTGAGTAACCTGACAAAATCCTCTGATTTTGAAACCGTCTTGGAAGAGCAATTGAACTATACATATACAGATTTGAAAGCTTATTTAGCAGCAGAAGATGAGGCGGTAGAAGACTTGATGTATAGAACGGAAGCAGAATTAGGCAACGAGCAGTTTCAAGCGGAAGTTCTTGCTTTCCATGAAAGAAAGAAACCTTATTACTACAATGCGCAATTGGTGACGAATATACTTTTTCAAATGTATCAAACAGACGAAAAATGGCTAGAGATGGCAGAGTTGACCGAATATCGGATGAACTACGTACAACGCGACTTCTATAGTTACCAGTGGGCAGCGGATTTTGCAAAAAAAGCAGGTAATCTAGAGAAAGAAGCGTACTATCTAGCAAAGGCAGAAGAGGAAAAGGCAAAGGAAGAGCCTGTACAAGAATAAAAATTTCCATCAACCTCCTAAAAGGTGACAGGCACCGATTACCACTAAAAGGTGACAGGCACCGATTACCAACAGGCACCGATTACCATTACTTCCCCTTTAATTATCTTATTCTTACCTATGATTCAAGTAGCAACATTTCGCCATGACGCGCAGAATATTTTAATGACGTTTCCAATGCTTAATTACTATCTTTTATCAGCAGCTGCAATTTTATTCATTGGTTGTCTAGCACTGTTAGCATATAAGCGAACAAAACCCATCTATTTTGCAGTAAGCGGAATGGTGATTGCTGCAGGTTTTCTGACGTATGCATCAGGTCTCAGCTACATTCAAATCCATGAAGAGTTCGTCCATGTGACGGAGCTGAGAGAAGAAACTACGCTTTACATGAAAGATATGGAGACAATCATTTACGAGTATGGAATCGAAGAGAATGGACAGTACATATTTATTCCTAAAGAAGGAGATCAGTTGATTTTGGAGGATTCGCCGCTAGTGACAGAGGACAAACGTCGCAAACTTTACCGCATAACGGGAGAGCATGGTATTGAGTATATTGTGCGGGAGATGGAGGGGGCTAAATGAAGATTAATCACTACCGTATCACCAAATACAATCCGATCTTTCGCGATGAATTTGGTGCTTACACGAAGCCCGAATGGACAGGTATACACGACATCGGAAAAACATGTGATGGCCAAGTACTGACGAGAAAAGACTATTTAAAAGTTGAATCAGCTTACAGTGAGACTGTCATGAAATTTTTAAAAGAGGCAAAAATTGATAAGGTGCGTACGATTTTGCCGGATAACGAGAAACGTATTGTGATTGAAACTGACACAACGGAATTGTTTGAAGACGACTTCAAAGGTTTCGTTTTAGAAGACGATGCATTAGTAAACAATGAAGATGTTCCTCTTATATGCAAACTAAATTTACGCGATTTGGCCTATTGCGAGCTCATTTCCGGTGACAACTTTTTTGTTCATTTTGGGTACGACTATTACATGTTTATAGGTGTGAATCAAAAGTATCCGGAAGCAATCGAGTTTGCGATGCAGCAAGGCCTTTTTGTCGAAGAAATAGAGTCACCCTATTTTATTTCTGAGGAAAATACGACTCGGACCATAAGCTGGTCTAAAAAAGGCCACTCTATAGTAGAGGAGGAACTGGTACTTCCTAAACTCTCGCGTGAGGATTTGCAAAAAACCTTCGGATTGTCTAGTGAACATCCAGTTTTAGGTGCTTTCAAAATCACCCCTTCAAATAACAAGATTTTCACAGATTTTATAAACTTCGATTTTGATCAATTTGATTATTGGCTGTTTTGTGGGGATTAAGTTTGATGTTGCGGATGGGAGGTGCTGATGTAAGGTGCCTGGCACTGAAAAACAAACTAAGGATTGAAAAAGCTGTTTTTTCCAACCGTTCCCAAATGGTGCCTGTCACCTTTCGTAAGTAAATGATGACAATGGACTGCAAGTTCTTCGCTATGAAAATGGAGTGTTTGAAGGGGCAACAGTGCGCTTTACTACACCAAGCGGAACTACATGGACTGCAAGTTTCAAATATAATCTAGTCGAGCGAGCTAATCATTTTCAAGTGATCTCAGGGTTTTTAGAAGGTGAAGAAAAAGCAATCTATGATTTTGAAGGACAAGAAATGATTATAAAACGATAACAAAAGGCTTGGTTCTCACATTCGAGAGCCGAGCCTTTATTTTAATACGCATTCAAAAGTTCATCCAATTCTTCCGGATTTGCGATTGGTCCTTTGAATGAATGCAAAACAATGCCTTCCTCGTCCAAAATATACGAAGTCGGGAAGGCAAGAACTTCATAGAGTTTTTCTACCTCCCCGTTTGGATCCAGAACAATTGGGAAAGTGAGCTGATACTCGTCTACAAAATCTACGACATCTTGGTTAGAGCGCTCTCGTTGCGTCATATTGACAGCGACAACTTCATAATTCGACTGTTCTGCATAGTCATCGTAATACAGTTGCATATGCGGCATTTCGTCTTCGCAAGGTCCACACCAAGAAGCCCAAAAATTTAAGAATACTTTTTTCCCCTTAAAATCAGACAAACGGATAACATCCCCGTCGAGTGTCTCTAGCACAAAATCAGGCGCTTGGTTGCCGGTCTGTATGCCATCATTAAATGACTCCATTGGTAGAATCCCACTTTGATCTGCAACCATCCCACTTGGATATTCCTCTTCACCGAAATTCGTTTGAATCATGACTACCACTAAATATGCGAGCAGAACGATACTGAGCGTTGCCGCTACTTTTCGAAAAATCTTCATACTCAATCGACTACTTTCTTAGAATGTTTATACTGTAAATACCTGTAATTCAAGTGTATATCATATCAATGAAAGAGTCACTAATTTCCAGGGAACTCCTAAATGGTGACAGGCACCAAATGCCATCTGTTCCCATTTGGTGCCTGTCACCTCAAAAAAACACAAAAAAATCGAGCTCATTGAAGAGCCCGAAATTCTTTACTTTTCCAGAATAAGAGGACTGTAGCGAAGAGCCCGATTACGGCAACTCCAGCTAAAAGGGAATGGATCGATACCGAGAACGCCACTAAGATGGAGAGGGCTGCAAAGGCAATTGGTTCGAGACCAGAAGCGGCAATAGAAATCAAGCTCATCACTCGTCCAAGTTTGTCTTTTTCCGTTACTTCTTGAATCATCGTGACAGTCGGTAGATGCACCATCATCATCATCAGACCGCTGAGAGCCGAGAATGCGGATAATAGCCATATGGATTGCAGTTGACTGAAAACGAGAAGGAACAAGAAAGCTGAGAACATTGCGCCAAAGACGATTTTTCCGCGATTTCTTTTAAAGTTCCATAACACGAAAGCTACACTAGCCACGAAAGTACCAACCGCTAACCCACCTTCGACAATGCTAAGATGGAAAGCTGTACCGTTCAAACTGCTGACGATGATTGGAATGCTCAGGATAATGGGCCCGATGATCAACAAATTCACGATTGAAATCGATAATGTTCCAGAACGGTGAATAGGAGATTTGCGGATGTAACGGAGTCCTCCAAGTAAATCTTCGTGCACACTTCGTAAATTTAGGCTGGCCTGTTTTTCCGGGATAAAGTCTTTGATCCATGGCGGGAAAACAAGGATCGCCGCAATCACAATAAGTATAGCAGCGACACTAAAAGCCAACGTGAAGTCCCCGATTGTCAGCAAAATTCCTGCAATGAACGGGCCGAACACAAAAGCTAGTTCACTCGAACCCTGAACAAGAGAGTTGGCGCGTTGTAACTGAGGACCTTTCACCAAGTGTGGCACGAGTGAACTCATCGCTGGATAGAAGAAGGCATCTAAAAATCCAAACACGAAAGAAAGCACAAGTAACGGCACAAGCGTCAGAGTTCCTGTGACGTACATCGTGACCATGATGCCCATCAACACGGCTTGCCCGAGGTTAGTCACGAACATCAATTTTGATTTTTGCATCCGGTCAGCGAGCACGCCGCCAAGGACCATCATAATGACACGAGGCACAGAGACGGCGGTCAACACGAGACCGAGCGCGCCAGGTAGTTTCAATTCTTGCACTGTAAACCACGAGACGGATAAAAAGAATATGGAAAATCCAAGGGATACGGTGATGACCGAGCCCCAAAGGAGTGTAAAAGGACGATTTCCTAGTAATTGTTTCATTGTTTCACCTGTTTTCTCGTATAACTCCATTCAACTTTGATATGGCATTATACATTTGTTGAATGTCTTGCGTCTCGAGATGGACGTAATATTTTTCCGTCATCTGTTTATCGAGTTGATCAAGACCTTGTTGGTATTTCTTTGCTTTGGCAGCAGGAAAGATGAGGCGTTCCCGCTTATTTTCTGGATTGATCTCACGCTTTACAAACCCATCGTTTTCAAGCTTCGTAATCATTTGACTCACGGCGCTTTTGGAGACACCAAACTCTTCGACGAGGGAAGTGACGGTAGTTGGAGCGTGCGAATTGCAAAAAATCACATACGCTTCCTGCACAGGTGTAAGATCAAATGGCACAAGATTTGCCACATCACGCACTAACAGTCGGTTCATTTCATCTATAGATTTATGCAGGTCTGCAACCAGCTTATATACATCAATCAAACTATCACCAGCTTTCGAATTAATAGTTTAGTTGACTTAACTAAACTCTATGGACCTATTCTATAGAGGTCTCTCAAAAAGGTCAAGCAGCTGCTCTCGGAAACTTTTTTGAAGTTCATACGTAAAACTACTAAGACCAATCGAAGAAAGGGCGAGGAAACATGCAATTTAACGAACAAGAATTCAATGACATTTATGATAAAGAGATACGCGAAGTCAATGCACAACTCGATAACGAAATTCTTTTTGTTCTTATTGGGGACGTGAACGCGGGGAAATCGTCCACTGTAAATCAAATTATGGGGGAAGACGTGGCGTCAGTTGGCGCGCAACCTGGAGAGACGACGGCTATCAAGAAATATGTATACAAAGACAAGATCGTGTTTGCAGATACACCAGGGCTTGATGATATCAATAAGAGCAATTCCGAGGAGACGCTGAAATACTACAAAGAAGCAGACGTTGTGTTGTTCTTCTTGAACGCAGCAGGAACTGTTCTGTCAGATGGGGAAAAGAAGGCACTTCAAGACGTGAAGAAGACCAACAAGGAAATCATTCTTGTGCTGAACAAGATTGACGCAGCCGATGATATTCCGGGTCTCGTCCAGTACATTCGAACGAATACTAACAACGAATTTAAAGTCGTGCCTATCTCGTCGCGCACGGGGGAGAACATGCAGCAATTGCGTGATGCGATCTTGGATATTTTGCAGACGAAAAAAAAGGACCTTCTCTTCGCGAAAGAATTAAAAGCAAAATCCGCAGTCGCAAATAGATGGATCATCGCAGCATCGACGTCAGCAGGAGTCATTGGCGCTGTTCCACTCCCTGGGGCAGACATCGTGCCACTGACAGGCGTACAGGTTGGCTTGATGGTGCGACTGGCAACACTTTATGACAAGCCGATTTCGAAAGAACGCGCAAGAGAACTGGCGATTGCTACTTTGACCGGAAACATTGGAAAGAGCATCTTCCGCCAAGCAGTCAAAGTCGTACCAGGCGCCGGCTCTGCAATCGGTGGAGGCGTCGCAGCTTCTCTGACACTCGCGCTTGGATACGGAATCAAGTACGCGTACGAAAACGATATTGAGTTGAATGTCGAGTTCTTAAAGAACTTCGCCAGCAACTTCAAAGACAAGAATCCAAACACATAAGACAAAACCATCTTGCGAAGAGTGATGGTGTCCATGAAGAAAGCCCTCCGGAACATGCGTCCAGAGGGCTTTTGTGATTTTTAGGATGCCCAAGACCTTGCTAGGAAGATCTTGAGAAATCAGGGTTGGGTGTTTGAATTAGTTTCCATAATACGACTTCTGGCTAATGAATAGTTAATTTTGGCTAATAAAATCCCAATTATGGCTAATGAATTGCTAATCATGGCCAATAAAACCCGAATCATGGCTAAAAAACGGTCGCTCAGATTCTAGAGTGGCGTTCTCCACATCTAGAGTAATCGAGTTCCAAACGCCAGAAATACGCTGCGGAATCAGCCGCACCCACAAAGGCTAAAGTACGCCTTCATGGGCACGTCTGATTTCCTCGGAATTTCTAGAGTGGCGTTCTCCACATCTAGAAGGCCCCCGACCCACCTCCGCCACCACCGACTCCACCGCCCCCGCCAGAGCTAACGGAACCGCCGCTCGCACTTGCGCTAGTCGATGTGTTCGCTGCGACAAAGATGGTCATCAAGAACATTGGGTTCATCACAAAGTTGTTATCTTGACTGACTGCACTTGCCATCGTAAATGCTTCTGCTTTCTTTTCCGCTGTCTTCGAATCACTTCCTAGCAAATACGCATAGGCACGTTTTCGCTCATCTTCCGTCAATGCTTTCCACTCATCTTCTGTTACTTCCGGAAGAGATTTCTTCAACGCGCGCCATTCTCCACGGATCAAGTGACCGTCCACTGAGATCGGCGAATAGAGAAGCTCAAAAATGAAAGCCGCGGATGCCAAGAAGATAGAAGCGGCCATCCATGGATAGACTTCATAGATGCCTGTGTATACTGCCAGTCCAACAAATAAAGCAGAAAGAGCCCCAGCGATCCAACGAACCATTGGGCGTTTTTCATAAAAATCATGCAAGAGCACTTCTGCACGAACGCCTTTTGTCCATTTCGCAATGGCTTCGTTATAGGCCGAATGATTGATTGTTTTACTCGTAAACTCTTTTACTTGTGATAAGGTGAACCGTTCGCCATCCCCAATGCGGTCGACGAGAAGAGTTAGTAATGTTGCTTCATGGTCATGTTCTGTCGTTCGATTCACGAGCACAAACTCGTCTTCAGAAACTTGCGTTAAGTTCCCTTTCCGTACCAAATCAAGTATTGCCGCTGCCGTGACATGCGGAGAGAGGAAAGGGGAGTTCGTGAAATACAACGTTCCTGGAATGCTCAATGTTTCTTTTGGAACGAAGAAGCCATTCACATTGCTCGTAGCCGCTCGCTTTCGATTAAATGCTGAGAACCAGGCAAAGAACAAGCCAATCAATAAAATCGTACCGGCACCAGCAATAATTGGTACACCCACTGAAATCGCTGTCTGCTGATTCGCTGCAAAGGCTGCTGCTTCTTCCTCAAGTTTTGTCCGGTCCGCTGCCAATTCGTCTCGAATAGTCCCATTTTGAGCTGCAACCCCCGGGAATAGTTCCGCATCGAAAATTGCGCGGACGTCTCCGTTTCGGCCGTCACGCACAGTGCCCATCTCGAACCGCACACTACCATCACTCACAATTCGCTCAGACCCATAGGCTTCGTCATACCCGAGTGCTTCCGTGTCAGTCGACGTTTGTGGTGGCGTCACGATAATCGTCATGTCTTCATAAGCGGACTCGTTGCTGTCATCAAAGAACGCATAATAGAATTGTGCGCCGTCTTCAAACTTTTCTACAGCATTTTCTACTGTGTACGACAAATCAATTCTAATGGTCTCGCCATCATCACCTGCTCGGTAGATCCGGAATTCTCCGTCTTCGAACTCCGTGCGCAATTGTGTTCCATTTTCGGAAGCTGTAAAATTCTCAATCGCTGTTCCTTCTTTGGCAATCAAGGAGCGCGTAATTCCATTAAAGTCGTCTTCAAATGTATAGGTGAACGTTTCCGTGACTTGGGCAGTTCCATTTTCTTCTAACTGAACATCGATCAATACCGTGTCAATTTCAAAATCAATCGCAAAGGCTTGGAGCGGGAATAGCCCCGTCATGAGTAGCGCGAATAGGATTGGAAGGAGTAGCTTTTTTGTCATTTGTTATCACCTCTTCCCTTTATTTACGAATAAGCTGAAAAAAAGTTTCGGGTAAAGAAGTGTGTAAGTTCCTTAGGATATTTTTGGAGATAAAAGGATTTTGAGACTTTTTCTAGAATAAGAGTAGAGATGGGATTTATTCGATAAGAATTAGTGAAGGGGGGAAAAC
Organism: Chryseomicrobium aureum; assembly: GCF_016909155.1. Lineage (GTDB taxonomy): Bacteria > Bacillota > Bacilli > Bacillales_A > Planococcaceae > Chryseomicrobium > Chryseomicrobium aureum. The sequence continues at coordinate 62,097 of NZ_JAFBFG010000010.1, forward strand.
CACTTGAAGAAAGTAAAATATATTTTTGTGTTGCTACCAGTTCTTTTAATTGTGCTTATAGTCACCACTAACTCTATTGCTTCCTCTCAGTCTTTTAAACTCACAAATTCAGTTACGAGTGGGCCTTGGGTGCTGAAGTATGAAGTCACTAAAAAGGGGAAAGAGAATTGGCAGCTTGATCAATTCCTGTTTAGTAGAGGCGAGGTTAAAGTTCGAGAACTCATTATGTATACAGAGTCATCAAACCTTGGTTCCGACGAAATAGGTCGTACAGAAATGAAAAGTGTGGACCATATAACGTTTACAAATCAACTTGCGAGTAGCTCAGAATATGTAGGGTTGTCGAATACAAGTAGAGTGGATGAAGAAGAAATGCGCCAAATTTTATCAAAGCTGACTACAACTATCCTTTGGAAAGAGGAAGGACAGGGAGAACAAGAACTAAAAATTACTCTGGGTGAATAGAAGGGGGCATAAGTAAAACGATGAAAAGTAAAGAAGCTCAATACAAAATTTTAAGCATTATTTTAGCAATTGCACTGATTGTAGTAGTATCCATGCAGGTATTTACATACCCTAGCAATTCTTTAGAGTTACATAGTTGGTTACTGAATGAAGAAAATCTAGCATCACTGGATGACGAAATTTTCCTAACTAGCACCGGCAAAACGGCTGAGGAAATTCGAAATATTTATAGTTCCAATAACCCGCATCAAGTGAACCAGTTTACATTTATAAATATGAGTGGTGGAGCACGATCTTTACTAATTGAGACTTCTCCAGGATATGAGAAGTTCAAGGTCATTCGTGTGATTGAATTGAATGAGGAAGTAGAGGCGTTTTTAGAAAGCTCTCTAGAATAATAGAAACTCCCAAGGAAGATTTCAATGAAGTAGCTAACTTCACTTATGAAATCTTCGCTGGGAGCTTTTTTCACTCCGGCATTTGATTTAAATAATACTCTCGGCCATTCGCATCTTTGATGATGCGCTTTCCGACCTTTTCAAATTCTAATGAGTCTTCGTCATCTAGTTGAATAAAGTATTTAGTGTCTTCTACAGTGATTTGAGCTTTTGGAAACTCTAAGTAAATCTCGTCGGTACTGTTGAACCCTTGTTCAAATAGATAGTCATCCAGCACTGAAAGAGTACCATCTCTCATTCCGAGGGACCTCATATAAATAACAATCCCTTTTGCATTATTCCCAAAAATTTGTCCGCCATCGATTTGGAATCCGTAATCAAAATCCTCTACACGGGCTACTAAAAACTCTGCTTCCTCGATATACTGATCCGTACTAAACACATTGCCCTCGCTATCCTCATACAGTCGTGGTCCCGTTTGAATGAGCTCAAAAATTAATTCTCCTGCACTGTAAATCACAAATAAGGACTTATCTCGTTCTACATCAATATCTGTATACGTCATTTCAAATGTGCCTTCAGCCGGCATGTCGGCTGGATTGATCCACGGACGAACAGCGCTCATTGTAGGATCAGTCACAATGACCAGATTTCCATCGATGAAGTGGAACGAGTCGCCTGAATTCGTATGTCCACGAAAAATCATACCTTCAAAGATATGAGCGTCTTCTATGACAGAAGCGGTAGATTGCTTTGTCGGAACTGTCGCTTGTTCCGATGTGAGAGTTGCCTGCAACCAAGTAGTTGTGCCTAATAGAATCGCCAGTACAAGTGTAGCGGCAGCCACAACAGCGAAAGCGGAGAAGGGCTTTTCCTTACGCGTATAAAGAGCTTCCCGAACGGCTTGCTTGGAAGTGGAATCAAATTTAGCCTGTTCGAAAACTGTTTCATCCATAGCTTCTTTAAGGTTGTTTAATTCGTTCCCCATACAAAATCCTCTCCTTTCAACTGGTGGTGTAGTTCCATTTTTGCTCGGCGCAATCGTGTATGGAGGGTGGCTTCTTTTACTTTCAGCACTTCGCTCATTTCTCGGACTGTTAATTCCTCATAATAATAGAGGAAAATTACTTCACGATAACCTTGCTTTAGCGCCAAAACAGCTTGGCTGAGCTGCGCGTTGGAAGAACTCGTCGTGAGCATATCTTCCGCCGATTGAGTTGTCTCGGTCGAGTGTTTGGAATCGAGTCCAGTCACACGGCGAAACCACGATGACTTTAAATAATCTTTCGATTGATTGATCGTCAGGCGAATCAACCAGCCTCGCACGGAATGCAATTTTTCGCGCTTTGAATAGTAATGATACGCTTTGACGAACACATCCTGCACCACGTCTTGCGCGGTCGACCAGTTCTTCACATAGGTGTAAGCTAGCTTTGTCATCTCTAAGCCATATGTATCCATCAGGTCATCATGCCATAGATGTTGCTGATGGGTCGCTTCTTTCGTTTGCCTCAGTTCTTCCATGAATTCCACCTCTTTACATATATAACGATTGAGAAGCAGAAATACTTTCAACTTCGCCAAAGTTTTATAAAAAAAAAACGGCCTCGCAAATGAAGGAGGCCGCTCGTGTGAATCTACGCTGTTCGTGGTTTACGGAAAGCAATTGCTGTCGCTATCGCCAATAGTCCAGCAAAGATGGCTACTGGTAAAGCGCGTGCAGATAAAGTCTCCGTTGTGTAATCGGAAAAATAGATAATGAGTAAACTGATGCAAGATAGAAGAAAAATTGTTGCGAGTCCCCAGTTGATAATGTGCGTGTTCATTTGCCAGTCCCCTTTAGTGAATAAGATAAAAACCTTTTTTAACCAATATTCCTACTATTTCCATCTTATACATAGAGGGTAATTCTGTAAATAATTACTTTAATCCATCTCCATTTGCTTCAACGAAACGCCATCTTTTGTCTTCCATTCCGTCAGACCATTCGCTTTTCCGCCAATGACAAATGCTGCCGCGAAGGAAGGGCTTGGGAACAAGACGTCTTCAAGCAAAATTCCCGATTCATCGATCTTCGCTTTCATACGTCGCTCAATGACATTCGGCTGCAAACTCTCCGTGTCTTCTTTTTCAATCAAGCTGCCTTTTAATACGACGAATCCTTCATTGGTCTGCTTGCACGTCGCATGAACCGTCACACCACTTTTTCGGATGGTGCGCGATAAATAAAGCGTCAAATCTTCTTCGGAATGAGAAAGGACCGTTTTCGTCGTCACGACAGGTCTCTCTGTCAACGGCTCAAACAATTTATGACCAAGTGTCCCCATCATCAGTTTTGCATTATCAATGAATTCCTCCAGCTCACTTTCTTTTTGCTCCGTGATATTTCCAGGAGTCGGATTGTTGCCGTTTTTCACGACGTAACGACCGGCATCTTTGGCCAGAAGATAGAAGCGATTCTCCAAGTAACTGATTTCTGTGGGACCAAACGAATTATTCGAAGTCGTGAAAATCACAGCCTCTGTCCAATAATCTTTATCTGCATTTCGCTTATGTTCAATCAAACGACTCAGCAAACCATCGCCATTTCTGCGCACGCCAGCTTGTCCAACATACACCACATCTTCATTGGTCTCTTCACTTGTTCCAAATAAAAAGTACACGCCTGTCTGCGCAAGTTCTGCACGATCTTTCGAATTCTCCAGCTCTGTTCGTGGAATCTTAAACGCAATCCCTGTCCAGTTGGCCAATGTACAGATGATTCGTCCTGTAGGATTGCCATCCATTAAATATAAATTGATACTCTTCCCGCGACTTTGCATTCCCTAACCTCCGTGATTTCTACTACAAATTTTTTAATCCTTCCTACAACGACCAAGGAAACGGAAGGGTTTTACTTTCTTTTACAACTTTACACTTTTTCCAGTGGGGATTAAATATGAAAATATATGGATTACTTTGAAACTAAACCTTTTGACTTACGTAAAGAAAGTTAAATGAGAAATATTGGAGATTAATTTGAAGGAGGGAATACAATGACGAAATATAAGGTGACAGCTTATCTTATAAAACAAGATTATGAGAACTTAAATGACGTAATTAAGGAGGATGCTGTTGTTAAAGAATATGAGTTAAAGGATTATCCAAACTTAGAAGGGAAATTAATTGTTGGATTAAATAAAATGAATTCTCCCACTTGGATTAATTTAGTGAAGTTAGGAATTCAAGAATCTATGGAAGAGATTTTAAATAGCTCTACAAGAGCACTATTACTTTTAAATTGCGAAGATAATACTTTGGCATTCGTCTTTGGGTTTGGTAGACACTTATTAAAAGATGAATATATAGTAAAAGATTTTGGAATAAAAGTAGTGTTAAATAGCGTAGACTCTCAAAAGTTAAAGAGTATTGATAAAGCTAATGTTGGAGAGATGACTATACAATCTAGAACTCAAACAAGTAGTAGCTCATCAGTGAATGTATTTGGCATAGATATTGCCAAAGACTTTCTTAAAGCTGTGACTGGGGAGCCTGTAAATGAAAAGCTTGGTAAAGTTATTACAGGGAGAGAGTCAGCTCAGTTTGAATATGATTTTGAAAATGATTTTAATAAATTTCAAGAGGTATGTAATATTTTAATCGAGAAATACAAGAGCGATGAATATAAGGAAGATTTTAGCTGGGTGGATAACTTACAACAAGTAAATGATAGTAAAACTAAAGAAGATCTAAATTCACTACTAATGCAAACTCTTAAATCAGAGGAAGTGGAAAGAATTAGTTTAGCTCCGCCAGAGATTATTGAATGGAATGATATTGGTAAGTTTTCTTATACTGAAGGAGGGGAGCGTAGTTCAGAACTTGAGATAGGTGGATATTTAAAATATATAGAGAAATATGAAGATTTAACATTTGAACAATTAAATCGTCATTATATTCATGTTTGGAGCAGTGACGATGAGAATGCCAGAGTTCACAAATGGAAAGTTTATGACTGTATGCTGTTTGAAACTACGATTGGGTCAAGTGATTATGTCCTTACAATGGGCAGTTGGTTCAAATTAGATCAAGATTTCGTTAGCAATGTAGAAGAGTATTTATCAAAAATTGATTACTGTGACTTAGATCTTCCAATATGTAAGAAAAAAGAAAAAGAAGGAGAATATAATTTACGAGTTGCTGATGGAAGTGAAGACATTGTAAGCTTGGATGCAAAATTAGTTAGATACCAAGGGAGCAATATAGAAGTGTGTGATTTGCTAACTAATCAAGGTCATCTTATACATGTTAAACCTTGGACAAGTTCATCAACCTTAAGCCATCTATTTTCTCAAGGTAGGGTTTCAAGTGAGAGCTTGTTGGAGGATATAGAATTCAGAAAGCTTGCTAGGGATAAAATAGCGGAAATAGATGAAAGATTCATGGATCATATCTTGGAGGAAGGCTACAATCCAAATGATATTGAAATCGTATATGCAATAATTGATTCAAGCGATAAAGTTTTAACTGAACGATTGCCATTCTTTTCTAAGCTTAATATGATGCAGGCGGTAAAACATATTAAAACTATTGGGTATAAAGTTACTTTGTTAAAGGTGAAAAAAGAAAAATAAAGACTATAGCTCCTGCGAAATATCTCATTAAAGAAGTACTCTTCTTATTTGAAATATCACCTGGGAGCTTTTTCTATTTCGTTAAGATAATCATTTGGATTTCCCTAACAAATCACCCATGTTATTACCCCTCACTTGATTTATACTATATATAGATTGCCTTTTATAAAATTTAATAGATATGAGCAATGGTTTTTCGAGTTTTGGCTAGCCATTAACAATTCAATAAGCTTACATAAATCATTACCAAGAAAAGAAATGAGGAAATAGAATGTCTACTTTAAATCAAAAATTGTTCAGTGCGGCAGACAACCTGCGCAGCAAAATGGACGCATCTGAATACAAGAACTACTTACTAGGATTGATCTTCTATAAATACTTATCTGATAAACAACTAGAAAAAGTTGTGTTAATCGCGGATGAATCACTAGAAGAATACAACATACAACAGAAACAGACAGAGTTATTTGCTGGACTGATGGCAGATGCAGAAATCAGAGATGATTTAGTAGAAACATTGGTCGATACATTAGGTTATGTCATCGCACCAGAATATCTATTCAATGTCTTGGCTGCACAAGCTCAACAAAACATTTTCCAATTGAACGACCTAAACAAAGCATTCGTGCAATTAGCGTCGGAGTTTGACCAATTCAATGGTCTGTTTGATGATGTGGATTTGAAATCGAAAAAATTAGGTTCAGATGACCAACAACGCAATATCACGATTACAGAAGTCTTGAAGAAATTGAACCATGTGGATTTGATGGGGCATGGTGGAGATGTTATCGGAGACGCATACGAATTCTTAATCAGTCAGTTTGCATCTGAAGCGGGAAAGAAAGCCGGAGAGTTCTATACACCTCACGAAGTATCGGACATGATGGCACGTATTGCCGCAATGGGGCAAGAAGACAAAAAACTGTTTAGTGTCTTTGATCCGACAATGGGTTCAGGTTCTTTGATGCTGAACGTTCGTAACTATATCAACTATCCGGACAGTGTGAAATATCACGGGCAAGAGCTGAATACGACGACATTTAACTTAGCGAAAATGAATTTGATCCTTCATGGTGTCGACAAAGAAGACATGCGCTTGCGTAATGGGGATACGTTGAACAAGGACTGGCCGACGGATGAGCCTTATACGTTCGACTCTGTCCTAATGAATCCTCCGTACTCAGCAAAATGGTCGGCAGATGATACATTCTTAGATGATTCTCGTTTTAACCGTTACGGAAAGCTTGCGCCAAAATCCAAGGCTGACTTTGCCTTCTTACTACATGGCTACTACCACTTGAAAGATTCTGGAACGATGGCAATCGTCTTACCACATGGAGTGCTGTTCCGTGGTGCAGCAGAAGGTGTCATTCGGAAGAAGCTCTTGGAAGACGGAAGCATTGACGCAGTAATTGGTCTACCAAGTAACTTGTTCTTCGGTACGTCGATTCCAACGACAGTCATCATTTTGAAGAAGGATCGCGAGACACGTGACGTGCTCTTCATCGATGCAAGCAATGACTTTATCAAAGGCAAGAACCAGAACAAACTCTCAAAAGCAAACATCGATAAGATTGTGGAGGCCTATCGCAATCGTGAAAATATCGAAAAATATTCGTATGTTGCCAGCTTTGACGAGATCAAAGAAAATGATTTCAACTTGAACATCCCAAGATATGTCGACACGTTTGAAGAGGAAGAAGAAGTTGATATGGCGACAATCGGTGCGACTATTAAAGACATCCGTAAAGAAAAAGCTGAACTTGAATCGAGTCTCTATGAAATGATTTCCTCACTTCAATATGATGAAAAGAATGCGGAGTGGATTCAAGGAGCATTAGAGGTGTTTAAGCGTGGAGAATAAGTTACAGCCAAAAATTCGGTTCAACAGATATATTGATTCTTGGATGCAAAGAAAAATTGGAGATTTTTCTGAAGAAACTCTTGGTGGTGGAACTCCTAAAACATCTGTGAAAGAATTTTGGGATGGGGAAATAGCGTGGATACAAAGTTCTGATTTAAAAGAACATAAAATTTCTGGAGTCATTCCGAAAAAGAAAATAACTAAATTAGCTTTAAAAGAATCTGCAGCTAAATTGATACCTAAAAATTCTATTGCAGTTGTGACAAGAGTAGGGGTAGGGAAAGTTGCAGTTATGGACCGTGAATATGCAACCAGTCAAGATTTTGTATCTCTTACTCAATTGAAAGTCGATAAATGGTTCGCCGGATATAGCTTATATCAGAAATTGCAAAAGGAATTATTAAGTGTGCAGGGAACTTCTATAAAAGGAATTACTAAAAGTGAGTTATTAGATAAAACAATTTATGTTCCTATAAAAATGGAGGAGCAAAATGAGATTGGTGTGTTCTTTAAAAATCTAGATGCTACTATATCTCTTCATCAGCAAGAACTCAAAACCCTTAAACAAACGAAGCAAGGCTTCTTGCAAAAGATGTTTCCTAAAGAAGGGGAGACTGTGCCGGAAGTTAGGGTTCAAGGATTTAATGACCAGTGGAGAGAAGAAAAGATTGGAGATATAACTGAGTCATTTTCTGGAGGTACACCTAGCTCAAATAATAAATTATATTATGGTGGCAAAATTCCTTTTATAAGATCGGCTGAAATAAATTCTGAAAGTACCGAGCTATTTATTACAGAAGAAGGACTTAAGAATTCTTCAGCAAAAATAGTGTCTCAAGGAACGATTTTATATGCAATGTATGGGGCAACAAGTGGCGAGGTTGGAATATCAAGGATTGAAGGTGCTATCAATCAGGCTATATTAGCGATCAAACCTATAAAAGGAGATAATGTGAATTTTATTTATCAGTGGCTAAAGAAAAATAAAGAAAATATTATTAAGTCCTTTTTACAAGGTGGGCAAGGAAATCTTTCTGGATCAATAATAAAAAAACTATCAATTCTTTTGCCCTGTGCAGAAGAACAGTTAAAAATCGGTGAATTCTTCAAACAGCTAGATCAAACCATCGAACTCCACGAAAAAGAACTCGAAGCCTTAAAAGAAACGAAAAAAGCATTCCTACAAAAGATGTTTGTGTAGATAGTTAGGGAGGAGGACATCCCATGACGAAGTTGGCTCACAATGACGAGCTGGAAGTTGAAAGACGATTGATTGAAGTCTTAGGTGAAGGACATAACCAGTGGAACTACCGGCCAGATCTGAAGACGGAACAAGACCTCTGGAATAACTTGCGCCATAAGGTTACGCGCAACAATCTGTCTGAGATTGGGGAGCATCCCATTACAGATAAAGAGTTTGAGACAATTAAGACAGAACTATTGTCCAAGACGAAAACACCTTTCGATGCAGCGAAGTGGTTGAAGGGTGAAAACGGAATTGCGCGCATTACTATCGAGCGTGAGGAAGTTTCACTCGGCTCGATGTCTCTTATTTTGTATTCAAACCAACATATAGGTGGAGGGATTTCTAGCTATGAAGTCGTTCATCAGATTGCGAAAAGTAAAGTAGATGAGGATGGACGAGACCGTCGTTTTGATGTGACGCTTTTAATCAACGGTTTACCAATCGTTCAAATTGAGTTGAAACAGGTCTATGCCAAAGATGGTGTGTTCCAAGCATTCAACCAGATTAAAAAGTACGCAGAAGAAGGAGTGTTCCGTAACAACATCTTCTCGACACTCCAACTTTTTGTCATCTCGAATGAACAGACGACACGTTATTTTGCCAATGCTATGCCGAAAGATATGCATAAGAAGTTCATCTTCAGCTGGCGTACGACAGACAATCGACGTGTGGAGAATTTGTATGAGTTTGTAAAACAAGTGTTGAACATTCCGGATGCCCACCGTCTCATTGCGAACTATACGATTGTCAGTGAAGACCAAGACAATAAGGTACTCATGGTATTACATCCGTATCAGATTCATGCGATTGAAGCGCTTTTCACAGCGGCCAATAAACATGAGTCTGGTTTTGTCTGGCACGCGACAGGTTCCGGAAAGACACTGACGAGTTTTGTGTCGACCAAGCTCCTTGCAAGAAAGAGTGGCATCGACCGGACAATTATGTTGATTGACCGCAAAGATTTGGATAGCCAGACGACGAGTGAGTTTACAAAGTTTGCGTCTGAGTTCAATACAGGAATCTCGTCAGGAACAGCCAAATCCAATAGCCTTATTGTTGGTACAGAAAGCTCACGAAAATTGAGTGAAACTCTACTCTCGGATGCCAACTCCAATACGGTGATCATCACAACGCGCCAGAAGCTTGAAGCTGCTCTTCGTTATGCGCAACAACAAGAAGAAAAGAATGGTACAAACCGGTTCAAAAAATTAATGGGCCAACATATTGTGTTCATCGTGGATGAATGCCACCGAGCTTTGAGTTCTGAAGGAATGGAAGTCATCAAAGGGTTCTTCCCAAAATCGACGTGGTTCGGTTTTACGGGAACACCTATTTTCAATGAGAACAAGAAACAAGCAAAAGGGCAGCTTGCCCGGACGACACGTGATCAGTACGGAGATCTTCTTCACAGCTATACGATCAAGAATGCTTTAGAAGATGGTTCGGTACTCGGCTTCCAAGTGGAACATGAGAGCACAATCGAATCCACATCTCTTTATAATCATATCTTTACGCAACTCCGTTCAACTGAATCGTCTGCAGACCTGACAGATGAACAGTTGAACACAAAGATTGATGAAATGGATGACGTGGAGAAAGAATCTTACATAGCAACTAGTGTCTATGAAAGTGATGACCATATCCAAAAAGTGATTCATAAGATATTACGTCCAGACAACGCCTATACAAAGTTTGATTTCTTAAATGGTCGACCTCAAAAGTCAGCTATTTTGACTACGAGTTCTATTGATATGGCAAAACGCTATTACCATGCTATCAAAGAAATGACTTCAGATCCGGAGTGGATGGAAAAAGAATTTGCAGGTCAACCGATTCGGAAAGGTCGCACAATCGACGATCCAGATTTTCCACGAGTTGCTATCACGTATTCGCTTCAAGAAAATGAAGAACATGCAAAAGAGAATCAAGATGAAATGCGTCAAATCATCAAAGACTATAACAGCTATTACGGGACGGCGTGGTCACTGGAAGACATCGAACGGTATAACGGGGATATCAACAATCGATTGGCTCGAAAGCGTGCAGAGTTCAAGCAGTTCGGTAAGCAAGTCGACCTTGTCATTGTTGTAGATCGTTTGCTGACTGGTTTCGATGCACCAACTGTACAGACGTTGTTTGTAGACCGGAACTTAAGTTACGCGAACTTGATTCAGGCTTTCTCGCGAACGAATCGCACGTTTCCTGGAAAAACGAAAGGACTCATTGTTACCTTCCGTAAACCGGCGACAATGGAGAAGAATGTAGAGGATGCAACGAGACTCTACTCAAACGAAAACACCGAAACCGGACTCGTATATCCAACATATGATGAGTCGTTGAAGCGCTTCAAGAAAGCACACAAAGCGTTCAAGGCTATTCTTGAGAAGACACCGGCTATCAATGAACATTCGCCGATTGAAGATCGAATCGATTATGTGGTTGCGTTTCAAGAACTCAACAATTCATTTGAAGCGCTCGTCACGTATGATGATTACAATGATGCCATCGCCACCTCAAAAACTTTGCAAGAGCAAGTGCAGGTTATTGCAGAGACAGCTGGCGTCTATAACACAGCTAAGGGATCTTTAGTGGAGGAGAAACCACCGATTGACGGGGATCCAGGCGAAGGCATTGTACCGGATTTCTCAGAAATCGAGTTCTTTTCCGGAAACGCTATCAAACTCTACGATATCGATTCTACTTATATCGATAAACTATTGGGTGACTACTCGGCGAATAATCAGGACGTCCGTTTAGAGATTGAGAAAGCACTTCAGAAATTGAAGAAATCAGATGTCGTTAAAGCAGTATACAATGAGATATTGAATGCAATTGATGCGAAAGAAGTAGATCCTTCAGAAGACATCTTTAGTCTGAAACGCCGGTTCTTCACGCAAGCTTATGACCAAGCCATCCGAGAGTTCCGGAACACTTGGTTTGTAAGTGAAAGCGAACTTCATGCATCTGCAGTACAGTATCAAATCGGAGCCGACCCAATTCCAAATATCGGTGGAATCATCGATAGTAAAGACTTCGGCAAGTATAAAGAAGTGCATCCTGGGGCTATCCCATTTAAATATGGACCACAATTAAAGCGCGAGTGGCGCACTACCTTAGATGAGGTTCTTGTTTCGTTGGATGCAGAATTGAGATAGGTTGAGAATATATTAACTTGAGGAGCCAATGAACCGGCTCCTTTTTTTATTTGAAAAAAATAATATATAGAAGAAGCTTGAGCCGGAATGGCTTTTTTTTAGCTCCTAAATAGAAATTTTATATACTAAAATATGCCATTAATATAATATAAGAGTAATAGGGAATTCCGGAGGTCAGTTATGAAGTATTTAGATAGTTTCTTTACGCCCAATTACTATATAACTCTTTTCTTAAGTGGATTTATAGGAATATTTATTTATGCAGCTAAAGCTGGAGATGCTTTTGTCGATCAAAATAAGTTTTATTATATAGCAACAGGTTTTCCAATATGGTTTTTAATTCGCTATATCTATTGGAAGTTAAGAGATACAAAAGACATTCAATCAATAGATTTTAAGAGTTTAGAATCAGCTGGTAAATTTACAGAAACAAACACTATTAAAAAAACAAATGTAGATGACCAGCTTTTACAAGAGTTTTATAATACAGACCCAAACATAGTTAATAAAGTTGTCGACAGAATATTAGAGGATATAAAAGAAGATAAGCTTGATAGAACAAATTGGTCTAGAAGGATTCTAAATCGAAAATCTTTAGTAACACTTAATGAGAAGAATCGTATGAAAGCTTTTGAAATCTTTTCTAGCTCAGCAAATACATTTGAGGAGTTTCAAGAACTATATGAAGCATTTAAATGGGTGCCTGAAAAAAATATCCAATCTGAGATAGTTGTTTTAAGAAATATATTATGGCCGAATAAAACACAACTAAGAAATACTGAAACAAAAAATAATCAAAAGCAAGAAGATTCACTAGGGGCAAAACCCAGACCCGATCTAAACTCTAGAGCAGTTACAGAATCTTCTCCGAAAACCGTAGTGAGTATAGATTCTTCTAACACCATGAATGTTATGAAAGTAGTTCCTACTACTAGCCTTCATCAAAGTATAAGAGACGTTTGTCATCGTCGTGGTATTATTTCTGTTTATCATTTTACAGCTATACGCAATCTAAAAGGTATTATGAAAAAAGGAGTTCTATCTAACTTAGAAATAAAGCAAAGTGGTATTTATCATCTTGTCACAGATGTTAATCGTAATGATGGTATTTTAGATGGGACATGTTGGTCTATTAGTCATCCGAACAGCTATTACTTTAAAAGGGTACAAGAGAAATTTCCCGACGAAAAGTGGTGCTTACTTGAAGTGCCAGCAGAAATACTTTGGTCTAAAAACTGTATATTTAATCAAACAAACGCGGCTAATAAAAATCAATCATCAAAAACGATTTCAGAAAGAGCTACAGCTGAAGCATTCGAAAGTTTATTTAATTCCACTATATTAGGTAAAGATAATGCAATCCGTATTAGAAAAGATAATGAATTAAGATGTAATCCAACCGATATTCAAGCTGAAGTGATTATTAGAGATAAAGTTGAGCCAGAGATGATAAAGAAAATACATGTGTATGATTTTGAAGATGTAAAATTAGTTTGCAATGAAATCGTTACTGAGAATGTAAGTGTTCAAATAACCAAAAAGCTTTTTCAACATAGAATTTAGGAGGAATTTGATGGCGAGTAGACCAATCTTTGTAGTCTATACAGATGGAGTTAGAGAGGAAGGCGTCGAATTCAACTGGTTTCCTGGATTTTCTATAAGTCAGAAACAAAAATCGATAGAGTCATTACATCAAAATTACTTAGTTGAAAATCCCGACTCGAAGATTTTAGAGATATCTTCAAAAAGTATTGACCCACTTGGTATGCAATTGAGTGCATTTAATCTTAAAATCCAACATAATCAACAAAAAATACCTGTAGAAAATATATTTCAAAGCTCTAAGGTGTTCGAAAAAGGTGGGCCTTATATGGATTTGCTATTAGCACCTCCACGAGAAGCTAAAACAGATGCTCGCTTAAAAGGATCTGGAGAGTTAATAAAATTTGATTTTCTAGAAGAGTGGCCATTAAAACCTAAAACTTTATTTTATGATTGGATATATTTAAAAGCTCTTTCAGAGAATCATCACTTATCTATGGAACTCATCAAATATGACGCTTTTACTGACATCGAATATAACCCATCTAAATCTTTCAATTGTCAGGCAAGATCAGCAGCTTTATTTGTGTATTTACATAACCATAATCTGCTTCACAAAGTTCTTGAAGATTCAAATTATTTAAAAATAAGGCTAGATGGCATATATGGAAAAAACGAGATGATTGAAACTCAACAACAGAATCTTTTTGAGGAGGAATCTTAATGGCTGGCCAAATCAACTATTATCATCTTCTAAATATATCGCCCTCATCAACAAAGGACGAAATATACAAAGCATATCAAGATAGAATGAGTACAACACATTCACCTTTAGAAAAAAAGTTGATTGAAAAGGCTTATGAGGTACTTTCAAACTCGAAGAGAAAAGAAGAGTATGATCAATTATTCCAATCAGAAACACAACAACAATTAAATGAGAACAAAAATGTAGTTGTAAGAAAAACTACAACTTCGTCTGCACCTTTTGATAGTGGCATCAGAAAAACTACCTGGAGGCATAAACTATTTTTTCCTTTATTAAGCATAGTAATCTTGTTTGTCATTGCGATAGTCATGTTGCTAAATGAAAATAATACAATAGTGAATGATTATAATAGTTTGGTTGATACTTATGAAAATAGTGATGTCCTGCAAGAGCAGATTACTCAGCAACGAGAAAACTTAGAAGAGCTACTCACTCAAAACAATGATTTAAAAGCAAAAATTGAGGTGTTAGAAAGCGAAAAGGGAACTACTAATTCATCTGAATACTTATCATTACAAATAGAATACGATACTTTATTAGAAAATGTCGCTGCACTTGAAGATGAGAATGAAGAGTTGGCGAGTTTCAATCAAGAATTAATTAATAGATTAGAGAATGATTCAACTTCTTTAATTGCTAATGACAACCCTACAGTATCAAGCAGTAGCACGACTTTTGGACTTGGATCTACTAAAGATGAAGTGAAAGCTATTATGGGGACGCCAGATGGTATAACTATCGGTGGGAATTGGTGGAACTATGGAATTTCTTATATTACATTTGATTATCATACAGGACTCGTAGATGGCTGGCAAAATAATGGAGAGTTAAAAGTTGAGTAAAACTGATTATGTGGAATTTATTTTGAATAGAGGAGAATACAATGAAAAAACTAGTAGCATTACTCGCAGCGAGCCTTTTAGTTTTAGGTGCATGTGGGAATGAAGAAACAGCACCAGCCGAGGAAATAGAGAATCAAGCCTCTACCGAAACAGTAGATACAGAAGAGACTGAGTCTGAAGAAGGTGGCGTCAACGTCGATAAAGGACTATTTAATGTAGAAGTAACCTTGCCAGCGAGCTTCTTTGAAGGTGAAGATCTCGCAGAAGTAGTTGCCAATGCAGAAGCAGATGGAATCGGTGAAGCAACTGCCAATGACGATGGTTCTGTTACGTACAAAATGTCTAAGAGCAAACATAAAGAAATGATGGAAGAAATGGCAGCAAGTGTGGAAGAGACTAAAACAGACTTAGTTGAATCGGGTGACTTCCCATCAATTAAGGGAGTAGAAACGAATAAAGATTATAGTCACTTCACACTGAGTGTAGACCGTGAAGCTTTCGAGAACAGCTTTGATGGGTTTGCGACCATGAGTGTTGGAATGGTCGGTACACTATACCAACTTTTCAGTGGCGTTCAGTCAGATGATTTAGAAGTGCTTATTGAAGTGAAGGATGTGGATACTGACGAGGTTATCAGCTCTGTTGTGTATCCGGAAGCTTTAGAGGATATGGGAGAAGAATAAGTAGTGGTAGCAAAAACTGTGTTGATTTAGAGGAGTCAATTCTCTTCTAATTGATACAGTTTTTTAATTTCAAAAAGAGCCTTTTGGAAACAAGAGAGATATTTATAGTGATGAAACTCTGATAAACTAAGATTAAAAACATGGTGGGGATTCGATGAAGAATACAAGATTTTATGACATTAGTTGTGTGATTTTAGTTATTCTTACATTAGGTTTAGGGAGCATTTTGGCATACGTCTATTTGATGGATAAATATTATTCACCCAAACTTCAAAAATTGGCTGTTCGATTTGGGAACATTTATTCATCTTTATTCTTGGGTCTTATACTTACTTTTTTAATTTCTTCTGAATTCATGCTAGTTTTATGGATGATTGCAATGATTGGTGTCTATATTTATTCTATTGTTCAAATACTAGTAGTTATTATTGATGTACCTAAAGAAATAAAGCCAAAAGAGTTGGTCGAAAATATTCGTCCAAATAAACCATTGTTTATTATTCATGAAAAAATCAAAGAGCTTGAGAGGAAAAACTTTAATTTACAAGATCAGAATTTATACCTTCAGAAACAATTAAATTCTAAAGAGACCACTTCACAACATCCCCATAAACAAGAGGATGAATATAGAAAGCTGCTACTTAAGCATAATGAGTTAGTAAAAAGGTTTGAGGATTTACAAAATGGTATTATAGAACGTCATGATCAGAGAGTAGAACAATGGAAATTAGATAACGAAAGAGAGCTTGAAGATGCGAAATTAAATGACAGTAGTTTTCTAAGGGATATGGGTTATCAGATTACAGGTACTAGTAGAGAACAAAGGTGGAGAGTGTTACAAAGAGCTGTTGCTAAGCATGGTTTAAAGAAGGTTGTTCGAATCATAGATGGCAATATTGCCTTAAGGGTTCGACAAACTAATGGGAGAAGTAAATATTCGTATGCTATTGCCGAGTGGAATCATGACTTAGGACGATTAAAACGAACATATTATAAAGGGGAGTTTAACTGGCCTTCTATGAAGTGAATTTAAAATAACATTCAGTTTAGGAGCCAAATTCAGGCTCCTTTTTGAATGCAAAAAATGACCCACCTTGGTCCGCATTGTAAAGAGGCGTGGTGGGTTCTGTTACTAACTAGTATACACAAATTTAGCTTTTTTGTTTAGCTCGCATTACTTTGTCTATAATTCACTAAATACTGCCAAGTTTTGAAAACATGTTCCTCAGAGAACAATTTCTTTTTTCTATCATTCCAAGCTAAAACTTCTTGATAAACCGAACTGAAATTTTCTGCCTGCTCAGGGTTCTCTTTCATAATCCAGTGGACAGTAGATAACATTTCCATACCATAAGGTGTTTCAAACCCACGTATCAATGAGCTCACTTGATTTAAATGGTGTTTAGTATCTGGATAACTTTTTAAGAATTCATGAGCTTTCGTAATAGACTCTTCAATTGAAATATTTATATACTATGATTAAACTACGATTTTTTTAAAAGTCACAAAAAGAAGAGAACAACTAATTATCAAATCAAAAAAGAAGCCAGCAGGGAAACTGGCTTCTTTTGATAACTTTATTATAGATCGCGATCTGTACGGTCACGGTCTGTTAGATCCGTATCACGTAATTGGTTTGTAGAATCGTGAATATCTACTTCTTCACGGCGAACCGTTTCAGAAACGGTTTCCGTATCCATCACTTTCTTTTTACCGATGACGATCTCTTCAGCGACAACATCTTTCTTTGTCACTTCGACGTGTTCTTCCGTCACTGGAATGTGAATGCGTCCTTCTTCTTCGTAAGCATGAGTCGACCCTTTACCGAAGTTACCTTCTGAATGGACAGAAGACTCCTGGTTGACTGGACGTCTTTCGATATAGACTTCTTCGCGCTCGACAGGGACTTCTACAGTCTGAGTGTCTTCTACGACATGCTTCTCTACATCGATTTCACCAGTTTGAACGCGTTGTTTATCGACATGAAGTTGTTCTTCATGAAGTTCTAAGCGTTCTTCTTCCGTACCTTCATGAGTAGATTCGAATGTATTACCTGTATCATATGAACCCACACTTCCAGTGAAGTGATTTCCGTAATCTTTATCTACATATAATAGATATTTTCCGGCTTCAAGTTCGCTCGAATAGCGTGTGCGTTCTTCATCTGACAATCCCATGTTCGTAAAATGTTGATCTCGAATAAGATCTTCACCTGTTAGAGAGGCTTTGAAACGATCCCACCAAGAGCTCTCTTCGTTTGTGTTGTAATCAGAAGAGCCACGGTACATAGAATATTGATTGTCTCTGTTTGAAACGATATACATATCTTCCTCCGTATACCCTTCTGCTCGTAAGCGATCCATTTCCGCTTGGATTTCAGTTTCCGTATCATAGATTCCATATAGCTTGTTGTCTCGATTTTCCATTTTACATCCTCCTCGTTCTTTTCGTAATTAAGTTGATTCTATTTAGGAAATACCTTATTTAAAACAAGAATAAACTTAAATTGATTTATAAAATTTGTAATATTTGTAATGATTGAATAGTCAATCATAATTTTATATGTAGGTATTAGTTAGAAATGAGTTGAAAAAATATCTATCTATATTCAATGTATAGCGTAGCTTCTTATTTTAAAGGTCTCATCACAAACGCTAATAATAGAGAGGATTTGCTATGAATTCTCTATTTCTCTCTTGATAAGTAATCTATTTTTGCGACCTCATAATTTTTAATCAATTTATGTTATTCACGATAATCCCACTTATAATTAGAAGAAAGATCAGAGACAGTAAATTTCCTAATTCCCCTAACTCCGATTGTGAGACTTTACATCGTGTTTATCTGTGGTATAGGAATCTTCATTATAGATAATTACTTCTTCTTCGGTTAGCTTCAATTTAGTTTTATTACACAGTTCAGTGGGTATAACCTATATAGGAAAATCAAACAGTTTTTCCTATAACAAAACAGAGGAGGGAACTCTATTGTTCAATGAATATTATGTAAGAGACATGTTATCATCTCTACCTGACCTACTTCTCGCATTGCTTGTATTATTAATCGGATTTATTATCGCGAAAGTTGTTGAGAAAGTAGTCTTCAAAGGTCTTCGTAAACTAAACCTCAATGAACGTCTAGGTAACACACGCTCTAAATGGTCAGTCGAAAAGATTATTAGTAAGGTAGTATTTTTCATCTTGCTCATCCTTGCATTCGTTCTATTCTTTAACATACTTAACCTCGACACATTCGCAGCTCCGTTTGCGAACATGTATGACACATTGACAGGCGCTTTCTTAAACATTTTAAAAGCTGGTTTGATATTACTAGTTGCTTGGGGACTGGCTACCTTAGTTAAAAAAGGCATCCAAATGCTGGGCAACAAAGTCGATTTCAACAAACTTGGTCAAAAGACTGGCATGTCAGCTACTGGTGAACAGAAAACGAAGTGGACAGACACGGTTGCCAACGTTTCTTACTACTTAATTTTCCTTCTTTTCTTACCCGCTGTATTAAATGCATTAGGAATTGATGGCTTAAGCGGTCCATTTGAAGACATGTTATCTAGCTTCATTAATTTCATTCCTAAACTGGTCTCTGCAGCTATCGTATTTGCTATAGGGTATTTCATCGCGAAATTAGTTCGCAATCTAGTAGAGAAATTCTTACATGCTGTTGGAATTGACAAATTTACGGACAAAATGAATTTGAAAAATAATTCAACAACTACACCAACAAATACGACTTCAAATACAAGCCTTTCTAAAATTGCTGGATTGATTGCGTTTATCTTGATTTTAATCCCAATTACGATCACAGCTTTAGAAATTCTTGACCTTGATGGTATTTCACAACCAGCCGTTGCAATGTTAAATGACATCATGGCCATGATTCCACAAATCATCGTTGCTATTGTATTGGTACTTGTAGGTATCTACGTAGCGAAATTTGTGAAAGATTTTGTGGTCAACTTATTAAATGGATTTGGTATCAACAATTTAGCTTCAAAAATTGGTCTAAACAAAACGAATTCTTCTAACTTTGATTTAGCTTCAATCATCGGAACAGTTGTTCAAGTATTAATTGTTCTTCTGTTTGTAATGGAAGCACTACAACTTGTCAACCTAGACTTCATGGTATCACTAGGTAGTGCAGTATTTGCTTACCTTCCTATGGTAGTCGCTGCATTAGTTATTCTGGCGGTAGGTTTCTGGCTAGCTAACTTAGCTGAGAAACTCGTAGGTAGCTTGATGAAAGATGCATCAGGTTCTCCACACTTCTTACGCTTAGTAGCTAAATATGCAATCCTCGGATTTGCTTTCTTTATGGCACTTAGCCAATTAGGAATTGCACCTGGAATCATCCAGTCGGCGTTTATCTTAATCCTTGGTGGAGTTGCCCTTGCATTTGGTTTAGCATTTGGTTTAGGTGGACGTGAACACGCTTCTCGCTATCTAGATCGTATGGAAAAATCAATTGATGAGGCTGAAGTAGACAAAGAAAACTACGAACAGCAAAAGGAACAAATGAAACAAGATGCGAAGGATGATATGAAATCTACTCAAGAGGAAGAACGCTATATGCATGGAACTTCTGCACATGCAGATGATACGCTTGCACAAGACGTTCCTCAAGACACTGGCTTTAATCATCTTCAATCCAATGATTTTAATACAGATAATGGATCCACTTACGATTACCGTACAGAGGATGATAAAAAGAACTTCTGATTGAAATCATATGACGCACACTTTATCAACCTGGCTTCTACTGGCCAGGTTGATTTTTTAAAAGATAAGAAAGTATATAATTTTTGATGCCATGAGCCCAGTGTTCATGGTATTTTGATTTTATGGAGACAAATATTCTTAAGCAGATTTTCTTTGGTCAGAATCGTCATTGGGAGAAGTTTGTTCAAAAGCATCGCAGACTTATAAGACCGGTGGTCTTGAAAGAGATCAAAAAATTTCAAGGGTGCGGAA
>NZ_JAFBFG010000011.1 GCF_016909155.1 Chryseomicrobium aureum
TCTGGCCGCATATTTGAAATTACCCATAAAAAATGGTCATCACTCAATCGCGATGACCATTTTTTATATTATCGGCCGAGTTTTGTCCCAGCCTCCTACATCATTAGATAACTGCAAGTACATCATTTACATCGCGGTACTCAATGCCTTGTGCATCTGCTACTGCTTTATAGACACATACTCCGTTTAATGTATTTAATCCTTTTAATAGAGAAGGATTGTCTAAACATGCTTGCTTGTAGCCTTTGTTTGCGATTTGTAGTGCATAAGGAACTGTTGTATTCGTCAAAGCAATTGTTGACGTACGTGGTACAGCTCCAGGCATATTTGCTACTGCATAATGAACGACTCCGTGTTTACTATACGTAGGCTCATCATGTGTAGTAATGCGGTCAGATGTTTCAAAAATACCACCTTGGTCGATTGCGATATCAATCACAACAGAACCTGGTGTCATTGACTTAATCATTTCTTCTGATACTAATTTCGGTGCTTTCGCCCCCGGAATTAGAACAGCTCCGATCACTAAATCTGCATTTTTTACAGACTCCGCGATATTGTAAGGATTTGAAATCAATGTATGAACAGTCGCTCCGAACATTTCATCTAATTGACGAAGACGCTCTGGGCTAAGGTCGATAATTGTTACGTTTGCTCCAAGGCCGACTGCCATCTTCGCAGCGTTCGTTCCTGCAATTCCGCCACCGATGATTGTTACATTTGCACGTTCAACGCCTGGAACCCCACCTAAAAGAATCCCTTTTCCGCCGTTAATTTTTTCAAGGTATTGGGCACCTAATTGTGTTGCCATACGACCAGCTACTTCACTCATCGGAGTTAGGAGTGGAAGTGAGTTGTTTGGTAATTGAACCGTCTCATAAGCAATAGCTGTAACATTTTTCTCAAGTAACACTTTTGTTAATTCTGGTTCTGGAGCAAGGTGAAGGTATGTAAACAGAACTTGATCCTTTTGAATCAATTCATATTCAGACGCAACCGGTTCTTTTACTTTCATCACCATTTCTTGCTGCCATGCTTCTTGCGCAGTCGCTACGATATGTGCACCTGCTTTTGTGTAATCTTCATCTGTAAAGCTAGAACCAAGTCCAGCACCTGTTTGAATATATACTTCGTGACCGCTTGAAACTAGAGTTACGACTCCAGCTGGTGTCATCGCGACACGGTTTTCATTATTTTTTACTTCTGTTGGAACGCCAATTTTCATTCGAACTGCCTCCCTTTCTTCAAATCAAATCCATTTTAGCAAATTGTATAAAAAAAAGCTCTAGTTATTTTTTTAGTAGTTTCTTAAATTGTTCACAAATTAAAAAAGGAGATTTGGAAAGTCTTGTCGAAAGGTATAAGTGAATTCAATTATAAGGAGGATTTTCAAATGACACTAACGTACAACGAAATTTTAGTAGCAGTGGATGGTTCAAAAGAAGCGGAGCTTGCCTTTAAGAAATCAGTAGCGATTGCTTCCCGAAACAATGCAACACTTCACCTCGTGAACATTATTGATACACGTTCATTTGCGGCAATTGAAGCGTATGACCGTTCGATTGCAGAACGTGCACAAAATTTTGCAGAAGAGCTACTAGATGGATACAAGAAAGAAGCAGAAAAACATGGTGTGGCGAATGTTCACGTTATGGTTGAGTACGGTTCACCGAAAACGATGATTTCGAAAGATCTTGCGAAGAAAGTGAACGCAGACTTAATCATTGTGGGTGCTACTGGTTTGAATACAGTAGAACGTTTCTTGATCGGTAGTGTTTCTGAAAATATTGTTCGCTCTGCGAAGTGTGACGTATTGGTAGTACGAACAGATTCTCAGTTTGATGATGTAGAATAAGTAAAGTTAAAAAACAGCGCCATCTCTGGAGTAATTTCTAGAGATGGTGCTGTTTTTGGTTGGATAAATAAACTTGAGTTCCATTGCGGGTCTGCTTTCCGAGGGCGCGCGTGAGTCTCCTCGGCGGAAGAACGCGCCTGTGGGGTCTCACGTTCCGCTTTTTGATCCCTCCGGAGTCAGCCCCTCCACTCCACTCAACTTCATTTTAATAAAACTAGTTTAATCTAAATCTGCAACACGCACGGTGTCACGGACAATCATGATTTCTTCGTTTGTAGGGATGACAAGCACTTTAACCGGTGAGTGCGGATAATTGATTGGTGTTTCTTTACCAATCTGCTCGTTCAACTCTGGGTCCATGTAGACACCCATGAACTGAAGACCTTCGAGTACTTTGGCACGAATGATTGAACTGTTTTCTCCAATACCTGCCGTGAAAATAATTGCGTCTACACCATTCAAGCGGGCAGCATACGAGCCAATGTACTTATGAATACGATCCGCGAAAACATCTAGTGCAAGCTGCGCACGGTCATTGCCTTTTTCAGCTTGTTCGACGATATCGCGCAAATCACTAGAGAACCCTGAGACGCCAAGCATCCCAGACTTTTTATTTAATACATCCAGTACTTGCTCCGCACTTTTTCCTGTCTTCTCCATCAAAAATGGAATGAGTGACGGATCGATATTCCCTGAACGCGTTCCCATTGTTACACCAGCAAGTGGTGTGAACCCCATTGATGTATCAATAGATTTTCCATATTGAATCGCCGCAATACTTGCTCCATTCCCGAGGTGACATGAAATAAATCGTGTCGTCTCAATCGGGCGGTTTAATAGTTCAGCCGCTCGCTCTGAAACATATTTATGCGACGTGCCGTGGAAGCCATATTTCCGAATGCCGTAGTTTTCATAATACGAATACGGGATTGAATACAAAAATGAGCTTTCTGGCATTGTTTGATGGAAAGCTGTATCAAATACAGCAACAGCCGGCACATCTGGCAACGCTTTTTTAAAGCTTTGAATGCCTGTAATATTCGCAGGATTATGAAGAGGTGCAAGTTCTGAAAGTTCCACGAGCTTGTCAATAATCTCATCTGTAATCATGACCGAATCACTATACACTTCCCCGCCATGGACGACGCGGTGGCCGATTCCATGAATATCATGTAAGGAAGAAATAGCGCCTGTTTCAATCAAAGCGGCCATCAATAAATCTACAGCTACTTCATGATTAGGGATCAGCTCTTCTTTTTTCACTTTGTTACTGCCAACAGAGACTGTAATGTAGGAATCAGCGAGTCCGATTCGCTCAATCAAACCTTTCGCTACAATTTCTTCGTCTGGAGTGCGAACAAGCTGAAATTTTAAACTAGAGCTTCCTGCATTAATGGCTAAAATATTTTTCATAAGATCTTCCTCTCCACACCATTTCTTTTAGTTTACTTCCACTGACGCACTTTTTCAAAGAACAACTCCATGCCTTTTTTATTGGACAGGGTTGGAACTTGCGCAAGTAAAACATCACGTTTCGGTCGCGTTTTCTCCATGTCTTTTCGTAGCACGATCAGTGCTTTAGCAGAAGCCTCTGATTTGAAAAGCTCTTTTGGTAGTTGGAAGACAGCCTCTAACTGGCCTACTTTTGAAATGAACGTATGCAGATTTTGTGCTTCTTTAGACGAGAACAAATTGGTTGGTACAAAAAATATCAATGTTCCCCCGTCTTTTGTGTAGTTCATAGATTGTTCAAGAAAGAGGTGATGGGCGTAGGCATGTTGTTCAGACCCACGCAGCTCGAAAGTTTCTGCGTGCTCATCGTCTGGATAATAGCCAACAGGTAAATCACTGACAACAACATCAACAGGATCAAGTAACAATGGACGCAGTGAATCCTGTAAAAACAGCTCAACAGGCTGATAGAGAAGCTCGGCTGTCTGGGAAGCCAGTTGAATGAGTAGTTCGTCAATCTCACTGCCATAAAGGCCAACTTCTTTTCCTTCTAGATGATTCGCGACTGTAAATAACAGATTGCCTGTTCCAATGGCGGGATCAAAAATGCGGACTGAAGATTGTTGTTCGGTTAGTTCTTGTACTAGAAATGCAACGAGCATCCCAAGAGCATCAGGTGTCATCTGGTGATTCGGTTGTGATGATTTACGCATACCCTTTAATATAGCTAACTGGATGGCACGGCGTTTTTCCTCACGAGATGCCTCGATGCCGGTAAATTCTTCACTTCCAAGTAACCAGCGTTCAAGACCAAAGACAACACCTTCTAAATACGTGCCTTGTCCTGAGTTCTCAATTTGTTCAGCTGCTGTATTGAGTTTTGTAAAATACTGTTCTACTGCGTTCATAGTCTACTCCTTTTCGTAACGTAAAAGATGCCCACTTCGAGGAAGTGGGCACGTCTATTATTTCCCTGCTGCTTCTTTCACAGCTTCAATTGCTTTTTCATAATCCGGGTGGTCTGTTCCTTCAGGCACATACTCGACATATGTGACTGTGTCGTTTGCATCCACAACGAAGATTGAACGTGCTAGTAAGCGAAGTTCCTTCATCGTAACACCGTATGCTTCACCGAACGATAAATCGCGGTGATCAGACAATGTACGCACTGCATCGACTTCGTTTGCTCCACACCAGCGCTTTTGTGCAAATGGAAGGTCGTTTGAAATCGTTAAGATTTCTACATTGTCTCCCATGCTTGCTGCTTCACTGTTGAACTTATTCGTTTGTGTTGAGCAGACGCCTGTATCTAAAGAAGGTACTACACTAATCAAGCGTACTTTTCCTGCTGAATCAGCTAGTGTCACTTCAGATAAATCGTTTGCAAGTACTTTAAAGTCTGGTGCTTTGTCTCCTACTTTTACCTCGTTTGCTGGTAATGTCATAGGATTTCCTTTAAATGTTACTGATGCCATCTATGAACCGCCTCCTTTTTCACTCTGCTATCATCTTACTGTACAGGGTTCGGTTGGTGCAACTGATTCGGTTGTTCCACCGGTTTTGGAAGCTGAAGTTTCGCGTAATCTTCTTCATGTAGGACAATGGTATCTGCAATGAAGTCGTGGATTGCCTGCTTTTTCGGTGTAAATCCGACAATAATGTACGGCAAATTGAACGGAATGACCGACAAAATTCGCCCAACAGTCTCACGGAATAGCACGGTCACAAAGTTTGGTTTTTCATATGTTACGGTAGATACCCGAATTCCCATAATCATTTTTCCAAGCGTTTGTTGCAGGAAGAATGTCATCAATGTGAAGTAGGTATAAAAGATGATTACCGAGACAATCGTAATCGGCGCATACCAGAGCGATTCGTTTAAATCGAGTCCTGTTAAACGAAATATCGGACGCACAACAAGCCAGCCAATACTTGCAACGATCAATAAGTCAAAAAGATACGCCCAAAAACGCGTCCAGAATCCTGCATATTTTGGTCGAAAATCTGTGATTGTTTCCATCAGCGGCCTCCTTACTGCTCACCGTATAAGTACATCATGCGAGGAGCTTGATTGTCTGTGATCAACTTTGAGATTAATTGTGTTTCAATATCTAGACCTAGGAATGAACGGGCTTTGACACCAAATAATGCGCTCAAGCTTTGATCTTGTGTAAATTCGAACACTTCTGCATTTGGAATATCTAAGTCTTCTTTGAGTGCTGCGATGACATCTTCTTCGAATCCATAATCATCTGCAAGGTTCGCTTCAATTGCTTGACGACCATTTAGAATTCGCCCATCTGCGACTGCACGGACCTCTTCTTCTGTCATATTACGTCCTTCTGCAATGATACGGACAAACTCTTCGTACGAATCATTGATCATTTCTTGAAGCATTTCTTCTTCTTCCGGAAGCATTTCACGTGTTGGACTTAAAATATCTTTGTAAGGACCTGTTTTAATTGTCACGAAGTCCACGCCATAACGTTCTGCAAGTTCTCCATAATTGATGCTTTGTAAAATAACACCGAGTGAACCTGTCATCGTTTCGCGCATCACGAAAATCTTATCAGCAGGTGCTGAAATGTAATAGCCGCCTGAAGCTGCCATACCACCCATTGACACATAAATCGGCTTTTCAGTTTCATCTTTAATTTTCATAAGTTCTTTATAGATTTCAGCTGATTCCACCACGCCACCGCCTGGAGAGTCTACAGATAGTACAATTCCTTTTACAGACGGATCATTTTTCGCCTCTTCCAGTTGTGCTAAGAAAAATCCGTGGTTATAGCCAGTTGTTCCTAATAGGCTTGATGCAGATCCCGTGTCTTGAATGACTCCTTCCACACGTAACACTGCGATCCGGTCTGTCACGTCTCCAGGTTCAATGACCGATGTTGTCATTGAATTCATGAGTGTCGCCTCATAATCATCTAACCAAGATGAAAAATCTGTAGAAAAAGCTGCGGATACTGAGTTGACGATGATGGATACAGCGACGAGTAGTGTCGCAATTCCTAGTGCGACCCAACGTTTTACATTCATAGTTGATTCCTCCTTGTTGTCTATTCCTTACTGTTTACGTAAAACATGCAGAAATGTTTCATTCCGTGGTAAATTAAATATAGAAACCTCATGAAAGGGGCGAATAGAGTGAAAAAACGTAACGCTCTTTATATTTATGCCAAAAACGACAAAGCTTCACAACAACTTCGACAAGAATTAGGAACTGCGATTGATGCTCAAGGGTTACAAGTAGTGCTATCTCCTGAGGAAGCGTCGATCATTGTAAGCGTCGGTTCAGACGGAAGCTTCCTTCAAGCTGTGCGGAAAACAGGGTTTCGCCAAGACGTATTATATGCAGGTATCTCCACTTCTGGAACACTTGCGATGTACTGTGATTTTTTATTAGAAGAACTGCACTTCCCGAATATGGCAGATGCGATTATCCAAGACCGCGTCGAAGTGCGTAAATATCCAGTCATCGAAATATCCGTTAACGGAGAACCGCATTTTTATTGTTTAAATGAATTTGCGATTCGTTCAAACATCATGAAGACTATTGCGATGGATGTTAAGATTGACGACATACTTTTAGAAACGTACCGTGGTGACGGAATTGTAGTTTCAACACCTACGGGAAGCTCTGCTTATAATAAATCATTAGGCGGTGCTGTTATGGATCCTCAGCTTCCATGCTTCCAGGTGACTGAAGTAGCTTCTATGAACAACAATGAATACCGTTCATTAGGTTCGCCATTTATTTTAAGTGGCAATCGCACACTGCGTTTAGAACTTCACGACGATTGGAACGATTATCCGACGATGTCTACAGACAATGAAGCACTCAGTATTCAGCACGTGAACACGATTGACATTCGATTGAGTGAGCGCGTTGTGAAAACGGTGAAATTGAAAGACAATAGCTACTGGGAAAAAGTAAAACGCTCATTTTTATAATGAGGGTTTTATTTGTATAAATTTGGATACCGAAAACAAAACAAGCGCTACCCAGATAAAACTAAAGCCCGTCCATTCCATGTTTGAGAACGGTTCATTGTAAAGAACAACACCGAGCACCAACATGATGGTCGGAGCAATGTATTGAATAAAGCCTGATAAATACAGGGGAATTCGCTTTGTTCCGCTTGCATAGAGTAGCAGCGGTAATGCAGTAGCTACGCCAGAGAACATTAACAAAAGCATTGTAATCGGCTCGCTTTCAACGAATTGAAGAGAGTCTTGCGTGAATAAGTAGGCTAAATAAATGAAGGCAAACGGTAAAACAAAAAATGTTTCAATGGCAAGGCCTGTAATCGCTCCTACTTTTGCTTGTTTTTTAATCAATCCGTAAAATGCAAAACTCCCTGCAAGCACTAGGGAAATCCAAGGCAACTCTCCATATGTATAAGTTAAAATCATAACTCCAGCAGCTGCAATTCCTACGGCTGCTTTTTGTGCGTCACTTAATTTTTCTCCAAGAAAAACGATTCCTAGTAACACAGAAATCAATGGATTGATGTAGTAACCTAGACTGGTCTGCACAAGTTCCCCACTGTTCACAGCGAAGATAAATGTGAACCAGTTCGCCGTTACTAAATAAGATGCAATCATCAAGCTAAAAAATGCTTTTTTGTCTGCCCACAGATTCGTCAAGTCCGTCTTTAGTTTCGGAATATCACGAAGTACAGTGATTAAGAGGACTGTAAATATGAATGACCAGACGATGCGGCTTGCTAAAATTTCATCACTAGAAATGTGCTGTACAGTCTTCCAGTAGATCGGCATGAGTCCCCAAAGAAGGTAGGCTAGAAAAACCTGTGCGATGCCTTTTTGTTCAGTTGTCATGATGAGTACCTCGTATTTATTTTTAGTTTCGAAATAATGGTTTCAGTGTATCACTTCAGTTTGTTGAAGTAAACGACAGAATTTCAGGATTATTTATAGTAGCTCTTTTGTGGTGACAGGTACGTTTTGGAAACTGCTGGTAAACCACAATGTTGTTAAATGGGGATTTTCAATAAATATCGAGGCAAAATGGTACCTGTCACCGAGTTTAGATTTGACGTGCAACTTTTGAGTTTTAGTGATGCACTTTTGTGATTTGCTGCTGGAATTTGTTTTTTGTGTGCAACTTTCCGCGCTTTGTGTGCAACTTTTGAATTTTAGTGATGCACTTTTCGGATTTGCTGCTGGAATTTGTTTTTTGTGTGCAATTTTTTGCGTTTTGTGTGCAACTTTTGAATTTTAGTGATGCACTTTTGTGATTTGCTGCTGGAATTTGTTTTTTGTGTGCAACTTTCCGCGTTTTGTGTGCAACTTTTGAATTTTAGTGATGCACTTATCGGATTTACTGCTGAAATTGCGTCCTGGGTGGAGGGAGTTTCTTGAGTGGCGTTCTCCACATCTAAAAAATAAAAAAATCCGAACAACTCACAGTGTGAGTCATTCGGATTCTCCGTTAGCTTTGACGACCGTTGTTTAATTGTTGCTCAGCCATCTGAACCAAACGTTTCGTAATTTCGCCACCAACTGAACCATTCGCACGTGAAGTGGCATCTGGACCTAACTGTACGCCAAACTCTTGAGCGGTCTCATACTTCATTTGATCAAGCGCTTGTTTTACACCAGGTACCGCAAGCTTATTTGAGTTGTTGTTTGCCATGTGTGTGTCACCTCCTTGTGCAAATAGAATGAACCGAATTCGCGAATTCATACATTTTGCTACAAGGAAATTTTTTCATTTATAATAACTCGTCAAACTCTGGCTTTTGTTCTTTTTGTGGGAAGCGGAACACTTCACGATTCGCCACTGCTTTTTCGATACGCGCATCGAATGTTTCAAAGCTTTCGTAGAACGTCACTTTTTCAAGTTTTGGTTTTGTTTTCGGTGCACTTGGCACAAAAATGGTACAGCAATCTTCGTATGGTAAAATCGACGTTTCATATGTGCCAATCTGTTCAGCAAGTTGAATAATCGTCGATTTATCTTCTGCAATCAATGGACGTAAAACAGGAGTCGCCGTAACTTCATTGATAGCTGTTAATGATTCCAATGTCTGACTCGCTACTTGACCAAGGCTTTCCCCAGTAACAATTGCAAGAGCTCCAATGTCTGCACGCACTTGATCCGCAATTTTTAACATCATGCGTCGGGTAGTGGTCATTGATACATTTTTTGGAATTTGCTGTTGAATCGCTTCTTGAATTTCAGTAAATGGAATGACATGGAGACGCACAGTCGCACCGAAGTGACTTAACTTTTCGGCTAAGTCTTTCACTTTATCTAATGATCGCTCACTCGTGTATGGCGGACTATGAAAATGGATGGCATCCAAACGCACGCCACGTTTTAACATCATATATCCTGCTACTGGACTGTCGATTCCACCAGACAACATAAGTAACGAGCGACCATTTGAGCCAACTGGCATTCCACCAGCACCTGCAATAGTTTGTGCAGAGATATACGCTGCATCTTGCAAAATTTCAATTTTAATCGTGTAATCTGGATTTTTCATCTTTGCCGTCAATCCATCAAAATGACGCAGTACTTGACTCGCAACTAGATGCTGAATCTCATTCGTTTCATGCGGGAAGCTCTTATCCGAACGCTTAACTGTTACTTTGCATGTCTTCCCTGCTGTTTCTAATTCCTCTAAAATTGCAATTGCAGTTGCTGCCATTGCATCAATTGTTTTCTCAGTTTTCGCGACGGGACTGAATGATTGAATTCCAAATACTGCTGGAAGACGAGTTAATAGCTTTTGCATGTCTGCATCTGTATCTGTCATTAAAAACATTCTGTCGCGCTCTGCTTGCAAGCGAAGCGTTGGAATATCCTCAAACGAAAAACGTATATTGTCTCGTAGACGATTCGTAAATTGACGACG
The DNA here is from genome assembly GCF_016909155.1 of Chryseomicrobium aureum. Lineage (GTDB taxonomy): Bacteria > Bacillota > Bacilli > Bacillales_A > Planococcaceae > Chryseomicrobium > Chryseomicrobium aureum. The sequence continues at coordinate 10,201 of NZ_JAFBFG010000011.1, forward strand.
ATTACGCCCTTTTGTTGAAAGTTCACCGTAGCGAACTAAAATTCGATCCCAATTCATACTTTTAAATTCCTTTCTAATTGCCGGAGGATTTCGTTCATCACATCTTGAAGCGTCTGAACATCCTGCTCGGTCGTGTCCTTCCCCATACTAATCCGAATCACACCATCAATCAACTCTTTTGAAAGTCCAATGGCTTCGAGCACATGACTTCTTGTCGTTTTTTTCGATGAACATGCACTGCTTGTTGAAACATAAATCCCCTTCTTTTCTAGTGCGTTGACAAGTACTTCTCCCGTCACGCCTTTCACTGCAATCGTTACAATATGTGGGGCAGAACTGGCAGGTGTCAAAACAGTGACAAATGGGTGTTCATAAAAGAAAGATACAAGAGACGCTTTTAATCTTGCTAAATGGGTGGAAGTTTGTTCTAAAGATTCCACAGCTATACGAAAAGCTTTAGCAGTCGAGACAGCTTGTGCGACAGCAGTAGTGCCGCTTCTTAAGCCGAACTCTTGTCCACCTCCATGAATGAGTGGTTCTAAATGGATTTTCGAATGACATGCCACTATGCCAGTACCTTTTATCCCGTGAAATTTATGCGCGGATAATGTGATCCAATCTACCGGAAGACTATCAAAATCTACAACTATCTTTCCAACGCTTTGTACGGCATCTACATGAAACACTGCTCGAGAACGTGCTCGTGCCACTTTCACTAAATCACGAATAGGCTGTAATGTGCCCAATTCATTGTTTATATGTTGAATAGAGATGACGGACGTATCCTTTCGAATCTTGCGCTCGAGCTCTTCTACAAGCACCATACCGTCAGTGTTCACTTCTAACCATTCCACTTCAAATCCTCTAGTAGATAAATACTTCCCCACTTCTAAAACAGACGGATGCTCTACTGCGGAAATGAGGATGTGCTTTCCAATAGATTCACGGTCCACAGCCGCTTGTTTCAACACAAAGTTCGCGCCTTCTGTTCCTCCCGAAGTAAATAGAACAGATTTGGAGTCTGTTTTTAAAAGACCGGCAATTTGCGCTCGGGCTGATTCCAGTAATTTGTTTGCCTTTTCTCCACCTTCATGAATAGAAGATGGATTAAACCAAAATTCTTCATTGACCTTTAAAAATGCAGCTAAAACTTTTGGGTCCGGTTTTGTTGTAGCACTATTATCTAAATAAATCATCGTGTTCCACCTCCATAACAAAAAGCTGCCAAAGCGGCAGCTTTTAGTGATTCCATTGTTGTTCTTTCATCATCTTTTGAATCTTTTTTAGTGCCCCAGGTTCTGCTTGTTCCACCGCAATTCCAGCTTCTTCAAGAGCCTTTGAGTAGCGTTTTTGACGGAAGGCATGTTCCGCTTCAAGTAGCTTCACATTGACAGCCGTATTTGTAGTCCGGTATCGATTTCCGTATTGAATGATGCGCTCAACTAGTAAGGCATTTTCAAGCATTTCATCTGCTTTCGCAACTGCTTCTTGAACAGCGCCTTCTGCCTTTTTCATATTCGTGTCAACAGTGGTCATATTAAGAGGTACCTCTTGCAAGTTCTGCTCAACGACAAAGATGTTTTCATCCGCTTCTTCAAAGCGTGCATCGATTTCTTCTGGAACGCCTGGTAAGTTCGCCTTTTGTAGGCTGCGTTCTTTTACGTGCAACGTTCGCTTAAGTTCGACAATTTTTGCACGAGCGGTATTCTCATCAATTCGTAAGTTCTTTAAACGGTTGTGGAATTCACTTTGAATTTCATCTTGTTCACCTGTTAATTGGTCGAGTTCACGCAATTCTTCTTCTAAAGAAGAGTAAGCCGAACGCTCTTCACTCAAGCGTGTTTGAATAAGTGTCATTTTTGATTCAGCTGTCGCTAATTTTTCTAAACACTTCACAGGAATCGCTAGTTGCTCGTCTGTTAAATGATAGCTCTGACGGACATAATTCGCTTCTTCTTGTGCTGTGAGTGTTTGTTGTTTTGTATGATCTAAACGCTCTGCAATTGCAAGGTGATGGTGATCGACATAAGCTTTTGCTTTCACTTCTTTTTCAAGCAAATCATAAAATGATTCCAATTCATCTTTCATTTCTTCGACCCGGCGTTTAACTGGACCAACCGTCAGCTCTGCAATTTGTTGCTTTAGCTGAACTAATTCTGATTCCATCGCATCAAGTTTATGTGAGATTTCTAGATGATCTAAGAAGTACCCTTGTGACTCCATTTCATTTTTACCTGAGCGTAGTTCATGCAAAGTTGCAGGAATCTTTGTAGACACTTCCGAAAACAATGTTGGAATGTCATGAAGTTTCGGGAATAATTGATCGCCTTTTTCACGTAAACGCATCACGACTTCACGTGCACTCATGTAATTCCCTTTCGATGTCAGCTCGTTGTATTCAGCCATCTCAGGTTGGAAGCTTTCAAGTTCTTTTTCAAGCGCTGGAAGAGCCTCTCCAAATGAATATTGATGGGCAAGTACATTTTTACGAGCACTTCGATATTGTTCTTGGATTTGTTCCATCTCAATTCGGTTCTTTTCTTCACTGCCAATCAGGTTATGTAATTCTTCCAAGATGGAATTCATCTTCTGTTCCGCTTTATGTAAACGGTCTCGAATATCTTGTTCGGTTTTCGATGCTTTTCCGAAACGCATTTTGTCGACAAACTCTTCTGTATCAAAAAGTAGGGAGTCGACTTCAGGAATGTCGTGGTCCATTACTTCATTCCAAAGGTTGCGCCAACGCTCAAACATCTCTTCTGTCTGCCCGTTCATATTGAGTTGCTTCACTTTTGTCATCTCTTCAAGTATCGGTTTGTGTTGAATCTGTTGTTTTTTATTGTCCAACTCATTGATTGTGGCGTTATGTTTTCTTCGAAATACAAGAATAACGACAATGGCCACAAGGATGACAATGAGTAGTGGGATAAGATATTCCATTAGAAGCCCCCTGTTCCTTTGTTCCAAACGCTTGTTGTTCTTCTAGTTTACCATGTTATGTTAAGATTGTTTCAATCTATTGTAACTATTTTTTGAGAGGATTTTCAAGATGAGACGTGACGGACATATTCATACACCGTTTTGCCCACATGGCTCTAAGGATAGTTTTGCCTTATATTGTGAACGAGCCATAGAGCTTGGCATCAAAGAAATCAGTTTTACCGAGCATGCCCCCCTTCCAGAAGGCTTCGTCGACACAACGCCAACTCGTGATAGTGGAATGGACTTACGAAATTTAGAATCCTATGTTACAGCTGTACGTTATGTGCAAAAAGCCTACTCTACTGACTTGGTCGTGAATGTGGGCTTAGAGGTAGATTATATCGAAGGATTTGAACGTGAGACAACCAGCTTTTTAAACACGTACGGTCCTGAGCTTGACGATAGTATTCTATCTGTACATTTCTTAAAGCTTCCTATGAATGAGTATGTTTGCATTGACTACTCAAAGGAGCTTTATTTAGAGACAGTCGCGCAACTGGGTTCTGCCGATCAGTTCTATTCACTTTATTACGCTACTGTGCTAAAATCTATTACAACTTCTCTCGGAAACTGGAAACCCAAAAGAATCGGACACTTTTCACTCATCCATAAATTCCAACACGCTCTGCCATCCTTCCCTGATGACACTGAGCAGTTGTTGCGCATTGTCGAAGCAATTAAGGACGCGAATTTAGAGATAGATCTGAATAGTGCAGGCTATGCAAAATCATTTTGTAAAGAGCCTTATCCTCCTTTACATATAGCACGCATTGCGAAATCTAAAGGAATCCCACTTATCTTTGGGTCCGACGCTCACATTGCACGTGATCTTCACCAGTTTTCGGAGCACTTTACTGAATTAGAGAAATGAGGAATGATGATGTTCACACAACAAGCTTATTCGGCTTCATTAGAAGAAAATTACGCACTTCTTGCTAAACAATTGGATGCGCTACTAGACGGTGAAACGAATCAAATCGCAAACTTGAGCAATGCTTCTGCTTTGTTAAATCAATTTTTGGATGATACGAATTGGGTTGGCTTTTATTTGATGCAAGACGGTGAACTGGTCCTCGGGCCTTTCCAAGGACTTCCGGCTTGTGTACGAATCGCAGTTGGACGCGGAGTTTGTGGAACGGCTGTAGAGAAAAACGAAACACTTCGTATTGAGGACGTTCATGCCTTCCCTGGACATATTGCATGTGACGCGGCTTCGAACTCTGAAATCGTTATTCCGCTTGTGAAAGACGGAGAAGTCATTGGTGTATTAGATATCGATAGTCCTTCAAAAGCACGTTTTACTGAAGTGGATCAAGCTGGTCTTGAAACGTTTGTAGATCATTTGATGAAACATATCTAATTTTAAGTATAATTCGGAAAACCCTACAGCCAGAACGGCATTTCCTGGGTGAGTTTCCCCGAGCCTCCCCACGTAAGCTGAAAGAAGAGCACTTTCATCTTCGTTGCCGGGTCTCGAGAAAACTCAGATGGCCCGGGAAATGCCGTTCTGGCCTCCGTGTTTAATCAAAACAAAAAGCCTTACTCATATAAACTATTGAAAAGGGAGTTTCTCATGATAATTGAGAGACTCCCTTTGTGCGTGTTTTTTTTAAATTAGAATTGACTGGTGCCTTCTTTCGTAATAGCTTGAAAAGCTTTTTGTAAATCTTCGATGATATCATCCATGTCTTCAAGACCGACTGATAAGCGCAGCATGCCATTGTCGATTCCCATCGCAATTCGATCGTTTTCTGGTACTACAGAATGTGTCATCGTAGCAGGGTGTTGAATCAAAGTCTCCGCGTCGCCTAAACTTACTGCTACGTGGATTAGCTGCAACTGATTTAAAAATCGCTGGGCCGACTCGGTTCCTCCTTCTACTACAAAAGAAATCAAACCTCCCCCAGCAGTCATTTGTTTTCTCGCAATTTCCACTTGTGGATGGGCATCATCAAATGGATAGAATATCTTGGTGACACTCGGCTCAGTTTTCAAATACGCGAGCAATTTCTCAGCATTTTTCACATGGCGATCCATACGTACGTGAAGAGTTTTCAAACCACGCAAAATGAGCCAAGCATCAAATGGTGAAATAATTCCGCCGTAATCTTTTTGAACGGACATTCGAATTTGCTGCATCTCGTCTGCATCTTTTCCAACTAAAATACCTGCAATGACATCCCCATGACCATTCAAGTATTTCGTTGCACTGTGCAATACGAAGTCTGCGCCAAGTTCAAGCGGCTGTTGTAAGTACGGTGAGCAGAATGTATTATCCACAACCACCCGTATTCCACGTTCATTTGCCACTTCACACACCAGCGCTAAGTCCACGATTTCCATCGTTGGATTGATTGGTGACTCTACATAAATTACTGTCGTATTCTCTTGGATCGCCGCTTCGATTTGCTCACGTGAAGCTAGTGCTGATAGTGAATGTGTAATAGCGTATTTCGTTTCAAAAATACCGAGCAGTCCAAATGTGCATCCATAAAGACCTTTTGAACAAAGTATATGATCTCCCGTCTTTGTGAGATGAACAAGAATGGTACTAACTGCTGCCATTCCTGAACCGAATGCTAGTGCGCCTCCACCTTGCTCAAGTGCCATCATCCGTTTTTCCAACACATCGACTGTCGGGTTACCAAGGCGTGAGTATATCCCCCCTGCTTCTTCCCCTGCAAATCTTCGTTGTCCTTGTTCAGCACTGTGAAAAGTAAATGTTGACGTTTGGTAGAGCGGCACTGTCAAACTGTCTTGGTGGTTGGCAGGATCCATCCCCTCATGGATCAAGCGTGTATCTTTTCTCATATGTTCAAGCACCCCTTTTAATGTAAACGCTTTCATTATTAGTTTACTCCGATAGAGGAAGTTCTGGCAATGGTTTTCCAAGAAGTCAGACCAGTAAAACTTGCTTGTCTAGCGAATCCTCTTGACAGTCAACAGTGGAAGTTATACAATGGTCTTTGTGTAAAATAAACGCAGCAGTTGTATGGCCATGAGCCGCTAGTTTGTCCCACTCTATGTGGATGTGATACGTAACCCTTCGGCTGCATGGGCGAAATCACCAGATGACAAAATAGCCTTTTGACTGAATACAATTGGTTTTTATTTTACAACAAAATAAAACCAACAGAGGAGGAGACTACTATGTCTCGTTATACAGGTCCATCATGGAAACTGTCTCGTCGCCTTGGAATTTCTCTAAGCGGCACAGGTAAAGAATTAGAAAAGCGTCCTTACGCACCAGGTCAACACGGCCCGAACCAACGCAAAAAAATCTCTGAGTACGGCTTACAGCTTCAAGAGAAGCAAAAACTTCGTCACTCTTACGGATTAAACGAGCGTCAGTTCAAAACTTTATTCAACAAAGCTGCTAAGTTACAAGGTAAGCAAGGTGAGAACTTCATGATTCTTCTTGAAACTCGCTTAGACAACTTAGTTTACCGTTTAGGTCTTGCTCGCACTCGTCGTGGAGCTCGTCAACTAGTAAACCACGGTCACGTTATGGTCGATGGCGCACGCGTTGATATTCCTTCATATTTAGTAAAACCAGGTCAAGAGATCTCACTTCGTGAAAAATCTCAAAACCTTACTGCTGTAAATGAAGCGATTGAAGTAAATAACTTCGTACCTGAATACTTAGAGTTTGACGCTGACAAAAAAGTTGGTAAATTCACTCGTCTTCCAGAGCGTAGCGAATTATCTGCTGAAATCAACGAAGCTCTTATCGTTGAGTTCTACTCACGTTAATCTGAGTAACTGCCTCCCTTTATGGGGGGCTTTTTTATTTTAGTTGTAAGTCGTCCACCTATCGAAACCGACCGAACAGTAACAAGCACATGAAAAATTCATTTTGATCAATGGTGACAGGCACCAAATGGGAGCTGCTGGTAAATGGTGACAGGCACCAAAGGCTAAAGAAACCCTCCCAGGAAATGGCGACCTGGGTGGAGGGATTTCGTAACTAAAAGCACCAGAATGAAATACAAAAACCCTGCCGCTCAAAATTGAGCGACAGGGTTTTCAATTACATAATTTCTTTAAAGATATAGCCATTCAAACGCTCATCACGTGTTACTTCGAGCTCGTCTCCAGGCTTTGCTTTGATCGTAAATTTATCCTTAGGAATAAAAATTCGTTCATTTGTTTCTTTCTCATTTAAAATGACAAAGAAATCATCAATTAGATTAACTACACAAATTTTTGTTTGAGACATACCGGTACTCCTTGCATAGGTTCATATATACTGTAAGTGTACCACATATACATCACAAAAAATTAGTCAATTTTGATTTTTTTCACTAATTATTACTACCATCTACTGTAAGAAATGTATCATCTTATAGTTTTTCTTTCCTCTTCTTACAATTAGGAATTGATCGTCTAGACGATCTGAACCACTCACCATATATGCAACATCCGTTACTTTTTCCCCATTTAGTGAGATAGCCCCATTTGATACATCTTCACGTGCTTGACGTTTCGATGGGGAGACCCCTGCTTCAATCAGCAAATCCACAATGTTTTTCTCTTCTTTTGTAACTTCTGCGGACGGTACATCTTTGAATGCATCTTTCATTTCCGCGACAGATAGTTCTTTCAGGTTTCCACTAAACAATGCTTGTGAAATACGAACAGCCTGCTCGTGTGCATCCACCCCATGAATCAATTCTGTCATCTCTTTTGCAAGGCGCTTTTGTGCTTCTCGAAGATGTGGCTGCTCTTCTACTGCTTTCTCAAGTTGCTCAATTTCAGTACGCTCGATAAACGTAAAGATTTTCAAGTATTTAATCACATCTGCGTCTGCAGTGTTGATCCAGAATTGGAAGAATTCATATGGAGACGTTTTAGAAGCATCTAACCAAACTGCTCCTCCTGCCGTTTTTCCAAATTTTGTCCCATCTGCTTTTGTTACTAGTGGAATCGTGATACCGAATGCTTTTGCTTCTTCATCATGTGTTTTACGAATCATTTCAAGTCCTGTCGTAATATTCCCCCACTGATCGGACCCACCAATCTGCACACGACAGTTGTGGTGATTGTACAAATGATTAAAGTCAATCCCTTGAATAAGTGTGTATGCAAATTCAGTGAAAGAAAGACCAGAATCTAAACGAGATAAAATCGAATCTTTTGCAAGCAAGTAATTGATATTCACAAGTTTACCGTAATCGCGTAAGAAGTCGATGATCGTCATCGAGCTGATCCAGTCTTTGTTGTTGACCATCTTGGCACCGTTATCTGTGTCAAAATCAAAAATTCGTTTCATTTGTTCAGCAATCGCTGCGACATTTTGATCGACTTGTTCCATCGTCTGCAGTTGGCGTTCCTCAGAGCGTCCAGATGGATCTCCGATTGTTCCTGTTGCTCCACCCACTAACAGGATAGGTTGATGCCCATGCATTTGAAAGCGACGCAACGTAAGTAGTGGCACAATGTGGCCGATATGCATACTGTCAGCTGTAGGATCAACTCCACAGTAAAGGGCTACTTTCTCTTTCTCAAGAAGAGCGGCCATTCCCTCTTCATCAGTTTGTTGATATAACAAGCCTCTCCAGCTTAAATCGTCTAGTAATTGTTTTGACATTGTTTTTCCTCCTTTTTGCGATTCTCAACAAAAAAAGTCCCTGCATCAAAAAGATGCAGGGACGCTTGTTTGCGCGGTACCACCCAGTTTAGAAAGGAGCTATCTCCTTCTCACTCGAATGACGTTAACGCCGTCATACGTCAAGCTCCTAAACTGTACTTCACTTATGGGAATGTCTGGTTTGCAGCACCCACCAGATTTCTAATGGCATCATCCAAAAGCTACTCGCATTTATTCATCGCTTAAATATACCCCTATTTTACCGATTTCCATAGAGTTGTCAATAACTATCGAAATTTACTTGCTAAATATGGTATAATGAAGTGATTTTTTAGGGGGTGCACGACCTTGAGTTTGAAGGAACGATTAGATAACTGGACCCGTTCGAAATGGGCCAAAGCATTACGTATCACTGGAAGTGTTTTTTGGAATCTGGCATTGATTGTTCTCATTCTGTTTCTAGTACTTGGTGCGTTTGGTGCATCTGTTGGTGCAGGTTATTTTGCAGCTCTTGTCAAAGACGAGCCGTTGCGATCACCTGAACAGATGAAAAACGCCGTATTTACGTATGAAGAGACATCTGAAATCTATTTCAAAGATAATAATTATTTTGGAAAGATGCGAACGGATCTCGAGCGAACAGAAACAAAGCTCGATGCCGTCTCCGAGAATGTCTTAAATGCAGTATTTGCAACAGAAGATGAATATTTTGAAGTACACGATGGAATCGTGCCGAAAGCTGTTCTTCGCGGATTAGTACAAGATATTACAAATGCGGACACACAGACAGGTGGATCCACACTGACGCAACAAATTATTAAAAACCAAATCCTCACTAATGAAGTTTCTTACTCTCGTAAAGCAAAAGAGCTACTATTGGCTATGCGCTTAGAAGAATATATGGGGAAAGATGAAATTTTAGAAGCATACTTGAACATCATTCCGTATGGTCGAAATTCAAGTGGACGCAATATTGCTGGGATCGAGACGGCTGCGCAAGGGATTTTTGGTGTAGAAGCAAAAGATTTGAACCTCGCCCAAGCTGCTTACATCGCAGGAATTCCACAAGCTCCTTATCGCTACACACCTTTCACTAATAAAGGTGAGTTAAAAGATGCTGAAGGATTACAACCTGGAATCGACCGGATGAAGACGGTTCTCTTCCGTATGAATGAGACAGAGTATATTACGGATGCTGAGTATCAAGAGGCTCTAGCTTATGACATTACAAAAGACTTTAAACCACGTGAAGCTTCTACGTATGAAGACTTACCTTGGTTAACGATTGAAGTTGAAGAACGAGTCACGACAATCATGGCAAAAATCTTAGCCGAGCGTGACGGTCTTGATCCAGACCGCGTAGATGGCGACTCCTCTCTTCGAACAGAATATCGGCAACTAGCACGTCAAGAAATTGCTACTGGTGGATACCGCATCCACACAACGATTGACGAAGGCTTAATGCGAAAAATGGAAGAAATAAAAGACTCTTACGATATGTATGGGTATACACGTGTGAAAGAAGTAAAGAACGAAGAAACTGGTGAAATTGAAACAGTTGAAGAACCGGTTCAAGTTGGTGGGATGCTTTTAGAAAACCAAACGGGTCGAATTCTTGCTTTCATGGGTGGTCGTGACCATGACCTTGAAGCCTTGAATCACTCTACGACTGCCGTCCGTTCTCCTGGTTCAACATTCAAACCTTTAATGGTCTATGCTCCAGCCATTGAGTACGGACTTGTAGGTGCAGGTTCACCGGTGGTCGACGTAAAGTTCTCTTTAACAGATGCATCTAATCCTGGTTGGGAACCGTCGAACTACAATCCGAACCAAGAAAAAGGAATTATTTCTGTACGTAGTGCTTTGACAACTTCTCAAAACTTAACTGCGGTTCGCTTGTATGATGAAGTCAAACAACGCCAACCGATTGATTTGCTACACAAAATGGGCTTTAGCAGTGTAGAAAAGAAAGAGAATGACCACCCTTCTATCTCTATTGGAGGAACAACGACAGGCGTCACTATTGAAGACAATACAAATGCATTTTCGATGTTTGCGAACAATGGATCATTTGTCGATGCTTACTTAATTGAAAAAATCGAAGATGTTGACGGCAACGTCGTATTTGAGCACAAAGCTGAGCCTGTTCAAGTATTTAGTCCAGCGACTTCTTACATCATGAACGATATGATGCGCGATGTATTTGATGAGGGAACAGCAACTGTTGCCAATTCTCGTCTAAAGTTTAACTCAGACTTTGCTGGAAAAACTGGTACAACACAAGACCATAAAGATTCTTGGTTGATCGGCTACAATCCGAACGTGACATTGAGCGTATGGCTCGGATATGACAATTACAACTTAAAAGCAGGAGATAACACACTGTTCTATATGAACAACACGTATGGTCACCCTTCTGTTCGCTCGAATACTTTATGGGCGAATATTATGAACGGACTGTATGATGTAAATCCAGAATTGATTGCTGCACCAAATAAAACGTTCCAACGTCCTGAAGGTGTGGTAGAACGATCATTCTGTAGTATTTCTGGTCTTGCACCTTCATCTGCTTGTTCTAATGCAGGACTTGTACGTTCCGACTTATTTAACGCAGCTGCATTCTTACCAACTAAACCTGATGATAGTTTAGTGAGCTCATCGTATGTAACAATCAATGGCAATCGCTACCGTGCTCTTGACAGCACACCACAAGAGTTCGTTGTGAGAGGCGGATTTGGTGTTAGCGAGTCCTTCATTAAACGTATGCTTGGTCGTTTTGGTGGTAACGCGAGTAAATTATTCCCTGAGAACTCAGGTTTTGCGTCAAATGTAGTTTCAGAAGATGTATTCCAAGCAGATGATGCAGCTCCATCTGGTGTAACTGCTTCTGTTTCAGGAGATGTTATGACATGGACAGATTCTGGTTCTGCTGATGTTGTCGGATACTATATTTATCAAGGCTCTACACGAATCGCAGCTGTTCCACAAGCTAGCGCAAACCGATACACACTTGGTGGATTTGGAGATTACTCTGTTCGTGCAGTCGATATTACAGGTAAACAATCTGCACCATCAAATGTTATTACGCGTGAGCGTCCTGAGCCAGAGCCTGCTCCAACTCCTACCCCAACAACTCCACCTGCAACTGGTGGCGGGGATGGCGGCGGAAATTCTGGTGGTGGTAACTCTGGCGGTGGCAACTCTGGCGGCGGGAATGGCGGAGGCACTGGCGGTGGAGATGACACGGATCCAGTCGACCCGGTAGAACCTGAAGAGCCAGAAGAACCCGAAGAAGGTACTGAATAGAATAAAAGTTAGAGCATAAGTGCATCATAGAATATACGAAAGGGAGTTTCTCAAAATTTGAGAAACTCCCTTTTTGCTTTACCTTTTTAATCTTCCATTGTCGATAAGTCACCCGTCGGTAGATTCAATTCCCACGCTTTTAAAACGCGACGCATGATCTTTCCACTTCGTGTTTTTGGAAGTTTGTCTTTGAATTCAATTTCACGAGGAGCAGCATGTGCAGCCAATCCTTTTTTCACGAACTGCTGAATCTCAGCGACCAGCTCATCCGATTGCTCATAGCCTTCGTTTAAAGCGATGAACGCCTTTATGATTTCACCGCGGACCGGATCTGGTTTTCCGATGACGCCAGCTTCCATAACAGCCGGATGTTCAATTAATTTACTTTCTACTTCGAACGGCCCTACTCGCTCACCTGACGTCATGATGACATCATCCACGCGCCCCTGGAACCAGAAATACCCGTCTTCATCCATATACGCCGAATCTCCTGAGAAATACCATTCATCGTTCATGAAATACGAGTCATACTTCTCTTTATTGTTCCATACTTCTCGCATCATCGATGGCCAACCTTTTTTAATGGCTAGATTCCCCATTGTTAGCGGTGGTACTTCATTTCCTTCGTTGTCGATGATAGCTGCATACACGCCTGGAATTGGTTTCCCCATCGAGCCTGGCTTGATTGCCATCGTCGGGTAATTACAAATCATCTGACCTCCTGTTTCAGTCATCCACCATGTGTCGTGGATACGAAGCCCAAATACTTGCATGCCCCATTTCACAACTTCTGGATTTAACGGCTCCCCAACCGATAACAAGTGGCGAAGAGTTGATAAGTCATACTCTTTTACAAGGTTGTCCCCTGCTCCCATCAACATGCGGAAAGCTGTCGGTGCACTATACCAAACTGTCACACCATAGTCTTGAATTGCTTTATACCACGCATCTGGTGAGAAACGTCCACCTAAAATAAGAGATGTTGTTCCTGTCAGCCAAGGACCAAAGATTCCGTATACAGTACCCGTAACCCAGCCTGGATCCGCAGTACACCAGTAAATATCATTCTCTTTAACATCCATGACCCACTTCATCGTGTGGTAGTGTTGAACCATCGCACCATGTACATGTAAGATTCCTTTTGGCTTACCAGTAGAACCCGATGTGTAATGAAGCACTAAACCATCTTCTTGATCAACCCACACCGTTTCAAACTTGTCACTTGCTTCTTGAAGGCCTGCTGTAAAATCAACATACTTCTCATCAAATGAATCATACTCCCCAACGAGGAAGATTGTTTCAAGTTTTGGAAGCTTGTCGACAGGTACGCGACTGAGAAGTTCTGGAGTAGTCACTAATACTTTCGCATCGCTGTCATCTAAACGGTCATACACCGCGCCTTCCATGAATGCTTCAAACAAAGGCCCTACAATTACTCCCATCTTTAATGCACCTAAAAGTGCAAAATACAACTCCGGTGAACGTGGCATGAAGATGAACATGCGGTCCCCTTTTTCAAGAGATGAATATTTAGAAAGCGTATTTGCCGCTCGGTTTACATTGCGCATCATTTCGTAAAACGTATAGCTTTCCTTACGATCATTGTCTTGATAAAAGAGCGCCACTTTATTCTTGTTTGAAGAATATGCATGACGGTCAATCGCCTCATGTACAATGTTCATTTTCCCCGTCTTGTGCCAGTCAAATACCTCAGATGCACTATCCCATGAGAAATCTTTTGAGAACGATTCATACTCCGTAAGATTATAGTTTCCTTGAACTGCTGCTAATGTTTCAAGTTTCATACTGTCACCCCTTCTATGTAAGTACCCCCTTATTTTACCTAAAGTTATTTCGTTTGTACAACTATTCTGAATGTTTCTTGAAAGCGCACACATTTTCTAGGGTATACGGTATAATGGATAAGAGTAAAATGAAGGTGGTGTGCATGTGATTCATAAAAAAACCTACAATGCCATTGAAGTGAAAACAAAACACGGAACTGTGATCGTAGAAGGTCCTGTGCCAAGTGAGGAAATTGCTTCTTTGCAGTTTCACGAGGATTTGACCTCTTTCCGTGTCCCCGATCAACAACATAAAGCAATTATCGATATTGCAAAGTTACCGGAAGGCCGTTTGATTATTGTTCGAGAGCAAACAACTATTGTCGGGTATGCGACATTCTTGCACCCAGACCCTCTTGAACGCTGGTCGAAAGGAAACATGGAAAATTTGATTGAACTCGGTGCAATCGAAGTGATTCCGAAATACCGAGGAAGCGGAGTAGGAAAAAGTCTATTAAAGGTTTCGATGATGGACGATGCGATGAACGATTACATTGTCATCACAACGGAATATTATTGGCACTGGGATTTAAAAGGAACAGGTTTAAACGTATGGGAATACCGAAAAGTAATGGAAAAAATGATGAATGCGGGTGGACTTGAATATTTCGCTACAGATGACCCAGAAATTAGTTCGCACCCGGCAAACTGTTTAATGGCTCGCATCGGCTCACGCGTCGATAATGATTCTATTCAACAATTTGATCAGCTACGATTTATGAATCGTTTCATGTACTAGGAGGCTCGCTCATGATTATCGAAGAAATTATGAATACGGATGTGGCTACGCTCCTTCCCGCGCAAACATTGAGAGAAGCGGCTGCCACACTTCGAGAAAAAAAAATACGCCACATTGCAGTTGTGAATGACGAACGCGAAGTACTCGGTGTCATTACTGATCGTGATATCAAACAAGCAACACCTTCAAATCTATTGGATTCAGATGACTATAGCGTGCTTGATACACCGATTGAAAAAATCATGACTCCAAACCCTATTACTGGTCATCCTCTTGACTTTGTGGAAGAAACCGCTACCATTTTTTACGACAATCGTATCGGGTGCTTACCAATTGTCAGTAAAGGAAAACTTGTGGGAATGATTACAGAGTCCGACATGCTTTATAAATTCATTGAGTTAACAGGCGTTACGCAACCCGGTTCTCAAATTGAAATCCGTGTTCCAAATAAATCAGGTGTATTGTTTGAAGTCTCTAAAGTATTTTACGAACACCGTGTAAACGTCTTGTCTGTACTGGTCTATCCTGATAAAAAAGACGAGCTCTACAAGATTCTTGTAATTCGAGTAAAAACGATCAATCCCCTAAAGCTCGTTTCTGCTCTTGAAAAAGAAGGGTTTGACGTCATATGGCCAAGTCACCCGACACTGTAAACGAAGCTGTATTTGTCTATTCAGAAGACCAATTGGGGTACCGGTTTTCAGATACACATCCATTCAACCAGAAACGTTTGACACTGACGGTTGATTTATTAACAAAAATGAATGCGCTTTCAAAACAACATATTGTCGAACCTCGTATGGCCACTGACGAAGAACTCGCGTTGGCACACGACATGCGCTATATCGACGCTGTAAAAAAAGCGAGCGAGCCAGATTGCAATGCAGAGGAATTTGAAGCGTACGGCATTGGCACGGAAGATACGCCACTATTTGTTGGCATGCACGAAGCAAGTGCCCGTCTTGTCGGAAGTACGTTGACTGCAGTCGACTATGTAATGGAAGGTAAAGCGAAACATGCGGTTAACTTGGGTGGTGGCCTGCATCATGGATTCCGAGGGAAAGCTTCAGGATTTTGTGTTTATAACGATAGCTCTGTAGCAATTCGGTATATGCAGCAAAAATACAATGCTCGCGTTCTGTATATCGATACGGATGCGCATCATGGGGACGGTGTACAATGGTGTTTTTACGATGACCCAAATGTATGCACAATCTCGATTCATGAGACAGGTCGCTACCTTTTCCCTGGAACGGGGAATATCACAGAGCGTGGTTCAGGTGAAGGCTATGGGACTTCGTTCAATTTCCCAATCGATGCCTTCACAGAAGACGAATCGTTTTTAGAGATTTACCGTGCTGCATTCCGGGAAATCGTAGAGCATTTTAAGCCAGATGTGATTTTGACGCAAAATGGTGCAGATGCTCATTACTTTGATCCTCTTACACATTTATATGGAACAATCGAAACCTACAAAGAGATTCCTAAACTAGCGCATGAACTTGCGCATGAATATTGTGGGGGGAAATGGATTGCGGTTGGCGGCGGCGGTTATGATATTTGGCGCGTAGTCCCTCGTGCATGGTCGCTGATCTGGTTGGAAATGTCGGATCAACCGGCACCTACTGGGGAGTTACCAAAAACGTGGTTAGAGCGATGGGAGCAAGAAAGCCCAGTCCCCCTCATACCGACATGGGAAGATCCGTCCCCTCTTTACGAAGCTATTCCTCGTAAAGCAGAAATCACAGAGAAGAATCAGCAGATGTTAGAGAAGTCTTTGTACATTATTCGGAATGAGAAAAAAATGAGTCTTTAGATGTGGAGCCGACTGGTTAGAAATTGTGCGAGAAGACAGCGTGGACTGTGAAGCGCTTTTTGCTTCATAGGCTGCGATGGCTTCTTGCGGGATTTCTAGGAGGCGAAACTCGATTCCATTTAGATGTGGAGAACGCCACTCTAAAACGTTGAGTTCCACTGCGGGGCTGCTTTCCGTGGGCGCTGCGTGAGCTTCCTCGTCGCAAGCGCCTGCGGGATCTCACGGCAGACTGGAATCCCACTGGAGTCAACCCCTCCATTCCACTCAACTTTAGTTTTTATCACAGAATCTTTTAGAAGCTCTTTGACTTTAGTGCACTACTACGGTGATTACTACATTAATTCGGCTGATCGTGACGTTAGCAGCTTCCATTATGACGTTAGCGAAGCTCATTGTTACATTGCTCATATTATGGAAACTAATTGTACAGCTGCAAATGTATTTCAAACAAATACTACAAAAAAGGCCCCCACCAGAAAAGAAATTTCTGGTTGGAGGCCTTTTTTAGCGTCTAATTAAATATAGTTTAGGACAGCGATTGTTTGCTAATTAACTAGTAAGAAAAGTTCTATGATATTCTTCTTGAAGAAATGTTGAGATAAATTGAAATGACTTTTGTATACTAACTGAGCCCCCTGGAAATGGCGTTCTGGATGGAGGGCGACTTAAATTCAAGTATTATTTCACTGACTGACGTTCTTCGAGACGGTACGGCAAAATAACTGTACCCTCTTCGACTTTTTCATTGTTCATGTACTTCGTAAGTAGACGCATCGAAACCGCACCAATATCATATAGAGGCATTGCAATACTTGTTAATTGCGGGCGCACCATACGGGTTAATTTTGAATCTTCAAAACTGATGATTTCAATATCACCTGGGACATTTAGATTTGCATCTTTTGCGCCTTGCAAAATGCCGATTGCAATCTCATCATTTCCTGCAAAATAAGCAGTTGGAGGTTGCTTTAGGCTTTGGAGTTGTTCAAACGCACGAATCCCTTCCTCATATGTATTCTCGACCTCTACAATCAAGTCCGAGTCTACTTCAAGGTCTGCAGCATCCAAAGCTTTCTCGTATCCTGTGAGCTTGTGCAAACGATTAATGGAGGACTTCAACGAACCGGTCACATAAGCAATTCGTTGATGACCGTTTTGAATTAGTCGTTCAACAGCTTGAACTGCCGCTTCATGATATTCGATATTCACAGAAGGCGTATCCGTCGCTTGATCTAAAGTCCCTGCAAGAACCATCGGGATAGATGAACGTTTCATTTCATCACGGAGCTCATTTGATAATTGATCACTCATCAACACTACGCCATCCACTTGTTTACTCAATAAAGTCGAGAGCAGTTGCGCTTCTTTTTGAGGCTGTTGGTCTGAGTTGGTCAGAATAATGTTATAGCGATACATTGTTGCGATATCTTCAATTCCACGCACAAGTTCTGCATAAAAGACATTCGAGATGTCGGGAATAATAACGCCAACAGTTTTTGTTTTTTTACTTGCTAATCCACGTGCTACTGCATTTGGACGATAATCAAGACGTTCAATGACGGCAAGAACTTTCTGGCGAGTTGCCGGCTTTACATTTTGGTTGCCATTTACTACACGTGAGACTGTAGCCATTGAGACATTTGCTTCACGTGCTACATCATAAATCGTGACTGTCATGGTTTTCTCCCCTTTGTCAGGTACTATTTAACTTAGTATACAATACTTTTGTATGAAAAACGTATAAAATCATGGCATTTCATGAAAGGAAATCATTTACTTTTAACAACGAAAAAAAGCACCCCGAAGGATGCTCAGTTTTATGCGTGAATTTCATGAGATTTCATGAAATTTTGTAATGAACTGTAGAAATCATCAAATTGCTTCAAGTTCATTTGTTGAGCTTGATCTGATAAAGCAACAGCTGGATCTGGATGAACCTCTGCCATCACTCCATCTGCTCCAATGGCAAGAGCAGCTTTTGCTGCTGGTAACAAGATATCACGACGCCCTGTTGAGTGCGTAACATCTACAAATACTGGCAAGTGCGTTTCTTGTTTCAAAATTGGCACCGCAGAAATATCTAATGTGTTGCGTGTTGCTTTTTCATACGTACGGATACCACGCTCACAAAGAATGATTTGATCATTTCCTTGCGACATGATGTATTCTGCAGCATGAACAAATTCGTCCAGTGTCGCTGAGATTCCACGTTTTAGAAGAACCGGTTTATCTATTGAACCAACTGCTTTTAATAGTTCGAAGTTCTGCATGTTGCGAGCACCCACTTGAATCACATCGATGTAATCAAGTGCTTCTTCTAAATGTCCAGGTGTAACAATTTCAGATACCACGCCCAAACCGAACTCATCTGAAATTTGTTTCAGGATTTTTAATCCATCTAGACCAAGTCCTTGGAAATCGTATGGAGACGTACGTGGCTTGTATGCTCCCCCACGGATAAGTTTTAACCCTTTGGATTGAATTGATGCGGCAACCTCTGCCACTTGTGTGTAGGATTCAACTGCACAAGGTCCAAATACGAATGATGGTTTTCCTTGTCCAATTGGCTCTCCGTTCACAGTAACAATTGTATCTTCTGCTTTCTTTTTACGGGATACCAATAAGGCTTTCTTTTGGTCGTCCACTTGTAGTTCTAAAGCAGTCTTAAAGATTTCTTTGAAAATATGTTCGACTGTAGATTGTGGGAGAGGCCCCTGATTGGATTCTTTTAAAAGGTCCAGCATATTGCGCTCACGCAGAGGATCATAGCGATTCACACCTGATTTCTCTTTGACTTTACCGATTTCTTGAACAACTGTTGCGCGTTCATTAATAAGTTTGAGAATTTCGGTGTTCAGCTCGTCGACACGGCTGCGTAGTGTTTCTAATTCTGATTGACTCATTGTGTTGCTCCTCTCCTATGATGCGGTTGAATTTCTGAAAATTGTACTTCATTTTCGAGATACTGTCTATTATAAGGAAGTAGAGTTGAAAAGTCACGTAAAATAATTTAACGCTTCAACTCGTTAAAGTTATTTAGCAAAAAATACACCCCGCATTGCGAGGTGTTGGTGCCTATTACTATTTTTTTTCTTCTGAATCTTTTAATGCGTCTGAGAAAGCTTCGCCCACTGGAGAAGTTTCTGTATCTACATCTTCTACTGTATTTGATACAGTTTCCAGTACGTCCATTTCTTCTTCACCTTCAGATGAAGCAGTGCCATCATCCATCGGAGGAGTTTGGTTCTTCTTCACTTTACTTAATAACTGGTTAGAAGAATCCGAAACTTTTTTAGAGATTTCTGTCGTTTTTGTTTTAGCGTTTTGAGAAAGATCAGCTGACTTTTCTTTAATAGTTAAAGCTTGTTCAGAGATAGTACCACGTAGTTCAGTTCCACTTTTTGGTGCTAGTAACAAAGCAGTAGCTGCTCCGATGATTCCTCCTACTAATGCGCCTAACAAAAAGTCTTTGCTTGCAGATTCTTCACGGTAGATTTCATCATGACCCACATAATTTTGTGGTGCATAGAACGTCTCACCTTGTGACGCATAAGAAGCTTCGTGATCGTAATACTCTGTATTTTTGCGGCTATCGCCATAACTTGGTTTATTTGAGTAGTTTGTCATCGTAATTCCTCCTATAAAGTAGATTGATATGATGAATCTTCTTGCTTCGTTTGTTTTGCTTTATACGTATAGTAACCCGCTTCTTCTAATGATTTACGCTCTTTCCATTGATCGCGAATCCCTAATACTACATTGCTCCACTGCACAACTTGTGCAATTTTGTCTTCATTTTTTTCAACTTCATTCGTTACAGAGCTTGTAATACGCTGCATAGATGAATTGAACTGGTTAACAGTATCCCCAAATCCTTTAACAGATGTGACAAGACCGTTTAATTGAGAAGATTTGTATTGAATATCTTCTGTTAGAGCGTTTGTTTTGTGTAGTAATAGTGCCGTTTCTTTTGTCATGTCTTGCAGGTTGGAATCTAAGTGCTCGACTGTAACAGCAACGTTGGCCAATGTTTTCTTTACTGAAAACAAGGTAATCGCCATGCTGACACAGAGAACAAGGAATCCGACTGCTGCAATAACGGCAGCTATGTACAATAAGTTCTCCATCTACTGTTCCTCCTTTAGCTAACTTTCAATTGCTAGTTTTAGTATACCCTGTGACATCCAAGATAAACTCCACTGCTTCTTTTTTCCCATGTTCCTATTATGGCAATAGTGCTCCTTAGATTTCAAGTGAAAATAAAAAACCGCCCCGAGGCACGGTTTTAAATCAACTTCTCAAAAGCCTGCTGGAATTTCTGGACGTCTCCTGCTCCCATGAACAGGAACACTGCGTCTTCGTGGACCAAAAGTGGTGACACATCACTTTCCGATAAAATTGCACTGTTTGGCGTCAATTTCTGAAGATCATGAATCGTTAACTCCCCTTGTGCTTCACGAGCAGATGCAAAAATCTCACAGAGATAGATCTTATCTGCTTTACTCAATGCGTCTGCAAACTCATCTAAGAATTTTGCAGTACGTGAGAACGTATGCGGTTGGAAGACAGCAATCACTTCTTTGTCTGGATACTTCTGACGAGCAGACTGAATTGTAGCTGTAATTTCAGTTGGATGGTGTGCATAATCATCGATTAGTACACGTGCGTCTTTAAACGTTTCTGTGAAACGACGTTTAACCCCTCCGAATGTTGATAGACCTTTGGCAATCGCTTCTGCTGGAATCTCTTCAAAATGACAAAGTGCGATGACTGCTAGTGCATTTTGAATCGTGTGATCGCCGTACATCGGGATATGGAATCGGTGATAAAACTCATCACGGATCATCACATCAAACGTAGTACCATCCGGGGTCTTCTCGATGGATGTCGCTTGGAAATCGTTGCCACTCTTAATCCCGTAATAGATAACCGGAACCGAAGCCGTGATTTTCAGTAAGTCATCGTCATCTCCACAAGCAAAGATTGCTTTTTTGACTTGAGACGCCATCTCTTGGAACGCAGAGAATACGTCTTCTTTACTAGTGAAATAATCTGGGTGATCAAAATCAATATTTGTCATCACAGCATAATCTGGATGATACGCTAGGAAATGTCGACGGTACTCACACGCTTCAAACACAAAGTTCTCAGCATCTGCTAAGCCGTTCCCCGTTCCGTCCCCAATTAAATAAGAGGTTGGTGAATACACGTTCAAAACGTGTGATAACAAACCAGTAGTTGAAGTCTTCCCATGTGCTCCTGTTACAGCAACAGATGTGAACTGACTCATATAATTCCCTAAGAAAGTATGATAGCGAATAATTTCTGCACCGGCAGTTCGTGCTTTTTCAAGCTCCGGATGAGAATCTGGATACGCATTTCCTGCAATCACAATCATCTCTGCGGTAATATCTGCTTGTTCGAATTCATAAACATTGATTCCTCGTTCATGAAGAGGTTTTTCAGTGAAAAAGAACTCTGATTTATCTGAGCCTTGAACGTGATGGCCCACGTCATGGAGGATTTGAGCGAGCGAGCTCATCCCCGATCCTTTAATTCCTGTAAAATGATAGGTTGTCACTTGGGTTCCTCCTTACAAAATTTCCTGTAAAAACTCTTCGGATACGAGTACTTCACGTGGTTTACTTCCATTTTGGCCTGTGATGATGCCTGCTGTTTCCATAGCATCCATTAGCCGTGCTGCTCGATTATAGCCTAAGTGGAACTTTCTCTGCAATAGAGAAGTCGAAGCAGCGCCATGTTCAATAATAAAACGGCTTGCTTCTTCAAATAGCTCATCCTGTTCTTCCACTTCGACTGCGCGCACAATTAAATCTTCTTGTTTGAAAATGTAGTCTGGTTCTCCTTGCGAACGAGCATGCGCAATGATTCTGTCGATTTCATCATCCGAAACATAAGTCCCCTGAATCCGGATTGGGCTTGCCATCCCACTTCCGAGGTATAACATGTCCCCTTTTCCTAACAGACGCTCAGCTCCTTGTTGGTCAAGAATCGTCCGGGAGTCGATCTGAGATGAAACAGAGAACGCAATACGCGTTGGAACATTAGATTTGATGAGACCCGTGATGACATCAACACTTGGTCGTTGCGTAGCTAGAACGAGATGGATACCACATGCACGCGCTTTTTGAGCGATTCGGCAAATCGAATCCTCCACGTCCTGTGGCGCGGCCATCATCATATCCGCAAGCTCATCAATGACAATTACGATGTATGGAAGTTTTTTCGAAAATTTGCGAGCTTCAATTGCATTCTGATTAAAGCGAGAAATGTCACGTACTGCTGCATGTGCGAACAACTGGTAGCGTCTTTCCATTTCCTCAACTGCCCATTTTAGTGCAGCAGCAGCAGCTTTCACATCTGTTATGACAGGGCTGATTAAATGAGGGATATGGTTAAATGGCGCTAATTCCACTACTTTTGGATCAATCAGTAACAGTTTGACATCGCTCGGTGAAGCTTTATATAACAAGCTAATGAGCAGTGAGTTAATAAAGACAGACTTTCCAGAACCAGTGGCACCAGCAATCAAGCCATGTGGCATTTTGCGCAAGTCCATTGTCACAGGTTGACCATGCAAGTCGAGCCCCATTGCCACTTCAAGTGGAGAATCTGCATTTTTAAAGGCAGGTGCTTCAATTACTTCCGATAATTGCACAGCACGTGACACACGGTTTGGAATTTCTATTCCGATTGAGCGGCGCCCAGGAATCGGTGCTTGGATACGAATGTCTTTAGCAGCAAGTGCTAATTTCAAGTCATCTGTTAAATTACGGATTTTACTTACTTTTGTCCCCTGCCCTACCGTTAACTCAAACTGAGTGACAGCTGGACCTTGGACAATAGAGATCACTTCAGACTGAATCTGGAAATGTGCGAGTGCCTCGACAAGATGCTCGGCTTGTTGATCCATCCACTCATTATCATCCGATTTATGTACAGGTGCATGTAGGAAGTTGGACGCTGGCATTGCATAGTTGGGTACAATAGGTTCTTCTTTTACTTCAGACTTCATATCGCGTGTCTCATCAAGAGGTACAGCTGGTTGCGCTGGCACTTGAATCGGCTCTTGTTTGAGCTGAGTAGGTACAGATACTTTTTGTTCAAGCTTACGTTTATCCGAAGAAAGCATCAATACATTGAAAGGTTTGATTTTTTCTTTCGGGCGCTCTGGCTCGGGTACAGTTTCTTCAACTACATTCTCCGCTTGTTCAAGGGCTACTTGCTCAATTGTTGCTGTTGCTTCTTCATTGTTTAGATTTACTGACTGTTCCACCACTTGCTCTTGAGGCGCAGGAATTTCATCCTTCATCTTATCTACTACAACTGGTTCTGTCCTTAAGGCTTCACCTTTAGTTGGAATATCGAGTTCAACAGCTTGCACTGGTAACTCTTCCTGTTGTTCAGCTGTCCAATCATAGTGAGATGTGCGCATTGTTCGTGTGATGCTAGCTGCTGATTCTTGCTCTGTCTTCAGCCCAAAGACTGGCGAAGGAACGACAGATGGCACGTAGCGCTTTTTTGACCGTACAATTTCTTTTTGCACAGGCTTATTTGAAACCGGATCTTGCTGGCGTTTCGGAGTACGCGGCTCTGAAGGAGCGTACGGCTTTTTCGGTGCCTGTGGCTCAGAAGACGTATAGTGGTTTTCATATGAATAACTTGAAGGCGTTGGCTCAAATGGAGCTGCCGTAGGTTTATTTACTAGATAGTTTTTTTCATCGTCCGAAATGAGCGGGAAGCGGAATGGTGGCTGCTTCTTCGCCGGCACTTCTTCAAAGGATGATTGTTCTGGTATTTCTTCTTGCTGGTTTTGTCGGAATAATCGTTTTACCCATTCCATGGTGTTCTTCATCCTTTCTATCTCTCCATTTTACCAAGAAAAAGGCCTGACGTCTGTAGGAATTTCGTACACACGTCTAGGTAGAAGTGATGTTTTAGTAGGAATAAAAAAAGCACGCCAGATGGCATGCTTAGAAAGTAATAGATAACGATTCAAAAGGGGTACCCGGAACGACTGAAGAGTCTATGACGAGAATGCCTTTTTCTTGTGGTGCATTGGGAATTGCTAGCTCTTTTGCAGAACAAATCATCCCAGAAGAGGGAACGCCTCGAAGAACAGCATCTTTGATTTCAAGACCTGATGGCATTGTGGCGCCAACTTTTGCAACGACGACGTGTTGTCCTTGTTCGATATTCGGAGCTCCACATACAATTTGCAATTCTTCATCTCCAACGTCCACTGTTGCAACGCGAAGTTTGTCTGCATCCGGATGAGCTGTTAGTTCTTTCACATGCCCGACAACGAATTTTGGAGTGAAGTCAGCTTTTAATTCAAGTGGCACGTCATTCTGATCTAGAATTTGTTGTAGTTTTGACACCAATTCAGGAGATAGTTCAACAACTCCGTCTCCAGGTAACTTTTCATATGTTGAAAAACAGAATAGATTACACGCTACTGCTTCATTTGTCACTGCATCTGTAACGAGGGTAACGTCGCCAAAGCGTTCAGTTGAAAGTTCATTAGTAGTAGAACCTAATTCAATTAATAAAACGTCACCGATTCCTTTTGTATTGTAATACACGCGCATTTAGTTGTTCTCCTTTTGATTAGCATGCTTTCCGAGAATAAAAATCGGTTCAAGCTCGCTTTCTTCGTATAAAAATGATAATGATGTGATCGGAACAATTCCTACTGTAAAGAAATGCATCGTCATTTGGGCTAAAATATCGTAGCCAGCATCATTTCGAATGTCTCCAATAATCAAAACATCCTGATGAGGAACAGCGAGTGTCATCTCACCTTCGACTTTGTCTTGCATCTCCTTCATCAACCGATCGTTTAAAATGCGACTCGCATCGTAGCCATCATTCGCGTTGAAAAAGTAGTACTTGTTTCCTGCAACTTCATCTACTTTATACGCAGTTGGTAAATTGCGCAATTGGAATAGTGCAGACTCTGTTACTTCTTGTTCAGTCATTTGCAATTTCCCTAGCAGGTCTTGATCGACTAAGCGGTACGTAGACCCTAAATCCAGTGCATAGAAAATACGTGTCTCTGCAGTGTGAGGTCTAGTGATGAACGGTACACCTTGCTTCGACTTTGTTGGGAATGAAGTCGCGCGAATAACAGGATAAATTGTTGGATTCAAGTAGCGTTCTGTTTGCTGCTCTTTTTCCATCGCGTCAAATGTTTCGTGAATCATATAGACGACTTCTTCGATCGCCTTTTCCTTCTTTTGTCCATACTTCGCAATCACTGGACCGAGTGACAATTCAATTGTTCGGTTCACACGTTTATGTGTGAGTTTAAGAATATTGGTTTCACGATTGTAGGAATACGTATAATCCTCTTCGAGTAATGATGTTTTTAACTGTGCAATCAGCTGCAAAGGCTTCATTGAGAGCACTCCCTTCTCAGCTTCAAAATGAAACGGTTCACGCGAGTGAACCGTCTAAAAACTCTTCAATTTGTTGTTGTGTCTTGCGGTCTTTGCTAACAAAACGTTTCGTTTCTAACCCTTGTTCAAAAACGATGAAACTTGGAATGCCATAGACGTCCATCTCTTGGCAGATTTCGATGAATTGATCTCGATCAACTGAGACAAATGTATAGTGTGCATACTTCTCTTCCACTTCTGGCATGAAAGGATCGATAAAGTGACAATCCGGACACCAGCCAGCTGTGAATAAGAATACTGTGTTGCCTTGTTTTAGTTCTTCAAACTGTTCTTTTGACTGTAAATCAATCATTGTGACGCCTCCTCAGTTTGGTATGAATGCACAATCCGCATCATATCTTGTAATTTTGTATCAATCGCTTTGTCATTTGTGACGGTAGAAAGCTTTACGCCGCCGCGGCTAACAATCAATTCAAATTGATCATCTGAATGCGCGACCACAGCTGCGAATCCAAATTGGTCACTCAATTCATTCGTCTCTTCTTCCACAATTTCTTTTGAAGGATCCGATACGAGTAAATCATAATACAGTCTGCTAGTAGCCGGTTCATTCTCATTTATAAATAACACATACGTGTCGTTTGAGTGATTCAATAATATATTTGGTGCCTCTGACCCTGTTTCTACTTGATAGCCTGATGGAATGAATAGGCCGTGTTCGCCAACTTTTTCATTTGGTTGCTCAGGTGTCTCTTCAAGTAATTTAGTTGCGCTTCGCACACCTTCAGCTGCTTGTTCTTCAGGTGATGCACAAGCTGCGAGTACAAGGACGAGAGCCAGTGGGACAAGTAAAAATCGCCATTTACGTTTTATCATTTGATGGCCTCCCTTCTTTTTCCCCGCCCTCTATTGTACCTGTCTAGGCCAAAACAATCAAACAACTGATTTTTGACGCATCCATTGTCCGATCAGCTGCAGCACGATATGTTCAAACATCGCACTTCTATCAATGAGCCCATTTGTGAACACGCCGATAGCCCCTTCATTATGGCGAATATTTTGTTTGTTCGTATAGAGGTCCATTAAAGGTCCAAGTTCCTGTCCCGCACGAATCCCCTCTGCGATTTCTTCCGGAAGAGGTAATCCAGCGCCCATTGCAGTGAACGTCTCTCCATCTCTCGTAACAAGTGCTCCCCAATTACACAAATACAAAGTCCCTTCGATCCACTTGACTCCACCTTCTAGGCCGATGGCAATTTCTGATTCCGTTTCACGCAATGCGTGACGTGCTCGGTTTATCGCGCCTTGTCGTGTTTCCTCATCTGAGATGGGCTGTGCTGCCACATCTGATTCTGCAGGGAATGGTTGAAAATCAAAGATTACTCCAGCTTTTTCACATGCATTTTTCACAGCTTGAATTTTCGCTTTGTTTTGTGTTCCAATAGTGCAAATCATATCAGTTCCTCCTATTAAAGAAAGTGCCCCGAAGGACACTTTAGACGTTGTCTTTGATTGTTTTCAATGTAGTAGCATCTGCTGATTTCACAAGTTTGATGAGCAGTTCTTTCGCTGCCGCGTAATCGTCTGTGTGAATGATCGAAGCTGCCGTATGAATATAGCGCGAGCAGATTCCGATTACTGCACTTGGAACCCCTTCGTTTGCCGTGTGGACACGTCCTGCATCGGTCCCACCTTGTGAAATGAAATACTGGTACGGAATCTTGTTTGTTTCAGCCGTATCCAAAATGAATTCACGCATTCCACGGTGAGTCACCATCGAACGGTCTAAAATACGCAATAATGTTCCTTTTCCAAGTTGACCAAATTCATTTTTGTCGCCAGACGCATCATTCGCTGGACTTGCATCTAGTGCGAAGAACAGATCAGGTTGAATCATCGTTGCAGATGCTTGTGCTCCACGAAGACCAACTTCTTCCATTACGTTTGCTCCAGAGAACAATTGATTCGGCAACGTTTCACCTTTTAGTTCTTTTAACAGTTCAATCGCAAGACCCACACCATAGCGGTTGTCCCACGCTTTTGCCATGATTTTTTTCGGATTTGCCATTGGCGTAAATGGACACACTGGAACGATTTGATCACCTGGACGGATGCCCATCGCTTGAACGTCTGCTTTATCGTCTGCCCCGACATCAATCAACATGTTCTTGATATCCATAGGACGATTGCGTACTTCTTCGCTCAACAAGTGCGGCGGGATTGATCCAATCACACCAGGAATTGTTTTTTCACGTGTCACGATATCTACACGTTGCGCGAGCATGACTTGATTCCACCATCCACCAAGCGGCTGGAAACGAATCATTCCGTTTTCTGTGATGCTAGAAACCATAAATCCTACTTCATCCATGTGTCCGGCAACAAGAATGCGAGGGCTATTTTCAGGTCCCTTCTTGACACCGAAGATGCCACCCAAATTATCTTGAATGATGTCATCCGAATATTTTTCTAGTTCTGATCGTACGAAGTTACGAACTTGGTGCTCATTTCCTGGCGTTCCAGGTAGTTCTGTTAATGTTTTAAACAACTGCAAAGTTTCTTGATTCACTTGTAATGTCCCCCTTAACAAAATCACTCTACTTTCTAGTGTAGTAGAATCTAGTGCAAAATTCCATCTTTTCTTTCGATTTTCGAAATAGCTAATGTTTCGTTTTCTGTTTAAAAACGTATATACTGTGTGTAAGGTATTTTTTGTATAGAGGAGGAATTCGTAAATGAGATTACGTGATTATATGATGGGTCTAGGAACAGGTGTCGTGATTGGGGTCGTCGCTTCACAAGCAGCTAGTCGCTATATTCCAAGTGTGACAGCGGATCAAGTTTTAGAGCAGGTGAAGGAAGCCTTTAAGCAAGAGGGGCCAATTGACGGGTCTTGGGTCTATATGAAAACTGAACCGTTTCATGTTGGCTTTATCGAGACAGAAGTTTTTAAAGGTGGCATTACGCGTATGAAAAACGGGCAGACTGAAAACTACGAGTTTGCAGCGGATGCGCGTACAGGCTCTGTGTTAGAGATTAAAAAGATTTCATAAATGAATGGTGAGTGAAACGAATCGCTGGAGCAGCGGTTCGTTTTTTAATTTGGTGTGTAGTTTGGTTGAGCGGCCGTTCATCGGACGAAGCGGCGATTTGTTCGACACTAAATGGGATTTGTTCTACCCAAATCGATTTTTATTCTACCGAAATCAGATTTGTTCTACCGAAGTCATGTTATGGAAACTATTCGCCAACAAAAAAACCGGCCCCCACTCCAGAGGCCGGATCCAAATTAAGGTGTACGTTTCACAGCGTCGACAATTTCTTTACCGTCCGGTGACCATTTCAACAAACGATAAAACGAGTCATGGTAGAAACTTACCCAGTACCCGTTGTCGAGCACTTCTTTCACTAACTTCTCTTTTGTAAAAACAGACGTCATCGGATAATCATCATACGCTAAAACCCATAACGGACTTTGGTGCGCATGTGTCGGCATCAAATCTGCAAAGTGAATAATTGTCTCGCCGTTTTGTTCCATTTTGATGATACTATGGCCATCACTATGACCACCTGTATGAATCATTGTAAGACCTGGAATGACTTCGTGTGTTTCTGAGAAAGTTTGCACCTGCTGCTCAATTGGCTGCCAGTTCTCTTTCCAGTATGTATTGCGTGAACGAACATTCGGATTGCGCATCTCGTTCCATTCTACTTCCGACACAAAGATTGTGGCATTTGGGAATGTGGAGCTGTATGAACCATCTTGCTCTAAACTTGTCAATCCAGACGCGTGATCAAAGTGCATGTGAGTCATCATAATGTGCGTGATGTCAGCGGGTGTTAAGCCGAGTTCCGCTAATTGTTCGTTGACACGAGATTCGTCCGTAATGCCGTAGTTGCGCTTTTTCTTGTCATCAAACTTCCCCGCATTTAGTCCGGATTCCAACAAGATTTTGTAGTCACCTGTTTGAATGAGTAGTGGATCACACGGAAGTTCGATTTGATTTTGTTCATTGACCGGATATCTTTTTGACCAAAGCGGTTTCGGAACGACGCCAAACATCGCTCCTCCATCCATATTGGTTGTACCACCTTTTAACCATGTAAACGTAAATTCCCCAAATTGATACGTGTCCATTTCTTCACCCCTAGTTGAATTTTGCTTCAAGTCGATAAATCGGCTGCCCCTTTGCAGCAAACTTTTCCTCATACTCTGTTCGTACATTGTCTTCTGGCTCGTTGGCATGCAAATCGAGCGAGACAAATACTAGTTTCATGCCAAAATCGGTCATGCTCATCAAAGAATACTCAAATAAGCCACGATTGTCGGTTTTAAAGTGTACTTCTCCACCTTCAGGTAGCAACTCTTTATAAAGTGTAAGGAAGTTGGCATGCGTTAGACGACGTTTCGCATGACGGGTTTTTGGCCATGGATCCGAGAAGTTCAAATACACTTGACCAATGTCGCCTTTATCAAAATACTCCGTGAGGTCTTTTCCATTTACATTCAATAGACGTAAGTTTGGAAGAGATTCCTGCTCCAGTACTTTTTCAAGAGCAACCACGATAACAGAATCATACAATTCGATTCCGATGTAATTGATGTGCGGGTTTTGACGTGCCATGCCAATGACAAAGGCACCTTTGCCTGTTCCAACTTCGACATGAACGGGGTTTGTGTTCCCGAACTCTTCATGCCATTTTCCTTTTCGTGATTCCGGGTCCGCAATAACGACTTCCGGATGGGCTTTAATATAGTCTTCAGCCCATGGTTTATGACGTAAACGCATAGTTGTTCACCTTTCTATTTCACGGGCATTGCCCAAGTTTGTGGCTTCAATGAAACCTCTGCCCATTCATGAGGCAGCAATTCACCGCAGAATTCTCCGTCGGTATGCCCAATTGTTGCATGTGCGAAGCGAAAGCGAAAGCTAGTGCCGGAAAAACTTTGGACTGCTTTCAACTTTGTGTGCCAGCCTATAAAGACCGTACCAAATAAAACAAGTAATTTCCACCTTGAAATGTTTGATACGACGGTTGCTTCCAGAATTTCATCCACCGGATTCGATTGAGGAGAAATTTTCATTCCACCTCCAAAATACGATTGATTGCATACGACAACAAACCAAACATCCGGTATTTGATGCGGCCGCCCGTCAATTTCAAGGTGTAAAGAGGACGGCTTATACGTGAGAAGCTCCTTCACGACGACTCCGTAATACGCTACTTTCCCAACACCATAGCGGTTGAATCTTTTTTTCCAGATCGAACGATTGGCTGCATAGACGACCTTTGCGTCAAATCCATATCCCGCATTGTTCACAAAAATTGCACGATTGAGTGGCGTTGATAATTGACCGATACGCATCTGAACGGAAGTTGTGGATTGCATTAGTAAGTCAATCTCTTCAGCGGACTTAATGGTTGTGAATGTCCGACCAAAATCATTGCCACTGCCTGCAGAGAGAGCCACGACTTCTACATGGGTGCTTCCCGCACATCCCTCAATCACTTCGTGAACCGTTCCGTCTCCTCCAATCGCAACAAGTAGGGTTGGCTGAGCATCTTGACTGATTTTCTGCGCAAATTCGACTGCATGTCGATGGTATTCGGAAAAGAAAACTTCATACGGTTTCGCCAGTTGCTTTTCTACTTGATACCATTTCTTTAATGCTTGACCATTGCCAGCCGCTGGATTTACAACTACAACGAGCCGCTTCATTGAAACAACTCCAGTTGCAGTGGAAAACTTGCAATCTGTTCATAACTGGGGCGCATACCTTTGTTGACACGGAACAGACAGAACTCGGCTACCTCCCAGCTTACTTGTGCTTGGCCTGTAAACCGAATGTCCTCTATTTGTCGTGTACGTTTTGCAAGCGTGACATGGGGAACATAAGGTGATTTTCTATCTGCCCCGAATCGTGACGTGACGGCCCACAGTTTTTGTTCAAGCTCATCTAGTGCTTGATTTCCTTCAACCGCTGTATAGACGACACGAGGAATTTTGCCCTCTCCAAACCCAGCAATCTCCGTGGTACTCATCGAAAACGGTTTACTCTTCAATTCTGAGAGTAGCTGTTGAAGCTGTTGGAGCTGATCTGAAGACAGCTCTCCGATAAAAGACAAAGTGCAATGTAAATCAGTTGCATGCGTAACACGGCGGTAATAGTGCTCGAGTTCAAGTGTTTGTTGCAGATTTATAAAATAGGCATGGTATTTAGAAGGGACCGGGATCCCGACAAAATAATGCGCATTAGACATGAAGTTGTTGTGGCAGTTTTGCTTCGAATGCTTGCTGTAGCTTTCGAGTCCATTCCCCTGGCTTGCCATCTCCAATTACGGTTTCATCGATTTTCACGACTGGCATGACCTCGATTCCAGTCGACGATACAATAAATTCATCCATATGAAGTGCTTGTTCCTTAGTAAAGGCTTCTTCTACGACAGGAAGACCGATTTCTGCGCAACAATCCAAAATAACTTGACGCGTGATTCCATTCAAAATCAAGTTGTTTACAGGGTGTGTATAAAGAACTCCATTTTTAATGCCGTATGCGTTCGACGACGAACCTTCTGTAATGACTTCTCCGCGATGCTGCACCGCTTCGAAACAGCCTTTTTGTACGGCTTCTTGTTTTGCCATGACATTTCCAAGCAGATTTAAAGATTTTATGTCACAACGTAACCAGCGAACATCTTCGACTAAACAAACAGTAACTCCCGTTTCAAGTTCGTTGACAGGTCGTGCTGATTCGCGTGTGTAGCCTGTCACAACAGCTTCCACTGCAGGATTCGGGAATGCATGGTTCCGCGGCGAATGACCGCGAGTTACTTGTAAGTACACAATCCCTGTTCCTAATTCATTTTCTTCGATTAATTGATGAATCAAGTGATGCAGCACATCTTTTGTGTACGGGATTGCCATACCGATTTTATCGGCACTCGCATACAATCGGTCGATATGTTCTGTTGCAGTGAATACGTCTCCGTTGTATACCTTTACAACTTCATAAATGCCGTCTCCAAACTGATAGCCGCGGTCTTCGATGCTGATATGTACAGCGTCTCGTGCAACAAGTTGATCATTCCAAAGTACTTTTTCCATGAGTTAGTCCTTCTTTCCCGCGAGTTCAGCAAGTGCATCTGCATAGATTGCTGTCGCTTTTAGTAGATTTTTAATGTCGACAAATTCATCGGCTTGGTGGGCAACGTCTGCTTCTCCTGGGAACACCATACCAAATGCAACTCCCTTTTTAAGCACACGCGCATAGGTTCCGCCACCAATTGCGAGAAGTTCTGCTTTTTCACCAGTTTGTCTTTCGTATACAGTAGATAACGTCTGAATCAGCTCATCGGATGCATCTACATAATGCGGACCTGAGTTTGAACTGACACGCACGTCGACTTTGTTCTGTTTGAAATAGTCCGTAATTTTCTCAACGAGTTCTTCAAACGGTGCGCTGACGGAGTAGCGCATGCTCACTTTGATTGTGAACCCTTCTTCACGCACAAAGTGAAGGACACCCGCATTGTAGGTTGTTTCACCTGACATTTCGTCAGAAAAATACCCATCAAATGTTTTTCCACGGGAATCGCTTCCGAATGCATCCACCAAAGTCTTCACGAATTTCGCACCTTGCCCGCCTATATTTAACGTAACAAGAAATTCTGCAAGTTTGACTGCAGCATTGATCCCGTTATCCGGCTCCATCGCATGCGAGGATTTTCCGCTGACTATAAGTGAAGTTTTCCCGTTCACGTTTTGCGCTTTTCCCTTTAGGTTATTTGCAAGTAAAAATTTCTGGAAAGAGGCCTCGAGTTCGCTAAGTGGCAACTCGAGAAGCGCATTCGCTTCATCTGGCACCATGTTCGTACGTTCTCCTGACTGGAAAAATACTAGTGAAGAAGCCTCGTTTGTTGACGACTGAGACAATTCAATCCCTGCGATTCCTTTTTCCGCATTGATAATTGGAAAATCAGCGTCAGGCGCAAATCCTAGTGTTGGCATCTCTTCAGTTTCAAAATAACGCCGCACACAGCGGAATCCACTCTCTTCATCCGTTCCGATGATTAGACGAACGCGTCGCTCTAGTGGAATACCTGAATCTTTTACAAGTTTCATTGCCATCCAAGCAGCCATAGTCGGTCCTTTGTCGTCGATCGTGCCGCGCCCAATCATTTTTGAGCCGACGATTCGTCCTTCAAATGGTGGCACACTCCACCCATCCCCCGCTGGAACAACATCTACGTGACCGAGAACACCAATCAGTTCATCCCCTTGTCCCATCTCGATATGTCCTGCGACGTTTGCAACATTCTTCGTCGTCATTCCCTGCTCTGCTCCAAGATGCAGAAGGTATTCGAGTGCTTCGAGAGGTTTGGGTCCAAACGGGGCGTCTTCTGTAGCAGCAGATTCATCCAACACACTTTCTATAGAAATTAACTGCTGGAGTTCTTTCAATAGCTCGTCTTTTCGTGCTGTGGCTAGTTCAAACCAATTCATGGTAGTCCTCCTCAAGATGAATAATGCTTCTATTTTACACCGAAATAGCATTAAGGTTTTGTAAAATCAGCAAATTTTCTAGAAAATTGTTGCAAAAGCGCTTATAATGAAATTGTCAGATAGTTTTAGAATAGAACATAAAGGGGATGTCTAAAGTAACTAGTTAACCGTTTTACCAATCGTCCGCTAGTCGAGTCAAGGATACGATAAGAAGGAGTGGTTACGAATGAAACCAACTACTGATCGGATGCTCAATCGAATTAAAGATATGTATATGTTCATCCGTGAGAACGGAACAGTAACAACACAAGATTTAGTCGAAGAATTTGGCATCACTCCTCGCACGATTCAACGAGATTTGAACGTGCTAGCATTTAATGACCTAGTCATCAGCCCTGTTAGAGGGAAATGGACAACGACGAACAAACGCGTTAAAATCTCATCGTAGACAACCCACAACTTAGAACGAAGAGAGGCCCCAATCGGAGCCTCTCTTTTATGTTTACTGTAAGTTTTTGAATTCTTCTTCTGTGAGTTCCCGGTAGTCACCTTCAGAAAGTGTCTCATCTAAACGAAGATTAGCCATTTCAAGACGTTTTAAGTAGACGACTTTTTTCTCTACCGCTTCAAACATCCGCTTGACCTGATGAAACTTTCCTTCTGTGATGATGAGTTCAATCTTCGAAACCGAATCACTTTCGAGTATAATCAGTTCTCCAGGCTTCGTAATGTATCCTTCTCCGATTTCCACACCACGCGCAAACGCTGCAACATCTGCTTCCGTCACAACACCCTCCACATGAGCATAGTACTTTTTCGGCACTTTCTTTTTAGGAGAAAGCAAACGATGTGTTAGATCGCCGTCATTCGTTAGCAGCAAGAGTCCGACAGTATCTTTGTCTAGACGACCGACTGGGTGAAGATCGTAATGGCGAACAGCCGCATCCAATAAATCGAGCACCGTTTTGACTCGGTGGTCTTCTGTTGCAGAAATGACTCCCGGTGGTTTATTCATCATTAAATATATATACGGCTTAAATAGTACTTGTTCATCATAGACACGGATATCCGCTTTGTCTGGATCAATGGATAAACCACTGTCCTTTACAAGAACTCCGTTCACAGTGACAGCTCGTGCTTTCACAAGCTGTTTGACTTCTTTTCGCGTTCCAATGCCCATGTTCCCTAAAAACTTATCGAGTCGCATCATGAAATTCCCAACTTTCTAGTGAAACGAGTTAAACGCTCTCCAAAGAGCTTTTGAGCAAGACCGAGTTTCAAGCTAACAAACCCGTAAAATGCTGCTCCTACCCCAGCAGCTCCTGCAATAATGACAATAGATTGCAGTTTGGAATCTGGATTTAAGAAAAGCTCTAACAGTTCCTTCGTGAAGAACGCTAGTACAAGCATGACTGCAGTAAGTCCCACAATCAGTACTAAGCGTCTGAAAAGCATCTTAGTCTCGTATGCAAGGAAGTAACGGATCACCAGGAAATTCAATGTGATGGCTGTCAAGTAGCCAACAGATGTTGCGAGTATTGCTCCATTTGTCTCAAAGAGTTTAATAAACGGTACGTTCAGCAGCATTTTCACGAGTATGCCAATCATCAAGTTCAATATGATGAGTTTTTGCTGATCGATTCCTTGGAGAATAGCAGTAGTTACCGGGTATAAAGCGAACAAGATTGCAACCGGTGCATAAGCGGCTAAGATGCTCGCACCTGTTTCGCTTGCTTCGTAAAACACCGTATAAAATTCATACGACAATAGAGAAATACCCAATGCCGCAGGAAGCGTTAAGAACACAAGAATTTGGAATGTTTGATTCAGTGAACGCGTCAATCCTGCGATGTCTTGTTTAGCATAATATGTCGTAATCAAGGGAATCAGTGTCATCGCGAATCCCATCGCAAGCATGACCGGAATCATCACAAGCTTGTGGCTCGAGAAGTTGAGCATCCCTAGCAACGTATTGGCTGTTCCTTTCGCGACACCGATCGCTTCCATTGACGACACGAACGTAATCATATCGATAAATTGGAAAAGCGGATTAATGACCCCAACAAGGGCGAACGGAACCGTGTAAATCAGCATTTCTTTGTAAATCGTTTTTAAAGATCTTGTTGATTCTGTTGTCCCCGTGTAATTCATCATTTCATCGAACTCAGGTCGTAGCTTCTTCCAGTACCAAAACAGAACGCCCATACTCGCAAGTGCACCGATAAATGCAGCGAATACAGCAAATGAAACTGCCGTCTTCTCAGTACCACCAATTAGTTTTACAACGACAAATGCTCCTACAAGTAGTACAGCAATACGAACAATTTGTTCAATCAATTGCGATACTGCAGTTGGTGTCATATGTTGATAACCTTGGAAAAAGCCACGTATTAAACTCATCGCCGGAACGACTAGCACGGCGAAGCTGACGTATTTAATTACAGTCGCCACATCATTGACGTTGAATGGTAGATTTTCATCGACATCTCCTGATGCTTGTTGATTCATCACTATTTCTGCGAGTGGTTGCGCCATAAAAAACAAAACGAGAAATCCGACAAACCCAGTTCCAAGCATGATCAATCCACTAGATTTTACAAGTTTTCGTCCGGTCGCGTAATCGCCCATTGCATTATATTTCGAAACAAACTTACTGACTGCTACCGGAACACCGGAAACCGCAATGGCTAGCATAATCGTATAAGGAACATATGCGTATTGATAAAGCACCACATACTCTTCCCCGATCAGTTGATAAAACGGAATTACATAAAGTACGCCAAGAATTCGTGATAAAACGAGCCCGAGCGTTAATATCATAGTACCTTTCAGCAAATTTCCTGCCATCATCATCTTCCCATCTGCAAAATGTCTATCTTTCAGTTTACAACTCCTCACACAAAAGCTCAATGCTGTATACTAAAAAGAAAAAAAGGATTGTGACCAATTCATGTTTGATGTAATCGTAATCGGCGGCGGGCCGTCTGGACTTATGGCGGCGTGCGCTGCAGGTGCCGAAAAGAAAAAAGTTTTACTCATCGAAAAAGGTACAAAGCTCGGAAAAAAATTAGCCATTTCTGGTGGCGGACGTTGTAACGTAACAAATCGGCTGCCTCAAGAAGAAATCGTAAAGCACATCCCAGGAAATGGTCGTTTCTTGTACAGTCCATTCTCCGTATTTAATAACGAAGACATCATTGCGTTTTTTGAAGCGTTGGATGTTCCTTTAAAAGAAGAAGATCACGGGCGCATGTTCCCGGTTTCGAACAAAGCCATGGATGTTGTCAATGCTTTGATTGACGAAATGAAACGCTGGCATGTAGACGTCCGTCTACAAACAAAAGTTGCGAAGCTATTAATGGACGATGAAAAAGTACTTGGCGTTCGCCTCGAAGACGGTACAGAAATTCGCGCGCATGCCGTTGTAGTTGCCGT
The DNA here is from genome assembly GCF_016909155.1 of Chryseomicrobium aureum. GTDB lineage: Bacteria > Bacillota > Bacilli > Bacillales_A > Planococcaceae > Chryseomicrobium > Chryseomicrobium aureum. Next base: position 47,841 of record NZ_JAFBFG010000011.1, read on the forward strand.
TGGTGGAAAAGCAGTTCCGCAAACAGGCTCAACGGGAGATGGCTACCCGTGGGCAGAAAAAGCTGGCCACACGGTAACGGAACTTTTCCCGACAGAAGTACCCGTTTTATCTTCTGAAGCATTTATTCGCACAAAAGAATTGCAAGGCCTTGCTCTTCGCGATGTTGCCGTGAGCGTGCACAACGCTAAAGGCAAAACACTAGTAACGCATCAGATGGATATGCTATTCACGCACTTTGGCGTCAGCGGTCCCGCTATCTTGCGTTGCAGTCAATTTGTTGTAAAAGAACGTAAGAAAAATGGTGGAAAACCCGTCGAACTGCGCATCGATTCATTGCCGGAAATGAACGGTGAAGAAACGTTCCAACATGTGTACGGCATTTTAAAAGACGAACCAAAAAAAGCAGTGAAGAATTCATTGAAAGGCCTTGTCCCGGAAAGATGGCTGTTATTTTTGCTGAAGCGTGCGGAAATCAGTGAGGACTTGCGTGGTGAAGAGTTGTCAGCTGAACGCGTACGTACTTTCTCTACATTGTTGAAGTCGTTTTCGATGCTAGTCGATGGTACGCAGCCACTTGAAAAAGCTTATGTGACGGGTGGCGGTGTTTCAATTAAAGAAATCGAGCCAAAGACGATGGCGTCGAAGAAAAAGCACGGGCTTTATTTCTGCGGGGAAATTTTGGATATCCACGGCTACACGGGTGGTTATAATATCACAGCGGCCCTTGTTACAGGCAGAGTTGCGGGGATGAGTGCGGCGTCACTTTAGATGTGGAGCCGACTGTTCAGAAATTGTGCAAGATGACAGCGGAGCGCGTGAAGCGCTCTTTGCTTCATGGGATGCGTTGGCATCTTGCGGGATTTCTAGGAGGCGCAACTCGATTACTCTAGATGTGTAGCAGACTCCAAGGCGTTGAGTTAAGGAAAATTAATAAAGAGAATCCATGAAAAATCGGTCACTCGAAAACTGAGCGACCGTTCTTCTACCGAAAGTGAAATTTATTCTACCCAAAGTGGGATTTAATCTACCCAAATCGAATTTATTCTACCGAAGTCGTTTTATGGAAACTAATTCAATAACCAGACCCTAATTTCCTAAGATCTTTCCTAGCAAGGGCTTGTGTCGCTGAGGTTTTGAAAATAAGTGACAGGCACCAAATGGGAACTGTTGGAAATAAAAATGGTGTTATATAGGGATTCGTCGCAATTAAAGAGAGAAATCGGTGCCTGTCACCCATCAAAAAAAGGAAATAAAATTCCAAATATAGAATATTATGATATTATTATGTTAAGTGAAGTACTAATTCAACATATTTAAAATTTTGGAGGCTGATATGAGTAAATCTAAATTTTGGATACTTATGTTTTCTGGTATACTGACTGGTTTCATCTTATCAGGTATTTTAAGATGGATAGATAAAGGAATTTCATTGGAAAATATCTTTCAGGCTCTTCTGGGTGATCCTAGTTTCATCTCGGTTACGATATTAATAGTTGCCACATTACTATTTTGCTACGTAATAATTGCTGGGTCTTACAAAAATAGTGTAAAAGTTCGTAGATGAGAAGGTACATAAATAACAGTTAATAATTCAAATAAAGAACTCCATTAACTTGGAAGTTCTTTTTTTGCGATTAAAGTTGGTATCAAATCCCGGAAGCCAGGTTGTCATTTCCCGGGCCATCTGAGTTTTCCTGAGACCCGGCAACGAAGATGAAAGTGCTCTTCTTTCAGCTTACGTGGGGAGGCTCAGGGAAACTCACCCAGGAAATGGCAACCTGGCTGTAGGGATTTCCACTTTTAATGAACTCAATCAAAAGCCCCCTCCACCAAAATAGATGAAGGGGGTTGATCTATTATCCAACGACAATATTGACCATCTTGCCAGGGATTGCAATCACTTTGCGGATTTCCTTGCCGTCTGTCCACTCTTTTACTACTTCGTTTTCAAACGCAATTTTCTCCATCTCTTCACGAGAAGCATCTTTCGCCACAACGACTTTCGCACGAAGTTTTCCGTTCACTTGAACCGGAATTTCGATTTCGTTATCGACCAATTTGCTCTCGTCATACGTTGGCCATTCTGCATATGTGATGGACTCTGTGTGACCTAAGTGCTGCCACAACTCTTCCGCTACGTGCGGTGCAATTGGGGACAACATCTTCACAAAACCTTCTGCATAATGCGTTGGCACAACATCGGCTTTGTAACATTCGTTAATGAACACCATCAATTGCGAAATGGCTGTATTGAAACGAATGCCTTCGTAGTCTTCTGTCACTTTTTTCACTGTTTGATGGTAGACCTTCTCAAGTGTTGTGTCCGATGACTCTTGAACTTTTGCAGCAAGCGTCCCTTCTTCTGTCATCATCAAACGCCAGATGCGGTCTAGGAAACGACGAGAGCCGTCTAATCCGTTTGTTGACCATGTAACAGCTGCTTCAAGTGGTCCCATGAACATTTCATACATACGTAATGTGTCGGCACCATGTGAAAGAACGATATCGTCCGGATTTACAACATTGCCTTTTGATTTTGACATCTTCTCGTTACCTTCCCCAAGAATCATTCCTTGGTTAAATAACTTCTGGAATGGCTCTTTTGTGTGGACGACGCCTACATCGTACAACACTTTGTGCCAAAAACGCGCGTATAGCAAGTGAAGAACAGCGTGCTCGACTCCACCGATATAAATATCTACAGGCAGCCAACGTTTCAATAGCTCTGGATCTGCGATTGCATCCGAATTGTCTGGATCGATGTAGCGGATATAGTACCAGCAGCTACCTGCCCATTGTGGCATGGTGTTAGTTTCACGACGACCTTTCATTCCGGTTTCAGGATGTACCACGTTCACCCATTCTTCAATGTTCGCAAGTGGTGACTCGCCAGTGCCGCTTGGTTTGATGTCTGTCGTTTTTGGAAGTTCTAGAGGAAGCTCATCTTCCGGAACTGTCGTCATTGTGCCATCTTCCCAGTGAATGATTGGAATCGGCTCACCCCAGTAACGTTGACGGCTGAATAGCCAGTCGCGCAAGCGGTACGTGATTTTCTTTTCGCCGACACCTTTGTCCGCTAACCAGTCAATCATTTTTGCGATAGCATCTTCTTTTCCTAAACCATCAAGGAATTCCGAGTTCACATGCTCGCCGTCCCCAACGTATGCTTCTTTTGTAATGTCTCCTCCAGCCACGACTTCCTTGATTGGTAAGTTGAATTCAGTAGCGAACTCATAATCACGCTCGTCGTGTGCCGGAACCGCCATGATAGCACCTGTTCCGTAAGTAGCAAGTACATAGTCTGCAATCCAAATCGGCATTTTTTCACCAGATACAGGATTAACGGCATAAGCACCTGTGAATACGCCTGTCTTTTCTTTCGCAAGATCCGTACGTTCTAAATCACTCTTTAACTTCACTTTATCTAAGTAAGCTTCCACCGCTTCTTTTTGATAAGCTGTTGTGATGTCCGACACTAAAGCATGTTCAGGAGCAAGCACGGCATACGTTGCACCAAACAAAGTATCTGGACGCGTCGTAAACGCACGGAAGCTCTTATCTGTTCCATCGATTGCAAACGTGATTTCAGCACCTTCAGATTTGCCAATCCAGTTGCGCTGCATATCTTTAATGCTTTCCGGCCAGTCCAGTTCTTCTAAATCATCCAGTAAACGCTCTGCATATTCAGTGATACGTAACACCCATTGACGCATCGGACGTCGCTCGACTGGGTGGCCGCCGCGCTCTGAAACGCCGTCGACAATTTCTTCGTTAGCAAGAACAGTACCAAGAGCTGGACACCAGTTCACAGCCACTTCATCCACATACGCCAAGCCTTTGTTATACAGCTGAATAAAAATCCACTGCGTCCACTTGTAGTAGTTCGGATCCGTCGTATTAACTTCACGGTCCCAATCATAGGAGAAGCCAAGATCTTTCATCTGACGCTTGAACGTCGCTACGTTTTGCGCAGTGAATTCAGCCGGGTCGTTTCCTGTATCTAGTGCGTATTGCTCTGCAGGAAGACCAAACGCGTCCCACCCCATTGGATGTAATACGTTGTACCCTTGCATACGCTTCATACGGCTCAAAATATCTGTAGCCGTGTATCCTTCTGGGTGTCCTACGTGTAGGCCAGCTCCTGATGGATATGGGAACATGTCTAGTGCGTAAAACTTTTGCTTTGAGTTGTCGTTCTCTGTGCGGAATGTTATGTTGTCATCCCAAAATTGTTGCCACTTCTTCTCGATTTCCTGATGCGGAAAACTCATTGTAGTTCCTCCTTGTTGGTGGCGCATTTTAGACAATAAAAAAACTCGCCCCTTAAAAAAGGGACGAGAGAAATTTAGTCTCACGCGGTACCACCCAAATTAGCAGAATTCTGCTCAACTTGATTCCTTAACGCGGAATACGAAACAGACTACTAAATGTTCGCCTGTTTGACTCAAAGGGGAGTTCAGAATCGGATTTCACTGGTTTGCACCACCCACCAGCTCTCTAAAGAAATCTACAGTTCCTACTGATCCTTATCACAGTCTGTTATTGATTGTAATTGTACCGGAAGACGCGCCGTTGTTCAAGTGCTTTATTGAACTGTGTAGCCGCCGTCTAATACGACTGCCTGACCTGTCATCCCTTTTGCTTGCTCGCTCGAGATAAACATCGCAAGGTCTGCAATTTCTTTTACGTCTAGTAGACGCTTTTGAGGAACTAATGGATAGATGACTTCTTCAAGTACACTTTCAAGTGGCACGTTGCGTGTTGTCGCTAAGTCTTGCATCTGATTGCGCACGAGTGGTGTATCCACATAACCTGGGCAAATCGCATTGACTGTGATGCCGTCTGCTGCCGTTTCAAGTGCAGCCACTTTTGTTAATCCAATCACGCCGTGTTTCGCTGAGTTGTATGCAGCTTTCCCTGCAAACCCGACAAGACCATTGATAGACGCCATATTAATAATGCGGCCGAAACCTTGTTTACGCATATGCGGAAGTGCGTGTTTCGTTGCGACAAACGGTGCTGTCAGCATGATTTTAATTAGAAGTTCAAAACGCTCTGTCGGAAAATCTTCAAGCATTGCCACGTGTTGCATCCCAGCATTGTTAATTAAGATATCTAGTCGACCAAATGTTGCAACTGTCTGATCAATCGAAGCTTTCAATTCCTCTTCGTTTGTCACGTCACATTTAATACCAAGGCTGTCGCCACCAAGCGCTGCAGCGGATTCTTTTACTTTTTCTTCGTTAATGTCTGTAAGCACAACTTTGGCTCCATTTTTGAAAAACTCTTCTGCAATTTCAAAACCGATCCCTTGAGCTGCTCCTGTAATTAATACAACTTTATCTTGTACCATCGATGTCCCTCCTGTTGCTATTCTGAATAGAAAAAGCCGCACGAGGCGGCTTAATCACTTTACTGTTAAATACCAAAGCCTAATGAGAATAGAGCAATCGCAATAATTACACCGATCACTGGAATTGCTACAGTTACTGCCGCCATTGGCCAGTAGGCTGCACTATGCTTCTCGCCACAAATCGATTGAATTGTCGTAACAACATACCCATTGTGCGGAAGTGAATCCAGTGCACCTGATGAAATCGCAACTACACGGTGAAGTGCTTCCGCGTTCACACCAGCATCTAAATAGCCCGGTGCAATTAGTGGTAAAGCGATTTGTTGACCACCCGAAGCAGAGCCCGTCATACCCGCAATAACAGAGACAGCAACTGCTGCTCCTATAAGCGGAGAACCTGGAATGCTCGTCATTGCATTGACTGCAATTGAAAAGGCTTCTGTTTCTTTTGCCACTCCACCGAAACCTACTACTGCTGCCGTGTTCCCGATTGCAATAATTGCTCCAAGAGTCCCTTGTGAGACAGCTTCCCATGGATTTTTAAAGTATCTCCAGCTAACAATGAATGTTGCCAAAATACCAGACAACAAGGCAATGATTAAAGCCGACTGCTGCAGTGAATCATGGAAGATGAATGCAATGATCAATACGACAACGAGAGGTACAAAAGAAAGGAATGGGTTTGGTAATGGTCGTGTCGTGTCAAACGTTGGATCATTTGGACGTGCCTCAAACACTTCTCCTTTGTTTACTGCTTTCACAATTAGCTTTTTTAACCACATATAACCAAATACAGCCATGAAGATGGCGACAATGATACTAACTTCCCACCCTGCATAGGCATTCGTGCCAAGGAAAGGAATCGGAATCCAGTTTTGAATTTCTGGTGAACCTGCTGATGTCATCGTGAACGTCACAGAACCAAGACCTAATGTTGCCGGAATAAAGCGTCTTGGTAAGTTCGCTTGTTTGAATAGTGAAATTGCCATTGGATAGACGGCAAATGCAACTACAAATAAAGAAACTCCACCGTACGTCAAGATAGCACAGGCGATAACAATAGCTAATACTGCATATTTCAAACCTAGTTTGTCAGTTACAAACTTTGCAACAGCATCCGCTGCTCCGCTATCTTCCATCACTTTCCCGAAAATCGCACCAAGTAAGAACATCAAATACCAAGACATGATGAAACCTGTGAACCCAGTCATGTAACTCGTTACAAAGTTTGGTACGCCTTCAGCCGCAAGTTGCGGAAATAGTGGCATCCCTGATAATACAGCAACAAAAATTGCGGAAATTGGCCCAACGACGATGATATTAACACCTTTCATCGTCAAAAAGATTAATAGAAAGAGTCCTCCTAGCAGACCGATCATACTAAAAATTGTTTCCATTTTATTTCCCCCATCTAGTCATGGGGTCGTATTAGAACGAAACGTTCTCCTTCACGTTATCCACATTCAGGTCCGCTTCTGTTGCTTCTACGACGCCCTGAATTGTATGTCCTTCAAATACTTCTTTGAGGACGAGTCCATGTTCTGTCACTTCAATGACAGCACGGTCTGTGATAATTAAATTCACAACACCTTTACCTGTCAAAGGAAGCGTACATTCTTTTTTAATCTTCGGAGATCCGTCCTTTGCCACGTGATCCATGATGACAATAATTTTCTTTGCGCCGTGCACCAAGTCCATCGCGCCACCCATACCTTTGATCATCTTTCCTGGAATCATCCAGTTGGCAAGGTCACCCTTTTCAGATACTTCCATACCACCAAGGATGGCAACGTCAATGTGGCCTCCACGGATCATGGCAAAAGACTCTGCGCTTGTGAAGAATGCAGAACCTGGAATAGTTGTCACAGTTTCTTTCCCTGCGTTGATTAAGTCTGGATCAACTTGGTCTTTTGTAGGGTAGGGCCCTATTCCAAGTAGACCGTTTTCAGATTGTAAGACAACCGTTTTGTTCGGTGCAATAAAGTTTGCAACAAGTGTCGGAATCCCAATACCGAGATTCACATAGTTGCCATCTTCAATTTCCATCTCTGCACGTTTTGCAATAAATTCGCGTGTTGATAAAGTCATGAAAATCCCTCCTCTAATTAGTCTCGTGTCGTTAAACGTTCAATCCGCTTTTCTTGCTTCGCTTGGAATAGACCTTGCACATATACGCTCGGTGTATGGATCATCGCTGGATCTAGAGTACCTGTCTCCACGATTTCTTCCACTTCAGCGATCGTCACTTTACCAGCTGCCGCCATCATTGGATTGAAGTTTTGAGCTGTTTTATTGTAGATGAGGTTTCCGAATTTATCTGCTGTTGATGCACGTACGAGTGCGAAATCCGCAACAAGTGCTTCTTCTAAGACATATTCTTTGCCGTCAAATTCACGGACTTCTTTGCCATCAGCAACAACAGTGCCGACTCCGGCTGGTGTGAAGAATGCAGGAATCCCTGCCCCACCTGCACGACATTTTTCAGCGAGCGTCCCTTGTGGCGTTAATTCAACTTCGATTTCGCCAGACAGAACTTGGCGTTCAAATTCTTTGTTCTCTCCAACATACGAACCGATCATTTTTTTGATTTGCTTATTTTTTAGTAATAAACCTAATCCCCAGTCGTCGACTCCACAGTTATTGGAGATGACTGTTAAATCTTTAACACCTTTGTTTACAAGAGCGATGATCAGTTGCTCCGGTATACCGACAAGACCAAAGCCACCTACCATAAGTGTTGCTCCGTCCTGAATTTGGCTTACTGCTTCTTCTGCAGAAGAATAGATTGGCTTCATAGGAAACTTCCTCCTCGAGTTGTGTGTAAAAAAGCGCTTTCATAAGTATTAAAACAGAAGGACCGAGACATCGCAATAGACTGTGACGAAACTGTGACAATCTCAACTTCGAAACTTGTCCGATTTTCCGTACACATTCATTCAAAAACAGGTATGGGCACTGTATAAAAGCTATTTAAAAAATCCGGAAAATAAGACACTTTGTCTTAAAATCCGGATTTTAGGTCATAAGTTATATTTTTTTAATTTTTCATACAATGTCGATCTACTGATGCCAAGTGCCTTGGCCGCCTCTGTTTTGTCTGGAAATGCGGCAAGAGCATTTTCGAGCACTTGGACTTCCGTTTGCGCTAAAATATCTTCCAGCTTTCCCGATGTTGCATGATTTGTTTTTGAGGATTGGAACACATGCATGGGAATAGAAGCCGTCGTGAGTCGATTCCCTTCTGTCATATAGACCATCGCACGCAAAGTGTTGTATAGTTCACGTACATTTCCTGGCCATTGATACTCCACTAAATGACGCAACGTTTTCGGATCGACTTTCAAACCTCTTCTTCCCTCTTGTTGTTCGATTCGGTGGATGAAATATCTCGTTAGAAGTGAAAAATCTTCCATACGCTCTCGTAATGGTGGAATCTTTAGATACACTGATTGAATCCGGTAATACAAATCTTCACGGAAGCTCCCTGTAGATACGAGTTCTGCAAGATTTCGATTCGATGAGAACAGAAGACGCACGTCGGTTGTCGACTGTTCATTTTCAGTCAAAAATCGTAACAGTTTCGCTTGGACCGGTATTGCTAACGCATGAACTTCTTCTAGCACAAGCGTTCCACTGGCAGCTTGATACACCTTACCTTCCTGTAGATCAAACAGCTCCTTTTCTGCAAGCTCTTGAGGAATCACCGCACAATTTAATTTGAGCAACGGTTTATCGGAACGGTCGGATAGCTTGTGAATGCTTTCTGCAAACATTTCTTTTCCAGTGCCGGTTTCCCCTTCGATGACCACTGGAAGTTTCGTTGGCGCAATCATGCGGATTGCCTCTTTCACTTTTCGAATGCCCGGTGATTCACCAATAATGTCTTCAAGATCCGTCAAGTGATCTGCAGTACCACTAAACCGTTGATCGATTCGTTCCATTGTCGTCTTAACATGGGCGCTCAGTCGTTTCCAGTCCGTCATATCTCGAAATATTACACTTCCGAAGGCGCCGACGATTTCTCCCTCTACAACTAGAGGTACTCGGTTTGCGAGCATATAGGTCCCTTTAATGTAATGAGGCGCGGCAATGTCTGCCTCTCCCTTTTCCATTACTTTGTGCATCTCCGTATTTTCAATGACATCTGCGACATGTTGCCCAATGGCGTCTTTACGCTTGACCTCAAGAAAATGACAGTACTCTTCATTGATGTATAAAATCTTTGCCTCCCGGTCGACTACCACGAACCATTGAAATGCATTTTCGAGAATTTGATCCAATACTTCTGTTGATAATAACCCGATCCAGTCTTTCATTGTTCCGTCTCCTTTCGAAGGGGGCTGTCATATAAAACAGCGGGTATGATCGCTGCTGCCATGAAAACAGTAATGAATAGTAGCATCACACTCATTCCTTGGAGGTCTGCAATGACTCCTCCTATGACAGGCCCAATCATGCGGCCTACCGTAGCCGTACTGTTGACGATGCCTTGATAAAACCCAATTTTCCCGGGTGGTGCTAGTTGATTCGCAATCGTTGGAACCGCCGGCCAGACGAACATTTCTCCGAGCGTCAATATCACCATGGATACGACAAACATTGTAAACTGTTCGGCGAAAGCTACGACAATAAAGGAAATGAGCATAATAATGAGACCGACAACCATCTGCAATTTGATGCGGTGTTCGAGTCGCTTCACAACGGGTGCAATGAGTGGTTGTGCAAGCACAATAAGCGCACCGTTAATCGTCCACAACAAACTGTACTGCTTTAACGTGATTCCAATCTGCTGAGTATATGTTGAAATTGTAGATTGCCACTGTACATAGCCAACCCATGCGAGTAAATACGCACCAGAGATCAGCAGCAATGCATAAAATGGGGCTTTCCGGTCAATCTTGCTCCGTTCTTGCAAGACGTTCGTATTGACAGCCGCTTTCGTGTCATATTCGCGGTAGGCAACAAGTGCGAGCAAGAAGAATAGTACATACATCCACATGTTCGCTGTAAACAAATAATCGAACGAGTAACTCGCAATAATTCCTGCTGCAGCTGGTCCTAGGGCCACTCCCACGTTCGCTGCCAAATAAATGGCGTTGAACCCGCGCCGTCCACCTTCTGGCCAAGCGGTTCCGACAAGTGCGTACATACTCGGGAAGACAATTCCCCCGCCAAGCCCAATTAAAATCATAAAGTATACATAATGGGGCCATCCGTGCCAAAAATTCAACCCAATAAGGGCCACGAGTGTGATTGTAATACCGAACATGATGGATTTATACCCACCTAGCCGGTCAAACATCCAACCTCCAAGCAGATTTCCAATGATCCCAGCACCGGCGTTTGCCATTAACACAAGTCCGGCGATGGATAACGATTTTCCTAAGTAGTCATTCATATAAATAGTATTTAAAGGCCACAGCAATGAGTTCCCTGTGACATTGATCAACATTCCAATTACTAAAAGCCAAACACGCTTTGGCATGATTCGTCATCTCCATTCACTCCACCCATTTTAGACCTTTTTTCATATTCCAACAAGATGATAAACTAGAGTGGAAAGGACGTGCCTGTATGTTACAAAATGCGTTAAATCAATCGAAGATCTATTTAAAAGAAATTATCGAGCCCGGTGACGTGGTCGTGGATGCAACTGCTGGAAACGGTCACGATACTTTATTCTTAGCAAAGCTTGTAACTCCTAGTGGAAAGGTTGTGGCGTTTGATATACAACAGACGGCTGTCGAGTCAACCAAACAGCGCCTATCGAGTGCGGGAGTGGAACATGCAGAAGTCATCTTAGCAGGTCATGAGCGCATGGAGGAATTTATCTCTCAAGACGTGCGTGCAGTTGTATTTAATTTAGGTTATCTGCCCGGTGCAGATCATACCGTTACTACGGAAAGTTCGAAGACGATTCAAGCGATTGAAGCAGCCCTTCGACTGCTCGTTGTGAAAGGTCGCATTGTCCTTGTCATCTATCACGGTCATCAAACTGGAAAAATCGAACGTTCTGCAGTTCTTGACTTCGTAGCCACATTGCCACAAGAACAGTACCAGGTTCTGCATAGCGCCTTTCTCAATCAACAAAATTCGCCGCCGGAGCTTGTGGTGATTGAGAGAAAGAACTAAAAAAACCAGTATCGACTCTTGAATTGAATCAAGAGTTGATACTGGTTTTATTTATTAAATTTGTTCCTTCGCGGCTGCTTCCTCTACTGCTCGGGCCACAACCATGTGAAGTGCTGGATCTAGCGGAGTTGGAATCAATTCGCCACGGCGCGTGTGGCTTACAATCGCTTCCGCTGCTGCGATAAGCATTGGATACGTGATTTGTTTTGCTTCCGCATCGAGAGCCCCACGGAAAATTCCTGGGAAGCCGACAACATTGTTGACTGAACGTCCATCTGCTGCGAATGCAGCACCTGCTTTGATCGCTGCTGCCGGTTGAATTTCCGGATTAGGGTTAGATAACGCTAAAATGATTTGGCCTTCACGCACCATTTCCGGTTTAATCAAGCCTTCTACACCCGTTGTCGCAATGACGATGTCGCATTCTGCCATTAATGAATCTAATGAGTCGTTTGATTTCCCTCCATATTTGTGAAGACGCTCAATTGCTTCTGGCTGACGATCGATTCCGTAAACCTCTTTCACACCATACGCTAACAACATGCGAACGATGGCGAGTCCTGCTGCGCCGAGACCGATTTGACCCACGACTGCTTTAGTCGGATCAACACCTGTTGCGCGGCAAGCATTTAAAACGGCTGCCAATGTCACGACTGCTGTTCCGTGCTGGTCATCATGCATGACCGGTATCGGTAATTCTGCTTTTAAGCGTTCTTCAATCTCAAAGCAATGAGGAGAACCAATATCTTCAAGTAAGATGGCACCAAAACCTTGGTGAATATGCTTGACTGTCTCTACAACTTTGTCAGGGTCACTTGTGTCTAATAATATCGGTACGCCGCTTAAGCCAACGAACTGATCGAGTAAAACAGATTTCCCTTCCATAACCGGCATGCCAGCGACAGAGCCGATATTTCCTAAGCCAAGAATTGCCGTTCCATCTGTTACAATCGCCACTGATTTCCCAATTGAAGTGAAATACTTTGCTTGCTCAGGGTGCTTTTCAATTTCTAAACAGACACTTGCTACTCCAGGTGTATAGACGCGCTGCAAATCGCCGAGTGAACGCACATCAATGGTGCTCTTCATCGCAATTTTTCCACCTTCATGTGCTTTCAACACATCATCCGTCACTGCATGGATCTCAACGCCATTGCCAATTGACTCGATGTTTTGGATAACCGTTTGTAGATGTACTTCATCCCGACATGTGACGGAAATATCGCGAACAGTTGTCAACGGACCGCTTTTGATCAACTTAATATCGCCAATATCCCCTTCCGCTGCTCCGATGGCTGAAGTGACAAGACCTAAATTTCCAACTTTTGATGGACTTTCTACTATAATATTACGAATGAGTTGCTGCATGATTCCTCTCCTTATAAGGTTTGTCATACGAGTATATCATATACGAGGTCAGACGTCATAGGACATAGCCAAGTCGAAGCACGGCCAAATGAATGAAATCAATCGCACTTTTTGCAACAAATTCACGATCGGTATGCTGATGAATATCATGGCGCACAGAGGTCCATTCCGAGTAATGAAGCGTCGGGAATTTTTGACCCGCCATCCATGTGCGCACAGCTGGCACCGAAATCACTTTGTCCTCTTCTGCCATTTGTAACCAAACAGGCACTGTCCATTCGCGTGAAGATTGTCCGACTGTTTTCATTCGCTCTTGCAATGCTTCATACCATTCCGTAGTGACCGTCGTATGTACGAGTTCGTCTTCCTGATATTCTTGTTGGAGAGCGGCATCCGAAATATAGAGTTCAGCATCGAGTGGGAACTCAAGACGTTGATTGATTGTTAGTTTTGCTAAGCGGTTTGACCATTTCGAAGGGGTTGCTTTTAAGTCGATCCAAGGACTTGTCAGAAGAAGACCTGCAACCGACTCTCTCGGTTTTCGCATATAGTGAAGAATCGTCGTAGCTCCGAATCCGTGCCCCAGTAAAAATATCGGTAAATGAAATTGGCTCGCATACTCTATGGCGCGCTCCAAATACAGTTCATATTCATCAATCGATTCATTATGGAGGCCTTTGTTCTTCGCGGCTTCTCCGTGACTTGGAAGATCACCCATGACAACATGGCAGTCGTTGCTTCGTAAATATTCTATAACCCATGCGTAGCGTCTATGATGTTCCAATACATTATGGACGATAACGACAATGGCTTTCGGTTGGTTTTCGGTTTCCCATATCCACATGGCTACCTTCCCCTTTCTCATTCTGCTACACTTACTTTATAGTATAGCAAGGGTATAGAAAGGAAGTCTGTTATGATCTATCCATTTGGCGAAAAAACTCCAAAAATCCATCCGTCCGTGTTTATTGCGGATTTCACGACCATCACAGGAGATGTAGAAATCGGTGAAGGGTCTTCAGTATTTTTCAACACTATCATTCGCGGCGACGTCAATGCGACACGCATTGGTCGTAAGGTCAACATCCAAGATCTTTGTTGCCTTCACCAAAGTCCTCAGTTCCCACTTGTCATAGAAGACGAAGTAACGGTCGGTCATCAAGTGACACTGCATAGTTGCACTATCCGGAAAGGTGCCTTAATTGGAATGGGTTCCATCATTTTAGATGGTGCGGAAATCGGAGAAGGTGCATTTATTGGAGCCGGTAGTCTCGTCCCTCAAGGAAAAGTGATTCCTGCTGGTATGATGGCATATGGACGGCCAGCGAAGGTTGTGCGAGCTGTCAATGAGGAAGATAAGAAGGACATGGAGCGCATAGTGCGTGAGTATCATGAAAAGGGTCAATACTATAAAGGTTTGCAAGAAAATAAATGATGAGATCGGGAGACTGATGATGATCAGTCTTCTTTTTTATGGATTTTTGAACAGTGGAGGCTAGTTTTTAGGTTGAAAACGGTTTTTGCGGACATTGAAGCTCGGTTTGCGGACATTGAACAGGTCATTTGCGGACATTGAAGCTCGGTTTGCGGACATTGAAACCCATTTTGCGGACATTGCCTGTTTACTCGGACATTGAAACTCGGTTTGCAGACATTGAACAGGCCATTTGCGGACACTGAATTGGGTTTTGCGGACATTGCCTGTTTACTCGGAAATTGAAGCTCGGTTTGCAGACATTGAACATGCCATTTGCGGACACTGAATTGGGTTTTGAGGACACTGAAACCCAGTTCGCGGACATTCCCCCTAAAATCGCTAATAACAAAAAAACTCCCAAGGAAGTAAATTCCTCAGGAGTTTCCTCATTTTATAAACCAGCTTTTGCTTTTAACTCAGCTGCTTTGTCTGTTTTTTCCCATGGTACATCGATGTCTGTACGACCAAAGTGTCCGTAAGCAGCAGTTTGCTTGTAGATCGGACGACGAAGATCAAGCATCTTGATGATTCCCGCTGGGCGTAGGTCAAACAACTCGCGAATCCATGTTACCATGTCTGCTTCTGTTGCTTTTCCTGTACCGAATGTATCCACAGCAATTGAAACTGGCTGTGCTACACCGATTGCATAAGCAAGTTGCACTTCTACTTTATCCGCAAGACCCGCTGCTACGAGATTTTTCGCAACATAACGAGCTGCATATGCTGCAGAGCGGTCAACTTTTGTTGCATCTTTCCCAGAGAATGCACCGCCACCGTGACGTGCATAACCACCGTACGTATCAACGATAATTTTGCGGCCAGTTAAACCAGCATCTCCTTGTGGTCCACCGATTACGAAGCGGCCAGTTGGGTTGATAAAGTATTTCGTGTTTTCGTCAATCCACTCAGCCGGTACGACTGCGTTGATGACGTGTTCTTTCAAATCAGACTGAATTTGCTCTAGCGTAATTTCAGGAGCGTGTTGTGTAGAAATTACGATTGTATCGACACGCACTGGCTTGCCGTTTTCATCGTATTCAACAGTCACTTGTGTTTTACCGTCTGGACGTAAGTACTCAAGTGTTTCGTTTTTACGTACTTCCGATAAGCGGCGTGATAATTTGTGCGCCAAGCTGATTGGAAGTGGCATTAATTCTTCTGTTTCATTACAAGCAAATCCGAACATCAGACCTTGGTCACCCGCTCCGATAGCTTCGATGTCAGCGTCTGTCATAGACCCTTCGCGTGCTTCAAGTGCACGGTCTACTCCAGCCGCGATATCTGCAGACTGCTCATCAATTGCAGTTAAAACAGCAGATGTATCTGCGTCAAAACCGAATTTTGCACGTGTGTAGCCGATTTCTCGAACTGTTTCACGCACCGTTTTTTGAATGTCTACATAAGCAGATGTTGTAATTTCTCCAGCAACTAGAACAAGTCCAGTTGTGACAGTTGTTTCGCACGCTACACGTGCATTCGGGTCTTCAGTTAAGATTGCGTCAAGGATCGCATCTGAGATTTGGTCACAAATCTTATCCGGATGGCCTTCTGTTACTGATTCCGAAGTGAATAATCGACGTTGTGTCATGATATATTTCCTCCTTCTTGATCCTGCGGGATTGCTCCCGTGAATTGAACCGGTACTCATTCCCCATGGCAAGCCTAGAATACTTGAAGCTGTTTTGGATTTGGCGCATGGTTGAAGGCGTTCATAAATAATAAAATCCTTTCACTCACTAATGAGGAAAGGATGATTTCTTTGCACCTTTCACTCTTATCAATCAGGGGAATCCCCTGTCTCAGGTTGGGCACCTTTTCAATAAGTCTTGCATCTTTATCTTATTGAGGTTGCCGGGTTTCATAGGGCCTGACCCCTCCACCAGCTCGGGATAAGAGTATCCGTTCAATTTTTCATCATACGCATTCACCTATCGAAAGTCAACAAAAAACTGTGTGAAAGTCCCCACAAAAAAATCACTAGTCAAGTGACGTATTAGTGTAGACTATTTAGTTTAATGTGTTATACTAATTCACATATTAGCATTCCGTCACTTCGGAAAATCTATTTAAGGATGGTATTTAACCTATGCAATCGATCGATACAAAAAGCGCAATTCAGTCTTTATTATCGGGAGACCAAGTCCACACGCAACTATCTGTAGCGGAACTTGTTGAACAAGCAACTGCTCGTGGTGAAGGTATGCTGACTTCAACTGGTGCACTACGTGCTGAAACTGGAAAGTATACGGGGCGTTCCCCAGAAGATAAATATATGGTAGATGAAGATATTTCACGTGATAAAGTAGATTGGGGTTCAGTCAACCGCCCAATCTCAAAAGAAGTATTCCAAAACTTATATGCAAAAGTTGTCGATTACCTACAAACAAAAGATGCTCTTTTCTTATTTAAAGGGTTCGCTGGTGCAGACGAAGCGTCTCGCCTACCAATCCAAGTAATCAATGAATATGCATGGCACAACTTGTTCGCCCATCAATTATTCATTCGTCCAACCGCTGAAGAGCTTGCTAACCACGAAGCACAATTCACAATCGTGAGTGCTCCAACGTTCAAAGCAGATCCTGCAGTTGATGGTACGAACTCTGAGACCTTCATCATGGTGTCTATTGAAGAGCGCATCGTACTAATCGGTGGTACGGAGTATGCGGGTGAGATGAAAAAATCCATCTTTGGTATTATGAACTACTTGCTTCCGGAGCAAGGGATTCTTCCAATGCACTGTTCTGCAAACGTAGGCGAAGAAGGCGACGTTACATTGTTCTTCGGTCTGTCTGGAACTGGGAAAACAACTTTATCTGCAGACAAAGGCCGTCATTTAATTGGTGACGACGAGCATGGTTGGTCAGATACGGGCGTCTTCAATATGGAAGGCGGATGCTACGCAAAATGTATCAACCTAACAGAAGAAAATGAGCCTGAGATCTATAACGCAATCAAATTCGGTACTGTTCTTGAGAACGTAGTCGTAAATGAAGAAACACGTGAAGCAGATTACGATGACAACTCTTTAACAGAGAATACACGTGCTGCCTATCCAATCGATTACATCGACAACATCATGGTGCCTTCTGTTGCAGGTCATCCAAAAACAATCGTGTTCTTAACGGCGGATGCGTTTGGCGTTTTGCCTCCAATCTCGAAATTAACAAAAGAACAAGCGATGTACCATTTCCTAAGTGGCTTCACATCAAAACTTGCTGGAACTGAGCGCGGGATTACAAGTCCACAACCAGTATTCTCAACATGCTTCGGTTCTCCTTTCCTACCACTTCCAGCTGCTGTATACGCAGAGATGCTTGGAAACAAAATTGACGAACACGGCGCAAACGTCTACCTTGTCAATACAGGTTGGACTGGTGGAGAGTATGGCGTTGGAACGCGTATGAAACTTTCTTACACACGCGCTATGGTTCGCGCTGCAATCGAAGGGAAACTTGAGAACGTAGAAACAGAGCAAGGTTCTGTATTCGGCGTTGCGATTCCTAAAGAAGTTCCTGGCGTACCAAGTGACGTCTTGAACCCACGTAATGCATGGGCAGACAAAGATGCTTATGACAAAAAAGCAAAAGAACTTGCAGATAGCTTCCGCGAGAACTTCAAAAAGTTCTCTGGTGTTTCTGAAGAGATCATCTCTAAAGGTGGACCAATTATTTAATTGGACATACAGAACAAGGCCTACTCAATCCGAGTAGGCCTTGTTTTTTGCACATTTTCTTTAGTTAGTTTCCATAATATGACTTCGGGAGAATAAAAACCGATTTGGGTAGAAGAAATCACGGGTAGTGTAGAAGAAATCTCCAATTCGTCCGATGAACGCTCGCTCAGCGCCCCTGCTCAAGCATCCACTCGAGCGCTTCGCGTAAAATCTGTCGGTTCAGTGGGTCGGGCACAAAGTGATGGTGGTTTTCTAGATACCTCGTAGTCACAGGCTTATTTAAACCTTTCAATTTCTCCTCCAGAATCGTTGCGTGCTCAAACCCAACATTCGTATCTAGTTCCCCGTGAATGATGAGAACGGGTGCATTCATACGCTCTAATTGATGTAGCACGTCACGGTCTTCAAACGCATCTGGAGCCTTTTTAGGGGTCCCGCCGTAGATGCGTTTCATCATCCGGCGCATGTCTACACGTTCTTCATAAGTCAAATAGATGGAAGACACTCCTCCCCAAGTCACGAGCGAGGTCACTTCGGGTCGCATCACCGCTGCCCACAATGCCATGATTCCACCACGACTAAACGCAAACAGATGAATAAGTGTATAGCCGCAAGCCGCTAAATAATCAACAGCTCCGTAAGCGTCTTGACGATCGGCACCCACAAACTCGTCTTTTCCTTCGCCTCCAAACGAACCGCGATAGTGCGGTGCGAATACCGTAAACCCTTGAGCTGCAATTTGTGCAATTCGAGCTCCTCGTACTTTTCCGATTTGATTGATTCCTCCGCGTAAATAGACAATGGCTTCTTGTGCCCCTGCAACTGGTTCAGCTAGCCATCCCTTTACGAGAAATTCATCAGAATAATAGGTTACTTCGTATATGCGGACTTTGCTATTTGGACTAGGAATCCGATGTTTCTTATAAAGTGGGAACTTCTTTTTTAGTTGCGTCAGGATTGCTTTCATCCCATCGTCTTTCATATAAAAACTCAAAAACGGATGTCTTTCAATATCTCGAAGCGTCAACCACTCGCGAGCCGTCGTTTCATGGAGAGCATCAAAGTGATCCACCTTTTTAAAGTCCGCCAAAAACACGGTTTTCACAAATGGTTCATCACTTTGCACTTCGTAAGATGCGAGCCAAGTAAGATTTTGAATCTGAATCGCAGTCTCTTCATAAACTTCTCGAAGGGCTGCATCTTCAAGCGATTCCCCTACTTCCCGTTTCCCACCTGGAAATTCATACCCTCGCGTAGAGTGTTTGGTTAGTAAAAACTTTGGACCTTTGCGAACAATGACGAGCACATGATGAGACTCCCTTTCAAACTGATCGGGTTCAAATGATAACTTAACTTGTGTATTAGTCAAATCTTGAAATAGCAGCATTCTCTCACGCCTTTCTTCCCTTTAAGTATATCAAAGTTGATACGGCACATAAGAAAAAGGAGTTTCTCAAAAATAAGAAACTCCTCATAATTTGTGTTGTTGTGTAGGGGAAGCGTTCCGCGGGCGCGGGCTGAGCCAAGGTCTCAGCTTCCGCTTTTAATCCCGCTGGAGTCACCCCTACACAAAATTAAACATTGAAACAGTTTTTAACAACTACAACTTCTATTCGTTTGTGTCCCCAAGGAATGCGTTGAGCATCCACTGATGTTTTTCGATACTTTGATAGATGGCGTTTAGCAGATCTTCAGTCATATCATCTTCGTCTTTCGCTGCTTCGTCCATTCCTTTTTTCAACGATTTCATAATCGTGTCAAAGTCTTTGACGATGGTCCCAACCATTTGCTCAGTTGATTCTTTCCCTGTTGCTTCCTTAACTACTGAAAGTTCAAGGTGCTCTTTTAGTGTTGCCGTTGGTTTTCCACCTAACGTAAGGAGACGCTCTGCAATCTCATCCATATGCAGTGTCGCTTCGTTGTAGAGTTCTTCAAACTTCGCGTGAAGTGTGAAGAAAGTTGGTCCCTTTACATACCAATGGTAATTATGTAACTTCGTGTACATGACGGACCATGTGGCTACTTGTTTGTTCAGTTCTTTGTTTAAAGCTGCTGACATAAAAACATCTCTCCTTTTAAGTCGGTCTACTACTTATCTTCCCATCTTATGGAGTAAACTAAACATCATGAGGTGAATTGAAATGAAACAAATTTTTATAGCGATTATTCGCTTTTACCAAAAAGCTATCTCTCCCCTGACTCCACCAAGCTGTCGCTTTTACCCGACCTGTTCCCATTACGGTGTAGAAGCTATCCAAAAACATGGCGCACTGAAAGGCGGATTTTTAACAGTACGCCGTATATCAAAATGTCATCCTTTTCATGAAGGCGGATTAGACCCTGTCCCTGACGAATGGCCACCAAAAAAGTAATTGGTGGTTTTTTGTTGCATTTTTTTAATGCAGCTTGTATGATTAGAAAGTCATTTATAAAACGTAATCATTACTATTTGGAGGAAATTATGAAAAAATATGTTTTGCCCCTATTTGCTGCTTCCGCTTTAACACTTGCCGCTTGTTCTTCAGAAACACAACCAGAAACTGAAACACAACCTGCAGAATCAGCAGAACAGCTGGATACACTTTCCATCTATACTACTGTTTATCCACTGGAATACTTCTCAGAAAGAATCGGCGGAGAATTTGTAACAGTAGAATCTGTATATCCACCCGGCGCTGACGAACATACCTTTGAGCCTTCCCAGCAAGACATGATCAAATATGCTGATGCAGATCGTCTATTTGCTATCGGTTTGGGATTAGAAGGATTTATTAGCAGTGCAAAAGATACTCTTGCAAATCAGCAAGTAGAAATTGTTGAACTCGCGGATTCAATTTCGGATGATATGCTTTTAGATGCGACAGACGACGGGCATGATCATTCTGAAGAAGAGGAGCATGGACACGACGAAGAACATGGACACGATGATCACTCAGAAGACGAACACGGCCATGACCACTCTGAAGATGAAGAACATGACCATAATGAGTCAGCAGATTCTCACGAAGGACACGACCACGGTCCACTTGATCCACACGTGTGGATTTCTCCTACACTAAGCATTGAACTAGCAAAAACTGTCCGTGATGAATTGATTGAAGCTTCTCCTGAAAACGAAGAATTCTTCAATGAAAACTTTGCAACACTTGAAGAAGAGTTGATTGCACTAGATGCTTCTTTTGAAGAAATGGTTTCTGAAGCTACCCGCGATACATTTTTTGTATCTCACGCAGCATTTGGATATTGGGTAAAAGACTATGGCCTTAACCAAATCGCAGTCGCTGGTATCAGCACGCAAGACGAGCCTTCGCAAAAAGAGTTGGCTTCTTTAGTCGATCAAGCACGTGAGCAAGAAATTGAGTATATCTTAACAGAACAAAACGTTTCATCAAAGCTGACTGAAATCATTCGCAATGAAGTCGGTGCTGAAACTCTTTCTCTTCATAACTTAGGTGTTTTAACTAAAGAAGACATTGACAACGGTGAAGACTATATTTCATTAATGGAACGAAATATCGAAACACTGCGTACAGCTTTGCAATAAGCTAACTACCAAAATAAAAACCAGCTGCTTCTCTAGATCTTTAAGAGAAGCAGCTGGTTTTTAAATTGTCATTAATTGGTGCCTGTCACCATTTGGAAACCACTTCCATTTGGTGCCTGTCACCCCTTAATAAGATTTTGAAGACGCATCATCGCACTTGTCGAAACTAAAGTAGGGTGTAGTGGAGGGGCTGACTCCAGTGGGATTCCAGTCTGCCGTGAGATCTCGCAGGAGCCTGCGACGAGGAAGCTCACGCAGCGCCCTCGGAAAGCAGCCCCGTAGCGGAACTCAACTTTTCTTGAGCGGCGTTCTCCACATCTACATGAAATCGAGTTACGCCTCCTAGAAATCCCGCAAGAAGCCATCGCGGCCCATGAAGCAAAAAGCGCTTCACAGTCCACGCTGTCATCTCGCACAATTTCTGAACAGTCGGCTCCACATCTAAAGTAACCGGTCCTTCAGTTCACGTCGCACAAGCTTATTGGAAGCATTCCGAGGAAGCGCGTCCACAAAATAATAGTGAACCGGCTGTTTGTAAGAAGCAAGGCTTGTTGACAAGAACGTCTTCAGATCTGGTTCGCAGCCGTCTTTCACTTGCACAAATGCCACAGGTACCTGCCCCCACTTGGCATCGTCCATCGCGACAACACCTGCATCAAGTACATCCGGATGAGCCAGTAATGCCTGTTCTACCTCTGCAGGATAAATGTTTTCTCCACCAGAAACAATCAAATCTGACCGGCGATCCAAAATGTATAAGTAACCCTCTTCATCAATACGACCAATATCCCCAGTTTTGAACCACCCGTCTTCCGTTGTCGACTGCTGAGTAGAAGCCATTCCGATATAACCAGGTGTCACATGAGAACCACGCACCCAAATTTCTCCTTCGTTCTCCCCGTCTATTCGAACGTCAGCAAAAAACAATGGCCTTCCGGCTGACCCAGCTTTTCGAATGGCGTCCTCTGCTCCTAGCGTACATGTCTGACTAGAAGTCTCTGTCATACCATACGTCTGGATAACCGGGAATCCATAGAGCTGGGCTTTCTCAAGATAAGGAACGGGAACAGGTCCTCCCCCTGCAAGTGCAACTCGAAAAGTCGAAGGCAGTGGTTCCTGCTCATTTTCTACGATTTCAAGAAGTTGCTGCAACATCGTTGTCACTACGGAAAGATGCGTGACTCCTCGCGTTTGGATTGCTCTCATCACGCTCTCTGGACGGAATCTATCATGCAACTCGAGAGTCGAGCCGTAAATGAGTGAGCGCATGATCATTGAAAACCCACTGATATGATAAAGCGGCATTACACAGAGCCATTTATCTTCCGGTAAGATCCCTAAATTTAAAGCAGACCCGAGCGCACTCGTCATATGGTTCTCAAGCGTCTGTCTCACTCCCTTAGGGCGACCGGTCGTCCCGGAAGTATACATGATCGAAATGGTTCGGTTCGCAGCCCACATATCTTGCGGGTCCAGAGTCTCAAATCGGTCTCCAAGAATAGTTTCATATAAAAATACATGTTCAAGGAGTGCACGCTCTTTTTGATCAGTGACCGTCCATACCACTTCTGAATCCAGTTGTTGAAAAAGAAACTCCTCCTGCGTCAAACGATCATTGAAAAAAACAATCTCAAACTCTTTCAATAGCGCCGCGAGAATATAGAAGTACATGCTTTCACTATTTTTCGCCCAAAACCCCACTCGGTCGCCGCTCTTTCCAGGAAGTCGCTGTGCGATGCGTTCTACTTCCTTATAAACTTCCGACCACGAATACAAAGTACCATTCATTTCAAAAGCAATTCGATCAGGCGTTAAAGCTACACGTTTACGTAAAAGATTTGGGTACATACTGCCAGTCCTTTCCTAGAAAAAGAAAAGCTGCCCAGTTGGACAGCTTACGAGTAAATCAAGGGAATCGTGGGAATTGACCAAAGTTCGGCTTACGCTTTTCTTTAAATGCATCGCGGCCTTCTTTTGCCTCATCCGTAGTGTAGTACAGTAATGTTGCGTCTCCAGCCATTTGTTGAAGTCCTGCAAGTCCATCTGTGTCAGCGTTCATTGCTGCTTTCAAGAAACGAAGAGCTGTTGGAGACATCTCAAGCATTTCTTCACACCATTTCACTGTCTCATCTTCAAGATCTGCATAAGGAACAACAGTGTTTACTAAGCCCATATCAAGTGCTTGTTGCGCATCATATTGACGGCATAAGTACCAGATTTCACGCGCTTTCTTGTGACCAACGATACGTGCAAGGTAACCAGAACCGTATCCTGCATCAAATGAACCGACACGTGGACCCGTCTGACCGAAACGAGCGTTGTCCGCTGCGATAGATAAGTCACACACAACGTGTAAAACGTGTCCGCCACCAATTGCGTATCCTGCTACCATTGCCACTACTGGCTTTGGAATCACACGGATTAAGCGTTGCAGATCAAGTACATTCAGACGTGGAATTTCGTCGTCTCCTACGTAACCACCATGGCCACGTACAGATTGATCTCCACCAGAACAGAATGCTTTTTCACCCTCACCAGTCAAAATGATGACACCGATATCTTTGTTGTCACGCGCACGTGAAAACGCATCGATTAATTCATGAACAGTTTTTGGGCGGAATGCATTGCGCACTTCCGGACGATTGATTGTAATTTTTGCGATTCCGTTGAAGAACTCATACTTGATATCTTCATATGTACGGAGCGATTGCCATTCTCTTGTCATAGTGTTGCCTCCTTTAAAGTACATCCTCTATTATTGTACCAAACATTTGCGGATTTTCCACTTGAATCGCATGGCCGACATTCGGTACAATGCGTAACGTCGCATTCGGTAAACGCGCACTCATTTTTTTAGCAATCTCCACAAACTTTGTGTCCAGTTCTCCTACAACCATATGGACTGGATGATGATAACTTTCTAACTCGTTCCAGTAGCTCGGCATATTCCCCGTACTAAAATCTTCCAAACTGGTAGCGAGTTGCTCGGCATCATGTTGCAAACGTTCTGAACGCACCATCTGTTGAACATCTACAGGAAGGCGCTTTTGACTTTCAAACAACGGAATGTTCTCCCAGTAAGAAACAAACCAGTCCAATCCATTCTGACGGATTTTTTCAGCAAGATTTTGGTCGGCCTCATGTCGCGCATCTCGATCGTTTTGCAGCTCAATACCTGGCGAACTGCTGACAAGAATCAGCTGCTTCACAGGAAATTTCTGCGCATACCCCATGGCTAGACGCCCTCCCATTGAATAACCGAGCACTGTAGCTTCTTTCAACTTGTGCTGTTGAAGAAAATCCTCCAACCAGTTAATCTGGTGATGCATTTCCAACGTTTCATAGGAATAGGTGATTTCTCCGTGCCCTGGAAGCGTTGGCGCGATTACATGAATATCTTCTGACAACATTTCCACAACGCGCTCAAAAGAACGAGGTGATCCCGTGAAACCGTGCAGAACGACCAGTTTTTTCGTTCCAGTAGGATTCCATTCTTTATACATCCGGAGTCCAACTTTCCTTCACACGTTTCCACAGTTTACGGTGTGCTTTTGTATTCGCTTGACGATTCGTAGTCACTTCAAGGATGCGTAGACCAGTTGATGATTTCGAAACGAGCTCACTCAATTGCTCTTTAGACTCCACAAGTACATACGGAATAGAATACATGTCAGCGAGATGCTTGAATGTCACGCCAGAACCAGTGCCAAACAATTTCTCAAAATACTCCGGTTCAGATGCTTGAGGCAGATAGGAGAAGATGCCTCCTCCATCATTGTTCATCACAATAATCGTCGCTTCCACATGTTGATAGCGACTCAATAAAAGACCATTTGCATCGTGCAAGAACGCAAGATCCCCAATCAACAAATAGAGTGGCTTTTCTAGAGCTTTTTGAGCACCGAGTGCTGTCGAGACCACTCCATCAATTCCATTCGTCCCTCGGTTTGCAAGGATTGAAATCCCTTTAGAATCTGCTGTGTGGAATGTATCTACATCGCGTATCGGCATACTACTACTTGCAAATAAAACAGCATCTTCAGGAAGAGCATCAAAAACTGTGGCAATATAAGCCCCTTCATCTTGCTCGTCCTCACGATAAGCATGCACGAGTTCTCTAGCTACGACGTTGTTCGCCTGCCAGATGGCCAAGCTCTTATGATGAGATGATCGAGCTGTTTGAATACCTACTAAAGCTTCTATACCTCCCACGACCGTTTCTGTCGCAAGTCCAAGTGGGTCTCGAAAGCGCGCTGCCTCGTCTACCACTATAAAGCTTGTTGGCTTCGAAGTTTTTAAGAAGATGCCGAGAAATTTAGAGACTGGCTGTGGACCAATGCGAATAACGACGTCTGGTGAAAGTCTCTCGTAACTCATGTCATTTTTTAATAAAGCATCATAGTTTTCGATAATAAGAGACTTTAATTTCGGGTGCTTTGACGACCGTAAATTCGATAAAGGGTCGCATAAAACCGGCCAGCCAAGATCTGCCAAATAATCCTCAACCATGCTCACTTTTGAAAGAGCAAGTTCTCCAACGATTACAATTCCAGATTTCGCTTGCTCAACTATCGTAGTTAGTTGACTGCGCATCTGCTCAGATAAAACCGATTGTGTCGAATCGAGCATCTTTTCTCGTTTCGCTGGAATCTCCATCTCAAAATCAAGGAGCAACGGTTCGCGGAATGGAATATTTAAATGAACGGGGCCTCTTGGATTCGTGCAAGACTCCAGGACTGCACGTGTTGTTTGACTATATACAAAAGGCGTTGTGCCCTCGAATGAATCCACAACCGGATAATCTATTGCCCATTTAACATGCGTGCCATACATTTTCACCTGATCGATGGTTTGTGGCGCACCGACTTCGCGCAGTTCATGTGGGCGATCTGCCGTTAACACGATTAATGGAATACGCGCATAATACGCCTCGACAATTGCAGGGAAATAGTTAGCAGCTGCTGAACCCGATGTACAAATGAGAGCAACCGGCTTTCCTGAGGCTTTCGCAAGGCCAAGAGCATAAAATGCTGCCGAACGCTCATCTACTTGAATAGATGCCGAAAAATCTTGGTCCGACACAACTCCATAAGCGAGTGGCGTTGAACGTGAACCAGGACTTATAACAACTTCAGAAACGCCATAGTCTTTCAGTCCTGAAAGTATAGCGCGAACGTAAGCCGTGAGATTCTGCTTATAATTCATGACGGTTGCCCCCTAAAACACGAAGCATCGGCCGGAACTTAACATTTGTCTCTTCGAGTTCAGCAAGTGGTTCTGATTCTGAGACAATTCCACCTCCTGCATATAACAGCGCTTTACCACCTCGCAGGAGCGCCGATCGTATACCCACCGCAAATTCTCCATTGTCATTTGCATCTACAAAACCAATTGGAGCCGCATAATACCCACGATCCATCTGTTCAAGCTCTCGAATAAGTTCAACAGCTCGTTTGCGTGGTGTTCCACCTAATGCTGGAGTCGGATGCAAAGCTTTCACAAATGAAAACATATCGGCATCTTTTTTTGCTGTGCCCTGAATAGGTGAAAACAAATGCTGGATGTCACGAATTTTTAAAAGCTTAGGTTGTTGCGGGATTTGCAGATCTGTACAAATCGGTTCAATGACCGTGCGAATCATAGAGACGACGAAGTCATGTTCCTCGCGATTTTTCTCATCTGCGAGTAAAGCATTTCCTAAACGTTGATCTTCCCCCACGTCTTTTCCGCGACGAACAGAACCAGCCACTCCAGCTGAAAAAATCATCCCATGCTCTTTACGAATCAAGCGTTCAGGTGTTGCACCAACAAAAGCAGATGCGCCGTTTTCTAAGACAAAGATATAGCTCTCCGGCTGCTCTTGAAGCGCATAGTAAAGAGCAGAACCTGTTGAAACCGGTTCCTCAAAATCTAATTCAATCGATCGTGAAATTACGACTTTGTCTACTTCTCCACGAGTGATTTCTTTTTTTACCGCGCGCACAGCAGCCAAGTAATCCGGAACGTTCCTCTCCGTCTTTTCGATAACCACAGCCTTTTCGAACAGTGGTCGCTCTTGCACCTGTGCTACATGAAGAAGACGGTCTCTCTCTTTTCGAAGCTCATCAAAACGAGCACTTTGATCGGAGCGCTCTACTAAACTATTGATGGAGAGTTTCGTGGATTCATTTTTTATTTCTAATTGAAATTCTGGAACTACAAAATAGGAAGATGAAAACTTACGCCATTCATCACTTCCTGGATGTTTTGCATCAAATGAAAACCCTCCAAATAATAAAGGCGCTTGGTCTAATTGCTCTTTCACCACTAATTGCTTTATTCGGTTCCATTCCGTTTGAATGACCTCAACTCTATCATCACCCGTTGCTTTTAATACGATTGCATGACCAATCCCAACAATCGTATGGGTTTTCTCTCGATTTTGCCAAAAGAAGCGCTGACCTTGATAATGTCGGTCCCCAGCTTCAAAAAATGCAATAGGAGAAATTCCTTCTGTATCAATCGTCTCTGTATAGAGAAACTCAGTACCTGTTAGAGAGCCTACTTGTTTTGACATTGTTTAAACCTCCGTGACTTTACACTTCACACTATCTTCATTTTACTCTTTTCCGGGTTTGCTCGCACACTTTAGACTCGAAAACTTCCTGAAAAATACTTCATGTCAACTTTCTTTACATCATTTTAAAAATAATGCTTGATTTTTCAAAAAATTAATTTTATGATGTTATATATTCTAACATTGGAGGTGCAAGTATGAAAAAGATAGAGGCAATTGTTCGACCAGATGTCTTCCCACAGATTCGACAAGCATTGGCTTTACACGGAATTGATGGATTTAGCGTGAGTGAGGTAGCTGGGATTGGAAAACAAGAAGGTCGCACAGGTCTGTTCCGAGGCAATAAATATGAGATGGAGTTTCATACAAAATTGAAACTTGAAATGGTTGTCGATGACACGGAAGTAAAGTCATTGACAGAGCTGATCGTAGAACATGCCTCTACTGGCAAAGTTGGAGATGGGAAAATTTTTATTTACCCAGTTGAAGAAGCAATTCGTATTCGCACAAAAGAGACGGGCACCGTTGCGGTCCACTAAGGAGGAAATCTAATGACACCTGAACTTTTACAATCATCTATTAATATGCTGTGGATCATGCTTGGTACAATTCTTGTTTTCTTTATGCATGCTGGATTTGCAATGGTCGAATCTGGTTTTACTCGATCAAAGAACACTGTAAACATACTCATGAAAAACTTTATTACTGTCTCTATTGCTTCTCTTCTCTATTTTGTAGTAGGCTATGCACTCATGTTCGGTGATTCATTCAATGGTTTGATTGGGACGAGTGGATTTGCACTTACAGGAGTCGATGATATTGCATTCTTCGTCTTCCAAGCCGTATTCGCTGCCACTGCAGCAACAATCATTTCAGGGGCTGTTGCTGAACGCATGAAACTATCTGCTTACTTTGTTCTAACCATTGCAATGGTTACCGTTATTTACCCAGTTGTTGGCCACTGGATTTGGTCTGGTGGTTGGCTTGCACAATTAGGTTTTATAGATTTTGCAGGCTCAACAGTTGTCCACTTGACCGGTGCTACTGGAGCTCTTGTTGCAGCGGCAATTTTAGGCCCACGTATTGGTAAATACACAGGGAAAAAAGTAAATGTCATCCCAGGTCATAGTATTCCTCTTGGCGCATTAGGTGTATTCATTCTATGGTTGGGTTGGTTTGGATTCAATGGAGCAAGTACTTTAGCGGCAGATCCTGCTGTAGTCCCTTCAATTATCACAAATACATTACTGGCTGCATCAGCAGGTGTCGTCTCAACTGCACTATACACGAAACTCCGCTACGGTCAAATCGATGCTTCACTTACTCTGAATGGAGCATTAAGTGGACTTGTGGGAATCACTGCAGGAGCAGCTAATGTGAGCCTCCCTTCTGCGATAATAATTGGTTTTATTGCAGGAATTGTAATGACAGAGGGAATTCGACTACTGGATGCAAAACTTCGCGTAGACGATCCAGTCGGTGCAATTACAGTTCACGGAATTATTGGTGTATGGGGAACGCTTGCAGTAGGACTGTTCGATAAAGCATCGGGCCTCTTTACAACCGGAAGTGTTTCTTTACTCGCTGTTCAAGCTGTTGGTATCATTGCGGTAATCGCTTGGGTATCCGTATCAACGGCAGGAGTTGTTTTAGTGACGAAGGCCATTAGCGGAATCCGTGTATCTGAGGAAGAAGAAGTTACAGGTCTGGATTATGTAGAACATGGCACTAGTGCTTATGAAGTGCGAGAAACTTACGGCGCAGCATTTGATCGTACTGAACCATTCGCACAGCGCTTAACAGAGTTAGGTAAATCTTATTCCTGATTTAATTTACAAAAAGCCAGTAGAGACTCTGATTCTATCAGAGCTTCTACTGGCTTTAAAATGTATCGCTTTATTACAAATAAAAAGCACATCCTTCATTAAAGAAGAATGTGCTTTTTGCGATGACCCCTACGGGATTCGAACCCGTGTTACCGCCGTGAAAGGGCGGTGTCTTAACCGCTTGACCAAGGGGCCAATGCATGATGGCGGAGAAGGAGGGATTTGAACCCTCGCGCCGGTTGCCCGACCTACACCCTTAGCAGGGGCGCCTCTTCAGCCACTTGAGTACTTCCCCATCAATGGCTCCGAAGGCAGGACTCGAACCTGCGACCTGCCGGTTAACAGCCGGATGCTCTACCAACTGAGCTACTTCGGAATAAATGGTGGGCCTAAATGGACTCGAACCATCGACCTCACGCTTATCAGGCGTGCGCTCTAACCAGCTGAGCTATAGGCCCATTTGGAGCGGGTGAAGGGAATCGAACCCTCATCACCAGCTTGGAAGGCTGGGGTTTTACCACTAAACTACACCCGCAAATGGTGGCTCAGGACGGAATCGAACCGCCGACACAAGGATTTTCAGTCCTTTGCTCTACCAACTGAGCTACTGAGCCGATTATGTATTTTTCAAAAAAATGGCGGTCCCGACGGGAATCGAACCCGCGATCTCCTGCGTGACAGGCAGGCATGTTAACCGCTACACCACGGGACCATTGGTTGCGGGGGCAGGATTTGAACCTGCGACCTTCGGGTTATGAGCCCGACGAGCTACCGAGCTGCTCCACCCCGCGACAATATTATTCTGTTTCTAGTGAAAGCTAAGCTTCATTACCCAGAAGCTTTAAAAAATGGAGGAGGTAGAGGGATTCGAACCCCCGCGCGGTTTGACCCGCCTGTCGGTTTTCAAGACCGATCCCTTCAGCCGGACTTGGGTATACCTCCGCTGTGTGATTATACTGGTGGACCTTGCAGGACTCGAACCTGCGACCGGACGGTTATGAGCCGTCTGCTCTAACCAACTGAGCTAAAGGTCCTTAAGATGGCGGCCGAGGGGATCGAACCCCCGACCTCACGGGTATGAACCGTACGCTCTAGCCAGCTGAGCTAGGCCGCCATAATAAGTATAAGAATAATTGGTGGAGCCTAGCGGGATCGAACCGCTGACCTCCTGCGTGCAAGGCAGGCGCTCTCCCAGCTGAGCTAAGGCCCCATAATGGGTATCAGGTTTAAATGGTCGAGAAGACAGGATTCGAACCTGCGACCCCTTGGTCCCAAACCAAGTGCTCTACCAAGCTGAGCTACTTCTCGTATTATGGCGCGCCCGGCAGGAGTCGAACCCACAACCTTCTGATCCGTAGTCAGACGCTCTATCCAATTGAGCTACGGGCGCATAATATAAGTGGTGCCGAGGACCGGAATCGAACCGGTACGGTAGTCACCTACCGCAGGATTTTAAGTCCTGTGCGTCTGCCAGTTCCGCCACCCCGGC
>NZ_JAFBFG010000012.1 GCF_016909155.1 Chryseomicrobium aureum
CCGCATATTTGAAATTACCCATAAAAAATGGTCATCACTCAATCGCGATGACCATTTTTTATATTATCGGCCGAGTTTTGTCCCAGCCTCTTTTTTATTTATATTTATCATCGGTTATATAACTGAATGCCTTTTTGTATTGGCCTTTGTTTTTGTAATAGCGGACGAGCATGTCGGAGAATAACAAATGCACAGTCTTCTCTGTGGGTGTTGCAGATGTATAAGGAAGTAAGACATTTTCTAAATACTTCATGCTTTCCTCTATCTGCCCATCTAATTCTAATAGATAGTAATTCGCATAGATTCTGAAGTTTTCAAATCCAAATCTCTCTGAAACTTCTAGAAGTCTTGTAAATGTAGCTTTAGCATCATCCTTCTTCTTCAACTCTAACTCCGTTAATCCTAAGTTAAACAGGCAATTTCCAAATTGAAGATCTTCTTTTCCATAATGATTCACTGCCATATTAAAGTAAGCTAATGCCATCGAATAATTGCCCATCTTATAATATAAATCCCCCATATTGTGATAAATATGTGGAATCAGCTCTTGCTGGTTAAGCAATTGCGCATTACGGAGTAGATGTTCATAATACTCTGCTGCATCTTCATAAATCTTTGCATGTGCACAATTAATAGCTAAAGACATCTGAGCATGAAGAATCCTTTTGTAATTGTACTGCTGACTTAAATAGTCCAAAGCCTTTTTCCCATAATAAATAGCTCTACTTGGCTCTTCTAAATAGGTTTTCACAATACTTAAATGATAGTAGACCTCCCCCTCAAAACCAAACAATGTTGGTGTACTCTGAATTACATGGTCTAGTCTATCATTTGCCGAAGCTAGTTCCCCTTTTAACATCTCATGCAGACCCAACAAGTACTCATATAGAAGTTCTTCTAGTGGTGTAAACTCTTTACGTTTTTTCTTTAATGCTTTATGAATTTGCGGAATCTTATCGTATTCATACTTTGCAATGTGGAAACGGTTTTTAAGTAATAAAGCCATTACGTGATGTGGCGTATAGGAAATAAAATCTGCGTAAGCCGTTATTTCCGAATATACAAATTCGGCTTTATCATAATCTGTGTATATCAAGTGTTTAGTTAATAGATTTAGAAGGTTTTTTATGTGATTTAACTTTTGGTTAATCATTTGTTTAGAATAACCAATTCGTTTTAATAATGTATCTAACTCTTTATCTGATAAGTCTTCATCACTTGTTAATTTTGAATATAAGGAGGAAGCGGGATCATAGTAAAGAGACTGTTCTTCCAGTTGATCAGTTATAAATAATTTATAGTTCATGTCTATGCCTACTTTACCTTTTTGTCTAATGATAGTAGAAAATAGTCATCTACACAAAGGAATATTTTCCAATTAGATATTCAATTAGACGAAAAACAATAAAAAAAAGAGGCCTAGGCCTCTTTAGAATCAATCAATTGGTGGCAAAATTGGGATAGTCGGTGCTCTGCCTGCCCCGAGAGGTGAAGCAAAATCTGGTGCTGCCAATACAGTAATTTCTGTACTTACACTGAAGAAAAGTGCAAATGCTAAGATGGCGGTAAAAACAAGACGTCTTTTCATATGAATCCCCCTAATTTTTAATCTAATAATTGAACTGCTTTGTCATATTGACCTTTTTCCTTAAAATAATCTGCTAATAGTTGTGAAAAATAATAGTGCGATTCGTGAAGATCAGGTTGCTTTTTAGTGTAAGGTAAGACTTTATTTTCAAGGTATAACATTGCCTGATCCGTCTGCTCTTGAATAAAGAGAGAATAGAAATTAGAAAACAGATGATAATGTGTTATTTTTGAAGCCAGAGCGATATCATTTAATTTTTGAAAACTCATGTGACTCTCTTCTAATTTACCCGCCTCATATTCGGATATTGCTTTATTGTAAAGGCAAAGCATATACAACTCTGACTCTTCTGGTAATAGCCTCATTGCTTGATTAAAATAATCCACAGACTCATCATACTTTACTTCAGTATGATACAAATCGCCCATATTATGATATATCTGTGGCAACAAGTGGTTCATGCGCAAAACACGAGTATTCCGTATTAAATGACGATATATTTCTTCTGCTTCATTAAACATCTTCGCCCTTGAATAATTTACTGCTAATAGCATTTGAGTATTTACAATTCTTACAAAATTAAAATCCTCTTTAAATTGTTGTAAAGCATTTTTACCATAGAATATAGAAGGACTATATTGATTCAAACCCGACTTTATTAAAGAATAGCTGTAATTAATTTCACCAATATATTCTGGAGTTAAAACTGCTTGTTCAATTAGCTGAGCAAATTGTATGTCTGCTTCTTCCACTTTCCCCCTTAATAATAAAGCTAATGCACTAATATAAGAATGTAAATAGCGCTCTTGTTGGGAAAAGTTTTGCTTGTGTGAATGTAACCATTTTAACTGTTTATCTGTGGAATCCGGATCATTCATAAATATAAAATAGCGGGTTTTGTATAATTCATACAAATAAAGATGCTCAGTAAATGGAATCAAATCTTCTTTATTTTTAAGAGTAGCATAGGATTTAGCTGCCTCTTCTCGCTCTACATAATACATCTGATCTGTAAACTGCTTCAACAGCTCTTTAATCTCCACTTCCAACTTCTCAACATCCTGCAAGTCTATACTTAGGCGCTCTAAGAGTAAGCGAATTGTCTCTTCGTTGGCTTCTTTGCTGTTGTTCTCAATCTTACTCAAATGAGGAACGGAACAAATCCCATCTGCAAGGGTTTGTTGCGTAAGACCTTGCTTTGTACGATGGAACTTAATTAAGGATCCTATCTTCATTTTTCCTCGACCTCCCCTCGGCTCTCCTTTATTTTAGAACAAATTTTCGGAATTAACAAAACAAATAATGGAATGTATAGACAGGGAAATAGTAGAAAATGTTGGGAAAAGAGAACAAATATTCGCTCTAAAGTTTTCCCAATAAACAAAATATTCTGCCCATGCTATAGTCATATCAGCACCACACCCAGCTCTTTGCAAAGAAGATCGGGAACAGCTTGTGCGAAATCGTGAAGTAGAATGCTTAGCGCTATCATTCCACTGAATCGCTCGCACGAAACCTTTTGAACGTATCCCTTGGTACTGAGTCTACTAATGAAGGGAGTGAGTGGTTGGACACTCGCTCGTTAAAAGTAGCCAACATGCAGAATCAAAGCGATACCAAAAAAGGGAGTCCTACATAATGAGGACGAAAAAATTAGACAATGGTGGAGGAGAAGAGACGTATGAAGATGAACAAAGCAAAAGCAATCGTGATGAGTGGATTACTGGCATTATCCATGGCTGGCTCGATGACGAGTGTAGCAGCAGCTGAAGTAAACGTGAATGCAAACGGTGGCGAAAAGATTCGTGTTCTTATTGAAGCATCAGCTTCTAGTGGCGGCGTATCAACAATGAGTCAATCGAAAGCACAATTGAATTCCGCTAAAGCAACTTACGGGAAACGTTGGGAGTTTGCTAATGGCAACTCATTCTCTACTGAGATGACGGAAAAACAATTTGCTGCATTGCAAAAGAACAAGAACCTTAAAGTGACGAAAGTTGATCAAGTGACTGTAGCAGCTGACATGCGCGCAGCGAAAAAGCCAGGTACTGTTCAGGCAACAGCGCAAACACCTACACAACAAGTCCCTTGGGGAATCAAGTCAATCTACAATAACAACAACTTAGCCTCTACAAGCGGTGGCGGTGGTATTAACATCGCAGTTCTCGATACAGGTGTAAATGTTAACCACATCGACCTTGTGAACACTGTGGAGCAATGTAAAGATTTCACGACGGCTGCTGGTTTAACGAATGGTCAATGTAACGATGCTAATGGACACGGTACGCACGTTGCAGGTTCTGCATTAGCAGACGGCGGTAGTGACAAACTTGGACTTTACGGAGTTGCTCCAGATTCAGACCTGTGGGCATACAAAGTATTAGGTGATAATGGTTCAGGGTACTCAGATGACATCGCAGCAGCGATTCGCCATGCAGCGGATCAAGCAACAGCTACTCGTACAAAAACTGTTATCAACATGTCTTTAGGTTCTTCTGCTAACAACAGCTTAATCTCTAGCGCTGTTGACTATGCATATGGAAAAGGTGTTCTAGTAGTTGCAGCAGCTGGGAACTCTGGTCCTGCAGCAGGTTCAATCGGTTATCCTGGAGCTCTTCGCAACGCAATCGCTGTTGCAGCTCTTGAAAACCGTGTAGAAAACGGAACGCTTCGCGTAGCAGACTTCTCTTCTCGTGGGTTCACAGCAACAGATGGGGACTATGTAATTGGTGTTGGTGATGTTGAAATCTCTGCTCCAGGTGCAGCAATCTACTCTACTTGGAACAATGGTGGCTACAACACTATCAGTGGTACATCTATGGCGTCTCCTCACGTGGCAGGTCTTGCAGCAAAAGTTTGGGCACAAAACCCAACTTGGACGGCAGCTACATTACGTACAAACTTACAAAACCGTGCAAGAGCAAATGATATCTTAGGTGGCCGTGGTGCTGCAGTCGGCGATGACTATGCATCAGGTTTCGGGTACGCTCGCGTTCAATAATAATCTACATGTAAAAACCCCGTCTTCAGACGGGGTTTTTAGTATGTATGAAGTGTATAAAAGCCAACAACACTGAAATTTCGACTCCTCTGTTTCTCTAACATGGCTACTGAAGCTTTAACGCAGATTTTTTCTCCATTTAGAAACTCCACTTGAGTTTTCGATTCCGTTAGTTTTGTGAAGGTCATGAAGTGATTGAATAACCATACACAATCCAGATGATTCGGAGAGCACGTTGGGAATGCCGCCACACCTGGTGTTGCTATTAAAACCGGTACTTTCTTCGTATAACGCCGATTACTTAAAGCGCGCGTCGCTTCTTCCCTTCCTTTGTAAGACGCTCCATTGCGAATACATAATTCTTCTAACACTTGAAATGCTGTTAATTCTGAATAGTGCACACCGTCTTTGGTGAAAATAATTGATTTGAAAGGGTGTATATACCATCCTGCCACAGCATAGATCGATCGACTATCCACTCCAGATAATCTCCACTGTTCACCTATCTTCATTTACTTCTCCTTCTTAAGTCCGACTAATTTCAGTATAGCGTTCCATTTTTAGCCAGTAAATACTTTTATCTGAATTTTCCTCATTTTATGAAAGTTTCGTTTTGCAAATTTGTAGTTTTGTGGTGTAAACGACTACGTTTGCTATCCCAAACGTTCACTTGCTCTGTTCGCACGTACGAGAGGAACTCTGTAAAGTAAGACTCACCTAGGAAAACCCTACTTGTACAAGTACTAAAGGACAAAAAACATGCCCTCTTTTGAAGAAATTGCTGAAGCCTACCAACCGATGATTAGTTCGATCTTACGTAAAACGTTCATCTATAAAGATCATGAAACCTTTCGTCAAGTCGCTATGATTGCACTTTGGAAAGCATCAATGAACTATGAAGAGTCAAAAGGATCGTTTGCAGGGTACGCTTATCGCTGCATGTATGGAAGTGTGCTCGATGAGTTAAAAAAATCATTTAAGGATGTTCCAATGGAAGACTCTTACTTTATTTCTATAGAGGCAGAAGCGGTTTCGGAACAGATAAAATTAGTAATCAATAGTTTACCACTCCCTTATCAACAAGTGCTCTACTTAAGTTATTTTCACGGTTTGACAGCCGAAGAAATAGCAACTGCAATCGGTTTATCTACTGCTGGCGTAAAAAAGAGAAAGAAAAAGGCTTTGTCTCAATTACGGGAATTGTATTTCAATCACTCTTAGACTCTAATCGAGACGATAAAAAATCACAGTCACCTTTATTGTAGGAGACTGTGATTTGGGGGTCTTATTTAAATTGGAGGACCATGATACCACGACGTAGTAGAACATAGCCTTCTTTTTCAAGCTGCTTCAAAATTTGAGAAGCGAAGTAGAGAGTCAAACCCGCACGTTCTGCAATTTCACTTTTTGATGCTTCAACCACGCGTTCTTGATTCATCAATTCAAAAACGGCTTGAACGACTGCGTGGACTCGGTTTGGTGCATGGCTTGAAAAAACCATAGATTCTTCCTTTAATGTTTCGAGAAAACGTTTTTTTAGTCCAGATACATATGACTGATCCATCGGTCGTGTTGCAAGAATACTTGTACTGTTCATGATGCATTCCTCCTCAGCTCTATTCTTCTATAACTAAGTATAGCAACCGAGTTTTTAAATAGATAGGACTTGGGGGTTGGGAAAGTTTACGAATTTAATTTCATTTCCATCCAACTATTGACCCAAGAAGCTACTTCATTCAGTCTAGTAGTTGCTTCTTCTATTGTCGATTTGTGTACGCCAATGTAGTACTTTATCTTTGGTTCCGTACCACTAGGGCGTAAACAAACCCAAGTTCCATCAGATAAAACAAATTTTAGGACATTAGCTTTTGGTAGACTTAATTGTTTTAGACCTATACGGGACTTTTGAACTTGGGAAAGATAATCTTCTATATAGAGAACTTCGCTATTTACTAGCTCAAAAGGTTCTTCCTGACGTACGGTTTCAAGTGCTTTACTAATTTTTTCAGCACCTGTTGCCCCTTTCACTGTCACTGAAATCAATTTTTCTTTAAATACGCCATAGGTTTCATATAACTCTTCCAAGCCATCTAAAAGTGTCATTCCACGTTCTAAGTAGGAACTTGCCATTTCCGTTAAGATAAATACTAATTGGATAGCATCTTTGTCCCGTGCAAATGTTTTTGCAAGATAGCCATAGCTTTCTTCATATCCAAATACAAACTGATAGGATGGATCGTGTTCATTTTCTCGAACTTTCTCCCCAATAAACTTGAATCCAGTAAGAACATCTTCTACAGTCATGCCAAAACTCTCACCGATGGCACGTCCCATTTCCGAAGTTACAATTGTTTTGTAGATATAACCATGTTCGGGTAGAGTCCCGGCTTTTTGGTGTTGGGAAAGAATGAAGTGTAGTGCCAGTGCTCCGGTCTCATTTCCATTCAATAATTTATAGGATCCTTGATGCCAAACTGCAAGTCCTACTCGGTCACCATCTGGATCGACAGCGATTAGAAGGTCAGATTGGTGGTGCTTTCCGTATTGAATCGCAAGTTCAAATGCACTTTCATCTTCTGGATTTGCGGATGTTAACGTAGGGAATTCTCCGTCCGGCTTCATCTGCTCCTCTACATAGGCAAAGTTGGATACCTGTAGGTTGTCTACAATTTTTCGTACAGTAGATCCTGAAGCCCCGTGAAGAGGTGTAAATAGTGTGCGCAATGAAGTTGACTGAAGCTTTTCTTTATTGAATAGCACGGTTTCAACTTTTGAACAATACCGTGTATCTAGCTCGTCGCCAATCTTCGTTACATTCTTATTTGCATAAGTAGGGGCATCCAAACTTTCTGGTGCACCAATTTGCTGTATAGATGCTACAACTTTTTCTGCATCTTCAAGATTTAACTGTGCCCCGTCTGGCCCGTAGATCTTCAAACCATTATATTCAGGTGGGTTGTGACTTGCTGTAATCATCATTCCCATCGAGCACCCTAATTCACGTACAGAGAAAGACAGTTGAGGCGTTGTTCTCGGCTCAGCGTACAAATAGACTTCAATCTTACAGTCACTTAGTACAGCCGCAACCTCTGCTGCAAATTCAGGAGATTTTCTTCGATTGTCATAGGCAATCACAAATCCTTTTTCGCTCTCTTCTGGAGCAAGCGACTGAATATAAGCAGCGATTCCGTGAGCAACACGGCGAACGGTTAAGATATTCAACCGATTCGTCCCTGCACCAATCACTCCCCGCATCCCTCCTGTTCCAAATTCTAATTCTTGATAAAATGCATCGAATTTTTGTTCGTCGGACATTCCGAGTAGTTCTAAGCGTAACTCCTCATCTAATGCCTCCGACTCAAGCCAGCGATTATATAGTTCGTTCATTGGTAGTCCTCCTAGTTTTCTGTAGCTACTTGTAGACATATGCGGATAGAAGATACTAGGTCGTCATGAGACCAACTCGGCACTCTTCCATGCTCAATTGCCAATTCGTGTGAAGCTGGAATGTGGATAAATCCAGATTGCATTGTGGGTGCTTGCTGCTCTGCGTAACGACGTCCTGCATACATGATGTTGTTGCACAAATAGGTACCTGCAGTATTTGAAATCTCTGCTGGGTATCCAGCTGCCGTTAGGGCTTGAATCATTTGACGAATGGGAAGTGTTGAGAAGAATGCTTCTTGTCCGTTCGGGTCAATAGGTTCGTCTTGGGGCGCGTGCCCTTCGTTGTCGGCATCTCCATCTTTACTATTGATGGCAATGCGCTCTGGAGTTATTTTCGTTCGGCCTCCCGCAAGTCCTAAAGAGATATGTATATCTGGTTTCAATTCATTTAAAAGTTCAATCAGTACGTCTTCGGACCGATTGAAATCTACAGGAAGTATACGCCCACAAATTTTGTGGCCATTTATCTCCTCTCCTTGTAACTCTTCTACTATCTTCATCGTCGGATTAAGTGAGAAAGATAAGAATGGCTCGAAGCCTGTTAATAGTAGTGTTTTCACCTGTTTTCCCCCTCGTTTATGTCTTCTACAGTATACCTCAAAATAAGGTGATTTTTGATAGGCAAAAGTGAAAAAGTAGGAGTATACTTCAAGTAGGAGGTGGAGAAAATGCACGATTGGCAAAAGAAATTGTCGGAGTGGCAGCAGGCAGGAATACTGGATCAAACGGCTGTAAATGCAATTCTTCAGTACGAAGAAAAACAACCGGTCAAACGCAAGATCCCTTTATTACTTTCTATCGGTCTCATCTTTCTAACGCTTGCGGTCTTTAGCTTTATAGCAGCAAACTGGAGTGTGATTCCAGACATTTTAAAAACCGTTACAATTCTTCTCTTCATGTGGATTGCGTATGTACTTGCTTACTTTTCTGAAAAGAAGCAGATTGGTCAGCCTTTGATTTTCTATTTAACAGGGTACGCATTCTTTATTGCAGCCGTTTTAGTGACTCTTCAAACATTTCATTTATCTACTTCAAATTCCATTCTACCTTGGCTAGCCTATTTAGCAGCTTTAGCTCATCTCTATTTAGTGAAACATCCATTGTTTTCTGTCGCTAGTTTTATAGCGGGGACACTACTCTTATTCTCGTTCATGCCTGATGTAGGCTGGGTTGAATGGCTCGTATTCATTGCCATCACTGCAACGTATTTCTATGTGACGAATCGACCAGAAGCTATTGCGTTTAGTTATCTTCATTTGTTTGGGGCAGGTCTAGTTCTTTGGATACTCGTTGAGTATGAGAGTGCACTTTGGCCGCTTTGGACACTTTTTGTATTAGCTGCGCTAGTTTTTGTTCTACCAGACAAAAAACTAGTTATCCGTCCATTGATTCAAGTCATTGCAGCGATTACTGGAATTGGATATCTCATTGCGAGAGCTGAAACTGATTTTTCATTGGTCGATTTGAGTTGGTTAGAATCCGGTGCTCTAGCAGTAGTTGCCCTTCTATTTGGATTCTTCGCATGGCAGAAGGACCGACAAATTGTATGGGTAGCAGCACTTGGCGTGATTGGTTTACTTCTCTTTGATGAGACGGCAATCGGCTTAACGATTTTGGCCGAACTACTCGGTTTTGGCTATTTATTCTTCGCACAGCGCGAGGGCCGATCGTTAAAAAGCGGATTCTTGTTCTTTATTTTGATCCAATTTGTCATTTACTTCATTTATGCATGGCAACGACTTGATATGGCATTGTTCTTCTTACTGGGCGCGATTTTATTGTTTGTTCTTGCAGGAATCGGCTGGTGGTTGAACCGCCGGAAAGAAGGTGCTGCACAATGAAAAAGTTCAGTTTACCACTTATTCAAACACTTGCAGTAGGCGCTATTCTACTCAGCTATTATGCAACGACTTGGTTTGGTGATGAGTTTGTATTACGTGCTGAACCGTATGACCCTTGGGATCCGTTCTATGGAGAATATGTTCTTCTTCAATATCCGGACATTAATGATGCAGTTCGGGATGCAGGCTTTCAAGATGGAGATCGAGTTCACTTTTCATTGACTGAAGGAGAAGATGGGTATGCTACGATAGATCGAATAGAGGCAGAGAATTTCTTCGGAGCGCTTGATGGCACCTATTGGGGGAATAGGGTGTCCGTAGAGAATTTGGAACAGTTTTATGTAGAACAGGGACAAGGTCTGGTGCTAGAAGAGGCTGTTGATTTGAAAGCCACTATTTATGTCAGTCCGTGGGGAACTATTCGTCCGGTGGATTTAGAACCGCGGGAGGAGTAGCTTTAGATGTGAAACTGACTGATTGCAAACCAGAATGTACTTTAAATAGCCTGATTCATCTTCCGATGATTGCTTTCAAGAACAAATTAAGAACGAAAAGGACTGGGGCCGCTCAATTCGAGCGGCCCCAGCGCGATTCTTCTTAGTTTCCCCTTACACAATCTTCTCCAGCTGAATCCGTCTAATTGAAGTGCTTTCTTGCAGGAAGTTGTTCCTTCCATATTTGGCTGAGTCGGCTCCGCCTCTAGCTGTTTACAAAACTAGACTATCTTGCTCTTACTAACTTAGTATCAAACGAGCTGTGCTAATGCAAGGCTCGATTCAGCATCTTAACAAACATAGTTGAGGACAGCGAGTACTATGAAAACTATTTGAGTTTCGATAAAAGCTTTAAAATCAAACTGAGCATGTGTTCATTAGGCAACATTCTTGATGTGATTAAAGTTGGGTGGAGTGGAGGGGCTGACTCCGAAGGGATCAAAAGCGGAACGTGAGACCCCACAGGCGTGATCTTGGGCCGAGGAGGCTCACGACGCGCCCTCGGAAAGCAGTCCCGCAATGGAACTCAACTGCTTAAAACGCACATAAAAGTGACAAGTAATAGACAAAAAATACCACAAGCGCTAAGCTCATGGTATTGATTATGAAAAACAAATAAATTTTTAAAGCGATAGGTCTTGCGGCTTTTCGCCTTTTTTATTCATTAAACGTGCAGACTCAGGAGTAACCTTTAAAATCACGAGATTTGGATCATTCGGACCGTCAAACCAAGTTTTCATCCCGTCATTCCAAATTTTCTCTTTCAAACTATCATCTTCAGATATCGAAATGCGACCTAAAATCTCCAAATACGCATCTCCAAAACCTTCCCCATCATAACCGATTAAAATATGTGTATAAGGATTAGATTCAAGCTCATCTACTTTTTCAGAACCTTTACTTGTAGGTGTATACAATGTAAATTCTTCATTATAAAAAGTCATATAACGACTATGTGGCTTTCCTTCACTAACCGTTGCCATTGTTCCTAAGCGACTTTCCTCTAAAATTCGTAATGCCGTTTGTTTTGCCTCCATCATCCACCACTCCCTTTACTCGAATTAGTAAAAGTATTCCCTTCTCTAAAGGAAATAAACGCCCGGTTAGTAGGCGGTAAACATCTGCACCCAATAGGTTCCATAGTCTCCGCCGCCTTCTGTATATCCAAACCCGATATGAGTGAATAAAGGACTGACGATGTTTTCATAATGGCCTGGACTGTTCATCCATCCTTCATGTACTTCCTCTACTGAACGTTGCCCCGCCGCAATGTTTTCCCCAGACGCACGCCACTTAATTCCGAATTGGGTCAACATATCGCTAGGTCCGCCATAAGTGGGCGATACATGATCAAAATAATTCGAGGTAAGCAAATCCTGTGCTTTAAGCTGTGCCACTTTTGCTACACTCGGATCATAGAGTAGAGGCTCCACACCAACTTCTGCTCGTGCTGCGTTTACTTTATCAAGCAGCGATTGTTCGTACGTGGAAAGATCGACAGGCTCCACACTTGATGGGAGAACAATTTTCACCTTTTCTGTTTCGGACAAATCAAATTCAAGAGGAATTACGACACACCCTGCCAAAAAGAGAACTAGTATGGTATACAAGACACTACTTGCAAATGGTCTCATCTTCTTCCCCCTAACTTTTAAAAACTTACTTGACTCCAGCGTAAAATCTCAGTACTCTTAATATGTGTTAACCGAAATAAATAATAGGTTAACTCATTTTATATAAAGGTGGATGAGCAACATGAGAAATGAACAGTTAAAGATGATGATTGTTAGTGCATTATTTGCAGCAATCATTGCGGTATTCGCACAGATTTCAATTCCGCTTCCGTTCTCACCTGTCCCAATTACAGGCCAGACATTAGCAATTGGACTAGCAGCAACAATACTAGGAAGCCGCTACGGAACTTTATCCGTAGGAATCTATTTATTGCTTGGAGCAGTTGGTGCGCCAGTATTCGCAGGGATGAGTGGCGGCTTAGGTTCTCTTGTAGGTCCAACTGGTGGTTATTTAGTTGGATTTTTACCAACAGCATTTATAATTGGCTGGTATCTTGAGAAAACAAGTTTTTCCGTAAAACAAGCAATCATTGCCAACCTAATTGGGATGATTGTCACGTTAGCCTTCGGAACAGCATGGCTCAAGGTTGCTGCAGACTTAACTTGGACAGCAGCCATTGCAGGCGGAGTTACACCATTTATTCCACTAGGTATAGTAAAAGCAGTACTTGCAGCAATAGGAGGTATTGCTGTTCGTAAACGTTTAGAAAGCGCTCGATTGCTTTCGATTCAAACAAATTAATGCTTCATTCGGTCCGGAGATTTGAATTTCCGGACCAATTTATTTGCTGAATACAGCAGTAGCATAGCTGTAGCGGCTCCTAAGCTATCTATTGCTACGTCCTTCGCTTGTCCTCCTCGTCCATCTACAAATAGCTGATGAAACTCATCCGTTACTGCATAAAGAGTAGCAAATCCCCATGCGTACAAATATCTTTTTTTAGAACGATCAAGTGCTAGCCATAAAATAAGA
Organism: Chryseomicrobium aureum; assembly: GCF_016909155.1. Classification (GTDB taxonomy): domain Bacteria; phylum Bacillota; class Bacilli; order Bacillales_A; family Planococcaceae; genus Chryseomicrobium; species Chryseomicrobium aureum. The sequence goes on from NZ_JAFBFG010000012.1 coordinate 12,919, forward strand.
GCGAGTCCAAAGTATGCTACAAAGTGTGTTGACTTTCGAAGCAGATAATTAATTGTTTCCATAGAATACGAATCTTGTCGTGTTAGACTTTGAATTGTTTCTATAATCATTTGTGTAATGCCCGTACTTAACTCATTTGATACATCAGCTGGTTGATGGGAAAAATAAAAAATACCACTCATATAAATTACTACGATAGACCACCAAAACTTTTTTGACACAATGTTCCTCATTTCTTCTGTTGCTTTTCCTTTACTTTCTTTTCTCTCTTCGCATCAAGGTATTTGATGAAATTTAGATAACTAAATAAAAAGGCTAAAAATACAGTTACGTTTCTTGCTGTTTCACCTGCCGACATTAAAACATCTAGTCGATCAAGTTCTTCATTACTCTTTCCATTGTATCCCATCTCAACAATCGTATACAAAACAATCGCACTTAGAAAAACACTGACGCCACCAGCAAGAACACTGATTAAAATAGACAACATGCCCTCTGGTAATTTAGGTAAGACTTTCTTCGTTGTAAAATAACCTACTGCCACGAGTGAGATTGGTACTGTGAAAAAAATAAATAAGAAAGGAATAGTCACGGAAACAGCTGCAAGTAATAAGAGAACTACTAGTAGAGAAATCTTGGTACGCTTAGAAATTTTCACAAAATCTATCCTATCTAATTAGTATTTTGAATCACTCTTATTATACTTATCAAAAAGTTACATTCCTAGTTTCTTTCTATGGCATAATAGACTTTAACTAGAGTCGGAGGTGAGGCAGTGCGAATCCATCGAATTTTCCATGAGCTTGAGTCTGATTTTTTATCGCTCATGACCCAAGCATTTGATCAAATAGATGACTTATTGTTTGTGATGCGGTTCACTGGCAAAGACTATGAATACATTTATGCAAATAGAGCGGCTAAAGATACAGTGAATTTGCCTGATTTGTCTAACCCGGTCTACTTACATGATGTTGTTTCTGAAAGTGCTTACAAACGCCTGTTTTCTTATTATGAAGAAGCAAGGATCACTCAAGAGAAAGTCCTTTTCACTGCACCTATCGAACATAGGGGACAACAAATCATTGGTGAGAGCTTGCTTACTCCTGTGTATATGAAAGAGCACAACCTTCACTTTATTCTTGCAATTGTACGTGACATCACAAGCCATGAGCAAGCATTGCAGAATTTAAAAATAGCCCAAAAAGAACTAGAAGAAGAAAGACTGCGATTGGAATCGTTGATCGAATACAATAATGAAGCGATCTTCCAAGTAGATGATAATGGAAAAATCGTGAAATGTAATCCTGAAGCAAAACGCTTTTTAAAGGGAACATCAGATGAAATACAATCCACTTACCTATCTGACTGGTTTACAACAAACTTTTTTTCAGAATGGTTCACTACTGATCCAAAACCTATGAAAAATTCACAACATGAGCTCTGGATTACACTACGGAATCAAATCGAGCGGCACTACATCAAAGTGAAATTTATACCTATTCTTATTGCAACCACTCGCCAAGGCTGGTATGTGTTAGTGCGTGACGCAACAGTTGAAACAACTATTCAAGATGAGTTGCAACGAATGGCGTTTATCGATCATCTTTCCGGCCTCCCGAATCGTCGCGCTTTTGATGACCGTCTTGACTATTTACTTGAACAAGCAGGCCAAACCGGAGACTATGTTGCCGTGTTCTTATTAGATGGATACAAATTCAAGCGCATCAATGATGAATTTGGCCATGACACGGGAGATGCTGTTATTCGTGAAACCGCACATCGACTGGAACAAGTTGTTCGAGATCAGGATATGGTAGCACGCTTCGGAGGCGACGAATTTGCGATTATTGTGCCTCATATAAAAGAGTTAGATATAATCAATAACTTGGCATCTCGTATTCTCTCTCAATTTGAACAGCCCTTTTATTATCGAGGAAAAGAAATTTCAATAAGAGTAGGAATTGGCTGCTCCCACTTTCCAGGGACCGCTAAAAATAAAAATCAACTTTTAAACGAAGCCGATTATGCACTTTATGAAATCAAAGAAGGTCCAGGGATTGGATTCAGGCTCTACAAGTAAGAATGAATAACGTATAAAACTTGGCTAAATGCCAAGTTTTTTAATTCTCTTATAAATTACATCTCCACCTTTTGAATCAAGATAAATAAAAAACTGTTTAATTTCGTTATACTTTCTTCGCAGGTGATTTTTTGTCAATAAGCTATCTGAATTAAGATTGAAAAATTTAATTTATTCTTAATATTTGTAACACTTATGTAACGATAAATTATAGTTAGTTTATGGTAAATTTTTAATTGTTACGCAATTCAAACTACTAACAGGGGGAAATTTAGTGAATCAGAAAAAAACTATCGTTATCGCTATGGCTACAGCATTAGCATTAAGCACAGCTTCATTCGGAGCTCCTTCTTCACAAGCTTCCACTGAACTATCTAAACACATTTCAAGCTTTTCTCAACAAAAGCCTCAATTGCCTACAAATTTGCTTCTTCAAGTACCACAAGATGAAAATGAAGTTGTTCGAGTAATTGTAGAAATGGAGGAAGCTCCTGGAATTGAAGAGGCCACTAAACTAGGTAAACGATACAAAGACCTGTCGGAAACTGAACAAACTGCCATAGAAACTAAAATTAAAGGTAAACAAAATAAAGTTAAAGAAAATGCTAAGAAGAAAGTAAAAGGAATTCAGTTTAAACAAGAATTTACAACCGCTTTCAATGGCTTCTCTGCTGAAGTTACAGCTAAAGAATTAGAAAACTTAGCAGATGTTGAAGGTGTCAAAGCAGTTTATGAAGCCCTTGAATATACACGTCCTGTTGAAACGCCGGAAATGACAAGTTCTAAAGAGCTCGTTCAAGCACAGCTGGCATGGGAACAGTACAACTTTAAAGGTGAAGGTATGGTCATTGGTGTTATTGACTCAGGAATTGACCCTTCACATAGAGACTTTGTTCTCTCAGAAGATACGAATGAAGAATTAGAATCTAAGGAGATTTCAAAGTTAGTTCGCCAGGGAAAAATTGAAGCTGGAAAATACTTCAGTGATAAAATTCCATTTGGCTATAACTATATGGATGATAATACAGAAGTTCGCGACCTAGGCCCTGGAGCAAGTATGCATGGACAACATGTTTCTGGAACAGTCGGAGCAAATGGTGATGAATCCAATGGAGGAATTAAAGGCGTTGCACCAGAATCCCAGATTCTCGCTTTAAAAGTATTTGGTAACGACCCTGAATTTCCTTCAACATTCGGTGATATTTATGTAAAAGCAATTGATGATGCAATAAAGTTAGGTGCAGATGTAATAAATATGTCACTTGGATCTACTGCTGGATACCAAAATGGCGATAGTCCAGAGCAACAGGCAGTTTCTCGTGCTCAAAAGAACGGAATGATTGTATCGATTTCTGCTGGAAATTCGGACATGTTTGGTTCAGGAACTTGGTATCCTTCTACTGAAAACCAAGATTATGGACTAACTGGATCTCCTTCCGTTTCGAAAGATTCGTTCGGAGTAGCTTCGTTTGAGAATTCAGTTCTAGCTGCTAAAGGTTTTAGTTATCAGGTGAATGGTGCGGATGCTGGAGAGGCACTTTATTTATTGGCAAACGATGTAGAACCTAAAGCAGATACTGAGTTTGAATTAGTTGATGCAGGTTTCGGTTTACCTGAGGATTTCAATGGAAAAGACCTCTCAGGCAAATATGCACTTGTATCACGTGGTCAAATTTCATTTGTTGAAAAAGGTTTGAATGCACTGAACGCCGGAGCAGCAGGTGTAATTGTTTACAATAATGCTGCCGGTACAATTAACATGGCGTCAGACCCTTCTATCACAATTCCGTATATGTCTGCTCTACAAACAGATGGATTGGCGATGAAAAATGAACTGACTGCTGGTAATAAAGTATCTGTAACTTTTGATGGTAGAATCGTTAACACTGCTAACCCAGAAGCAGGTAAAATGAGTTCATTTACATCATGGGGGCCTACACCAAACTTAGACTTTAAACCAGAAATCACTGCTCCTGGTGGAAATATTTATTCTACATTAAATAACGATACGTATGGTTTAATGTCAGGTACTTCTATGGCTGCTCCTCATGTAGCAGGTGGTTCGGCCTTAGTATTAGAGAGAGTTGATCGCGAATTTAAAGCAAAAGGTGCAAAACGATCATTACTTGCTAAAAACTTGTTGATGAACACAGCAAAGCCTATCGAATTGACTCCAGGTGAATACGTTTCGCCTCGTCGCCAAGGTGCTGGGATTATGCAACTAGCGAATGCTTTAGAAACAGATGTGCTAGTAACTAATAAAGAAACAGGTGAAGCAAAGGTTGCTTTAAAAGAAATTGAAAATGGCAAATTTGAATTCACTTTGAATGTTGAAAACTTTGGAAAAACTGAAAAAACATATAACGTGGGATTACAGCTGCAATCTGATGCACCAGTAAACGTTGGCGGCGGTAAATTTGTAACTATTTCAAATGACTCTAGATACGGCTCTTATGTATTTACAGAAGGAACTGAAAACTCTGAAGAAGATTCTTACGAGTATAAAGCAAACTTCGAAAATTCAATTACACTAAAAGGAAAAGAGTCGAAGGAACTGAAATTTGTTGTTGACGCTTCCTACTCCCAATGGTTAAAAGATTACTTCACAAATGGCTATTTTATTGATGGATTTGTAACACTTACAGATGCAACCCCAACTGAAGAAGATGAAGTCCTACAGCCTCTTGTAGTTCCATTCTTCGGATTTAACGGGTCATGGGATGATGCACCTATCTTCGATAATGATTTATGGGAAGAAGAAGACACGTTCTGGGGCTTCCAAGGCCTTTATACGCCAACTGCGAATGGTTTATCACCTTTATTAGGTAAGTCATCAGCTGAGGATAGTGTAGATCCTAACTCATTTGCTTTCTCTCCAAATGGGGATGGGCGACAAGATACAGTACAGCCGATTTTGTCGTTAATGAGAAATGCAAAGGAATTCCAAGTAAATGTGGTGGACGCTACGGGTCAAGTAGTAAGAACGCTACGTAACGATTATGATTTAAGAAAGAATTACATCGCGTCAAATCCTTATGTATTTAATTCGGGATACTCGTGGGATGGCAAACTGAATGGAACTATTGCACAAGATGGTCAATACAAAATTCAGTTGAAAGCAAAAGTTGATTTCAAGGATGCTCAGTGGCAAGTTAAAGAATATAGTCTTTACTTGGATACAACATCTCCAGAATTATACACAGATTATGACGGTGATACGCAATTAGTAAATCTCGATATTCGAGAAGAAGGTTCTGGCTTTGATCGACTGGAAGTAGTGGTTGATGGTAAGGTGGCAAAAACAATCTATTCTACTATTGAAACAATTGATTTGAATGAATTTGAAGGTTCATCAGTACAACTAGTGGTTTGGGATGTTGCTGGTAATTCAAGTTCAAGTCAAATTGTTGGAGAATCAGTAGACAACAGTGATTCTACAACTCCATCCACACCGGTAGAACCAGATTCAACGCAAGATGAGACATGGAAATCTAGTTATGATGCACCGGTTGTATCAATTAAATCACCTGGTTTCTTCTCCGTAAGCAGTCAAAAAAATGTTGTGGTAACAGGTCAAGTAACAGACAACTCTAAAGTAGTGTCCGTCAAGGTAAACGGTCAAATTGCGAGTTTTGATGGTCTGAATTATTCAGCGCCTCTATCGTTTAAAGACGGTGTACATGTTCTACGGGTAGAAGCTTTAGATGATGAAGGTAATGAAACTTCTGTTCAACGACAAATTTTCGTTGACACGACTCCTGCTACAATTTCTACAAAAACGAAGAAGTTTGTAGCTGCTTCTAATGCAACAAGTTTCGAGTTACCAGTAACGGTCAAAGACAATTTTGATGAAATTCGTTTATATCTCAATGATAGTGAGATTTATTACAATGCTCAATCAGAGCCTTATGGCATGACTCCTTTCTCTCGTACTACAACTTTATCCGTTCCATTAACAGGTGCATCTACAACTGCAACCATTAAAGCAGTTGATTTGGCTGGGAACGAAACTGAGTTTAAGGTCACTATTGATAAATCTTCTAAAGGTAAGAAATAAACTCAATAAAAAAAGCCGCCAGCGCTGGCGGCTTTTTCTAATTATTCTTTTCTTGTTAAAACTTCAAGCGCATAAATCACAGCAGTGATTGTATGGAATGCCCATCCAACGAATGGAATCCAAGCGATTACGCTCGTGACCATTCCAAATATCGCCCCAAGTTTTGCTCCATTGTTTTTAAGCGCTAAAACTAATACAACAGCGTGAATGACAAAGCCAAGTCCAAGAGCACTATACCCTGTTGAAACTACTATCGTTCCTCCAAGAATAGGAATCGCTAAAATCACTTGAAAAATCAATGCAATGATCTTTGCAACGCGTAAATTACTCATAATGTTCGCTCCTTTAAGTATGATGACTAACTATACGGTTGATAAATGAAATGGTTTCATTTAGTGTCCATCAATTTAACTAGTTCTTTAAACGTAGTTATCTTTTCATCATAGTCTTCAGGTGTTCCAAACCCGTAACTTGCAAAGATAAATGGAATTCCTGCGTGGCGAGCTGCGTCGAGATCACCTTGTGTATCTCCTACATAAACTGCTTGATCAATTGAATTCCGTTCCATTACGAGGAGTATATTTTCCCCTTTAGACAAGCCTGTTCGACCAGGATTTTCATAGTCTTTAAAATAAGATTCTAAGCCATGTGCTTCGTAAAATGCTTCAATGTAGCCGTCTTCACAGTTCGAGACAATATAGAGGTCATGTTGTTTGGCTAGTAGTTTTAAAGTTGCTTCTAAATGATCAAATAGCTTTCCACCCTTTTGGCGAATCAGTTTCTGATCAACTACCGCACAAGCATCCATTAACTGTTTGCGGCGTTCAAGTGTTTCATCTGGAAATAACTTCTCCGCAATGACGGGTATTTGCAAGCCCATTAAATTCCCGATGTCTTCTTTCGTAAATCCAGAATGGTCTGGGATATGGTGTTGGATGGCTTCCGTCCAGGCTTCTGCGATCGTCTGACGAGAATCCCACAGCGTACCGTCTAAATCAAAAATAATGCTTTTCATTGTGCACCTCCCTGCTGCTTCTCTTTTGCGAGTTTCCGATTCCGTTTCATTGACTTTGTAATATATCCGCCTTTAAAGTTACGAGGCTCATACGAGACGATAAATGCATTAGGTTCATACTCACTGACGATTCGAATAAATTCTTGCTCTCTGTCACGTCTAGCCGTACAGTCTAGGCGGTAACGTCGTGCTTCATTCATCCCCTCCACTTCAGATGTTGAAACACTAAACCCTTCACTGCGAAGTCGATCAATCATTTCTTCATTCTTGTTCATCACATTTACTTCCAATGAAACAAATCCTATTGCAAGTCGTTGCTCGAGGGTTTGGCCTAAATAAATCCCTATACCGAAACCTAGTGCATAAGAAACCATATTCATATAGTTTGAAAGATCACTAAATACGATTCCAAGAGCTACTACATAGATAATTCCTTCTAATATTCCAAAGCTAGCTGCTTTTGCTTTCATTCCCTTAACCATCATGATAGTTCGTAATGTAAGTATTGGAACATAGATCAGCTGTGCGATAAAGATAATCACAGCATCCACCATTTAACCACTTCCTTAATCGGTTTTGATTTGTCTAGTCTACCAGTACATCTTCACCCCATGCAAGAACTTAGGAATATACTCCCTATTTTTGGATTGCAAGTTTACGTATTGAGTAGCGGTGGAACTGTAGGAGTGGCAGCACATTTTCACATTCCTAAAAAACAAGGAGGCAATTCATTTATGGAAAATCGTTATTACAGAACGTTTGACAATGAGCAAGACCTTCAAAATGAAATGGATAGATTACGTGCAGAGGGATATACGGATGAAGACATGTATGTTATGTCAAAACGCGAGGACCGGATGAGTATTTATAGAGGTCACAATGACCATGAAGGCCATGAAAAAGAAGGTCTATGGGAGAAATTCAAAGAATTTGTTACCGGAGACGATGAGTCAAATGAACATTTTAATCGCATGAGTTTTGAGGAAAGTGAACGAAAACAATATTATGATGATGTTAACAATGGAAAGCATTTGCTTTATGCGGACCGGGAATACGGTAGACGCCCGCTCTAAAGCACTAAAAGCTGCCTTAACTAAATGCATACAAAAAGAGCGCTGGTTGGACAGCGCTCTTTTCTATGCCAGACAATGGTTGGCACTAAGTAGTACGTTTTAGAATTAAAATAGTTTCACAAGAATAGAAATTAATTTAATCCAAATACCATCTCTGCCCACTGTGGGTTATCGATGAACGGATTGCGATTTTCTTGTGCTTCAAATATACGATTGTTGCGTTCGATCTCAACAGCATCTACTGGATCAAGTTTGTGCCACTCAAGTAAAACAGAAAGCTTCCCATGGTATGGAGCTGAACCATTATTTACTTTTTCATTCAGCTCTAAATCCACACGATCTGTTTCATCATAGCGAGTCGCCATGTAGAATAACATACGCGCCACATCCCCTTTTACTCGTGTAGGTGGCTCGAATGAATCGCCATCTCGCTTACAATCTGGACAGTTAGTAACAGGAGTACCGCCCCAATCAAAGTCAAGATTTCCACGTGAACTGTTTACTTGAACATCAGTTGCACGTAAGTGATGGATATCTGTTCCAGGACCATTGCTAGTCCCAAAGTTACCATGAGACTTTGCCCAAACGTGTTCACGATTCCAGTCACCAACATTTCCTCCATTACGGTCTTTTGAACGTGAAACGCCAGAATAGAATAAAGAAACGTTGTTTGTGTTGTTTGGATCCTCGTCTGTATATTTTAAAGCTGTCCAGACTTGGGAATACGATAATACGATTTGCTCGTCAATAATGTCGTGAAGCGCGTCTTTCAGCGCTTCACCTGTTAGATTTGCAAGCCCCGTGTAATACCCATCAACCGAATCGTAGCTCACTGGATCGACTGGGTCAACTGGATCTGTTGGTTGTTCAGGTTCTTCTGGTTGAGCTGGCGTATTCATCGTATCAATAAAGGTGATGTTCTGTTCCGAAGCACCTTTAGTATATGAAATCTTTCCAACATTAAATGCATTTCTTAACTCAATTTTTTCTTTACCTGAAATCACGATTTCTTTAATAACGGTTCCTTCTAAATCATATTGAGCATTTGATTTGTTAGGATTCAATAGAACTGTACGATCCTCTAGCCCACTTCCTGTAATACCTGCAACCTGCGATTTGACTTCAATCCCGTTATTAATACGCACATTTTCTCCGATAGTCACATGTGTGTTCGGAGTAGCGACCACAAGCTTACCTGTCTTCGTATTTTCATAACGAAGGTAGCGATCATAAACTAGTGGTGGAACCGGTGGGATTACTTCCTTCGTAAAGTCTACTTGAATAAGAACTGGGTCATGGTCAGAAGCTCGTCCATGCTCTTCCATTTTATTTGCATTGATATGCAAAATATCAACGACTGTTTTTTCAAGTAAGTTTTTCGTTACTAGGATGTGATCAAGAACTTGATTGTTTCCTTGGTAGTAGTACGTGAAACGGTCTTCTACCGGTACTTGTTCAATCATGTTGACTAAAATATCACCTTTAAGTGCTGCAAGTGCTGGAGTGAATTCAAAGTCATTCATATCCCCTGCCACTACTACGTTTAGGTCAGGATTTTTGTCGAGCCCTTTTTGGATGAAGCTATTAATCATTTTGGCAAGTTCGATACGTTCAGGTTCAGAGCCCAATACCGGTGGTTGATTTTTACCAAACAAGCCTTGGTCCCCGCCCTTAGAGTTTAAGTGAGCTGTAATCACTACAACTTTCTCACCATTGAACATAAATTCAGCAGCAAGGGGTTTACGTGTGTTCGGTTGTGGAAGATCTAAAATACGACCTGGATTCAATGTTAAAGAGCCAGAATCTGTCCACTGCGTTGCCTGGGTTGAAGTTCCTTTCGTACCTGGAACTAGTTCTACACGATCTGCATTGTATAAGTATCCAACACGAATGTTTCCGCCCGGTTGCCCACCATCTTGATTGTGAACAGGTGCAATATCTGTATACGAATACTCTGGACCACCAGCAGCTTTAATCGCTGCAATTAAACGCTCATAGGACTGAGATGCATCTGGATTTCCTGAATCTACAGAACCATCGTTATCTTGTACTTCTACAAGTCCGATAATATCTGGAGATTTCATTTTGTCCACGAACGATTTCGCAATGCGTTCAACTTTTTCGTCCGATGTTTGAGAAGCGTTTGCTGAGAAGTTTTCTACATTATAAGTAGCAACTGTCAGTTTTTCATCCGCTACTTCAATGGAAGTTGTTTCATCTGGATGTGTACCTTCAATTAATTCTGGTAATTGCTCGACAGATGTAAAGACTTTATAGTTCCCAAATCCATAGCCCACAACACCAACAGGAGCTGTTGCAAAACGATCTCCTGATTTTGCAACATACGATTCATTGTCAATATCAAAGATGACACGTTCTGGATTGTAATCGTCTGCTGAAATAGTGATTCCACCAAGCAGGTTCAACTCGTTATTTGTCGCTTCAGTGTTCACGACAATTACTTCACCAAACTTCTGTGGTCCAACGATATGAGCGTTTGGAACAGATACGCGCATTCCCTCTAATGACTCCCAGAAATCAATCCCATCTTCATCTGGATCAAACGAAGTTAAGTTATCGTTATCAATAATTTTTGTAGGTGGCATACGATCAACGCCGATACGAATTGGTTCAGGTAGTTCTGCTGTTCCAATTTTTGATACTGTAGAATTCCCGATACGTGTAATTGGTAGGTCTGTCTGACGGTTATCGGAATACCCTTCATAGAAATTTTCTTGAACAGTTCCACTTACAGTGATTAGATCACCTACTTTGTAAGTAGAAGCTGCATTTGGTAAGTTGACCGCAATCCCCTCTGCAGTTGCAGGGTTATCGTCAGGGTCCACAGTTTGAATAAAGAAGTTCGCTGAGTTATAGAAGTGAGTGATAACGCCCGTCACTCCTGCCACACCAGCACCAGTGTATGGAGAATAGTGATCTTCTCCTTGAATTTCTTCAATTGTTACATTTTCAGTCTTTAAAACAGTAAATTTAAATGAGAATACTTCTGATGTTTCAGAAGATGTCACTGCAATCGCCTTGATTGTAGTAGTTTCTTCAAGAACGATAGGACCTTCATAAACTGTACTCTCTGTCGTTGGTGTAGAACCATCAAGAGTATAGTAAATTGTTGCATTTTCCCACTCTGTTAGAAGTTCAATGGCTTGACCCTCATTTACTGCACCCGGGAAAACATTTGTAAATACAGCAGGTTTTGTAGAAAGTTCAAAGCTTGATGCACCTGTTGTTTTCAATTGGAATGTCGTATTGAACGTACCTGCAATCCCGTAAATGTCCAAAATGTCTCCATTTGAATATTGACGAATAAAGTCTTCATATGTGTAGCCATTTCGGTTGTCATTGCGCACTACTACAGATGAACCATCTTCTGTAGTTGCTGTGAATTCGATTGTTCCAAATCCAGGATCACGTAAATTTGAGACAACAGCTTCTTCAAGAAGTAAACGTTCCCCTTGCGTAGAAGCATTTACACCTGAAGCTGGTACAACCTGCACTTCTGGTAATGGATTGTTTGTATCTAGCTTAGTAATCGTGGGGTTCGTGATTTGTAATTCATTTTGGAAAGCATCAAGAGTTCCTTGGATTTGAATACGGTCACCCTGCTTCACACCAGTATCAGTAGTTGTATAAACATAGATACCTGCAGTAGCATCTTGAATATAGAAGCCATTGTTACCGAACTTCGCAATGTCCGTTGTTACAATTCCTTCTGTAACTACAGAAGATTTTAAAGTCGCAGCTCGTACTTCTGCTACAGTCTGGCTTTGAATCAGAGTATAGCTATACGTTTGAATAGCACTAGTTTCCAAACCATCTTTTTTTGCAATAGCTTTAATTGTAGTTGCTCCATTGATTTCAATAGGCATTGTGTAGACTTGCGTTGCTTGATTTGAGTCAGAAGGGTCAGACCCATCTACTGTGTAATAAATCGTAGCATCTTTTGTAGTTGTGGCAAGCGTGACTTGTGTACCTGTAACCACAGCGCCAGCACCTGGAGTAGCCGTTACATTTGCCACTTTTGTTTCAGCCGGTGGCGGTGTACCCTCTCCACCTTCCATTACATGTGAACCTAAGAACGTAAATGTATCAATTGGATGACTATCCCACTCTACTGATGGATCAAACGCATTTGACGCATCTTTATCACCAGTCGTGATTGAAGATTTGCGGACCAATGTTTGATTGACAGTTGACACACCATTGACTGACCAACTTGTTGATGGTTGGAATCCAATTTGACCGAATGAATCAATTATTTCACCATTTTTCTTAAGAAGTACTGTATCATCTCCATTAAAATTAGTAGTTCCTGACACTTTATCTCCTAGAGCCTTTAATCCTTGAACTGCGCTAGTATGAAATAAAACATAAACATCTCCACTTCCTAAAGTCCCTGATAGATTTTCTACGCTTTGTGCAGATGCATTACCGTTCGAGTATAATTCCACAACGTAACCATCTAAATTAACATTTGCTCCAGTCCCATTATAAATTTCAAGAGCTTTATTATTACTGCTACCCTCAATGTATTCTGAGAAAAATAAGTCATCCGCTAATATCGAACCTTCTAATTTACTTTCAGCTTGAGCGTTAGGTATGTATGGTATTACTAATGAAACTACTAAAGCAAACGCCAAAATCAACTTACTGATTGCATGATTGAAAATCTTCAAAATTTTCATCCTTTCAAATTTTTGTTTACTTACTTTTTTAGCATATCTGAATATTGTAAAGAAAACGTTATTGTTTTGTAAACGCTTTCACTTTTTAACAAAAATAGGTCTGACGTATAGGTTAAATTAAATGCAATTTCAATTTCACATTTTCTCTCTTACAATTAATTAGTCCTAAAGTTTCATTTTAATGAAATAGCAATTAAGATATACACCTCTATTATTCGAAGGACAAAAGAGTTTAAAGGGGGCAAAAAATCCTACAACTAAATTTATCAGTTACAGGATTCATTTGCTATTCTTTTTTAGTAGGGTTATTATCCTTTAAAGCCTCTAAAGGGGTGCGCTTTTTCTTTCTCGCACGCAATTTCAAATAAATTGTAGGAGACTCATAGTCATCTGAGGCTTCAATGTCTCTATTAGATGCTCGCATGAACGACCATCCGAGTAAGAACATAATAAAAATCAGAGGGAATCCCCCTACTATACTGGCCGTTTGTAATGTATCAAGCCCACCAAGGAAGAGGAGTGAAAGTGGTAAGATGCACAATGTGAATGCCCAGAATAGTCGATTCCACAGTAAAGGCTCTCCATCAACAGATTTTTGAACGACAGAAGCAAGTATATACGACGAGGAGTCAAACGTTGTGGCTAAGAATATAATGGAGAGCACTGTAAATACTAACACCATTAAGTAAGAGAAAGGCAATTGTGACACTACTGCAATAATCGTAGCAGCAGGACCATTGGTTTCCATAAAGCTAATGACATCAAATTGACCCGTGAGTTGTAAATGCAGACCGTAGTTCCCAAAGATTCCAAAGAACAGGACACACCCAAGAGTTCCGTAGATCATTGTTCCAAAAATCATTGAACGAATTGTTCTTCCTCTAGAAATACGAGCAATAAATAATCCAACGAACGGAGCATACACAAGCCACCAAGCCCAGTAAAACACTGTCCACGCTTCCGGGAATCCACTTTCAGTAAATCCACCTAAATTCCCAAATGGCTCTGCCCATGTTGCCATTCTAAAGAAGTTATCTAAAATTAACCCAACTCCATTAAAAGTAGTCTCCACTATAAAACGTGTAGGACCGAAGAATAATACAACCGCAAGTAGGAATAGTGCTAACCAGATATTTAAATCACTTAACACTTTTATCCCTTTTTTCAAACCTGAGGCTGAGCTAATAGCAAATATAATTGTACATAACAACATAATAAGTGCTTGAGTAAGAAGGTTTACAGGAATGCCAGTCAAATAATTAACCCCTTCAGCAATCATCGGAGTTCCAAGAGCTAGTGTAGTACCTGCGCCCCCTAGTAAGCCGAATATAAATAAAATATCAATGATTTTACCAAGTGGACCGTCGACCCACTTTCCTAACACTGGTCGTACTGCTTCACTTACTTTAAGAACACTCTTTTTTCGTACATAATAGAAGTAAGCAATTGGAAGTGCAGGAAGTGTGTAAATAGCCCAGGCAATCGGTCCCCAATGGAACATTCCATAAGCCGTTGCCCAAGGGATAGCTTCTGGAGATTCTGGCTCTAAACCAAATGGAGGTCCCTGATAGTAATAGACCCACTCAATCACAGACCAATATAAAATACTTGATCCAATACCGGCAGCAAATAACATCGCAGCCCAGGAAAACGTATTGAATTCTGGTTCTTCCCCTTCTTCTCCTAATTTAATATGTCCATTTTTACTGAATGCAACAAAAATTAAAAAGAAGAATGCACCTAATCCCATCGCAAGATACAAGATTCCAAAATTTGTTGTCATATATTCGTTTGCTAGACCAACAATTACTCTACCTGATTCAGGAAAGAACACGAGTGGCAATGTGACTGCCATCAAAAGTAAAAATGCACCTATAAATGTTGGCCAATCAATTATCTTTGATTTCATCTGTTTTCTCCTTTCAGTTTAGTAGTACAAGTGTACCAGAGATTTTCATGAAAATTATTTTTTAAATCAAGTTAATTCATTTTATTATTCTATTTATTCAAAAAATAAGTATTTTTACTATTCCGTGATATGATACTTCCATGAAAAACAAATGTGTTTTTAGGGAGGACGTAAGCATATGAAAATCAAGTTTGGTTTGTTACCTCGAATTATACTGGCAATAGTATTAGGAGTAGTACTAGGTTCATTTGTTCCTGAAAACGTTGTGAAGTTTTTCGCTACATTTAACGGGCTCTTTGGTGGGTTCTTAGGCTTTGCAATCCCACTTATCATTATTGGGTTTATCGTTCCTGGGATTGCTCATCTAGGCAAAGGGGCTGGGAAACTTTTAGGTGTTACGACAACTACAGCATATGTTTCAACAATCATAGCTGGAACATTGGCGTTTACTGTAGGAAGTTTATTGTTACCTGGCTTCGTCGAAAACACAACTGCAGGAAATGTAGTAAATCCAGGAGAAGCACTGCTTGGCGGTTTTTTTGAACTTGAAATCCCTCCAATTATGGGTGTCATGAGTGCACTAATTTTTGCATTTGTCTTAGGTATCGGAATTTCAGCTACAAACAGTACAAACTTGCGTACAATTATGGATGAATTCCAACGCATTATTGAAAAATTAATCACGTACGTGATCATTCCACTATTACCGATTCATATTTTAGGAATTTTCATGAACATGACGTATGGTGGTCAAGTCCAATCGATTTTGTCGGTTTTCGCCAAAGTCTTCATACTGATCATTGCACTTCATATCACCATGCTTCTACTTCAATATACGACTGCAGGAGTCGCGAGCGGAAAGAATCCATTGCGTTTGATTCGCACGATGTTACCTGCCTACTTCACTGCTCTTGGTACACAATCATCAGCTGCGACAATACCAGTAACTTTGCAGTCAGCTAAGAAAACAGGGGTTAACGAAAAAATTGCGGAATTTGCTGTACCGTTATTTGCAACAATCCATTTATCAGGTAGTATGATCACTCTTGTAAGTTGTTCTATGGGAGTAATCCTGTTAACTGGTGGAGCACCTAGTTTGTCAGAAATGGGGCCATTCATCTTGTTACTTGGCGTAATGATGATTGCTGCGCCGGGTGTCCCAGGTGGCGCTGTAATGGCTGCAGCGGGTCTACTTGAAACAATGCTTGGGTTTGACCCAACGATGGTTTCTCTTATGATTGCATTGTATTTAGCGCAAGATAGCTTTGGTACGGCTACGAATGTTACAGGGGACGGGGCTTTGACTGTTCTTGTGGATAAGTTTTCTGGAGCAAAATCTTAGATGTGTAGAACGCTACTCTAAAGTTGAAATCTCTACAGCTTGAACACCATTTCCTGGGGGACTTTCACCGAGCCTCCTCACATCGACTTTGTCTTGTTGCGGGGTCTCGGCAAAACTCCGATAGCCCGGGAAATGGCGTCCTAGCTTCCGAGTTCTGAAGATGCAACTCTGATATATGGTGACAGGCACCATCTGGGAACCACTGGTAAATGGTGACAGGCACCGACTGGTAAAATACTCATTAAGACAAACCAAAACCAGTAGTTTCTCTGATATTTAGTCAGAGAAACTACTGGTTTTTTAGCTTCGTTGGTGGAAATCTTGTTCGACTTGTTTCTTCCATTCCCTCGTAATCTTTTTGCCCGATCGAACAGAAGACACGGCTTCATTTATAGAAGCAAAGTTCAACTCAGTTCCTTTCGCATCGGCATGGTAGTTGACAGCATAGTCACGATGAATTCCAAACTGTTGAGCAGTGGCAACTGCATCGATGTTCGCTCCTAAAAACAAGAACTCCCATCCTAATGCCGTTTGAGCTGAAATGAGTTGTTGAACAGACTTCGTCGTATACTCTTTACTAGCATTTTCCATACCGTCTGTTGTGATTACAACTAACACCTTCACATCTTCATTTTTTTGAATGGTCTTCATCTTCTGAATTCCATAACCGATAGCATCAAGCAATGCCGTCGTTCCTCGTACGTAGTATTCTTTCTCTGTCAAAGCCCGCACTTCATGAATACTCGTCCGGTCGTGTACCCATTCTAGGTGATGATCAAAAAGTAAGGTGCTAATCCGAACATCGCCTTCAACTTCTCGTTGCTTTGTGATTAGACTGTTGTAACCGCCAACAGTATCCTTCTCTAACCCACTCATTGAACCGCTGCGATCAAGAATAAAGAGTACTTCTGTTTTCATTTTTAGTTCCTCCTCTAGATATAATCTATCTAGAGTCTACCAACAGAAGACATTCTCATGGTCGCTTCAAAAGCGACATCATGACGCTCCCAACAGTGGCTGATGATACGTAAAGAGAACTTCGTTGATTGTATAAATATCATAGTTCTGATTGCGAATAAAGTATTCAATAATCAAATCAAATTTTGTACTTTTTGATAAGGAGTACCCTGCGGCTGCTAAAAGCTCTTGTGTCTCTTCAAGGGACAATTCTAAAGCAATAGCTAAAGAGAGCGCGGTAGACTTTTTAGGCTGATACTCACGTTTGGAACGAATCTTTGAAAAAAGTCGTCGATCGATATTTGCCTTTCGGTAGACATACGGATCGGATAATCCTCTCTCATCAATCAACCGGATTAGTTTATCAGAAAATGTCTCATCAGTAGTAGCTAAGAAGTCGTCAAGTGTCGACCTTTTCGTTGATTCAAAAGTAGGTAGTTCTTGAAATGAAAACGCTTCGTCCACTTGCATTTTATTGCGTTCCCGCCCATATTTCTTTTCTAATCGGTGCACAGAATGTTCATCAATGAATTCTTCAATCGATTGTTTTAACTGTTGACTCACTTGGACAGAATTTTGATCAAAGAGAACAAGAAATACTGTAATATCCTTTTTTTCAACAAATGCTTGAATAGTTTTTTTGGCGATTAAAAACGCTTTTTCTTTGGGAAATCCATAGACTCCTGCCGAAATCAACGGAAATGCAACGCTCTTTAATTGATGATCACAAGCTAGCTCTAAAGCGTTTTCATAACAGCTCTGTAAAAGTTCTTCTTCTTTTTGTAATCCCCCATTCCATTTAGGTCCTACAGTATGAATAATAAATGCAGCGGGTAATCCAAATCCTGGTGTTACGACTGCTTGCCCTGTCTGAATGGGAGCAAGAAGAGTACAAGCTTCTTTTAACTTTGCTCTTCCCGCCTTATCAAAGATTGCACCACACACTCCGCCACCTTCTAGAAGTTCCTTGTTTGCGGCGTTTACTACTGCATCTACCTTCAATGTTGTAATATCATCACGTATAAGTATGTATGGCATATTGAACCTCCGTCCTATTTTCTCTATCATATCCTAATTTTTACATGCATTCTACTTAGTAAATAATAGTAGAAATTTGTCAGTCAACAGGCGTATAATAATGAATGTACGTATATAAATCATGAAGTATGTTCCCCGTTCAGTTGGAGAACCTGCTTTTTTTAATAGGCGAAAGCGCTTAATTAAACTCAAGGATGTGGAACGCAATCATGAACAGTCAGGATAAACAAATGGATGTTATTTTGATCGGTGCCGGTGTAATGAGTGCCACACTCGGTGCTTTACTAAAAGAATTAGTCCCTCATTGGAACATTAAAGTATTTGAAAAATTAGATGCGGCGGGTATAGAAAGTTCGAACGAATGGAACAACGCAGGTACAGGACATGCAGCTCTTTGCGAATTGAACTACACACCGCAAGCAAAAGATGGCTCCATTGATATTACAAAAGCAATTAAAGTAAATGAACAGTTCCAATTATCTCGTCAGTTTTGGTCTTTCTTAGTGGAAAAAGGATTACTCAAAAAGCCAGAAGATTTTATCATGCCGATTCCACACATGAGTATGGTGCAAGGTGAAGCGGATGTTGATTTTCTTCATAAACGATTCGAAGCTTTAAAAACGAACCCTTTATTTGAAGGAATGGAATTTTCAAAAGACCCGAAAAAACTTGCCGAGTGGATTCCAGTTATCATGAACAATCGCACAGATGGTCAGCCGATTGCTGCAACGAAAATCGACACTGGAACAGACGTAAACTTCGGTGCATTGACACGTATGTTGTTTGACTATTTACAACAGCAAGATGTGGAAGTGAACTACAAACATCGTGTCGACAATTTGACGCGTTTAGAAGATCGTCGCTGGGAATTAAAGGTGACGAATCACGAGACGAAAGAATGGGAATACCACCAAGCAGACTTCGTATTTATCGGGGCGGGTGGCGGAAGCCTTCACCTTTTACAAAAATCAGGTATTCACGAATCCAAAAACATTGGAGGATTCCCTGTCAGCGGGTTGTTCCTCGTTTGTAATAACCCCGAAATTGTAGAAAAGCATCATGCGAAAGTGTATGGAAAAGCAAAAGTCGGCGCTCCTCCAATGTCTGTGCCTCACTTGGATACACGCTATATCGATGGCAAGAAATCTTTATTGTTTGGTCCATTCGCAGGCTTCTCACCGAAATTTTTGAAGACAGGTTCAAACTTAGATTTAATCAAGTCTGTTACGCCAAATAACGTGTTTACGATGCTTGCAGCTGGCGCAAAAGAAATGTCTTTAACAAAGTATTTAATTGAACAAGTCATGCTGTCTCACGACAAACGTGTAGAAGAATTACGTGAGTTCATCCCAGATGCAAAAGCAGAGGACTGGGGAACTGTCGTTGCAGGTCAACGTGTACAGGTCATTAAAGATACAGAGGTCGGCGGCAAAGGAACACTTCAGTTTGGAACAGAAGTTGTGAGCGCAACGGATGGCTCAGTAGCTGCTTTACTCGGGGCTTCTCCGGGAGCTTCAACTGCTGTACATGTCATGTTGGAAGTATTGGAACGTTGTTTCCCAGAGTTTATTGAAGAATGGCAACCACGTGTGAAAGAAATGGTTCCTTCTTATGGAGTTTCTCTCTCAGACAACCGTGAATTGTTCTTTGATTTGTTGAATTCGACTGCGCGTACTCTGAAATTGACTGAGATGCATTTAGAGAAACAACAACAAGAAACTGTTGCAGTTGCAGCAACTCCTGAGAACGCATAAATTTAGAGAATAGTAGTAATGGATTCAATCTCTGGCGATGCGGTAGTGAGTTCCAGGGGGAGCATACCGGAGCCTCCTCTTGGCATACGAGAAGCTCGCACTTCTCGCCTCCACTGCGGGGTCTCCGCCATACTCTGATTCCCCAGGAACTCACTACCTCCTCTTGTCGATTAATAAAGTCGGCAAGTAATGAATATAGAACTCGCCCGCTGTCCTAAACAGTGTATAGGGTGACAGGCACCATCTGGGAGACACTGGTAAATGGTGACAGGCACCTATAAAAATTACAAATAAAAACAGTAGTTCACTTAGCCTATAATAAGTGAACTACTGTTTTTTTATTGATAAATGACATCTGCTAGTCGCATATTATTTGGATCGTACGCCTCAAATACTGTTTTTTCCTCTTCTACTGCCATGCGTATATTACACGCTGACTGATAAATCGGGTCTGATGCAAAATCAGTTGATAAAGCACTTTCACCAGTTCGGGTGTACGCATAATAAGTTCCATTCGATTTCCGGTAGACAAAAGTTGAAGTGTCTTTGTAGAGAAGTACGTTCTTTAGGTTGGACACATTTAAATCATAAGCTGCTTGTGAAATCGACGGGTCTGGTAACAGACATACGGTCGAGCCATTCATAAAATCGACACGCTGACTATCATTATTTGGATTGACTATTTGTTCCTCGGTAGAACCTTTTGTAATAATAATTCGGTTGGCAATGATATGAGAACTATCAATCTCTGTTTGAGAGTTTGAATTGAATTCTAAATCTAGTGTTGTTGTAATTAAATTTGAGTTTTTTACTTGGAAATGCTTTTCAAAAGATAAAGAAGCTCCGGAGAGAACATTTACATTTAACAAACTTCCCTCTGATCCGAATTGTTGATGGTTGAATGTCCCACCTTGTTGAAAGTAGTAAAAATGCTCTCCTTCAAAATTATAAGTTTGACCATTTGCCGTATTGATTGGGTTGGTTACTACAATCGTATCATTATTTGGTAAAGAGGCATATTGTGCAAATGTATAAGACGTGATAAAGGATTCTGTCTTGTCTCCTTGCCACATTAGTTGTTCCGGTAACTCTATAAATAACTCTATCGGCTCACTGACATCCGTCTCGGTAAATCCGACCACTTTCAAAGATAGCGTGGAATCCTCTACATTCAAATTTGAACGCTCAATAAGCCGGTACCCTCTGGTCTGTTGATCTACAATTGTCGTATAGCCCGCCACAATGGATGGTGGTGTTGAAGCAGTTTCCATATAGACAGTGTTGGCATAATAAGCAGCTAACTCCGCATTTTGTGTGGTGGCAAGTGCAGTCATATTAGTTGTTAAATCTGTGTAACTTGTCGAAGTTTTTTTCACTTGATCCATCTTAGTAGCTGTGTCAGCAATCAATTGATTCACATCACGGATGATTTCTTCTTTATAAAACTCTGCTCCCATTTCTGCGAGCGCCGTTGTTACAATGTTTGAATCTGTTTTCTCAACCTGCACTTTTTGTGAAACAGCAATACGCGTGAAAGAGAACATGAAAAGCATGAGCATCATTACAAGACCTAATGTGATTAAAAGTGTATACCCTTTTTCATTTGTTAGATGCGTTCTCAAACTTTTCACATCCTTTCATTAGTATTGAAATATAGTAATTTTGAATCAATTATCTACTTATTTTGTCATTTATCTTAGTTTACACTACGAACACTGTTCCGTCATCATTCTAAATCCGCAAATGTTTGCTGAAGAATATAATATGATTCTTTTAAACGCTCATTTGAAGTTGGTACATTCCAACTCTCCCATGAATAACGGCGAAGACCACTATCTTCTGATACGAGCACAGATGCTTCCCCTTCTCCCATCACGAGACCAATTCCAATTGATTCGATAAACTCACTTGCCTCTTCACCGTCTTTGAACACATCCCCAATTACTTCTAAGCGACTTGGATCTCTAAATTGAAGTAGCAGCCATGGAATTCTAATTTCTACTGAATTGTCTCCAAACTCATAATCCGCAAGTGAGTTATAATCCGCTGAATTAGGATTACCATTGCCCCGTGTCAACTTTCCAGTCTCATAAAATTCAAATGGTAGTACTTCATCTAGTTCTGGATAATACAACTTTTTGTTTAGAACATAATAGATTGGTGTAAATTTTCCTGTATTCTTTCTTCCGTTGGACACAGGCTCAATCATTTTTTGGTCGTTGCCATATAAATAATGATAATAATCGTAGTACGTATCAGCTACTAAACGGCTTTCTTCACCATTCATATCCACAATGAAATCAATTCCATCTTCAAAAGATAGCGCGTCTATTCCCGTATTTCCTTGATCTGGAATTGTATCTAGAACAATACGTGCACGTTCCGTATCCTGAAGTCCTTCAATTTTTAAATACAGATTCGCTTCATCATGCGTGACTTTTAGAGATGCAGACGAATCTCCAATAAAGTCGTCTACTTCTGTCCAATCCTCGAAACTCCCATCTACTTGTACTCTCATAGAATCAAAGCTCAACAATCCAAAGTTTTGTTCGTTTGTCTGGCGATTTGACCAGTATGGGCGTCGTTCGCGATTATCATATTCTTGGGTATTCCATGTTCGTTTGAACCATTCATCTTGCCAACTGAACACTAAACCACCTAAATAATCTTCCGCTATTATTGTTCGGAACAGCTTTGAGACATAGTCTCCTTGCTGCTGTTCTGTCACGTTCCCTTGGTTCCATCCATACGGGTTGATATGCGTTCCGCCACGAGAAGCTGGAATTCCAAACTCCGCAATTAAAACCGGCATGTCGTGTGCCGCACGTAAATCATTTAAATAGCCTGCATAACTATTTTTCTCTCCATCTTGATCGACATATTCTAAGTACTCCTTATCAACGTTCAAGAAGTCTGGATAGTACGGATAAACGTGGTACGATGCGAACTGACCGATTGGTTCCATTTCATTTTTCAAGCGAATTACATTCGGATTCACACTTACTAGATCCTCGTCGATATTTGGTTCGGATGGGTGATCCAGTAAATCCGTTGTAACCCAGTTTGTAAAGCTAATCGGGCGGAGTTCATTATAATTGTCTGCCTCATAGGTTAAAATGCCATCCATATGCATCGCTAACCAGTGTTCAAAAGGAGACGCATTTTCTGTTTTTACAAATTGACCATCGTAATCTTTAAGATGATCATTTTCTTCATTCGTTCCAACAACCATTTCCGGATACCATTCTATCCCGATAATCCAGCCGACTACATACTCCGATATATCCGCTTCGTAAGTACCGGAAGCGTGACCTACTTGGGGAAGAATTCGGGCATTCCCATGTATCACATCGACAATGTCTTGATATTCTTTAATAAATCGTTTATTGGTTTCCTCATTGAATGCATTTTGTGTTTCCTCTAACAACTCTTCTTCCGTCCATGCGCCGTGAAATACATAAAGCGGGACGTCATGCTCTTCATTATAGCGTTTCAATGCACGATAAAAACCTGGAGGATGGACCGTATACACTCGAATCGTGTTAGCATTCATTTCACCGATTTGTTGGAACCAACGATAATATTCTTCCTCTGTAATCGCTGCTTCCCCTGGAAAGAATCCTGGTTTGCCCATTCCAATATTTACGCCTTTAACGGACATCTCTTGCCAGTCCCCGTCTACTTGCACTTCAAACTGGTCACCCGAAATTCTTGAGTGATTCACCAATTCTTCATTCTTTCGGACTGGTACACCAGACAACTCTTTTGCGGATGCAACTATGTCCGTTAATTGCGATGCAAATGTGGACCAGTAAAACCCGTCCCCACGATTTGCATAAAAGAAATTGTAAACAGAAGACAAACCAAAGATTTGGTAAAGTGCTGGTGGCGATTCTAGAGATTGATAATCCGCTGCCATGTAGACAGACTGAATCTCTGGATGCTCGCGTTGCACGATTGCTGGCACTAGTCCTTCTGTCAATTCAACAGGCAATTGTTGGTGAATAGATTCTGGGAGCGCAAACCAAAATGAAACGTCCTCTTCAATCGGAGAAGTCACAATCTGAATCCAACCGCGATAATCACTTTCTACCCAATCATTCGAATCACCATGCTGATAGACTTCTTCCGATTCAATTACAACGGTCTGTTCTATTTGTTCATTTGTAAATATATATCCACTACCTTCATACTCCCAACTACCTTCCACTAATTCTCTAGTCAAGTCTGGAATATCAGGATTACTTGCTGACAAATCCTCGAAGTAGCGCATAATCCAACCTGTAAACCGAACCCCTGTGAAGTCTTCTATTTCTCGTGTAAGCAACTCGTCTTGTACACCTAGCCAATCAATCGGTTGTACTAGAAGCAATTTATTTAGTTGTTCTGAGGTAGTCGCTTCTCTCCAACGCTGTTCGTTGACTGCTCCTGAAACTAGGTCTAATTCAATAGAGGCCTCGTCTGGATTAGCATATTTCTTATGTTTAAAATACCAATCTATTCCTTGATGATTTTCTATATCATCCTTCACTTGGTCAGAAGCTGTGACTGATGAATTCGGTGTTGCCACCCAAAGCAAATAGGGCAGGCCAAATACGCCTGCCACTACAAGTACAACTAAGATAAATCGATCCACGAGGTCATCTCCTTTTTCTGGAAACCAGTACGTTCCATTTTGCCCCACTCGCGTTTTCTAAAGATTATCCGAATAAGCCCTTCCAATCTCCATAAAAGCGTCAATGGGCGGTACCAGAAGATTTCAGTTAAAGCCATGATTAACAGGCGATAAATATCTCGGATACGTGGGTAGCGATTTACACTCCAAGCTTCCATTAATACAGATCCCATTGAGAATACACTTCCATAAAGTATCAGTAATAATGCTAGCAAGATTGCAATTTCGATGTATACATCACCTGCAAATAAAGCAAATATTAAATAAATGTATCCTCCAATCTCAATAATCGGGCCTAGAAATTCAATCAACCAGAAATAGGGCATCGATACCATGCCAACAGCTCCGTACTTTGGATTGAAGGTCATTCGTTTATGGCGCCATAAACTCTCAGTTAATCCTTGATGCCACCTTCTTCGTTGCTTTCGAAGTACGGAAAGTTTAGAAGGAACTTCTGTCCAGCAAACCGGATCCGGAACAAATTCAATTCGTTTCTTTTCTTTACTTTCAGCAAGTACTCGGTGCAAACGAACAACCAGTTCCATATCTTCTCCTATTGTGTTCTTCGCATAACCTCCTGCTTTAATAACCCAGGACTTTGAGAACACGGAGAAGGCGCCAGAAATAATGAGCACTAAATTATAGCGACTTAGAGCAATCCGTCCCATTAAAAATGCGCGTAAATATTCGACTGCTTGCATGACAACAAGTAAGTTGTTTGGTAGAGCAGGGCTTGAGATAGCACCGTGCTCCACATAAAGGCCGTTTGCAATACGCACATTCCCACCAGCAGCTATTACTTTTCCATTCGATGCAACAATCGGCTTCATAATACGCAATAACGAACGATCTTCTAATATTGAATCCCCATCAATGGAGCAGATATACGGAAATCTGGAAACATTGATACCTGCATTTAGAGCATCTGCTTTTCCACCGTTCAGCTTGTCGACCAAAAGTAAGTTAGGGTGAATCGTAGATTGATAGATTGCAACAATCTCTTCATTCTCCAACTGTTTGCGCACGACCTTGTTCAGCTTTTCCATTGCAAAATAAGAAATCATCGTTTCTTTTGTGAGGTCTGTAGACCCGTCATTTATTACTATGACTTCAAATTGAGGGTAGCGAAGGCTGAGTAATGACCGAACACTATCTACCACACCTTTTTCTTCGTTAAATGCTGGAACTAAAATTGATACAGGCTTTGAGTAATAACTAGAAAGAAAATCGTCATCAAGCTCTTCTTTATCCAATTGGTATTCTTTACGCAGCTTTAATAAAGAGAGGAGTAACATAAGCGTATATATGATAATGACACCGATCATGTAAAAAATCAGAAAGCGTCCAAAAAATACTAAAATAGCTTCCCAAATGGCCATTACGCAAACACTCCCCTCATAAGCTGTTCTTCAATGATTTCAATCGCAAAACGATCCTGCGTGCTATCTTTGTATGCAAGCAATAGCTCAGTCCCATTTTTTTGCTTAGCTACTGAGCGAGCAGCTGTAGAACGAACCCACCAACTCGAATCTTCAAGTAAAGGCAATAAGTAACCTTTACTCTCATGTAGTGGGAAAGTTCCAATCAGCCGAGCAGCAAGCATGCGTTCTTCCCAATAGTCCGACTCGAGAAATGGCAAAATTGAAGAGTAGTCTTTATAAAAACCAATCATTTCAATAGCCTTTAAAATACGAATACGAATTTCGGACTCTTCTTCCAGTTGAAGCTGGCTCATTAAAAATTCTTGATATTCCACATAATTCTTCTCTCCAATAACATCGATTAAAGAAAGCTTTGCCGGTCGAGAGAGAAAACTATAATTCTGAACCAAGTCTTGCAGTTGACTATTTTCAAGTTTTAAAAGAAGTGCTCGATTTTGATGTTCCGAAAATTGATGTTCATCGTCTTTGATAATATGCAAAGCTGTTGTCTTACATGTCATAATTTTTAATAATGATAGATAATAATCTTCTTCTACAGTGGCTACTTTCTTAGACTCCCAGCGCTTCAGATGACTTTCGGCTAATGCGACTAACTGAAAATCAATGGTTCGATAAAGTCCGTTCATCCGATGACTCCACTCGGGGCTCCGTAACATTTTTCTGTAGTACCCCTCTAAATAAGTGTTTGCAAATAAGTAAATCTTTTGCCGAGTCCCTTCTACATACACACTATTTAAAAAATTGATAAGTAACTTTTCTGTAGCATTTGTTTCATGCGGTCCATCTGGGATTAATTGCTCATCCCAGTCCCCCCCATAAAACAAGTAATTCATCCATATATGTTTAGTACGGTCGATATAGTTCTTTTCGTTTGCTAATTTCCGCTTCTCTAAAAGTCTTAAAACCGTTAAATACACACTGAATAGAAGCAATAGTGTTAAAAGGACGAGAATAATCCATAATAGCGTTATACTTGAAACTGTCATTCGAACCACAGCCTCTCAATTGTTCTTCTGAAGAGAGCTTCAAACAAGCGAAGATTAAATGGCTTATGAATCACTTCATCAATCCCCATTTGATAGGCATTGATTAGATTTTCTTCAGAGACACGGTCCGTCAACATAAAGATATGAAATTTTTGATGACTTGCTTGATTTCTTAGGAAATGTACGACTTCAATACCGTTCTTCTTCGGTAATACATCGTCTAAAACGACCAAATGATGATTAGCACTTGTGTACCACTCTGAGGATTCGAATTCTAAACCGTCTTCAAATAAATGAACATCTACTAAGAAATTTTTAAAGTCCATAGTCGAAATTGATCGGTGCAATACTTCTTGTACTATTTTGTCGTTTACAATAAGACTAACTTTAATCGTGCGCTTCTCCGTAATTGTCCACGGTCCTTCAATGTAATTCACTAGAGCTTCATCAAAATTTGAACTTTTCATTATTTTGACAACTTCCATTAAACTCATTTTGGAGTCTCGAACTTCTGTGTATAAAACTTTATAGGCATGGACATCTTCTAATGAAAAATGAGATTTCAGCCGTTTTAAAAATGCTTTTACTTCTTTCTTTCCACTGTTTGGTAAAACTGCCCACCAACCTTCTTTTTCCGGATCATGAAAAACTAAGTCAGAGTTACGAATAAATTTTAAGACTTCCTCATTTTCGACTTTCGCTTCTTCTGTCAGCGGTTTTATAAAAACAACGGCAATAGGGGCTTTCGACCTTTCCAACGCACCTTGGATGAGTGAGAATATGGACTCTGCTTCATCTACCCAATACAATTTTCTCCCCACCATCATCGCCCTCTTTCTTCCAATTCGATTATTACTCATACAATAGCACCTTTTCCATAATTTGAATAGTACTATTTGCATTATTTTAAATTAAATCTTGGTTTTTTTATAAAATAATTTAACTAACATAGTAAAATAGTATTTATATGAATTCATTCTATGCATGACTAAAGATATTTAGCGTTTATACTTGACTCTTTTCGGGAAAATAGATACCATTGCATGAAATCTGAATCAATTGAATACAAAGGGAGGAATGTACGATGCATAGAACGCATACATTGTATGATTTGCAACACGAAAAAAGTACGGCCCCTTCTTCACTGTTTTCGACTAATGCACATTTACTTTGGTTTAAATCAATTGAGCATCAGCAGTTGTGTCACTTATCAACTCAGGATCTTTGTGAGTTGATTTCACTTGGCATCTTACCTGAATTTACATTATTTGAATCTCTCCACCGTCTATATGAAGATCCTATGGCTGGTACTTTAGAAGATGGCGAGCTACTACAAACAGTTGCTTACAATTTCACTGAAGAATTTTGGAAGAACCACCCAAAAAGCAATCATCAGATGACTGAGTTTTTGACGATGCTCTCGACTTTTAAAGTCGCCGAAAATTATCACTGGAAAAGCGAAATTGAAAAGAAGAATTATTTCTATGCTTTAGAAACATTGTCGAATCAATTAAAGTAGAAAGAGACCTCATCTGAGGTCTCTTTCTACTTTATAGGAACGAATCCACTTTATTAAATTCTCCACTTCTCTCTCAGTAGTTAAATACCCGAATGAAATTCGCACAAATTGCCGCGCAACATCTTCTTCGTAGCCTAGAGCGCTTAGCGTAGACATCGCCTCTCCGTGCCCCACTTTGCATGCACTTCCGGTTGAGATGGAAATTCCGTGTCTGTTTGCTTCTAACATGGTATGTTGTCCGTCCACGCCAAAGCCTAACAATCCCACTATAAAAGGTGATTTAGTTGTCCCTTGCCCAACATATTCCACAGTCTCAGGCAGAGCATTAACCACTCTCATATGGAGCTTTTGCACATTTGCATAGAGATCATGTTGTTCCTTTAGCGAGATAAATGCCGCTTCTGTTGTAGCTACTATAGAAGGAATATCCACTGTGCCTGCTCGAAATCCAAATTGATGCGTTGTGCCGGGATATACAGAGCTCCAATGAAAGTCTGGATTGATCAAACAAACGCCGCACCCTTTGGGTCCCCCGAACTTATGGCCCGAAATAACAAAACTCGCAACGTCCTGTTGCCAACCAGTCAATGTACATTTTCCGAACCCTTGCACCGCATCACAATGAACGGGTATCGATTTTCCCTTAACAAGTGACAGTATCTCTTCTATAGGTTGTAGAATTCCTGTTTCGGAATTCACCCACTGACATACTACTAAAATCACCTCGTCACTAAGCATGTCATTCGTTTTTTGCAAATCCACAACACCGCGTTCAGTTAAAGGCAACCATTCTAAAGCAAAGCCCTCACTCTTCAATTCATGAACAACCGTTAAAATGCTCGCATGTTCAAGCGGACTTACTAAAATCGTTCCTTGCTTCCCTTTTACGAGTGACCGAATAGCCAACTGATTTCCTTCTGTAGCTGATCCCGTGAAGAAAACACTATCAGGGCTTACCTGTAAATGATCAGCCCATATATGCTTGCATTTCTGGAGCACTCGTTGTGCTGCACTTCCGACGTCATGAAGACTTTGAGTATTGCCATAAAATTTTCGCGCTGCTTCTACATAACTTGTAAGTGCTTCTTCTCGCATAGGGGCTGTCGCAGCATAATCAAAATAGTTCAACTTTTTCACAACCTTCGATTCGAACTTGTCTTTCATTTTGCCTGGGTTCATAATAGGTGTCAAGACACTTGTAAAGTAGGTGTAAATTTTATGGTTGATGTTTGTATAGTTGGTGGCGGTTTAGCGGGGCTTATGCTAGCAAAAAACCTTTCATCTACACTAAATGTTGTGATTATCTCGGATTCGTTTACGAAAGGAAATAGTTGGCTTGCGCAAGGTGGTATCGCCGCTCCGCTCGGCGAGAGTGATGCACCTTCTTTCCATCTTCAAGATACGCTTCTTGTCGGCTCAAAACATGTGGATGGTTTGGCTGCAAAGGAAATTATTGAAGACGGTGAACGTTTAGTCCGAAGTCTACTTAATGAAGGATTTCCAGTTGACCTCACTTCAGATGGAGATCTGGCGCTAGGTAAAGAAGCCGCGCATTCCCATCATCGAGTGCTTCATGCAGGAGGAGATCGGACCGGGAAGTTTTGGATGAAGAAAGCTACTACCGCTACACAGTCTGTTAAAAGAATGATAGCTTCGGCCCACTCACTTGTTATGGAAGATGGAACTTGCAAGGGTGTTCGCATCGTCACGGAGCAGCATCAAGTAAAAACTCTATACGCCACTACAGTTGTATTGGCTACCGGTGGAATCGGTGAACTTTTTGGAGTTACGTCGAATTCTTCCGCAGCTAAAGGTACGGGGTTATCACTTGCCTATCATGCAGGTGCTCGACTGACCGATTTAGAATTCATTCAATTTCACCCTACTATCGCAGTAGACAAGCAAGGAACTAAAGGATTGGTAACTGAAGCATTACGAGGAGCAGGCGCAATTTTCACTGATCAAGAAGGCACTCCTCTTGCCATCAATCCCCTTGGACCTCGTGATGTGACCGCTCGCTTGATTGATTATCACTGGCGAAACCAACTTCCGGTTTTTCTAGATCGAAAACAGGTGGAGAAATTTTCGGAGCGCTTTCCAACTGCGAAGCAAGTTTTTAAAGACCAACAGCGCATAGCTGTTCGTCCTGGTGTCCACTTCCATATGGGAGGTATTCAAACGGATCTAGGTGGACGTACTAGTATTCCTGGACTGTACGCTTTGGGAGAAGTGGCTTGTACAGGTTTACATGGAGGCAATCGTTTAGCGAGCAATTCGCTGCTCGAGTGTATTGTGATGGGCTATAGAGTAGCTAAGGATATTCAATCAACTAGCGCACCCATGACTGGAATAAGAGTGAGCAAACTCCCAGAGCCACCCACAGAAATACGAAACAAAGATTTTTCTCAAGAGTCTTTAGTGCATTACTGTGGAATTTTGCGAGACGAATCAAGTGAGACATATGCCAACTCACTCCCACTTCAACAATGGGACTTAGCCAATGTGCCCGTTCACACCATTGATTTACTACATCGCTATACTACGAGCTCTTTACTTGCTCAGTCTATATCCCTGCGTAAAGAAAGTCGGGGCGCCCATTTTCGAATAGACTTCCCATCTACACAAGACGAATGGAACCACAAGGTTATTGTTCACGAAGGAAATCAGAAGTGGATTGAAACGAGAAATTCTAGTCAGTTGAAAGAGAGGGTCTACTATGAATCGATTCATCATTGAAGAAAGGCTACGCCAATTTTTTATTGAAGATATAGGAGAAGATGATCTATCTAGCCGTGTTTTTGACAGTGTACATCACTCTACTGCTTTTGTCCGCGCAAAAGAAGAGGGAATTGCCTGTGGATTGTTTATTTTTGAAATAGGATTTGGTCTGCTGGATCAAAACGTGAAGGTCACTCTACATAAAAAAGAGGGAGAACCCTTCCATAGTGGCGATAGTTTAGTAGAGCTAACTGGACCCACTCACTCCTTGTTGTCTGGGGAGCGTGTATTGTTGAATTTGGTGCAGCGCATGTGTTCAGTGGCAACCTTTACAAGTCACTGTGCAGAACAACTTGCCGGAACACCTGCCCAACTTGTCGATACTCGGAAAACGACTGCAGGGCTACGTATATTTGAAAAGTATGCCGTCCGGGTTGGTGGTGGGAAAAATCATCGTAATGGTTTATACGATGCAGTAATGTTAAAAGATAACCATATTGCGGCTTGTGGATCGATTACACTTGCGGTGCAAAAAGCACGTCAATTCGTAGGTCCTCTTGTGAAAGTAGAAGTGGAGATTGAAACTAAGGAACAGTTGATAGAGGCAATTGAAGCAGAACCCGATGTTATTATGATTGACAACCAATCCCCTGAAACAATCAAACAGTGGGTACAACTCGTTCCAGAAACTATTTTAACAGAAGCATCCGGTGGAATTACTATTGAGACACTACGTGCATATGGCGAAACCGGTGTTGACTTGATTTCAATGGGCGCACTCACGCATAGCGTAAAACAACTGGATTTAAGTCTAAATGTCACTTCATCACATAAGGAGGTAATGAAATGAGTATTTTATCGCTTCTTACAGAGACCAGCTCACTCCCTGCGCAGTATACAACACTCTCTACTGAAGAATTAAAGAAGCGCGCACGTGCTGCCCGTGAAAAACTTCAAGATCGTGTCTATATTCTCGGGCACCATTATCAAAAAGATGAAGTCATTCAATTTGCTGATGCTACAGGTGATTCTTTGCAGTTATCACAAATCGCTGCTGAGCAAACTGCAGAAACCATTATTTTCTGCGGTGTTCACTTCATGGCAGAAACTGCAGATATCTTAACATCTCCGGACCAAAATGTAATCTTACCGGATATGCGTGCGGGTTGTTCAATGGCGGACATGGCAACAATTTCTCAAACCGAACGTGCTTGGACACACTTACAGGAGCTGTTTGACGATACAATATTGCCACTCACCTATGTCAATTCGACTGCTGCGATTAAATCGTTTGTTGGGAAGTATGGCGGAGCTACTGTCACCTCCTCTAATGCCCACAAGATGGTGAAATGGGCATTTACTCAGAAACAACGATTACTTTTTTTACCCGATCAACATCTAGGTCGCAATACAGCAGCTGACCTAGGAATCCCACTCGAGCACATGGCCATCTGGGATCCAATTGCAAATCGTTTAGAAGCTTTATGTGCACTAGAAGATGTTCAAGTCATCTTGTGGAAAGGCCATTGTTCGGTGCATATGAATTTTTTACCGAAGCATGTGGAAAACTTGCGCAAAAATGAACCAGACCGAAGAATTCTCGTACACCCTGAGTGTACGCATGAAGTAGTAACAGCATCTGATGATAACGGATCTACGAGTTATATTATTGACCAAATCAATCAAGCGCCGGATGGTTCTAAATGGGCGATTGGAACTGAGATGAATTTAGTCAATCGCTTGATTGCAGATAACCCCCATTTGGATATCGTGTCACTCAACCCATTTATGTGCCCGTGTTTGACAATGAATAGAATCGACCTTCCTCATCTTACGTGGGTGTTGGAGGAGCTAGTTGAAGGCAATGTGGTCAATCCAATTAAGGTTGACGCAGAAACAGCCGAATATTCGAAGATTGCACTTGAGCGGATGTGGAAACATTTAGATGTGTAGAACGCCGCTCTAGAAACTCCGAGGAAATCAGACGTGCCCGGGAAGGCGCTCTTCAGCCTTTGCGGGTGCGGCTGATTCCGGAGTGTGTTTCTGGCGTTCGGAACTCGATTCCATTTAGATGTGTAGAACGCCGCTCTAGAAACTCCGACTTTAAGATGTATTCTATTCTCGGTGCCTGTCACCCATCCTGAGCGGTCGTTCATCGGATAAATGCTTGATTTATTCTACACTAACCACAATTTATTCTACCGAAAGTGACTTTTCTTCTACCGAAGTCATATTATGGAAACTATTTATTCCCGGTGCCTGTCACCATTTACCAGCAGTTCCCATATGGTGCCTGTCACCCGAGACAGCTGGTTCTAAATGGGCAATCGGTACGGAGATGAATCTCGTGAACCGCTTGATTGCCGACAATCCACATCTCGACATTGTGTCACTGAATCCGTTTATGTGTCCGTGTCTGACGATGAACCGAATTGACTTGCCTCACTTAACGTGGGTATTAGAAGAATTGGTGGAAGGGCGTATAGTGAATCCTATTAAAGCGGATCAAGACACGCAACATAACGCCAAACTAGCACTGGAGCGAATGTGGCATCATCTTGGCTAATTGAAAAAACTCGCGTCCTTTTTGGGAACGCGAGTTTTTGTATTGTAGAAGAAACTCCGGAATATGCAGAAGAAAACCCTAAACTTGTCGAAGAACGACCGCTCAGTCCTCCCCCTACCTACCTCAACTTTACTTTTCCATAAAGAACAACGACAAACCGCCTGGTCCAACATGTGTTGCAACGGCCACGCCCATCTGCATAATATAAATATCGCCAGTAAATGTCGTTTCCGACCGCAATTTGTCTTGCAAATCAAGGGCTACTTGACGGACCGTCGTATACCCTATTAACACGAAGTTTGTTTGCTCCGTGTCAATTCGCTTTGAAAACTCTTCGATATAATGTTTGAAAACACGGTTGCGTCCCCGTTCTTTGGCAACGACCGCACCTTTTCCATCTTTCATGGACATGATTGGCTTAATATTCAGCAGTTTGCCTATAACTGCGCTCGCTCCTGAGATCCGACCACTACGAATCAAATGACTCAGATCATCTACAGAAAGATAATGTTTCACTTTTGTTTTATGAGTCTCTACGAAGTGGACAATATCTTCAAATGAGTAGCCATTGTCTCTCATCTGAGCGCTCTTCATGAGCAACCAACCACTTCCATGGCTCATAGACTTAGAGTCTAGAATATGGATTTTCACATCCGATTCAGGATGCTCCTCTAAAAATTGTGATTTCCCTAATTCTCCAGATTGATACGAAGTGCTTGTTCCACTAGACATACAGATACATAAAATTTCTTTGTGTCCGTCATTTACTGCTTTTTGAAACACGTCAGCATACAGTCTTGGACTTGGTGCACCCGTAGACGCCTGCTCGCTTCCCGCTTGTAGTTTTTGAAAATAACTGTCTGTCGTAATATCAATCCGGTCTTGATAATCTGTTCCTTCTATGGTTACTGTTAAAGGGATAAGATCAATAGAATAAGATGTCAGCACATCTTGAGAAATATCACATGTAGAGTCAGCTAGTAATTTCATCATAGTTAGGTACCACCTTTTTTTGCAGTTCTAATCAGTGTAAGCGATTTCGTTAGTAGTTGTTAGTGACATCTGTCATGAATAATGAAGGAGTTATATTAAATTATGAAGAACACTACTTTACAGTTTCGAATCATGAAGTATATGCTTGCTCTCACCATCACTGTAGTTATCCTTGTTATTACAGCATCCTACTTCGTCATGGCCCATAGTGTGAAACAAGAAATTGGAGAACGCGCGTTAAATATTGCAGAAACCACAGCCCAACACCCAGACGTCATTCGAGCTTTGCAACTACCCGAATCCACCCCTGAAATTCAACAACTTGCTCTCGACATCCAACAAGAGGTCAAGGCCCAGTATGTCGTCATTGGAGATGAAAATGAGATCCGCTACGCGCATCCTATTAAAGAGCGAATCGGCCAGAAGATGGTCGGTGAAGATAACGACAAGGCACTTCTAGAAGGGCAATCTTATATTTCTGAAGCCACTGGAACACTCGGTAGAGCTATACGAGGAAAAGCACCTGTTATTGATGACAAAGGGACCATCATCGGAGTAGTTTCCGTGGGGTTTTTACAAGACACGGTCTTTCAGACTAATCTTCAGTACGCCAAATATTTGGTCTTAATATTTGCGATTGCAGCTCTTGTAGCAATGGGAATTTCACAATTTTTGACTCGTCGCATCAAACATCAATTGCTTGATTATGAACCAGAAGAAATTGTGTCCTTGTTAACTCAGAGGAATGCTCTTCTTGCATCGATTCGAGAGGCCATCATCGTTACAGACACATCTGGCCAAATTGTCTTGAGTAATCCAGCGGCCGATGCCTTCTTTCCTGGAAAGACTTCGATTCAAGGTCTAGAAATCCAAGAAGTCATTCCTAATACAAGACTTCTCGATATTATGAAATCTGGACAAACGGAACTCGATAAAGTCATGGTGGTTGGTGGCAATGAGACACTGGTCAACCGAATTCCTATAGTACGAAACGGAGAAGTAACTGGAGCGATTGCTAGCTTCCGCAAAATAGAGGATATTGATACGATTGCAGAAGAACTTGCACAAACCAAGCAGTATTCAGAGTCTTTACGCGCACAGACACATGAACATCAAAACTTCTTGTATATGATTTCAGGATTACTCCAGCTTCAAGAATATGAGGAAGCAGTTGACCTTATCCACCAACAACAGACAGAAAATGCATCATTGATCACATTCATTTCTCGTCACATCCAAGAACCTTACATCAGTGCTATGGTAATTGGATTTTATAACCGTGCGAGAGAACTTAAGGTTGACTTAGAATTAGATGAAGACAGTGACTGCGGCGTGCTCCCTTCGTCAATTGAAAAGCATCTCCTCCTTCCGGTTATCAGTAACTTAGTATCCAATGCGTTTGAAGCGGTTGAAAAACTCCCTCTCAAAGACCGTAAAGTACGAATATATGTGAAAGATACAGAGAAAGAATTGGTTGTAGAGATAGAAGATTCAGGGGAAGGAATCGATGTAGCTAGACTTCCCGAACTATTAAAAGGGAAACAATCTACAAAAGATGCGAAGACACGTGGCTACGGCTTAGCGATTGTGCAGGAAAATGTAGCTTTATTAAACGCCACCCTCTCTTTAGAAAACGGAGATCTTGGTGGTGCACTATTTGTACTTGCCATTCCAAAGGAGGATGTACCTGATGACACGTCCCATTGAAGTGCTGATTGTGGAAGATGATCCACGAATTGCACGGATTCATGAAAAGTTTGTAGCTTCAGTCGATGGCTTTACTGCAGTAGGAATCGCTCACACTGTTGAAGAAGCGAAGATGTGGATGGATGAGTTGCAACCGCAACTCGTTTTAGTCGATGTTTATTTACCTGATGACCTAGGAACTCAGTTTGTAGATTATGTGAAGCAGTTGTACCCCTATACTGATGTAATTTTGATAACAGCTGCAACTGAAGTAGATGTAGTTCGCAAAGCTTACGCTGCTGGCATAGAAGATTATCTACTGAAACCCGTCACCATGCAGTCGTTCACCGATAGTTTAACCAGCTATAAAGAAAAAAAGCAGTTGCTAACCTCGACAACGGAATTTACGGAATCTCAAATCCGACAGTTGTTTAAGAAGACCTCACAACCCGATATGGAAGCCGCTCCTAAAGGTATTGATCGCCTGACTCGTGAAAAAGTGTCTAGCGTCATCTCAAAACATCCTGACGGCATTACGGCAGAACGATTAGGTGCGGAACTAGGCATGAGCCGCTCTACTGCAAGGCGCTATTTAGAGCACTTAGTGACTGAAAACACTCTTCTTGTCGAACAAGTCTATGGCTCTGTCGGCCGACCAGAACGTCGTTATTTCTTAAAATAGACCTCTCCCCTTTCCTTCCTCATGTGAAGGAGAGGGGTTTTTTCATGAACAAAATTGAACAAAATGCACAAAACGATAAAAATGGAGAGTATGTTTCAAATATATTCAATTTTCTAAAAATCATTTACTCTTACCTAAAGCAAATGAAAGCGCTTTACAAAAAGGGGGAAATGACAATGAAACTTGGAAAAAAACTTGCAACACTAGCGGCGAGTGCCGCACTACTTGTCAGCTTAGCAGCCTGTTCAAATGGGGAGAACGCAGCTTCTGGCAAAGAACCAGCTGACTATCCTAAGAATAATTTAACAATTGTTGCGCCTTCTGGTGCAGGTGGCGGATGGGATCTAACAGCTCGTGCCATCAGTAAAGTCATGAACGAAACGAAACTGATCGATAAAGCCATCACAGTTGAAAACCAACCGGGTGGCGGAGGTGCCGTCTTCATGGCAACGTACGCTACAAAAGAAGCGGAAAACGACCACATGTTAATGGTGAAATCACCACCTATTTTAATCAACAACTTAAAAGCTGAAGGAAACAGCCCTTATGGCTATAAAGATACAACACCACTAGCTCAGTTAACTAAAGATTTCGGAGCCATCGTTGTAAAGGAAGATTCACCTTACGAGACATTGACTGACCTACTCGATGCTATTAAAGAAGATCCAACATCCATCACTTTAGCAGGTGGTTCTGCTCCAGGTTCTATGGACCATTTACTAACCATCTTACCTGCCTATGAATATGGCATTGATCCAAAATCTGCAAAGTATGTTTCTTATGATGGTGGCGGCGAAGCGATGGCAGCCCTACTTGGATCGAATGCAGATGCTATTGGGACAGATGTATCAACTGTCACTTCGTATGTGAAGAGCGGTGACGTTCGTGTCCTAGCTGTCACATCTCCTGAAAAATTGGATCTTGAAGGACTTGAAGATGTTCCAACACTTTATGACTTAGGAATTGATGCAGAATTCACAATCTGGCGTGGGTTGTTCGGACCGAAGAACATGTCGGAAACCGCTAAAGCCTATTGGGAAGAAAAACTGGATGAAATGGTGAAAAGCGAAGAATGGAAAGCCGAGCTTGAGCGCAACGGCTGGGCTGATGAATACCGTGCTGGAGAAGACTTCACTGCTTTCTTAGAAGAGCAAGAACAAGTCATCACTGAAATTTTAACAGCATTAGATATGCAGAAATAAGACACGGTGCGGGCATGAAAATGCTCGCACCCGTCATTTATGGAGGTATTACGCTATGACGCTACGTTTTGACCGAATAGCAAGCATCGTATTTTTTATCATCGGTGTTCTGTTCTTTACAGAAGCCCTTAAAATCTCGGACAGTGCTTACGGGTCTTCAGTTGGACCAAAAATCTTCCCTATGGGATTGGGTGCTTCACTCATAGTTTTAAGTGCACTACTTATAGTTCAAAGTTTTAAAGCAAAATCTGTCAAAACAGCTGGAGACGAATCTGACTCTCCTCAATACAAACGTTTCTTGATCATTTTAGGGGCAGCCATTGGCTACGTCCTTTTATTAGAACCGCTTGGCTATGTAATCACAACATTTGTCTTTTTAGTTATTGCATTTCAAACGCTGGAGCGTGGTAAATGGCTCCCCTCTTTACTAATAGCAGCGGCTTTTTCAGGAATCATTTATTACGGCTATGTAAACATTTTAGGTGGATCTTTACCAGGATTCCCGATTTAGGACGGTGATACAAGATGGGAACAATTGATTATTTACTCAACGGATTTTTAGTTGCTTTTCAGTGGCACAATATTCTTTTTGCACTTCTCGGTGTAATAATCGGAACAGCTGTTGGCGTCCTCCCTGGTATTGGACCGATGAGTGGTGTGGCACTACTCATCCCTATCACAGCTACTCTAACATCTGGTCTACCAGTCGAAATGGCAGCTACAAGCTCGATCATTCTGCTTGCAGGTGTGTACTACGGAGCCATGTATGGAGGATCTACTACATCTATCTTACTAAATACACCCGGTGAATCGTCTTCTGTTGTGACAACATTAGATGGGTATCAGATGGCTCGCCAGGGGCGTGCTGGTGCAGCACTTGCGATTTCAGCTATTGGTTCATTCGTTGCTGGTATTGTGTCATTGATTGGACTGGTGCTTCTTGCACAGCCCCTTTCAAAAATCGCAATTGACTTTGGTCCAGCTGATTACTTTTCCCTGATGCTATTAGGTTTGGCTGCTGTAAGTGGACTCGCAGGGAAATCTGTGACGAAAGCTTTGATTATGACGGTGGTCGGTCTAATGCTTGGAACGATTGGAATCGATGCAGTCTCTGGTATCGCTCGTTTTACATACGACTCCCCTATCCTTTTTAGTGGAATTGAGTTCTTAACGATAGCTGTAGGGCTCTTTGCACTTGGTGAAGTATTTAAGACGATCTTTGAAAAAGAGACTCACGATGAACCTGTAGCTAAGATCACGCGAATTCTCCCAACAAAATCAGACTTGAAACAAAGTGCGGGACCAATCGGACGTTCTTCAATTTTAGGATTTTTCCTTGGTGTTCTCCCTGGCGCAGGAGCGACGCTCGCTTCCTTCTTCTCTTATATTTCCGAGAAGAAATTAAGTAAGGATCCGGACTCATTTGGTAAAGGAAATATCGCTGGAGTTGCCGGTCCAGAATCAGCCAACAATGCCGCTTCTGGCGGGGCCATGATTCCTCTCTTGACACTAGGGATTCCGGGTTCAGGTACAACAGCCATCTTGATGGGTGCATTCATTATGTACAACATTCAGCCAGGCCCATTGTTATTTGAAGAACACCCTCAAGTCGCTTGGGGCTTGATTGCAAGTATGTTCCTAGGGAACTTGATGCTATTGATCTTGAACATGCCGATGGTGCGAATTTTCGCGAAAATCATTGAAACACCGAAAAAGTATCTGTTACCTTTAATCATTGCGATTTCTGTATTCGGTGTCTATGCCGTACAGTACACTACGTTTGACCTGCTGCTACTTATTGGCTGTGGTGTCTTTGGTTACTTACTGGCGAAACATGATTATCCGCTAGCTCCATTAGTGCTTGCATTAGTACTAGGACCAATGATTGAAAACAATATGCGTCGTGCTTTGACAATTTCAAATGGAGATTTTAGTATCTTCATTACAAATCCGTTATCTTTAACTTTCTTGATTGTTACATTGCTATGGCTAGTAGTTCCATTGATCCTACGTATGCGAGGAAAAAACGTAATTATTAGCGAAGAAGCTTAATTTTTATCCAGTCACATTTTGTGATTGGATTTTTTTACATTTGTTTGAAAAAAACTCATGCTTGTAATTCGTGAATATGGCATCTTTATGATACGAATAATAATCGAAGGAGGGGCAAAAATGGGGCAAACGATTGCCGTATTGCATATTGATCGGTCCAAAAAGCTACTCAGTCCTCTCCTAGATCGGTCTTCACTATTTTCACACCTAACAGAAGATGAAGAATCTATCATTTGGGATAAAAGTAACACATCAGATTTCAGTCCGTTTCAACTTGTTCTTCACCATGGGTTATACGAAATTGTGATGGGTACTACACCGAGCGGAAACCATTTTGCTGTGTTTACGGCACACGAAGAAAAAGCTCTTCGTTCTTTATTTGAGATTGAATCTACAATGCGAAACCAACAGATGAAATTATTTGAGCTCGCGAAATCAAGAACAATCACTAAAGAATCGTTAAAAGAAACAATAGAGAGTGCTTGTGAGACCATCGCTCAATTAATTCAAGTGGAGCGAGTTGGTATTTGGTTATTCAATACCTCTCAATCGATTCTTGAAGCACAAAATATTTACGACGCGCGTTATGCGGAACATCTAGTCGGAGACAAAGTCGATGACATCCACTACCCTACTTATTTTGAAGCGGTTCAAAGTGCGCGGTCATTAGCTATTCATGATGTAGCGACGGACCCTAGAGTTGCCGAGATGTACCCATCTTACTTTGAAGGGATGGGGGGCATTCTCGGTGCCTGTCACCATTTACCAGCAGTTCCCATATGGTGCCTGTCACCCATCCTGAGCGGTCGTTCATCGGATAAATGCTTGATTTATTCTACACTAACCACAATTTATTCTACCGAAAGTGACTTTTCTTCTACCGAAGTCATATTATGGAAACTATTTATTCTCGGTGCCTGTCACCATTTACCAGCAGTTCCCATATGGTGCCTGTCACCCGAAACAAACCCCTCACTACCCGCAAAAAAAAGACTGCAACGACTCAAAAAGAATCGTAGCAGTCCATTTTTATAATTTACTTCTCCATAAAGAACATCGAAAGCCCACCAGGACCTACATGCGTTGCGACCGCAACACCCATTTGCATAATATAAATATCGCCAGAGAACGTCGTTTCGGCTTGAATTTTTGTCTGTAAGTCAAGCGCTACTTGGCGATCCGTCGTATAGCCAATTAACAAAAATGTTGTGTTCGTAGAATCATTTCGTTTCGAAAACTCATCCACATAATGCTTCAGTACTCGATTTCGGCCACGCTCTTTTGCAACCACTGCACCTTTGCCTTGCTTCATTGACATGATTGGCTTAATGTTTAACAACTTTCCAATAAGTGCACTCGCGCCTGAAATGCGCCCACTTCGAATCAAATGACTCAAGTCGTCCACTGATAAGAAATGCTTTACTTTAGTTTTATGTGATTCTACAAATGTCACGATGTCTTCAAAAGAATGACCTTCTTTTTCTAGCTCTGAACTTTTCATGACAAGCCAACCACTTCCATGACTCATCGATTTTGAATCGACCACGTGAATCTTTACTTCCGATTCAGGATTCTCTTCAAAAAACTGAGTACGGCCGAGTTCACCAGATTGATACGAAGCACTCGTACCACTCGACATACAGATACATAGAATTTCTGAATGTCCGTCTCGTATCGCTTTCTCAAAGAATTCGACATATAGCGATGGGCTCGGAGCACCTGTAGATGCTGCTTCGCTACCCGCTTGAAGCTTTTCAAAATATTGATCTGTTGTAATGTCTAATCGATCTTTATAATCCGTACCCTCTATCGTTACAGTTAAAGGAATAATATCAATCTCATAAGCTGTGATGACGTCTTGTGATAAATCACACGTCGAATCTGCCATTAATTTCATAAAAATAAGTTGCCACCTTTACGTATTTCCTATTAGTGTAAGCGATTTCGTGTTTCATTATTAGTGACAACTGTCATATAAACTTGATGTAGTTGTGAATTATTTGTGATTTTTAGCATTTAGTAAAGTTTCTAAACTATTCATACTGTTAAAAAACGTCGAACATGGTATCTTTATGATAATCACTTGAAACGGAGGAGGGGTATTCATGGGGCAAACCATTGCAGTTATTCTTATCGACCCTAGCACCCTCGATTTTCATCCACTAATCGATACTACGAATATCATTTCATTACTTACCAATGAGCAAAAAGAACAGTTCATGGAAAAGCATAAAACAAATGAAAATTCATCGTTCACCTTTTCAATTCAAGAAATAGCCTATGAAGTAGAAATTACTAAAACACCCTCTGGGGATTTATTTGCGGTTCTTAAGTCTCTACAAGAGAAATCCTTAAAGTCTCTTCTTGAACTTGAATCGACAATGCGTGAACAACAAATGAAGTTGTTCGAACTCGCACAATCACGGACCATCACTAAAGAATTATTACGTGAGACTATTGAGCATGCCTGTCAGACGATAGCAGAACTTATCCAAGTTGAGCGTGAGAGATGTACCCCCAATACTTCCAGGCCATGGGGGGGTATACAGTCCATGTTAGACGCCCCCATTATGATGAGTACGGGTATAGGCGGGGTGTTATGCTGCGAGACATTGTCGAAAAGGCATTGGTCAGAGTTAGATCAAACTTTAGTGGGCACACTTGCTGATATGGTTGCTTTTTTATATGAACGTATTTACCGAATCGAGACCGAAGAACGAATGAAACATCTAGCTTACGTAGACCAAACTACGGGACTCATGAATCAAAATGGATTTGAACAGACGGTTGCTTCTATCCTTACAAATTCTGAAGATGGAAAGTTTATTTATTTAGTGATCGATCAGTTTGTGACTATTCAAGAAGTATTGGGATTTGATGGTGGCGATCAGGTGCTTCAACAGATTGCCGATCGATTGACTGCACTCTTCCCAAACCCGTCCCATGTAGCTAGATTGGCGATGGACCACTTCGTACTATTTGTTCCAAGTTTCCTTGCTACGCCTTTAGACGACCTGTTAATCCAATTGAAAAAACCTTATATCATCAAAGGTCAAGAAGTGTATGTTTCGTACAGTTATGGAAGTGCGACCTATCCAATTCATGGGACTAGCGTAAAAGAGTGTTTGCAAAATGCGCAAATTGCACTTAGCTATGGAAAAAAGTTAAGCACTCAAAGTATTTCCTCTTTATATAATCCATTTATGAAAGAGGCCAGCCAAATTCTGTTCGATACTGAATTTAACCTTAGAAAAGGGTTGGATATGCAACAGTTCAGTTTGTATTACCAACCGCAAGTGAATGCACGCACTGGAGAAGTTGAAGGCTTTGAAGCGTTAATACGTTGGCAGCATCCCGAAAAAGGAATTATTCCTCCTATCGACTTTATCCAGCATGCAGAATCGACCGGCCTTATCTTACCGATTGGTGAATGGGTCATTGACCGCGTATTTTACCAACTAGAACAGTGGAGAGACCAAGGAATTGACCAATGTAGCATTTCAATTAATGTTTCACCACGACATTTTTTACACGAAAAACTGATTCCTCATTTAGAACTTTGTTTACTCAAATATAACGTGAAATCTTCTGACGTCATTATTGAGATAACAGAAAATGTTGCGATGGGCGATTATTTAGCTGCGCAAAGTCGGATAGCCGAACTCCATGCTCTAGGATTTAAAATTAGTATCGATGACTTTGGTACAGGATTTTCTGCGTTTATCTACTTGCAGCATTTTACTATCGATGAGATCAAAATTGATCGGCAATTTATTTTAGATATCGAGAGCAATAAAAAAAGCTTAGGTATTGTGAAATCCATCCTAGACTTGGCGAACCTTTTAGACTTACGTGTTGTAGTCGAAGGAGTCGAAACAGAAAATCAACTGCATCTTCTTTCTCAGCTCGGATGTGAAACGATTCAAGGCTATCTATATAGTCGCCCATTAGATACCAACCAATTGAAAACTTGGTTACATGAAAGAAGCGCCCACTAGTTGTGAGCGCTTCTTTTACAAACCATTTATCAATACAAGTTATTTTCTATAATAAAGTATAAGTA
Organism: Chryseomicrobium aureum; assembly: GCF_016909155.1. GTDB lineage: Bacteria > Bacillota > Bacilli > Bacillales_A > Planococcaceae > Chryseomicrobium > Chryseomicrobium aureum. Next base: position 57,431 of record NZ_JAFBFG010000012.1, read on the forward strand.
TAGGTAGTAGCAGTAAAGCCATACTCATACCTACAATACCAAGATGTGCATAACTTGTGAGTCCCACTATAATTCCAGAAACTAGGCTCCCTAGCGTTCCAGCAATTGCCACAAGCACATCAATCGTCCCCTGATACTTTGCCCGCACCTCTATACTCGTCGAGTCGATGAGAAGGGATGTCCCAGCAATCAAGCCAAAGTTCCAACCAAGACCTAACAAAACAAGAGGAATCACCATCTCAACTAAACTGTCTCCAGCAGCTTGAAGTGTAAGAATTCCTGTTATTCCTAAAGTCACACTAGCTGCAATGATCATTGGAGAGCGGCCGATTTTATCTACAAGCACTCCGGTAATGAGTGAAGGTAGATACATGGCGGCGACATGAAGACTGATGACAAGTCCGACCGCACCAATTGCGGCACCGTGTCCTTCCATATGAATAGGTGTCATCGTCATAATAGCTACCATTACAAACTGTGTAATGACGAGAACTAGAGCTGCTAGAATAACTCCTTTTTTTGAAGTGACCTCTAGAAGGCTCGTAGCCGTTGGTTGTTGTGTTTTAGCAAGTTCTTTTGCAAGGAGAAATGGGTCTGGTTTTAAACCAATAAATAGTATCAAACCTGCAATGAAGTATGCACTGGCCGCCAAAATAAACGGACCTGTTAATGTAGGAAGCGAGAGGGATTCTGCTACTCGTCCCATCGGTCCCACTAAATTTGGTCCTGCGACTGCACCTAGTGTAGTCGAAACAAGTGCAATACTTACAGCTTTTCCTCGTTGTGTCGGAAGTGCAAGGTCTGTTCCCGCATAACGTGCTTGAAGGTTTGTTGCTGTCCCAGCACCATATATAAATAATGCTACAAAAAATAAAGGGATCCATTCCAACGTCGTCCCAATGATAACGCCTATCGCCCCTAACGCTCCTAAGAAGAAACCGATACTAAGTCCAATGCGGCGTCCAATCTTTTGTGTCAGTCGTCCTATAGTAAAAGCGGTAGCGGCCGAACCCAGTGTAAAGAGCGCTGCTGGAACACCCGTCAGTGTCGTGAGCCCAAATAAATCCCTCGCAATCAAAGCTCCAACAGTTATTCCTGCCGCAAGTCCAGCTCCCCCAAATATTTGGGATAAGACTACTATCCATAAAGTCCTCTTGTAAATATTTTCTCTCATGTTTTTCTTTCCTATTCTGTACGAAGTAGTTTCTTATTTACCTTACACTAGTGATGCATTTGTTACGATAGTTTTTTCAAAAGAATGTGATAGAAGTAGGAAAAGAAAGTAGTATTGTTTTGTAGCGCGACTTCTTCTTCTAGCCAGTGATACGATTCATCTAAATAGTCCATTATATAGCTAAGCCCTTTTACTTCTACGTCATATCTCTTTCCTAGTTGATTGCTCCAATGCAATAAATCTTCCAGAGGATAGAGTATGCGCAAATCTGAGCTTTTTTGAACTCTCTCTTTCACTTGTTCTACATGTAGATCATAGATCTTTCCTATAGTTTCTAACTGTATATCAGCAGTTGGCGACAATGCCCGAAAATTTTCTTCGAGCGCTTTTGCAGCTGGATTTTCTGAAATGATGGAGAGTGTTCCTCCCTGATTTAGTTGATTGGCAAGCTTTTGTATGAGCTGTTGTGGATTTTGTGAATGTGCCAGCACATTATGACAACAAATCAAATCATAGGATTCTTCTAAAGCCAACTTTGACTGATCATGGTTGAGAATCTGATAGTGGATAGACAGATTTTGATTAGATGCCTCATAGCGACATTTTTGAATTTTTTTATAGTCTTTGTCAGTGCCCGTTATAGTTGCACCCGGATAGGTTTTACTAAGTTGTCTTGTCAACCATCCTTCTCCACATCCGACATCTAAAATTTGAGGCTGCGTCTTTAGAGCAGGTAATTGATGGAGTAGTAAGTTTGCGTAATGATGGGGTATGTAGGTCATTTCTTCACCTCAGTGCATTTGTTTTGACTCCATCATAGCATGAAAAAAACTCCCCATTTTTTGGGGAGCTAAATACTTACGACACAGCAATGACTTTTTGTTGCTTTATACCTTTTCGTATCCCATACACCACTCCATAAACTAATGGCGTAGTAGCAATTGATGCAAAAAACTTTACAACATATTGTGTTGCAATCATTCCGATAAGAACTCCTACCGGAACCGTTCCTGCAAATGCAATCGTAATAAAAATAGTTGTGTCGAGTAATTGACTAGCCATTGTAGACGCATTATTTCGAAGCCACAATTTCTTTGCACCATGACGCTTTTTCAGCTTATCAAACACATAGACATCCAAATTTGTACTGATGAAATATGAAATCAAACTAGCTACAATAATACGGATACTGCCACTTAAAATCTCCTCAAACGCTAACTGGCCTTCCCAAAACGATGCGGAGGGTAAGGCAATTGTGATGCCGATAAAAAGAATTGCAGCAAGTTGCGTGACGAGACCAGCGCGAACCGTCTGCTTAGCTTGTTCTTTCCCGTACACCTCGACAATGACATCAATAATTGGGTAGGTAAAGATATAGATCACGACGGCTGCAGGCAAAATCGCAAATTCTCCGATTGAAAACAATTTAACTGCCACAATGTTTGCAAGAATCAGCAGGCCTACAAATAATCCATTTAGATAAAGTAACATGCCGCGACCTCCTACCGGTTATCCACTTTTTCAGGATAGAGATCGTGATTCATTAAACGGTGGAATGCCATCTCTTCATATTTTGTACCTGAGCGTCCGTAGTTGCACCATGGGTCAATCGAAATTCCACCACGTGGTGTAAATTTGCCCCACACTTCAATGTATCGAGGGTTAAGTAGAGTGATTAAATCATTCATGATGATATTTACACAATCTTCATGGAAATCCCCATGATTACGGAAGCTGAATAGATACAATTTTAATGACTTACTCTCGACGATCTTTTGATCTGGAATATAAGAAATATACATCGTGGCAAAGTCTGGTTGACCTGTAATTGGGCAGAGACTAGTAAACTCCGGTGCATTGAATTTCACAAAGTAGTCCCGATTTGCGTGCAGACTGTCGACCGCCTCTAATACTTCTGGTGCGTAATCTTGTGGATACTTAGTACCTTGATTTCCGAGCAATGTAAGCTCCTCTAATCCTTGTTCGTGTGTTCGTCCTGACATAAAAAAATCCTCCTTGAAATGTACTTGTTCAAGAGAGGAAAAAAATACGAATGCATACAAAAAGCCATGCCCGGAATGGACATGGCGAAGTGACATGTATCCATAGTTTTTTATAGAGGGTGTCCGCTATGAACCTCTCCTGCACAAGCAGGTTTATTTACTTTCTCAGTATATCAAAATTCCGATTAGTTTAGAATGTATTTTTTCAACTCTCTCATTCTCATATTAAAAATTATTAGATATTTTTTCCTATACAGTGTACCTAGTATTTATTATGATTAAAGCAATGAAATGGAAGAGAGTTGATTACTATGAAGTGGTTCTCATGGACTGCTTGGGCAAGTTTGCTCATTGTTATCAGTGTTATTGCATATTCAATTGGTTATCAAAAAGTTCAAGAGCTTTTGCTTCCTACCTTTTCCTATGAGCTCACTTTTCATCCTATCGACCGTTCTTCTCAAAATTTCGAACTTACTACTCGCACAGTAACCATTGGAATGGCTGGGGATGTCTTGTTGCATAAAGATCTAAACAATTATGAAGATTACCGTCCATCCTTCAGTGGTGTCCGAGAAATGACCCAATCATTGGACTTCTTCTTGATCAATTTAGAGTCTCTAGCAGCTGGGGAAGCATTTGAGCTTTCTGGCTATCCAAATTTTAATAGTACTGACACAATTGTCGATGGGTTAGTTGATCTCGGGTCCGACTTAGTCATGGTCTCGAACAATCACACTCTTGATAAACGAGCAGCCGGATTGCGCCAATCGCTTGCAAATTTACAAGCGCGGGATTTACCCTATGTCGGCGCTTATGCATCTGAAAAAGACGCTGCCACGAAACGCATCTTTGAAGTAGATGCGCTTACAATCGGGGTTGTTTCCTATACATATGGGCTAAATGGACACATCGTGCCAGCCGACCAACCCTATCTTGTAGATCTTATCGATGTAGCAAAAATTCAAAGTGATATTCGTGACTTGGATGCGGAAGTAGATCTTGTAATTGCACTTATGCACTGGGGAACTGAATACGAATTAGAGGAAAATGAGGAACAAAATTACTTAGCAACGATTGCACACCAGGCAGGAGCAGATATCATTTTTGGTGGACATCCGCATGTTCTACAACCTTATGAAGTAATGGAATCTGGCGATAAAAAAACACATATCTTCTATTCCCTTGGAAACTTCTTTAGTGGGCAGACAATTGAAAACACCAATTATGGCGGCGTTGCCGTTCTGTCTGTTGAAACAGATGGCGACGACATTCTAGCTATTGAGCCTTCTTTTTATCCAACAGAGGTGACATTTACTCCCGACCGTGTTGTTGTAAACCCTATGCCAGAGTCTCAAGCAAGCTTTTGGACAAATCATATCGGCGTACCTCTTTATGAGTAATTGAAAAGTTCCCAGGGAAGGTTTCAAAACGCGAATTTCCTTGCGTAGTGAAATCATCCCTAGGAACTTGATAAATTATTTCTTTCGTTCTCGAACCCATGCGACGATAATGGTAGCCATGAGGGCAAAGCCTAGGTAACCAACTGTTGAATATACTTTACTCACAAGAGTCGTAAATCCAACTAAACTTGCTACGTAGCCTGCTATACCCACGAATACAATCACATACTTGAATGATTTATGGTCCGGCTGAATAAATCGAACTGTGAACGAATAAAACATCCCGACTGCAGTATTATAAATCATGGCAAGTAAAGCGATTGCCATCAAAATCCCCACTACTGGATGAATCTGCGTTGCAAGTTCAAGTGTCGGCAAATCAACACCAGCGATTGTGTCCACTTTCACAAACAAAGTTACATTCACTAAGATGATCATCAGTCCAAGTAATGCCCCACCTAATGCACCACCAATTCCTGCTACACGACGATCTTTTTCCGCCCCACCCATCACAATCAAGAGTGCAGCCCCGCAAGCGATATTATACGAAACGTAAAGCAATGCCCCAAGGAACCAGTTCCCTGCTGCTGAAGATTGTTCTACAGCAATTGCATTTGCTTCAGCAATCGATAAATCCATCGTTACTAGTGAATACCCAAGAATGACTAAAATCACTAGCAATAAATACGGCGTGATAGAGGCAATGACATTTAAAATGCTTTTCAGGTTCAGTAATAGAGTTAGAATTGTTAAAACGACCATGATGATGCTTCCAATGCGAGCATCTAACCCGAAGACTTGTTCAAATGTAGAACCTGCCCCTGCAAACATAACCACGGCTACACCGAACAAGAAGAATGTAATGAGTACATCCAGTGCAAGTCCTAAATAACGGCCACCTATGTGATAAATAACTCCTTTATGTGAAGTAGTTTGTAATTGAGATCCAAGCTGCGCAAGTGTCATCCCGAGAAATGCAAACAGTGCTGTCGCTACAACTCCTCCTGCTATCCCCCATATACCAAAACTCGTAAAATACTGTAGGATTTCTTGACCAGAAGCAAATCCCGCTCCCACAATTAATCCGACGAACGCGCCAGCCATCTGTAAACTTCGTTTCATAAAACTACCTCCGTCAGTCTAAGTTGTAAGTTTTTTTCATCACAGTGTAGTCTTCTACTGCTTTATAGTCTAGTTTATAGCCAATACCTGCCGATGTTGGTACGTGAATAACGCCTTTATCTACTACCACCTCAGGCTCGATGATATCTTTCACCCAGTAGCGAGAAGATCCTGCTGTATCACCAGGCAATATGAAATTTGGAAGAGTCGTGAGCGCGACATTATGGGCACGGCCAATTCCTGCTTCTAGCATACCCCCACACCACACCGGAACGCCTTGATTCATACAGTAATCATGAATTTGTTTTGCGACTGTCAATCCGCCTACACGACCGATTTTTATATTAATAATTTTTGTTGCACCTAATTCCACTGCTTTACGAGCGTCTTCAAGAGAATGAATACTTTCGTCAAGGCAGATTGGTGTCGACAGTTCTTTTTGTAACGTTGCATGGTCGATAATATCATCTGATGCAAGTGGTTGTTCAATCATCGTCAAATTGAATTCATCTAATTGCTTAAGAAGTGCAGTATCTTCTAAACGGTAGGCTGAATTTGCGTCTGCCATAATCGCAACATCTGGAAACTCGTTGCGGAGCGTACGCATCACGTCAACGTCCCAGCCCGGCTTGATTTTCACTTTGATGCGTTTATAGCCTTCTTCAACGTACCCACGAACTACTTCTACGAGCTCTTCCACTGAATTTTGGATGCCAATACTAATTCCGACATCAATTTGAGTTTTGATACCTCCAAGTGCCTCGGCAAGGGACTGATTCGTCTGCTGAGCGAAAATGTCCCAAATAGCGCCCTCAATTGTCGACTTCGCCATATTGTTTTTGCGAATGGTTGAAAATACTTCCGTCACTTCATCCGGATGAGCCAACTCTTTGCCTAAGATAAGCGGAATGAGGAAGTCTTCAAGCATATGCCAATTCGTTTTAAACGTTTCTTCGTTGTACCAAGGGGACGAAAACGCAACGGATTCTCCGTAACCAACTGTTCCTTTTTCATCTATTGCTTCTAATAGAATGAAATCCTTCGTTTGAAAGGTGCCAAAACTAGTCGAAAATGGACTTTTCATTTCCATTTGTAAGTGGCGTAATGTGACTTCAACAATTTTCATAATGCGGTTCCTCCATAATAAACTTCTGATTTTTTTACAAATATGTAGGAGTGCCAGTCCCTATCCTGCTTTAGTTCTATTGCACAGTAATCGTTTGCTACTAACTCTTGAAACAGCTTTCGAGAATCTAGCCTCCACTGGATGGCCAGTTTCGGATCCTGTTTTTTTAGTGCTTGAAAATCTTTAGGAATCGGCATTGTATAACTTTGTGCAGAACCGACTTTTCGTATATTCGTCAAGAGAGGCATCTCATTCACCCATACGATATCCGCTAAACTTTCAGGTTCAGGGAAGTCGATTTCACTTCGAGAAGCTGTAGTTGGCCAGTGTACTTCAAAACGATCAGAAGGTAGACCTGCGTTTAGACCGTCTGTCATCTCCCCATAACAATTCTCTAAATACTTAAAAGATACCGCTCCAAGCTTGGTCAAATTCAAATACCCATTCCTGGCCTCAAGCGGATCATAGGTCCATACCATGTGAGTAAAGCCTCGTTTAGCAGCAAATGTTTGTTGATGATACTTCAGCGCTTCTCCAACTTTTTTGGATTGGTAGTCAGGGTGAACACCAAGCATATGCGAGCATAAATAGGCTTTTCCGTCCGAGAACCCTGCAAATCCGTAACTAAACCCAATTAAGTTTTCTCTATCAAAAGCACCGACGATGACTCCTCCGTGTTTGATAGCTGTCATCGTCTGATGGAGTGGAATGGGTTCCATGTCCCATATGATTCGTTCGAGGGCTTGCATGCCTTCCAAATCTTCACGAGATTGTAACTCGCGGTACTGTATCATGGAGATCCCTCCTCACATCTTTCTACTGCTAGTTTCGCTGCCGAGGCTAAGATACGTGCACCTTGCTCTAAATAAGTTGTATTGAATGTCATTTCCGGATGATGAAGTCCAGGTGTCACGCCACAACCCAGCCCGAGCATCGTCGTTTTAAGTTCAGGTTTGTGGAAGGAAAAGTAATGAAAATCTTCTCCACCGGGTGAAATAATCTCTGGCCCGCAATGTGACTCTCCTACGGTTTCAATGATTGCGTCTTGTAGTAAGCTTGCTGCTTCTTTATTCACTTGCGCAGCTACTATCTTGGCGCCTTCATGGTACTCAATGGAGACTTTATAAAACGTCTCGACAGACGCAATCGCAAGCTCCAACCCTTCGATTAGCAAGTCCATCGTATCGTTTTCTTGCGCTCGGCAATCTAAAGAGAATGTGGCTTTACCAGGAATGATATTCGCCGCAGTCCCACCTGCCTGGAGATGTGTCATTTTAATCGAACCTGAACGCCCAGGTTGAATCCAAATCCGTTTCAGTGCATCGATAAGAGCAGCCGCCGCTTCAATTGCATTGATTCCTTGCTCGGGTCTTGCCCCGTGTGCTTCGATACCAGTAATCGTTCCTCGAATCATACGAGCCGCTCCGTGATGAAGTGCGGGACTATGCACCCCTTCTGGAAGTTCAATGAGGGGGCGGACGTGAACTCCAAATAAGTACTGCAGGGGATCAATAACACCCTGGTCTAAAAGTGCGAGCGCTCCATTCCCTTTTTCTTCTGCCGGCTGAAACAAGATTCGAACCGCTCCGGTCAAATTTGCTTCGCTTAAGAGAGCTGCAGCCCCAAGCCCCATTGTCATATGTCCATCGTGGCCACATGAATGGTTCGCTTTAAACTCACCCTCTACTTCTTGCCACAAAGCATCGATATCTGTCCGAATACCAACACGTGGCGTCCCTTTTCCGATATCTACATATAAGCCTGTCATGTCCTTAAAGCGTTTTGGTGATAGTCCCAATGCTTCAAGTTCTTGCACCAAATAATTCGTAGTTTCATGTTCTTCCCAACTGACTTCAGGATGCGCATGTAGGTGGTCAAAGTGATGCGCAAGCGTAGTTTTTAATTTAGACATTTCATCAGCTCCATCTATTTTGTAAATAGTTCACGTGCAATTTCTCATAAATCTTCTGTTGTTCTTCATAATACGGCAAATCTTGTTTCGTCATACCTGCCACCAGCGTATTGAGGAATGCCATTAGAGCTGGAAGCAAGTCGATTGTGGAATGATTCGGTGATTGCAACACAAACGGATAATCCGCTAGACGAATGGCCGGGGCAACGGAGGAATCGGTAATGGCAAGAACTTCTGCACCAAGAGATTTTAGTTGCTCCGTCACTTGAATCGCCTCTTTGTAGTATCGGTGAAGTGAGATCAGTACAATCAGGCAGTCTTCATTTATTTCACGATACAGCTTGATTAATGAAGTTGTATCTTTCGTTGCGACTTGAACATTCGGTCGCAGGATGGAGAGCGTGAACCCGAGCCACTGTGCCGCAATATAGGATGCCCCTTCCCCAATAATCACAACGCGTTTTGTTGTATGTAGTTTTTTGGTTGCTTCATCAAAAAGTTGAGCATCGATTCGAGAAGCGATGTCTGTAATTTGTTGGCTGATTGCGCCCATGATCACCGATGCGTACTGTTCTTCGTCTGTATAGGATTCTTTAGATGCTATGTAGGTCCCAAGAGAACTCGTCTGAACAACCGTTGATGTAATAGTTGATTGAAGCTCTGTATAACCAGAGAGACCAAGTGCGTAGCAGAAACGAATCACAGTTGTCTCCGATGTCTCCGCATGTTTTCCCAGTTCTGCAGCTGAATGCATAAGAACAAGCGTAGGAGAATCTAAAATCAGTTTGGCGACGCGCTGTTGAGATTTTGAAAGGGAAGGAAAGACGTGTTCAATTTTTGTTTTTAAAGTGTCTTCTCCCATACGAAGCTCTCCCTTCTTTTTTGTAGTTTTGAAGTTTACACTTCATTTTGTTGTTAGTACTGTAGCATAGATTGACTAACATTTGCAACGAGTTATCTGAATATTGAGTAGATATAGCTAGATGTGGAGCCGGATAGGTGACAGGCACCAAATGGGAGTCACCTCCAAATGGTGCCTGTCACCACAAAAACTTCCCCAAATAGGCACCATCAAAAAAAGACCAGCGGCTGCTGGTCTTTTGAGTTACTTCTTGTCTTTTCCTTTTGCCTTGCCTTTCCCTTTCTTCTCTTTTACTTTCACCACAACAGCTGTTAATGGATCAAGCTTCAGTTGAGAAGACGTTAGCGAGAATCCAGAAGGCTTCTTCACTTTTTTGACGCCTGCCTCGTCATTGTCTACAAGGACTTCTCCTTTTGTTAAATTTAAATCGCCTAGTGAAAGTGTGCGACTCTTTGTATCCGCGTTGACAAACACATAATACGTACCGGTACCGTCTGTGGATTTGCTTTCGTACGCGATGACTAAGTCTGTCGCTTGCACTTCAGGAATTTCAAGCAGACGAACATTTTCATTCACCAACTCAAGCTCGCCGAGTCGGAAAGCATCCGTTGAACGACGAAGTTTGATCAGTCCTTCTGTATACGCACGGGTTGTTGTGTTAATCGAAAATTTCTTTTTGTCCGTCGCTTTTTGCCAATCAAACATGTTGATGGCATCCGAAGAATCATAAGAATCATGGATGAAGTAGCCAAATGGTTTACCTGTCTCATCTTCTAATTCATGGTACTTCTGCTCCGGAACACCTTCGCCGAACCACTGCTTCGTACGGCCATACTCTTGACCCGCATGAAGGAAAGCTGTTCCTTGAGACGTTAAAATCAATGTATTTCCTAAACGCATGCGCTTATGGATTTCAATGTTGTTTTCAGGAATTGCTGGGTCTTTCTTGATGGATTGTGCAATCACGTCATAAAGCGTCAAGTTGTCATGCGCTTCAATATACTGCACCATATCACCTGGGTCATCGTATGCTGTGTTCGATGGTTGTCCTTTGATGTTGTTGATGATTGTATCAATAGAACGTGCACCGCCTGTTAAGAAGCGTGGCTCTCCTTCAGAACCAAAGCCAGATTTTAATTCATTGCGAATCTCATCTGAGAATACGCCGACGTCATCTGTCTTATTCATCCAGTCTTGATCGGCACCCATCCCAGCAAGATCTGGCTCCGCGATATGCCCCGCAAACGTTCTCCAGCCCTCCCCAATGAATAAGGCGTCTGGGTTAATTTTTGCAGCTTCGTCATAGGCTTTTTGAATGGCCGGGTACGTCGCGTCACCCATCATATCAAAACGCATGCCGTCAATCTTGTACTCATCGAACCAATACTTCACGGAATCAACCATCAACTTCTCAGCCATTGTGTGATTCGTCGCCAAGTTGTTTCCGAACCCACCAAGGAAGTTACCGTTTGCATCTTGGTAGAAATAATAGTCCGGAACGATGTCATTTAAGTGAGAAGATTTTGCCATGTGCGTGTACACGACATCTAAAACGACACCCATTTCGCGGTCATGAATTGCGTCAATCAGTTGCTTCAACTCTCTAATGCGTAGTTCAGGGTCCATCGGGTCTTCTGAATACGCTCCGTCTGGTGCAAAATAGCCGTGCGGGTCATATCCCCAGTTGTATTCATTGCCACCTGCTGAATACTCCAGTTCACGCTCATCCATCTTCGTTTCATCTCCATAATACCAAGCCATAACTGGAAGCAATTGAACGTGTGTGACGCCAAGTGACTGGATATAATCGAGTTTGTCGATAAGAGCCGTGTATGATCCCCAGCGCGTTTTCAGGTCTTTTGAAATTGATGGATCCGATGTGAAGTCACGTACATGCACTTCGTAGATAATCGCATCTTCCCGCTTTTCGTAGCCATCAATTTTCGCATGTTTGAAGCCTTTTGGGTCTGTTCCTTTTAGGTCAACAATCGCTGCTTTGCCGACTAAGTCTCCGTCTGGTCCTGCCTCACCTTCTGTATTGACCGTAAATGCAGCAAGTGATTTTGCATATGGATCTAGTACTTGTTTTGTGATTCCGTCGTGCGTGACATCATATTGATAGTAATAGCCTTTCAAGTCTTTCACACCTATATCTTTTGGTTGAACGTTTGCAGTCCAAACACCGGACTCTCCAAGTGTAAGTGCAACTGATCCGATATGTTTTGCGGAATCTTTTTTATCATAGAAATGTGCAACAACGTCTTGTGCTTTTGGTGCCCACAGTTTGAGTGTAACTGCCCCTTTTGAATACGTCGCTCCGAGATCATCACCGTCATAGGCATACAAGGTGTCAATCAAACGCCAGCCAGCGTCGGCTTGCACTGTACGACCCGCGAATTCAATAGATAATGGGAGCTCTTCTAAAGAGAAGTCCGCTATCACGTCTACTGTTTTTCCATCGACAATCTTCACATCAGAAATAGCAACTGCATTTCCGGATGCATCCGTAATGGTTAGTCCTTCGCGCAGTGTATCTCCTTCTAGACCGTCTGTCATTGAGAACCCTAAACGAATCGTATCTTCTGACACCACTTCACCAGTCAACAAGCCAGTTGCTACATCCCCATAAGGACTGATGTAGACAGTGTCATCTCCTTGTTTGATCCACAAACGGTTGTATTTATCCAGTAAGTTAAAGGATTTGTCGCCACCATCTTTTTCCTGCGTCGTTTCATTCACAATCAAGAAACCGAGTTGTTTCGCAGCTTCTGTAAGTGTGAGGTCCACATAAGCACCGTATTGGTCGCGTCCAGAAAAATCAGCTGCATCCGTCGGCCAGTTCGCAGATGGATTTTCAACATCTCCCCAGTTCCATATACCCAAGTTTTCATAGTCTCCTGCGTCACGTGTGTAGTGAATTCGCACGGTGTTTTCAGGAAGGTCGACTGGCTCGTATGTGTAAACTGTGTTATCGCCTTGTTTGATCCAGATTTCATTTTGCTCGGGAGATGAAAGTGTAAATCCTTTATCTCCACCGTCTTTCCCAGCATCCCCTTTTGTGATATTCATCACGAGGAAACCAATGTTTTTTGCACCTTCCCGAAGTTCCACATCGATGTAAGCACCGTAGCTGTCTTTTGATGTGAACAGTGTCGCACCGACTGGCCAGTTGGCAGAAGGACGTGCTACGTCGTTCCATAACCAGGCACCGAAGTTTTCATAGTTGCCGTCTGTTCGGTTGTAATGAATGCGGATATGGTTGTCTGGAATTGGCTCAACGGCTGGCACCGTACCTTTTGTTGCAGATAGAATCGTGCCTTCTTCAAGTGTTAAAAGTACTGTACCTCCGTCTATATTCGCAGGAAGCGTCAAAACGACTGTGCCTGCTGCATCTGCTTCATACGTTTGACCAGAATAATGGTCCACGAGTTGCGCGTTCGGTGTATCCGTCTTCACTGTAATATCCGTTGCTTCACTTGCTACATTTAGACCGACATAGACTTTATCGTCAGTAAACGTGTGGCTAGTCATTAAGAACTTCTCAGCGTTCGAACCGCCAAGTGTCTCACGTTCACCTTTAGCGAATGTTTTCGAGTGATCTGCGCGGAAATTCAGTAATTTCGTGTAATGATTTAACACATCATTGTTTTCTACTTGATCCCAAGCCAAGTCATAACGGTTGTCATACTGTGGGTAGTTGTTTGCTCCAGTTTGCCCTAGTTCTTCCCCGTAATAGATGACCGGTTGACCTTTTGCTGTTGCCTGTAGGGATGCGGCCACTTTATATTTGCCAATGTCACCACCAAGACTGTGAAGGAACCCATCTTCATCATGACTTCCTAAAAATTGACCAAGTGTTGCCGTGTTGGAAAGCTTCCCATGGCGCGCTTGCAACGTCTCATTGGCAGATTGAATATTTCCGTCAACAAAGCTTCGGGCAATCGACTTAAATTCAAAGTCAAGAAGAGAATCCATCATACCTGTATTCAAGTACCCAAGCGTATTTGTGCTACTCGCTCCCCAAGCTTCTCCAATCAATTTAAAGTCTTGTTTCTTTTCAGTAAGTGCAGCTTTAAATGCCGTCCACGTTGCATCTTCCACGTGTTTCACTGTGTCCACACGGAAGTAATCAATCGTGTTCCCGTTTGGTGTCGTCGCAAGATCGATCCACTGCGTTTGCCAGTCGATGATTTGTTTACGCACTGCGGGGTCTTCTGTCTTGAAGTCTGGCAGTCCTGCTAATTCTCCTACAACTTCATCTGACCCGACTGCTGTGCCTTGTCGAAGTAAATCGCGGAACGGAGCGCGGTCTTCTTCAGATGGGTAGCCCACAGGTGGATTTTGCAAGTTCGCATCTACGTCTTTTAATCCATAACCTGAATGGTTCAATACGACATCCACCATTAATTTCATGTCCCGTGCGTGCAATTCATCAATCAATTCATGAAGTTCGTCCATCGTCCCAAAGTGTGGATTCAGTTTCGAGAAATCATTTGCCCAGTATCCGTGGTAGCCGTAATACGGTTCCCCATCTTCGCCTAAACGAACATCGTATTTTACATTGTCAACGATTGGACTAATCCAAACCGTGTTGACACCAAGTTCATCTAAATAGTCCAGTTTTTCTGTGATGCCTTTTAAGTCGCCACCTTGGTATGTCCCACGTTTTGACGTATCATAGTTCATGCCGTGTGGGTCATTGTTGGAACTGTCCCCGTCGAAGAAGCGGTCTGTCAGCATGAAATAAATCACTGACTCGTCCCACTCAACTACCTTTCCTTCGGATTTCACCACTTCTATTTGTGTAGTGCTTTCATACACATTTCCGTACGAATCTTTCACAGAAATCGGCAGCTCTTTCGTACCTGCTTCAACACTGTCTTTTACTGACAAAGTGATTTTAGAAACGGCAGGATCTACTTCGAGCGCCCCTGACCCGCCAAGTGCAGAATCATCGACTACGATAGATGCGATAGAAAGTCCATCTGTGAGTCCATCAATGGATAGTGTTAAAACTGCTTGATTTGTTGCAGAAATCGTCTGAGGAGAAATGTCGCCATTCACCACAAGATCTGCTTGGCGGAAATCTATAGAAGACACTCCGTCCACAGTGTTATATGGATCTGACACTTCTTTCGTTTCGCCATTTCGTGTCACAGTATAAGTATATGGTGTAACACCATTTGGGATATCTGTGACATCCACGACGAAGCGCTCATTGTCTGCTTCATATGTCATGTCATATGTTTCTCCTGCGAATTGGAGCTTTACCTTGTCAATCGTATGCATTTCGTCTGTTTTAAAAAGGTCTTTGTCACGGTAATAAAATGTCGCATCTCCTTGATTGATGACGGGTGCCGAGCCGTCTGGCACTATACGAATTTGTTCAACACCACTTGTGACATATGCCTTTGTTAGTGTGTCATTTTTATTGACTGTAATAAAACGATCCCCAAATTCTTTTTGTGCTGTATTCCAGTCGTAAGTGCTACGGAGTACAAAACCAAATTGCTTTGTATCTTTGCCAACAGCAATGTTTGCAACTGCCTGTCTCCCTTCTTTTGTCTCAAACTCGAGCTGGTCATCTTGAACGCCCGTATTCCACGCCCAGATATTCCAGTCTCCAAATTGTCCATCTTCTCGACTATACGTCATCCGTACAGTTCGGTCTTCAGATTCTTCAGTGCTTGGTGAAGTAGTTTGTGCTGTAGCAGCAGGTACAATTGGTGTTCCAATTCCGATAACTAACGCGAACGAAGTGACCCAAGCCAATAGTTTTTTCCCTTTCAAATGCATTCTTCCCCTCTGTTTGTAATCGCTTTCAACTTTTCGTGCAGTTGAAATTTGCGCAAGCGTTTGCACAAATATCTACATATAATGCTACAGCACAGTAAGTTTTCAGACAATTGTTTTTTGAAAATTCCGTAAGAGGACCTAGAAAAAATAAAAAGAGGCTGGGACAAAACTCGGCCGATAATATAAAAAATGGTCATCGCGATTGAGTGATGACCATTTTTTATGGGTAATTTCAAATATGCGG
>NZ_JAFBFG010000013.1 GCF_016909155.1 Chryseomicrobium aureum
CCGCATATTTGAAATTACCCATAAAAAATGGTCATCACTCAATCGCGATGACCATTTTTTATATTATCGGCCGAGTTTTGTCCCAGCCTCTTTTTGCTGTGCTATATCGCACGCTTTTGTAGACTATTCTTTCGTAATCCCTAACTTACTTTCACGGAACTGACTATTATGAAGCGTCGCAAATACGCCACCTTGGGCGACTAACTCATCATACGTGCCTTGCTCCTCGATGCCATTCTCAGTTACGACGACAACGCGATCAGCGTCACGAATTGTTGCGAGACGGTGTGCAATAATGAGCGTCGTCCGGTTTTCTGCAAGCTCTGTTAAAGCAGCTTGGATAATCTGCTCTGTGGCTGTATCAAGTGCAGAAGTCGCTTCATCCAAGATCAAAATTGGTGGGTTTTTCAAGAACATCCGCGCAATCGCAAGACGTTGTTTTTGTCCACCTGATAACTTCAATCCTCGCTCACCAATCTGTGTTTCATAACCATCTGGTAAACCTGCAACAAACTCTTCCAAATGGGCTTTTTTCGCCGCTTCCATAACCTCTTCATCACTTGCAGCTAAATTTCCATAGGCAATGTTTTCACGGATTGTTCCAGTAAACAAGAATACATCTTGTTGCACAATGCCAATCTGATGGCGAAGCGATTCGGTCGTCATATCTTGAATTGGAATTCCGTCAATTGAGATTTCTCCTTCATTCACATCATAAAAACGTGGAATCAGGGAACAAATCGTCGTTTTTCCAGCTCCTGATGGGCCTACAAAAGCAACGGTTTGTCCAGCAGGAATCGATAAGTTGATGGACTCTAAAACTTTTTTATGAGAATCATAGCCGAACGATACATCGTTGAACTGGATATCCCCTTTTAACAGAGGAGCGGGTTTTGCGTGCGGCAGGTTTTGAACTTCTGGATCTTGATCAATCAATTCAGTGAAACGTTTAAATCCAGCCATCCCTTTTGGATACAGTTCAAGAAGCGCTGTGATTTTATCTACAGGCTTAATTAAAACGTTGACAAACAATACAAAACTGACGAATTCCCCGTACGTTATCTGGTCCGATAGCGTGAACCAAGCACCTACAACTAATACAACCAAAGTAACCAAGCGTGTCATCATGAAGATACTTGAGTGCGTTTGGGCCATAACTTTGTAAGCACGAAGTTTTGCTAGTCGGAACTGGTTGTTGTCTTGCTGAAAACGGTCCATCTCGAATTGTTCATTTGTAAACGATTGGACAACACGAACACCAGAGACGCTGTCTTCAACGCGCGCATTCACGTCTGCGATTTTTCCGTACATGCGCTTCCATGCTTTGTTCATCTGAATATTTCCGTATGTAGCAACAATCGATAAGAAGGGAACCATGACGATTGCAATGACAGCAAGTTCTGGATTGATATTGAACATCAAGAAGAACGCTCCTATCAATGTCATGACTGCAATAAAAATGTCTTCTGGGCCGTGGTGAGCAAGCTCCCCGATATCAAACAGGTCATTTGTGATGCGACTCATGATATGGCCCGTCTTTGTGTTATCAAAGAAACGAAACGATTGTTTTTGCACATGATTGAACAACTCACGGCGCATATCAGTTTCGATGTTGATCCCTAATTTATGGCCTAAATAGTTTACGATATATTGCAAAAATGTACTCAGCATATAGACGAGTAGTAACAGAATTCCAGTCTGGACAATTACGTCCCAATTGCCACTTGGAAGCAGGTCATCGATAAAATACTGCACCGCTACAGGAAAAGCGAGTTCAAGGATTGCCACGATAATTGCACTGGAAAAATCGATGATAAATAGACGGCGATGGGGCCGGTAATAACTGAAAAATTTACGTAGCATGGGAGTCTCCTTTCAAGGTCTACTATTTAGTATAGCGAAACAACTTGAAATGTCGATAAAAAATTAAATGAGAATGATTTTCATTTTTATCTTGACTTCTTGATTTACTTTAATGCTATACTAGTGACGTATCATTGATAATGATTATCAAAAGGTGCAAATGAGAATGAAGATGGAGAAGTCGCATGTTGAAATTACGTTACATGGTACTCCTGACCTTTGGATTAGCGATTCTTTCGCTGTTCATTGGCGTGAGTAGAATCACCCCAGTCGATTTACTGGATATTCAATCCGAAGAGACACAAATCTTCTTGATCAGTCGAGTTCCGCGACTCGTTGCCATCTTACTAGCAGGTGCTGGGATGAGTATTGCGGGATTGATTATGCAGCAGTTGAGTCGCAATAAATTTGTATCACCCACCACAGCAGGGACGCTCGATGCTACGCGCCTAGGAATTCTTGTATCGATGCTGTTGTTTGCGAACGCTTCAATGGTTGAGAAAATGCTGGTCGCATTTCTATTTGCGCTAGCAGGTACATTTTTATTTATGCAAATCCTCGACCGAATCAAGTTCAAAGACGCGATTTTCATTCCACTCATCGGGATGATGTTCGGCAATATCCTATCGTCTGTCACGACTTTTTTTGCCTATCGGGCAGATGTCATTCAAAATATGTCGGCATGGCTTCAGGGAGATTTCTCTCTCATGATGAAAGGGAGATATGAACTTTTATACATAAGCATTCCTGTCCTCATCCTCGCGTATTTGTATGCCAATAAGTTCACGGTTGCCGGGATGGGGGAGGACTTCTCCAAAAACTTAGGCTTGTCTTATAAACGAGTAGTGAACCTAGGACTTGTCCTTGTTGCACTGATTACAGCAACTGTGGTTTTAACGGTCGGGATGATTCCGTTCTTAGGACTTATTATTCCGAATATCGTCTCCCTGTTTAACGGAGATCATTTGCGGAAGACTTTACCTCTTACAGCTTTACTAGGTGCGAGTTTTCTGTTGTTCGCAGATATTTTAGGACGCGTCATCATTTATCCCTATGAGATTTCGATCAGTTTAATGGTCGGTGTACTAGGAAGCGGTATCTTCCTCTATCTGCTATGGAGGGGGAGAAAATATGCGTAATCAAACGAAACTACTGGTTATGGCTACTTTGAGTGTTCTGTTTATAGGACTCTATCTACTCTACGATTTAAACGGAAGCTTTGAGTATGCGCTTCCAAGGCGTGCAATCAAAGTGCTAGCAATGCTTATTACAGGTGCATCAATTGCTTACGCAACAGTCGTTTTCCAGACCATCACCCACAACAAGATTTTGACACCAAGCATTATGGGTTTGGACTCGCTTTATCAGTTGCTACAGACCGTATTAATTTTCATGCTTGGTAGCACCCATATTGCACTCGTCAACAAACAAGTAAACTTTTTCTTGTCGACAGCTGTAATGATTGTTTTCGCGTTACTGCTCTATCAAGTTTTATTCAAAAAAGGCAATCAACCGATTTACTTTTTACTTTTAGTCGGAATCGTGATCGGTACATTTTTCTCGAGCATTTCTACATTTATGCAAGTGCTCATCGACCCCAATGAATTTTTACGCATCCAAGACCGTATGTTTGCGAGTTTTAACAATGTGGGAACTGATCTCGTCTGGGTCGCACTGATTCTAACAGGCATTCTAATTCTTTGGAGTGCACGTTCCCACAATTACCTCGATGTCGTGAGTTTAGGGCGAGATACGGCAGTCAACCTTGGTGTACCGTACGATAAAATCGTTCGCAAGATGTTAATCGTGTCCGCCGTGTTGATCGCTATTTCAACAGCCCTTGTTGGTCCAATCACATTTTTTGGCCTGATTGTAGCAAATCTCTCGTATCAGTTTATGAAGTCGTATAAACATAACGTAATCATAACGTCTGCTATTTTGATGAGTTTTGTCGCACTTATAGGCGGTCAGTTTATAGTGGAAAGGGTATTTGGCTTCTCTACAACGCTAAGTGTCATCATCAACTTTCTTGGTGGTATTTACTTTATTTATTTACTTCTAAAGGAGAGTCGATCGAAATGATCCAAGTAAAAGGCCTGACGAAATTTTACGGCAAAAAACATGTGGTCAAAGAAGTATCGACCACCATTCAAAAAGGAAAAATCACGTCCTTCATTGGGCCAAATGGGGCGGGAAAATCCACTCTACTTTCGATGGTGAGTAAATTGATTGATGCCGATTCTGGGGAAGTGGTTGTTGATGCAACGTCAGCGCGAAAAATGAAATCCAATGATTTTGCGAAGAAAGTTTCAATCTTGAAGCAATCCAATTATATGAATGTGAGATTGACGGTCCGTGAACTAGTTGGATTCGGCCGATTTCCTTACTCGAAAGGTCGATTGACGCAAGAGGATGAACAATTTGTTGATCAGGCAATTTCCTACATGGGATTAGAAGACTTGCAGCAAGACTATTTAGACGAACTTTCAGGTGGGCAACGGCAACGTGCATTCATCGCCATGGTCATCGCACAAGATACAGAATATGTCTTACTTGATGAGCCATTGAACAACTTAGATATGAAACATTCGGTTCAAATAATGAAAATACTACGTCAATTGGTAGATGATTTAGGCAAGACGGTCGTAATCGTATTGCATGATATTAACTTCGCCTCTGTCTACTCAGATTACATCGTTGCAATGAAAGAAGGAGCAGTGGTTCGAGAAGGCAAAACCGAGGACATTATCGAATCTGCCGCGTTAAAAGAGATTTATGATATGGACATTCCGATTCAGCAAATGAACAACTGCCGGATCTGTGTGTATTTCAATTCAAACTAAAGGAGAGAACAATCATGAAAAAATGGATACTAGCATTACTTGCAGTACTTTTACTTAGTGTTTTAGCAGCTTGTGGAGAAACGGAAGATGGAGCAAACGAAGCAGAGGCAACAGAAACGTCTGCCACAACTGAAGAAACAGGAAACTTCCCCATGACAATTACACATGAATTAGGTGAAACGATTTTAGAGAAACAACCTGAGAATGTTGTTGTATTTGACTTTGGTGTTTTAGATGCACTAGATACACTTGGAGTGAAAGTTGCAGGAGTTCCGCAAGCAGGCATTCCTCCTTATTTAGAACAGTACGCTGGCGATGAGTATACGAATGTGGGGTCATTAAAAGAGCCAGACTTTGAAACGATTCATGCTATGCAACCGGATCTAATCATTATTTCAGGGCGTCAAGCAGAGTTGTATCCGGAATTCACGGAAATTGCTCCAACTGTATATATGGGATTAGATACGACGGAATACATGACTTCATTTGAAACGAACATGACTCTATTAGGTGAGATGTTCGGAAAAGAGCAAGAGATGGCAGCAGAACTAGAAGCGGTAAAAGCGGAAATTGATACAATTGTGTCTGAAGTAGAAGCGGTGGAAGGAAAAGCTTTGTTTGTCTTAATTAATGAAGGAAAAGTGAGCGCATATGGACCTGGGTCGCGTTTTGGAATCGTCCATGACGTCTTTGGGTACGAGGCGGCAGATGAAAATTTAGAAGTTTCCACACATGGCCAAGGGGTGTCGTATGAGTATATCGCAGAAACAAACCCAGACATCTTATTTGTTTTAGATCGTAGCCAAGCAATCGCTTCAGGAGATGCAGGCAATGCTGACTTTGAAAATGAGCTTGTACAGAAAACGAATGCGTATCAAAATGGCAACATCATCTATGTAGACCCATCGGCTTGGTATTTGGCAGGCGGCGGCTTAGAGTCTATGCGTACGATGATTGCTGACATGAAGAAGGGGATGTAAAAATGTTCTATCAAGTGCGTCAATTGACTGTTAAAGAAGGCACAAGTTCAGAAGTAGTTGAGCGTTTCACGAAACGTGGGAAAATTGAGGACATGCCAGGTTTTCTAGCTAAAGATGTATTAGTCAAAAAGGTTCGGCGTGGCGATGAAGAAGTCATGATTTTAATCAAATGGGAAAGTGAAGAGGCTTGGAAAAATTGGGAGAAGAGCCCTGAACATATTGCTGGCCATAAAGCCAAACTAAAAGAAGGGAATCCGAAACCAGACTATTTACTTGAAAGTCAACACGGACTCTATTATAAACAAAACTAATCAAGTCCCCTATGCTCAGCCTGAGCATAGGGGCTTTTGCGTTTAATGAGACTACATGAGAGGGTATGATAATAGAAAAGAATAAGGGGGATTTACAATGAAGCAATGGAAATACATACTCGCTCTACCTGCCTTGATTCTATTCTTTGTTTTGCTTTACTTTTATATAGAAAAAGACCAATTATGGACAGATCAATTCTTTCAGACGAACTTTGAAGGAAATAGGCTTATCGGAATCTTTAGTGTCGTTGCAGACCCACCCGTCGTATTGATCGTTTCAATTGTACTGGTGGTCTATTTATGGTTTTTCAAGCAAAATTTTCGAGGCATGATGTTTGTCCTTCTAGCTGTTGGTGGTGGAAGCGTGATGAATCGACTGCTCAAAACCTTGATAGAGCGAGAACGACCGGAGCTTGAAGGGCAACTTTTGTCTTTTAGTTTTCCATCCGGTCATTCAATGATTGGGTTGATTTATTTATTTACGATTGCGTACTTCCTGACTGAATATATGTATGACCGCAAAAAACAAACAATCATTTGGTCAGCAGCTACCCTTCTTACGATTCTTATAGGTTTATCTCGTGTAGCGAACATCCATCATTTTGGATCAGATGTTGTTGCGGGGTGGGCATTCGGTTATTTTTGGTTTGCAGTTGTCATGTGGTGGTACGAACGGAGAGAACGTCAATTCAAAAAACGGAGGCACTAAGATGCATTTTCAAATTCCAGAGTCATTAGTGGAACTCGCGAAGAAGCGTATAGAAGGTTTCCCTGTAGAAGGATTTGTTAGAGGGGGTGGACCCGAATCGCCAACACTTCTCTTAATAGGAGAAGCTCCTGGTGAATACGAAGCAATCGAAGGGAAACCGTTTGTGGGACGTGCGGGGAAAGAGCTTGATAAGTCTCTTGAACAAATTGGATTGTCTAGAGAAGATGTCTATATGACGAGCCCCGTAAGGAGCCGACCTTATAAATGGAGAGAAAAGAAACTGCCGACTGGTGAACATATTCAAAAAAAGTACAATCGTCCTCCTACTAAGCTTGAGATTCTCGCACATGCCCCTGTTCTAGATTATGAAATCCTACAGCTGGACCCTCGTCTTATCGTTACACTAGGCAATGTAGGTTTACAACGATTACTCGGACCTTCCTATAAAGTGAATGACTGGAAAGGGCAACTGATTCATCATCCAGTGCGGCGTTTACACTCATTAGAATCAAATGAGTTTGAATGGACACAAGAGAGTTACACAATCATGCCGACCTACCATCCTGCCGCTGTTTTCTACAACCCAAAAATTCGTCCGGAATTGGAACGTGTATGGAATCATATTGATCAGTATTTGAGAAATAGTGGCGATTAAATTTCGTGCGTTAAAAAAAGTTGCACAAAGGAAACATTTCGCATATACTAGAAAAAACTAGATAGAGTAGGATGATTTTTATGGATGGGAATGTTCTCTTTGCACTTGGTTTAACAGTTTTGGCCGGTCTAGCAACCGGGATAGGAAGTTTAATCGCATTATTTACTTCACGAACGAACAAAAAGTTTTTATCAATGGCATTAGGATTTTCAGCAGGCGTTATGATTTTTGTAGCACTTGTCGAAATTTTCTTCAAAGCAAAAGACGCGCTAGTGGCGGAGCTTGGGGCTACAAATGGTTACTGGATGACACTTGTCGGATTTTTCGGTGGGATGCTATTTATCGGGTTGATTGACCGTTTGCTACCTTCATTAGGAAACCCGCACGAAGTAAAATCTGTTGAGGCGATGGATAATGGGCCAACTGCAGCAGAACATGCGCGCCTTATGAAAATGGGGATGTTCACTGCACTGGCTATTGGGATTCACAATTTCCCAGAGGGTATTGCTACATTTATGTCGGCACTTGCTGACCCGAATCTCGGAATTGCAATTGCGATTGCGGTCGCGATTCACAATATACCGGAAGGGATTGCTGTAGCTGTCCCGATTTATTATGCAACAGGGAGTCGCCGACGTGCGTTCAAGCTGTCATTTTTATCAGGTCTTGCCGAGCCAGTGGGTGCGGTCGTCGCATTCTTGATTTTAATGCCATTTTTATCGGACTTAATGTTCGGAATTGTCTTCGCTGGGGTGGCGGGAATCATGGTATTTATTTCACTTGATCAGCTATTACCTGCTGCGAAAGAGTTTGATGAGACACATTCGTCGATTTACGGAGTTGTTGCGGGGATGATGGTTATGGCGGCTAGTTTGGTGTTGTTTTCTGTGTAGGTTTTAGATGTGAAGCCGACTGGTCAGAAATTGTGCGAGAAGACAGCGTGGAGCTTGAAGCGCTTTTTGCTTCATGGGCCGCGATGGCTTTTTGCGGGATTTCTAGGAGGCGTAACTCGATTCAATTCGAAGTCGAAACCTTATAAAGACGTTGAGTTCCACTGCAAGGGCTGATTGCGATCAGCCCTTTTTCTAATGGGTTTGTTTGTACCCTGAAACTGCTTTTAAGTGCCCTGACTATGCCTTTTTGTGACTCGAGCGAGTGTTTCTGTGCCCTCGAAACTCATTTATGTGCCCTGAGTCATGTTATGGAAACTAAACACCCGGCACCTACAGACAAAACAATAGCACAAAATAAAAACCAGCATGTTCTCAAGAGCTACTCAGGAGAACATGCTGATTTTTTGTGTCACAAGCTCTGCACCACGCAAAGCAGTGGATACCTTATGAAGTGTGAAATGCGGAAACTTCTTCTGAATAGACGTGACATCGAACGATGGAGGAATCACTGAAATCAAAGTCGGACCTGCTCCACTAATCGCGGTTCCATAAGCGCCTAAGCCATTCACAATGGATTTATACTCCTGAGAAGAAGGAATCAGCGACATACGGTAGGGTTCATGGAACTGATCGCTCCCCATCATTTTTCCAACCAATTCCGCATTACCTGTTGCAAGTCCAGCGACTAACATATTGGCAGCCGCACTGCTAGCGACGGCTTGTTCACGCGTGTAGCTTGTTGGTAACACTTGTCGCGCTTTCTCTGTTTTTAGTTCTGTAGGCGGAATCGCTACTAGCCACTGGAAAGAAGGTAGTTCAAAACGTGAATATAGTACTTGGTCAGAAGATTGATAACTCACGATACACCCTCCGTAAAGAGCTGCGGCGACATTATCTGGATGTCCTTCGCACGAAGAAGCAAACTCCAAAAGCGCGTCCTTTTCCAATGCCAATTCGGCAAAGTGATTGGCTAGTAAGCAAGCAGCTACTATAGCGGCTGCACTACTTCCAAGCCCTCGTGCAAGAGGGATTTCACTAGTGACATACAGGCGAAGTGGTCGGAGTACTTTTCCGTGAAGTCGCGCAAGTTCTTTTGCTGTCTGCATAATTAGATGAGTCTGCACATCCTCGACCGCTGGAAGGTGAGGACCTTCATGATGGATTTCCCAAGATTCATGAAGAGATGCTTCAACAGTTAAATAGAAAGGTAAAGCAACTCCAACAGAATCAAAACCCGGTCCTACATTCGCCGTGCTTGCCGGGATTTTGAGCACTACTGTCATGGGGATAACACCTTCTCCAGATAGTGTTGAAGAGCTGGTGCTGTCGAATCGAGTTGACGGGGACGAATCACTTTGCAGTCCATCGCTGTTTGTGGATCTTTTAAACCGTTCCCAGTCAACACAGCGACGACTGTAGTCCCTGGGGCAATTTGTCCTTGTTGAACTGCTCGAATCACACCAGCAACAGAAGCGCTCGAAGCGGGTTCACCAAAAACGCCTTCTCTAGATGCAAGGAGCTGATAGGCAGCGAGTAGTTCATCATCAGTTACTGATTCGATGGCTCCGCCAGATTGGTCGCGTGCATCGACAGCGGTTTGCCACGAAGCCGGATTTCCAATGCGAATGGCCGTAGCCACTGTTTCTGGAAATTCGATTGGATACCCTTTGACAATGGCAGCGGCGCCTTCTGCTTCAAATCCAAAGATTTTGGGAAGACCTGAGTTATGGCGCTCGTTATATTCCAAGAATCCTTTCCAGTACGCTGTGATATTCCCGGCATTACCGACTGGAATGGCAAGGACGTCTGGTGCTTTACCTAGAGCATCGACAATTTCAAAGCTCGCTGTTTTTTGTCCT
Organism: Chryseomicrobium aureum; assembly: GCF_016909155.1. GTDB lineage: Bacteria > Bacillota > Bacilli > Bacillales_A > Planococcaceae > Chryseomicrobium > Chryseomicrobium aureum. Next base: position 10,114 of record NZ_JAFBFG010000013.1, read on the forward strand.
TCGATGCGATAAGGGTTTACCGAGTTCACGAGCGTTACAGGAGATGTCTCACTGATGGCACGTACCATCTCAAGTGCACGGTCAAAATTTCCTTCAATTTGAATGACTTCCGCACCGTACATGTACGCCTGTGCAAGCTTTCCAGCAGCCACTTTACCTTCAGGGATGACGATGATTGCTTTCATACCAGCGCGTGCTGCATAAGCTGCAGCTGCAGCAGATGTATTACCCGTAGATGCACAGATGACGGCTGTACTTCCTTGTTCTTTGGCTTTTGCGACAGCCATAACCATGCCACGGTCTTTGAATGAGCCGGTCGGGTTTGCTCCTTCAAGCTTCAAATGAAGATCAATACCAAGCTCTTTTGATAAGTTCTCTGCATGTAGTAAAGGTGTGTTTCCTTCAAGTAGCGTGAGAAGTGGAGTGTCCTCTGTAATAGGTAAATACTCTTTATACTGTTGCAATAATCCGGACCAAGCCATTTCTCATTCCGCCTTTCTGTTCTTTTGATAAAAACAAATGTCTTTTCATAAAGGACATTTTACAGCACAATCACTTGAAATTCAACCTGATTTTTTTCGTTGTATTTCCCGCAATTTAGGCGTATACTCAAATGCGACATGTGTAAAGACAGGAGTTAGGAAAATGAAATCAACAACAAAAAAGCCTCTTTCTCGAAATAAATTGCTCGCTATCGCTGGATTAGGGTGGATGTTTGATGCGATGGACGTCGGAATTTTGTCCTTTATCATTGCGGCTCTTGCTATCGAATGGAGTTTGTCTCCAGAACAGATGGGGTGGATCGGCAGTGTCAACTCGATTGGAATGGCGGTTGGAGCAGTATTCTTTGGTTTGATTGCGGATAAGATCGGTCGCAAAAATGTATTCATGATTACGCTTCTCATGTTCAGTCTTGCGTCTGGAGCTTCCGCTTTAGCTGGAGGGCTTGCGATATTTATGATTTTACGATTCTTTGTAGGAATGGGGTTAGGTGGAGAGCTACCTGTAGCTTCGACTTTAGTATCTGAATCTGTCCCTGCTGAAGAACGCGGAAAAGTAGTCGTGCTTCTTGAGAGCTTCTGGGCAGTAGGCTGGATTCTTGCCGCATTGATTGCGTACTTCGTGATTCCAGACTACGGATGGCGCTGGGCACTCGCACTCACTGCATTACCGGCATTTTACGCCATTTACTTGCGCTTAAAACTACCAGACTCACCACGCTACGAGAAAGTAGAAAATGTGAAACGGACAGTCGTTCAGAATATCAAAGAATTATGGACACCGACTTATAGAAGACGGACCCTCATGTTATGGATTTTATGGTTCACAGTTGTCTTTTCCTATTACGGCATGTTCTTATGGTTGCCATCAGTTATGGTCATCAAAGGATTTAGCTTGATTAAGACATTTGAATATGTACTCATCATGACGCTCGCTCAGTTACCTGGTTACTTCTCGGCAGCTTGGTTGATTGAACGTGTGGGACGTAAATTTGTATTGATCACGTATTTACTCGGGGCTGCAGCAAGTGCAGCAGTATTTGGATCTGCAGAGACACTTACGATGCTCATGATTTCAGGAATGCTTCTGTCATTCTTTAACCTAGGGGCTTGGGGAGCATTGTACGCTTATTCTCCGGAACAATACCCAACTGTCATTCGGGCAACAGGTGCTGGTATGGCCGCTGGAGTTGGCCGGATCGGCGGAATTCTTGGTCCGCTCCTAGTCGGAACGATGGTAGCAGCAAGTTACAGCATCGGCATTATCTTTGGGATTTTCTGTGCAGCCATCGTCGTCGGTGTTCTTGCCGTCGCTTTCCTTGGGACAGAAACGAAACAACAAGAGCTTCAAGATACACTCTAGCCATCGCACTCGCGGTGGCTTCTTTTTTTTCACTCCCATTTCGTTTACACTGAATCTATACACTTACACTGAAGGACGTGGATTTATGACGAAAGAATTGACAGCAGAACAAGTAATTGGACTGATTCCTGCTCAAGCCGATATCGTGTTCCCACTTACAAATGGAGAACCAAATAAACTACTAGATTACCTGGAGGCGCATCAAGACCGTCTGTCAGAAGTTCGGATCCATCAATTGCTACCGCTTCGGAACCGTTCGTATATGGCAAATGAGAGTGCAGACCACTTGAAGCATATCAGCTACTTTTTAAGTGGAGCGAATCGCAAAGAGTTCCACCAAGGGACTGCTGATTTGATGCCGAACAACTTCCACGAAGTGACGAAAATCCTTCGTAAGGTCAGCCGCACTATGATGGTCATGGCCGTGGTATCGCCAATGGACGAGTACGGCTACTTCTCGCTTGGGACGCAAGCCGATATCGTCAGTGAGTTCATTGGAAAAGTGCCATTTATTGTGGAAGTAAATGAGCATATGCCACGAACGTTTGGACAGAACCAAATTCATATCAGCCAAATAGAAGGGTACGTCGTCAATCATCAACCGTTAGTTGCGGACGAACCTGCGCCAGTGTCTGACATGGACATGAAGATTGCATCATACGTAGCAGAGCGTATTCAAGATGGCGATACGTTGCAAATTGGGATAGGCGGAATACCGAACGCGGTCGTCAGTCAGTTGAAGACACATCGTCACTTAGGGATTCACACAGAAATGTTCGTAGACGGCATCATCGATCTAGTTGAGGCTGGTGCAGTGGATGGAACGCGGAAGTTCACGAACCAAGGAAAGATGATAGCGACATTTGCACACGGGTCTCAACGCTTGTATGATTTCCTGAACGGCAACCCAGCGTTACAGTTCTTACCAGTCAGTACGGTAAATGATCCGCGTGAAATCGGAAAAGAAGAGAATATGATTTCCATCAATGCGACGACAGAAGTCGATTTATTTGGCCAGTGCGCAAGTGAAACGGTAGCAGGGCGTTACTATTCCTCTACAGGGGGTCAAGCAGATTTTGCGCGAGGCGTACGTTTTTCGAAGAACGGTAAAGGATTTATCACTATGTCCTCAACAATCAAGAACGGAGAAATGTCGCGTATTAAAGTAGCACTCTCTCCGGGATCTGTCGTGACAACGAATAAAAACGATGTGGACCACATTGTGACAGAGTATGGTGTTGCCGAGATGTTTGGACGTCCATTATCAGAGCGTGCTGAACAACTGATTGCGATTGCGCATCCGGACTTCCGTGAAGAATTACGGTTCGAAGCGAAAAAGCTTGGGTTGATTTTGTAAATGCGCATTGTTCCGAAAGAGTTTTACGAACTACCGACACTAGAGCTCGCTAAGGCACTGATTGGAAAGCTTCTTGTACATGATACACCGGAAGGAAGACTTTCTGGTTACATCGTCGAGACAGAGGCCTACATGGGACCGCTCGATCAAGCTGCTCATAGTTTTGGGGGCAGGAAGACAAAGCGCACAGAAGTCATGTTCCGTGAGCCCGGACACATCTACACATATCAGATGCATACGCATACTCTGATCAATGTGGTGGCAGAAGACGTCGATGAGCCGCATGCAATTTTGATTCGCGCTGTTGAACCAGTAGAAGGACAAACGGTAATGCAGGCGAACCGAAATCAACTTCCTAAAAAGCAGTGGACGAATGGGCCTGGGAAGTTGACGAAAGCACTCGGTATTACGATGGCGCATTACGGAGAGCTCTGGTATGAACCTCCTCTCTATATTGCGGAAGGAAAAGAAGTAAGTGGAATTTCTACCGGTCCCCGTATCGGAATCGACAATAGCGGGGAAGCTGTTCACTATCCGTACCGCTTTTGGGAGACCGATAATCCATTTGTCTCGAAATACAGAGCACCAAAAACGCCAAAATATGATTGGGTTTGAATCAATGATGTAACAGACATGATGAGTGGGTAGGGGTGACTCCAGCGGGATTAAAAGCGGAAGCTGAGACCTTGGCTCAGCCCGCGCCCGCGGAACGCTTCCCCTACACACCTAGCGAAAATAAAAAAAGGGGGTCTCTCATTTATACGAGAAACTCCCTTGTCTTTGTTAAAGACGTATGATTTTTGCGTGTCAATCAATCATTTTCCCCATGTAAAACTCATCTACATAATGCCCGTGAATGCGTAGTGCATTTTTACGTGTTCCTTCAAGTTCAAACCCGAGTTTGTTGTAAAGTTTTTGTGCAATGACATTTTCTTTGATCACTGTCAGCTCGAGCTTTTCGATCCCGACGCCTTTTGCCCAGTTCTCTCCGTGGTACATCAAGGTAGAGGCAATGCCTTTATTAGAGAATTGCTGTTTTACCCCAATCACAATAGAAGCGCGATGGGACGCGCGAGGAGAAGGGCCTCCGATTACAACAAGGTAACCGGCATATTCCCCGTTCATAATGGCAAGAAATAGATTGGAGTTGCGGGATTCTTTCCACTCCTCTAGGCGTTTGCGTATTCCCTGGACCGATTGTTTCTGCTCCGACTTCCCGTATAGCATGAAGTCTGTCTCGGAGTAAATAGTTTCCTGCAATTGAATAAACGCGCGCGCATCTTCCGTCTCTGCTTCACGAACAATTAAGATGTCCTGCTTTTCACGTTCTTTTGAAGTATCATGTTCATGTATAGAATTTTGGAATACAACATATTGATTCAACTCAATTTCACTGACCCCATAGCCATTCCCTGTCCAGGCAAGAAAATGTTGCGCTGGCGGCTTCGTTTTCTTCCACCAACTCCTGCTCAAGTAGGCAGCATTGGGGAGGGGTTGACCGAGAATTGCTTCCATTTGATCGAATGTCAATTTCACAGTCTTTTGGTCAGTCTTTTTAAAAAAGTCATGCAGTGGTAGGTACTTTGCTTCAGTTGTCCGTGCCATGGTATCCCCCTTGATTTCACACTTCAAAATAAGTAACAGTATACCATGAAATTTCAAAGGAAACGCTGCATATCCCACATGTCGATTTGGGAAAAAATATGCTAAACTGAAGAAGCACAAAATTTGAAGGAGGCATTTTTCATGTCGAACACATTTGTATTTGGTCATAAAAATCCCGATACTGATACAATCACGTCAGCTATCGTCTACGCATACTTGAAAAATCAAATCGGTCACAGTGCTGAAGCAGTCCGTTTAGGAGACGTTGCAGGGGAGACTGCATACGCTTTAGGTTTCTTTGGAGTAGAAGCACCACGCCTTGTAACATCCGTTGAAAAAGGTCAACCAGTTATCTTAGTTGACCACAACGAATTCCAGCAGAGCGCAGATGGAATCGAAGAGGCACACATTTTAGAAGTAATCGACCACCACCGCATCGCAAATTTTGAAACAGCAGATCCGGTTTACTATCGTGCAGAGCCAGTAGGATGTACAGCGACGATTCTGTTGAAGCTTTTCAAAGAGCATGGAGTGGAAGTGCCGAAGGAAATCGCAGGTCTTATGCTTTCTGCTATCATCTCGGATTCTTTACTATTCAAATCTCCAACATGCACAGAGCAAGATGTAAAAGCAGCGCGTGAGCTCGAGCAGTTGGCGGGTGTGAGTGCGGAAGAGTACGGATTAGATATGTTGAAGGCTGGAGCAGATGTATCATCGAAAACAATCGAGGATTTGTTGACGCTAGATGCGAAAGAGTTCGGCATGGGCGATTACAAAGTTGAAATCGCGCAAGTCAATGTTGTGGATCCACAAGACGTATTGGGTCGTCAATCAGAGATTGAAGCAGCGATTCATGAACGCATCTCTGAAAAGGAATTGGATCTTTATTTCTTCGTTGTAACTGATATCTTGAACAACGATTCAGTGGCACTAGCTCTAGGCAAAATGGCAAACAAAGCAGAAGACGCATTCAATGTTGTATTTACAAACCATACAGCAGTTTTAAAAGGCGTCGTTTCACGTAAAAAACAAGTGGTTCCTGCTTTGACAGAAGCACTTTCAAACTAAGCTCAATTCGTTGATTTTTTCATGAGGACAAACTATGCTGACAGAGAGGTGATTGTATGGAAATCGCAATCTGGTCAGACTACGTTTGTCCTTTTTGTTATATTGGAAAACGACGTATGGAACGCGCATTACAAGAAACAGGATTTGCACAGCAAGCAACGATTCAACTGAAAAGTTATCAGTTGGATGCGAGTACGCCGGAAGTGGTGACAGAATCCGTCTATGAATCACTTGCCCGCAAATATGGGACATCCATTGAGCAGGCAAAAGCGATGTCTGCAAATGTTGTTGAGCAAGCGAAGACTGAAAATCTGCATTACAACATGGAAGATGCAAAGCCTGCCAACACAGCACGTGCGCATCGTCTCGTAAAATGGGCAGATACGCAAGGCAAAGGAAATGAACTGGGTGAAGAATTGCTGAACGCCTATTTCATTGAAGCAAAAAACATCAATGATGTAGACGTTCTGGCAGACTTAGCAGTAGCCACTGGACTTGACCGTGAAGGCGCTTTAGAAGTTTTAGAGAGCAACAAGTTCTTCCCGGAAGTTCAAATTGATCAAACGGAAGCATCTCAAATTGGAGTCCGTGGAGTACCCTTTTTTGTTCTCAACAATAAATACGCAATCTCTGGTGCACAACCTATCGAAGTTTTCAAAGAGGCGCTACAAAAAGTCGCTGAAGAAGAAGGGATAAAACCCACTCTTCAAACCATTGGTGGACAAGGTGCTACATGTGATGGAGACGTATGTGACGTATAAGCCAAAAACCTGTGATTTCACAGGTTTTTTTGTTTGCCATCTGAGACTTTCGGGGTATATAGATAAGGAAATTTAGATATGTGAGGAGGGAAGCTTATGGAATGGTTAAATTCTTTTGTGGACTGGGCAAATAATTATTTATGGACGTACATATTAATTGCCCTTTTGATTGGTGCCGGTCTTTATTTTTCTATCCGTACTAAATTTGTTCAGTTCCACATGTTCGGCGAAATGTTCCGTGTCATCACGGAAAAGAAAGAAACAGATACAGGTGTGTCAGCATTCCAAGCTTTTACAATCAGTACCGCATCACGCGTGGGGACAGGGAACATTACCGGGGTTGCCCTCGCAATCGGTATCGGTGGCCCTGGTGCAGTATTTTGGATGTGGCTCATCGCAATTATCGGGATGGCCACTGCATTCGTGGAAAGTACACTTGCGCAAGTATACAAAGTGCGTGACGGGGATGAGTTTCGTGGCGGCCCAGCGTACTACATGGAAAAAGCGTTAGGACAGCGAAAGCTTGCAGTAATCTTTAGTGTTCTATTGACTCTGAGCTTTGGTTTTATTTTTAACTCGGTGCAGTCCAACACAATCGCAGTGTCTGTAAGTGATGTGTTTAACGTACCAACATGGGCGATTGGCTTAACATTAGTGGTTTTAACAGCCATAATTATTTTCGGTGGAGTTCATCGCATCGTCAAAGTTACACAAGTCATCGTTCCAGTGATGGCCCTGTTGTATATTGCAATTGCACTATTTGTGGTAGTCACGAATCTATCTGAAATTCCTGCATTTTTCGCACTCATCTTTAGTCATGCATTTGGTCTACAAGAAGCGGTAGGAGGCGGTGTTGGTGCAGCCATCATGCAGGGTGTTCGACGAGGCTTGTTCTCGAATGAGGCAGGTATGGGGTCTGTTCCAAATGCAGCAGCAACAGCGAACGTATCTCACCCAGCGAAGCAAGGACTCGTGCAAAGCTTAGGGGTATTCTTTGATACCATCATCATCTGTACAGCTACAGCCTTTATCATTTTATTATCAGACTTCTATAAAACAGCTACAGACGACGGAATCATTTTGACGCAAAATTCATTGGCAGATCACGTGGGGAGTTGGGCTCCGTATTTCGTTGCGATTGCGATTATCTTCTTCGCCTTCAGTTCAATCATGGGGAACTATTACTACGGGGAAACAAACATTGAATTAATCAATGCTCATCGCGGATGGCTGCAAGGGTATCGTGTACTAGTACTAGCTATGGTCATGTTCGGTGCTCTTGCAAAAGTCCAGCTCGTCTGGAATATGGCAGATCTATTTATGGGGATGATGGCAGTTATTAATATCGTGGTCATTATCTTATTAGGAAAATTAGCAGGGCAAGTACTTGAAGATTACATCGGGCAACGAAAGCGTGGAGTGGATCCACAATTCTATGCGAAAAATATCGGTGGTTTAACCAATACAGAGTGTTGGGAAGAGGATGCACCGGAAACAAAATAACTAGTTCTTACCCTTCCGTTTTATCCTACAAACGGAGGGGTATACTTTTTTTAGTAAGATAATTAATTTTAGGAGGTGATTCGGATGAGTGAAGTCTCCCATCCGATTGTAAAAGAAACATTAAAAGCACTACTTGAGCGTAAGGAATTCCTTCCTGTGTGCCAAGGCGAAAGTCGTGATAAAGCCTTCAAATCTATGGAAGCCATTCTTTCGACACCGAATCAGATCCATAAAGCGTATATTCGTATGCCGCTAGCAAACGGAGAAATCGTGCGAATTCCAGCATTTCGTATTCAACACAACAATGCATTAGGGCCGTATAAAGGTGGAATTCGTTTTCATGAATCGGTAAACGAACACGAAGTAGAAAACCTTTCATTTTTAATGACGCTAAAGAACGCCCTACATAACGTTCCCTACGGTGGGGGAAAAGGTGGAATCATAATCGATCCACGGTCACTTTCTGAAAAGGAACTCCATACATTGTGCGTCAAATATGTTCGGAACTTTAACGACATTATCGGTCCGGACAAAGATATTCCGGCCCCGGACGTAGGTTCTGGAGAGCGTGAAATGGACTGGATGATGGCAGAGTATAAGAAAATCAATCATGGACAGCCTTATTTGGGCAGTTTTACTGGAAAGAGTGTCATTAACGGAGGTTCCCTAGGCCGAAGAGAAGCGACAGGCAAAGGGGTCTATTTCACGATGCGCTACCTTCTTCATGATTATGTGGAGAAGAACCGTACGAATTTAGAGAAGTCTGAAAATCGCTTTGCTAAAACAACGCTTGATCATTTTGGACGCCCGTTAAGTGTTGCAGTTCAAGGATTTGGAAATGTGGGTTCTGTGACCGCATTAGAAGCCTATCGTGATCAAAAACTTCAGAACAAAGTCATTGCGGTTTCCGACCGAAACGTCACACTCGTGAATCGCGATGGTTTAAACATTCCAGCGCTTGTTGAATTCACGATGAAGAATAAAGGAGACTTACCGGTTTCTGAGGACCAATTAAAAGAGATTAATGTAGAAGCAACGATTGAATCGCGTGAAGCCATTTTAACTATGGAAATGGACGTATTGATTTTAGCAGCGCTTGAAGACCAGATTCATCAAGACAACTGGAGCGACATCAAAGCTAAAATTATTGTAGAAGGTGCGAATGCTCCAGTGACACAAGAAGCAGATGAGCAGCTTGCCAAAAATGGTGTTATCATTATCCCAGATATTCTAGCTAACGCTGGAGGAGTTATTGTCTCATACTTAGAGTGGCTTCAAGGCCGTGAAACACAATTTTACACGGAGGAAGAAGTATTCAAAAGATTGTATGAAAAAATGGGCGAGACGATGGAAACAATACTTCCTCAATATTACGCGGACCCATATGCGCTGCGTCAGAATGCATTCATTCATGCAGTCGGAAGGTTATCTGAAGTCCTGTATAAGCAAGGGAAATTATATTAAAAAAAGGAGAGGGCCTAAGCCTTCTCCTTTTCTAGTTCTTTCAGAATTGGGTCTTTTGTATAGGTCAGAGCTTCTCGCTTATGTTCAAGCTCAAGACGCAGTTTTTCTGTTTCTAAAATAAAGTTTTCATTGCGTAACTTCTCAAGTTCCAATTCTTCTTTCAAATGCCCGAGTTTCAACTCTTCTAATTTTCGTTTGTTTTTCATCCAACTGTCAATTAAGCCAGCCCCAACACCAATCGCCACAATCGCTACAATCCACCACATTTAACATACCACCTTTGTCCGTTTCTTTTCTTTTACGTCTTGGTGGCAGGAAAGTTTCATTTGATTGATGCGAATTAGTTTCCATAATATCAGCAATTGCCAAAAGTGAGAAAAGAAGTGGTGAAACTCTCGTCACAATTAGCGAATCTCTTACAATAGACATCGAATCGCCCGACACAATTGCCAAACGCTCATATAAAAACGCCACCCTAGGAAAGTATCTTCCCTAGAATGGCGTTCTCCACATCTAAAACGAAATCGAGTTGCGCCTCCTAGAAATCCCGCAAGATGCCATCGCGGCCCATGAAGCAAAAAGCGCTTCACGGTCCACGCTGTCATCTCACACAATTTCTGAACAGTCGGCTCCACATCTAAAACTTAAGCCGGGTTTAACTCTAATTCGATGTCAATCTTGATATCTTCGCCTACAAGAACTCCACCAGTTTCAAGAGTTTGGTTCCAAGTTAAGCCGAAGTCTTTACGGTTGATTTTTGAGCTTGCTGAGAACGCAACCACTTCTTGACCCCATGGGTTCGTTCCTTTTCCTTCGTACTCCACATCAAACGTAACTGGTTTCGTTACATCTTTAATCGTAAGATCGCCTGTCACTTTGTACTCATCATCGCCTTTAGACTGAATGTCTGTCGCTTTGAACGTAATAGATGGGTAGTTTTCAACATCGAAGAAATCAGCTGAACGTAAGTGATTGTCACGATCTGTGTTATTTGTATTAATAGAGGCTACATCGATTGTAAAGTCGATTGTTGCACCAGTAAGATCTTGTTCATTTCCCTCTAGATTTGCAGAGAATTCATTGAAGTTCCCGCGTACTTTTGAAACCATCATGTGTTTCACTGAGAATCCAATGCTAGAGTGAGCTGTGTCGAGGTTAAAGTTTGTCATGAAAAAATCTCTCCTTTGTTTTTCGAATTATCTAAAAGTATACGGATAATTTATTTCGAAATCAAGATATATGATTAAAAAAATAAATTACTGGTTACTTTATGTAACTTACTATAAAATAATACTAAGTAGACGTCAAGAGATATCATCGTGATTTTTTGAGTTTTTTAGATTTTTTTACTATACTAAATAAATTAGGAGTGAAAAATATGAAAAAATCGGCGCTTTGTCCACGCCTTTCTAGCGCAATGGATCTGTTAGGAAAACGATGGACTGCATTAATTATTTATCAGTTATTAGAAGGATGTAAACGATTCAATGAAATCGAGTCCTCTATGCCGATCAGCGGAAGACTTTTGTCTGAGCGATTAAAAGAATTAGAATATGAAGGTCTAGTTACACGTAAAATTTACTCAGAAGTTCCAGTACGAGTGGAATATTCCTTGACGGAAAAAGGACAAGCATTGCGTCCGGTAATCGAAGGAATAGAGCAATGGTCACAACAATGGACGTAACGAATGGTTCTTGTGTAAAAGAGGATTCCCTCGCATACTAAGAAGACAAACGTTTAAGAAAGAAAGGATTTGGCTTTTTTGTCTAAACAGAAATGGTTTGAAGAGCTTTCGGCAGTTTTGCCTGCACATACAGTTAAATTAGATGAACCTCTCTCACTGCACACGATAACGCGCATGGGAGGACCAGCAGATGTATTCGTTTCGCCTGAGTCTCAAGCGCAAGCAATTGTCGTCATCAATTACGCGGCTCAGTATAAAATTCCTTTATTGCTTTTAGGAAACGGTTCGAACATGGTCGTGCGTGATGGCGGAGTTCGAGGAATCGTCTTACAGTTGACGAAACTTCAAGAAATCACAATTACGAATACACACGTCTATGCTGAAAGTGGAGCACCTATTATTCATGTCTCTAAACAAGCTGCAGCTGAGGGTCTGACAGGTTTGGAGTTCGCATGTGGGATTCCAGGAACTGTAGGCGGCGCTATGGTAATGAATGCAGGGGCTTATGGTGGTGAGATTCAAGATATCATCAAGCAGTGTACTGTTGTTACGCCAGAAGGGGAACTGTTGATTTTAAAGAAAGAAGATTTAGATCTTGGCTACCGCACGAGCGTCATATCGAAAAAAGGCTATTTCGTATTGTCAGCTGAATTTGAACTGACGCATGGTGAGCAAAAAGAGATTGACAGCAAGATTGAAGACCTGACTTTCCAGCGTACATCCAAGCAACCACTTGAATATCCTTCTGCAGGAAGTGTGTTCAAACGTCCTCCAGGATATTTCGCTGGGAAACTGATCCAAGATAGCGATTTGCAAGGAAAAGGGTACGGGGGAGCGGAAGTTTCTACAAAACATGCCGGATTCATCGTCAATAAAAATAATGCAACAGCAACTGACTATATCCAAACTATTCAGCTTGTACAAAAGACTGTCAAAGAAAAGTTTGGCGTGGATCTTGAGTTGGAAGTGAAGATAGTCGGTGAAGAATAAAATTAGAATGAATTAGTGGGCACTTTCTCTTTTTAGAGAAAGTGTTTTTTTATACCCACACAATGCCCAAACTTTTTTGGGTTATGAAGGATTTTATCAAAGTTTGCCGAATTAGTAGCAATACGAGGGGGAAGGGACATGAAAAAAGGACTAAAAATCACACTGACGATTGCTGGAATTCTTCTGGCTATTGTAGTTATAGCTTTACTTGGCCTCAATTGGTTTATCGCGGACTCTAAGCCGCAAATCGAGGGACAGATGGGCTTAAGTAGTATTGAACAAGAAGTTATCGTGATCCGAGATGAACAAGGCGTGCCTCATATTGAAGCTGAAAGTGATGCGGACTTGTATCGTGCACAAGGGTTTGTGCAGGCTCAAGATCGTCTGTTCCAAATGGATTTAGCGCGTCGCCAAGCGAGCGGCCAATTATCAGAAGTAGTGGGGAGTGCTGCTTTATCCACCGATCAATTCTTTTTGACATTTAGTCTTCGGGACGCAGCAGAAAAATCGTATGAAGGCTACAGTGATGAAGCAAAGCAAGTGCTCGCGTGGTATGCAGAAGGTGTGAATGACTTTATTGCACACGCGAAAGAAGAAGGCAAACTGAGTTATGAGTTTTCACTTCTCGGCTATGAGCCAAAAGAATGGACTCCTGTAGATTCCCTGACGATTGGAAAATACATGGCGTATGATCTTGGTGGCAACTGGTCGACACTGGCTATTCGCCACTGGGCACTACAAAACTTAGAAGAGGATAAAGCGCGGGAGCTCTTCATTACGTATCCTGAAGGTGACCCAGCAATATTAGAAGCAAATAAAGAGACGTCTGTCCAAGTAGGGGCGAACTTTCCGCTTGAAGTGATGCCTCACCCATTTAACGGGAGTAACAACTGGGTCGTTTCTGGAGACAAGACAGTAACGGGTGAACCACTTTTAGCCGATGACCCACATCTCGGCTTGAGTACACCGTCTATCTGGTATCAGATGCACCTCCAGTCGCCTGAACAAAATGTCAGTGGCGTCATCTTTGCAGGGATTCCAGGAATCATTCTAGGACATAACGAAGACGTCGCTTGGGGAGTAACGAATGTAGGTCCAGACGTTCAAGACTTGTATATCGAGATTCCGAACCCAGAGAACCCGTATCAATTCTCGTACGACGGCGAGTGGGAAGATGCGGAAGTTCGGTCGTATGAAATCGCAGTGAAGGATGAAGAGTCCGTGCCTTATGAAGTCGTAGTGACCCGGCATGGGCCTGTGATTTCTGACATCTTGTATGACGAAACGAATCCAGAAGCTGTGTTTTCCATGCAGTGGACCGCACTTGAACCCACGCAGGAGCTACAAGCCATCTTGGAAATGAACAAATCTTCTAACTGGGAACAATTCGAATCGGCGCTTGAACAATTCCATGCGCCAGCACAGAACTTTGTTTTCGCTGCAAAAGACGGAACCATCGCCTATAAAGCAAATGGACGACTACCTCTTCGCAAACAAGGGGACGGGCAACTTCCGGTTCCAGGAGACTCTTCTGATTACGGGTGGGATGGGTATGTTCCATATGACGAACTACCGACTTCAGTGAACCCTGACGAGGGCTTTATCGCAACAGCCAACAATCAAGTGGTAGACGATAGCTATCCCTATCACATCACGGACTTCTGGGCGCAATCCTACCGTTACGAGCGGATCGCAGAGGTGTTGGAGGCAAGTGATGAGTTGACTGTTCAGGATATGATGGACCTGCAGATGGATCAAGAGAACTTGCAAGCGCGTAGATTTTTAGAGCAACTGTTGACTGGACTTTCTACAACAGAAGCAGGTAGCACATATACAGAGCTTTTAAGTAAGATGGAAAGTTGGAACCTTGTCGATGACAAAGAATCTCCATTTCCACTCGTCTTTAATAAATGGATGAAAAAACTTCCCAACGTGTTATTTGAAGAACAAGTTCCAGAAGATATTTACGATATGATGCCAGGAAAAGCGAATATCACCGATCAACTGCTAAAGCTTTATGCGGATGGAGAGACAAGTGTATGGGTCGAGGAATTTGGCGGTTTTGAAGCATGGGTAGAGGCGAGTTTCGTAGAAATGATGGCGGAGATGGAAGAAAAGCATGGGGAGGACTGGTCTGAGTGGCAGTGGGGAGAAGAACATTTGCTGACTTTTGATCATCCTCTTGCAGGCGCATCGCCACTACTTGCACGCTTCTTGAACCCGACACCTGTTCCGATTGGTGGATCTGGAATTACAGTACAAGCAGCAGCATTCAATGAACAAGGTGAAGTCACACATGGGGCGTCATGGCGATTTGTAGCAGACCTCAGTGACTTATCGAGTGCCTATCATATAGTGGGCCCTGGACAGAGTGGGCACGTGAAATCAAAGTGGTTCCACAATCAAGTGGATGATTGGGCAAATGGTACTTTCCATGAAACCCGGCTAGATGGGGAATATGGAGAGTCGTATGAACTGCGTTTAGTACCTGAAAAGATTGCAAATTAGACCGAGAAAGTATATCTTTGCTTTAGACAAGAAACGGTATACGGGAGGTCTTTATGAGACTAACAGAATGGACAATGGAAGAACAAGAGCAGCTCATACACTTTTTAACAACGAATTCATGGCCATTTCACGGAAATGCAACGCCTGAACGCGAACTGATAGAGAAGACGATCGGGGAAGGCGGCTACGAATCGGATGACGTCAAGACCTTCTGGGTAGAGAATGAAGACGCCGAAAAAGTAGGGATTGTAAAGATCCATGACTTGCAAGATGAGATCCCGCTATTTGACTTGCGAATTGCAGAAACAGCTCGTGGAAAAGGGTACGGGTCAAAGGCACTAAAGCTTGTGACGGAGTATGTATTTTCGCTTCCAGAGAAAAAGATTCGCCTTGAAGGGCATACACGTCTAGACAATGTAGCGATGCGTAAAACATTTGAACGGGCTGGATTTGTGAAGGAAGCACAACTTCGACAAGCTTGGTTTTCTCCAAAAGAAGAGCGGTACTATGATGCCGTCACCTATGGTATGACGCGTGAGGACTTCTTAAAAGGAACGTCAACACCCGTTGCATGGGATGAAATGATGACCGGTGCTACTCAAACGGAGCGACCTCTTGTACCGGATCAATTGGAAACAGAACGTCTACTCGTACGTGCGCCACAGCTATCAGACGGTCCTCTTGTGTGGGAAGCCATTTCAGAAAGTATGGCTACTTTGAAGCCATGGATGATTTGGGCACAACAAACACCAAAGATGGAAGAGACGGAGGCCAGTTTACGTAAGGCGATCGCAGCTTACGTGACACAAGAAGATTTCCGGATGCATTTGTTTGAGAAAGAAACAGGGAATTTTATTGGGTCCACAGGTTTTCACCGAATTGACTGGTCACTAGGACGTTTTGAAATCGGCTATTGGTTGCGTTCAAGCTATGAAGGAAAAGGCTACATCACGGAGGCCGTCCAGATGTTGACGGACTTTGCATTCCGAGAAATGAAAGCTGTGCGCGTAGAAATTCGATGTGATGAAGATAATCAAGGGAGTCGCCGTGTTGCTGAGCGATGTGGGTATAAACTTGAGGGGATTTTACGCAAAAGTGCGCGAAAAGCAGATTCAAAAGAGTTTACAAACACGTGTATATACGCAAAAATTCAATAAGAAAAGCCGCAGCGCGATGCTGCGGCTTTTTCTATACGGCTCGTTTACCTGTGATTAACTGGATAACGAAAATGATACCCGCGATAATCAGAAGAGTGTGGATCAATCCACCACCGATTTCGAATAAGAATCCTAATAACCAAAGAACAATAAGTACGACAACTACTAACCATAAAATGCGGCCCATGTATGCCACCCCCCTTTCTAACAATAAGTAAATTGCTTGACTACTAGAAGAATACCCTAGCTACATTTTACTTAAACATGCGACATGAAAATAAATTAGCGGTTTGTCCGCACTCGTGGAGTGTAGTAAACTTAAACCACTGAGTAGGAAAGGAAGAACGCAAGTGCCAACACCAAGTATGGAAGACCACATTGAACAAATCTATCAATTGATCGAACAAAAAGGGTACGCACGAGTATCTGATATAGCCGAGGCTTTGGAAGTCCTTCCTTCATCCGTTACGAAAATGGTGCAAAAGCTCGATAAGGATGGCTATTTACACTATGAGAAATATCGTGGTTTAACTTTGACGCCAAAAGGAAATAAACTTGGAAAAAAACTCGTGAAACGACATGACCTTCTTGAGAATTTCTTACGATTGGCTGGTGTTTCAGAAGAGTTGATTTATCAAGATGTAGAAGGAATCGAACACCACTTGAGCTGGGAGTCGATTGACCGCATTGCGGAGCTAGTATTGTTTTTCGAAGAACATCCCGAGCTCCAAGACAAGTTAGAACAGTTTCGCTCAGATACAAAAGTAGAGGAATAAAGGAGGGCTCGTATGGCTGAACTAGAAATTGCTGCAGTCGTGAAAGTGAAGTTGCTTGAAAAAGAAGGGTCAAAATGGATTGCTGTAACACAAGATAAGGACATTGTAGTCATTAATGAATCAGAAGCTATTGAAGCATGGGAAGAAGGCCAAGAGGTATCTGTTTTTACCTATGCTGATCGCAAAGGGAACATTTTAGGGAGTGGACATATCCCGACAATTCGAAAAGGTACGTACGGGTGGGCGAAAGTCATGAAAGTGACAGATCGCGACGGAGCAACTGTTGATATTGGCGGCACGCAGGCGGCCATTGTCAAAGGAGAAGATCTTCCAAAACTACGTGAGCTATGGCCACAACCGGGTGATTGCATTTTCATGACACTTCGAACAGATCGCGATGGAAATCTACTTGGCCGATTAGCAACAGAAGAAAAAATTGAAGAGTTGTATGTCGAAGCGCCTTCTACTGTATATAACAGTGATATCCAAGCGCGTGCTTATCGACTTTTACCAATAGGAACTTTCCTATTGTCTGCAAAAGGCATGTATCGAATTTTTGTCCATCAATCGGAGCGTCAAGCTGAGCCTCGCCTAGGTGAAGAAGTAAAAGTTCGTATTATCGAAGTCAAAGAAGATGGTACGCTGAACGGATCACTTCTTCCTAGAAAACAAGAACGACTTTCTGATGATGCAGAGACTGTATGGCGCTATCTACAATCCGTTGGTGGAAAGATGCCGTTTGGTGATAAATCAACACCGGATGAGATCCAAGAAATGTTTTCAATGAGTAAGGCATCATTTAAGCGTGCATTAGGTAAACTAATGAAGGATGGGAAAATTGAGCAGCAAGATGGTTGGACACTTTCGAAATTGTAAGGCAACCTTTTGACTGCCAGAACGTTTCAATTAGCAGAAAGGGGTCAAACAATGAAAAAAATACTTCTATCTTTACTCGCACTTCTACTTTTATTCCCTGCAATTACTCTGGCAGACGGAGAGAATCAAGAAGTTATAGATGAAAAATTGGGTGTGCCCATTGTTGTATACGGAGCCAACCTGACTGCTGAACAAAAAGCTAGTGTACAAAAAGCATTAAATGTATCGGAATCCTCTACTGTAGAGGAAATTACAGTAACTGGTGAAGATTTAGCCACATATATCAAAGACGGAAACTCGTCTGCGCGGATGTTCTCTTCTGCGAAAATCACACGTACAGATGCGGGCAAAGGCTTAGTTATTTCAATTGTCACACCAGACAATATCACACAAGTAACCAATGAAATGTATGCCAATGCCATGCTCACAGCTGGAATTGAAAATGCTACGGTTGAAGTCGCTGCGCCAAGTCCAGTAACGGGTCATTCTGCTCTTGTAGGGATTTATAAAGCTTACGAAGCAACAGGGGAACAACTGGATTCAGAACGAACAGATGTTGCAAATGAGGAGTTGTCTGTCGCTACAATCCTTTCTGAAGAATCTGGGATCGATCAAGACAAAGTGAGTGAGCTTTTAACTGAAATCAAGCAACAGATTGCAGAGCAAAATCCTGCATCACGTGAAGAAGTCGAACAAATTGTTACAGAACAATTGTCAACCCTTCAAATTGAGTTATCAGAACAAGACCGCCAACTTTTGATTGATCTAATGGACCGGATTCGCCAATTGGATATTGATTTTAGTCAGTGGTCAACGCAATTAGAAGATTTAAGCCAATCGATTCAAGATCAAATCGGCTCGATTGTAGAAAACGAAGGATTTTGGAACGGCGTAAAGAAATTCTTTAACGACTTAGTTTCTTCAATCCGATCTATATTTAATTAAAACTATGATCAAGACAGAGTTGATTTTTTCATAATTATTGGTAAAGTCTCAAATTTGAAAAGTGAGTAGGGGTGACTCCAGCGGGATTAAAAGCGGAAGCTGAGACCTTGCTTTAGATGTGGAGACCGCCGCTCAAGAAATTCCGGAGTGTATTTCTGGCGTTCGCAACTCGATTTTGGCTCAGCCCGCGCCCGCGGAACGCTTCCCCTACGCACCCAATACTGTACAAAAGGAGTCTCTTAAAATAATGAGAACTCCTTTTCTTTTTTTGAAAAAAAGAGTATACTAAAAATATCTCGAATTCAAGATAAGGGGGTGGGAGACATGCAAGTAGGTGGCATTCATCACGTTTCAGCATTAACAAAAGACGCCGTGAAAAATCATTACTTCTTCACGCATATATTAGGTATGCGCTTAGTTAAAAAAAGTGTCAATCAAGACTCTCCAAGTTCCTATCATCTGTTTTATGCAGATGCGAAGGGTACACCAGGAACAGATATGACGTATTTTGATATACCTATGGCGGGCAAGACATATCCTGGAGTATCAAGTATTTCTAATACGGGATTCCGGATAAAATCCGTGGAGGCACTAGATTTTTGGGAACACCGTCTGCAAAGCTTTGCTATTCCAAAACTAGAACGAACAACTGCTTTTGATCGTGAGGTCCTTTATTTTGAAGACTTTGAAGGATCTAGATTGCATCTAGTAGTTGATGATGGGAAGGGAATTCCTTACGGAGAAGCGTGGGAGAAAGAGGATATACCAATCGAATATGCGATAGTCGGTCTCGGGCCATCTTACTTAACAGTTAGACATGCAGAAAGAACAGTAGAAACGCTGACTAACATTTTAGGTTTCACTATCATTGGGAGTTACCCATCACGAGTAGAAGGACAACCTGATACAGTAGTCGCTTCAGTGGCTGAAGGGGGACCTGCTGGAGAGGTACATGTTCAAACTCGTACAGATCTTCCTGTAGAACGTCCAGGCCGTGGTAGTGTTCACCATGTTGCGTTTCGAATTCCGTCCATGGAGGAGTATCCAAAATGGCAAGAACGTCTAACCCAAGCAGGGTATCAAACTTCAGGCTTAGTAGATCGGTATTATTTCAAATCCATCTATTTTAGAGAACCTTCAGGAATTCTGTATGAACTGGCAACCGACGAACCTGGCTTTGATTCAGATGAAAGTCTGGAGACACTTGGTGAGAAGTTAGCACTTCCTCCTTTTTTAGAACCTCGAAGAAATGAAATTGAATCAAAGTTGCGCCCTCTTTCGTTTGATATGATAGACTGATAAAAAGGAGTGATTGTTCATGGATTTTCAATTTACGGAGCTAGGAAATGATGTGTTTGCGTATCAAGTTCGTGAAGGCAATGAGAAGGTCGGAGAGATTACGTGGACATTACTTGGAGATATAATGGTGATGGATCATACATTTGTATCCCCTAAATTGCGTGGTGGCGGGGTAGCTAAGCAATTACTAGACCAAGCAGCTGACTATGCTAGAAAAAACGACTACAAAATGGATGCAGTTTGCTCGTATGTTGTAACAGCATTCGACCGTTATAAAGAATATGATGATGTGAAGGCATAATAAAAGGCAATCCCTGTTCAATGAACGGTGGATTGCCTTTTATATGTAAGTAGAGTTCATTCCAATCATACGAAGAACACCACAAGAGCAGTTAATGCAGAAGCACCTGCTAACGTGTATAAAAAATCACCTTGTGAGAATACTAATTTCTTTTCCATAGTCTGTCATCCTCTCTAATTGTTTGTTAGTATATATATACCCGAGGTTTTTATACTAAATCTAGTTTTTTTGAACTATTTTTAGGGGATACACCAAGTAAGCGAAACATTTGTGATTGTGATTCGTATCACTAATGAATACAAATTAAAGGAGGACGTCAGAATGAAGTTTTCAAGGACAGGCGAGATTGTATTAGGAGTAATTAGTGCTGTCTTCACCGCATTATCCATTATTTTAATGACCTTATTTGTTTCAGGTGGAAGTGCAGCGTTAAACGATCCTGCATTTCTAGAAGAGTTTGAAACAGGAATGCAACAAGGGATCGAAGAAGATCCAACATTGCAGCAACAAGATGTGGATGCAATCATGGATATTGTACAAGGTAGCATGGGCGTTTTTGAAGTGTTTGGTTGGGGATTAGTTATTTCCCTCGTTATTAGCTTAGTTTTCAATATCTTAGCGATCTTAAACATCCGTAATAACAAAAATCCAAAGCTTGCAGGTATCTTCTTTATTGTAGCTGGAGTATTTGCTTATTTACTCTCTTTAACATCTATACTTCTGTATATTGCAGCAATTATGTCGTTTGTGCGCAAAGCACCATATGTTTCAGAAACTGAGAGCGACTTAGATTACTACGAGCCGAATCGCCCTCTATAACCAAAGAAAACTCCCACTCTCAATTAAATGAGGGTGGGAGTTTTTAATGGTAGGACGTATTGTGCGGTAGTTGTTGGATAACCTTCAAAATACTCATCAAATTCTTCTAATAAATGAAAGCCTAGCTTTTCATAAAATGAACGTGCTGTAAGATTTACACTTTCTACATAGACGTAAAGATTGTGACCTTTTGTTTGAAGAGTCTCAACACCTTTTTCAACTAAAGACGTACCTAATCCTTGCTTAGTATGCTTCGGTGAAATGTATAAAGCAGTCAACTCACTGTCTCCGTCCTCATCTACTTGTGTAAAACTAGCAAAACCAACGATTTGCTCATTTTGCTCGACTACGAACATGTTTGTTTTTTCGATTTGTTTACAGAGCATAGCAGATGAATAGTTTCTTTCAAACCAATCTACTAATACTTCGTCAGGAAAAAGAGAACTGTAGGTTTCTCCCCAACTGGCCAGGGCGATTTGCCGTACAGAACGAATATCCTTTTCAGTCATCACACGGATCATGGCCATCACCTCTAAACTATTTCAACTAGCATACCAAAATTCTAGTTGCCTGGCTACTGCGTATGTCATAATTAAACAAAAAGGAGGAGGTCTAACTTATGTGGACATGTAAAAAGTTTCACGAGTTAACTCTTGATGAACTATATCAGTCGTTAAAATTACGGTCGGATGTTTTTGTTGTGGAACAGAATTGCGTTTATCCAGACATTGATAATTTTGATCAGGAGTCCCTACATATCTTCTATAGAGAGAACGAGGAAATTCTTGCATACTGTCGAGTTGTCCCAAGTGGGAAATATGAGGAGTTATCAATTGGACGTGTTATCGTTCGAATGGACAAGCGAGGCACGGGACTCGCGCAACAATTGATGACCAAAGCGCTTGAATCAGTAGATAACGAATTTGGTAATCAGCCGATTCGTCTTTGTGCACAAGCACATTTGCAAAACTATTACGGGGCATTTGGTTTTAAAACTATCTCCGAAGAGTTTTTAGAAGATGGCATTCCACATGTGTACATGATTAAAAAATAATCTTGAAAATTGGTTAATTTTTCTCGTCAGCGGGTATTACTAGATAATAGGAACTAAAATTCATATTAACTGGAGGTTTTACGAATGGGGAAAAAATCAAACGGTTCATCATTAGTAGTAGCAGGGATTGCAGCAGCAGCATACGCATATTTTAAAAAACCGGAGAATCGGGACAAAGCAATGGTCCAATTCAATAACTTAAAAACTAAATTCAATGCTTATATGGATCAAAACTCTACAAGTAAATCAACTTACGGCACAGCAGGTCACCCTGACCCACAAGACGTAGACGATAACAAAATGGTTGATGAAGGCGCGATGACGAGTGTGCAGTACTACAACGAGGAAGTACAAGACAAGTCATCTAAAAAAGAGAAGACAGACGTATCGAATAAAGAAGTAGACTATCAGTAAGATAAAAGAGCTCTCGTAGCTCTTTTTTTATAGACAAATTTAAAAAATAGGGAGAGTATCTACATGAAACAAGCTGTACTAATCTATAATCCTTCATCCGGTAAAGAGCTTGCTAGTGACTATAAAGACCGAGTTGTAGAAGTTGTATCGTCCATGGGTTATGAAGTTCAAGTGAATGAGACGACAGGGCCAAAAGATGCGACTCGCTTTGCTGAACAAGCATGTAAAGACACTATAGATTTTGTCATTGGAATGGGTGGAGACGGGACAATTAATGAAATTGTGAATGGTCTTGCTGAACAGAATCATCGCCCTCTTTTTTCGTTTGTTCCACTTGGAACTGTAAATGATTTTGCACGTGCGCTAGGAATCCCGCTAAATGCTGAAGAGGCAATTGAGGCATTAAAAGTAGGGAAAGAACAGCATGCAGACATTGGAAAAATAGGGGATTCTTATTTCATGAATATCGTCGCAATAGGAGAAATTGCTTCGAAAGTAGCGGATACATCTGTAGAATCAAAAACACGTCTTGGCCCATTAGCGTATTTACTAGAAGGAACTAAGGCGATTCTTCAAGATAATGAAGTGCAGATGAAGATTACCCATGACGAGGGCGAGTGGAGTGGCGGCTTAACACTAGTATTAACTGCGCTGACGAATTCAGTCGGCGGGTTTGAAAAACTTGCACCTGATGCAGAAGTCGATGATGGGTTTCTCCACTTATTTATCGTGCATGAGTCTGGAATTCCAGGGTTTTTACGTGTTGGATCCAAACTGTTACAAGGGAGAATAGCAGAGGATGATGGTGTAGAGTATATTAAGACCAAAAAAGTGCACATTGAAACCTCCGAAGAGCTATTTTGCAATGTGGATGGGGATGAAGGAACATGTACACCTGTTGAAATTCAAGTACTTCCAAAGCACCTTCGTGTCCTAGTACCGGAAAAATTGGAAAATAATTAGTAAGAAGTATTGGTAATGTGAGCATTATGGTTTAAAATAAGTAGATACTATGTGGTTAAGAAAAAGAGGTTAAATCATATGCTCACTAAAATTCATAAAAATCCGCTTTCTTCAGACAAATTATTTTTAGAAGCTTTTTCAAATGCTTTTGTAGAAAACAGTGTGGATTCAAGTCATGATGCTCTAGCCGAACGATACTTTTTATTAGAAAAAGAGATGTTTCACGACATGCAAACTCTGGATTTGGATCAAGCTCGTGAGCGCCTCCGTTTAATCATCGACGCGCTAAGTCAGCTCACAGGAAAAGACATGATTCGTGCTGCCCGTCTATTTTATATTCACCTTGCAGCAACAATGGCGCGCAAATTGATTGATAGTCAAGTGCCCCCAGTAAAGGCATTTGCATTTAGTCGTTCATGCATGGATGTGATTGATAGCCGAATGAGCGATGTATTATTTTTACAATGTGGAGAAGAATTGATTGAATTTTATGTTCATGTTTTATCTGAACGAACGAAACCGCAATTTAATCACCAGACCGTGAATAAAGTAATTCTGTACATAAATGATGAAATCGAAAGCGATTTATCGGTAGAAGCCATTGCTCAAAAATTCTCCATTAGTACGAGTCACTTGTCTCGGATCTTTAGAGAACATACAAGCATTACTTTAGTAGAGTATTTAAACATTCGAAAAGTAGAAGAATCTCAATACTTTTTACGTCATACGTCTAAATCGATATCAGATATCTCGGACCAATTCCATTTCTGCAATCAATCGTATTTCACTCGAATCTTTAAAAAGTATACGACAGTAACGCCAAAACAATTTAGAGACCAACCTGCTACATCCTTCTTCCAATTCACATTTAAAGAAAGTGTCAACTGAGTGAACTTCCCTATTAGCGTTTGATTAATAGGGAAGTTTTAGTATATAGTAGGGATAGTTTGAAAAATGAAGGTGACCAATGTGAAGAAAAAATGGAGCTTGGCTGCACTACTTGTAGCCACTGTAGTATTCCTCGGCGGATGTTCTGGCGTGGAAAATAAAGAAGGTACGTTTTACAGTATTTTTGTGCGACCGTTTGATTGGGCACTTGATTACTTTGGGACGCTATTTAATGGGAGTTACGGCTTAGCTATTATCGCTATTACCATTATCATTCGTTTGGTATTAATGCCTTTAATGCTTCGTAACTACAAAGCGCAACAAGGTATGAAAGTGAAAATGGATAAGTTAAAACCTGAAATGGACGATATTCAAAAGCGTCTAAAAGAAACAAAATCAAAAGAAGATCAAATGGCACTTCAGCAAGAAATGATGGGACTCTATCGCAAGCATAACGTGAACCCTTTAAACATGGGGTGTCTCCCAATTTTGCTTCAAATGCCGATTATCATGGGTCTTTACTTTGCTATTCTGTACTCGGAAGAAGTCAAAACACATGAGTTCATCTGGTTCAGCCTCGGTACACCAGATATTGCAATGACATTGATTGCAGGAGTTGTTTACTTCCTACAAGCAAAAGTCTCTCTGTGGACAGTTCCAGAGCAACAGAAACAACAGATGAAAATTATGATTTGGATTTCTCCAATCATGATTATGTTGATCTCGTTTACGTCTATGGCTGCGCTTCCGCTTTATTGGGCAGTTGGAGGAGTATTATTGATCATCCAGACGTATATCGGACGTAAGTTTTATTCAGAACACCCTGAGAAAGCAGCTGATGCAGCATGAGTGAAAAAATGCCGTCACGAACTCGCAATCTAGCATTTGGAATTCCAGTTGTTTTATCCAGTGCACTTGCTATTTATTTTGTCATTCAAAATTCTTTAAATCTAGCAGTACTCTTTATGACATTGGTATTTGTATTTACCAATACGTATCGAGCCATTACATTTAAAGAGCGTGGAATGGAAAAAGAAGCAAAGTGGATGAGAGGTATGGCCGTCTTTTTTGCAGTGGCATTTGTAGTTGTGCTAGTTATTACTCTAACGTAATTAAAAAAGTACCTTCCTTGATTAGATTCAAGAGAAGGTACTTTTTTTATGTGGTCAATTTTTTGCGTTGTAAAATAAGCATTACAATCGCTGGGAATGAGAATGCCGCCATACCAAGGAATGCATAGCCCGCTTGAATATCATATAAATATCCACCTAAGAATGTAAGAAGTGCAGTGCTTAAACTCATCGCAAATGCAGCGTATAACCCTTGAGCGGTTGGGATAGATGACTTCGTCAACGAGCGCGCAATGAACTGAATAAATGCATAATGTGCGAGACCAAAGGAAATGGCATGCAAGACTTGAGTTAGAACAAATACTCCAGCTGTCGGCACCAACCAAATTAAAATCCATCGGACGGTTGCACCTACTGCGGCAATCATAAATAGTGTATAGACTTTTGATTTGCCAAACACTTTATCAGCCACCATAAATAAGACGATTTCAGCAAGTACGGCTACGTTGATTATTACACCGATCCATGAGTTGCTCACGCCTATATCCTGCAAATAAATAAAACTATAGGAATTGTACGAAGCGTGAGAGCCTTGAATCAACACAACAATGACTAGTGCCGCTAAGAATTCCTTTTGCTTGAGTAACACTTTTGCAAGTTGCCATGTACTTTGTTGTCCTTCTCGAACAGGGACATCCGTTAATGCGGCAGGTGCTCTCCAAGAAGTAGCAATCACCACAAATGCCAACGCTCCAATCATTACCCACAAGATTGCTTGCTCACCAAATTGCGCAGTCGTGAAACCTATAACAAGTACTGCTGCCATAAAGCCGGCAGAGCCGTATGATCTGCTTCGTCCATAATGGATGCGGTCGCGTTGCATCAATAGAGAAGCACAACTCTCCATTGCGGGTAATAAATTTGGATAAACCAAACTAAAAAGAACTGTAATCAGTAGCAACATGGTGAAGGATGACAGCGGAATATAGAGAACGAATGTTACAAGCGATCCGAGCGCCAATATCCGAAGGAAAACATGAATACTATAGCGTTTAGTTAACTCAGGGAAAAGTACAAGAGTGGAAAAGGCACGTGCTATCATACCTGCTCCCATGATTAAACTTGCTGAGTATACGCTCATGTCTTTCACATTTGTTAGGTATCCTGTCCAGTACGGAAGGAAAACACCCCAAGTGAAGAAGAAAATAAAAAACTGTACAGACATCCATTTTTGAGACTTCATGCAAACGACTCCTAAACTATCGATTCAATTCTTTCATTATACGCCACTCTGTTGAGAAAGGAAGAATTATTCCAGGGAACATGATACACTTAAGATACTTTGTAGACAGGAAAGAAGGCTTCAGATGAATACGCGCTCTTATTTATATCAAACGAAAAAAAAGAAAAAGTGGCCTTGGATTATAGGCTTGCTTTTCATTTTACTAGCGGGGGGTGGTGCATTTTTTGCGCACCAACAAGGCTATCTCGCCCTCAATGAACTCTTTGATGAAGTTCCTCAAGAAGAGCCAGAGCCAATTGTGGAACAACAACCTGAAGAAGTTGAACCGGAGCCAATTCCAGAGCCTGAACCAGAGCCTGAACCAGAACCAGAAGTGGACCGGTCGGGAGCAAAAGGGTATGAAGGAAATGAGGTATTACCGCAAGAACCCACGTATATGAGTGGTATTTTAATGGCCAGTAAGCAGTACCCATTGCCTCAAG
Organism: Chryseomicrobium aureum; assembly: GCF_016909155.1. Taxonomy (GTDB): domain Bacteria; phylum Bacillota; class Bacilli; order Bacillales_A; family Planococcaceae; genus Chryseomicrobium; species Chryseomicrobium aureum. Next base: position 37,204 of record NZ_JAFBFG010000013.1, read on the forward strand.
ATTTTGTTCCAACCGACGAGATGCTTCAAGAAGTCCAACAAGCTTTTGCAGAACTTGCTGCTGCGGCTAGCCTAGATGGATATGAACTCGTTGCATTTAGTGGGTATCGTTCATTTGAACGTCAGCAAGAACTTTATGAGCGCTATGTGGCTAACGACGGTCAAGAAGAAGCAGACAGATACAGTGCACGACCTGGATACTCTGAACATCAGACAGGCCTTGCACTTGATATTGGAGAAAAAAACTTTGAGCAGCACTTTGCACGGGTGAGTTTTGGAGACACAGAGGCAGGGAAATGGCTTGCTGAAAACGCTCACCTTTACGGATTTATTTTAAGGTATCCAGAGGGGAAAGAGAAAATCACGGGGTATATGTACGAGCCGTGGCATTTCCGTTATCTAGGTAAAGAGCTCGCATTGGAGATAGTTAATTCTGGATTGACTGTAGAAGAATATATCGAACAATAAAAAAAGGAGTTTCTCAAATTACGAGAAACTCCTTTTTCACCAATTATCACTTCAAACCGGTAAATGACGACCTGGCTTCCGGGATTTCTTGCCACTGAACAATCATCTATTGTAAATCATTTAAATACTTAGTAAGTGTGCACTTGCTCGCTGTCCTCTATTTTGATTTTAGGGAATTGAATCAGGCCTTGCGTTAGCACAGCCTGGAACTAAATGTGTTACTTGCAAAACGATAGTTAGTTGAGAATAAATGATAGAGGCGGAGCCGAATCTGAAACGATGTAAGGAACGACTTCCTGGAAAGAAGCATTTGAACTAGCCAGATTCAGCTGGAGATGATTGCGCAAGAGCAAACTAAGAAGACTCGCGCTGGGGCCGCTCGATTCGAGCGGCCCCAGTCCTTTTCGTTCTGAATTTGATCTTAAAAGCAAACATCGTAAGATGAATCTGGATTTCTAAAGTATGCAGTGCCTTACAGGCAGTCGGCTCCACATCTTAACGAAATCGAGTGGCGTTCTCCACATCTTAAAGGATTGGAGACAGCAACCTTGCGATTGATTCTTTTGCTTTGATCAGACGTGTACGATTCAAATAAATTTCTCTCGTTAATTCTGTAGAGAATGTCATATCCTCTTCAAATAACAGCGCAAGTCGATGGGAAGTTTCGCGATCATAAATAAATGCGTTTACTTCAAAATTTAATTTAAAACTTCGCACATCGATATTTGCTGTCCCGACAGAAGATGCTTCATCATCGATAACAATCATTTTTGTATGCAAGAAGCCATTTTGATAAATGTAGATTTTCGCGCCAGCCTTCAGCAACTCTCCAACGTGTGAATACGTAGCCCAATAAACAAAGATATGATCTGGCTTATTTGGAATCATGATGCGCACATCAATCCCACAAAGTGCAGCTACACGCAGAGCATCCATGAAGCTCGCATCCGGAATAAAATAGGGCGTTTGAATATAAATATACTTTTTGGCGGACGAAATCAATTTTAAATAGCCATTCTTGATTTGTTCCCATTCTTCATCCGGTCCACTTGATACGATCTGTAATCCAACGGAACCTTTCATCGGAATGGTAGGGAAATAGCGTTCGTCATACTCGATATCATGATCAGCTGAAGCCTGATTCCAATCTAATATAAAGCGAGTTTGAAGGGGATGCACAGAACTGCCTTCGACACGTAAATGTGTATCACGCCAGTAACCAAATTTTTTGTTGAGACCTAAGTATTCATCACCTACATTAAATCCACCTATATAGCCAATATGTCCGTCGATGACGACAATTTTTCTGTGATTGCGATAATTGAGGCGCATATTGATCATTGGAAAAATTGCGGGGAAGAAGGCTTCCACCCGACCGCCTAAATCTGTAAGCTCTTTAAAATGTTTTTTGCGTAATGTTCGAGAACCCATTTCATCATAGAGGATGCGAACTTTTACGCCTTGACGTGCTTTGTCTAGTAAGACCTGATAGATTTCATTACCTAAGTTATCGAGTCGTAAAATATAGTACTGCATATGAATATGATCTTTTGCTTTTCGCATATCCTCTAGTAACGAATCGAATTTCGCTCGACCATCATTAAAAATCTGTACAGCGTTATCTTGCGTGAGGACTGCCTGATTGTTATTTAAATGCATCACAATTAAGTCTTTATAATTATGTGCATCGTCCAAACGAAATTCAAACCGGTCTTCTTCGATTGCGCTCTTCTGGTAACTGATGAGTTGTTGGATTCCAACTTTCTTTCGACCTTCCCACCTAAAAAGAGTTTTCTTTCGGATTTGACGACCGAAGAATAGGTAAATAATAAATCCTAATACGGGCACAAAGAAGAGAACAAGAATCCAAGCCCATGTGGAGCTTGCGTCTCGTCGCTCAAGGAAGATAAGTGCTACGGCTAAGAATATATTTAAAATAATGACGATGGATGCCGCCACACTAAAAATAGTATATGTCATGACAGCTCCTCCTTTCTATGGAATTTCTACCTTAAGTATACCGAATGCAAACCAATTTACATAGTTTCTCAGTAATTCATACTTTACAGGTTGGAATTAGAAGCATATAATACGATACATCGTTTGAAAAAAAGGAGGAAATTAACATGTTTGTAGTAATCAACAGTCTCGCTCTCTTAGTCCTCATTGGAGTATTAGTATGGATGAAGCGTAAAAATAAATCATTCTCAACTCGTGTCTTTACAGCACTAGGACTCGGAATACTTTTAGGACTTATTTTAAATCTAGCATATGGTGCGGATTCGGAAATCTTAACAGATACGTCCGCTTGGTATAATGTCATTGGGGTCGGCTATGTACGACTGCTTCAAATGATTGTTATGCCACTCGTGTTCATTTCAATTATTGGTGCTTTTGCAAAGTTGAAGCTGGGCAATCAATTAGGGAAAATTGCAGGAATCATATTAGCTATTTTAATTGGAACAACAGCTGTGGCAGCTGCTGTAGGTATTTCATCTGCTGCGTTGTTTGATTTAAATGCTGAGCAGATTTTTAGCGGAGAAGCAGAAGAGTCACGAGGCGTATATATCGAAGAGACATCTGCAGAAGTAGCGGATCAGACATTCCCAGAGCAATTGATCAGTCTATTACCTGCTAACCCATTCCTTGATCTTACTGGGGCTCGTCCAACTTCTACAATCGCTGTCGTAATCTTTGCAGCATTCATCGGTTTTGCCTATCTGTCCGTTGTTCGCCGCTCACCTGAGACGGCCGCAACACTTAAAAAAGGCATTGATGCCATTTATGAACTAGTAATGGGTATTGTTCGAATTGTTCTCCGTTTAACGCCTTACGGAATATTAGCTATCATGGCGCGCACAGTAGCAACATCAAACTTTGAAGCCATCTATACACTAGGCAAGTTCGTATTGGCATCGTATGTAGCACTCGGCGTGATGTTCTTGATTCACTTATTGATCTTACTTGTTTCTGGTGTAAACCCAATTACGTATGTAAAGAAAGCTTCAGAGGCTTTATTATTTGCGTTTACATCTCGTTCAAGTGCAGGTACTTTACCACTAAATATTCATACGCAAACACATAAACTAGGAGTTCCTGAAGGAATTGCAAACTTCTCAGGCTCGTTCGGATTGTCTATCGGTCAAAATGGATGTGCGGGAATTTACCCAGCGATGCTTGCATTCATGATTGCACCGACTGTAGGAATTAATCCACTCGATATTTGGTTCATCTTAACGGTCATAGGGGTCGTGGCCATTAGTTCTTTTGGTGTCGCAGGAGTAGGGGGAGGCGCAACGTTCGCTGCTATCCTTGTCTTATCTGCGTTAGATTTACCGGTTGCTTTAGCGGGTCTGTTAGTATCGGTAGAACCCTTGATTGATATGGGCCGTACAGCAGTAAATGTCAGTGGAGCAATGACAGCGGGCGTAACAACTGCGAAGGTGACAGGCGAACTGGACGAATCTGTCTACAATACGCCTCAGTCTGAGCAAGCTTTAGATGTGTAGAACGCCACTCTAGAAACTCCGAGGAAATCAGACGTGCCCGTGAAGGCGCTCTTCAGTCTTTGCGGGTGCGGCTGATTCCGGAGCGTGTTTCTGGCGTTCGCAACTCGATTCCGATTTAGATGTGTAGAACGCCACTTTAGACGTTGAGTTCCACTGCGCGGCTGCTTTCCGCGGGCGCTGCCAGTTTAGTTTGTAGAATTCAGTTCTGCAATCAAATCACGCATGCGCGTCTTATAAGGAGTCTCAAGAAACGTATCAAGTTGCTCCCAAGCTTCTTCTGCAATTGCCAACGCCTTGTCTGATTCACCTTGCTGCTGATAAATCTTAGCCAGATAATACTCCCGTTCAGAATACATACTCAAGTCAATCGGGTGAGTGACAAAGTAGGGTGGAGGCGGAGTGTTTTCTAAAACTTCTTGCGCTTTATCGATTTGCTCTTTGTAATATAAAATCTTCGCATATTCCACACGCTCAGAATCCAACTCTTCAAGCGGCTTTGATGTTTTCAATATTTTCTGCATCAGCTTATCGGCTTCGTCTATTTGTTTTGTGTAGCTCGTATAATAATGAACCCAAATCAGTTGGATGAATTCTGTCACTTCCGCATCATCAGTAAATAGACCATACGCCTCTAAGCGAGAAATGTACATTTTTGCTTCTTTCTCATTTCCGGCCATGATAGCATGAATGATTGCTAAGCGGTAGAGGTGATCGAGGCGATAAAATACTTTTTGTTGTTTTGAGAATTCAATTGCAGCATGCATCGTATCAAGCGCTTTGTCTTGCTGACCGACCGCATAGTAAAACACAGCTTCCGAATAATCATAGTCAAGTCGAGATAACGGATCCGTCCATACAGATTGTTGTTCTAATGACTGTCGCTCTTCAAGTAATTGCCGAAGAGCTTCTTCATACTGTTTTTCACGGAACTTTACAGAAATTCGGAACAGACGAAGAGATGCTGCGCGGCGTGCTACTTGAATTTCCTCATAGAGAGTAATGGCACGGGAACAATAACTTTTCCAATCTGGATTTCCACTTTCATACGCAATTCGTGTGTACAGGTCGAGCAGTCGAGCATCTAGATACCCTCTTCCTTTTGCAGGCAGATGAGGTGCAATTAAATTCAAAATTTCACTAAATATCTTGGTGTCTGGATAACTAAGTTTTTTGTATAGTTCTTCAGCCTGACGAACAATTTCTTTTTTTTCAGCGGAAGACGAGTCTTCTAATAAATCACTCACAGAAACTTCCAAAGTCGATGCGATATGTTGAAGGCTTTCCATCGAAGGTTTTGCCTTGTTGTTTTCAATAAGACTCAACATGCCCTTTGTAATAGCATCGCCAGCAAGTTGCTGTAATGTCATTTTCTTTTCTTTACGTAGTTCACGGATACGTTCCCCTAAAGACATACGGATTCCCTCATTTCGTGTTAGTTTAATTATATTAAACTTTAGTGTTGACTTCAAGAAAATGGTATGATATATTTTTGTTTAATAAAATTAAACATTAAGGAGGCTTTATGATGGATGACGCAGTGAAGTTGAAAAAAGCAACTCAACATCTCTGGACATTTACGATTAGTAAGTTGATTAGTACGTTTGGTGCCTCGGTGTATACATTTGCCATTAGTTTTTACATTTTGCAAATGACCGGATCTGCATCTAGCTTTGCGATGAATCTGATTTTTAGTATCCTCCCAAGAGCTGTACTCGGTCCATTTGCAGGCTATGTTGTAGATAAGTATAACCGAAAAGTGATTGTCATTTCAGCGCAAATTATCACGGTGCTTACTATTCTCTCGTTAATCGGTTACATGATGGCATTTGGACTCTCGTTACCCGCAATTTATACGGTCACAGCAATTCTTGCGATGACATCGACTTTTTCAGGTGTCGCATTTAGTTCATCCATCTCAAGCCTCATTGACGAAACGCGTATTCAAAAAGCGATGTCTCTTAATCAAATGTCCATCTCATTTGCTGCGATTGCAAGTCCAGCGGTAGGGGGGATTTTGTACGGGACAGTTTCACTGGAAGTCTTTCTCGTATTGTTTGCAGTAGCTTCTGCAGTGGCTGTAATTTTAGAGTCGACCATGAACTTTACACTCTACTCACGTCGCACAGAGGAGAGTGAGCGAAAACAAGAAGAGATGCTTGAGAATATGAAAGCAGGTCTGGCATACGTCAAACTACAGCCGATACTTCTTTCTATCATGATTATTGCATTGTCCGTCAACTTTATGTTCGGAGCGTTTCAAGTTGGCTATTCTTTCGTATTGATTGATCAGTTGAAAATGTCTGCCCAGCACTTTGGATTTACAGAAGCAGCATTTGCCATCGGAATGCTTCTTACTTCGATTTACATGTCGTCACGGAAAGAATTTAAGTATCCGTTACTAATTTCGAAACGTGGAATACTAGTGCTTGGGATAATGCTTGCAGCAATTACTGTACCACTTTTACTTCCTATCTCCTATATGCAAATGTTGATCTTCTACATTGCGCTGATGTTCATACAAGGAGTCATGATTATTTTCATCAATACTCCGATGCAAGTGTATTTTCAAAAGACAATTGATGATGATTACAAAGGACGAGTATTCTCGCTGCTTGAGACATTTGCAATTGCGCTCATGCCGATTGGAATGGTGCTGTTTGGGGTATTATTTGATGTCTTCCCACCGGAACCGATCTTCCTCATCTCAGCAGTTATCCTCATTGCGACGGTACTGTATTTGACGAGAACATCGGTGTTAGTAAAAGCACATCCAGAACTTGCAAAGAAAAGCGTTGAATCATTGAATAAAGAGGTCCAGCCACTATAAAACAGCTAGTCCCATTACGGGGCTAGCTGTTTTTTTGTTTCGCGTAAAGAATTTGAATTGGCACGGAATAGAATGATTAGAACAATGCTTGCTAAAGACAAAACTGCGGAAACGACATAAAGCGTGTTTGGAAGTTGCGTAAAGATGAACGCGAATGTTAAGGGTCCGATGATACGACCTAGGTTGTCCATCGAATAACTGACTCCGGCAGCTGTACCATAGTTGCCGCCTGATTCTTTTGTTGTAAGAGCAACAAGTGTTGTTCTTGCTAAGGCATTTCCAACAGTAAAGATACAAAGTGTAATCCCCGCCATTACAAGACTAGTTGTAAAGAAAGTGAGGCCCAATCCAATTGCAGCAATCACTTGGGACCAAATGATCCAAGTTGTTTCGGTTCCATTTTTAATACGTCGCACGATTCCACCTTGAACGATGGCATCAACGAGTCCACTAAAGAGGAATAGATACCCGAGCTGAAGCGGTGTGATTTGAATCCGTTCGATATGGAACAACTGGAAGGTTGCTTCAAGTCCTGCTAGTAAGAATGTGACCATAAATGAGAAAATAAATAAGTAACGAATACGGTACATCCACAACGTTCGTGCTCCTTTCGGTAGCAACTGACGTTTATTTGCTTCGCCTGTTCGTTCAGGTTCTTTTAAAATGATTTGTGCGTAAACCAGAAGTACAAGAGTCAACACCGCAGACGCAATGAATGGGAGTTGTAAACTAATATCCCCGAGAATACCTCCAATGGCTGGTCCGAATATAAAGCCTAAGCCGATAGACATGCCGAGCAGTCCTAAATATTTATTGCGTGTTTCTTCAGTAGAAATGTCTGAAGCATACCCCGTCACAGCACTGTAAAGCGCTCCTGAGAAGAGTCCGCCAATAATCCGTGAAAGATAGAGAAGAATCAACGAGTCGAATGAAAAAGCAAATACCCAAAAGCTTAAACTGAAGCCCAATAGACCGACTAGTATTAATTTTTTGCGCCCTGTACGATCCGAGTATTTTCCCCATAAAGGAGCTACAAAAAAGGATGCGAGAGCATACACAGATAATAATCCACCAACGTGGATCTCTGAATAGTTTTGTTGAAGGATCACTTCAGGTAATACGGGAATAATGATGCCGAATCCTAAATAGACGAAAAACTGGACGGACATCAAAAGAGCAATGGATTGTTTCATGGTTTGACCTGCTTTCTTCGTTCTGCTCTTTATTCTACACCCTTTTTAACAAGAAAAAAACCACCTCACGAGGAGATGGTTTTTGGTTTGACGCGTTGCAAGCGCAGGGCATTTAATACGACCGATACAGAACTGAAAGCCATTGCTGCACCTGCAAGCCAAGGAGCCAAGAAACCAGCTGCGGCAATTGGAATACCTAAGCTGTTATAGGCAAAAGCCCAAAATAAGTTTTGCTTGATATTACGAACGGTCAGGCGGCTCATTTCAAGTGTTGCAGGGAGTGTCAGTAAGTCACCTTGCATCAGTGTGACATCTGCCGTCTCCATCGCTACAGAAGAACCTGTACCCATCGCCATTCCAATATCTGCTTGAGCAAGGGCCGGTGCATCATTAATTCCGTCCCCAACCATGGCTACCTTATGACCTTTGTTTTGCCACTCACGAACGACGTCAGCTTTTTGTGTAGGTAACACACCTGCAACGACTTCCGTAATCCCAACTTGTCTTGCAATAGCTTTTGCCGTCTCCGGTTGATCACCGGTCAACATGACAACTTGCATGCCGAGTGCGTGCAACTTTTCAATAGCTGCTTTTGACGAATCTTTTACGGTATCTGCCACTGCAAAAGTTGCCGCGTACGTTCCGTCGACTGCCATGTACAAAACACTCTTTCCTTCAGATTCCCACACATCGACGTGTGGAGAAGGGGAGCCGTCGCAGTTGTTTTCAGCAAGTAGCGCACGTGTACCAATCACGATAGATTTTCCGTTCACTTCAGCTTTAATACCTTTACCTGGGATAGCTTTGAAACCTTCGGCTGTAAATAGTTCTCCTAAATAACTAGACGTAATTGCGCGAGCAATGGGGTGTTCGCTGCCTTGCTCAGCAGATGCTGCAAGTTGTTGTATACCGTCTTTATCGAATCCATCCGCAACTTCAATGTGTACAAGTTCAGGTAGACCTTTCGTAATGGTTCCGGTTTTATCTAAAATGACCGTATCAATATGTTTGGTCTGCTCCATTGCTTCAGCGGTTTTGAACAAAATCCCCAGCTCAGCAGCCCGACCTGAACCCGCCATAATCGATGTCGGTGTAGCTAGTCCAAGTGCACATGGACAAGCAATAACCAACACGGCAATCGTGCTCATAAGGCTCGTTTCCAAATTACCGTTTGTTAAGAAGAAGTACCACACAATAAACGTTACAATTGCAATTCCAACGACTATCGGGACAAAAATTCCAGAAATTTTATCTGCAAGTCTCTGGATTGGCGCCTTTGAACCTTGTGCTTGTTCTACGACGCGAATGATTGACGACAACATCGTCTGCTTGCCAATCCCTGTTGCTTCCATGCGTAATGAGCCATGATCATTAATTGTGGCCGCATAGACGATGGCGCCTTCAGTTTTCTCTACAGGTAAACTTTCACCTGTCAGCATCGACTCATTCACGGTAGATGTTCCTGAAATGACTTTTCCATCGACCGGAATTTGATCACCCGGACGAATGATAATCACATCACCTTGTACAACATCGTGAATCGAGATTTCTTGTGATTGACCATCTCGTTCAACCGTTGCAGTTGTAGGTTGAAGCTGCATCAATTTCTTGATTGCTTCGGATGACTGACCTTTTGCACGCGCTTCAAATACTTTTCCGAGAATGATCAATGTAATAAGGACCGCGCTTGTTTCAAAATAGAGTCCTTGGTGATGCCCAGCTCCAGTCAACGTTAAGTAGACACTGTAGAAGTACGCTGCTGATGTACCAAGTGCTACGAGTACATCCATATTCGCGCTACCGTTACGAAGAGCGTTGTATGCACCTTTATAGAACATCGCTCCAACGTAGAACTGAACAGGTGTAGCGAGTGCCCACTGGACGTATGGATTCATCAAGATATCCGGTAAGTACATCCACTCTGTAAAGGAGAAGTGGGCCACCATTGTCCACAGAAGCGGTAAAGATAAAATCGCTGAGAGATAGAATAAGCGTTTCTTATGTCTATAAGCTTCTGCCCGGTGATCAACAGGTTCTTCTTCATTTGGTATAGATGCTCCATAACCGAGAGATTCTACTTTCTTGACGAGTTCCGCTGCAGAAATCTGTGACGGATTGTAGTGGATCTTTGCCGTCTCCAATGCAAGATTGACTGTTGCCTCAGATACACCATCCACTTTACCTAATCCTCGTTCGATACGGGCAGAACAAGCAGCACATGTCATTCCTTGAATATCTAAGTTTGCAGTTTCGTAGGCTACACCATAGCCAAGTTTTTCAATAGTAGCATTTAAATCAGCAGGCTTTATTTTGGAATCGTCAAACTCAACGTGTGCTTTTTCATTCGCAAAGTTGACAGAAGCTTTTGAGACACCTTCAAGCTTGGATAGGCCACGCTCTACTCGATTCGAGCAGGCGCTACACGTCATACCAGTAATCGGAATTTCAGTAGTCTTCATAGAAATCACCTTCCTTTATACTATATAGGGGTATATATTCGTCGAAAAAATAACTGCATAGAAGCAGCTATTTTCACCGTATTAAAAAGTTTTCACTTTATAACCTTCGTCTTCGATTGCTGCGATGATATCGCGGATTTCGATTGCTTCTGGATCAAACTCGATATCGACTTCACCAGTTTCTAAATGTACATCAACTTCATCAACTGCATCAATTGCTTTCACGCGGTCGTGGACTGCTTTCACACAATGCCCACAAGTCATACCTTCAACATGTAATTTAAGTGGTTGGATCATGAATAATCCTCCTTATTTTTTCGTCAGTTTCTGTACAGTTACGAGTAGTTCATCAAGAATTTCTTCGTCCCCAGCGAGCATCTTGTTGCGAACGCAACTTTTCAAATGCCCTTCTAACAAAATATTAGCTACAGAATTAAGTGCGGCTTGTGTAGCAGAAATTTGGGTGATGACATCATCACAATACGCATCGCGTTCAATCATTCCCTTAATACCCCGAATCTGACCTTCGATTCGATTTAAACGAACTGTTAAGTTGCGTTTCGTATCTTCTGAATGATGAGATGTACGTGCAACTGGGACCGCTTGAAGATTTTCCATAGAATCACCTCGAATCTGGATTACTGTAAGTATAGTATACCCACAGAGGGTAAGTAAAGTGAAAGGTTTTAATACGGAGTACGAAGCTTTTACAGACTTTCTACAATTGTAACAAAATTGAAAGATTTAAAAGTGAAGAAAAGTGGTACACTAATAGAGAATTCAAGTTACGAACGGTTTTTATTTTATGGAAAGGGTGAGGTATCGTTGGCTACAGAAATGGATGTTAAAAACTTGGTGAGCAATCTTGCAAAGTTAGGCGTCAAAGTAACCAAAACAAAGTCCCGCCTAGAAATGCTGAAAGCTCTAGCACCACCTGCTGCTCCAAAACCGCAGCACGGTTAAGGCTCCTCGTTTGAGGGGCTTTTTTTATTTGCCTTGCTATCCCTTACTTTTTAGTAGTATGCGCAATTTGAGTTCCATTTTGGGGTTGATTTCCTAGAATTAGTTTCCATAATATGACTTCGGTAGAATAAATGTGGATTTGGGTAGAATAAATGTGGATTTGGGTAGAATAAATCTCAGTTTCGGTAGAAGAAAGTATGATTTCGGTAGAAGAACGACCGCTCAGTTCGCAAACAAAAAACCGGCATACACAAAATCGGTGTATGCCGGCGTTCTCCACATCTAAAACTAAAGTTGAGTGGAAGGGAGGGGTTGACTCCAGTGGGATTCCAGTCTGCCGTGAGATCCCGCAGGAGCCTGCGACGAGGAAGCTCACGCAGCGCCAACGGAAAGCAGCCCCGCAGTGGAACTCAACGTCTTACTTTGCACAATTTCTGAACAGTCGGTTTCACATCTAACTGGAATCGAGTTCCGAACGCCAGAAACACGCTCCGGAATCAGCCGCACCCACAAAGGCTGAAGTACGCCTTCATGGGCACACCTGATTTCCTCGGAGTTTCTAGAGTGGCGTTCTTCACATCTAATCGTCATCCTGGTTCCCAAACATATACGTCTTATGATGAAACTTCATACTGAAAATCAAACCGAGCGCGAGCATATTCCCCATTAGCGAACTTCCTCCGTAACTAATAAACGGAAGAGGAATCCCTGTGATCGGCAATAACTGAATCGTCATCCCGATATTCTCAAATACGTGGAACGTAATCATCGCGATGATTCCAGCAGCCACATATGTGCTGAATGGATCTTTAAGTTGCAACGTGATTTTTGTTAAATGATAAATTAACACAAAGTAAAGAACGATGACTAAACTTGCACCGATAAATCCATACTCTTCTCCAATTACTGCAAAAATAAAGTCTGTATGATTCTCTGGTACATACACTTCACGCCCGCCATATCCTTTTCCGAAAATTTCACCTGATCCAATTGCGTTTAGCGAACTGATCAAATGCATACCTTCATTGGAAGCGTAAGAATAAGGGTCTAGCCAGGAATAAATACGCGCGAGTTGATACGGACTAAAGCCGAGCGTATTGACGATGAAGTCTTGCATATTTAAAGCCATCCAAATTAACGCTCCACCGATCCCAATTCCAGCTCCAAGTATCGGAAGAATAATCTTCCAAGTGATACCCGCTACAACAATCAAAGCTACTGTGATAGCAATGAAGACGAGCCCAGTGCCAAGGTCAGGCTGTAACATGATAAATGCAAATGGAATGATGAACAAACCACCGATTTTTAGTAAGAGCAAAAAGTCACTTTTTGACGTCTTGAAAGGATAGTTCTCATGATGCTTCACAATTAGCTTGGCAGCACCTAAAATATAAAAGGTTTTCATAAACTCGGCAGGCTGAATACTACCAATACCCGGTAAGTGGAACCAACTTTGTGCACCGTTTCGTGCTTCTACGAAACCGAGCGTTTCCGGTAGGATAAATAATATAATCAGTGGTACTAAACCAATACCATAAATGAACCATGCCATTTTTTTATAAGTCTCGGGTTCAATTAACATGACTACACCGATTATACCTGCTCCAACTATGTACCAAAACAGTTGCCTTGGAAGGAAGTTAATCCCGTACTGACCCGTTGTCTGAGCAGACGAGATCGCCATTAAACTGACGATTAAAAAAAGCAATAACAGGAAACCTAAGACCCAGTCAAAACGGTCTGTAAATTGTTTGTTTGAATTCATTTTGTCACCCACATCTAAATTTCATCCCTTTATTATAACGCACAACCACTTTTTATGCCTGCTTCATTAGACGCAGATAGATGGAAGATGTTGCAGCGGATAAAAGGTGTTAAACTAGAGGGGAGGAGGGACGTCTTATGAAAAAAGTAAAATTACCATCAGTAGATGAATATGTGCACCACTTATTTGTACATGGAAATGAAGGACAAAATTTTGCGCTCTTTAGCGGTTTGACGTTCCCTACAGTGCTTCATTACTTTGCAGATACAAACGTAATTGTGTTACTTGAACATGGCTACGAGGACGCTTCATTTGATATGCATACGCAGTTCGAATACATCGTGCAAGAAGAATTTAAAGATTTTGTGACATCCTTAAAAGATCAAAAATCGCGTCTTTGTTTATTGGATGTAGCCGATGAAAAACGATTGATTCAACTCTCTCCGCAGGAACAAGCGGAACTGCTATATGTCGCACACAAAAAAGAGACATTCCGGAGTCCGTTTTATCATACGTTGAAAAATCGCTTTGTCTATCTTGGTGATGAAAGTGATAGGATTTCAAAAGTGTATTTCCGGGAATACGATGAGATGATGCGTCTCGTCGTTCATTTGTTCAATCAACTTGCAGCACAAAAGACTCGATCAAACATGTTCTTCAGAAGACGTGTTCAGCAAGTAGTACCTGAATTGATCCATGAACAATTTATACTCTTTGAAGATTTACTTGAAGATGGGGCCTTGCTGTCACTTGCAAGGTTAGATGATGGGAGCTTTCGACTTGAACTTCGAGAAATAGCAGACCCTTCGTTTCCAGATGAAATCATGCAAGATGTCGATACGTATTTAACACAACCAACCCTGGGCTTACTCCCATTTGTAGCCCGTTCGAAAATGGAGGACTAATTATGAAGAAAATTGGAATTGTGTATGGTGGAAAGTCCGCCGAACACGAAGTATCGTTGATGACCGCTAAAGCAGTAATCGCTGCACTAGATTTTTCAACGTATCAAGTTACACCGATTTACATCACACTAGATGGAGAATGGGTGTGCGGAGAAAAATTAACAGCACCTGTTGAGGAGGCAGAAGCGCTTCGTTTCACAGGCACTGACCAGCCAAATTCAATCGCTCAGTTTGTAGAGCTTGCGTCAAATCCAGAGACACGTTTTGATCTGGTGTTCCCTGTTCTTCATGGACCTAATGGGGAAGATGGTACGATTCAAGGCTTGTTTGAGATGATGAACTTGCCATACGTAGGAAATGGCGTCCTTGCTTCGTCAGCAGGAATGGACAAAGTCGTGATGAAACAATTGTTCACACAAGCAGGTTTGAAACAAGTACCTTATGAATACTGCTTACATAGTTACTACAACGCCCACAAAGAAGAATTCTTAGATGCCTGCGAACAGAACCTCACATACCCACTGTTTGTAAAGCCTGCCAACTTAGGTTCAAGTGTCGGAATTTCCAAAGCGAAAACACGTGAAGAACTAGAAGCTGCGATTCAGTTTGCGTTTGAATACGATCGTAAAATCGTCGTCGAACAGGGAATCACGGCGCGTGAAGTCGAGCTTTCGGTTCTAGGAAATGACGAGCCTAAAGTATCCATTGCTGGAGAAGTATTGCCGACAAAAGACTTTTATGATTATTCGGCAAAATACGTAGATGGTACGACAAACTATGCAATTCCTGCTGAAATCACAGAGCAAGAACTAAGTGACCTGCAACAAGCGTCAATTGACGCATTTAAAATTCTGGATTGCTCTGGTCTAGTTCGTGCAGATTTCTTCTTAACGACAGATGGCGACGTGTACATTAATGAAGTCAACACATTACCAGGATTCACTCCAATCAGCATGTATCCAAAACTATGGATTGCATCTGGAAAAACGTATGCGGAACTAGTTGAAGAATTAATTCAACTTGGACTTGAGCGTTTTGAGGAAAAGAAACATCGTGCCTACACGCGAGACGAGGATGGTTCAAAATGAAAAAGACATTACGTGAACTAGCAACATGGTTAGGAGCTGACGCAAAAGAATTTGGAGACGTCATCGTGACGGGTGCTTCATTAAATACGCGTACACTACAGCCGGGAGAATTATTTATTCCCTTCCGCGGTGAACAGGTCAATGGCCATAAATTTGTTGAGCAAGCATTCGAGCAAGGCGCGAGTGCAGCACTTTGGTTAAAAGATGAGCCGAACCCACCTACAGATCGCCCGCTTCTCTTTGTAGAAGATCCCGCGAAAGCTCTTCAAACGCTAGCAGCTGCCTATCGTCAAGAATTGAAGGCGACGTTTGTTGGTGTGACCGGATCAAACGGGAAAACATCGACGAAAGATTTGCTTGCTGGACTTTGTGAACCGTATTTCAAAACAATCAAAACACAAGGGAATTTCAACAATGAACTCGGGTTACCATTGACACTTCTTGCAATTGATGAAGATACGGAAGTTGCAGTTCTTGAGATGGGCATGAGTTCATTTGGAGAGATTGAATTTTTATCAAACCTTGCCAAGCCTGCATTTACAGTGATTACGAACATTGGAGAAGCGCATTTACAAGATCTTGGCTCTCGTGAGGGCATTACAAAAGCAAAAATGGAAATCATCTCAGGAATGTCACCTGAAGGGAAATTGTTCTTTGATGGAGATGAGCCACTTCTGCTCCAAGCCGTTGCTGAAAAAGCTGATTTGCACGCCATCCCGTATGGCAAGGGAGAAAACTGCACACTGCGTCTCACATCAACTGCATTTTCGACAGAAGGAACACAGTTTACAACAGAAGGTGAAGTAGAGGGCGATTTCGTACTTCGCGTACTTGGTGAACATCAAGCGAAAAATGCACTTGCTGCGATTTTGATCGGTCGCGAATTAGGATTGACGGTAGACCAGATCAAACAGGGTTTGAAAGACGTTATTTTAACGGATATGCGCATGCAAGTGATGGAGACGGATGGACCTACATTTATCAACGATGCATACAATGCAGCACCTACTTCCATGCAAGCCGCAATTCATTTCCTCCGTGACGCCGATTTTGGGAAGAAAAAATGGCTCGTACTTGGAGATATGTTAGAACTAGGAGAGGCCGAACTTGCTTACCATGCACAACTTGCCGCTTCCATTAATAAGCAAGATTTCACTGGAGTCGCATTAATCGGACCACGTATGAAGGCTCTCTATGCAGAACTGCAAGGATCATTTGGGGAAGCCGTGTACTGGACAGATGAGATGGAAAGTTTACAACAACATTTGACAAAAAAATTAACATCGGACGATTTGGTTTTACTCAAAGGCTCAAGAGGTATGAAAGTAGAAAGAGCCATGGAGACATGGAACCGAAAGTGAGTGAAGTCTGATGAAGACCGGTGTGTTATTTATCCATGGCTATACAGGTGCACCTTATGAAGTTGAGCCGTTTGTGGAGTATGTTGCGAAACATACAGACTGGACATTGTCTGTCGTCACGCTTCCAGGACACGGGGAAGAACTCGAATTGACTGAAATGCTAGCAGAAGATTGGACGATGGAAGCTGAAATCGCCATTCGAAAGTTGTTGCCACAAGTAGACAGACTGTATGTCGTCGGATTTTCGATGGGCGGGCTGATTGCGATGTATCTGTCTCTTCGTTATCCTGTCGAACGCCTCGTACTATTGAGTGCAGCAGCCAAATATATAGCACCTGGACAGATGCTTCAAGATATTCGTGAAGTAGCTGTTGATTTGTTGAAAAAACAAGCGGATCAAAATCCTGTCTACATGCGCTACCGTCAAAAAGCAGGAAAGACCCCGATTCGATCTGCTTATCAGTTTACGCGTGTACTAAAACTTGTTGAACCGTACTATAGTAAGATTACGATTCCGGTATGTATCGTCCAAGGGAAGAAAGACGGGATTGTGCCTTTTCAAGCAGCAGAGTATCTCTATGATCAGCTAGGGTCTGAAGAAAAGGAACTTATTTTCTCAGACTGTGGAAAACATCATATTTGTTACAGTGATGATTGTGATGACTGGTTTGAAAAAGCTCTTTCTTTTTTGAACAAGCCGATTCCTATCCCTCAAGACATGCAAACGCATACAACTTGAACAATTTGTGAATAGAATTAGAAGTAGTTGGAACACTAAGTGCACATGCGTTGCTTTTTAAGGTGACGCATGATACACTGTTTTGAGCAATGGATACATTTTGTGTAAAGACTCTTCTGTTAGTTTGCGAAGAGCGCTTTTTTTTTGAACTTAACGGCTGTGCTAGACGTACTTAAACGCTCACCAGCCGCTCGGCAATCACCGGGCTTTCCTATTATTAATTACCTCTCGTGAAACCCACAGAGATTTTCGTAACGGAGACGTTCCTCTTTATTTGGCTCGAAATTTGCCGCCAGTCATCTGAAAATGTAACCATTTGTCAAAACAGAAACAAAGGAGATTAGTATTTTGACAAATTTTTCAGAATTAAACATCAGTGCTTCAACATTAAAATCTATTAAACGTATGGGTTTTGAAGAAGCAACCCCAATCCAAGAAGGTACAATCACACATGCAATGGAAGGGCGCGACGTATTAGGTCAAGCTCAAACAGGTACTGGTAAAACAGCTGCTTTCGGTATTCCATTAATTGAAAAGATTGACCCAAAAAACCCGAACATCCAAGGATTGATCATTGCACCAACGCGTGAGCTTGCAATCCAAGTATCAGAAGAACTTTACAAGCTTGGTTATGACAAGCGTGTAAAACTTTTATCTGTATACGGTGGACAAGATATCTCTCGTCAGATTCGTGCGCTTAAAAACAATCCACAAATCATCGTTGGTACTCCAGGACGTATCTTGGATCACATCAACCGTCGTACATTGAAACTTGAAAACGTCAATACATTAGTTCTTGACGAAGCAGATGAAATGTTAAACATGGGCTTCATCGAAGATATCAACACGATTCTTTCGAATGTTCCAGACACGCGTCAAACACTTTTATTCTCAGCTACTATGCCTGGACCGATCCGCAAAATTGCGAACACGTTCATGAAAGAGCCTGTAGAAGTGAAGATCAAATCAAAAGAAATGACAGTGGAAAACATTGAGCAATTCTTCGTGAAAGCAGCAGAACGCGAGAAGTTCGATGTGTTATCACGTATCATCAATGTTCACCAACCGGAACTTGCGATCATCTTCGGTCGTACAAAGCGCCGGGTTGACGAACTATCTCACGCTCTTAGCATCCGTGGGTATATGGCAGAAGGAATCCATGGTGACCTTAGCCAAGCAAAACGTATGTCAGTATTGAAGCAATTTAAAGAAAATAAAATTGACATCCTAGTAGCGACTGACGTTGCTGCACGTGGATTAGATATCTCAGGCGTTACACACGTTTACAACTTTGATATTCCACAAGATCCTGAAAGCTATGTTCACCGTATCGGTCGTACAGGCCGTGCAGGTAAGAGTGGAATGGCGATTACATTTGTAACACCACGTGAAATGGGTTACCTTCGTATTGTTGAAGAAACAACGAAGAAGCGTATGACACCATTACGTCCACCAAGTGAGGACGAAGCATTACTAGGTCAACAACGCGTGGCAATGGAAACATTGACAGAGCTAGTTGAAAAGAATGACTTAGGTGATTACCGCGCTCTAGCAACTGAGCTTCTTGAAAACTTAGATGCAGTTGATTTGGTAGCAGCAGCTATTAAATCAATGACAAAAGAACCAAGTGATCAGCCTGTGACAATCTCTGAAGAGCGTCCACTTCCAATGCGTGGAGAACGTTCTGGTGGAGGTCGCGGAGGATACCGTGGTGGAAACCGTTCAGGCGGAGGCCGTGGTGGTCGCTCAGGCGGTTCAGGTGGTCGGAGTGGAGACCGTGGCGGCGCTCGTCGTTCATCGGGTCCACGTGATGGTTCGACTCGTCGTTCTGCACGTCCAGCATCATCTGCACGTCCAGCACGTCGTAACGACTAATTCAATTTCAAGCTTCTCTTCCTTTTGGAAGGGGAGCTTTTTTTGAAACTTCATAGCATATAATACGTATAGGAGAGTAAGGAGGGATTATCATGCAAACGGGAAATCATTTATCACGCAAAGGGCTCACGGTCTGGCGCATTTATGGTCTTATTCAATCATTAATTCTTGTGCTGATTGCAGGTGGAATCAGTGCGTTTGATTTTTTCTTTTTTGGGCTCGGTTGGCTCTACATAGTGACCATCAGTTTATTAGTGATTTTAATCGTACTGATTATTGGGGTACTGCCAAGTTTACGATGGAAGCGCTGGCGTTATGAGGTACGAGAACATGAAATCGAATTGCAACATGGGCTTTTTATAGTGAAACGAACATTAATTCCGATGGTTCGCGTACAACATGTCGATACTGAACAAGGCCCGATTTTGCGCAGTTACAATTTAGCCTCTATACATATTTCGACGGCTGCCACTTCGCATACGATTCCATTTTTAGACGAAATAGAAGCCGAATCGATGCGCAGAAGAATTTCGGAGCTTGCAAGGGTGGCGGAAGATGATGTCTGAGACACGTTATAAACTACATCCGGTGGCTGCAGTCATCACATTTGTAAAAGGGTTGAAAGATCTTATTTTTCCACTAGTGATTTTTTTGATTTTAGGCAATACAGGGGGAGAAGATGGTGGCCTTTTTCGGTTCATACCCTATGTTCTAGGTGGACTTGCCTTACTTCTCTACCTTATATCGGGAATCATCAAATGGTGGAAGTATGAGTATTGGTTTGAAGATGGTGAACTCCGCATCGAATACGGCTTGATTGTCAAAAAGAAACGGTATATTCCGTTTGAAAGAATCCAAAGCCTGGATTACACAGAATCCATTTTTCACCGACCGTTCAAGCTTGTGAAAGTGAAAGTAGAGACAGCTGGTGGGGGTGTAAGTGGAGAAGCGGAAGCCGAGTTAACAGCGATAACACTCGCTGCAGCCGATCAAATCAAACAAGAAATGATTGCCGCAAAGAAAAAGCGTGTAAAAGTAGTAGATGAAGTGGAAGGAGATAGTTTGGAAGAGGGAGTTGACGCAATTCAGCCAATTGAATTAGAGTCAGAAACTGAATCTCAAACGTCCACGACTCGACTGCTGCACAAAATGAAATCCAAAGACTTACTACTACTCGCCGCAACATCTGGTGGGATCGGAATCATTTTCTCTGGGGCCGCTGTTGTGCTCTCTCAGTTTTCAGAATTTATTCCCTACGAAGAGATCTATAATGAAGCATTGGAGCTGTTCCGTTTTGGAGCAATGTTTGTAGCGTTACTTGTTTTTGCTGTGGTGTTGATAAGTTTCCTGGTCAGTGTAGTTTTAACCTACTTACAAAACTATGGCTACACAGTCACGCTCGACGATAAAGAGTTGATTATTCAGCGCGGGTTATTAGAGAAAAAACGAACGACCATTCCGATGCACCGTATCCAAGGGATCCAACTTGTTGAAAATCCATTTAGGCAGTTATTCGGCTATGCGACCATCGTGCTGGATAGCGCAGGGGGAAGTGTGTTAGAAAAAAGTGAAACGGTCAAACTCGTTCCGTTAATGAAACGAACGGAGGCTGTTACCTTACTGACAGACTTATTCCCAGAATGGGACTGGGATCCAGAGTTTACCCGTGCACCAAAACGCACACGTAAGTTTTACTACCGAATCAATTTACTACTCATCGCGATAATAGGGGCTGTGTTAGGTTATTTCTTCTACCCATATGGACTCCTATTCTTCTTACTGATTCCTGTGAGTGTGGCATTTGATATTTGGAACCATAAGGCAAGTGGTATAGCTATACGAGATACTTATTTAGCGATGCAGTACCGCTTTTTCTCTCGTAAGACCGTGTGGCTTGCAAAGAAACGAATTCAAGCAGTGACGCTTTCCCAGTCTTACTTTGAGAAGCGGGCGGATGCAGCTTCTATACATGCTACTATCAAGTCAGGCGCGCTCGGTAGCCAGCACAGTTTAAAAGCGATGGAACGAGACGATATGCAACGCGTTATGAACTGGTATTTACCAAACACATAAACAAAACCGCGACCGGCTGCTAACGACGCAGTGCGGTACGCGGTTTTGTTTTTTTCCATTTCGATAAGCGACTTGGGTGGAAATAGTAGAATCCAAGAATGAATCCTGTAATCAACCCACCAAAGTGAGCCGTGATGTTGATGTTCGGCATTATAAATGTCATGACGATTCCAATCAAAATGATAGGAAGGATGATTTGTTTCAATTGAGGCAATGCATTGCGTGTGTAATAGACGAGTGCAGCAAAAGCGCCAAAAATTCCGTAGATGGCTCCACTTGCTCCGAGATGCATATAATTCGCATCTTCTAACACGTATGATGCAAGTGTACCTGCGATTCCGGATAAAAAGTAGATCGTCAAAAAGCGTGTGCGACCTGCGATCCGTTCTAGTTCTGGTCCGAATAAAAACAGGGAGAACATGTTGAACAGTAGATGCATGATGCCGCCGTGTAGAAACATCGGGGTAATCAGTCTCCAATAGTCACCTGCGGCAATAGAGCCGTTGTGGCCGATTCCAATCCCATAAACATAAGGCCCGATGATTGGGAGATTTGCTATAATGTGAATAGCAATTGTTACAACGAGAAGGGTAAAGACGACCGGATAATACGTTCGGTATTCTCGGAAATTTTCATGTCGTATAAACATAGTGGATTTCACCTCATTCGATTTTAGTATACATGGTAGAGAGGAGCAATAGAAGCAGAATGATTAGAGGGATTGGACTAGACATTATTGAACTGGACCGGATTGGCCGGTTGATTCAAAGGTCACCAAAATTCTATAAACGCATCCTGACACCAAATGAGCAGGCATATTATGAAACAGCAATACCGAGTCGTCAAATTGAATTTTTAGCAGCCCGCTTTGCTGCCAAAGAGGCATTTGCGAAAGCACTCGGAACGGGAATAGGCGCCAGCTGTAGTTTTCAAGATATTGAAGTTGTGAAAAATGAACTCGGTGCACCTTCCATCGTTTATAAAGAAAATCAATTCCAAGCATTTCTCTCCATTACACACACAAAAGAGTATGCGGCCGCGCAAGTGATTCTGCTGTCATAGGAGTCAGTCCTTCGCATAGAATGACCTAGAATGGTAGGAAGAAAGTATGGACGCTCTGAAAAAATGGCAGTTGGTACTTCTGCTTCTTGTAGTCAGTCTATTGGTGGGGTGTAAAGAGGCGATTGAAGTCTGGCACACGCAACCGGATTATTACCGTGTATCAGTAACTGATCAAGACCCAGAAAAGAACCAATTGATTGTTCGGAACAATGAAGGAGTGCGGGTGTCTCTTATTTCCTAGCCTCCACACAGTTGACTCCAGATGAAATGATTCAAGTCGCTGCTTCGATGTCGGCGCATTCACAAAAATAACAACTTATCCTACGACAAAAGAAGGTAAACATCATGACACATTATCGTCCAACCTATTTAGAAATCGATTTAGATGCAATCTCTACAAATATCGCAACGTTAAAAAACCAACTAAACGAAGAGACAATGATTATTCCGGTAGTCAAAGCAAATGCCTACGGTCACGGGGCAGTCCGTGTTGTGCAGCATTTAGAGGCGCAAGGTCTCCAGTTCTTCGCAGTGGCCACACCGGATGAAGCAGTAGAATTAAAAGAGGCGGGGAGTCAGTCGGAGATACTTGTTCTCGGCAACTCTCCGCATTCGTTTATACCGTATGCAGAGCGTCACCGTATTCATTTAACCGCGCACTCTTTGGAATGGATTCAAAACATCCCGACTACTGCATCTCCGTTTCTCCATATCAAGTTAGATACGGGGATGGGGCGGATTGGGTTACAGTCTGAACAGGAGTTAAAAGAAGCATTGCGATTGATTGCGCAACATAAGAACTGGAGGATTGAAGGTGTTTATACACATTTTGCAACTGCTGATGAAGCGATAAATCCACACTTTGAACAGCAGTTGAAAAAGTTTGAGAAGTGGCTAGCTTTATTCCCTGAACGTCCTCGACTTGTGCACGCTGCAAATAGTGCGGCCGCTATCCAGCATGGGGGAGCAGCTTTCTCAGCTGTACGGTTTGGAATATCGATGTATGGCATTGCAGCCTCTGATTGGATGAAAGAAAATCGTCCATTTGTGTATACACCTGCTATGAGATTGGTATCGGAGCTTGTTCACGTTAAGCAAGTTGAAGTAGGTACATCGATTGGGTATGGCGCATATTATACAAGCGCAGAACCTGAGTGGATCGGTACCCTTCCAATTGGTTATGCTGATGGATTATTACGCGGGCTAAAGGGGCTCTCTGTATTGATTGAAGACACAGTTGCACCTATTGTCGGCAAAATTTGTATGGATCAAACCATGATTAAATTGCCGAAAGAGTTTAAAGTAGGTACAAAGGTGGTATTACTAGGTTCAAATGGGGTACATACCATTCCTGCTGAAGAATGGGCGGAATACTTACGTACAATCCCCTATGAAATCTGTTGTCAACTTTCGTATCGCGTTCCACGGATTTACCCACAATCTGACAAATAAAACTAGTACTTCCTACGTAAATTTCTATTAGATTGTCGAAATAACCTTTCTATGAGAGGGAATCGATGGTAAGATGAAAGAAATTGTCGTATAGAGGAAAGTTTTGTCGGAGGTGTTTTTTGTGGGGGGAAAGTCAGATAAAATAGAAACAGTTTATCTGTTAGCAGATTATATGGAGGAAGTCCGTCCCGTATACGGAAAGCGTGTTTTGAAAAAACACGTTACGAAACTGCATGGACAAACATCAATTATACGAGAAGCCATGATACAGGGGTACCTGGAAATGTCTCGTATTAATTTGTCTATTTGCAGTGAATGTCTTCATGCAGAGTATGAGGCGCATGATACCACTGAGCGACTCGTAAGTGGAGGCTGACATATTTGATCGTAAAACGAGGAGATATCTTCTACGCAGACTTATCACCGGTAATCGGGTCTGAACAAGGTGGCACAAGACCCGTACTGGTTCTGCAGAATGATATCGGAAACCGATTTAGTCCAACCGTAATTGTCGCGGCAATTACAGCTCAGATTCAAAAAGCAAAGTTGCCTACGCATATCGAAATCGATGCGGAACGGTATCAGTTAGAGCGCGACTCCGTAGTTTTACTAGAGCAGTTACGAACTATTGATAAATCCCGACTCACAGACAAACTCACACACCTAGATGACGAAGTGATGGAAAGCGTAGACCATGCAGTGGCTATTAGTCTAGGCCTCATCAAGTTTTAATACATACATAGAAAAAGCACAGTGCGCTACTGTGCTTTTTTTCATGGAATAATCAGCAGGTGCTAAAATAAACAATTTCAGCTACAATAAAACTACTACAGAATTTAAAGGAGTGTCTCCGTGAAATGAACGTTACACTAGCAAGTTACATACGTGAGAATCTAAATCCGATTCTAGAAACGTGGAAACAATTTATGGAAGAAGAAGGAGATGGCAAGTTCTTTCAAATCATGTCAGACGGTATGATTGATTCAACTGCCCGTGAGCTAGGCGAATTACTCATTGTCAATCTCACAGAAAATGACGAGGAATTCTCACAAAAAGTAGAAGAATTCTCTATAAAAATAGCACGTCATGGCTGGTCCATTTCATTTGTCATGAAAGCCTTATCGAATTTCACAGAAGCAATCTATGATCATATGGGAAAATCCGATTTCTTAAATGACAACAAATCAGGTAACTACATTCGGTTAATGAACAATTGGCTGACGCCTTTAAATCACAGCATTGTGGAAGCCTACTCGAAAACGTGGGAACGAACAGTGCACCTGCAAAAAATGGCTTTACAAGAATTGTCTGCGTCGCTTATTCCGGTCTTTGACAAGATCTCAGTCATGCCACTCGTTGGAACGATTGATACAGAGCGCGCAAAATTAATTATGGAAAACTTACTTCAAGGTGTGGTGAAACACCGTTCAGAAGTTGTACTTTTAGACATTACGGGTGTCCCAGTTGTAGATACTATGGTGGCACACCATATCATCCAAGCAGCTGATGCTGTTCGTTTAGTCGGAGCAAAATGCATGCTCGTTGGTATTCGACCAGAGATTGCTCAAACAATTGTAGCTCTTGGTATCAACTTAAATGAATTCACAACGACGAGTACACTACAACGAGGGATGGAACAGGCCCTCGCCATTACAAATCGACAAATTGTAGAGGTGGAAGAAGAATGAGAACTCGTATTCCGATATTAAAACTACGTGACACATTGATCGTTTCAATCCAATGGGAACTTGATGATCAAATGGCGTTATCGTTTCAAGAAGATTTATTAAATAAATTACACACTACAGCTGCACGCGGAGTTGTGATTGACCTGACGTCAATTGATTTCATTGACTCATTCATTGCGAAGGTTTTAGGGGACGTCATTAGCATGTCCGGATTAATGGGAGCAAAAGTTGTCATTACTGGTATCCAACCAGCGGTAGCAATCACACTTATCGAGCTTGGTATCCGTCTAGAGGATGTCGCAACAGCTCTTGATTTAGAGAATGGATTGGAAAAACTTGAACGAGAATTGGAGGACTAATCCATTATGAGCATTGAGTCTTCTGTAGATATCATTACGGAGTGGGATATCGTTGCAGCGAGACAGCTTGGACGTAACGAGGCAAAGGAAGTCGGTTTCGGAACTGTTGACCAGGCTAGAATCACAACAGCGATAAGTGAACTCGCTCGTAATATATACTTATATGCCGGCAAAGGGAAAATAACAATTGAACGCGTCACAGACGGTGCTATGAAAGGCATTATTATCATTTCAGCTGACCAAGGACCAGGAATTGCCGATCTTCGAAAAGTTATGGAAGATGGCTACACAACATCTGGTGGGCTAGGAGCAGGTATGCCAGGGGTCAAACGTTTGATGGATGACTTTAAAGTAGAGACGGAAGTAGGCGTAGGAACCACGATTACAGCTACGAAATGGCTGCGTTAAGGAGTGAAATCGAATGCCTCAAGAAGTTGAAAGGCAATACAAAGCGATTTTGCGAAACTATTTAGAACAGCAAAATGAGCTGAACCTCTATGAGGGGCAAACGTTCAGTAAACAGCTGATTCAAAAGAATATTTCTCCGGAAGAGATGATTGGCATACATAGAGCGGCGCTCGAAGAAGTTGTTTCTGAGGTCCCGGAGAAAATTGAGCATTCCTTCGATTTATTAATCGAAGTGATGATTCGCTATGGCTTGGCATTACATGAACACCAAAATTTAATACAAAAACAAGAGAACTTCCGTATAGAAATGGATTTAGCTACAAATGTTCAAAAAACACTGCTTAAGACGACTGTTCCACAAGTCGATGGATTAGACATTGGTATGCTATCGGTCCCAGCAAAAGAGATGAATGGAGACTATGTACACTTTTTGGCAGACTCACAAGCAGTGGGAATTGGTATTGCAGATGTTATCGGTAAAGGGATTCCTGCTGCACTATGCATGTCCATGATCAAAAATGGAATGGACAGTGTCGACTCGGCTACCGTTGACCCTTCTATCGTGTTAGACGTCATTAACCGAATCGTCGAGAGAAGTGTAACAGACTCCATGTTCGTTTCCATGATGTACGGAAATTACGATACGACAACAAATACGTTCACATATGCTTCAGCTGGTCATGAACCTGCACTGCATTATTCTTTGGAAGAGGGGGCCTTTCACGAATTATTCGTAAAAGGTCTCCTTCTCGGTGTCTTGCCTCAAACGACTTATCACTCCCAGACGACGAAGTTAGAAGTTGGAGACTTTATCGTGATGATGACCGATGGAGTGACAGAGTGTCGTTCGAAAGAAGGGTTTATTGAGATAGAAAAAGTTATGTCCATTATTGAAGACGTCAAGTCAGAGTCGGCGCAAGAGATGGTGGAGTATGTATATCGCGAGTTGATTTTGTTACAAGATTTTGAACTTCGCGATGATTTTACGCTTGTGATTGTGAAAAGGACCGTTTGATATGTTTACTCCCTGACAGATGAGGGGTATAGAACGTTAAACTTATATACTAGACAAGGGGAAACGATTATGAATATTTCAGTAGACTTACAACGAGAAGATAACAAGGTTTTAGGTTTTATCGAAGGTGAGATAGATGCATTCACGGCACCAATGCTACGCGAAAAATTAGCTGAAATCACATTGGAAGATTCTAAAGAAATTGTACTCGACCTTTCAGAGGTCTCTTATATGGACTCGACAGGTCTTGGCGTATTTGTAGGATTTTTTAAGAATGTAAAAGCAGAGAATGCGAAATTGAAATTAACTGGTTTGTCTTCACGACTCAAGCGTTTATTTGACATCACAGGTCTTGGAGAAATTATGGACATAGAATCATCAACAGGAGAGGTGAAGTGAAGATGAAGCCATTTGATTACGTAGAAATACGTGTACCCGCAAAGACACAATTCGTCAGTGTGGCTCGTCTTACGATATCAGGTTTAGCCAACCGTTTAGGATTTTCGTACGATGACATTGAAGACGTGAAAATTGCAGCCTCGGAAGCTATTACAAACGCAGTGCAACATGCCTATCAAGAAAACGAAGAAGGAGAAGTCGTTATTGGATGTGCTCTATACGAGGGGAAAATGGAAATCATGGTTGCAGATCATGGAAAGAGCTTTGACTTCCAAGAAACTCGCGCGAAATTAGGGCCTTACTCAGACACGGAGGAAGTATCTTTTATGCGTGAAGGAGGCCTTGGTCTTTACCTAATTGAAACGCTCATGGATGAAGTGAAAGTTCATCATCAAGAGGGCGTGACGATCTTTATGACGAAAAACGTCGGATCTGAGCAGGTGAACGGCAATGTCGAAAACGTCTCATCATAATCAAGCTTCTAAAGAACAAGTGATGGACTGGTTAAAAGACTATCAAGCCACGCAGTCTGAAGAATCCCAAACTCAGCTTGTTCTACATTATCAACGCTTAGTTGAATCAATTGCACGAAAGTATTCAAACGGTAAGTCTCATCATGAAGATATTGCGCAAGTAGGTATGCTTGGGTTATTGGGTGCGATGAAACGATATGATGAAAATTTCGGTCGCAGCTTTGAAGCCTTTGCCGTACCTACTATTATTGGTGAAATCAAACGGTTTTTGCGTGATAAGACGTGGGCTGTTCATGTACCACGACGTATCAAAGAATTAGGACCTCGTATCCGCTCAGCTGCTGAAGAACTAACTACGCAACTCCAACGTTCTCCGCAAGTATATGAAATCGCGGAGTATCTAGAGGTAGATGTAGAAGATGTTCTAGAAGCAATGGAGATGGGCAAGAGCTACCAAGCCCTTTCAATGGACCATTCTTTAGAAGCAGATTCAGAGGGAAGTACGATTACATTGTTTGATGTGATTGGCCAAGAAGATGGCGAGTTTGAAAAGACAGATCAACGAATGCTCGTTGCAAATGCACTCCAATACCTATCCGATCGTGAAAAAGAAGTGATTCAGCTTACATACATTGAGCAGCTTAGCCAAAAAGATGCTGGTGAACGCCTGGGTATTTCGCAAATGCATGTTTCCCGTATCCAGCGTAAAGCTATCAAAAAGCTACAGGACGCTATTCTATCAGCAGGTGGAATGGACGAGTGAAGCAAATTGATTCACAAGTGATGCATGTCCGCGTATATAATGAAGCGAAAGATGGGAATCGTCTCTCAGGGGACACATATTATATCGCGGAATATCCGAATTTCTTTTTATGTGCAATCGCAGACGGCTTAGGAAATGGGCCGGTAGCTAAGGAGTCAGCAGATGTGATACCAGAGATTCTTGCCGAATATGGCGAAGAATCTATCGACTCGTTAATGGAACGTTGCAATAATGAAATGATTTATAAGCGTGGTGCTGCGGTCGCTTTAGTAAAAGTCGATTACAAGGCCAGAACACTTTCATATAGTTGCGTTGGAAACGTCAAATTTTATATGTATCAAAAAAAGTTTGATAAAATGATCTATCCGCTTCCGGTCATGGGGTATTTATCTGGTAGAAAACAATCACTACGGACTCAAACATATCCCGTCTACCCAGGCGATACTTTCCTACTGCATTCAGATGGGGTCAACATCCGTAATCCTAAAGAAATAATTCGTTCTGCACGCTCAGCTGACCATTTATACGAGCGTGTAATGACAGATATGAAGTTTGGCGACGATGCAACATTTATCGCCGGACGGCTACTTTTTCATGAAGAGGTATAGAACCTTCTGCATTTGCAGGAGGTTTTTTTGTTTGGTTCTTTCTATGGTATTCTAGGAAAGTAGTTCACTAAAAAGGACGTGACAAAATGAAAATTCATGAACAAATCGCGAAAGAACTTCAGATAAAAGCTTCTCAAGTCAGTCAAGTCATTGCGCTACTTGAAGATGCCAAAACAGTTCCGTTCATTGCACGCTATCGAAAAGAGCAGACGGGTTCTTTAGATGAAGTGCAGATTAAAGCAATTGAAGACCGCTTTGCCTATATGAATCAATTGGCTGATCGAAAGGAAGAAGTGCTACGTGTCATAGAAGAACAGGGGAAGTTGACGCAAGAACTTCGAAAACAAATTGAAGAAGCAACCGTCTTACAACGAGTAGAAGATTATTACCGTCCTTATAAACAAAAGAAGCGCACGAAAGCGACAATTGCCAAAGAACTTGGTCTCGAACCGCTCGCTACGGAGGTTTTAAAATGGCCGTCGACTACTCCTGAAAAACTAGCAGGTCCTTATGTCAAAGGGGATATAGAAACTATAGAGCAAGCTTTACAGGGAGCATCCGATATTATTGCTGAAATGATTTCGGATGATCCGGACGTTCGATCCACTTTACGGGCTTTCTACAAGCGACAGGCAAAAATAACAACAAAACTTAAAAAGGGTGCCGTCGATGAAAAAGCTGTATTCGAAATGTACTATGAGTATTCAGAAGCGGTGTCGAAAATCGTTCCACACAGAACACTCGCTATAAATCGCGGAGAAAAAGAAGACGTGTTACGTGTCGCTATCGAAGTAGATGTGGATCAAGCTGTCGCAAAAATCGGCAGTCGGTGGACACCGCCAACAAGTCATCCACTTTTCTCCTATACGCAAACTATCCTTTTAGATGCATGGAAGCGATTGATTCATCCCGCACTTGAGCGAGAAATACGAAGTGAATTAACAGAAGTGGCAGAAGCACAAGCAATCCATATCTTTGCTGAAAATCTAAAGAGTCTATTACTACAACCACCGATAAAAGGAAAAGTAGTGTTAGGTGTTGACCCAGCATTTCGAACAGGTTGTAAGTTGGCAATCATCGATGAAAACGGCAAAGTGCTCAAAATTGATGCCATCTATCCACATGCACCGATGAATAAAGTGAAAGAAGCACAGGACAAGATTATCCGTCTGTTGAAAGACTTCCCAATCTCCTTGATTGCAATTGGCAATGGGACGGCTTCACGTGAAACCGAACAGTTCATCGCAGAATGCCTTCGCATTTCCGGAAGTGATGCGGCTTATGTGATTGTCAATGAAGCGGGTGCCTCTGTCTATTCAGCATCTGAGACGGCTCGTCAGGAATTCCCTGAACTGCAAGTGGAACAACGTAGTGCGGTATCCATTGCGCGTCGACTGCAAGATCCTTTGTCAGAGCTCGTGAAAATTGAACCAAAAGCGGTTGGTGTCGGCCAATACCAACACGATGTGACGCAAAAGAAGCTGGCAGAATCCTTGCACTTTGTAGTAGAAACTGCGGTAAACCAAGTCGGAGTTGATGTAAATACAGCCTCTTCCTCACTTTTGCAATACGTTGCAGGACTATCCAAAGCAGTGGCTGAGAATGTAGTGGCTCTTCGGAACGAAACGGGAACATTTACGTCTCGTACACAACTGAAGAAAGTTCCGCGACTTGGCGCAAAGACTTATGAGCAAGCAATCGGATTCTTACGCGTACCTGAAGCAAAAAATCCGCTCGATAAAACAGCTATCCACCCTGAAAGTTACTCGGCAGCTGAGCAAATAATCAAGCAAGCGGGACTCACTTTAAAACAAATCGGAACTCCAGAAGCCCAACAAGCACTTGATGCAATTGTCTATTCCGAAGAGTTAGGAGTAGGGAAAGAAACATTTAAAGATATTGTGGATGCTTTAAAACGTCCGCAGCGTGATCCGCGAGACGCCTATCCTCAGCCTCTTCTCAAGACAGACATTTTGAAGCTTGAGGATTTGAAGCCAGGTATGGAACTTCAAGGCACTGTTCGAAATGTTGTGGATTTTGGAGCATTTGTTGACATAGGTGTAAAACAAGATGGTCTTGTCCACATTTCGAAATTAAAAAAAGGCTTCGTGCGACACCCGCTTGAAGTGGTTTCGCTAGGAGATATTGTTACGGTTTGGATTGAGGATGTGTCTATTGAAAAAGGAAGGGTCGCACTGACCATGGTTTCTCCAGAGAAGAACTAATTGTTAAAAGGCATGGATAAGACTTGGAAATAATCTCTGGTGTGGTTAGGGGAAGCGTTCCGCGGGCGCGGGCTGAGCCAAGGTCTCAGCTTCCGCTTTTGATCCCGCTGGAGTCACCCCTACCCACTTTCTATATATAGCAATTTAACATTATTTCTTTAGAAATCAGTTGTTTCCAAGCCTTATATTAAAAAAGGAGCACAAAACGTGACTGATGAACAATTACAAGTTTTAGTTGAACAGCTTTCTTTAAATTATTTTTATAAACCTTTTCGTCATACCGCTCGCTTTAATTCAAGACTCCGAACCACAGGAGGGCGCTACCTATTAATTTCTCACGACATTGAAATTAATCCACGCTATGTAAGTCACGGAAGTCTGGAGGAAGTGGAGGGGATTATCAAACACGAATTGGTTCATTACCATTTACATTTGGAAGGAAGAGGTTATAAACATGGTGATCAGGAGTTTAAACAACTATTAAAAGAAGTAGGGGCTCCTCGTTTCTGTCGAGCAATCTCGGACACAAAACAAAAGAAGAGACCTCACATACACCTGTATCGATGTCTAAAATGCAGTCAGAATTATAGTCGGAAAATTCGAATGAATACCGATAAATACAGGTGTAGCAAGTGTTCTGGTCGGTTGGAATACAGCGGAATAAAAAAACTATAAAAATATAGAGAAAAACTGTTGACCTTTTTATAAGGTGTATCTATAATAATAAAAGTCAGCTGATGACGCAGCAACAAAACAACAACATTCCGAAGTAGCTCAGTTGGTAGAGCATCCGGCTGTTAACCGGCAGGTCGCAGGTTCGAGTCCTGCCTTCGGAGCCATTCATGGCCCCTTGGTCAAGCGGTTAAGACACCGCCCTTTCACGGCGGTAACACGGGTTCGAATCCCGTAGGGGTCATTTTTCTTTTGCTTTTATACATAATGTGGTCCCGTGGTGTAGCGGTTAACATGCCTGCCTGTCACGCAGGAGATCGCGGGTTCGATTCCCGTCGGGACCGCCATTTTATTACTGGGGTATAGCCAAGCGGTAAGGCAACGGATTTTGATTCCGTCATGCCTAGGTTCGAATCCTAGTACCCCAGCCATTTCTTATAGAGAGCCATTAGCTCAGTTGGTAGAGCATCTGACTTTTAATCAGAGGGTCGAAGGTTCGAGTCCTTCATGGCTCACCATTTTCCCTTGACAGTAAGTAAGGAATTATAGTAGAATAGTGATTGTCGCATCAATCATGATTGATGACTACGCGGTCGTGGCGGAATGGCAGACGCGCTAGGTTGAGGGCCTAGTGGGGGTTAACCCCGTGGAGGTTCAAGTCCTCTCGGCCGCACCATTCAAAAATAGCGCCCGTAGCTCAATTGGATAGAGCGTCTGACTACGGATCAGAAGGTTGTGGGTTCGACTCCTGCCGGGCGCGCCAATAACTTTATTCTTACTAACATACAAACCACGCGGGTGTAGTTTAGTGGTAAAACCCCAGCCTTCCAAGCTGGTGATGAGGGTTCGATTCCCTTCACCCGCTCCAATTTATTTGAGAGCATTAAAGCTGAACATTGAAAACTGAACATGCAAGACGTTAAGATTAACCTTTCGAAGCTAACCCTCGTTAGTGGAGAAGGATATTTTTTTGGATATCGATATTGGAGTGTTTAACACTCGAATAGTATGATGCCAGCAACAAAATGAGCTTACATTAAGTTCTCTTTTATGGAGAGTTTGATCCTGGCTCAGGACGAACGCTGGCGGCGTGCCTAATACATGCAAGTCGAGCGGATGAAGGAGGAGCTTGCTCCTCCAGATTCAGCGGCGGACGGGTGAGTAACACGTGGGCAACCTGCCCTGTAGATTGGGATAACTCCGGGAAACCGGGGCTAATACCGAATAATCCACCAGACCACATGGTCCGGTGTTGAAAGGCGGCTTCGGCTGTCACTACAGGATGGGCCCGCGGCGCATTAGCTAGTTGGTGGGGTAACGGCCCACCAAGGCGACGATGCGTAGCCGACCTGAGAGGGTG
>NZ_JAFBFG010000014.1 GCF_016909155.1 Chryseomicrobium aureum
AGCTCCTCCTTCATCCGCTCGACTTGCATGTATTAGGCACGCCGCCAGCGTTCGTCCTGAGCCAGGATCAAACTCTCCATAAAAGAGAACTTAATAGAAGCTCATTTTGTTGCTGGCATCATAATGATGTCCATTTTTGAACGTCCATCACATCCCGTTAAAGGATGCGACTTGGTTCGTGTTTGCGTCACGCACACCCAACGGGGGTCGGGGCGGTGACGCTCTATCTTGACGTCTTGCATGTTCAGTTTTCAATGTTCATATGTCGTGTTGAGACAACTTTTATATAGTAACAAAACATTCAATGTGTTGTCAACTATTTATTTATTCTCTCTTGGCGACCTTTATATCTTAGCATCCTTTGCAATAGCCAGTCAACTAAAATTCAGTAGAAATATAATAACATTTTATTCTTAAAAATACAAGTGTATTTTTAAGTAATACAAACAAAAAAATCCTCATCAATAAATGATGAGGAATTGGAGTTTCTTCTTATAAGAATATAAAGTAAGCCAAGAAAATGAAAAATAGGCCATACATAATCGGATGAATCTCTTTCGCTCTTCCTGCAACTAACATTGTAATTGGATAGAAGATAAATCCGATTGCGATTCCTGTAGCAATCGAGTATGTCAGTGGCATCATCAAGATTACGAAAAATGCTGGTACTGCGACTTCGAATTTTGACCAGTCGATCTTACCAATTGAACTTACCATCAATACCCCTACAATAATTAAAGCAGGAGCTGTCACACTTGCCGTAATGACACTCAGTAATGGGTAAAAGAATAAAGATAGTAAAAATAATACTCCTGTTACGACGGCTGCAAAACCTGAACGTGCCCCTGCTGCTACACCTGCACTTGATTCTACATAGGAAGTAGTTGTCGATGTTCCAACGATTGCTCCTGCTGTCGTGGCAATCGCATCTGATAATAGAGCTTTACTCGCACGTGGAAGCTTTTCGTCTTTCATAAGACCTGCTTGGTTTGCGACAGAGATTAGAGTTCCTGCTGTGTCAAAGAAATCAACGAATAAGAATGTTAAAACAACGATTAAGAATTGAACTGTCAGTAGTGAAGCTGGATCATTAAAAATTGGTTCAAACGCAACACCGAATGTTGAGCTGACACTTGGCACTTCGCCGATAATTCCTGATGGCATAGGAACTAATGAAAATACCATTCCTACGATTGCTGTAATAGCCAATCCGTAGAATATTCCGCCCTTGATTCCCTTTACCATCATGATGACTGTGATCACAAGTCCAAAGATTGTGAGTAAGACATTCGGGTCTGTGAAATCTCCAAGGCCTAATAACACAGCGTCGTTATTTACAATAATTTGAGCGTTTTGAAGGCCAATAAATGTAATGAAAAGTCCAATCCCTGCTCCCACAGCATATTTTAATTCACTTGGGATCGAGTTGATAATGACTTCACGAATTCCAGTTAAAGATAAGATAATAAAGATAATACCAGAAAATAGAACACCTGTTAAAGCAACTTGCCAAGGGATTTCCATTGTTAAGATAACGGTATAAGCGAAAAATGCATTAAGTCCCATACCTGGTGCCAGTGCAATCGGGTATTTAGCAAGAATCCCCATGACGAGTGATCCGATTGCTGCTGCTAATGCAGTTGCAGTAAAGACTGCCCCTTTATCCATATACATAAAGTCTGGTAGACCTGGTACTGTTTCTAGAGAGAGCGTGATTGGATTGACGATTAAAATATACGCCATTGCTAAGAAAGTAGTGAGTCCACCGATGATTTCTCTTCGGTAGTTGGTGCCTAATTCTTCAAAACGAAAATACTTCTTCATAATTTCCTCCTGATTTCTGTCGCGAATAGCCTTGTCTACAGAAAAAGGGAGTATACGAATTCGCATACTCCCTCAATAAGCAAAACAAACCGACAAAAGTGGGAGTGCTGTGCTCATCGTAGTCAGATCATTTACGGTGATCCGGTAGAGACGTTCGGGCCTTATTCCCAAATATATACGACGACATGATTCAATTTTATAATCTTAGGATAACATTTCAGTTTTTCTCCGTCAACAGAAAAACCGAACATTATTTATATTTATTCCACGAAAGTTCGTTATTCCCACTCAATCGTTGCTGGTGGCTTAGAAGTAATGTCATAGACAACACGGTTGATGTGGTTTACTTCATTGACCAGACGAACAGAGATTTTCTCTAAAATATCCCACGGGATACGTGCCCAGTCAGATGTCATACCGTCAATTGACGTTACGGCACGAATTCCGATTGTGTAATCATATGTGCGTGCATCACCCATTACGCCTACACTGCGGATATCAGGTAGCACTGTGAAGTACTGCCAGATGTCACGGTCAAGACCAGCTTTTGCAATTTCCTCACGAAGGATTGCATCGGATTCACGAACGATTTCTAGTTTTTCTTCTGTCACTTCTCCAAGCACACGAATCGCAAGACCCGGACCTGGGAAAGGCTGACGCCAAACTAAACTTTCAGGAAGACCAAGCTCTGCTCCTAATGCACGTACTTCATCTTTAAAGAGTGTGTTTAATGGCTCGATCAATTCAAACTTCATGTTTTCAGGAAGGCCACCAACATTGTGGTGTGATTTGATTGTTTGAGCAGTAGCCGTACCACTTTCGATAATATCCGTGTAAAGTGTCCCTTGTGCGAGGAAGTCCATGTCTGAAAGCTTCGCTGCTTCGTCGTCAAATACATAAATAAATTCATTTCCGATGATTTTACGTTTCTTTTCAGGATCTGAAACACCTGCAAGTTTTGACATAAAGCGCTCACGAGCATCGATTTTGATGACGTTCATATTGAAGCCGTCAGCGAAAATTTTCATTACCTCATCTGCTTCATTTTTACGAAGAAGATTGTGGTCAACGAACATACATGTCAATTGATCGCCGATTGCTTTATGGATCAGTACCGCAACTACTGATGAGTCAACGCCACCTGATAGTGCGCAAAGTACTTTTTTATCGCCGACTTGCTCACGGATTTTCTCGACTTCAAGCTCGATGAAACTTTCCATCGACCAGTCCCCTTTTGCTCCACAAACTTTGAACACGAAGTTCTCGATTAACTGGTTTCCATAAATCGAATGACGAACTTCTGGGTGGAATTGGACAGCATAAAGATTTTTTTCAACGTTCGCCATCGCTGCCACTTCACATGAAGGACTTGTTGCGATGACTTCGAATCCTGGAGGTGCAACTGTTACATGGTCACCATGGCTCATCCATACAACTTGTGAATCTGGTAAAGAATCAAATAGATGTGTAGGGTTTTGAACAGCGATGTCTGCTTTTCCGTATTCACGTTGCATTGCGCGCTCCACTGTTCCACCGTAATAATGTGCCATCAATTGCATACCATAGCAAATACCTAGGATTGGAATATCAAGTTCGTAGATTGCTGGATCGACGTGGAATGCATTCACGTCATACACAGAGTTCGGACCACCTGAGAAGATGATTCCGACAGCGTTCATCTTTTTGATGTCTTCTGCTGTAATTGTATGGGGATGTAATTCACTGTATACGCCAAATTCACGAATGCGACGCGTGATCAATTGATTGTACTGGCTACCAAAGTCGAGTACGACGATTTTTTCTTGTTCCTGTAATAAAGGAGCAGCTGTCATGTGTTTGTCCACCTCATTGATTAGTATCACAGGTTCTGTCATGAAAAAAACGCATAGATGCCTTGATCTATGCGTCTGGTGTGGTCTACTGAAGTCCATCTAAAATGAACAACTAAAAGGACGAATAACGCCCCTGCATGTGCATGACGAAATCCGTCCTCATAGTCAAGTCATTTCCGGTGACTTGGTAGAGACATCCATACCAGATTAATGGACATATACGAGGCCTGTGTAGTTATTGAATTGTACCTAGTGTACAGCCTTCGTAGGGCAAAATCAACTGCTTAGGCGATTGATTAAATATTCCCAACTTTCCCGCAAGTGCTCCGGTTTTTCTGGTGTCCCTTTTCCGTATAAATGGCGCTCGTAATGGGTAGTCAAATTACGCATGTGCCCTTCGCCAAAATAGTTGTCGATCTGGGCGGCGTAGCGCGTCAGTGTATGCCCTGGTTCTTTCGGTAATCCATACAGCGCCAAATAACGAAGCAGTCGCGTATATAATTTTTCAAATTCTTCTGCTGATTGATCTGAAGCCAAATAGCGGCGCAGCCAGAATTTCGGCAACCATTTCAAACGGAACTTATAAAGTAAGCTTCCGATGACACCGAGTAAACCGAATAAACCGAGCAGTCGCCATTTGTTGGCATCGAGCCATTCAACAGCAGGTTCTAATGAGAAGTTCGATTGCTGTGTCGTCTGTTGATCTGGTGTTTCTTGCTGTTGTTGCTCTTGTTGTTCAATTTCTTGTTGCTCTGCTGCAAGTGAATCGTCTGGACTTAACTCGATGTCAAACTCGATATCCGGTGTATTCGTAAATCCGATAGTCGGCTCAAAATTCATCCAGCCGATTCCAGGTAAATACGCTTCGACCCATGAGTGCGCGTTGTTATTCGTCACTTGAAAGATTTGCTCACCGTTTTCAGCTTGTACAACTTCGCCAGGAGCAAATCCTTTCACCCAGCGCGCTGGAATATCAGCTGCACGAAGCAAGACGACCATAGACGTCGAAAAGTTGTCACAGTACCCGATTTTTGTATCAAACAAGAACTGGTCAACGTAATCTGTGTCCCCTTCCGGAACGGCTACGTTGTTTTGACTGTAGGTGAAGCCATTCGTTCGGAAATACTGTTCGATGGCTTTTGCTTGGTCATAAACACTTTGTTGCTCAGAAGTAATATCAAGCGCTAAGTCTCGCACACGTTGCGGAAGTGTATTCGGAAGCTGCAAGTAACGGTCAAATTCTGAACCAATCGTTTGTAAATCTTCGATGGCAGTTGATCGAAGCTCACTTAACAAATAACTTGGCTCTGCAAAGTCGACACTGTAACTTTGCGGTTCTACAATTGCTTCTTGATCGACTGCATCAAACTTGTTTGTACTGAGGTTGAAACGGACGTCAAAGGGTTCTCCGCTCGTATAGGACGTTGCCCCGTACGTATGGAAAAGAAAAGGGAAATCCGTTTGCATGTCGAATGTCATTTGTTGCACATCGTCTTCTACGCTAGGTGGGAAGTCTAATGCAAATTCTTCCTCTTGTTGATAGTAATCATAGACAAGCTGAGGTTCTGATTGGATCCACCCTTTCGATGTATACGTATCCTTTGTTTCTACACGGTAGTAGCCACGAGAGGTGGAAGTTACTTGGAATACCTCGGTATCATCACTGATGAATGAGCCTCCGAGTTGTTCATCATTTTCATCATAGCCGACTTTATTGATTCCTCCTGCCCCACCTGGACCAGTCCCTGACTGCGGATTGGTTGAGTAGAAATACGGCACGGGGTCTGGCCATAATGGTCCAGCTTTTGGGAGCACGATGGCAAGTGATACAGAAAGAAGAAGAAGCGCTGCTGTAAACGCAATGCCAATGTAGCGAACTTGCTTTTGGTTCTCGTGCAACTTAAATAAGAATAGGAAGGCACTGACTCCTAAACCGATGACAAAGACGCGAACAATCGCTGCAGAACCGTCATACGGAGTAAATGTGTCAAGAATGCCGATGATAATGACTGTTAAAATAAAGAATACAAATATAGTTGCACGCATGCGAATCCAGTAGCCAATCAAATAGACAGTCATCCACAACAAAACAAAAAATAGGATTGTGCGGAACGGATCAGTCATTTGTGTCAAATCCAATGTAATCAGTTGTGTGATATTGAAAATGAGTTCAGTCAAAAAGAAGCGAATACTCTCTCCACTTAAAATCGTGAACTCTGAATAAATAGAAACGATGAACCAATAAATATAAGCAATTTTTACAAATCCACTGATCCACCAAGGGGTTTTCAAAAATAACAAGATGAAGGAAATCGCGACAAAAATGTAGAACACGCGAATAAAACCAATATTCGTCAATTCCGCAATTGGGCCTAACCATTCAATAAGTAACAATAAGGCAGCTAAAAACGTCACGGCCTCCATAATAAATGTGCGCTGCTTCATCGTTTGGCCACCTCCCCGAATGCATCCGGGAATTGAGACGGTGAGACGGTGATGACCGACCAACCTCGTGCTTTCGCATACTCTTCGACTGGCAGTTCAGCTGAAGTCAGCCGCGGAGCATTTTCCCCTTTTACTACAAAGCAAATGCCTTCTCGTAAATTCGGTGTCATGTGTGTAAGTGCTTCAATTCGTGCTTTTTCAAGATAAGCAGTAATACAGATAATGCCCTTGAACGTACCCAGTCGTTTGTCTTCAGAAATCAATCGACGCATCGCTTGAGCTTCGATTGCTTCCGTTGTGGCCAATTCTCGTTTTGCTCTTTCTACATGTCCTTGGTGCTGAACAGTCGTCAGCATCATGCCCTTGGAACCTGGAATGATGAATGCACCGGTGGAATCCGACTTTTCCATTGCATGAACGACAGAGAGTGTGAAGTCGATGGCATCGTCAAAGCTTTGTCCTTCTGTTCGGTCAAGGTACAACAAAGTATCTTGGGCTTGACGATCTTCGAAATCTTTTGTTCGCAGGGTTTGACTTTTCGCAAACGATTTCCAGTCAATCCAGGAAACCCGGTCACCTGGTTGATACTCACGGACTCCTGTTGCAACAGAGTTTTCTTTATGCGCTTGGAAACGCGCTCGTGCTGCACCTTGATCATAATTGGAAGCAATCGGCGTATAGAAAAGGTCTGTCACACGAGGATACACCGTTATCTGGTGCGGACTTGAGACTATCCACGATTTGCGTAACCAGCCGAGAAGGTCGACGAGTTCAAGTTCTACATCGTCAAATATGTATATACCGCGTGGCAATTTCTCAATGGCATACGTGAGCGTAATGGATCGGCGGAAGCCTACAAATACAATACGTTGTTTTGGTTCATAGTCTTTAAACGGTGGATAGTCTCTTACTTTCATATAGTAGAGGGGCCACCAGTCATTTCGTGTTATATGGAGAGTGACTTCAAGTGTTTGACCACGTGTGAGTTCACCTGAAGTCAATTCGCGCTCCACTGTCATTTTTCGGACAGGGTAAAAATAAATAATGAGCGCAAAAATTAGAAATGGGATGATAGCATAGAGTAAAAACCAACTGACAAACCCACCTTGAAACATTGCGTATGCAAAACTTGCAACTCCTATCAGTAAGAGGCCTATCAAGCCTGCATGGTGTTTCATGTCGCAACATTCCGTTCCACAGGCACAGGAGTGCGCTTGATGATTTCTTTCAAAATCGCTTGCGCCTGCATCCCTTCATATCGAGCTTCTGGTTTCAAGATAATACGGTGTGAGAATACGAATGGCGCGAGATATTGAATGTCGTCAGGCATGACAAAGTCTCTGCCTTTCATTAAGGAGTACGCCTGCGCTGCTCTCATTAGTGCTATAGAAGCACGTGGACTCGCACCTAAATAGACATACGGATCGTTTCGCGTACGTGTTGCAAGCTCGACAATATATGTTTTCAAGACGTCCGAGACATGCACCGCCCGCACTTCTTTTTGAATCGCTGTCAGCTCTGCTAGTGAAATCACCGTCTCAAGTTCCTCGATTGGCACATTGTGTTCAAGACTGTTTAATACCTGAACTTCTTCCGTCACAGTCGGGTAGCCCATTTTGAGCTTCATGATGAATCGGTCGAGCTGGGCCTCTGGAAGTGGATACGTCCCTTCATGTTCAATCGGGTTTTGTGTAGCCATAACAAAAAACGGTTTAGGGATCGCAAGTGTCTCTCCGTCTACTGTGACAGAGGATTCTTCCATCCCCTCAAGTAGTGCAGATTGGGTCTTTGGCGATGTCCGGTTAATTTCATCGGCAAGAACAATGTTCCCCATGATCGGGCCAGGTCGAAATTCAAATGCCATTTCTTTCGGGTTATAGATGGAGACGCCTACAACGTCAGATGGGAGTAAATCTGGGGTAAACTGGATGCGGCGGAAATTAGCACCTGTGGATTTTGCTAAAGCACGAACAAGCATCGTCTTCCCAACACCAGGCACATCTTCTAATAGAATGTGGCCTCCTGCTAATAGAGCTGCTACCGATAGTTCTGCGACTTCACGTTTTCCTATTATCACTTTACTGATATTCTCTAATACTTGGTCAATCTTCAATTTGGCGTCCATTGCGCTCGTCCTCTCTATAGGTCCGGTCATTTTTCGAAAATTACGTCAGTTCTCTTTTAGCATACCCAATGACCTACAAGAAAACAAATAAAGAGACTGCAAATGCAGCCTCTTCACTAGGTTTATTTTTTCCACCACGTGTCAAATACAGTGACGGGCATCGTACGTTTATGACGCGAGCGGATAAAGTAGCCTTCAATCTTTTCTTGCGCCTCTAGATCAATCTGTTTTCCTTCAAGGTAGTCGTCGATATGATCATAGGTAACGCCTAATGCCACTTCGTCTGGAATCGCCGGACGGTCTTCTTCTAAATCCGCAGTCGGGATTTTCATATAAAGATGTTCTGGAGCTCCAAGTTCTTTTAACATCGCACGACCTTGGCGTTTGTTCAGACGGAATAAAGGGGTAAGGTCCACACCCCCATCGCCGTATTTTGTGTAGAATCCAGTAACAGCTTCAGCTGCGTGATCTGTACCGAGCACCAGACCATTGAAACTTGCAGCAATCGAATACTGAGCCTTCATTCGTTCACGTGCCTTTTCGTTTCCTTTTGCAAAATCACTCAAGTCAACTCCTGCTTCTAGCAATGCTCGGTCGCTTGCATCCACAGCTTCTTTGATATTAATAGTAATCTTTCGGCTAGGTTGAATGAATGCGAGCGCATCTTGACGATCATGTTCATCAAACTGCACACCATAAGGGAGACTGACTGCAATAAATTCATAGCCCCCCTCTGTTTCTTCATTCAATTCGTCTACAGCCATTTGAGCAAGTTTACCAAGTAACGTAGAATCTTGCCCTCCAGAAATTCCAAGTACTAGTGATTTTAAAAAGCTATGTTTTTTCATGTAGTCTTTCATGAAATCAATCGTCACACGAATCTCTTCGTTCACATCAATTTGCGGCTTTACACCAAGCTCTTGAATAATTTCTTGTTGCATTGTCATTGAACTTTCCCTCCTGTCGCTTTATGCATGTCGACCATTTCTTTCACTTCTTGAATATTGCGCATTTTGTTGTCCCAGCATTTTTGACTCAGGTCGACAGGATATTCTTCTGGGTTCAACGAACGTTTGTATTCAT
Organism: Chryseomicrobium aureum; assembly: GCF_016909155.1. Classification (GTDB taxonomy): domain Bacteria; phylum Bacillota; class Bacilli; order Bacillales_A; family Planococcaceae; genus Chryseomicrobium; species Chryseomicrobium aureum. The sequence continues at coordinate 9,310 of NZ_JAFBFG010000014.1, forward strand.
CCCAAAGGAGTGTCAGGTTGGACTTCGCGTAAGCCTGCATCTCAGGTAAAGTTGGGTTGTCATAAATCACACGGCCATCTGCCACTACGTGATGATGCAAATCAATGGCATCAAAGTTGGTAACAAATTTTGATACGAATGTATGAACCGGGTGGAACATTTTCAAGCGATCCTCTTTCGTCGGATCTTCTTCTTTAAGTGTAATGTAGTCCCCTTCTGCTTTTCCGTTTTCACGGTCGATGATGCGGTAAATCCTTTTTTCACCGGGAGTCGTCACTTTTTCAGTCGTAGAAGAAATCTTAATCGTATCTTCCATTTCTCCCGCATCATTTTCGATAGACACGAGTTTATAAACGGCGCCGAGTGCAGGTTGATCATACGCAGTGATCAGCTTTGTCCCGATTCCCCACATGTCGACTTTGGCCCCTTGTGCCTTTAAGTTCAAAATTGTGTATTCATCTAAATCGTTGGAAACCACCACTTTTGCGTCTGGGAAACCTGCTTCATCAAGCATGCGACGTGATTCTTTAGACAAGAACGCAATATCCCCGCTATCGAGTCGAATGCCGACAAAATCTATTTTGTCCCCTAGTTCTTTGGCTACCTGAATCGCTGTCGGTACACCAATATTAAGCGTGTCATACGTATCGACTAAGAACACACACTTTTTATGGCGCTTGGCGTAGGCATGGAATGCTTCGTATTCAGATTTATACGCCTGAACCATAGAATGGGCATGTGTTCCTGAAATCGGAATGCCAAATAACTTTCCTGTGCGCACGTTACTTGTTGCTTCTGCTCCCCCAATATAGGCAGCACGTGCTCCCCAAATAGCTGCATCCATCTCATGCGCTCGGCGTGAACCAAATTCCATGACGATTTCGTCTTTGACCACTTGTTTAATGCGTGATGATTTCGTCGCAATCAACGTCTGGAAATTGACGATGTTCAGGAGCGCCGTCTCAATGAGTTGGGCTTCGATTAGGGGTGCTTCTACACGCACGAGTGGGGCTTGCGGGAAAGCGAGCTCTCCTTCACGCATGGCATAGATGTTGCCGGTAAATCGCAGGTCCTTCAAATACGCTAAGAAATCTGCCTGATAGCCTTGTTCTTCTAAATATGCGAGGTCTGATTCACTGAAACGGAAGTTCTTTATATAGTCGAGAATCCGTTCTAGCCCAGCAAAAATTGCATACCCATTGCCAAACGGGAGCTTCCGGAAGAACAGTTCAAACACGGCTTTGCGCTCGTGCATGTTGTCTGCCCAGTAGGCCTCTGCCATGTTGATCTGATAGAGATCGGTATGTAATGTTAAACTGTCATCTGCATAAGGATGATTCATCTCGTCGCCTTCTTCCATACATAATTAGTTCTTAGTATACCCTTTTCCCCGAAAATGTGACAAAAAATCATTTCTTTTGGAATCGAGATAAAGAGACCTGTTCTCTATCATTATACTTCTTCACAATGATGCTCACTCAAGGTATAATGATACTCAAAATAGTAGCGTAAACTTAAAGTGGATGATCGCCACATAAGGAAAGTTCGTTACAACGGTAATAGAACTAAGCACTTCAGCCCCAATCGAATTACAGACATATGAGGAGCATATAGATTGGTTCAGAAGAAAATGAACGATTCACGCTCGCGTGTGGTTATATGCGGTCGATTGAGGATGCGGGTTGCAGTGCGGTTTATTTAATCGGCTCTCTTGACGAGTCGATTCTTCAGAAGATGGACGGATTTGTGCTTACTAGCGGCGGATACATTGACCCGATTCATTTCGGAGAAGCCCCCTTCCTGGTCTCGGGGAAATTAACGGGTCACGAGATATCCGGGAACTCGCCCTCTTAAGGAAACTGACACAGGTGCGTAAACCTGTACTCGGGATCTGCAAGGATATGCAAATGTTGAACGTCGCGTGTGGTGGAACGATTCACCAAGACCTCTATTCGATTGCAGATGGGTCATTCCTCCAACATAACCCGAAGCGTTCACGCGAAGAAGCCCATCATGTTGTTGACGTTGTTTCTGGAAGCTTCTTAGAAAAACGGACAGGATGCACATCACTCCCCGTAAATTCATTTCACCACCAAGCCGTCCATCGTTTAGGTGATGGCACGCGCGTGAGTGCCACATCGTCTGACGGCGTTGTGGAAACAATCGAGCGCAAGGCTTCTCCTTGGTATAGCGTACAATGGCACCCCGAAACGATGGTGAATTGCCTGCATTCCAGTACATTATTTGCTGCATTTATAAAACACACAAAGGAGCTTAATTATGACACTTATTGATCTACATTGTGACCACTTGTATAAATTACAGAAGAATTTTCAGGGTGAACTAGATACATCGATTGAACGCTTACGGGCTGGCGGGATTACTGCTCAGGCCTTTGCGATCTATGTGGAACCTTCGCTTTCTGCGGAAACCGCCTATACAGCAGCCATGCATCAAGTAGAGCTTTTTCACAAGCATGTATTGTCTCATCCAGACGTGCACTGGGTACGCAACTGGCCAGAGCTTGCTGAACGTCCGGACGGCAAAATCTCTGTCTTCTTAACGCTCGAAGGACTCGAGTGTATCGGCAATGAACTGACGAAACTCGATGCTTTTTTGGACGCAGGTGTGTTATCTGTCGGGCTCACTTGGAATCCTGCAAACTTGGTAGCGGACGGCTGTGGGGAACCCCGTGGTGCTGGACTGACGACGTTCGGTAGACAGGTGGTGGCTCGGTTGAATGAGCGAGGGATTCTCGTCGATCTTGCCCATATTGCGGAAGCAGGGTTCTGGGAGACACTCGAGCTTGCCGAGTTTCCGATTGTCAGCCACGCGAATGCGCGTGCGCTCTGTGACCATCCTCGGAACTTATCGGATACTCAATTGCGAGCCATGATTGAAAAAGGCATACCGTTACATATTGTGTTTTATCCGGGGTTCATTTCAGGTAAAGACCATGCTGAAATCGATGAATTGATTGCTCATTTCGAGCACATTGTGGCTCTCGGTGGGGAAGACATTATTGGATTCGGTTCAGATTTCGACGGGATTAATATCAAAGTGGATGGACTGGAACACGCTGGACAGTTCCCTCACCTATTAGAACGTTTGCGCTCGAGTTTTAGTGACGACCAAGTGGAGAAGTGGATGTATAAGAATTTTTATCGATATGTGATGGGGTGAATGGGGCTTAGTCAGGGCTGGAGTGTGGATGAGCGGGAGTTCACCTTACAGCACGTGCATTTCTCGTGACAAAACAGGGATTTGTCGTGACGAAATAGAACTTTCATCTAGCAGAAAATCGATTTGTCGATCTTTACAAGCTTGTTCCCGGCCGGCTCACCACACGCTAACCTGCCCGCATGCACTAAACCCAAAACCCTAGCTGCCCAAGCCCTTGCTAGCAAGATCTACCCCACTTAAAAAAGCCGACGCGTGGATGCTTCCATACGTCGGCTTTCGTCATTTAGTTGGTTGTTAAGTCTTCGCACGCTTGGTAGATCAAGTCGAATAGCTCTGTCAGGTCTTCCTCGTCCACGCAACTAAATGCGACACGAATATCCGTCTGGTTGTTCGAGATGACACCCACGCCGTACTGGTCGAGTAAGTGTAAACGAAGCTCTTCTGCATCGATTTCATGCAACTTCACACACATAAAGTAGCCAGAGTTGAACGGATAGTACGTCCAGTGCTTATCAAACTTCGCGTCTGATAAAATCTCCTTTGTCTTCACGGCTCGGCCTTTCATGACGTCAAACTTCTGTTGCTTCTCGACTTCAAATTCAGGTGACTGAAGTGACTCTAGTATCATCGTCTGCGAAATGTGAGCCCCACTTGAAATCGTCCCACGAATAATACCTTTCGTTTTCTGCTCAAGAGCAGCCAGCGTCTCTTTGCCTGCAGCATACGTTATGAAGCCTACTCGTAAGCCCCAAACATAGTTCTCTTTCGTCGCTCCGTCAATCTTCACCGGAAGAATGCGGTCATGCACTCCTGCTAGGCGCCCAAATAGGGATTCAGTGATTGAATCTTCATAGAATAGACCAAAGTACGCGTCGTCTAACACGACGACTAAGTTTAATCCATTGTCTGCCGCTTCTTTTAACACGTCGACGATTTCATTCGCTTCGTCTTCGTGCGGTGTGTAACCAGTTGGGTTATTCGGGAAGTTTAACAGCACAATCGCTTTTCCGGATTGTTCTGCGAGCGCCTCGCGAAGTCCGTTTGTATCAAAACGCGTGTTTTCCGCGAACAGCGGGAACGTGACGATCTTTCCACCACGACGAACTCCGAATACGGTGTTGTAGTTGCCCCAGTAGTGGTTCGGTACGACGAGCGCGTCTCCTTCGTTCATAAATAAGTCCGCGAGAATCGATAGTCCGTGCGTCAATGCATTGGTGACAATCGGCTTCCCAATGGATTTGCCGACCATTGACGGGTTGTCTTTGTAGAGTTTTTCAAGCCATGCATCACGCAGTGCAGGCTTCCCTTGAGGGGGTGCATACGGGTAGACATCTTTTGGTGCATAGTCGATGCGTTTCTGGATATGTGAAAAGTGCATCGGTTCGCCATGTTCAGTCGCAATTCCGATCGTCGCATTGAATTTATGCGCTTTCTCAGACGCTTCAGCTCCTTGGCTCAAGATGCCTTTTGGATAGAATAAGTTTTTCCCAAGCGACGACAACATGTCGTGGACAGCCGGGCTCTCGTTTTGGATCTGGGTGTTCAGTTGCTGTGCTAATGGATTCACGAGTCAGAACCTCCTGCGTTTTTCTCTATTGTACGCTATTTACTTTGAAAATTCTTTCCCTAATTCTAAAAAGATTGGACAATGGTCACTGCCCATCGTGTCCGGGTGCATCCCTGCCTCTTTAATTAATGGAGCCAGTTTTTCGGAAACGATGAAGTAATCAATGCGCCACCCGATATTGCGCTCACGCACCTTCGCCATATAACTCCACCACGTATAATGGCTTTCTGCAGTTGGGTGAAGATAGCGGAAAGAATCCACAAATCCATTGTCGAGCAGACGTGTCATCTTCTCACGTTCTTCAAAGGTGAATCCGGAATTGCCGATGCTCGACTTCGCATTGCGGATATCGATTCCTTGGTGCGCGACATTTAGATTTCCTGCATAGATGACCGGCTTCGTCAAATTGAGCAGCGTCAAATAGCTATACATACGGTCTTCCCATTCGAGTCGGTACGGTAAACGTGACAGGTCTCTCTTTGCGTTCGATATGTAGGTGTTCACGAGATAAAAGTTGTCGTACTCAAGTGTAATGATGCGCCCTTCCGCTTCATCCGGATCGTCTTCTAATCCGTAATGAACCGACAGCGGCTCATGCTTCGTAAAATAGCTGTGCCGGAGTAGCCCTTTTTCTCAGCGTCATTCCAGTACTGATGATATCCCGGAAGATCCAGGTCCAGCTGCCCTTGTTGCATCTTCGTTTCTTGAATACAGAAAAAATCAGCGTCTTGCGCGTGGAAGTACTCCATCCATCCTTTTTTTACACATGCGCGGATGCCGTTTACGTTCCATGAGATGAGTTTCATGCTGCCGCCTCCTTTAGTTCGAGACTAGTTTCCCATAAAAAAAAGACTCGCTAGGCAAGTCCGATATTATTTGTTGATACAACTTTCACCTATCATTAATTTCTTTCACAAAGTAAACGAATCTCCCTTAACCACTCATCTATTTGGTGTATCATGTATGTGCCTCACTTGTTTTCTGTCTCTGTAAAATGTAATAATTCATCGCAGCATTGTCTTTGTGACGGATGACATCAACCACCCGATACCCTGATGAAAACGCCTTTACAAAAGCTTTACGCAGTTCATGTCTCCAGAGTTGCGCTATCTTGATGCTTTGCTTTTTGATGAAATGAATGTCTCTTGGAACTGCTACTGCATAATAATCATCCACCAGCTCCTGTAAAGATCCGATCGGTGATAGTAGGTCAGCCACAACTTCACCATCTACCAGGTGGTCAATCACGTCAAGGTCCACTTGCGTCCTTTTCATCAACTCTTTTTCAGCTCCATGGACATCCCATTCAACCAAAAAACGGTCAGCGGGCATTCCCTTATTGATTTCGTCCGTCATTTCACCGTAATACTCCTTGTAATAAGTTCGGACATATCCCCCTAACTTGTGAATATTCAAATATCCATTTCTTGACTCCAAAGGGTCGTATGTCCAAACAATTTTGGTGTAACCATAATCAGCAGCCCAGGATTTTTGCGATATTTTTAGGCTTTCACCAATTCCCATGTTTCTATATTCCGGATGAATGGCCATCATATGTGAAATGAGAAGGTTTTGGCTGTCTTTAAAACCGGCAAATCCATAGCAAAATCCTACTAATTTTTCTTCGTCGAACGCACCGATGACAACTCCGCCATTATGAATGGCTGCAATTAAGTGGGGCAGCATCGTTACACTTTCAATACTCCAAATCCATTCCTGAAATTTTACGATTTCTTTTAAACGTTGAATATCGGTTACTTGTCGATAAACAATATGTGGAGACATGATTGTATCTCCTTTCCATAAAAGTTTTGTCTTAAATAAAACCCTTAGCTATACGGGATAGCTAAGGATGAAGAAATTAATTAGTTTTTGGGAATTGACGATAATGATAAGCGACTCGATCTATTTTCCCTTCGGAATTTCGCACAAAACGAATAATTTCTTTTTGGTCATTGACATCAGCCAAAAATAAATCTTTCCCTATACTTTTTACCGGGAAATTAAAGCCTGGCACTGAAAACTCAAGGCTGTCTTGTTTTAAATCCACTGTGAGTTTCATACCCTCGTTGGATACGTATTCCCCCACGAATTCAGCCAATTCTTCTGGTGTATGTGTATAATCATCGAATTCTACAGGAGATGCATCGAACTCCCTTCCCTCATATACATTCAATGCACGAGCCATGATTGATGAAGCTGGAACTGCTGCTAGGTTTGTAAGGATCATGGCGCTGACCCCTCTTTCCGGAATGACACATAGCTGTGAAGCAATCGCTTTTAAATTGCCTCCATGTTCCACTAATGTACCGCCATAGTAATCCGGTGTAATCATTAATCCATACCCGTAATATCGACCTAGGGAGCACTCTATGTGAGGTTTAATCATTTCTTGGACACTTTCTACAGAAAGAATCTGGTTATCTCCGACTTTTCCATTGTTTCTGAAAATCTCGGCATACTTCAACATGTCTTCGACCGTCGATTTCAAATAGCCTGCAGCTCTCATTGAAGGCGAATCCCACCATACGGGAGCTTCATACACTTCCTCGCAATTTTCGCCTTTTTGAATGGCGTAGAGTGATGTGATATTATCGTAGTCTCCGAATTCTTCTATTAGAAACCCTGAATGATTCATGCCTGCCGGTTCCAAAATATGTTCTTTCACAAAATCTTCATAGGATTGCTCACTAACACGAGCTATAATGGCACCTAATAAAGCATAGCTGTCATTCGAATAACTAAATTCGTTACCGGGATCGCCTAGCAATTCAAATTGCTGCTTCCCAATAAACTCCATCAGCTCTTCAAATGTATCGATTGGTCCTTGTTCTTCTTCTTCTTTCAACTTGAGTCCAGGATAATCGTTTACAGAAGGATCGCTATCAAAGCTTCTTTTATTTGCGTACACCAGAGACGGGAGCGGCGGTAAACCAGCTGAATGAGTCATGAAATGATGGATTGTCATTTGATCTGTTTTATCTGTAAGAGTCTTAAATTCAGGCAAATACTTCACAACTGGATCATGTACATTTAGCTTGCCTAGTTCCTGCAGCTGCATGATTGCAACACAGGTAAAAGATTTTGTGACGGATGCAATGCCATAGATAGTTTCCATTGTTACCGGCTTTTCCTTCTCAATATTACGATAACCAAATCCTTTACCGTAAACCAATTCACCATCCTGAGCAATACCAATAGCTACTCCCGGAATGAGGTACTTGTCAATCAACTCCTGTCCGGCATTTTCAAACGGCTTCATGTCCAATGTTTTAATCATCTCAATATCCCCTTATTTTTTATTCAGATAAAAAAAGCTGTAAAGATCGTGAATATCATTCTCTTTGGTTATAAAACGTAGGATATACATCACTTGTCCGCTGGTATTCTTCAAGTCTCTTTTCGACTTCTTGACTATTTTTAATCATCACACCTGACACCATGGCGTTCAGAATAGAAAAAATAGTTGGCATGCCTTTCAAGCTTGAAGGATTAGGTGTTATCACATTAAGTGTAATGTCAGACATGAGGCCTAAAGGTGATAATTCATCATCAGTAATCGTAACGATTTGTGCACCTTGTTCTTTTGTGGCACTGACAAAAGAGATGGTTTGCTGGGAATAGCGTCTGAAAGAGAGTGCGATAACCAACCAGTCTTCATCAATCAATGTAAGCAAATGGTGTGCGTCGTCGATGTCACCCTTAAATAAGTACGTATCACCTTTAACAATATTCAAGCTGTAGGATAGCCAATTGGCAGCCGCATATGAAGTACGAAGACCAACAATTAACACCTTTTTGGAATCAATGATTTTATCAATCGCCTCATTAAAGTGGTCCTTGTCCATAGAATCAAATGTTTTTCTCATGAATTCAATGTCTTGTTCCACTGACGCCTGAATATCAGGCGATTCATTCTTCATTCCATCGGTCAATGCTTTGAATGGATCATTATCAGGCTGGAGCAGCGAATTTCTGATTTCTTCCTGTAATGCTGCATAACCTGAATACCCCAAGGCATGGCAACATCTGATCACAGTAGTTTCACTTGTATTGGTCAGATTCCCGATTTCCTTTGCCGGATATAGAGCAACAGAGTTGGAATTTGCCACGATGAAATTTGCTACACTTTTCAAGCCTTGTGTGAGTTCACTATAATTTTCTTTAATTTGTTGCTTGAGTTTTTTCATTGAAATCTCCTTTTAAGTGCCCTTAAGTGGATTAATTGTAAGCACTATCATATAAGTGACAGGATACAACATGACCAGGTGAGATTTCAATGTCTTTCGGTTTTATTGTTTTGCAAACTTCCATGCATGCATTGCAGCGCGTATGGAATGTACAGCCAGAGGGTGGAGCTGCAGGGTTTGGAACGTCACCTTTCAATGAAATTTTTTCTTTTTTCATTAAAGGATTCGGAACTGGAACTGCGGACATTAGTGCCTGTGTGTATGGATGTGATGGATTGGAAAATAAATCATCTTTTGAAGCATATTCCACCATTCTTCCTAAATACATGACGCCAATTTTGTCACTAATATGTTTCACTACACTCAAATCGTGGGCAATGAAAATATAAGTTAAGCCCATTTGTTCCTGTAGATCTTGAAATAAGTTCAAGATTTGAGCTTGTATGGAAACATCAAGAGCTGAAACAGGCTCGTCTGCAATAATTAGAGTTGGATTTACAGCAATTGCACGTGCAATTCCTATACGCTGTCTTTGTCCTCCACTGAATTCATGAGGATATCGGTTGGCTAACTGTCGATTCAAACCTACCCTTTCCAATAGCTGAAGGACAATTTCTCTTCGTTCTTTTTTATCCTTCCCAATGCTGTGCGTGGATAATGCTTCCTCTAATATAGAGGCAATCGTTATTCTTGGGTTTAATGAAGCATAAGGATCCTGGAAAACAATCTGCATTTCTTTTCTGAGCTTAAGAAGTTCACCTTTGGAAAGTGACGTTACCTCTTTTCCTTTATATTTGACGGAACCGCTAGTAGGATTGATTAAACGAAGAATACTCCTTCCCGTTGTCGACTTACCGCAGCCGCTTTCCCCGACAATTCCCAACGTTTCTCCTTTTGCTAATTTAAATGAGACTCCGTCTACAGCTTTAACGAATCCAGTATTTCTTTTTAAAATGCCCTTTTGGATAGGGAAATGTGTTTTGAGATCACTGACTTCCAGTAATTCTTCTTTCATGATACTTCCCCTTCCTCTTCAAATAACCAGCATCTGACTTTTTGCTTTTCAATATTAAATAATGGTGGATTTTCCGTTGAACATTTTTCTAAAGCAAATTGGCATCTAAAACGAAAAGGGCAGCCTTCAGTAATTTCCCCTAAATTCGGTACATTCCCTACAATCGGATCTAATCTATCCTTATTTTCCTCCAAATTAGGAATAGAGTTTAGTAGACCTAATGTATAAGGATGTTTTGGTTGTGTAAATAATGTAGTGACTTCTGCCTCTTCTACTATCTGCCCGTAATACATAACCATAACCCTGTCTGCAACTTCAGCAACTACTCCTAAGTCATGAGTGATCAACAATATCGTTGTATCAAATTGATCTTTTAAATCATTCATTAAATCCAATATTTGTGCTTGAATGGTTACGTCCAATGCAGTTGTGGGCTCATCTGCAATAAGCAAGCTTGGATTGCATGCCATGGCCATGGCAATCATGACACGTTGCCTCATCCCACCTGATAACTGATGAGGATAATCATTTATAATCTTATCGGGTCTTGGTATTTCCACTTTTTTCAACATTTCAATCGTTTTTACTTTAATCTCTTCTTTAGAAGCTTTTGTATGTAACCTGATTACTTCACCAATCTGCTTTCCGATTTTGTGGACAGGATTTAGCGAAGTCATTGGCTCCTGAAAGATCATGGAAATTTCTTTTCCCCGAATTTGACGCATCTTCTTTGGTGATAGCCCATTAAGTTCTTTATTGTTCAGTCGTATGCTTCCTAAGACATCGCCTGCATGCTTTGGAATAAGTCCCATGATGGAAAGTGATGTAATGCTCTTCCCGCAACCTGATTCCCCAACAAGTGCTACAGTTTCTCTCTTTTTCAGATTGAAGTTTACATGATTTACTGCTCGAACATGACTTTTCTTTTCCGCTGCAAATTGAATCACCAGGTTTTCAACAACTAGTAAATCATCCTCGTCAACAGCTTCTGGGTTTTTTTCTAATAGCTCAAGTAAATTGGTTGTCATAGTCATTACCTCCTTTACTTTAGTCTTGGATCAAGTGCATCACGAAGACCGTCTCCCAATAGATTAAATCCTAAAACGACCAACATGATTGCAAGGCCAGGGAATAAAGACATCCACCATGCTTGTAACAAGAACGATTTTCCTACATAAGCCATTGCCCCCCATTCAGGCGTGGGTGGTTGAGCACCTAAGCCTAAAAAGCTGAGTGCAGCAGCTGCCAGTATACTTGTGCCAAATTGTAAAGTAGACAATACTATTACTGGAGATAACACATTAGGAAATATATGTTTGACAATAATTTTAAAATCACTGACACCCAATGCTTGAACAGCCTCGATGTACTCTTTTTCACGAATTGATAATACTGCACCACGTACAACACGGACATAGGATGGTATAACCGAAATAGCAACAGCGATCATGGCATTTGTCAGCCCAACACCAAGAACTGCAATAATTGCGATTGCCAATAACAAAGAAGGAAATGCAAGTAAAATATCCATCATTTGCATAATGTAAATATCAATTCTTCGATAATAGCCGGAAATCACGCCGAGGACCACACCGGTAATACCTGCAATAGAGACAGCGACAAGTCCCATCATCAATGATATCCGGCCGCCATGCATTATCCGTGATAATATATCTCTTCCAAATTCATCTGTTCCAAGCAAATGGTCAAGGGATGGAGGCAAAAAACGGTTTTCCATCTTCATTTCATCGATAGGAAAAGGAGCCAAAACAGGTGCCAATAGAGCAGCCCCTATAAAGAAAATCAATATAAATGATCCAGCCATTGCACCTTTGTTTTTCATCAGTCTTCCCCATACGATTTGCCAATATGATTTCGTGTTGTTTTTTTGGAGGTGAATAAGTGAAGGATCTATATTTTTTGAAGTAATTATTCCGCTCATTTACACTTCCTCCTTTCTATTCATATTTAATACGTGGATCTATTACACTATAAAAAATGTCTACGATTAGATTTACTACAATAAACATAAAGGCCATAAATAACACCAATCCCTGGACTGTCGGCATATCCCTTGTTGCAATTGCATCGATTGCCAAACTTCCTATTCCGGGCAATGCAAAGACCGTTTCAGTTACAACCGCTCCTGCTAACAAGTTTCCAAATTGAATTCCAATGAGTGTGATAACAGGTATCAAAGCATTTTGTAATGCATGTCCAAAAATTAACTGAAATACATTGACTCCTTTTGCTTCTGCAGTCCGCATATAGTCCTGTTTAATAACTTCCAGCATACTTGATCTGGTCATACGAGCTATATTTCCTGATGTGCCAAGACCAAGAGTGATTGAAGGAAGAATTAAAGAATATATGCCGTCATATCCCGATATAGGAAAAATAGGTATTAAATATGAAAACAAATAGATTAAAAATAGTGCTATCCAAAATCCTGGCGCAGATATTCCCACGAGGGAGATTAACATGGCCAATTGATCAAAAATGGTATTTTGTTTAACAGCAGCTATAATCCCCAACAATATTCCGACTATGGAGCCGATGATCAAGCTAAACACGGCTAACTGAAAGGTTACCGGAATTCGATTTATTATTTCTTCTATTACACTTAAGCCTGTAATATAAGAAGTGCCTAAATCACCCTGTATGACACCTAATAAGAATACAAAGTATTGGATGAGAAGATTTTTGTCCAATCCTAATTCGCTTTTCAGCTTATTCACCGCTTCTTCGGTCGCAAACTCACCAAGAATATAGGTAACAGGATCACCAGGAATAAGATGTACCATTAAAAATACAATGATGGAAACACCCAATAAAGTTAAGAGCGTAGTAAATAATCGTTTCACAATATATCCTGACACACCAACTAACCTCCTTAAAACCAATAATTAGGGGAGGAAGTTATGCCGTTCCCCTAATATTGAAGCCTATTTCTTAAGCTTTACGTCCGACCATATAATCGTCCCCGTTATTGGATGTATTTTCAATCCTTCCAAGTCACGGTGTGCCAGTACATTTTCCCTAACAAACAATGGTACCCACGGAGCCTCTTCAACAATGATTCTCTGAGCTTCCTCATAAAGTGCCATACGTTCATCTGTATCAACTACAACACGAGCTTTTTCCAATATACTGATTAATTCATCATTTTGATAATGTACGCGAGTTGACAAACCACGACCAAACATTGAATTTAAGATGTCTGCATCATACCAGCCGTATGTCCAGAGAAGCATTTCATGAACACCTTCAGGGGATTGTGCACGTATAGTTGCATCTTCCTGGACTGAAATCCTGATTTCAATACCCACTTCCTTCAATTGATTTTGAAGTACTTGCGCAATTCGCTGCATAGTTGGTTCTTGCGTTACCCACAGCTCGATTGATAAAGGTTTCCCATCTTTTACGACAAATCCATCTCCATTTGTTTCTGAATATCCCGATTCTGCCAGCAAGCTTTTTGCTTCCTCTAAGTCACGTGCATATTTTGCTGCAGCCTCATCCTCAACAATTTGGCTATATCCCGGAATTGTTGGAGGCAGGGGACCATATATAGGTTGTGCAGATCCTTCAAGCGCGAAATCTACGATTGTTGAACGGTCGACAGCTAATGCAATAGCTTGTCTAATATTTTTATCCTGGAAAATTGGTTTTTGATTGTTGAAACCAAGGTATACGTGTCCATTTGCCAATGTTCGCTCTAACGTGACGTTTGGATCTGCTTCCAATTCCTTAATATAATTGGGAGGAACGGACATCATGATTTGTGAATTCCCACGCTTGAATTCAAGAAGTCTTGTATCATCATCTGAAATAAAACGGAAAACGACCTCATCAAAAGTAGCTGCCCCCTTGTTTTCTGAATAGGCAGGGCCTAAATTGAAATTTTCGTAAGGTACATACGTAATGGAGGATCCGCGTTTTATTTCTGAAACTTTTAATATACCAGCTGAACTTGCAACATCTGTTAAGTCTTCGCTATATTCCCCAATTACAGATGGATCAAGAGGTGCTAAATAAGAGACAGTAGCATTGCTAAGAAAAGGCGCAAATGGTTCTGAAAAGTGGAATTCAAATGTCCTATCGTCTATGACTTTAATTTCTTTCAATGGACCGATCATGTAGCTTGTTGGAGATGATTCAATAAAACGCTCAAAGGATATTTTTACAGCGTCTGATGTTACTGGGGTGCCTGTATGGAAAGTGGCGCCTTCCTTAAGCGTGAAAGAAACAACAAGACCATCAGTTGAAACTTCATAAGATTCCGCTAATGCAGGAACAATATTGCCATCAAAATCGAATCGAAGAAGAGGCTCATACAAGTGATTATTCGCATCATCTACCCATGTAGTCCTTTGGACGTCGACCGTATCAGGCTCACGGACAGAGGTAACCACGATTGTGCCCCCTTCAGAAGCTTCTGCCTGGCCGTCGCTTGTTTCAGTTTCTGAAGACTCACTCGGCGAGCAGGCTGATATTACCAGTAATAGTACAAGCAGCATAGACCAAATTTTAAATGGTTTCATTTTCCCCATAATTCTTCCCCCTAATCTATTATTTAATTAATACTTCACTTAGCGGATATACTTCTGTTTTTAAATTTGTATACTTGAAGGATGTAAAGTCTAATGTTGTTAAGCCTGGAGAATCTACAGTGATGATCTTGGAGCTGATAGGTTCGAAACCTGCGCGGAAGTGCTGACTTGACTTTAACGCAACGATTTTATAATCTTGTACGTCAATGCCATGGAGTAAGAAGATCTGTTCATCTAATGTTTGTGCTTTTACTGAGCAGACAATGATATCTACGCCATTGCTCTGCAATCTGACAGAAGGTCCTAAATTAATGACAGAACCTTTCCCCATAGGAGAGGATTGAATAAATACACCATCTGTAATACTTTTTACATAAGCTTTTAATTGTATCGGTTCGCCATGCAAACTATCGGTTTTTCCACCTAATTGGGTCTCAATGGTGGTGCCGATGCCGGACTCGACTGCTTGTTTCACCACTTCTGGGTCAAATATAAAACCGAAGCAGCTTTTTTCAATGCCTTTATTAATCATTGCCTTTAATAAATACGTCCCATCAGCAGGAGTTCCCCCCCCAGGGTTATCCGATGTTTCATTGATGACTACTGGCTTCCCCACATGTGCAAGGGCAAGTTCTATGCCTTCATCCGGAGATGGCTGTTTTTGCAGAAACTTTTCTTTGTTATCCCAAATATATTCACTAATTTTATTCGCAATATCTTCTGCATACTCACTGCTATTGTTGGTTGTGACTAAAACGGATACTCCTACTTGAGAAATGTTCGTGTAGGGGAATCCATGGAAAAAGGTACAATCCACAACTTGGTCGCTCTTTTCCCAATCAAAGCATAGATTATTCACTTCTTTTGCCGGAGGGAGATTCGTTGTGGAAGTGGGAATCATCAATGGAAGATGTCGCAAAAACATGGTCGGTTTTAGATTTCCTTCAATGATTTGCACGGCACAGTCAACTGCTTCCATTCCTATTTCATAGCTATCTGTGTGGGGATACAAATGATTCCCCAAAATGAGCGTTGCATGCTTGACCATCTCGAATGTAACGTTTGCATGTAGATCCAACGTAACGATAATCGGAATATGATTTCCGACAACTTGTCTTACTTTACTAAGAATGGAACCTTCCAGATCTTCTGTAACTTCAGAAACTCCTGCTCCATGAAGCGCAAGAAGAATAGCATCGTATCCATCAGCACTTTTGATGCCTTCGATCAATTCATTCAATAGTGCTTCATAGGCCTCAGAAGTGATGATTCCTGCTGGATAGGCAAAGGTAGCAAAGGTAGGAATCAATCCAATTCCTAATGCTTCTGCCTGACCTATCATGCCGCCTAAATAATTTCTTACATTTCGGTTTTTTGAGAGAAGGTCTTCACCTTTGTTCCAGCCCCATAACTTGAAAGCTTCGACTTCTGTTTTTACATTGGAAAACGTGTTTGTCTCATGTAAGATTTCGCCGATTAATAATTTCAAACTACCTCTTCCTCCCCTAATTGAGATTTTGCCCCGAATGAAACTTCTTTTGTTAAATACTTTCTGATCACTTGTTCATTCAGCTCAAAACCAATGCCGTCGCCTTTAGGGACTTCAATAACCCCTGGTCTAATCGTGGTTACTTCCGGTAAGACAATATCTTCATTCCAGTAACGGTTTGAGGCCGATGTATCACCCGGAATACTGAAATTATGCAAGGATGCAATGGCAATATTATGTGCTCTTCCTACACCTGCTTCTAACATGCCTCCACACCACACGGGAATATTTTTTGATGCACAGTAGTCATGAATTTGTTTTGCTGCTGTTAGCCCCCCTACTCTTCCAACCTTTATATTAATAATTTTGCAGCTGCCCAATTCTATGGCTTTTCTGGCATCTTCGAGTGAGTGGATACTTTCATCCAAACAGATAGAGGTTGAAAGTTGAGCCTGTAATTTCGCATGGTCGATAATATCGTCATGGGCTAGCGGTTGTTCGATCATAATCAATTTGTATCGATCCAACTCTTTCAGTAGATCAATATCCTGTAATGTGTATGCTGAGTTTGCATCTGCCATAAGGGGAACATCGTAGCCGTATTTTTCCCGGATGGCTTTGATTGGCTCTACATCCCAGCCCGGTTTGATTTTGACTTTGATTTTTTTATAGCCTTCATTTAAAAATTGACCTACAACTGTAAGAAGTTGTTCTATGCTGCTTTCAATCCCGATACTGACACCGACATCAATTTCTTTAAAAGATCCCCCAAGTGCGGTGGACAAGGATTGATTGTTTGTTCGGCTGTATAAGTCCCAAACAGCACTTTCCAGCACAGCCTTTGCCATATTATTTCTGCGTATATGTGAAAATAATGATGAAACATCATCTGGGTGTGAAATTTCGTTTTCTAATAATATAGGAATCAAAAATTCCTCCATAATGTTCCAAATAGTGCCATTCGTTTCTTCGTTATAGAAAGGAAATGCCAATGCCACACTTTCTGCAATGCCAACCTTGCCTTCACTATGTAGCCGGACAATCGTTATTACTTTCTTTTCCTGCGTCCCAAAACTTGTAACAAATGGTGATTTTAAAGGCATTAATATTTCTTGCAATTCAACTCTTTCTATTATCAAAACTCCTCCTCCTTGAACAATAAAAAATTTATGAAGTTTAAACTTCAATTATTTTTTGTGATAAAGTTTAAACTTTCATACATTATATGACGATTATCTTTGAATTACAACTTAATTTTTATATTTTTTTGAATATTTTCAAATTTAAATATTTATAAAAAGAATGAACCTTTTCTTTTCTTTGATTAGAATCGAAAAAGGCTGCTAACTCCTAAATGTTCAGAGAGATACAGCCGCAAATATTTAAATATTATTAAGGAGTTCTTTTTGAATTCGTTATAGCCGTTACCATCCGATCTATTACTGGAACGGTACTTGATTTGTAGTCATATTCACCAATGCAGGACGTTCATAGTCAGTATTGTATGGACTGTCAGTATCCATGTTCTTTCAACAGATTGAGCCATTAATCTCCCCTCCCATATAATGGGCCCTAACAAAAGAAAAAACCGTTCACCACATACTATGATGAACGATTGTTAAAGTAAATGGATTTACACTGCTGTAAAGTGATCATAAGCAATTTTAGCTATTTGAGCGATGGTTTTTTCTCCCTCTTCCATGGTCACGTTATTTTTGGAAAAAACAGAGATGGTGTAAGCACCTTTTCCATCCGGCAGGTAAACAATCCCGACATCGTTAACTACATCACGAATAGTTCCCGTTTTGCTTGCAACTTTAGTCCCGTAAGGCAAATGATGTGGAATTCTATTTCTATACTGCTGCTTGTATAGAATTTCTAATATTCCAATACTGGAGGCTTCTGAAAGTAATTCTTTCTTTGCGATCATCTCTAACAGCCGGTTCATTTCAACTGGACTTGATTCATTACTTCTCTTGTTTGGATGAAAGACAAAACTGTCCGTATCAAATGATTCTGGTGTGAAGTCAGTTGTCCGAAGTGTATGGGCTGCTTCAGCTGAATATGTTTTTGCATCCATGCCTAAGCTCGTTGTGATTAAATCCCAACAACTTTGATTGATATAAAGTTCATTCAGCCCGAGTTCTTTCATATAGGTTGAAACACTTTCAATACTGACAAGCTTCAGGATGGCATCAGTAGCAACATTATCACTCAGAATAATCATCAGCGTTGCCAAATCTTTAATTGTTACCTTTATTCCGTGATCAATCTCTTGGAGAATTCCAGATCCTGGTACATAGCTTTCTTCGCTAATTTCAATCCTGTCACTAAGTGAAAGCTTACCTTCTTCCACATCTCGGAACAGTGTCACTAATATCGGGATTTTAAATGTACTGGCCAATTGAAATTGACTACCCCCGTTAATAAAGGCACTTTCACCAGTTTCCAGATTCTTTATGGCAACACCAAATGTTCCTGGAAGATTTTCTAAAGTGGCATCTAATTTTTGCTGTAGATTCAACACGTCATTTCCCCCTTCTTACTCCGGCAGATGGGTATTAATCCAATCGACCATCGCTTCGACCCTTGCTATCCGATTTTCCGGTTCTGCATTTTGTAACATGCCATGGCTGGCGTTCGGGATACGCAAAAACTCTACTTCTTTTCCTTGTCGCTTTATATAAGAGTAAAACTGTTCCGCTTGTTCAATCGGACAACGCAGATCATCTTCTGCATGGACAATGAGAAGTGGGGTTTGAACATTTTCAACGTAGGCAAGCGGTGAAAATTTCCAAAGTGATTCCGGATCTGTTTTTCCAAGAAACTCCTGGGATATAAAACCAGGGGCAATGTCGCTTGTTCCGAAAAATGATACCCAATTCGAAATGCAGCCTTCCGTAATAGCAGCAAAAAAACGGTCTGTATGAGTTACCAGCCAATTTGTCATGAAACCGCCATAGCTAAGTCCATTGACCGCGACTCGTTCACCGTCTAGAAAATCATATCTTGCAACGGCTTCTTTCACACCATTGAGAATATCCTGCATATCCTTACCACCGTAATCGCCTTGTACCGCCTCCGTAAATTCTCTTCCAAATCCGGAACTGCCCCGAGGATTTGTAAATACAACACCGTAGCCTTGGGCACTGATTAACTGCATTTGGTGAAAATAAGTATAGCCATACATGGAATGTGGGCCACCGTGAATCTCGAGGAGGACAGGATATTTCTTACCTGTTTCCACATTAGCTGGCTTCAACATAAATCCTTGAATTTGCCAGCCATCTACCGATTCATATGAAAATGTTTCTGGTTCAACCACATTCAGCTCTGACAAAAGTTCATCGTTACAATCGTCTATGCGTACTTCATTTTTAGGAAATATTGGATTATACACTTCAATGATATCCGTTACATTACGAATGGTGCGAACAACAGATTCTTCTTCCGATATTCGATTAGCAGTTATTTTTCCAGGATGCGAAGGGGAAGAATATGCGGCAACAACCGTCTCATCACCATCATAGGCAA
This sequence comes from Chryseomicrobium aureum, assembly GCF_016909155.1. GTDB lineage: Bacteria > Bacillota > Bacilli > Bacillales_A > Planococcaceae > Chryseomicrobium > Chryseomicrobium aureum. Next base: position 28,841 of record NZ_JAFBFG010000014.1, read on the forward strand.
AGTGGAATATCGCACGTTGTCCACCTACAACTGTTGTTTGACTACCATTTTCTGAAACTGAAAAACGCACAACTTCATTTGTTCCCTGGTGTGTAGTAAGAGCATATATAAAACGGTTATCTTTCGACCATTGCGGTTTTACGTAAGATTTGATATATCGCATGTCGGTATAGTTCAAGTCAGCTAAAGTATCCGGATAATCATCACTCAAACTTATCGATTCTCCACCATCGGCAGGAATGATGAGCAATTGTCGATGTACCATATCTCCACCTATGAAACTGATCCACTTTCCATCCGGTGAATACGAAGGACTGGCAACTTTTGATGCATCATACAGTTTTTCTGCTTCTCCTCCCTTTACAGAAATCCTATTTAGTTCGCCTTTATACAATATATTGTCGTTGTCGCTGCTGATAGATGAAAAAAGTAAATATTTACCATCAGGAGAAATGGCAGGTTCTGTAACATCGTAAGCTGAATTTGTCACTTGGCTGAATGTTCCAGAATGCACATCAATGGAGACCAGTTGTAGCTTTAAGTTTTTTTGCAGACCGGCACCATCCAGTTTGTAGTACAATCCACTGTAACGTTTAGGAGCGTTTTTCCAAGCGATATGCTCACTCGGACCCCATTGTTTTGCTTCGTCATCGGAATCCTGTCCTTGAAACACTTCAATTTCTTCGTTCAGCTTAACCGGAACCAACCCATAAATGGTATCCCCATCTGGAGAATACAGGATGGAACTGATACCGCGTTTAAACTGCGAAATTCTTTTTTTCTCACCGGATTCCAATGATAGTACCCAAACCTGTGTCCCAAATTCTTCATTTGAAAGATAGGCTATTTTTTTCCCGTCAGGCGACCAGATAACAGATGTGTTTAGGTTTCCTTCTGAGGTCAAAACCTTGCGAGACTGTCCACCAATGTCCGAAAGCCAAAGATGTGTTTCATAGCCGTTTGTTGATTTTTTTGCTATTGTTTTTTCGTATACTACTTGCTTGCCATCCGGCGAAATGACCGGAGTGCTTGGCCATTGAAATTTATAAAGATCTTCAGATGTTACCGTTCTTAATGTAGACGTCAATGTACTCATCATAAAAGCTCCTTCACCTATGGTTTTTTAAACCTTATATTATAAATTTCACTTACCTTAAAATTTCTACTTTTTCCTGCCCACTAACCTCAGACTCAGTATTCAAGTAGTCTTGGATTGCAGCAATAAAAACTTTACCGGTATTAATCATGGAACGTTCGTCCGCATCAAATTTCGGATGATGATGAGGATAAGTGGCATTGATTTGTTCATTTCCTGCACCAACGAAAAAGAAAGCACCAGGTACTTCTTTCAAGTAATAGGCAAAATCTTCCCCGCCCATAATCGGCTTTACTTGAAACACCATATCTTCCCCAAGAATGTTCTCAGACAGGCTTGTGATTCGAGTAGCCTCTTTTTTATCATTCGTTAAATCAGGATACCCTCGCGTATAGGTTAGTTTTGCCGTTGCACCTGCACCTGCACACGTGGACGACACAATTTTATCAATCTCGTTTTCTATCAGGCTTCTAACTTCTTCATCCAATGTACGGACAGTTCCCGTGATCCGAGCTATATCAGAAATCACATTGAAGTTTTGTCCTGTATTGATTGTTCCGACTGTTACGACAGCTAGGGAAAGCGGGTCAACCTTTCTGCTGACGATTTGCTGCAAATTCATGACCAGCTGGCATCCAACAACTACTAAATCAATAGTCATATGTGGCGATGCACCGTGTCCACCTTTGCCTTGAATTTGAATCTCGAAAGAATCAGCAGCAGCCAACAGACCTCCATCGTTTAAAGATATCGTACCTATTGGTGAGTTTGAGAAAACATGCGCCCCATATATTACATCAACGCCTTTCAAACAGCCATCCTCAATCATGGGCTTAGCACCACCGGGAAGCTTTTCTTCGGCAAACTGATGGATAAAAACGATGTTGCCTGCAATCTTATCCTTTACTTCGCTCAGAACTTTGGCTACACCCAATAGTGCTGCTGTATGCGGGTCATGTCCGCATGCATGCATGACACCAGGAATTCTTGATTTGTACGAGACCTCTTTTTCATCCTATATAGGCAATGCATCAAAATCTGCACGCAATGCAACCGTTTTGCCGGGCTTGCCCCCCTTAGGTATCCAACAACACCTCTTCCGCCTACTCCAGTTTTCACTTCCAAACCCAATTCACTAAGAAATTCCGCTATTTTTTTGGGGGTTTCATCCTCTTCGAATGACAGCTCGGGATACATGTGAAGATTCCTTCTAAAATCGACCATAACCGGGTTATACTCTTCAAGTTTTTCAAATAATTCTTCCAGATTCACGTTAACGGACCTCCTACGTTTTTCTATATTGTACGCTATTTACGTCAAAAATTCTTTGTCTAGTTCTAAAAAGATTGGGCAGTGATCGCTCCCCATTGTCTCCGGGTGCATCCCCGCTTCTTTTATTGCAGGTGCAAGCTTTTCGGAGACGAGGAAATAGTCAATGCGCCATCCGATGTTGCGCTCACGCACTTTCGCCATATAGCTCCACCATGTGTAGTGGCCTTCTGCTATCGGGTGCAGGTAGCGGAATGTATCGACGAATCCATCTTCCAAAAGCTTCGTCATTTTTTCACGTTCTTCATATGTAAATCCAGAGTTCCCGATGTTCGACTTGGAGTTGCGGATATCGATTTCTTGATGCGCGACGTTTAAATCGCCTGTATAGATGACGGGTTTTGTAAGGTTCAAAAGTGTTAAGTATGAATTCATACGGTCCTCCCACTCTAATCGATAGGGAAGGCGCGACAAATCGCGTTTTGCGTTTGGCACGTAGCAATTGACGAGATAGAAATTTGGGTATTCGAGTGTAATGATACGCCCTTCTGCTTCATCAAGATCTTCACCAAGTCCGTAATGAACAGAGAGTGGTTCGTGTTTAGTGAAGATCGCGGTACCCGAGTAGCCTTTCTTCTCGGCATCGTTCCAGTATTGATAGTAGCCGGGTAGGTCGAGATCGAGTTGACCTTGTTGCATCTTAGTCTCTTGAATACAGAAAAAATCAGCGTTTTGTGTGTGGAAGTAGTCGAGCCATCCTTTTTTGACGCAGGCGCGGATGCCGTTGACGTTCCATGAGATGAGTTTCATGTTGCTGCCTCCTTTGTCCGCATTTAGTTTACCATAAAAAAAGACCCGCTAAGCGAGTCGATGTGTCTTGGTTAATTAGTTCTTGTTAGTGGCATCGTACAACAACGGAAGGAACCGCCGGATTTGATAATTTCACTGAAGTCGATTTCGATTACGTCGAAGTGATTCGCACGCAATTTTTCATTCACGGCTGTATTTTGCGGAAGACTGATGATTTTATTATTGCCGATTGCAAGCACGTTTGTCCCCATTGCAAACTGCTCCTCTTTTTTCACTTCCATCAATGTATAGTGTTTCCCTAACATTTTCAATGTATCAGATGAAAGAGCTTCAGGATACACAAGAGCATGCGTCGGAGAGAGAATTGTGAAGACGCAGTCCAAGTGAAGACAAGATGCGTCAAACGGAACGCGGATGATCTCATTTGTCGGCAATTGCTTCTCTAAAAAGTCAATTGCCTCGTGATTCGTGCGGTGGCTGACACCTACAAAGACTTTGCTACCGTCTACTACTACGTCTCCACCTTCAATCGAGCCAGCTATCATCTTCTGATACGGAATGCCGTTTGATCCAACCCATTCACGCAGAATTTTTTCTTCTCCCTGACGAATCGGGCTCGCCATTTCGGAAATGAACACACGAGTTCCGATCGTAAAACCAATATCACGAGTGAAGACCTGTTCGGGGAATTCTTCATGCGCTGGAAGTGTAATGACTTCCACTCCATTGTCTTTAAGCACATCTGTAAAAGCAGCGTGTTGCTGAAGAGCGGTTTCCACATCGATATTATCCTTTGCGTACCGTTTTTGTACAGTATTGATAACTTCTTCAATCTTCATATAGGTTGGTTCACAAACAATGACTTGAGTGAGTGTGTCATATTCTGTTGAGCAGCCGTCCCATTGGTGTTGTTGTTTTTCAAGTCCCATCTTGTCTCCACCTTTTCCGTTCCTATTTTATATGAATACTATTTCCTCTTTTAGTACCGCTAAACTTCTTTTGGAAGTTTTTTGGTTTCTTTTTGAGAAAGTAGGGAATCAGAAGACAAATAGATAGATGAAGGGATTGTTTAGATGATTGCTGCAAAACATACACTATTGACGAAAGAAGATGTCGAGACACGCACGGATTTACCTGAGTGGTTCAAACGGGAATACCAAACATTTGAGAATACTGTCACAGATAAAACGTTTCCTTGTTATTTTGGTCGAACAGGGCATTTACGTGGTGAGTTGCGCTATGCATTTATTGAACAAAAAGACTGGACGAATGCAGCCAGTGCTTTGAAAGACTTCTTAGCATTATTTGAAGACCCAAATCATAAACGTCATGGGTTGTTTTTATTTGTTGAGCCCTTTGAAACGGAGCAGTCATTAGAAGCCTACCGTAAGCAGTTCTGGGATATTCTGCAGTATTTGCATGAAGTAGATGATGAAGAGTGGCCACAGGAAGCTCCAAAAGATCCAGATCATTATTTGTGGGATTTCCGTTATGCAGGACAACCGATCTTTGCATTTGGGAATACACCAGCATACAAACAACGCAAAACACGTGACCTTGGTAATTCGATGGTCATCGGATTCCAGCCACGGTTAATCTTCCAAGGACTCGAGGGAACTGAAAAAGGTGGTATCATGTCACGCGAAAAAGTACGAGAGCGAGTCGAGGCATGGGACAACCTTCCGAAACATCCGGACATCAGTCATTTCGGTGATCCAACACACAACGAATGGAAACAATTCTTCATCGGAGATGACAGCGAGCCGATCTTAGGCAAATGCCCTTTCCAACACAAAGCATTATAAAAAAGAGGCCCCACACGACTTTTTCGTGTGAGGCCTCTTTTCGGTTGAGCGGATGATTACATCATGCCGCCCATCTTTTACTTAAATTCCGCACATTTTCACCAACTTTCATACTTACGATTTTCCAGACAACATTCTAATAGTAAAAAGGGTTTACTTTCGTAAATCTTCATATCCAAATGTAATTTTTGTTATTTTTGTGTGATTTTTAAAAAATCACAAGTTTATGGTGGGTGATCTGCTAGATCGCTCCACCAACCTAAAGAATGGCGCCCTTTAATCGAATAACAGTGCCCGATCTTTTAGCAACCCTTAAAGAAGTTCATCGCAGGAGAACCGATGAAGCTGCCAGCAAATACGTTTTCTGGTTTTTCGTACACTTCTTTTGGTGCATTTTGAACTGAATTTACTCATTATCAGTTAATAATCTATCATATTTAATTGACGTTCCACTTTCTTTTTCAAAAAAGTGGGCTTTATTCATATCAACATACAATGTAATTTTTTGTTCAACTTTAATATTAGGATTACTTTTATTTCGTACCGTAAGAGGTTCGCCATCTACACTAAAATATAAAAACATTTCAGAACCTGTATTTTCAATTGATTCTATTTTGGCTGTATACTTAACAAGACTTTCGTTAGTGTCTACTTGTTTAATATCCGTATATATATCTTCAGGTCTAATACCAAACGTAATTTCTTGATTGATATAATTTTTTAAGTCATTAGTATTATCTTTACTTATAGGTAATTTAATATTATCAGTAGTGAAATAGATGTTTCCTTGTTTTTCTATTACTCTTCCATTAATAAAATTCATTGACGGTGATCCTATAAATCCTGCTACATATTTATTTGCAGGATTATTATAGATTACGTCTGGACTTGCTACTTGTTGAACAACACCCTCATTCATAATGACAATTCTATCACCCATAGTCATAGCTTCAGTTTGATCGTGAGTAACATAAACGATTGTAGCACCTAACCTTTTATGAAGTTTTGTAATTTCTGTCCTCATTTGTACTCGGAGCTTAGAATCCAGATTAGAAAGTGGCTCATCCATTAGAAATACTTTAGGATTTCTTACAATTGCTCTACCTAAAGCTACCCTTTGACGTTGACCACCAGACAAAGCTTTAGGTTTTCTACCAAGAAGATGTTCAATTTCCAAAATTTTCGCTGTTTCTTTCACCATCACATCAATTTTTTCTTTCGGTTCTTTGGCAAGTTTCAAACCAAATGCCAAATTTTTATAAACAGTCATATGAGGGTACAATGCATAATTCTGAAATACCATTGCAATATCTCGATCTTTCGGGTTAACATCATTTACTAATGTTTCATCAATATATAAACTTCCTTCAGTAATATCTTCTAATCCGGCAATCATCCTTAAAGTAGTTGATTTTCCGCAGCCAGATGGACCAACTAGCACAAGAAATTCTTTATCTTTCACTTCAAGATGAAAATCTTTAACAGTTAACTCGCTATTTCCATACCTTTTTTTTACATGATCAAACATTAAACTTGCCAAGTATTTTCCTCCTCTTTTGGTGAATACTGTTGATTAAACAATTAAGTGATTTATGATTACGATTTAACTAATCAGTTTATTTTAATAATGCATTTGCTTCTTCAGCAGCCTCGTTTACAGCTTCTTCTGCTGTCTTCTGATCATTTAATGCTGATTCTACGTTATCTTGTACAATTTTGTAGATTTGTGAACCACCTTTACCAGGGAAATTATGCCAAGGTACCATATCTTCAATTTGTGTGTACGGCACGTACGCAGCTGGTGTCTCTTTATAATATGATCCTAGTAAATTGGAATCTTCTACTGCACTTTTTCTAACTGCCATATAACCCATTTCTTCTGCCACAATTGCTGTTGATTCAGGAGAAGTTGTAAATTTCATGAAATCCCAAGCTGCATCTTGTTCTTCTTCTGTAGTTTCTAAAATAAACATATTGTTACCACCAGCTGGTACTTTTCTTGAGTGTTCTCCATCCGTTGGGAAAGGAATCAATCCAACTTCAAAATCACTTTGTGATTGCATAGAAGCAAATGATGCCGGTGTACTTACATACATTGCTAATTTACCACTAGAAAAAGCTTGAACAGCTTGTTGATCATTAATATTAGGCATTGATTTATCTGTATTCATTAAATCTACCCAATATTGTAAAGCTTGGACACCCTCTTCTTTATTAAATGTTACACTTTTTTGATCATCAGCAATCATTTGTCCACCTAAAGTTTCTACCATTGCTTGGAATAACCAGTTACCAGTAATTCCATAATTAAAATACACGCCGTTCACATCATTTTTAGTTAATTCTTTTGCAACTTTTCGAACATCTTCAAAAGTCTTTAGTGACTCTTCAGCATTAATTCCTGTTTTTTCAAAAATTTCTTTATTATAATAAACTACTGGGTTACTCACAGCAAAAGGCAAACCTTTAATTGTTCCATCATCATCTTTTGCTAAATCTAGCATTTGTGGAAAATAATCACTTGTATCATATTTTTCTTCATCTATATAATCTTGCACTGGCACAATAGGCATATTTTCCAACATATATTCTGTGTATGTGAATCCTGCTTGTGTGATTTCAGGTAATTGATCTGTTGCTGCTAGAGATTGCAATCTTTCTACTACTCCTTCATACGCTCCTTCTACATAAATAGGCTTTACTCTGACTTCATCTTGAGATGCATGATAATTTTCAATAATTTTATCAAGTGCTTCTCCCTGTTTTCCACCATGAATGTGTAAAAATTCAATTTCTATAGGCTCTCCCTTACTACTACCTGTAGATTGAGATGATTTTTCAGCATTAGAATTTGAACAACCAACAAGTAAAGCAGCTAATGACATTGTTACAAATGATCTTTTTAATAGCTTATTCATTATAAATTCCTCCGTTTTATACTATAAATTTATTTGTTTTATCAAGCGACTAACGACAATACTTTTTTTCGATTAAAACTATTAACCTTTCAATCCACTATTAGTAAATCCTTCGACAAATTTCTTTTGTAACACAAGGTAAATTATCAGCACTGGTATCATAGACAATGTTGCAATGGCCATAGTAGGACCCCATTCTACTAGTCCTTCATGTTGGAAACTTGAGAATGCAATTGGTAATGTCATTTTTTCTTCTTGCATTAATACTAGAAGGGGCCAATTATAATCATTCCAATGGGAAACAAATAATAAGACTCCTATCGCTGAAAGAAATGGAATTGAGGCTGGAACATATATATGCCATAAAGTTCTTAAAGGGCCACAACCATCAATTGAAGCTGCTTCCGATAATTCTTTAGGTATTTCCAAGAATCTTTGTCTCATTAAAAATATTGCATATCCACTTGCCAAATTCGGAACAATTACGCCAGTAAATGTGTTAACCCAATCAAAATTATTAATTGTAATAAACTGCGGAATCATAATAGCTTGTTCTGGTATAATCATCGTAGCTAAAACAAAATAGAATAGAATTTCTCTACCACGAAAATTGAAATTCGAAAAAGCATAAGCAGCTAAAAATGCTACTATTATTTGTCCAATGGTTAATATCGTTGCTATAATAGTACTGTTTTTTAACCATGTGAGAAATAAAGTTTCATTAATAGCTCTTATATAATGTTCTAAGGTAAATGATGTTGGAAAAAACCAAATACCTCCTCCTAAAATATCTTTTGGATCCTTTAATGAAGTACTTAACATCCATAAAAATGGTATTAACATTATAAAAATGATACTTATAATCAATATGTGTTTAAAATATAAACGATATTTATTGGATTTAATCTCCATTTTTATAACCTCCTTATTGATAATGTACTTTTTTCTCCATTGTTCTTATCTGGAAAATCGTAATAATTAAAACAATGATAAATAAAATTGCAGATAATGCACTAGCTTTTCCTATATCGAAAAACATGAACGCTTCTTCATATATTTGATAGACAAGCATATTTGTTGAATTGTTAGGACCACCTTGTGTCATGAGGTGAATTGTTGTAAAGACTTGGAACGACTGTATTACACTCACGATAAATACAAAAATATTAATTGGAGATAGCATAGGGATTGTAATAGAAATTGTTTGTCTCCACTTACCTGCCCCATCAATCGATGCGGCTTCATATAGTTGCTTATCTATACCTTTTAGTCCGGCAATATACAAAATCATATTATATCCAACAGCCTTCCAAATACCGATGATGACAATTGCCCATAAAGCTACATTCGGATCATTTAGCCAGTTTAATTGAGGTAGTCCAAAAAGGTTTAAAACATCGTTAATCCAACCTTGCTCCGGGTTCATCAATAACTGCCACACCAAACTTGTTACTGCAATAGATGCAATTACAGGAATAAATAACAACATTCGATATGTTTCTCGCATTTTACCTGAAACACTTTCAACTAGTAATGCAAAACTTAGTCCAATCATCATGGATAAAGGAACTGTCGCTACTACATAAATCAGAGTGTTTAGCAATGATTTCCAGAAAACAGAATCAGACCATATTGAATTATAGTTATCAAAACCAACATATTCCTTGTCAGGACTTATCAAATTCCATTCCATGAAACTTAATACAAAAGAGTAGAAAAATGGAAAAACATAAAATATGCCATAAAGAATTAACGAGGGCAATAGAAAAATATATGGCCATTTATTAAATTTCTTTTTAGTTTTTACCTTTTCTCCTACCAGTGATTCCGTTGGTTGTTTTAATATTTCTGCTCTCATAACTTCACTCCTATTTTTTTAAAGATTGATTCTATTACCTTTCCATCTGCATTAGGTATATTAAGACCCATTGAATATGCAATGGTTGGAGCTACATCTACTAGTGAAATTTCTGGAATTGTTTCCCCCTTTTTTATACTTGGACCATGAGCTATAAACATTGCTTTGAGCTTGTCTTTTTGTGGAAGGAACCCATGCATTCCTTTCATTACACTCTTACCTATAACGGAATTGCAATCAGCTTTAAATCCTACAAAATAGCCCTCTTTTGATTCAAAAATCAAATCTGCTTGAAGATGATGTGAGTCACTCTTAGGTAAACCTAAAGAAGGAAATTCATCACTTTCATAAATTTTGTCAACACCTTCAGTCTGTGCAAGTAATTCCTTTACTTCTTTTAACAATGTCTTATGATTCTCTTTATCTAAAATACTAACAAACCCAGAAGCTCCATTTGATACAGCAATTACTTTGTTATCTTGAGAATTTTCTTCAATATACAATCCATGTTGTTTAAACAACACATTTGGCCTAATTTCATATTCAACTTCAGCAAATCCATGATCTGATATAACATAGATATCTGTGTTGTCGTATATATTTTCTTCTTTTAATTTGTTGATCAAATCTCCAATTCTTTCATCTATATAATTCATTGACCACAAAGCTTCTTGTGAACCAATTCCATGATCGTGTTGTAAACTATCTGCCAAAAGATAATGAATCATCATAAGGTTCGGTTTATGTTTTTCTATTAAATATTTTGCGACTTCAGTTGATAACCAATCTTGCATATGCCCTCTTGCATGATCTTTACTCCACTCAGCATATTTTTCAACCGGTAATCCATAATCTGATAATTCTTTCCATAATCCTTTTGTACAATATTCTTCAAATAATTCTTGTTCATAAAATTCTGGAATATTATAGTCTATATGATCGGCACCTTTTGTTAAAGGCCAACAAATTGAAGCAGTAGTCCAACCATTTTGATGTGCTATATCATATAAAGTAGGAACCTTTATACTTGATTCTTTTGAAAAATCTCTATCTCCAAAAAATTCCTTTACTTTCTTTTCATTTTTATCCACTACCCAGTTACCTAATACCCCATGTTTTATTGGGAAAGTTCCTGTAATAATACTTGTATTCATAGCCCAAGTAACACTTGGATATGCGACTTCCATACCATCAGCTTTAATCCCTTTTTCCATTAATGATTTAAGTACAGGCACCTTTAAATTTGGATTTTCAAAATTGTAATTCGCCATACCATCAATACATATTACTATTACATTTTTTTTCATGATAATTTCTCCTTTTCTTTACTGTAAGTTGTCATTACTATTTCAGCTAATTCTTTCATTGATTTACATGTTAAATCTGGCTGATAACCAAGTTCGCTTGGAAAAGATTGACCGTGAGAAATCCAAAATGTTTTTACACCCGCCGCATGTGCTCCCGCAACATCGGTATAGGGATTGTCCCCTACCATTACACAGTTATTTAGTGTTAACCCTGTTTTCTGAGTAATTTTATTAAATGGAAAGATAAAAGGTTTTCCAACTACTTGTACTTCTTCTATCCCTGATACAGCTTGAATTGCAGCAATTAGGGCACCTGTTTCTGGCACTCTATATCCATCTTCTCCAGGGTGAAATAAATCAAGATTAGTAGCTATTAATTTTGCACCATTCATCACATACTTAGTACATTTATGCAGTGTGTCATAAGTAAATGACGTATCACGACCTACTACAACAAAGTCACATGAATCTTCACGGTCAGAGAGACATATCTTATGTCCTTGTTCTTGTAAAGATTCCTTTAACTGCTCTGTTCCAATAGGTAGAACATGTACAGAACCATAAGTTTCATATAGGTATTCTCCTATTAATTCCGTCGCTACTAAAATCGTAGTTTTTCCAACTGGCAACCCCATATTTATTAATTTTTGACGAACTGTTTTTGCTTGATCAGTTGAGTTATTACTTAGAAAAAATATTTCCTTTTCAGTATCAATCAAATAAGTAAGCAACTCTTTAGAACCTTCGTAAACTTTGTTGCCTGAATAGATGCACCCATCTAAATCAAATATAAATGCTGATATATTATTAACATTCCAATCCATGAGAAGTAATCACGACCTTTATTTGTTGTTTATCATTGCTAATTTAGTTTTAATTTCCAAGGTTAAGATGCACCTACAGCTAGAGCACTTGAACCAGCTTCCAATTCTACTAAGAATCGGCATGAGACCAATCCGCGCCGATTAACCGGGCAATCGTCGGCGCCACGTCGGTCATCTTTCAAGTAATGGTTCAACATACCGTCGATGCTAATTACCATTACATATTGATTATTATTTTTCGACATATTTGAAAACCACCTGGATAATGATGATGTTAGATTTATTTAGATATATTTAAATCCCAAAGGGATTGATCACCGATTGCTGTAGCAGTAGCCCCTGCTTTTAAAGCTTCTTTTACTTCATGCTCCTCTTTAATTAGACCAGCACAGATAATTGGACAAGGAATTTGTTGCTTTAAATCTTTAATAACTCTAGGCATTAATCCTGGCATAATTTCAACTGCATCTGGCTTTACATCTAGAATATTTTTTATTCCTATTTCATAAGCTTGAGTGTCTAGTAAAAATAAATGTTGAACAGTAAGAATCCCCTCTTTTTTTGCTGCAAGAAGTAAATGGGTTTTAGTAGTAACAATTCCATCAGGCTTTACCTGCCTTGATAAATATTTAATGCCTTCTTTATCTTTTGCTAGCCCTTTAACAAGATCAACATGTATAAAGATCTTTTTATCATTGTTTCTAGCAATCTTGACATTTTCTTCTAAAGTTAAGATATCACCCGTCATTAAAAATATGGTATCGATAGGTGTCTGTACTGCATAATTCATGTATTTAACATCCCTTACGGCTGCTATGACGGGATTGTTAATAGAAAATTCACTCAACCTTACATCCCCCTTATTTTTCAGATGGAAACTAGAATATAGATAAAATAAAAAGGAGAAAACACATTTGCGTAGCTTTAACACAATGTACATATATAGAATGTTAATATATATGTATATTGTGAAAATTAGCTATACAAAGGTTTTCTCCAATTCTCCACCTATATGATCAACTAATATTCATTTTATTTTTGTTAATATTCCCTCTTACAAGTTTTATAGTACCAGTAGTTTGTAAATGGAATATTATTGATTTATTAATGTTTTGTAAATTTGGTTCAAGTGCAAAAATATAACTGTATAAACAGTGGGATTTTTTGCAACTTCTTATTAAATTAATTTGCCCGTTTGTTGAACAAATTAAACACCATTCTTCAACTAGCTTGCTCGTTAGTTTTAAGTACAATTTTTCACAAACTCCTTATTAACGCATGATCTATGCATACTGGAGTTAAAAGCGTATATTAGCTCTCTTAAGGATGATATTGAATATGGGAAAGGGTGTACCAAGAAAAAGACCTCGAATTCGCAATAAACGAAATCAGGGTCGATTCGCAAAAGTCCTTTTTATACTAGCAAGTGTTTTTTACTGGTTACAATATAAGGGTTAATTTTTGCAAACACACTCCACATGTGTCGTATTTGGTTTCAGGTTTATATATACATGTATTCTTTCGAACAAAAAGATATAAGTTTATTTCTATCAAAAATTATCTATCTATAAAAATATAAATTTATCTAGCCGAATCGTGGTCAATTTGGTGGTCAGTGGTCACAAAAAATATCGATAGAATCTCTTTTGGTAATCGGATTTAAAGGTCATGTTCATATGAAAATCACATCGTAATTCCTTGTGTGTAAGGATTACGATGTGTTTTTTACATCATGCCGCCCATAGATTGTGAGGTTTTACCTGAAAATATCATACAATCTAACCTTAATCTATCCACTCTCGAGGACGTTTGCTCCTGATAAAATATTCACTCAACTATATGCAAAAATATAAATATCGGCACCCATTCGGCACCTTTTTGGCACCAAGGGTGTTTTTCTTCTATTAAACTAAATGTTAGCGAAAAGCTATTGAGCTGGGGGGCTATTGTTTTTTTTGTATTTAATGAATTATTTGAGTGTTGGTATATAAAAAATTTTAAAAATGTCTTTTTTACACTGTCTACTCGTAGGGGATATTATCACTCACATCTTGAGAGCGGTCCTTTTTTATTACAAATTATACTTTTTATATCATTTTGTATTATCCAAATTTTTATTAACTATATCTGGAATTTCATTTAGTATTTTTTCTATATCTTTTATAAATTCAGCTAAATTTTCAAGAAGCTCATTAACATCATCTTTCGCTAATTCTTCAAGTTCACTTTCTTTCTCAAATGCCACCTGGGAAGCTGATTCTCGAAATTCATCTATATCTTCCACAGCAATGAACATCTCATTATCATTTATATATTCCATTGCATAACTTTGATTATCAAATGTTAATAGATTATAAATATTTGTATCATCGGAATATAGGAGCTTAATTCCTTCAATATTTATTTCATCGATAATATTTTCTATTTTTTCTATATTAACATCCAGTTCATCCAATGATTCTAATACTGTCGGAATAATATCTTCAAACTCTTCAAAATTTGAATTCAATCTTTCCAAACTCTCTTGTAAATAATACCTATTATTTATCAAATCAAAATACTCCCAATGCTTTCCTTGATGGTCTGCAATTGAATAACACGACATACGTACTTCTTCTATTACACTTACTAATTTGTAATAAATAAATTTGAAGTTTATTCTCAGAGAATTGATAGAGTCATGAGAATAATATTGTTCAGATTCATCTTTTATATAGGGGATAACTTCATTTTTTATATATTGTATAAAATCACTATCTTTAGAGATAATACCACATTCAAAACTTTTACTAGATTCATCTGAGAAATTAGATGATCCTATATAAATAATATTATTAGTCATAACTATTTTCGCGTGATTTTCAAAGCAAAAATAAGAGCTTAATAAAGAATTGTATTTTTCTGGATTAAGCTTATTTAAATAGATATTGATCATCTTTCTAGCTCTTCCTTTTGCAAAGTGACTAGTATATTCTTCATATCGATTTGGAATATTAGAAATAATATCAACTTCAGTGGTATCTTTAAGCTTATCTATGTACCTTAGTAATTCCAGACTCCTTGCAGAAATATTATATGTTAGTATACAAACATATTCAGCTCTACCGAAATCATCCAAAACCTCTTGATACGCTAATTCATCCTTTGTCATTACAAATTCAGCTTCTTTTATAGAAAACTTAAATTTCATTTCATTTTACTCCTTACTTATTTATAAAGGAGAACACAACATTATCTCTAAGTTTGTGCTCACCTTATGTTCATAATTGTAAAATTATACTTTTGCCGTACGCTTCTTAAACTCGTTTAACCACGCTTTCAAAAATTCCATGTCTTCCTTTAGCTCATCTGGCTCAGGTAACATAACAGGTGTTTCATATGACTGAGAATGTTCAAAAGTGGAATATTTCGTCATATAATCTTCAAACATTTTACAATCGTCAATACTTATATAAGCTAATTTATGTATTTTCCCCATAGTATTAATTGCTCTTCTAAATCGCTGAACTACATCTCCGAGAAGATCATTTTCAATGAAGCGTTCGAGAAGAATTCTAAAATCACTGCAAATACCTTTGGCCAGATAATTAATTGATTGATCATCGAATACTAAATCTAATTTGAACATTACAATCACCTCCTTATGAGTATTTACATCAAGCGACTTTAGGTTGCTTTTTTACTCAAAAAAAATGGTCCAATTTATTCCAAGAAGTTCACCAAGTTTTTTTGCTACATCTACAGAAGGTCTACGTTCTCCTTTTTCAATCATGCTATAATATTGTCTAGTGATACCTGTTCCTAATAAATCAGCAACTTCTTGATGAGTATAGCCTAACTTAGTTCTCTTCCTAGTTAACAACTTTTGAAGTTCCTGTCTAGTCATTTATTACACCTCCAATCGCAACTTTAAGTTGCTTTATATTTATTATTATACGCAACTTAAAGTTGCTGTCAACCTTTTTACGCAACTTTTTGTTTCAATTATAGAAAGCAACTTTTTGTTGCTATATAATCATTAACATAGATGATTCTGAAATGGGGATAATTATATGTTTTCTGATAGATTAAAAAAACTTAGGTCAAATAAAAAGATGTCTCAGCAAGAGGTGGCAAATTACTTAGGAATTACTCGCCAAGCTTACGGCAAGTACGAAAAAGAAAATGCTCAACCCGATTTTGATTCATTAAAAAAATTATCTTCCTTGTTTGAAGTTTCCATTGACTACTTAATTACAGGAAATGAAAATACCCATTCCCCAGATGAGATGTGGAAAGAATTCCTTGATCCTAAGACTCAAATTTTTTTTAAAGATTTAAAGGATGCGCCCGAAGAGAAAATTGAAGAGTTAATTCGTTTTTGGGAATTTATTAAAGAGAGAGATAAAAATAAATAAAGCCCTAATTATAGGGCTTTTCTTTATAACATAAAACCGAACATATATTCGCAAGGAGAGTGAAACTAATGAAGTATCAAACAACGTTATTAGAAGACTGGATTAAAGAATTTTATCTTAATATCGATATTTATTATCCTGACCAACTAGACTTGTTAAAAATTGCAGACCGCTTAGGTATTTTGGTTCACTTTGAGGAATTTTCTAGTCGTATATATAATGGTGAAATTATAATTGATTGTAGATTATCCCCAGAAGAACAATGGCAAGATTTTGCTCATGAACTTTGTCACTTATTAAGACAGGATGGTAACCAATTATTACTAATGTGTGATCCATTATTAGATTTACAAGAGGCAAAGGCAGACAATTTCTCACTTCACTTCTGTGTACCAACATTTATGTTACTAAAATATAAGATTACTAATTATTTTAATGTTCAAGATGGAATTCCATTTGTTACGAAGAAATTTAAAGTTACACAAGAGTTTGCTAATAAGAGACTTATTCATTTTAGAAATCAGTTGCAATTATCAAAGTCAGATCAAGAAATTAGAGTGTACATGAATTCAATGTATCCAAAATCCAACCCTGAAAATTGGTCTAGTGAAACTAAATCACTTTTGGACAAGCTTAAAAGGCAAATATCAAAAAAAAATCACCAAAAGGAGTTACAGTCTAATGCCAAAACAACGAGTATACTATGATTATTTTGAAGGAAACCAAGTACCATTCTGGTATGTTTTGACTTTCAGACCCTTGGAAATTCCTTGGGATCAGGAAACCTATTATTTTGAAGTTATTGCACCATTTGAATATTTTGAGAGAGATGATTTCGACGACTCAATAATGAGTGCAACAATAAATATAGAGGATTTATTAACTAATAACCTACACGAATGCCAACTAGGTTTAAACCTTAATCAAATAAAGCAACGAATCCTTAAACATGGAGTTGAGCCTTGGCAAGTTAGCCAGTTTATTATTCAACTCCCAGACATTGAAGAGGTTTTGAAATTACTACCTAATGAGAGAAAAGCATCATTTATACTTGTTTAGCTTATAGGAGGGATAAATATGTATTGCAGGGAACTAATAAAAGGTAAAAAATGGGTCTGTGTAGCTGACGGGCCCCGGGATCCAGTAACAGGAGAAAGAAAGCAAATATCACGTAGAGCTAAAACAAAAAAAGAAGCAGAAAAACGTGTACTTGATGCATTAAGAAAGCTACAGGAAGATGGAATTGATGAAAAAAGGATCAAAAAAATGCCTTTTGATAAAGTAGCTATAGACTGGATGGAGCAGTATTCATTAACTGGAAAAAAGCGTAGCACCATAAGAATTAGAGAAAAAGAAATTAAAATTTTAAACCGTTATATCGCAAAAGTTAACATAGACAAAATATCACATAAGATGTATCAAAAAATATTAAAAGATTTAACAGATAAAGATTATGCTAGAACTACTATTAGTGGTGTACATACTACAGCTGGCATGATTTTTAAATATGCAATTAAAGAAAAGCTAATTAAAGAAAGTCCGAGTATCGGGGCAGTAGTCCCTCAAAAAAGGCTTACTGTAGAAGAAATTGAGAATAGTAACATTGAGGAAAAATATTTAGAAAGAGGCGAGCTTACAGAGTTTCTTTTAACAGTTAAAGAACATGGTCTCAATCTCGATTTAGAGACATTTTATCTTTTAGCATTCTCTGGGATGAGATCAGGTGAACTATGTGCTTTGAAGTGGTCTGATATTAACTTCAAAACAAAAGAGGTTCGAATCACTAAGACACTTTATAACGAGGACAACAATATGAGGAAATATGAGTTAACCCCTCCAAAGACTAAAGGATCAATTAGAACATTAGATTTAGATGTAGAGATAATAAATATGCTAAAAGCCCACAAGAAGAGACAAGCTAAACTTATTTTGGCTAACAGGCATAAATATGATGATTTTCACGATGAGAATTTTATTTTCTGTAGAGAAAATGGATACCCCTTAATTCAAAAAAATATCGTTGTTCGAATGGAACGGCTTTTAGAAAAAACATCAATTAAAAAATATGCAACACCTCATATTTTCCGCCACACTCATATCAGTATGTATGCTGAGGCGGGTATCGACATTAAAACAATTATGAAGCGCGTTGGACATGATGATATGAAAACTACTTTAAAAATTTATACACATGTTACTGATAAAATGAAAGAGGATGCTTCACAAAAAGTCCATCAGACTTTCGGAAACATCCTCAAAATCGGAAATTCAAAATAAATGTTAGTGAAATGTGATTTTTTAAGACAGATTACCTAATGTAACACGCTTAAACCCTTGATATAACAAGGTTTTCGAGCGTTAATTTACATCATGCCGCCCATTCCACCCATGCCACCCATATCTGGCATACCGCCACCAGCTGGCTCAGGGATGTCAGCAACGACTGCTTCTGTTGTTAAGAACAATGAAGCAACTGAAGCTGCATTTTGTAAAGCTGAACGCGTGACTTTCGTTGGGTCCACAATACCTGCATCCATCATGTTCACCCATTCACCTGTTGCTGCGTTGAAACCGATACCGATTTCTTCACGCTTCAAGCGGTCTACAACGATAGAACCTTCAAGACCTGCGTTTGTAGCGATTTGACGCACTGGCTCTTCTAGAGCACGTAACACGATGCGCACTCCAGTTGCTACGTCGCCTTCTACTGTATCTAAAGTTTCTGCTACTTTGTTGTAGACGTTAACTAAAGCTGTACCTCCACCGGATACGATTCCTTCTTCAACAGCTGCACGCGTAGCATTCAAAGCATCTTCAATGCGAAGTTTACGCTCTTTTAATTCTGTTTCAGTAGCTGCTCCGACTTTGATTACTGCAACACCGCCAGCAAGTTTCGCTAGACGCTCTTGAAGCTTCTCTTTGTCGAACTCAGAAGTTGTTTCTTCTAATTGTGCACGGATTTGGTTGACGCGACCTGCAATGCGGTCAGAGTCTCCAGCACCTTCAACGATTGTCGTGTTTTCTTTCGTTACAACGACTTTCGCAGCACGACCAAGTTGCGTGATGTTCGCTGATTTCAACTCAAGACCTAGATCTTCTGTAATCACTTCAGCACCTGTTAATGTAGCGATATCTTCAAGCATCGCTTTACGACGGTCACCGAATCCAGGAGCTTTAACTGCTACTGCATTGAATGTTCCACGTAATTTGTTCACAACTAGAGTGGCTAGTGCTTCGCCTTCCACATCTTCAGAGATCAATAGAAGTGGTTTTGATTGTTGTACGACTTGCTCAAGCACTGGTAGGATTTCTTGAATGCTTGCAATCTTTTTATCCGTTACTAAGATATATGGATTTTCAAGGACCGCTTCCATCTTATCAGAATCCGTCACCATGTAAGGAGACGCATATCCGCGGTCAAACTGCATACCTTCTACGACGTCTAGCTCAGTCGTGAATCCTTTTGATTCTTCGATTGTAATGACGCCATCGTTCCCAACGCGCTCCATCGCTTCTGCAATCAATTCACCGACTTCATTGTCGCCAGAAGAAATAGAAGCTACTTGTGCAATCGAATCTTTGCCTTCGATTTCTTTTGAGATTGCTTTTAATTCTGTAATAGCTGCTGCGACTGCTTTATCGATTCCTTTACGGATACCGACTGGGTTAGCGCCAGCTGTTACGTTTTTCAAACCTTCACGAATCATCGCTTGTGCTAGGACTGTTGCAGTTGTCGTACCGTCCCCTGCGATATCATTTGTTTTCGAAGCTACTTCAGCTACAAGCTTAGCACCCATGTTTTCAAACGCATCTTCAAGCTCGATGTCTTTTGCAATTGTCACACCATCATTTGTAATCAGTGGTGAACCGAATTTCTTTTCTAATACGACGTTGCGCCCTTTTGGACCAAGCGTCACTTTTACTGCATCTGCTAATTTATCTACGCCACGAAGCATTGCGCTGCGTGCATCTTCACTAAATTTAATTTCTTTTGCCATAATTGATGTTCCTCCTTGTTATTGGATAACCGCTAAAATATCAGCTTCACGAAGAATAAGTAGTTCTTTACCGTCGTACTTTACTTCTGTTCCTGCGTATTTTGAATACAAGACGCGATCCCCAACCTGCACATCTAATTCAGCACGTGTGCCGTTATCAAGGGTGCGACCCGTACCGACAGCAAGTACTTTACCTTCTTGTGGCTTTTCCTTCGCAGAATCTGGAAGTACAATACCTGAAGCTGTTTTTTCTTCTGCCTCGACTAATTCGATAACAATACGATCACCTAGTGGTTTTAACAAATGAAACGACCTCCCTGATAAATGGTAAATGATTTATTAGCACTCTCACTCACAGAGTGCTAACACAATTCTTATAATAATAAACGACAGGAACGATTGCAAGTCAGAAGGTGAATTTTTGGCTAAATTTTTTTCATGCGTTACAATAGAAGAACCACAGCTCAGAAAGGACTTACCTATACATGTCACATCAAAAAATAGCATTCTCTTTGCTGATTACCTACGTCATCATGCAACTCGCAGGTGCAGTCGGCCCAATCCCGCTCCTCTTTCTCTTTGAAAGCATGGGTGTAGAAGACCCTAGGATGCAAGCAGTCGGCTGGTGGATCTTTTCTAGCATGCTCGCAGCAGTAATTATCTTCTTCTATTTCATTCGAAAAGATAAAACATTTCTAAAACCACTTGGCCCGAAACCCGCCTCGAACTTTGGCGTACTTGGCTGGGGTATCGCAGGATTCTTCATGGTGCTGTTTGGACAAGCAGGTGCTGCTTGGATTGAGCAATTGATTGGAATTGAACCAGGTTCTGAAAATACAGCACTGTTCATCGAAATCGCACGCTCGGTGCCTGTCGTCATTTTTGCGATTGCAATTTTCGCACCAATTTTAGAAGAAATCTTGTTCCGTCGTATCTTATTCGGCATGCTGCTTCCAAAGACCAATTTCTTTATTGCAGCACTCATCAGTTCCGTGATGTTCGGGATCATTCACTTTGAACTGAGCCACATTCTACTGTATTCGGTCTCTGGTTTTATATTCGCGTTTATTTACTACAAAACAAAACGCATTGCAGCATCCATCATTGCACACATGCTGTTGAACGGATTTGTTGTCCTCGTTCAATTCTTTAGAGAAGACTTAGAACGCTTTGCAGAACGCCAAGGCCAATTGTTCATCCAGTTCTTCATTCAATTCCTGACATAAAAAAAGACCATCCGCGGATGGTCTTTTACTTCGTCTGATGAAGTTGCTGTTCTTCAAGCTTTCGTTTTGCCTCAGCCGCCAAATACTTCCGGTACCCGACACGCGAAATCGCGATACTGATCTCATATAAGATAAACAGTGGGACGGATGTAAAGAGATGCGAGACAAGGTCTGGTGGCGTAATAAATGCCGCGATGACAAATAATACAAAGTACGCCATCTTCCGCGCTTTTACGAGCATCTGTGGATTCACAAGTCCAAGACGCGTCAAAAATAACAACACTATGGGTAGTTGAAAGATTATCCCAAACGGAATCGTAATCTGGAAAATGAAATTAAAGTAATCGTTGATACTGATAATCTGTGTAATTCCAAGTTCTGTTGCAAGTCCCGTCATAAAGGTCATGAGGTAAGGGAACAACAAGAAATACGAGAACGATACCCCGCCAAGAAACAATAGAAAAGCGAACGGGATATAGCTCAGTGTGGCACGTCGCTCCTGCTCTTGCAGTCCTGGGCTTACAAATGCCCACAGTTGGTACGAGATAATCGGAGACGTAAACGTAAAGGCTAGAAACAACACTACTTTCAGGTAAATCAAAAATGGATCAACGACCTGTAAAGCATTTAACGTAATATTTTGAGCGGGTTCCGCATTTTGTAAATAGTTTATCAATGGTTTCGCTAAAAAAAAGCTACCAATCACAGCAATCGTTAGGAAGAAGACCATAACAAACAACCGTTTTCGGAGCTCATCTAAATGTTCCACCACTGTAAATTCATTATTATTCATGAAAGAACATCCTAACTTAACTTACTTCACGTCAGATTTCGGTGGATCTACTTTTTTAACATCATCATCGTCGTCATCTGCTAAGCCTTTTGTAGCCGTCTTAAATTCACGCAAAGTTGAACCCATAGCGCGTCCAAGCTCTGGTAATTTTTTCGGCCCGAACAAAAGAAGTGCAACGATACCAATAACAATTAAGCTAATTGGACCTGCTCCCATTGCGGGCACCTCCTTAAGTAGTATGCCTTCATCTTACATCATTTACTAGCAATTTGCTATTTCTACACAGACCCCAGATGTGACAGTTTAACGTCAACTGTGATTACGAATCATATAAATCAGCGTCTGTAATTCAACAGATAAATCAATCGTCTGTACACGAATCGAAGGACTGACATTCAAACGGACAGGTGTAAAGTTCAGAATTCCCTTAATCCCTGTCGCTTCAAGCCGTTCTGCTGTCTGTTGTGCCGTTCGACTCGGAACTGTTAAAATACATAACTCGATTCCGAATTCATGAATCTTGTCTTCTAATACATCGGGATGAAAAACAGGAATTCCTGACTTCGTCTTTCCTTCAAGTGGCGCGTGTGTATCAAAGGCGACGACAATCCGTGTGTTGTGGTTCTTGTGGAAATTGTAATTTAAAAATGCTGTCCCTAAGTTTCCCACACCAATCAAAGCAACATTTGTGGCCTCATCTTGATCGAGTGTTTGGCGGAAAAACTGCAAGAGATGCTCGACATCATAGCCATAGCCTTTCTTTCCAAGTGCCCCGAAGTGCGAGAAGTCCCGACGGATCGTTGCAGAATCGATATTCATCGCATCGCTCAGTTCTTGAGACGATACGCGGGTCTGTCCGGCTTTATGAAAGTTTTGCAAAAATCGATAATATAAAGGCAGACGCTTTGTCGTTGCCTGAGGTATTTTTTGTTTGTCAGCTGTCACTCTGTTCGCCTCCTGTAAATCAGCTTTATCTTACACCTAGCTGAGTTTCCTGTAAAGCAGGCACATTGCCGAGTGGCGTACTATCCAGTACACTTATAGAAGAGAATAGAGGTGGTCGCATGATCGTACTACAAGTACAAAATATAACAAAATCCTTCGCAGGCGAAGAGGTTTTGATCAATTGTAAATTAGAAGTCAAAGAACGTGAGCGTGTCGCACTAGTCGGCCGCAATGGTGCAGGAAAATCAACGCTTTTGAAAATTATTGCAGGTGAGATGAGTTACGACTCCGGAGAAATCGTCATGCCAAAAAACAAGACATTTGGCTATTTGGAGCAACACTCTGGTCTCGACAGTCCCCTATCCATTTGGGCTGAGATGATGACTGTGTTCGAACCCATCAAAAAACAAGAGGCTACACTGCGCGAACTTGAGCACCAAATGGCCGACCCGGACGTTTACAACAACCCGGAACTTTATGCAAAAGTGACGCAAGACTATGACCGACTACAACAAGACTTTAAAGACGCAGGCGGCTTCCGCTATGAAAGTGACACACGGTCCATTTTACACGGACTTCAGTTCTACCCAGAAGACTATGACAAACCTGTGCAGTCCCTCTCCGGTGGACAACGGACCCGTTTAGCGCTCGCAAAACAACTGCTCATTCAGCCGGACTTGCTGCTTTTAGACGAGCCAACCAACCACTTGGATATTGAAACGCTCGGCTTTTTAGAAAATTATTTGAAGAACTACCCGGGCTCTATTGTCATCGTCTCCCATGACCGCTACTTTTTAGATCAAGTGACGAATCTCGTGTACGAGATCTCACGCCGGAAAATGACCCGTTATGTCGGAAACTATTCTGCGTACCTTGAACAAAAGGCGCTGGATTACGAAAAAGATGTGAAGACCTTTGAACGCCAACAAGAAGAAAAAGCGAAACTTGAAGATTTCATCAGTCGTAACTTGGCACGTGCTTCTACAACGAAGATGGCTCAGTCACGACGTAAAGTATTGGAAAAGACCGATTGGATGGACTCTCCTGCTGGCGATGAAAAGTCTGCATCTTTTGGCTTCTCCATCGAACGTGAAAGTGGCAATGATGTACTTCGTATCGACAATCTTGCTATTGGCTACGAATCTAAACAAGTCGCATCTGGCATTACGTTTCCTATCTATAAGAAAGACCGCATCGCGCTGATTGGTCCGAACGGAATCGGCAAATCGACGTTGCTGAAGACAGTGATGAAAAAAGTACCTGCTTTTGAAGGTACGGTTCATTACGGAACCAATGTACAATTTGGCTACTACGATCAAGATCAGGCAGATTTAAAATCATCCAAGTCTGTCTTGCAAGAGCTTTGGGACGAGTGGCCGATGTTAAATGAAAAAGACGTGCGGAACGCTCTTGGTCGCTTCTTGTTTTCAGGTGACGATGTGCTGAAACCTGTCACTTCTTTATCTGGAGGAGAAAAAGGACGACTTGCTCTAGCAAAATTAATGCTGGTAAAAGCGAATACACTTGTGTTGGATGAGCCGACGAACCACTTGGATCTTGATAGCAAAGAAGTCCTCGAGAATGCCCTGCTCGATTTTCCGGGAACACTATTGTTTGTTTCCCATGACCGGTACTTTATCAACCGTATTGCCACAAAAGTTGTGGAGCTCTCACCTACAGGCAGTCATGTCTATTTAGGTGATTACGATTATTATCTAGAAAAGAAAGAAGAAGAGCTCGAACTTAAACAGCTAGCTCAGATAGAAGCAAACCAATCTATTCCTACTCCCGTTGTCACGACAACACAGATTGATAAGTCTGCGAAAAAACGCGAACGTCAAATCACGCGTCGTGTAACAGAGCTCGAAGATCAATTAGCCGTTCTCGAACAAAAGAAAGCAGTGATTGAAGAGGAGCTATGCAAACCGGAAGTATTCGGTGACCACGAACAAGTAGCATCGCTCAATGCAGAACTTGAAGTCATACAAGACGAGCATGACACGCTGTCAATGGAGTGGCTTGAGTTGCAAGAAGAGCTTGAAACGTTGTAACAGGACCAGCATTCGTGCTGGTTCTTTTTTATTCGACAAGAAGCATCTACATATTGGTCAAGAGGCAATTTAAAAAAGTTTTTTTCCACAGATTTGCACACATTGAAAATGGCTTTAAATAAACTATCAACAGACTTATACACATTATCCACAGGTGTTTTTTATGGTTTTGCAGTTTCATACACAAAATACACCCACTATATATTGTGTTATCCATAGTTATGCACAAGTTACCCACAAATTGTGCATAAGTACAGACGTTCCCTCTTGACGAATGATGTCACATTTGATAAAAGACTGTAATCTTTGTAATAAAAAAGACCGTAGAGAATTTCTCTACAGTCCATTCCAGCTCGAAAGTGGCATGCCAGGTCGTCCATTCATTGCATAATCGCTTCGAGCACCTGCTATAAATTTAGAATATCCCGCTGCTGCTATCATTGCTGCATTATCCGTGCACAACGGAAGGCTAGGTACATAAAACGGCACATCCGCTTCTGCGAAAGTTGTTTCCAACGCCGTACGTAGCCCTTTGTTTGCAGCAACCCCTCCTGCTGCAATCACTTGTTTCACGCCATACTTTTTCGCTGCTCGGCGCGTCTTCTCAACCACAACATCTACTACACTTTGCTGAAAGCCAGCAGCGACATGTGATGGGTTGATCTCTTGGCCTTTTTGTTGCAAATTATGTTGATAGTTGATGACGGCAGACTTCAAACCACTAAAACTGAAATCATACGAACCTTCTTCCAACCAGACGCGGGGGAAATCGACTGCTCCGTCACTCTCAGACGCAAGACGGTCGATATGAGGCCCACCTGGATATGGAAGCGATAGTACGCGGGCTACTTTATCATACGCTTCGCCTGCTGCATCATCACGTGTCTCTCCGATTTTTTCAAAGTGACCATCTTCTTGCATGACGATCAGTTCTGTATGCCCTCCAGAGATGACCAGTGCGAGCATTGGAAACTCCATTGGATTCTCTAGTGCGTTCGCATAAATATGTCCAGCAATGTGATGAACGCCAATGAGTGGTAGCTGATGTGCAAATGCAAAGGCTTTTGCAGCTTGGATACCGATGAGAAGCGCACCCACAAGTCCGGGACCTTCTGTCACAGCGACGGCGTCTAACTCTTTTGGCTCAATGGCTGCTTGCGTCAGAGCTTCTTCTATGACAAGTGTGATTTGCTCTACGTGATGGCGAGACGCCACTTCAGGTACGACCCCTCCGAAACGCTTATGGCTCTCAATTTGGGAAGCAACCACATTTGAGACGATCACTGTTCCATCTTTTACAATAGAAGCTGCTGTCTCATCACAACTTGTTTCAATTCCTAATATATATGTCATGTAAATTCCACCCACATTACGAGCGCATCTTCATGCGTATCCGTATAATAATTTTTTCGTATACCGCCTTCTTGGAAACCTAGCTTCCGGTAGAGGTTTTGCGCCGTATCATTCGAGACCCGCACTTCGAGTGTCATAACGCGTCCACCGTTTTCGCGCGTGACGCGAATCGCTTCTCGCATCAAGGCTTCTCCAAAACCGTTTCCTCTAGCACAAGTCGTCACCGCTACATTCGTGATATGACATTCATCTGTCACAAGCCACATTCCACAAAATGCAATCACTTCAGACGCCTGATTTTCTCCGACAATATAATAAGCAAAACGATTTGCGAGCATTTCATTGACGAACGCTTCTCGTGACCAAGGCGTCGGGAATGCTTCTTTTTCTAGTTCCCAAACGGCATCCACATCGTCCAGTGTCATCCGTCGAAACGTAATGAACTCAGTCATTGGCTTTCATCCAATTCACTTCAGCTTCTGTTAACCGCAAATAGTCCGGTGTGAGCTCGTGGATGGAAGTAGCTGGTTCTAGTTTTTGTGCAAGACTGATCAATTCAGACGCACGTGGTAGCTGCTCTCCAACACCTGCAAAATACGACACCAAACCGCAAGCCAAAATTGCTTCTTCAAACAACTTGGCATCTTGTCCGCACCACAAAACAGGCCGTTCCTGTTGGTGTAAAAATTCAAGTAGGTCTGCAAATGAGCGGTGCGCTTCTGTAAGTACCGTTTGTTTGTCATAGACACCAGCAAAAACGTGTTGGCGTCGCGCATCCATCACACTAACAGTCAATCCGTCAAACCACTTCCCAGGCGTTGCAAGGACCGCGAGACTCGACACTGGATAGACAGGAATGTTGAGTGACCAACCTAGTGTCTTCGCTAAGGTCATTCCGATACGAATGCCCGTATAAGATCCAGGTCCTTTCGCTACAGCAATCGCTGACAGCTGGTCCGGTGTGATGCCTGCTTCTTTCATAATACGTTCGATAGTCGGCATTGCAGCTACCGAATGGGTCGTTTTAAAACTATCCGTATGTTCAATCAAAAGTTGCCCGTCTTCAACGAGTGCCACACTCAGTGGTGTATTCGATGTATCAATTCCCAGCCAGATCATGTGCCATCTCCTTAATCAATTGGTTCATTCGGGGAGTTGTACCCGTCATTTCACAGACGCGTTCGCCTGTGGATGCAAATCGAATGGTCATATCGATTCGTTCATCCGGCAAAGCGTACTCGATATACTGTGCCCACTCCACAACAGCGACTGCGTCTTGGCGGAAGTAATCTTCCCACCCAAGGTCTTCTTCACTGTCTGCCAAACGGTATACGTCCATATGATAAAAAGGGACTCTCCCCTCGTACTCTTTAATGATTGTGAACGTTGGACTGTTGACGGTCCCTTCCACACCGAGCGCTTTTGCAAAGTATTTTGTCCATGTCGTCTTCCCAGCACCTAGGTCTCCTTCAAGCGTGATGACCTCGCCTCCTGACATGCGGTCTGCAAGTACTTGGGCATGGCGCTCTGTTTGTTGTAACGTTGTAAAGTTAAATTGTTGCATTGTCATTCTCCGTTCTAGTCACTGCTCTCCATTATAATATGAAGCGCTGTTTGATGCCACCTATGCAAACCAGCTTCTGACGCGTTCAAAAAGTGAGAGTTTTCGTTCTGGAAGCGTTTGAAGACGCTCTCTGATGACTGGCACAAGAGTCTGCTCCACAACTTTATAACCCGCTTCTCCGTAGTGCAGTCCGTCATCATCTTGTCCTTTTAAAGCTGTTTTCATATCAGTTTGTTTGATGAATGCATCGTATAAGTCTGCAAACCCTGTATTGAACTCCGCTACCACTTCTTTTAAAGCTTCTCCATACGCTTCAATGACCTGATTTGAGCGCTGCGTCTGCTTCTCCTCATCGACAGGTGGCGGAGTCACTAAGATACAACGGTCTGCACCAATCGCTTTGACCATTTGTTCCAGATTCGCTTTATACATCTCACGCGGAACGTGTTTATGAGCAGATGAATCGTTCGAACCAAATTGGATGACAACAAGGTCTGGCTGTTCGGCTATCACATCTTTTTGTAGCCGCTTCATCGCATCATTGGTTGTGTCTCCGCTAACACCTTTATTACGAATCTGGTGTTCAGGAAAATGTGGCTCTAGGTGCGCATTGATCATTGGTTTATCGAGTCCTTCATGACGTGCAGTTAAGCTATCTCCAAATAGTACGATTTTCATAGTGACTTTCCTCCAGGTTTCAGATGGGGTGTAATGATGGTATTATATCGTGTGGACCATTTCGTCCAGTTTTCAGAAAGGGGGATTATCCGTGGCAAAAAAACGGATTCACTGGCTGGATGCTGCCAAAGGATTTTTGATGATACTCGTCGTTCTTGGCCATTACCCGCATGACATGCCATTCCCATTGATTCAATATATTTATTGGTTCCATATGCCAGCTTTCTTTTTACTTAGCGGCATTTTCTTTAAAGAAGTACATTCGTTAAAAGACGCAAAAGGGTCTCTAACAAAACGGTTTATGCAACTGTTATTCCCGTATTTCTTTTTCTTAATCGCAATCACAACCGTTCGGTATTCCATTGAGCTTGCTACGTTGAACTTCGATTGGCGTTGGTATGCAGAAGATTTCTTGAAAATCTTCGTTGGAGGACGATTTGCCCGAGGTGCATACGGAGTCATCTGGTTTATTACAACTCTTTATTTCTCGTATGTGATTTTCACTTTCTTGACGCTCTATACGAAACGCTACACACAATGGGTGATTCTTGCTCTATTATATACTATCGCACATATCCAAAGCTTCTGGGCAATGGATGTCGTCGGGGGAGCACCGGATGAAGCGAGCCAGACGATTCCGATGCTTTGGAACCTGGATGTCGCATTTATTGCCGTTGTGTACTTTGCAATCGGAAGCTATTTGAAGACGTTTTGGTTGGAGGTACCTCATAAAGTAGGTGTTGCAGGCATAGCAGTAACAACAATCGCTGTTGTGGTCGATAAAATTGGTTGGATCGATTACCATTTGAGTCTCAAATTCTTGCGCTACAACCATTTCTTCTTGGACTTGATCATTCCAATTGCGATGATTCTCTCGTTTGTTTGGATTTTCCAATTGCTTGCTAGCAAGTTTGAGATGAAGCCTATGCAAGTCATTGAAAAACACTCGATCGCCATCATGTACTTGCATATCTTTACGTACATGATTTTAAACGATTATTTCTTACTTGGACCTATTGGATTCACAGTAGCAGGAATTGTCTTCCCGATTCTCGCATCTATTGCCATACAGAAGCTCATTCCTCATGGCGAAGTGTTGCTTGGAAATATTTCGCGCTTTTATGTAACGAAAAAAAGAGTCAGCAAGTCTAATGGCTAAAGGAGGAATCGCACATGGCAAAGAAATTACAAGTTCTACTCGGTTTACTCATGCTCACTTTCTTACTTATAGCTTGTGGCTCAACTGAACAAGGAGAGACTTCGGGCGAAGGAGGAGAAGAGATGACAAATGAATTGACACAGCAACTTCAAGAACAAGATGGGGAGTATACACTTGTGATTACGAATGGCACGGATGAGGATGTGACACTCTCGTTTACAAGTGGTCAATTATTCGAATACCAACTGCTTGATGACGCGGGTGAGACCGTCTACACGTATTCCATGAATAAAATGTTCACTCAAGCACTAACGGAGCAAACAGTAGCTGCTGGAGATACATGGGAGCTTCCTCTAGAACTTTCAACAGAACTTGCCGCGATGTCTGTTCCAGAAGGCACGTACCAGTTAGATGTCTGGTCACTAGCTGAACAATTCGATGGTGAAAAAGTGACAATTGAAAATTTTGAGTGGTCTGGACAATAGAAAAAGCACTTCCCGTGATCGCGGGAAGTGCTTTTTCTATTACCCTTTCGTTCCTCCAGCCGTCAAGCCAGAAACGAAATACTTTTGGAAAGCTAAGAACAACAAGGCAATCGGCACAGAGACTAGTACTGCTCCTGCAGCGAACGTCGTAAATGAATTCCCGAACTGCTTCGCAACCAAATCATACAATCCAACAGCTAGCGTAAACTGCTCATTGGAACGTAATAAGATACGCGCGATGATGAAGTCTCCTAGTGGTGCGATAAACGCAAAGAGCGCAACAACAGAGATGATCGGCTTAGCCAGTGGCATGATAATCTGGATAAAGATACGGAAGTGTCCCGCTCCGTCCATACGTGCTGACTCGTCTAAGTCTTTTGGAATCGTATCCAAGTACCCTTTCATCAACCACGTACTCATCGGAATTTGTCCACCTACATAAAACAGAATTAATCCATAATGGCTATCGATCAATCCTAAGCGTGTCGCTAGAACAAAGATGGCAATCAATGCAGCGAAGTTAGGAATCATTTGAAGAATCAAGAACGTCATCAAACCATTTTTACGTCCAACAAAACGGTAACGTGAGAATGAATAGGCTGTGAACGATACTAAAATTACAGAAAGAACCATCGTCAGTAAGCTGATCTTCATGGAATTCCAGTACCATAACAAATAATTCGAACGCTCTAAATCAAACAAGAATGCATAATGTTTTAATGTTGGGTTTTCAGGAATCATACGTGACCCTGACAAGCTATCCCCTGGGTTAAATGAAGAACCTAGTACCCATAGGAGTGGATACAATACAATCGCACACATCGTCAAGATGATTAGATACGATACTGTCAAACGAATTAATTTCCCTTGTTTCTTCGACATTACATCATATCCTCCTCTTGGAACGACTTCGTTCTTCTAAACTGCCATAAAGCTACAGTGATAACGATGATGGAAAGTATCATCGTGATAGCTGCTGCTTTTCCGTACTGGGCACTGGTCATCGTCAAGCGGTAGATCCACGAGATCAAGATATCTGTACCCCCTGCATTCTGACTCGGCAGTGCAGGTCCCCCTCCATTGAACAGGAAGATTACGTTGAAGTTATTAAAGTTAAATGTATATTGCGTAATTAAAATAGGTGCTGTTGCGTACAAAACAAGTGGTAACGTGATGGAGAAAAACTTCTGGAAAACAGAAGCTCCATCTACATCCGCTGCTTCGTACAACTCTTCCGGAATCGACTGGAGGATACCTGTTGTCATCGCGAAGATGAACGGGAAGCCTAGCCATGATTGAATCATAATCAATGCTATCCGCGTAAATGTTTCGTTCGTCATCCATGGGATTGCATCCATACCAATCATTGGTAAGATCACACGGTTGATGACCCCAAACGTATCATTAAACATTCCTGAGAAAATCAAGATTGTAATGAATGATGGTACTGCCCAAGGCAAAATCATAATCGTACGGAAAAGAACTTTTCCTTTTAAATCTTTTTGGTTGATCAAGATGGCTAAGAAAATACCAAGTGCCACTTGCAGCGTCGTTGCCCCAAACGTCCACACAATCGTCCAAGTCAATACAGAGAAGAATGTAGAACGCCAGACATCTAATGTAAAGATGTCTTTGAAGTTTTGAATACCTACCCAGTCCACTAAGTTTGCAGGTGGGGAGTGATACAAATCATAGTTCGTAAACGCTAATAATAATACGAAGATAATCGGGAAAATAACTACGAAAATCAACAAGAAGAACCCCGGTGAAATCATCAGATACGGGAATCCATTGTCAATCAGGTTATGATACTGCTGACGAACAGAATTGACCCCTTCACCTAGATCGCGACGCTTTCCGTTATGATACGCATCATAAAGGTTAAATGCGTAAATCCCGAGTCCCATTAAAGTAAGTAATACAGCAATAATTCCATCAATCAATAAGAAAATGGAGTGATCTAGCTTCGGAATTTCACCAAGGGTTATAAGGCCCCAGTAACCAAAACCAATGTATTGAAAAAATACTGAGCCAAATGAAACAGCCAAAATCAGAAAGACAAGACCTTTAAGAATTTGTTTGTTGTAAAATTGCCCGACCCCTGGAATTAAGGATAACAGCATCGCCGTTTTCCTGTGTTTTGTGGAAGATGTTGATTCTTTCATTCGGCCTAGCCTCCTAAGTGCAGTGCACGTGTTCATAAATCGAATATGTATAAAAAATGGAAGGAAAAGCGGTGGCACGTGAATGCCTCCCCGCTTTTCCTAAGTGTTAGGATTAATGATTTGTTTCGATGTTTGTTTTGATTTGATCAACCGCTTCGTCTAAAGCAGATTTCGAATCTGATTTGCTTGTTGCGATTGTTTGTAGAGCTGAAGCCATTGGCCCCCAAACCTCACCCATCTCTGGGATGTTTGGCATTGGCACAGCGTATTGTGATTGAAGGGCTACAGCTTTAGCGCCTTCGTTGTCAGCGATTGCAGGCTCTTCAACTAGCGCTACGTTTGCTGGGATTTCAGAAACTGCTTCGAAACGCGCAAGTGATACTTCATCACTTGTTAAGTGTTCGATTAATTTTGTTGACCAGTATGGGTACTCAGTGAATGATGTTACGTTCCATCCTTTAACACCCATGAATGTTTTCATTGGCTCACCGTTTGGAAGTGTTGGCATTGCTGCTACACCGATGTCGATTCCAGCGTCACGCATACCTTGGAATGCCCATGGTCCGTTCATAACTGAAGCCACTTTACCTTCGTTGAACAAGCCGTCCATTGCTGCTCCACCAGTTTCACCGACGATACCTGCTGGGAATAATCCCTCAGAGTACCATTGTTGAATGTAGTCAGCACCTTCAACAGCGCCTTCGTTGTTTAGACCGATATCTTCACGGTCAAGACCTTCAGCACCTTCACCGAATACATAACCACCCATACCACCTAGTACAGCGTGTGCGAAGTAGAAGTTATCCCAAAGTGCTAAGAAACCGTAGTTGTCTCCTGAAGTAAAATCTTTAGAGAATGTGTAAAGCTCGTCCATCGTTGCAGGAGCTTCGTCCATCAATGCTTTGTTATAAATAAATACTGGTGTTTCAGTAGCTTTTGGTAATCCGTAAAGAGCCCCATTGTACATTTGAGCTGATACTGATGACTCGCTGTAACGAGCTAATACGTCATCTTCAACTGAGATTTCTTGAATTAGACCCTCTGTTACAACTTGACCAATTTGATCGTGTGGAAGTGTTACGATATCTGGTGCATTTCCAGCAGGACCATCTAAACGTAATTGATCACGGATAGCGTCTGCCATATTTAATTCTTTAAATTCAACTTGAATGCCGTGCTCTGCTTCAAATGAAGCAATTGCATCTTCTAACCAACCTGCAGACTTGTCGATATCTTCCCAGATAACAAGTTTTTCAGGCTTTTCTTCTGTTGCTGCTTCTTCTGTATTTGTAGACCCCTCTGGTGCTTCAGCTTGTTCTTCGCGATCTGGTGCACAAGCTGCAACAATCATCGCTACGAATAATACTAGCAATAAAACTAACCAATTCTTTTTCATAATGCCCCTCCTCTTAGGTTTTCCCCACTCATGCAAGCGTTTGCACACCGCTCATAAATAAATTTCACATCGTCCAGATATGTAAGCATTTTTATAATTCATCCGGAAACTACGTGAAAGCAGTGAAAACGTTTGCATAAATTTAATTTTATTATAGCGTGAATTCACAATATTACAATGCTTTTTTACAATTCTTTTTCAAATTGCTCCTTTTGATTCAGTTGAACCTTAGCTATGTCAGAACTTTACAAAGAAAAACTCTTCGCCAAAAATGAGGAAGAGTTATCGAACAGCTACCAGTACGTCAATTTCATTAGTAGCTTGGAACGGATTATAATCTGTGCGCCATTCTTCTATATCAAATCCTAGTGGCGAATAGTCCTTTTGTTGCTCACAATACGAATATAAATAATCATGCACTTCATGGATAGTTGCAGAACTTCCAGTGTGTCTGACCTTCATATATTCACAAGAAGGGATGGTCAAGCTCACCATATTTTCAGGTAGTTCTAATGCACGCTGCACGCGATACCCGATAACATGTTTGAATCGATCCTTTTTTGGATTGAAATTATCTTTTAAAGGATAGGATTGCACAACTAAGACTTCATCACTTAACCGGTTTTGAATCAAGTCTTTGTTCAGTATCAATTCATTAAAATAACTATGTATCGGGTTTAGCTGCTCTACCTCTAAAAGGCTAGCTTCGAATTGAAAACCTACTATTGTAAATGCACTTCGTTTCACAATCTTCGGAATCATAACTGTTTCCTCCACCTGATATGTCGTATCCGCTTGAACCATTTTCTTGCCTCCTTATCTGCGATTAGTTTATATAGTATTATTCGAAATACCACTTTTATTTGAGGGGGTCGTACTTCAAGTATACCAATTACTACTTTTCAATAAATGCTCGGTATGTTGGGAAATGTTTAACGGCTTCGTAAAAGGGAAACAAAATAGTAACTACTATAGAGGAGGAATTGGATGAATTCTACGTATCAAGATTTACTTCAGACTCTTCATGATTGTGCGGCTGCTTGTAACCATTGTTTTGATGCTTGTTTGCAAGAAGAAGATGTCACGATGATGAAAGAGTGTATTCGACTCGATCGGGAGTGTGCTGATTTTTGTTCGTACTTGGAACAAGCCATTATGCGGAATTCTCCTTTTGTGAAGGAACTAGCAGCTGTTTGTGCTGAGATTTGCGAGCGTTGTGCTGCTGAGTGTGAGCATCATTCACATGATCACTGCCAAGCGTGTGCAGAAGCTTGTAAAAAATGTGCAGAGGCTTGCCGATCTGTCGCATAGTAGAGCTGTCCTTCGGGGCAGTTATTTTTTTTGCGTAAATGAATAAGAGAGAGCCAGTATACTGACGATGAGTGTGCCAAACCCGATCATTAACGTGATTCCTTCAAAAAATGTCATGCGCCTCACTCCTTTAATTATGTTCCCATTATACCGTACATATGTTCGTATTTTCAACAAAAGAAAAACGGCTTTTCGCCGTTTTGCAGTTTTCCCAAGTTTTGATGGAGACTATCGGGATCGAACCGACGACCTCTTGCATGCCATGCAAGCGCTCTCCCAGCTGAGCTAAGCCCCCTTAATCAAGCTACTATTTGATAGTAGCAGAACACCGTTTAAACAACAAGAACAAAAAAGCAGACAAACCCTATATCAATGAGTTTGTCTGCTTCCTTTAAATTTTAAAGCTTTTTAATATCCCGAATCGCCTGAACAGACAGGCGTACCAATAAAATTGCACACAAGAACAATCCAACATACGACACTGTATTTAAATAAACTCCATATGCCGTATCCACTACTTGTGCAATGGCCAATAAAGCAACGGAAATGATTCCGAATGTAATGCCTACCATCAATAAAATGAATTTAGAAAACAACAGTGTTACAAATTGATTGTTCGCTTTATCTGAGAAAATATCATGATGGAGAATTATTTTTCCACTCTCCACCCGCTTAATCAACTGATCGATACGTCTTGGAAATTTACGAAGTGCTGGTAAAGCAAGTGCCATTTCTTCCTCAAACTCTTTCCATACCTGCTTCGGTTCTTGAAACGGCTTCTTCCACATCTCATGCATATAGCGCTCTGAAAACTCTTTGGCTTCTGTAAATGTATCAAAACTTGGATGAATCGCTGTCAATGTCCCATCAAGCGTCACTAGTGAACGCAAAGCCTGCGCAACAGAAGGATAGAAATGCAAGCCATGCTTTCTCACCAGAGCAAACAATGAGAAGATCAATTCTTGGGTTGGAATCTTATCGATATACGATACACGCAACAACAGCTGCCCAATTTCTTGTTCTAGTCGGATACGATCAATATGCGCGGAATCTGAAATCATCTTCGTCAGCGAATCGTAAATGACACTCTCATCTTGTTGATGAAGACCCAATAAAAACAAATGGAACGCATCTTGTTGTTCGTTCGGTAATCTACCGACTGCCCCAAAATCAAGCAATGTCGCCTCTCCGGTCTTTCCATTGATAAATATATTTCCCGGATGCGGGTCTGCGTGGAATATACCAGGTCCTATCATTTGCTCAAAGAACGAATATAAAATCGTCTGTGCAAGCTCATAGCGGTCTAAATCGTGACGAATAATCAACTCGTCCGCCTCTGCCACTGTACAACCTTCCACATATTCCTGAACAATCATTTTGCTGTTGCTAAAACGTGTATACACCATAGGCACTTTTACAGGATAGACACTTGAATTGACCGTCTTGGCAATCTGTAGCGTATTCCTTACTTCGATCGAAAAATCAATTTCCTCTTTCAAACCTTCCGCAAACCCATGTGCCAGTTCCCGGAATCCGATACTCTCTGCCCAATCAGACCGCTCAGAAATCCACTCAGCAAAATCAATGAGGATGCCTAAATCGTCTTCCATAATATCTGAAACATCTGGCCGCAATAACTTTACAATCACTACTTCGTCACTCTCTTTGAGCCGCGCTTTATGTACCTGACCAATTGAAGCAGCAGCGAGAGGCGTATAATCAAATTCGCTAAACACATCCTCCGTAGTCCCAGGTAACGCTTCATCAAGAAGACGCACGACTTGTTCAATTGAAAGTGGCGTCACATGTTGTTGGAGATTGCTGAGCTCACGAATAAATGCACGCGGAAACAATTCAGATCGTGTTGATAACACTTGTCCAAACTTCACGAAAATACCGCCTGCTTGTTCGAGTGTATCGCGAAAAGCCCGGGCTAGCTCCTCTTCATTCTCACGATGCCTCGCATACTGCAGAGTCCTTGTAAATCCATTTGTCATTGCTATTTGAAGTACTGCTCGAAATCGCTTTTGACGTCTTCTATAGACAAATAGCCGTGTGAAGAATGAATGATGAGATGACGGCTTCCCACGCTCTGTGAGCGCACGAGGGTCAAAAAGTTCAAAGAATAAGTACAAAAGCATCGCAATTAATAACATGCTCCCCGTCCAAATGATGGCACTTGGATCCGTCACAATATCATAAAAATCATTCGTCAAGAAGTTCGTTGTGCGTAAATACGAATACCAGTAGACAACTGTTGTTAAAATCATACTGATCAATACGGCAAGAAAGCGTTTGACAAAGTTAATTCGCGTTCCCATCAATCGACCACTGATTGCATAAATGAAAACTCCTATCAAAACAGTTACTAGTAACAGTCCTGCAACTTTCATTCGCTCACCTCCCTTGTTTTCTCTATTTTCACGTATAGTCAGCTGAATAACAAGCTCTATTTCCATGGTATACTTACTATACACTCTGAAGGGAGTTGATTTTTATCTTTGAATACTTTTTAGTTTTCCTCGGCGCTGCCATACCCTGGTTAGAAATGGGACTAGTCATACCTGTTGGAATTCTCTCGGGTCTCGATCCTTTTCTAGTTACGATTGTTGCAGTTGTCGGAAACCTTTTAACGGTTTTCTTATTGATTATTGGCTATGAAAAATTACAGGTTTGGTTGGCTTCTCGACGCAAGTCAAAACCTGTTGCAAATTCAAAACGAAGTAACCGTGCAATGCAGTTATGGAAAAAGTACGGCTTACCTGGAATGATTATGCTAGGGCCAATTTTAATCGGTACACACGTCGCGGCCTTCATAGCTTTACTAGTCGGTGGAACAAAAGGTCATACTACCCTTTGGTCGATCATTAGTATTGTTCTCTGGGGTCTTGCTTTTGCCTTTGCGACAGCACTAGGTGTAGATATTTTTGGAAGAATCATTTAGGAGTTGGTACTTTGAATAACAAACGTATTTGTCAGAACTGTGGGCATATCTGGTCTTATCCAGCAGCTTTAAGACGTGCATGGCTATCAAATTCTGAACAGAGCTGTGAGAAGTGTGGCGCACGACAGTACTTGTCTGCTCACTCGCGTATGCGAAGTGGGACGTATGCTGTGATGGTAATGGTCGTTATTTTACTGATTCGTGTTCTTGTTGATTTGTCTGTCACTTCGTCTGTTTTACTTTCTGTAGGATTGTTTTTAGCTGTATTCTTGCTGTATCCGTTTACGATTGAGTTGACGAGTGATAATCAGAAATTGGCGGGAATGCAGCGGCCGCCTAGAAAGAAAAAGAAGAAGTAAGCTTTTTTGCAAAGCGATGTGTACTTCAAATTGCAAGGTCTATCTTATAATGCTTGTTCTAAAGATTAAAGTAAGAACGAAGAGGACAGGTGGGGGTATTTCTTAGCTGTCAATCCCTCCATCCAGGCCGCCATTTCCTGGGTGAGTTTCCCCGAGCCTCCCCACGTAAGCTGAAAGAAGAGCACTTTCATCTTCGTTGCCGGGTCTCGGGAAAACTCAGATGGCCCGGGAAATGACGACCTGGACTCCATGATTGATTGCCACTGAGAAGTTATCCCTCTTAATTTCTTATTTAAACTTTGTAGACTGGCGTTCGACCACTGACAGATCGGAGCTTGCTAGAAAGAGCTCTTTGACATTCAAGCCCTTGCTAGAAAGGGCTTTGTGACTTCAGTTCTGACATACTGTGAAGTTTGTGAACAGTCGCTGTCCTCGACAGTGTGTGGTGGATTGCTAATAGAGCCTCACGTTAGTGCAGTGAAGAAGATGCTATGAAGTTTCCACTGATTATGAGATTCACAAGGATCAGTAGAGGCGGAGCCGAGATGGAGAGTTAGTTGGATGCAGTCATTCCTATAAGAAGGTCTTGTCTTGGATGGATGGGTCGTACTGGAGATGGTCGGCGTGGGACGGATCAGGAAGAATCGCGCTTGGCCCGCGCTGAAGGGGCGGGCCAAGTCCTCTTCGTTCGTGGACTGGCTCTTCAGACGAACATCGCAGGGGAGACACATCCATCTGCGAGAAGACAAACAGCGCGGGAAAAGATTATGTCTACTTTTTCGCATACAAAAAAGGCCACCCCTGACGGGATGACCTTCTTCTCTGTTGCCCAGCGACGTCCTACTCTCACAGGG
>NZ_JAFBFG010000015.1 GCF_016909155.1 Chryseomicrobium aureum
AAAGAAAATCTGCTTAAGAATATTTGTCTCCATAAAATCAAAATACCATGAACACTGGGCTCATGGCATCAAAAATTATATACTTTCTTATCTTTCAAAAAAAGCAGGTCCACTAGGGCCTGCTTTTTGTCAATTATTGAGCTGTATACCCGCCGTCTACTACTAAACTTGAACCTGTCATGAAGCTTGAATCGTCAGATGCTAAGAACAATACTGCTTTCGCCATTTCGTCAGCTTGACCCAAACGCTTCATCGGTGTCATATCTTTCAAAACCGCTTTACTTTCTTCCGGAATGATTGGTGTATCAATAAATCCAGGACATAATGCGTTCACACGAATGTTTTCAGCAGCATACTCAAGACCAATAGAACGTGTAAAGTTCACTACCCCACCTTTGGCAGCATTGTAAGCAGCAGATCCCGGTGAACCGACCCAACCGTACATAGAAGCGGTATTTACAATGACGCCTCCATCCTGCTCTTTAAATGCACGAATTGCTTCACGAGCAACCAAGAAAACGCCATCTAAATCGACAGCCACTGTCTTTCTCCACTCATCATACGATAAGTCGTGCGTCGGTGTAACACGACCAATTCCTGCATTGTTAAAGACAACGTCTACTTTTCCATACGCTTCTTTTGCTTTTGTAAATACAGCTGTCACTTCTTTTTCACTCGTCACATCCGCTTTGATGAAAATTGCATCCGGCAATTCTTTAACAAACGCGGTACCTAAATCTTCTTGTAAATCAACTAGCACTAGCTTCGCTCCATGTTCACTAAATAACTTTGCGGTTGCGGCACCAATTCCAGATGCTCCACCAGTAATTACGGCTACTTTTCCTTCTAGTTTTGCCATTTGTTACTCCTCCTTTAATGTGTGGTTGCGACGACTTAGCAATTGTGGGATGCTAAAGATACTGCTCTTGCTTTTAGTCTATAGGAAGCGATTTCAAAAGCACTCACTAGCTTTAAGTAATGTGTCGAGAATATCGACACTTCCTTATCTTGTGTCGATTGGAGGAGAGGTATGAAAGAAGATTCCGCAGCAGCTCGCAGAACGAAAAGAAACTTTCAATTAGCTCTGATGGAACTAGTTCATGAAAGAGGATTCCATGCTGTCACTATTAAAGAACTTGTCGAGAAAACCGAATACAACCGTACCACTTTTTATCTCTATTACCATGATAAATACGAGTTGAGCGAATCCCTTTTGCGTGAGAAACTGACCGGTCTAGAAGTTGCAGTTGGTACCTCCTATTATTCTGGTCAATTGGTAGACACTAAGGAAATGGGCCACGAATCGTTTAGCCTACTAACGTATATCCGAAAAGAACGATTATTTTTCGATTTGCTATTTGTTCCCGACACTTTACCCGGCTTGCTTCATGCCTTCCCAGAGACAATCGAACGGATTTATGATGAGCAATTTAGCTTTCAAACCATCGATCATCAACCAGTAAATATGAAGATTTTTAAGCGCTATATGGCAAATGGACTCTACGGGCTTATTCGCGAGTGGATTCAAAGTGGCTACGCGAAAGATGAGAACGAATTCATTCAGGATTTGATTGACTTAACGCGAACACACATTGCTTCTTACACATTTTTTGGACAAACAAAAAAGAACCAAGATTTATGAACTTGGTTCTTTCGGTAAAGAAATGCGATAGAGGTATAAACCAATGGCCGCTAACACTAGTGCAGGGAAATAAAGCGGTATGTGATAGATTGGGTCTATATCTTGCAAATACGGCCATCTTTGTACGCCTATAAACAATGCTATACTGAATACTAAATAAATAGTTCCAAATACACGATTTTTCATACTGAACTCCTTACTATACGTATTTATTTGAATGGAGGCTACATGCATGCCAGCTCATAAAACACTGACAGTACGTTCTCTTGTAACCAAACACAAAGGAATCTTCCAAGAGTATGCCACAGTTGTACCTGAAAAAGCACGGCTTTTTTTAGAAAAATTACACGATACCGACTATCAATCCCATGTAGAGCTTGCTCTTTTCGAACCACAATCTACCGTCGATCAAGTAGAAGGCACATTTTTCGTAGGCATCCTTGTTTCTGAACAACCGCCACACCCGCCAGCAGGTATGGAGTATATGGAAATCACCCGTGATTATGCTTTTGCTAAAGGGACGATTGATGAAATCGGTGAGTTGCATGTGACACTCTCTAACTGGATGCTTGAAAATGAACTACAATTTGATTTGACTGGCTACATTATCGAAATGTACTTCCCTACTGATAAAGGCGAGGAAGTAGAAATCTACTTACCGATCAAGACGAAATAACCCCTTCTAAGAAGGGGCTATTTTTATACAACAGGTCTCCACCAAGTTTTTGTTTCATACGCATCTAACGTTGCGACATCTAGTGTCTCTCCGATTTTGGGAATCACTACATGAGCACCTCGTTGTTTACCGAGCTCCATCATTTGTTCAGGTGGGTCATCCCACTTGTGGAATGCCAATGTAAAAGCTGCCCAATGAACCGGTAACACATGTTTCCCTTTTACATCCAAAAATGCCTGCATACTCTCATCAGGATGCATGTGGACACCCGGCCAGCGCTCATCGTATTGTCCGCTTTCCATAATGACAAGATCAAACGGCCCATATCTGCGACCGATTTCTTCAAAATGTTTACCGTATCCACTGTCGCCACTATAGAAAATCTTTGTATCTTCCCACTCAAAGACCCAAGAGCACCATAACGTTTCTCCGTAGTCGATACCTAAACGACCGGAAAAATGACGAGATGGGGCAGCTGTAAAGCGGATACCCTCTTCTTGTAAAGATTCCCACCAATCTAGTTCAAAAATGCGGTGTTTCGGCACTCCCCATCCTTCTAAACGATCACCAAGGCCTAGTGGTACAAAAAACTTTCGCACGCGGTCCTTAATGTGCTGCAATGTGTCATAGTCTAGATGATCGTAATGGTCATGCGAATAGATGACGTAATCAATGTCCTCCAAACAATCAATATCGAACTCCTCTACAACTGGATATCGCATATCTTTTACTTTGAACGGGAGAGGTACTTTACCAAGCATTGGATCTACTAAAATCGTTTTATTCTTCCACTCAATTAAAAAGCATGAGTGCCCTAACCAAGTGACGTGCGGTGTTTGCACATTGTCATGGCACGCAAACTTTACGGTCGGTAGTGGGTTCGCAGGATGTAAATCTGCTTTCCCTACAAAGTAATCTTTCGCTAGACTTTGAAGCGTTTCAAATCCGCCAGGTGATACAATCGGCGGGGTATTGCGAAACTTGCCATCTTTATAGTGCGGTAATTGTTCAAACTGTCTCTTTTGTTGTCGTGAGACACGCTTACCAAATGTCGGATTCGCTATTATATAAGCCGCAACTGCTGCTACTGCTGCACCTGCAATCCATCTTTTTTTGATCTGCATACCGTTCACCTCTTTCTACAGCATGAATTCCCGTAATTACTACAAAGTTAAACTATGCCGTGATAATTTCCCAGCCCTGCTCTTTTGCATAGGCTTTCAAATCTGCATCCGGTTGAACGGCTACTGGATTTCCAACAAGTCCAAGTACGTCAATATCGTAAATACTGTCGCCGTATGCATAGCTCGCTTCCCAATCAACGTCGACTTCTTTCAAGTTGTCTTCGATGCGCACAATTTTTTGACGCTCATGGACATGCGACAACTCTGTCACTTTCGTTAACATTCCGTTAGCCAGAGGTACTTCCGTTCCTAACTTGGCATCAATCGGTAAATCTCGAAGAACTTCCTCAAGCATAATATCAAATGCACCTGATATGACGAGCACACGGTGCCCTTGTTCATGGTGCCAATTCAAGCGGTCAATTACTTCTTGATTAAAGTCCCCTGACATTTCCTCGGCCATTTCTCGAAAATAGCTTCGTAATTCTGCTTCTGAAGCTCCTTCAAACGTTTTCAAATAAATTTCCATCGCTTTTTTGCGCATCGTTTTTTCCGGAGTCATTTTCATTTTATATAATAAATAAATGGGCATGAGCCGGCGCATAAACTTCTTGTACCGCTTGCCATACACGTCATGATTTTGAAGAAACCGCATCAGTAATGAGTAAGTTTCATATTTG
The DNA here is from genome assembly GCF_016909155.1 of Chryseomicrobium aureum. Classification (GTDB taxonomy): domain Bacteria; phylum Bacillota; class Bacilli; order Bacillales_A; family Planococcaceae; genus Chryseomicrobium; species Chryseomicrobium aureum. Next base: position 4,123 of record NZ_JAFBFG010000015.1, read on the forward strand.
TAAATCGTACGGTCAAAGTCAAACAAAGCCACTTTCATAAATCGTTCCTCCAAGTCCATTGCTGTTTCTTTTAGTGTACAGGAATTTACTGAGAAATGAAAAAACGAAACCGACAAAATCGGTTTCGCACTGGATCAATAGACGATATGAATTTCGTTTCCTGCAGCGTCTGCTGTGATTAAGATATTCTCATTCCAGTCAACACGCGCACCAAAGGCTTGTAAACGTTCTGCAAGTTGCTGTTGTTTGTCAGCATCTTGCACATCGAGTGTATAGTGAACAAGGCCTGCTGAATGCTTCGCCGGTTGCGGAGCACCAACACCGTTCCAGACATTCAAACCGATATGGTGGTGGTAACGATTGTCTGAGATGAAGAGCGCTTGGTGACCATATCGTGTAACCACTTCAAAATCGAGACCTTGTGTGTAAAATGCTTCTGCGCGCCCAATGTCATCTACATGCAAATGAATATGCCCCATGACAGTATCTGATGGCAGACCTGTCCATTCTTCTACAGTTTCTTTTGTTAATAGGTCTTCAAAGTTTAATGGGTCTACCGTCATTTCAACAGAGTCACCCTGCCAAGTCCACTCTTCTGGAAGGCGATCACGGTAGATTTCAATCCCATTTCCGTCTGGGTCGGCAAAGTATAATGCTTCGCTGACTAAGTGATCAGAAGAACCCAGCTGTACTCCTTGATTCACTAGATGGGGTACGATGCTAGCTAAAGATTGGCGTGTCGGAAGTAGGATAGCAAAGTGATATAAACCTGTTGTGCGTGGCTGTTTAGGAGTGACACGTTCTGGCTGAACAAGTGTCAAGAGCACGTCTCTTCCATTCGTTGTTAAGGTTGCGTCTGACTCGGTTTGACTTGCGATTTGGAAACCGATGACCTGAGTATAAAAATCTAGGGAACGTTTTAAATCTGTAACATTGATTGCGACACTAGCTACAAAAGTGGTAGGTTTTTGATGAAAGTTCATGTAAATTCTCCTTAGTTACTATTTGTAACTTAGTTCATAATAGTAATTTAATAATGTCAATACTTCTTGTACTAATCAAAAAAACCACTCCAGTAAGAAGTGGTTAAAAATTGTCACGCGTGGACTTCGGTCGATCTAATTTCATTGAAATTTCTTCGAGTACGCGTACTTTTGCGCGCTGCGTTTGAATGAGTTGCACCATGAACCAAATTACAAAACCAACGATGGCTAGTACAAATACTAAATAAAAAAGACCAAACAGACCAAATCCTACCGTCGTTATTCCTTGCATCACTACCGCCTCCTTGAACAGATTTACGTTTCATAAACAAAATGGTTTCAAAAAAACCGACTCCCTAAAAAGGAAGTCGGCCAGTTTCACTCTTCTGTATCTACGAGTGATTTATTTTTTTGGAATTTGCGTAATACTTCATAAACAACTGGAACAACAATTAGCGTTAATAGGGTAGACGAGAACAACCCGCCAATTACAGTAATGGCTAAGTCTTGCGATACAAGACCGCCTCCACCGCTCGACAACGCCATTGGAACCATTGCTCCGATTGTCGCAATCGCCGTCATCAAGATTGGACGAAGACGAGTAGCTCCTGCTTCTAATAAAGCATCACGTACAGAGAGTCCTTCGCGTTCCATCTGGATAACACGGTCAACTAGTACAATCGCATTCGTGACAACAATACCGATTAGCATTAGAAGACCCATCATAACAGAAACAGAGATGGTTTGCCCTGCAATAAAGAGCCCGGTAAAGGATCCGATTACTGCAAACGGAAGGGAGAACAGAATCGCAAATGGTGCGAGTCCACCACCGAACGTCACGACTAGAATAAAGTAGACAATCGCAATCGCTGCTGCCATCGCAATTCCAAGCTGCGTAAACGTTTCGTTGATGTCAGCAGTGACACCACCTGTCTCGACTTTCACACCCATCGGCAAGTCAAGCGCGTCAATGGCTTCTTGCGCATCAGCACTTGGGCCCGATACGTCATTACCAGCAATCGTACCTGATACGGAAGCGTAATATTCCCCTTCCGAACGACTCAACGTATTTTGTGTCGTCCCTTCTTCTACTTCTACCAGTTCTCCGATTGTCATTGTCGTACCCATAGCAGTCGGAATCGGTGTTTCAAGTAATTCTTCAAATGTCTCAGCAATTGCTGCTTCTTCACGCTGTACAACAACATCCAAATCGCCATCATCTGTACGAATGGTTGTAATGACTTCATCCTGACCAGTCGATGATAAGGCCATTAGAATTTGCCCTGATGTTAATCCGTATTGTAAAACATTCTGCTGTTCAATACGTAAAACATTTTCCACATATGGATTTTCAGCATCTGAAGTGACTTCTTCTAACCCATCTACTTCCGTCATGGCTTGTTCAACTTCTTCTACAGACGTTAGTAAATCATCTAAATCTTCACTATACAACGTATACGCGACTTCATTCGATGACATCATACCGCCACCCATAAAGTCTTGTTCGCTCCATTCGCCCGACTGATCGAGTTCCGATAAGTACGTCGTAATGTCATTTCGATACTCTTCAAACTCTTCTACTGAGATTGCATCGTCAAAGATTAAGTAAAGAAGCGCTCCGTCACTTCCTCCCGCCATCATGGCCGCCATATCAGCAGAAGAGGCATCCGTAATAGAGAGTTGAACGACATCAATTTCATCACGTGTCAGCAACTCTTGTTCAACTTCTTCAATGTTCGCAACCGTCTCATCCTGCAATTCTCCCGCAGCTGGTGAGTACGTCACATACATCATTTTCTCCGTTTGAGAGCCTAAGAACGAGAAGCCGATCAACGGTGTCAGAGCAAGTGATCCAACAAGAAGTGCAACTGCAATGATGGAAGTGATCCATTTATGATTCAATGCTTTTTCAAGTATACCTTTAAACCACAATGCTAATTTCCCGACTTCTTGATGGGAAGAAGCAGTCTTCTCTCCGTATAACTTTTTACGGAATAAACTGTGCGACATCGCTGGAACAATAGAAATCGCTACAGCAAGAGATGCAAGAAGTGCAAAGGACATGGTTAGTGCAAACGGTAAGAACAACTCACCTACCATACCTCCGACAAACACGAGTGGTGCAAATACCGCAATCGTAACAAGTGTGGAAGACAAGATCGGCTTGAACATCTCAATTGTTGCGGATTGAATGAGCTTTCTACCCGACAACTTCTCTTCTTTCAAATGCATGCGTCGGTAAATATTTTCTACAACGACTATGGAGTCATCGATGACTCGACCGATTGAAACCGTAATCGCTCCGAGTGTCATAATATTCAACGTGATATCTAACCAGTTTAATAAGAGTAATGCTACAAAAATTGAAACTGGAATGGAGACAATCGCAATCAATGTGGAGCGGAAGTCGCGTAAGAAGATTAAAATAATCGCAACAGCAATCAATCCACCGATTAATGCTTTTTCAATCATGGCAAATACAGATTCTTCAATCGGCTCTCCCTGATCCAGTGTAATATCAATGACAAGACCATCTACTTCACTTTCAAATTCGGTCATCAATTCTTTCACAGCATTGACGACTGTGACCGTATTGGCTTCTTGCCCTTTCACCACTTGAATGGCAATCGCATCTTCCCCATTTGTGCGAGCAATCGACTCGACTTGACCGACAAGTTCGATCGTCGCTAGTTCAGAAAGCTCTACAAAAGGTGCTGGGTTCGTTTCTGAAGGCGTAACCGGAATGAGTAGTTCTTGCAGCTCTGCAAGAGTTGTGAGGGCACCGTCAATATAGACAGCCTCTTCCCCTTCTTCAAACTCATACAAACCTAAAGAAACCGCTAAGTTACTCGCGTCTAACATTTGTTTGACGTCGTCTTCTGTCACTCCATATTGTTCAAGTGCTGCTTGATCATACGTCAAATGAATCTCTTCTATATGTTGTCCATTGACTGTAGCAGACGCCACACCATCGATTTTTTCAATCTCTGGCAAAATAGAGTTTTCAACGCGCTCTGTTAATTCAACAATCGATTCCGATTCACTACTCACAGAAAGAGCAACGACTGGGAACATGTTTAAACTAATTGATAGAATGGAAGGTGTTTCTACCTCTTCTGGTAATGTGACACCATCCAGAGCAGATTCAAGCTCTCGCTTTTTCTGGTCCATATCGACCCCGTATTCATATTCAATCTGTACTTGGGATACATTCGCAGATGAATTTGAAAATACAGCTTTGACATCTTCTAAACTTTCAACAGCTTGCTCTAATGGAATGGAGACTTCATCCATTACTTGTTCTGCAGTAGCGCCTGGATAGACTCCTGCTACTATCAAGTAAGGAATTGAAATATCCGGAATCGACTCCATTTTCATTTGTGTAGTTGAATAGATTCCTGCAAAGGTTACAATTAGGGTAAGTAACCACACCGCAAATTTATTTTTTAAGACGAAACGTACGAAACCTTGCACAACGAACTCCCTTTCTTTTTGACGAATTTCAATCACTACTTTATACTAATGACCGATTGGTCAACAGTCAATCTATCGCATTCGAAATGAGGCATAAAATGTGTCAAAAAAACAACAGATTCTCGAAACCTCGATTCAGCTATTTGCCAAACAAGGTATCGAAGCAACCTCAATCCAACACATCACTCGTTCTACTGGAATTTCAAAAGGCGCGTTTTATCTAGCCTTTTCTTCAAAAGAAGAGCTTATAAAAGAGATTATCGATACATTCATGCAGCAATTTGTTGCCGATATTGACCAAGTAGTCACATCACTACTTCCAGCATCAGAAAAACTTCATAATTACTTCGCAGCGCACCTGGATTTACTTGTGAAACATGCAGATTTTGCGAAAATGTATGCGCAAGAGCAAATGCATTCGATCAATGAAGACATCTTATCGGATTTAATTGTGTACGATACACTCATCGACCGATCCTTGCTCTCTCTGTTTCATGAACTATATCCAACGCACACAACTGACCAGTCTGCGGACTTATTAGTAGCGGTCAAAGGACTTGTGCGTATTTATTCACAACTAATTTTGTTTCATCCCTATCCTCATGACACGAAACAGATTCTAGCTAGTTTAGTGGAAAAGACGGACATTTTAGCGAAACACTCTACAACGTGTTATATCACGGAAGAGATGATGCGTATTCCGGTTCAAACCGATAAACTAGCAACTACACCTGCTCATCTCAAAGCTGTAGTGAGCGAACTTCTTTCTGATGAGCACCCAGCACTCATCCAAGAATCCTTTGCAATTTTAGTAGATGAACTTGGCCAAGAATCTCCACGCCAAGCGCTACTTCAGGGTCTTGCTGCAAACTTCATGACCTACACGCCGACCAAATGGCTTGCTTACTTGGTGAAGCACTATACACACAAAAAAGACGCCTAATCGGCGTCTTTTTTACGTAAGAAGCTGCGCATTTTTTACGAGTTCTTGGTAATAGGTATTGGTTTCTACAAGGTGATGATGCGTACCGACACCTTGTATCTGCTTGTCTCGCAAAATGACAAGTTGATCTGCGTGCTGTACAGTCGACAAGCGGTGCGCGATGACCAGCGTCGTTCGTCCACGCATGACAGTTTGAAGCGCCTCTTGTACAAGTCGTTCCGATTCCGTATCAAGACTTGAAGTTGCTTCGTCTAGTAGTAATATACGCGGGTTGCGCAGTACGGCTCGAGCAATTGCAATTCTTTGACGTTGTCCACCTGAAAGTTTGATCCCGCCTTCACCTACTGGCGTCTCAAGTCCTTGCTCAAGTTTCATTATAAACTCCCACGCATTGGCTTGGCGTAGAGCTTGTTCTATAGCTGTATCCGTAGGCACTTGTTCCACACCATATAGGATATTGTCTCGAATCGTTCCGTTCATCAAAGGACTTTCTTGAGAGACGTACCCAAAGAGACCCCGCCATTCTGCCAGTTTAATCTCTCGAATATCTGTGTCCCCGTAGTTAATACCTCCGTGTTTCGGTTCATAAAAGCGCTGGAGCATCGAAAACATCGTCGTTTTTCCTCCACCGCTTTCGCCAACAAACGCTGTGACTTTTCCTCTTGGAATACTTAAGGAAATATCTTCGAGAATCACTTTCTCTCCGTAAGCAAACGTCACATCGTGGAGAACGACATCTTGCTCTGTAGAAGGAAGCGATTTCCCCTCCGCATTTTCCTGTGCCCGCTCTAAAATATCTTGAATGCGTTCTGTTGCACCTACCGTCTTTTGATACGCTGTGAAAAAGCTCGCCATTTGAGTGAAGGGCACAATGATTTGAATCAAGTAAAATATAATCGCGACCAAGGCCCCTGCAGATAAAGCTCCAGAAGCGACTTGAGCTCCTCCATACCCAAATACAACAATTAACACGAGGGTCATAATAAGGGTCATAACGGGAGAAAGAATCGATACGAGTTTTGCCTCTTTTAAATAAAACTTATAAATCCGGTCCACTTGTTGTTCTCCGTGAATCCGCTCCCTGGCTTCAGACTGGCTGTATTTGACGAGACGGATGTTTTGAAGAACACGACCTAGCTGCGCACTAAACGTTGCGACTTCATCTTGTGTCGACTTCGCCACCTTTGACATAACACGTCCGATCGGAAACATGACAGCGAGTGTGACTGGAACTGAGACTAAAAGAATCAATGTCATTCTCCAGTCGATCCAAAGCAAAATACCGACAGCTCCGATGACCGTCAAAATGCTCGTGAAGAATGTAATCAAATGATCGGTAATAAGCGATTTGATTACACTCGTGTCTTGTAAAATACGGCTCATCAATTCTCCAGATTCTTCATTATCAAAAAAACCGACAGGAAGGCCAAGGACATGACGCCAGACACGATTGCGAATGTAAGCTACTACATATTCTCCAATCTTCCGCATCAAATAAAATGCGATTCCAGATAAGACGGCTTGAACAATTAATAATAGCGCAACGCCACCTAGTAGAAGTGGACTAATTCCTCCTTCTGTGAAACTATCGATGAAGTTCATAGTAAGTAAAGGAATGACAAGACCAAAGCCTGTTTCCACTAAACTAAAGAGAAATGCGAAGGCAATCATCCACTTCGGCCATCTCATTCCATCCACTAACGATTTCATTTTCATTGTGCATCCTCTTTCTGACCACTATATTTTATTTAGAACTGATACTTTTTGAGGGTTCAGTTCCCTGGTAAAGTAGGACTAACTCAATTTGAAGAAAGAAGGAATTTGTATGCAAAACCCTCAATCGCTGTCTCGACCGATTGCTCGTGGCAAGACGTTTGATTTAATTCTAACATCAATGCTCGTCGCATTAGTATTTGTATCCACTATGTTATTGAATATTCGTATTCCGTTCTTTGCTGCAAACGGTGGATTAGTTCATTTAGGCACTGCGATGTTGTTTATTTCTGCGATGTTGTTTGGTCCGAAAAAAGGAGCAGCAGCAGGTGCACTCGGTATGGGGCTGTTTGATATCATGGGTGGCTGGTTACTGTGGGCACCTATCACAATCGTTGCACGTGGTATCCAAGGGTATGTAGTCGGGAAAGTGGCTTGGTCGAAAAATCGAAATGGCACTAGCATCGGCTGGAATATTGCGGCTGCTGTCATTTCAATACCGTTCATGCTAGTCGTTTACTACATTGGAGAAGCTATCATGTTCTCAAGCTTTGTGATTCCGTTAGCTTCTATTCCAGGGAACCTGATTCAGAATGCAGTTGGTTTATTAATTGCCATTCCAGTAGTCATTGCTTTAAAGAAATTACCATATTTTAAATAACAAAAAACACGGCCACTTCACTGAATGGCCGTGTTTTTGTTTATTACGAGATGAATAATAGGTACGTTGTTACGAAATAGACGATAACAGTAAGTACAGATGGAATTAAGTACATTGCTAGGCTCGTAGTTGGCTTACGGCGAATTCCGTAAATAACTAGTAGAGACAAGAATGTGATGCTGATTCCTGTTATGATATGACTTTCTGCTGCAGCATTTAAGATAGAACCATCTCGGTAAACGAAATCAGACATAACAAGAATTAACATGTTGAAGATGTTACTACCTAATATTGAACCGAATGCTAAGTTTACATTACGTAACCGGAGCGCTACATAGACTGAAACAACTTCCGGTAAGGAAGTCGTTCCAGCGATTAAGAAACTTCCGACGAAACTTGAACCAAGACCTGTTAAAACAGCAATCTGATCACCTAGGATGGATAGGGCTGTACCTGCACCCATGATGACAAGGGCTGAAATTGCAAAGCCAATGATGGCTTTCTTTAACGAAATATCTGAATGAGGATTCCCAGGCTTTTTCTTAGACTTCTTCTCCGTTGTAGGTTCCACTACTGGTTTCATTGAAGAAGATTTTTTGTTCATGTAAATTAAACCCGCGATATAAATTACTAGAATTCCAATCATGTCGATGCCGACTCCAAAGACTGCAGGAGTTTGCCTATAGACTAATCCTGAAAGCGCCAATGCGGTAAGAATAATTGCTAATACAGCTGAGTAAAGATGTGTGCTATCGATTTGTTCATATAATTTCTTCTTACGGAAATATAAATCAAACAAAGCTAACACACATAAATTAAATAAATTTGAGCCAAGGACATTTCCTACTGCGATGTCGGGATTTCCGATTAGCACTGCTGAAAGACTGGTAGTTACTTCGGGTAATGAAGTCGCACCTGCAAGTAAGATTGTTCCTACTAACATGCCTCCCATAGATGTTTTGGTACTTAAGACGTCTGCGAACGTTGATAGCTTCATAGCCGCGTAAAGGGTAATACCCGCCACAAGAATAAATAAGATATAGACCATTGCATTCACTCCTTCTATGTTGGAAAGTAGTCACAAAAAAAGACCTTTTTATGAAAACATCTGAACTTACTCAGTCTGCATCATAAAAAGGTCTTGTGCGCTCAAATTGAGCGGGACGATCCGGGTACATTTTACCGAAATGACGAATGCGTCGCTTGCCACTACTCCCCTATTTATAAAAACAGTATACAATCTCTACCCGCTGTTGTCTATTCTTAATCCTTTGTGAAACTTTTTTCGGGTTCTTTCCGTCTAGTTCGGAAGGGAAAGGTGGGACTACCATGAAAAAGATTGTGATTGTCATAGGGATGCTTATGGTCTCCATCGGTCTATTTGGACTTTATGAACGGCTCGCGCATCCGCCATTACCATTTTCATCATTAACTCCTCCTGAAGTGGCACAACGGATTTCCGCGTCTAATGCACCTCTGGTTTATTTAACGGAAGAAGCCAATTCGTTATGGTATGCGGTAAAAGAAAAACGGACGGATTTAGCGAATCAGCGCATCGAAGAATTTATGGCTTCGCATGGCTGGGAGTTGCGTGAACTGGACGGAAGTGGATTGTTTTTTACTAATTCAGGTGCAGAGATTGTCCTAACGACACAAAAATGGACAAAAAATTATACACTTGTGCAGGTCCCGAAAGGATAACTTTTCCTTTGGGGCTTTTCTTTTTTTGCTGCGTATGAAACCATGGAGAGACGTGCGTTGTCTAACGAGTAGGAAAGGATGCGATGATGTGACAGAAGACCAAAAGAACGACAGGTTGAACGAAACTATGCAGGAGCATGGTGACATGATAAAACGCGTCATCTATTCCTACGTTCGAGATTTGCAAAAAGCTGAAGATCTCACGCAAGACACATTTCTTAAATTTTATATAGGGATGGAGCGTTTTGAAGGGCGCGCTTCTCTAAAAACGTACTTGTACCGAATTGCCGTCAATGAAAGCTTGAATTACTTAAAAAGTTGGCATGCACAAAAAGTGAAGTTCAGTGATAAACTCAAAATTTTTGGCAAGCGTGCAAGCAATGAAGAGACGTTCCTCGAGAAAGAAAAAACATCGGAATTGCATACTGTACTGGAATCAATGCCGCTTCATTACAGAGAGTCTCTATGGCTCCATTACTACGCCGAACTCTCGGTTAACGAAACAGCAGAAGTTTTAGGATGTTCTCCAAACACAGTGAAAACTAGGCTTGCAAGAGGTCGCGAACTACTACGGAATGAATTGGAGGTGGAGTGGAATGGATCTGAAACAACTTCTAAATGAAACATTGCCGAAAGACATCTCGTTCAGTGAACGTGAGCAGCAACTTGTACGAGAGCGCGTTCGGAAAAAGAAAACGCCCGCAACTTTGAAGTTCTTACCTTTAGCCGCTTTACTTTTCATTGGAGTGATTGGGTATGCGTTGTTTACGAGTTTTACTAACTCGACGGCATCACCATTCACTTCTCATGAAGAAGTCATCGTACCGGACACGTACCAAAGTGCCCTGCATTGGTCGGTTTATGTTCCAGAGACACATGAACTCATTTTCGCGAAAGAAGATGGTGCCTATAGCTATGCAATCGGTGAAAGGTTAACAGAGAAAATCGCAAGTTTTGCGGATCCAGGTGCTCAGTATTCTTATGTAGCGAATGAAAAATGGCTCGTTTGGGGAGATTTCGACAATGAAGACTACACACTGAATATACTAAACCGGAAGAGCAAAGAACTAACGGTCATCCCTTCTATCAATCCTATAGAACTAACCTTAGAGGATGATACATTGTTTTATGCCAACTTCTATACGAATGATCATAGTCATTATGTTATGGATTTAACTACACAAATCCCCAAACTACTTCATACAAATGATAAAAGGACTACAAGAGGCGCCTACCAAAATCATAGAGCTGCAATTTTAAACAGCTTTGAAGGTAGTTCTACTCTATTTGTGTATGATACATTAACCGGCAAGTTGATTCAGCAGCAATCGAATCTCCCGTACACTTCTTTATATAACATGTACGTGGTAGAAGATCGGGTGTACTTCGATTTTGCCACAGAGAATGGACGTCTTGAGCTTGGGTATATGGACATCCAATCAGGTGCTTTTCAAATGATTGAAACGCCAGAATACAGTTATTCAGCGATTCATGGGAACTATCTAGCACTCAGTGTCGTAGATCGTTGGGGGGAAGATACCGATGACGTAGAACTCTTTACAATCGAAAACAACAAAGCAGTTCCATTCAGCGACTTTCCGAAAGTAAAAGGGCGTCTTGTTACGCCGCAGTTTGCTCCAGACGGTACGCTTCAGATGGTAGAAGAAAATTATTTTGATGGTGGCCCAACCATTCATTTAATCAAACCATAAAAAACCTCGGCGCAATCGCCGTGGTTTTAGTTCGTCTCCATGACCGCAAAATAGTTCTCTTCGCAATCTGCAAAATTGAAAAACTTGCTGTCTCCCATTACAGAAAAACACATAGAAAAAACTCTGCACATACTTTCCAAATTCCGTTAATCGATACTTTAGTCGCAGATTATATGCAAACCTTTCGGGAATAAAAATGCAAACCCAATTTGAAAGGAAGTTGATCATGCATGAAAGCTGTGACGTTTCAAGGTTCAAAAGATGTACAAGTTAAAGAAGTTGCCGATGCAAAGCTTGAGAAGTCAGATGATATCGTTGTTAGAATTACGACTACTGCCATTTGTGGTTCAGACCTTCATATCTATCGCGGTGCTGTGCCAGCACGTAAAGGGTACGTCATCGGACACGAACCAATGGGAATTGTTGAAGAAGTAGGTCCTGATGTAACATCTGTAAAAAAAGGAGACCGCGTTGTCATTCCCTTCAATGTAGCTTGTGGTGATTGTTTTTACTGTCAGCACGAGATGGAAAGTCAATGTGACAATGCGAATGACAATCCTGCCGTAGACTCGGGAGGGTATTTTGGATTTACGGAACGTTATGGAGACTGGGCGGGGGGACAAGCGGAGTATTTGCGAGTGCCATTTGGTAATTATCTCCCATTCAAAATTCCAGAATCTAGTGAATTAGAAGACGAGGCCCTCCTTTTTCTATCAGACGTGCTCCCTACTGCTTGGTGGAGTGTTAAAAATTCAGGAATGAAGAAAGGAGACACTGTTGCTGTATTAGGCTGCGGTCCAGTTGGACTAATGGCACAAAAATTTGCGTGGATGCAAGGTGCAAAACGTGTTATTGCAGTAGACCACGTTCCATATCGCCTCCAAAAAGCTATCCAGATGAATAAAGTGGAAGCCTATAATTTCGAGGATTTTAATCACATGGGGAAACATATTCGAGAAATTACAAATGGAGGCGTAGATATTGTCATCGATTGTGTCGGAATGGACGGTAAGATGTCTCTTGCCGATAAAGCGCAACAAAAACTTAAACTGCAAGGCGGTACATTAAGCGCTCTTGACATCGGTCTTGATGCTGTACGTAAATTTGGAACCATTCAATTAACAGGTGTGTATGGCTCAAGCTATAACAATTTCCCACTCGGCAATATCTTTGAGCGCAACGTTGAATTGAAAATGGGGCAAGCACCCGTAGTACATTTGATGCCGATGCTATATAAAAAAATAGAGGACGGAGAATTTGATCCGACTGAAATCATTACGCATCGTATGAGCCTAGACAAGGCAGCAGAAGCCTATGAACTTTTTCATGACCATCAAGACGACAGTATCAAATTCGTCTTAAAGCCTTAACAAAAAAGAGCGCTCATCGCGCTCTTTTTTAATTTCCATAAACGTCGTCATAACTATGATACCCATCCTGAATTACTGTAGAATCAATCGTATCGCGCATGACAGCAATTGGTTCAATCAATACGGATGGCACCTCTTTTTTGCCGTTGTTTACATAACTACTGATCTCAACCTCTTCCCCTCTTGCAAGCATGACGGCTAGTTGTGCAGCCGTCTGCGATAAATGGCGGATAGGTTTATACACCGTCATCAGCTGCTCCCCTGCTACAATTCTACGTATCCCTGCAAGATCTGCATCTTGACCGGCTATCGGCACCTTTCCGTTGAGTCCATAGATAGCCAATGCTTCTTGCACGCCTCCGCCTGTCGCATCATTCGAGGCAATCACAGCATCTACTTGATGAGCATTGATTTCAAGAGCTTCGCGCATGTTGTCACGGGCATTTACTGGCGTCCAGTCTTCCGTCCACTGATCATAAATCACTCGTACGTCTCCCGCATCAATCGCAGGTTGTAACACACGAAAAGCACCTCGTTTTAATAAGTGCGCGTTGTTGTCTGTAGCGGCTCCACCGATAAACACATAATTCCCTTGGGGTACCGCTTGCAACATGGCCTCTGCCTGCAATTCTCCAACTCGCTCATTATCAAACGAAACATACAAATCAATATCTGCATTTTTGACGAGTCGATCATAAGAAATGACTTTGATTCCCGCCTGATGCGCTTTATGGACAATTGCCGCTGTAGCTTCCGCGTTATGGGGAACAATGACAAGAACATCGATGCCGCTTTGAATCAATGTCTCTGCTTGCGCTACTTGCAATACATCATCGCCGTTTGCAGCTTCGATTACCACTTCTGCACCTAACGCTTCTACTGCCTCTTTAAATAAATCGCGGTCCTTGATCCATCGGTCTTCAACAAGTGTATCCATTGAAAAACCAATTCGAATGTCTTCTATCGCTATAGGCTCAGGCCTTGGCGACGGCTGTTGCTCTACTTGTTGTTCACATGCGAAAAGAAATACCAAGACAAAAACAAGGACTGTCCATCTTTGCATCCATCGCCATCTCATCGACTTATTAGCTGCTTTCGATAATCTGATGGTGTCTTGCCGCATACTTTTTTAAACACCTTACTGAAATAGTTCGGCTCGTGATAACCAACCTCGTAACTGATTTCTTTCAAACTAAGCTCAGGGTTTTTCAGCAATTGTTTTGCATGCTCAATACGACATGTCGTTAAATAGTCAATATAATTGACGCCTAGTTTATCTTTAAACAATTTACTTAAATACATTGGTGTGAAGTCTACTAACGCTGCAAGCGCATCCAATGAAATCTCTTCATGTGAATGTTCCTCGATATAGCGTTTGACTTGTTGGACCTTATTGGACTCCGCTTTATTTAAATGCTGCTCATAATGGGCCGAAATCTGTTCGAGTAAACCTTGCACTTCTGCTCGTAATTGACGATAGTTTTGGGATTGAAAAGATAAATAGGCAGTGGGTGTCACCATTCCGAGATTCTCTAATGCCCGCTGGATGACCCACACTAACTCGAGTACACGTTGTTGTGAATAGACGAGGGGTTGGTTCTGATGTTCTTGTTCATCTATAAACTCATTAAAAAGCCGTTCAATCTCCTGCCAATCTCCTTGATCCAATGCGTCAAAAAACTGCTTCTCTTTCTGACGAACCGTCGTTGTATCTGTCCCTTCAAATTGGTTCAAGTTCTCTTCATAGAAGCGAAAACGCACAGACTGTGTATGGGAAGCGAGTGCAATGACTGCCTGTTGATAGGAAACCGCTATGTCTGCCAGGTCTTCTACTTGTTCCCCCACCCCAACAAATACATCCGCTTTGTCACGAAGTAAAGCAATGAGTCCTTGAGCAAAAGGCATTGCTTGTGAGCGGTATGACACAGTAGAGTTACGGAAAACTACTAGTGGCAATTGCTTGCCATAAAGGGCTCCGACTAAAGCATGCTCAGTTTCATGGACACGTTCTTTAATTAAGCTATATAACGCTTCCGTCGGTTCTGGTAGATACACCACGAGTACAAAAGCAGGTTGCGATTGAATACCCACAGATTCCATTAAAACGTCCAACTGTACGTCATGCATGTGATGGAATACAAGTTGCGTGACAAGTTCTGTCTCTGCTAAACGTTCTGCATGCATACTTGCTTTCTGCTTCCGGGACTCTTCTTTACATTGCTCGATAACCGTTTCAACTGTAGCAATGATTTCACTACGTTGACTCGGCTTTAATAAATACTCCTTTACGCCTAAACGTAAGGCTTGTCGTGCATAATCAAATGTATCGAACGCTGTTACCATAACGCCACGAATAGTAGGATGAATTTCTTGAATGGTTTGAAGAGCCTCAATTCCATTAATACCTGGCATCATAATATCCATCAAGACGATGTCCGGTCGATGTTGTTTTACACTCTCAATCGCCTCATAGCCATTGCGTGCATCATAGATCTCTAAATCAGGAAATGCAGTGGAAAGAATTCGGCGCATACCTTCTCGTTCGATTGGTTCATCGTCAACCATTAGTAATTTCATGGTGTCACCTCCAGTGGAATTCGAATTCGTACGGTAGTCCCAGTTGCAGGCGAACTTTCAATCGTCATTACATCCTGCGTGCCATAAAAGAGCTGTAATCGTTTTCGGACATTTTGAAACCCGATACTCGTAGAGTGGCCGGTTTCTTGCCGCACTTCTTGGTGCAACAAATGTTCAATATCTATCTCTGAAATACCTGGACCATCGTCCTTTACTTCAGCAATTACCGCATCATGCTGCTTGAAAACGCGCAACACAATCGTTCCGCCATCTACTAGTCGTTCAATTCCATGAATCATTGCATTTTCAACGATTGGCTGAAGTGTTAAACTTGGCAACTGTACTTGCATGCATGTGGGATCAATTTCTTTGTGAAACGTTAATCGATCAGCAAAGCGTGCTGTCTGTATCGCAATGTATTGATCAATGACAGTAACCTCTTCTTTCAACGTGACGGATTGGTCGACTTTCTTCAGGCTATAGCGGAGCAATCCTGCCACACTGACGAGTAAATCACTTGTTTCTTCTGCTCCGTCTAAGTAAGCTTTTTTCGATAATGTGTTTAGTGTATTAAATAGGAAATGCGGATTAATTTGGCTCTGAAGACTCTTCAACTGACTCTCTTTCAGCAACAGTTGATTTTCTTGCAACTCATTTTCAAGTCGAGCTTTTTCCTGGGTATCCTGAAATAATTCATTGATATTTTCACGCATCGTATCAAATGTTTTGGCGAGAAAAGCAATTTCATCATTGGATGAGCTGTGGATGGGTGTGGTGAAATTTCCCTTCGCCACTTCATTGGCAGCACGCGTAAGTTCATGAACGGGCTTTGTGATTGAGAGTGAAAATCGGTATGCCACTAACAGTACAATCGCTGTAATCAGTCCAAGTAACCAAAGGCCTAGCCTTTCAAGTTCTTTCGATTGTTGGATCAAGTCACGATAAATTTGATTGTACGTACGCAATTCCTGATCCAAAATATAAAGCGTCCTGCTCTCAAGTGCAGCTGCGATGCGATTGGCTTCATTGAATTCCTGCGTGACAGCATCTGCTTCAGATTGCTTCACAAAACTGAGTGTTCGGTTAGAAGCTTCAATTAAGCTATCCATCATCAACAAATAGTTCGTCATATCGAGCTGATTGTCTTCTGTTCGAAACTGCCTGACCTGTTCTTGAATCTCACGCAACTGTTGTTCCTCGCGTGCTAATTTCTCTTCTTGGGCAGGGACTGGAAAACGAATATATTCGTTTAATTCTGTAACTAGTGATTGACTAGCGGTGGTCACTTCATTCATTTGCAAGTATCGGCTCAGTATAGAACTATACTGTTCTTGTGATTGTTGGTTTGAATACATTAAGGCAATCCAAATCCCGCCCATAATCAGTACAGCCAGAGAGACCAGTCCCCATATCTTGTTTTGAATCGTCATGAGCCCGCCTCCTCTATGAAAATCGGCGTCTCATACCCTTCTGAATCAAGGGGAACGGTCTCTCCGCGAATCCATTCTACGAGTAAGCGTAGACCTGTTTCGCCCATCTCTCTAGGACGCTGGCGAATGACACCATCCATCACTTTTGCTTGAAGAAGGGTTCGTGCTTCAGGCGCTTCATCAAAGGAATAAATGAGATAGGGAGCGACTTGCGTGCGTCTTGATATTTCTTGTGTCACAAAATACGCAACGTCTGAATCAAGTAAGATCCAAGCCGTTGCTGCCGGAGACTGATTCATCCGCTCCATCGTCGCTTGCATAATCTCTTCTCTTGTATCCCCCATACCTTGATAAATCGGTGTAATTTGTGAGAATTCTTGTAACGACTCCTCGACTCCTTCTAATCGCTGGCGCTGCATGTAGCTCGGCTCTTCATCACCTACAATAATGACTTCTCCTTCGTAATCGAGCTTTTCTGCCACACGCTCTGCAAGCAATCCCCCAGCCTCTTTTTGATTTGACCCTACATAGGTTTTTCGAAGACTGTCTTCTGCAGGTACATCTTCTCCAATTGTAATAATCGGGACTCCGTAGAAAGCAGCTTTAATTTTCGTCAGCTCTTTAAACGCTTCTGTATCTTGCCCTTGCACTAAGATGCCATCGACTTTGGAATAGATGGCGGTCTCCAAATTGCCATTGAAGTCTTGATCCTCCGTACCAAAACCTGCCCATGCTTCCACGAGGACCCCTTGTCTCTCCGCTTCTTCCAAGGCGCCCCGTTCAACCTGCTTCCAAAAGTCTGTAGTTTGATTTTCAGTAATCAAGACAATACGTAGTTGATCAATTGTACCTGTTACTGGTTCCGGGAAGTTTGGAGCGGCTTGTATGACACGCCATACTGAAATGGCGGTGAAGACTGCGAAAAAAGCAATCAACAAACTGAGTACTACCGTTACTTTTTTCCGCATGACTCCGACTCCTTTTCTTCCCATCTTACCACTGTCATTTCAATTCAAAAAGCACCCGAAGAGGGTGCTTTTGATTATGCGCGCTGTCTACGAGTCATGACATCAAAGATCACTGCAGCTGCTAGTACACCACCGCGAATCATGTACTGATAGGAAACGCCTACACCCAATAAGTTCATTCCGCTAGATAAGGACGCCATAACAACAGCCCCAATGATAGCTCCTGTCACTTTTCCTACCCCACCGGCTGATGAAACTCCGCCGACATAAGCAGCAGCGATAGCATCTAGCTCAAACAACGTTCCCGCAGTCGTAGTCGCAGACTGCAGACGCGCCGTATAGAGTATCCCGGAAACGGCAGCCAGCATCCCCATTGAACCGAATACAAATAGTGTGATCTTTTGAACATTAATCCCGCTCAAGTGCGCAGCTTCTGGATTACTTCCAACTGCGTAAATGTGACGTCCAAGAACCGTTTTTGTTGTCAGGAAGTGATAAATCACAACGACGACGAGCATGATGACGACAGTCCAAGAAAGACCGTTGTATCCTGCTAAGATCCATGTTACATAGCCAATAATCGCGGATACTAATAATAGTTTAATTGTAAACATAGGCATCGACATAACGTCGAATCCGTATTTTTGTTTATCCTTGCGTCCGGAGAATTCACTGTAAATGTAAAATAGGATACCAACAACACCTACTAACAAGGTTAAAAGATGTAAGCCGCCGATTTGTACAAGAGAGGGGATAAACCCGTTTCCAAGAGCGTTGAACGTATCATCTCGCACAATGATTGTTCCTGTCCGTTCCGTTACTTGTAACAATGCCCCACGGAAAATTAACATCGCAGCAAGTGTTGCTACAAACGCAGGAATCCCAATCTTTGCCACAAGTACACCATTAAACAAGCCAATTAAAATTCCAAGTAGGAGTACGACTGGAATCGTAATCCAGACAGACACGCCCATTTGAGTTAAGAAAATAGCAGCGACAGCTCCTAAGAAACCGGCCACAAACCCAACAGACAAGTCAATGTGACGAATGACAATTACGAGTGTCATCCCGACAGCCAAAACGGCAATATAGCCAGCTGAGTCAAGCATATTGCTAATGTTTCGAGACGATAGAAATAGACCGTTCGTCATAATCGTAAACGTCAATAAAATTACAAGTAAGGCAATATACATCCCGTAATCCCGGATGTTTTCTTTAATAATTGTTTTTGCTTCCGTTACTAAATTCATAGCCGGTCCCCCTATTGTGTCGCTAGTTCCATAATCGTTTCTTGTGTTGCCTGTTCGCGGGAAAGCTCTCCTTTGATTTGTCCTTCCGCCATCACGTAGACACGGTCGCTCATACCGAGCACCTCACCTAATTCAGAAGAAATCATGATGATACTCAACCCTTCACTAATCAGTTGATTCATAATCGTGTAAATTTCAAATTTTGCCCCGACATCAATTCCACGTGTCGGTTCGTCCAAAATCAAGATCTTAGGTCCAGTAAACAACCACTTGCCCAGAGAAACCTTTTGTTGATTGCCTCCACTGAGTTTGCCGACGATTTGCTCGAGCGAATTCGCTTTGATATAAAGGGAATCTTTATAACGCGTCCCGACCTTTACTTCCTCATTCACATTCAGCACACCTTTAGGCGCAATCCCCTTTAAGTGTGCAGCAGAGATATTGCTTTTAATATCTTGCAATAAAAACAAGCCATCTCCTTTGCGATCCTCTGTTACGTAGGCAATTCGTTCTTTGATTGCTTCACTTGTATGTTTCAATCGCTTGGTCTCACCAAATAGTTTCATCTCACCAGTCAGCTTGTACTTTTTAGGATTTCCAAAAATACTTAAGGCAAGCTCTGTGCGTCCTGATCCCATCAAGCCTGCAATCCCAATGATTTCACCTTTGTTTAGATGTAAATTCGCTTCTTTTACGACTTGGCGACCAAGTTGTGAATCGTAAGCCGACCAGTTCTCAAGCGAGAGAACAGATTCACCAATGACATGGTCAGGTCGTTTTGGATAGATGTCTTCGATTTCTCGTCCGACCATATTTTGAATGATAAGTCGTTCGGTAATCTCTCCTTTTCTTGAGTCCAGCGTACAAATCGTTTTTCCGTCTCGCAGCACTGTCGCTTTATCGGCAATCGAGATGACTTCTTTTAATTTATGAGAAATCATAATACACGTGATGCCTTGTTCTTTCAGTTCTTTGAGAAGATTTAATAGATTCTCACTGTCATCTTCATTAAGCGCAGCTGTTGGTTCATCTAAAATCAACAACTTTACATCTTTACTCAAGGCTTTTGCAATTTCCACAAGCTGTTGTTTTCCAACACCTAATTCCTTGATCAATGTCTCCGGTGTGACACGAAGCTTTACTTTTCGAAGAAGTTCAGTTGACTGCACAATTGTCTTGTTCCAATCAATGACAGGACCTTTTCGTACTTCATTGCCTGCATAAATATTTTCATAGACAGTCAAGTCAGGGAATAAAGCAAGTTCTTGATAAATGATGCCAATCCCTGCTGTAACGCTGTCGCTGATTTCTTTAAATTGTTGAACATTCCCTTCATATACAATGTCGCCCGAGTATGTGCCGTGCGGGTAGACGCCACTCAGAACCTTCATCAGCGTGGATTTCCCTGCCCCGTTCTCGCCGATTAGACAGTGAATCTCCCCTTTTTCCACTTGAAAGTTGACGTCTGTCAACGCCTTCACTCCTGGGAATTCTTTTGATATGTTCCGCATCTCTAAAATGTACTCTGCCACTTTGCGCGCCTCCTTGCGACTTGCTTTGTAAGTAAACACGTCTCACGCCGAAGCATGAGACGCGTCCTAGGGATTACTCTAATCCAGTGAATTCACTTGCCTCGTAATACTCTGAGTCAATCAATTCTGCTTTCACGTTTTCTTGATCCACTACGATAACATCTGTTTGTTTCGCTTTTACTTCTACTGCTCCGTTATCGTAAGAGCCCGTTGTTTCAGGGTCATTCCCATCTAAAATGTCAACAGCCATGCCCATAGCGTCTTGCACAAGCGTACGAACATCTTTGAATACTGTCATCGACTGCTGACCATCAATGATATATTGAATCGATGCTTTCTCAGCATCTTGTCCAGTGACGAAGTATGAAGTGATTGCTGAATCCGAACCAAATACGTCTGCAATTGCACGAGCTGTTCCATCATTCGGAGCTAAGATCGCAACGTCGCCTTTTTGCTCATCCGATGCAGCTGTTAAATGCGTTTGCGCTTTGTTCTTTGCTTCGTTTGCATCCCAGTTTGTAGTGATTTGGCCAATGATCTTACCAAGCTCATCACGAGAAAGGTCTGCTTTATCGCTCAATGCTTCTGCTTCTGAAGAGTTTGCGATGACAAATGTGCCGTCTGCAATTTTCGGTTGTAACACTTCCCAAGCACCTTGGAAGAATAGGAATGCGTTGTTATCAGAAGCTGCACCTGCATACAGGTAAAGCGGTACACCTGATCCATCGGCATTATCGACTAAGTATTGGGCTTGTGCAGCACCAACAGCTAAACTGTCGAATGTTACGTAGTAATCTACTGCGTCTGTGTCTGTGATTAAACGGTCATACGAGATGACTGTGACGCCTTCTTGTTTCGCTGCTTCCACAGCCGCTCCTGCTGCTGCACCGTCATGTGGCGTAATAATCAATACGTCAATTCCTTTGTTTAAAAGTGCATCGACATTTTCTTTTTCTTTTGCAGAAGATCCTTGGCTGAATAGGATTTCAGTTGAGTAATCCGAATCTGCTAATGCATCTTTAAAGCGCTGCTCATCTTGCACCCAGCGTGGCTCATCTTTAGTGGGTAGAACGATCCCTACGTCTACACCGCCACTTCCTCCTGATTCTCCTCCTGTTGAATTACACCCCGCGACAAAAATCATAGAAGCTGCTAATAAACTAGCCCATTTCCATACAGATTTCTTGTTCATTTCTTAACCCTCTCCCTTACCTGAAATGATTTCTACTTCAGTATAGAAAGCGAAGAGTTCTTATGTAAGCGCTATCACGGGTAATCTTTTATACTCTTCTGTATTTTTTTAAGAAGAGTGTCTGAAAATTAAAAAAAGAGCCTGACACTCATGTGTCAGACTCTCCTATTTCTATACCCATTTTGCTAAATCGTCGATTGGTAGGCGTACGGATTGATAGCCTACTTCAGCTGCCTTCCCAATTGAAATCAGCATGACCGCTTCGAAGCGTTCTTTATCTAGGCCATATGCTTCTGCGATATGGTCTTTATCAAATCCACCGATTGGATTTGTCGCATACCCGCGCGCTTGCGCAGATAACATGATTTGCATTGCTGCTAGGCCTGCATCTAGGAAGTTCATTGTTTTCAGGCGCTCTTTTGGAATGTCCTTCAACATCCCTTGAATAGCCGGAACTTGTCGGTCACGAACGTCTGCTGGCATAACGCCTTTTTCTACAGCTAAATCATAAATTTCCTGAG
The DNA here is from genome assembly GCF_016909155.1 of Chryseomicrobium aureum. Lineage (GTDB taxonomy): Bacteria > Bacillota > Bacilli > Bacillales_A > Planococcaceae > Chryseomicrobium > Chryseomicrobium aureum. The sequence goes on from NZ_JAFBFG010000015.1 coordinate 26,150, forward strand.
TTGTTTCTACGCTTTGCATATCGACGAAAACAGCAATGACAGCTGCAGATGTTTCAACTTGACGTTGGTTGAATTTCGCCAATCCTTTCAACGTCTCTTTTCCTTCTTCACTCTCAATGACAAGAAAGCGCCAAGGCTGCAAGTTTAGAGAGGAAGGTGCCAATGTTGCTTCTTCCAATAGTTCATGCATTTCTTGCTTTGAAATTTTCACTTCTGGATCATATACACGAATAGAACGACGCTCTTTTACTACTTGTTCATACGTCGGTTTTGTCGTAGTTGTCATAATTGGTCCCTCACTTTTAGTCTTTGAATGGAAATTAGTCTATCGCGTTTCAGGGGTAGTCGTCAATTTGTCTGCTTGAAGTTCCGGTTATACCAAATCTTCGAAGCTTCTACTTCACTACCTGTTAACTGATGACCATATGGTTCCACATGCATGTCCACTTCTGCCCCGTGTTCGAGTAACATGGCTTTTAATCCTTCTGATTCCGTATACGGTACCATCTGATCATTGACCCCTGCGCCAATGAATACAGGTAAACCAGTTAACTCGGGAATTTTTGCGTCTTGGTTCGGAATCATTGGATGATAGAGGATTGCACCTGCTAAACTATTTTTCTCTGTCATCACTAAGTTTGCAGCGATGTTGGCTCCATTCGAGTAGCCTACAGCCACGACATTTTCGCGGTCAAAACCGTACTCTTCTGACGCTTCTTTTATATAGTCATGCAGCTCTTTCGTGCGAAGGGCTAAATCTTCTTGGTCCAACACACCCATAGCTAACCGTTTGAAAAAACGCGGCACCCCGTTTTCTAAAACATTCCCGCGGACACTCAATACATTTGCTTCTTCGTCAATCATCGATGCAATTGACAGCAAGTCATGTTCATTGCCTCCTGTCCCGTGGAGCATTAGTAGTGTAGGTGCTGTTGCGTTTGTTCCTTTTTTAAATACATGTTTCACGTCTATCTCTCTCCTTTACGGGCGGCTTTGCCCAGTTTTCGTGTAATTTCTAACCATTGCTTGAACTCTTCTTCATCAAGTCCACTAAAGTAGGCTTTCATTCGTTCTAAATGTTCAGGAAAAGCTGTTTCCATAAGAGCTTGGCCTTTATTACTTAGTTCTATATAAATTACCCTTCGATCGTCTGAACATACAGTGCGTGTGATAAATTCTTTCTTCACTAGTTTGTCTAATACATAGGTTGTACTGCCACTTGTGATCAAGACATGCTTCGCTACTTTCTGAACTGGCTGTCTTCCTTGGTGATATAACAGTTCCATCACTGAAAATTCTGTGGCATGAAGACCATGCTTTGTTGCATCTTCTTTAATGCGTTGATGAAAGGCGCCAGACGTTCGAACGAGTGCTTCAATTGCTAAACCAACTTGTTTCGTGTCCAATGCAATACGCCTCCTTTATCTTGATTTCAAGATAATTGTAGCAGTTTTCAAATGTAGCGTCAAAAAAAGAGCTTGAACGGATGCCCAAGCTCTTTTCTTTATACGTGCTCAATAATCATTGCAATTCCTTGTCCTCCACCAATACATAAACTCGCCACACCGTATCTCAGCCCGCGCTCTTTTAATTCATACGCAAGGCTAAGCACAATGCGTGCCCCACTTGTTCCCACAGGGTGTCCAAGTGCGATGGCCCCACCGTTGACATTCGTTTTTTCTCGGTCTAGACCTAACTCTTTTTCTACAGCCAGATACTGTGCAGCAAAGGCTTCGTTCACTTCAAACAAATCGATTTGTTCAAGTGACATGCCTGCACGGTCGAGTGCTTGTTTGATAGCTGGTACAGGACCAATTCCCATAATTTCAGGATCCACTCCGGAAATCCCCCAAGATACGATGCGCGCCATCGGTTTTAATCCGTGGCGATCCACTGCATTTTTGCTTGCGATCACCAGACTCGCGGCTCCGTCGTTGATGCCACTTGCATTTCCTGCTGTAACTGTTCCATCTTTCTTGAAGGAAGGACGCAGCTTTCCAAGTGTCTCGGCCGTTGTCTCTGGCTTGATGTGTTCGTCTTTATCCACCACTAGCGTCCCTTTACGGGTTGCCATTTCAAATGGCACAATCTCTTTGCCGAAGCGACCTGATTCACGGGCAGCTGCAGCACGCTCATGGCTCAGTGCTGAAAACGCATCTTGTTCGTCACGTGAAATGTCGTACATCTCGGACAGTTTTTCTGCCGTCATCCCCATGCCATTTCCAGTGTAATCATCGGTCAACGTCGATAACAGCATGTCTTCAAACTTCATCGGACCGAGTTTGGCTTGATGGAAGCGGCTGCTAAAATTCGCATAAGGTGCCATCGACATGTTTTCTGCTCCCCCTGCCAGCACAATTTCTGCTTCTCCAAGTTGAATCATCTGTGCCGAGGAAACGACAGCTTGTGTTCCCGAGCCACACAGGCGATTGAGTGTCAGTGCTGGAACTTCTTTCGGGACGCCTGCTTTTAGTCCAATGTGACGTGCAAGATATGCTGCATTGGTGTGCGAGTGAATGACGTTGCCGTAAACCACGTGATCAATTTGTTCTGGCGTGACGCCTGACCGTTTCATCGCCTCTTCTGCTGTGACTTTTCCAAGCTCATCCGCTTGAATCGTTGAAAACGATCCCCCGAACGCCGTAAAGGCTGTACGTGCGCCATCCAATATGTACACTTCTTTCATGTTGAAACATCCCCTTTGCTCATCCTATATACGATTCAATTACTTTTTAAGTATATCGATTTTCTAGTGAAAAGAACACGACAACAGACGAACCTTTATTCATATGAATAAAAGCCTCGTCCTGACTTTCTTCCGTAGTGACCTGCTCTCACTTTCTTCTTCAATATGAGTGGCACTCGATATTTGGAATCTCCCGTCTCCGTAAAGAGGGTTTCACACACAAATTGAAGTGTATCTAGACCAATCAAGTCAGCTAAAGCTAATGGTCCAATCGGTTGATTCGTTCCGAGCATCATGCCTCGGTCAATGTCTTCTTTTGATGCCAGACCTTCTCCGTAGACAATCATGGCTTCATTCAACATGGGTACCAGAATCCGGTTGACGACAAATAGTGGTGAGTCGAGAACCGTGATTGCCTCTTTCCCAAGAGATGTAATCACGTCCTTCACCGATTGAAGCGTCTCTTCTGACGTTTCTTCCGCTTTTACCACTTCGACAAGCTTCATCAGAGGCACAGGGTTGAAAAAATGCATGCCTACCACTTGCTTCGGACGTTCACTGGCTGCCCCCAATTCTGTCACACTGAGTCCTGATGTGTTCGATGCGAGAATGGTAGATTCTTTACAGATGTCTCCTAGCTGTTTGAATACCGTTTTTTTGATTTCCATCTGCTCCACAATCGCCTCGATAATCAAATCGCTCTCTGCCAATTTTTCTATTTCCGTGACGTAGTCGATGCGTTGTACTACTTCTTCCGTCGCCTGTATTTCTTTCCCTTGTTTTTCATGGATTTTTGATACACTCTTGTGAATACTTTTCTTTGCTTTATCTAAGCTGGTTTGTTCGATATCAAATAATTTCACTTCGTATCCTGACATCGCAAAGGCTTGCGCGATGCCATGTCCCATTGTGCCTGCGCCTAGTACGCCGATTTTCATGTTGGTTACCTCCCTATAAATTGTACTTTTTCTTTCTTTAAAAATGAGCGTGCTCCATTTTGTAAATCTTCTGTACGAAATAGGGGGGCACAATACGAAATGTCTTGTTGGATACGTTTCTCTAAGGACAAATGCTGCCCTGACTGTAAGGTTTTCTTAGCAGATGCAATCGCCAGTGGTGCGTTTTCGGCAATCATTCGTGCAAGTTCTAACGCCTTGTCCAGAACCTTTTCAGCCGGGGCAATATACTCTACAATTTGATACGTAACTGCTTCTTCAGCTCGTAATAGCCGTCCCGTATAGATTAATTCTTTCGCTCTGCCCACTCCTGCTAATTGCGCTAGACGTTGTGTCCCACCATAGCCAGGAAACACGCCAAGTTTCGTTTCAGGCATGCCTACCTTCGCCGACTCTGACATCACACGAATGTCACAAGCGAGAGCGAGCTCAAGGCCTCCCCCTAAGGCAAAACCGTTAATAGCTGCAATAACCGGGATAGGTAAATTTTCAATTTGATTAAAGACTTCATTGCCATCTTCTAATAGTTGATAAGCACTTTTCTCGTCCACCTCTAAGAATTCTCGGATCTCTGCACCTGCAACAAATGCACGCTCTCCTGCGCCAGTAATAATTAATACCCTTAACTCGGGGAAATCTTTTAAACAAGCCACATGCTTCGCTAGACTGGTGAACACCTCTACATTTAATGTATTCATGGGTGGGTGATTGATAGTTAATATCCCAATAGGCCCTTCTTGTTGAAATTCAATCATTTTTATCTCTCCCTACATGAAAGAAATCTGGTAATTGATCCGCTGCCATAGGAAAGAAAGGCCTTCTTTTTTCTTTAAACGCTTGAATACCTTCTTTCACATCTTCTTTATCAGCTATCCAATGCAAGAAACGTGATTCGATCAAGTGAGAGGACTGCGGATGGGAACTATTCAACATGGAATATATTAATTGACGACTAAATGCTCGAGATATTGGTGACGTGTTTTGAATCATTTCCTTAGCAAGTTCCTCTGCTTTTGCATAAGGCTCCTCTGTCATGTAGTGAAACAAACCACTTTGTTCTTCCTCCTGTGCACGGAAAATCCGACCTGTGTAAAGCCATTCCAATGCTTTCGCATGACCGACCAACTTCGGTAGAAAATAACCACTTGCTGCTTCCGGACCGATTCCTCTTTGACCGAAAATAAATCCTATTTTTGCTTTCGGTGAAACGATGCGAATATCCATTGGTAATGTCATGGTGATTCCTATCCCTACTGCAGCACCATTAATGGCTGCAATGATTGGCTTCGATAATTTGTATACTTCTAAACTAACTCTTCCACCCGTATCTCTAAAATCTTCTACAGACTCATCTGATGTGAACACCTGATCATTCCCACTTAAATCCATCCCCGCACAAAATGCTTTCCCTTCTCCTGTGACAATGATGACTTTAACTTTGGGATTCTTATTTGCTTTTTGGTAAACATCAATCAATTCCGCCATCATTGTTTCTGAGAAGGCATTCATCGTGTCGGGCCGATGGAGCTTAACCGTCAGAATGCCATCTTCATTGCTTACTAATAAAGTCTGGTACACAGGATCTCATCCTTTCAACCGCTTGAAGATATTCTAATTCGAGTTCTTCAATCACTTCTGCTACTGTCTGTACTTTCTCAACCATTGTCACACCTTGACCTGCGGACCAAATGTCTCGCCAGGCCTTAGCATCGATCATATGATCGAGGTCCATTTTTTCATTGTGTTTCAAAAGAGCTGGATCGATATTATTTCTCTGCAAACTAGGTATTAAGTAATTGGCATAGACACCACTAAACGAATTTGAATAGAGAATATCCTCTGTAGTGGATGTTAGAAGCATGTCTTTGTATTCTGGAAAAGCCGCACTTTCTGTCGTTGCAATGAATCGGGTCCCCATGTAAACATAATCTGCTCCAAGAGTTTGGGCGGATAAAATGTCTTCTCCTTCTGAAATAGCCCCCGATAAGATAATCGTTTTATTCCAAAACTCTTTGACGGCATGGAAAAAGGCAAAAGGATGTAAAGTTCCTCCATGTCCTCCCGCTCCTGCACACACGAGAATTAAACCATCTACACCTGCTTCTGCAGATTTCCGCGCATGTTTTACATTTGCTACATCTGCATAGACGAGACCTCCATAGCGATGAACGGTTTCTACGACTTTTCCAGGATACCCAAGAGAAACAATCACAACAGGTGGCTGATACTTTTCAATGAGCCCTAAATCTTCTTCAAATCGCTTGTTTGTTTTATGGGCAATATAATTGACTGCCCAAGTTTGATCTGAAGAAACATTTTCTTTTATTTCACTCAACCATTCCTCACAGCTTTCCAATGTACGTGCATTTAGAAGAGGAAAGGACCCAATGATTCCTCTTTTACATGCTTCAATGACCATTTGTGGTGTAGAGACGAGGAACATGGGTGCCATAATGATAGGTAACTTCATCGAACATCCTCCTTATGTAAATGTGAATTCGGCTTTACGTCGGCCACTTCGTGAGGATACCATCCCCATCCCTTGACCATTTTTAAACGAGGTAGTAAGAACGAGCTCTTCCTCAGGGAGAACATACGAGAGAAAACTCATTTCGTACGTTGTTAGTTTGGGGACCCACCCAAATTCAATAATTTTACTTGCGCAAATCCCCATAACTAACATGCCATGACTAATCGAAGAAGGTAATCCTTGGGCTATTGCAACCGCATCATCTGTATGAATCGGATTTTGATCACCGCTTGCTAAAGCATAGTCCTGAATCATCTTTCTTGTCAGAGTGAATGTAATTTCCCGTTTTTCCATTCATCTCCCTCTCTCTTTTCACAAAAATAAGTAGCATTTCCTTCAATCAGAAGTTTCTCATCCTGTGCTAAAACCCTTGAAGACACGTTGAGCTTTATCCATTTTTCTTTCCACTCCACATTTTGTACAGTAGACTGAATGATCATTGACGGCCCAGGGATTAGTTCACAATGGTACGTATACGCTTGAGAAATGTGTAAAATCTGACGGTCGCTTAATCCAAGTGAGTCAAAAAAATCATATAAGTTATCAGATCCGCTATAGAATAAACGACTTACTAGTATAGGCGACGAGGTTTGCTGATTATTCCATTGGACGGCCCTTGAAAAGATTGCGACCTCTTCCTTTGATAGTTTTTGTGGAAGGTACGTGTATATATCCTCACTCATCTCAAACTAGTCTGCCTTCTTTAGCTTCTATAGCTAAGTTCATCAAGTTCTCGACTGCTTCATCTAGAGTGGAAAAACGTTGATCTTCAAGAGAACCATTCTCCCACCTCGCATAAATTTGTTGCAAGATGACGCCTAGCTTATAAAACCCAAATGCTAGATAGAAGTTTATGTTACTCAAATCTTTTCCAGTGCCCTTCGCATAGTACTCTGCCATTTCGCGTCGACTGTAAAATCCTTGTTGACTAGACAAAACGTGAATACCAATATTCGGATCATCCTTACTTCCCCAATAAGCTAATGAAGATCCTACATCACTTAACGGATCTCCGATGGTGGCTAATTCCCAATCTAGTACTCCGGTAACGTGGGATGGATTCCCATCATCAAACACAAGGTTATTTAATTTAAAATCATTATGAACAATCGTGATATCACTGTGTTTAGGTACGTTTTGAGTCAACCATCCTTCAATTTCCGTTACCGATGAAATCTCTTTTGTTTTTGCATGACTATATCTTCGAATCCAGCCGCTTACTTGGCGTTCCATGAATCCTTCGGGCTTCCCGAAATTAGCAAGCCCTGCTTGTTTATAATCTACTTTTTGTAAATCTATCAAGGCATCTACTATAGCTCTCGATAAAATAGGTCCAACCTCGGTAGAAGAGCCCCATTCAGTTGGATAATTCTCATCAATGACGACACCATTCTTTTTCTCCATGATATAAAAGTGTTTATCCATAATCTCTTTGTCATCAAGGTAGAGTAATGGGGTTGGGGCCAGTGGATACACCTTGCTCAGTTTTTCAAGCAATTGAAACTCTCTGTGCATATCGTGTGCTCTAGGTGGAAGTTCGCCACCAGGAGGTCTTCTCATAACGCCTTCCCATTTGTCTAGTGTTAAGAGAAAAGTCATATTGCTATATCCTTCAGAAAATTTCTTGTGTATCAGATGTCCCTCAGAAAGATTCAATTCGTTTTTAAGTATTGATTCTAACGCATCCCAATGAATGAATTCGCTTGATTTCATCGCAATCACCTCACTTTTCTTGACACAATATCTATTGTCCCAATCGATTTGTCATATTTCGCCACTATATCTAGTTGATTAATATGATCTAAAACATAGCGGGTGGCTCCCTTGAATCCTTTATCTGTAAGTAACCGATGTGTCTCAGAGTTAAATAATGTCCACCCTTCTTCATCCTTTGTTTGTTGATAAAGCCCAAACGCTATCCTTGCACTATCTGTTAACTCAACAGTTCCCAATTGCTTATAGTGGTCAATAAAATGTCCTGCTCCTAACATATCTTCTAAAGACATACGCCCCACATTTCCAGCTGCAATCAGAACTATCGACTTTGCGCCTTCTGTTTTCAAATGAGATGCCAACACATTATTGTTACTAATCGAACCTACCCATAAATTTTTTGCATGTTTGGCCGCCTGAATCGCTCTCGTCCCGTTTGTTGTACAGAAGATACTCATCTGACTAGACGAAACAGAATCAAATATCTCTGGATCTGGATACATGAAACTCTCAATAGGATCGCCGTTTTCTTCTCCAATGAGAAGTGCCTCTCTATACTTTTGCTCTTTTAAACGCATTGCTTCTTGAGCATTCTCTACTGCGATGATCGGACGATAGTTCTTATTCAATAAAAAGAGGATAGAAGACGTGGCCAACAATACATCATATACGACCACATCTGCATTAACTAACAGCTCTGGTTGAATCAGTTCCTTCATAGGGAGTACATGTATTTTAGTCATAAGCGTCATTTAACAGCTTGATTGATAATTTGTTCCTCCTCTGATGGCTGATAGTCCACCACAAAAGTCGCTGTCTTCTCCTTTACGTTTTTAACAAGAATAAAGAGGTTTTCAATAATCATTAAAAAGAAAGCAATAGGAATGATAAAGAACAACGGATATAAAGGATACAGTGTACCCGCAGCCGGAAATGCTGTTTGTCGCTCTAGTCCCGCCATGGCATATACCCAGCTGAAATAGACGACAAAAATAAGTACCACAATTTCAATGAAGATGAGAGTGAGCACTACACCTTTCCTCATCCTACCAGACATTTTATCCAGTAATAGCTCCATCTTAGGAAGCATGCCTGTACCGTATACATAAGCCAAACCTGGGAACACGATAAGGGGCATCATATAGTTTTGAATAATTTCGAATCCGCCTCGTATGGAGCTAGAAAAGATATTTCGAACAATGACATCGTAGGTGATAAAAAACATCATGAACACGACTGTAATCGCACTAATGACCAGACCTATCTTCTTGATCCAACCGAAATACGCATATAACTTATAAAATGTAGTCATTCCGTTCAGCTCCTCTCTAATTGCTCAAGCTGGGCAACCAGCTGACCAATTCAGGAAATAGTATTAATAATCCACAGACAACAATCATTGCGAAAATAGCAAAGCCCATCGCGATTTTAAAGATGGCACCTGAGCTGATTCCACTGACACCAGAAACGGCATAGACACTGATCCCAACGGGTGGTGTAATCAGTCCGATTGTACAAATGACGGAGATAAATACACCGAACCACAAGACATCGACTTGAAGAGCTGTGATAATAGGTAAAAATACAGGAATGGTCATTAAGATGACGGCTGCGCCCTCAATGAACATGAACATGACAAATAAAATAATAGAGATGAGAATCAACACTAGAGCAGGGTTATCCATAATAGGCTCCAGCAAGTTAATTAACTTTCTAGGTAAGAGCGATAGGGAAACAAAGCGTCCAAAGATTTGTGCACCAATCATAATCAGTAGTACCATCGCAGTTAATTTGATGGTCTCCGTCAACGAGTTTTTAAAGAATGAGAAATTGACTTTTCCAAGAACTAGCGCGGTCAATAAGCCGGCTGTGGCACCGACAGCTCCTGCTTCAGTTGGCGTGAATAACCCTGAGTAAATACCTCCAAAAATCAATACAACAATCAGTAATCCAATAACTAAAGCCGTAATGACGCGGAAGAGTGGAATTTTCATTTCTTCTTCCACATCTGCTACAGCCGACGATTCAGTTACGGGCATTTTTTTTCTCTCTAAATTAAAGTAGAAAAGCATTGCTATAATAAACATCACCATAACCAGAATTCCCGGGATGAAGGCACCAATAAATAAATCCCCTACAGGTGTCTCTGTTGCTACTCCATAAAGAATCAGAATAATACTCGGAGGAATAATACCGGACAATGACCCTCCAGAGGCTGCAATAGCTCCTGCTAGAGGGGCACTATACCCATGTTTTCTCAGTTCAGGAATCGCAACTTGCCCTAATGAAGCTGCCGTGGCTGTACCCGATCCAGATACTGCTCCTAACATTCCTCCAATAATCAAAGTAAGTATTCCTAACAAACTACTTTTTCCTTTAGATACTTTGTGCACAATATAAAACACATCTTGGACTAGCCCCGAATGTAAGATGAATTGCGCCATCAGAACAAATAAAGGAATGGTTGTCAGCGTATAACTAGCCACTCGATTAAACGGTTCATTGCCAAGCAACCCTGGTAATATACTAAATCCTTCAAGCATGATAAGACCAAAAATACCACAGGCGAACAAAACCGCATGAATATACATTCCCATCAATAGAAAAACAATCATCAGAACTAAAATAATCCCTACCACTAGATAGCTATCCATTATTCAACACCCCTCCTGCTGACAAAACAGTTATTAAAAGGCGATAACCTGAATTATCGCCTTTTGAGATTATTCTAGGTTCATAACACTTTCAGGAACTTCTCCACCGTTCTCCACGAGTAAGTCTCTCCAAAGCTTAATTAGTTCTGTTCCCGGTAGACCATTGTCTTCTAAAAGTTGTGCATAGTTTGTCCATGTATTTTCCACCCCTTGATTGAAGTGATCCTGAACATCTTGTGGTAACGTACTGAAGTCTACGAATTGACCGCCAGCTTCTTCATTCATTGTGATAACCGCCTCTGATCGATCCAGCCAAATTTGACCAGAGCCTTCGAAATATTCTTCAGTGGCTTGTTCCATAGCCTCTTGAACATTTGCTGGAAGGGACTCAAACTTCTCCTTGTTCATGCCAATGAATGAATTGAAGTGACCAAAGTTAATACCTGTTACCGTGTATTTGAAGAGATCTTGGAAACCATAGCCTGTCCAGTCAGCAATACTATAGAAGCTTCCATCGAACGTACCACGGCTCAACGCATCATACATTTCTACGGCCGGCATTGTTACACTATTTAATTGCGCTTCGGCCGCGTACATTTCATGGATTCGGGAAGGTGTACGAAGAGACGTTCCGATGACATCATTTACACTATTGAATTCTTTCCCAGTTGTTGAAATAGAATACTCTTGAGTTGTAGAAATAGGAAAAATCTTAAATTGACTAAACTGCAATTCACTAAACGTTTGACCGTCTTGTAATTCTTGATCACTTTCAAGTAACGCTTTCCATGCATTAGAAGCAATCATGGTGTCTGAATGATTTAATGGAAGCATCGTGATTTCCGCCATAGGGAATTGATCAGGTTGATAAATAGGCAGGATCAATGCTACATCCACTGTTCCATTTTCAACTGCTTCTGCTTCATCTGGTACAGCCACCAATTCACCTGATGTGAATGTTTCAAACTCTACCTGACCGTCCGTAAGCTCTTCAACTCTCTCCATCCAAGGAACCATACCGCCTTCCCACCATGCATGTTGCGGGCTTAGGCCTGTCGCTGCACGCAATGTGATTGTTTCAGCTGAATCTGATCCGCCCGTTGTTCCTGACGTTGTTTCTCCGTCTCCACACGCTGCCAAAAGGATACCTGCCATTGCTGTTACTGCTAGAAATTTCCCACCTGTCCATTTCATACGTTTTCTCCCCTTTGTTTAGATAGTTATAATTAACTTCCCATACGTTTTTCTGTCACCTAACTCATCTAATGCTTGAACCACTTCGTCAAATGAATAGCTACGATAAATGAGAGGATTTATTTTTTTTTCTTTAACCAATTGAATTAACTGATTGTGAATTTCTCCTACTCTGTCGGGAGTTTTCTTTCGCATATATCCCCAATGCACCCCTACAAGAGAATAGTTCTTAATCAATACATGATTCGTCGGAGCATCTGAAATTTTCCCTCCAGCAAAACCGATCAGCAGTATTTTTCCTTCAAATGCGATACATTTTCTTGAAAGGTCAAAGGTTGATCCGCCTACAGGATCAAAAATGATATCCGCTCCTTTCCCTTGTGTAATTTTATTTACTTCTTCGGCAAAATTAGTCGTTTGATAGTTAATAGAATAATCGGCACCTAACTGCGTACACACTTGAGTTTTCTCGTCTGTTCCGGCCGTCGCAATCACCGTGGCACCAGCCGCCTTCCCCAGTTGAATGGCTGCCGACCCAACTCCTCCAGATCCGGCATGCACCAAGAGAACGTCATTTGGCTCAATATTCCCTAAGTGATGTAATGCATAATACGCGGTTTGATACGTAATAAACATAGCGGCTGCTTTTTGTAAATCAAAATCATCGGGTATAGTAAAGACTTCTGTCTCGTGGACCACAATCTCTTCTGACAACCCCCCGTTCGGAAGCAATGGAGTAGCTATCACAAATGTTCCTATGGATAGTTCACTAGCTTCCGTGACTTCAATAATTTGACCTGCAATCTCAGCGCCAGGCGTAAATGGGAAGGTATGTTTTTCTTGATAGGTTCCTTGGCATTGAAGGATATCAAAAAAATTCAGTGCTGCCGCATTCACTTTCACTCGAATCTGCCCTCTTTCGAGCTTCGGCCTTTCTAATGTAGCTAATCGTAGCGCATCTTTAGGGTCACCATGTTGCACAATTTGCCATGCTTTCATCCAATCACTCCTTAGGAATGTGTAGTCACCTGCTCACGAACTTCTAACTTACCAATGTCTCGCAGGTGAACTTGATCAGGTCCATCCACAATTCGCAATGTCCGTGCGTTTGCCCAATGTGCCGCCAATGGGAAATCATCACTTACACCACCACCACCAAAAACTTGAATAGCACGGTCAATCACATTTAAACTCATGCGAGGGGCAGCAATTTTGATCATGGCAATCTCTTTTCGAGCACTTTTTGCACCTGACATATCAATCTTATGGGCGGCAGATAAAGTGAGAAGTCGTGCCTGATCAATTTCAATGCGACTTTCAGCAATCAGTTCACGGATGACGTCTTTATCGACGATTTTACTACCGAACACTTCTCTTGAGTTCGCCCGTTCAATCATTAGTTCCAACGCGCGTTCTGCGGCTCCTATTGCCCGCATACAGTGGTGAATTCTTCCTGGCCCCAAACGACCTTGTGCAATTTCAAACCCTCTTCCTTCTCCTAAGAGTAGATTAGAGGCAGGAACTCGTACGTTATTATAGTGCACTTCTGCATGTCCATGAGGCGCATGATCATACCCAAAGACAGGTAAATGACGTACGACTTCTACACCCTCTGTATCAAATGGGACAAGAATCATCGATTGCTGTTTATAGGTCTCTTCATCCGGATTTGTTTTTCCCATTACGATGGCAATTTTGCATCTTGGATCTAAGGCTCCAGACGTCCACCACTTCTTCGCATTAATTAAATAGTCGTCTCCGTCACGTACAATGGAGGCTTGAATGTTTGTTGCGTCTGAAGAAGCCACATCCACTTCTGTCATGGAAAAACAAGAACGTATTTCGCCGGAGAGGAGTGGCTTTAACCACTTTTCTTTTTGTTCTTCTGTTCCATATTTAATGAACACTTCCATATTGCCCGTGTCCGGAGCGTTGCAATTAAATATCTCTGGAGCAATCAATGAGCGCCCCATCACCTCACAAAGGTGAGCGTATTCATAATTGGATAAACCTTGACCATGTATTTCATCATCAATGAATAAATTCCACAACCCTTGCTCTTTTGCCTTTTCTTTTAGCTTCTCCATAATAGGTGGAACAGACCAGCGCGTTTCCGCTTGATTTAATTGCTCTTCGTAAACGCTTTCATTTTTATAAACATATTCATCCATAAAGCGAATTAATTTTGTATGTAACTCTTGTGCTTTCGGTGACAGTTCTTTTAGCACGTGTATTCCCCCTATTTCAATGATTTTTTTAAAATCTTACCTGATGCATTTCTTGGCAATTCTTTAATGATCATGATTTTACTTGGCACTTTATACTTGGCTAACTTTGTTAAACAATAGGCTCGAATACTTTCTGTAGATTCGGATGAAAGGGTATTTGACACAATATAGGCTTTAACAATCTCTCCATAAATTTCGTCCGGTTCCCCAACTACAGCTGCCTCCAAAATGTCGGGGTGACTTTTTAGTACATCTTCCACTTCAATCGAAAATATCTTTTCACCCCCACGATTGATCATGTCTTTTTTTCGGTCCAGAATATAAATGAAATTTTCTTCGTCTAGCATACCGATATCTCCCGATAGCCAGTATCCATCGGAAAAACCAGCTAGGTTGGCCTCCTCGTTCTTCCAGTAGCCTTTAATCACCATGGCCCCCCTAATACAAATCTCCCCAGTTTGACCGACTTTTAAGGTGGTCCCATTTTCATCAATCACTTTGACTTCAGCTCCATGCACAGGTTGACCAGCAGATCGTACTTTATCAATGCCATACTGTCGTGGCATTAAAGTCGCAGGAGATGTGGTTTCAGTAGACCCATAGGCATTATGAAGTTCGGCGTTTGGAAAAGCTCGTTTCAAAAGCTGAAACGTTTGTTGATAGATAGGCGATCCCCCATACGCTACCTTTTTCACAAAGGAGAAATCATTTTCTTTGAACATATCTGTGGTAGACATCATGACAAAAATGGTTGGCACATTAAACAAGAAGTTGATTTGATGTTGAAGAACGAGTTGAATATACGTTTCGTTTTGATACTTTTTCATCGAGTAGATTGTTGCTCCGTTATACAATTGGTGTAGTAGTTGTCCCACAAGCCCTGTAACATGGAACATCGGAACAGCTATTAACGTTGTGTAATCTTTATTCGTTCCAAAGATGGTTTTATAATTCATCACGCTATGAATTACATTAACATGCGATAACACAGCGCCTTTAGGTCTTCCTGTGGTACCAGAGGTATAGAGAATGTATGCAGGATCTGTTTCTTCCATTTCAGGAAAAGAGAGCTTCTCATGTTCGATTCCCTCTGAAGATATGTTTTGGAATGCTACTTTTTCAATCATGTCCATCGCCTCAGCAATGTTTGTCAGGTCAGCATGATACACCAGAAGCTTGCTTTCAGAATGCGAGAGAATATAGGCAATTTCTTCTGAAGCGAGTTTTATATTGACTGGGACAAGGATGCTGCCCATTAGTGCTGAGGCGTATACCAGAGTAGGAAAATCTATACCATTCCCCATCAGAATCGCCAAGCGATCTCCCTTTTGAACACCGTATTTTGTTGTTAACGTTATGGCTATACGACGTGCTCGATCCTCTAATTCCTTATAAGTTAAGCTTTCCTCCTCACTTACTACTGCTAGTTTAGATGGATTTACTTCAACCGATTGGTGAATAAATGCACCAATGGAATGCGGACGATTTTGAAATACCTGTATGTTTTCTCGATCGAACAATGTTATGGACTCTAGCATCATAGTTTCACCCCTGAACCCTTAAGATTAATTGTTTGATTTTACAAGCTTTAACAAATACGTAGAATAAATCTCTTGAATTTCCTCTACAGATTTACTTCCATTTGCTTTGTACCACTGTTGAATCCAGTTCATTGCTCCTAAAATCATCATACGAACCATGCGATAATCGATGGATTCAAATTCTTTTGAGGCGATGCCTTCTTTAATCACTGCATCAAAATAAGAGGAATACATGGAACGTTTATCTACGATCGGTTTTAGTTGTTTAGAAGCAAACGTTTGATCAGGCCTAACAATCATATTGAATGTTTCTTTTTCGTAAATGGCATAATCGATATGTTTATGAATCATTCTCTTTAACCGGTCCTCACAGGACCTTTCATCTTGATAAATTTGTGCAATATCTTCGATAGCTCTACTTAAAACCATCTCATGGCACTGATAAATTAAATCTTCTTTATTTTTAAAGTAATAATAAAGAGAGCCTTTGGTCATTAGTAATTCCGCAGCAATTTGCTCCATAGTTGTTTTCTTAGAGCCGTTTCTGTTCATAATTTTTACAGCGGATAAGATGATTTCTTCTTTTTTCTTTTGTTGTTTTTTCTCAGCTAGTTTCAAAGTACATCCACTTCCTTGCTTTAAAATGTAAGGGCTTTCAAATTAAACTAAAAATTTTAACTTCGTTCAATTTTCTGATAATTAAGTAAAGTATAAATCGCCTTAACTTCGAAGTAAAGAATTTTTTTGAACAAAGTTCAAATTTTAAACTGAATTATAAATTATATATCAAATAGCAATTAGCTGAGCAGTACCAATGACTGACTTTTGTTTAATAATTGAACAAATAAAAAAGACTAGCTATAGTAGCCAGTCTGTTAAAAGTTATTTACATAAATTAAGGACGTTCTTAACTGACTCAGCAGAACGATCAAGGGCTTCTTTTTCTGCATCTGTCAGCTCGAGCTCAATGATTTTCTCAATACCGTCGCCACCTAAAATCGTTGGAACGCCGAGATAAATATCCGAATAGCCGTATTCACCTTCCAAATAAGCAATGGCTGGCAATACTCTCTTCTCATCTTTCAAAATAGCCTCTGCCATTTCTACTAAAGA
Source organism: Chryseomicrobium aureum (assembly GCF_016909155.1). Classification (GTDB taxonomy): domain Bacteria; phylum Bacillota; class Bacilli; order Bacillales_A; family Planococcaceae; genus Chryseomicrobium; species Chryseomicrobium aureum. The sequence continues at coordinate 42,765 of NZ_JAFBFG010000015.1, forward strand.
AGCCGCTGGTGCATAATAGGCACTCCCGTTACCGAGCAAGGAGACGATCTCACCGCCACCTTTTCTCGTCCGTTCGACGATAGCTTCCATGCGATCAGGTGCAATCAAGTCACTCAGTGGAATTCCACCGGCATTCGAATAACGCGTCAATGGAACCATGTCATCCCCATGGCCACCTAACACAAATCCTGTGATGTCTTTGGCAGAAATGTTTAGTTCTTGTGCGACAAACGTTGAGAACCGGGCAGTATCTAATACACCTGATTGGCCAATCACTCGATTTTTGGGGAAGCCTGTGGTTTGGTAACAAACATACGTCATGGCATCCACTGGATTACTTAAGATCAACACATAACTGTTCGGTGCATACGTCTTAATGTTTTCAGAAACTGAACGCATGATGGATGCATTCGTCGCCACGAGGTCATCTCGACTCATGCCCGGTTTTCGCGCAATGCCTGCAGTGATGATGACAAGATCTGCATCTCGAATCGATTCGTAATCGGACGCGCCCGTAATATGCGTGCTAAATTTTTGTACAGGACCCGTCTCCAACATATCTAGCGCCTTGCCCTTTGTCGGGTTCTCTTGCTCTGGAATATCGACCAACACGACATCCCCTAGTTCTTTCTGCGCCAGCATAAATGCGGTGGTTGCTCCAGTAAATCCTGCTCCGATCACGGCTATTTTGGTACGTTGAAAAGCCATTGTAACGCCTCCTCTGTTTGTAATGAGAAACTACGTCTTCCTACTTATTGTAGACCTTTTGCTGTGTTTTCGCGAACGCAAAACGACCCACCCAAAGGGTGAGTCGTTAGCTGACGATGATACCTGACATCATGCCAATATAGGCACAGGCCACAGAGGCTACTCCGAACAAACCGCCTGCTGCGATGGGTGCTCGTTTGATAAACGCCGTCACGACCAGCCCGCCGAAGATAAACGCAAGGCCGCCGAAGAACAATACAGGAAGCCCTAGTTCAAAGCTCAGCGCCTCTCCTGTGATCAATGAACCCTCAAGGAATAACAGAGATAGCGCAGAAAGATTGCCCTCCGTGACCATTGAACTTGGGGGTGCCTGATGACTGAAGAAGGCGGTCACCATGAAAATGGCAAACAAAATGACGGATTCTGCACGAACCCACGGAATCGGATTCAGTTTACGTGTGATCAACCAGCGTTTCATAAAGAAACTATTGATCACAATATACGCAATCAAAGGAATCATAAGCAACTGTTTGATGAACAGACCTTGTCCGTACGACGTGCTTAGTCCAGTCACATAATTGGGTACGGTTAGGTCCATCAATAAAAACCCGCTGACTCCCATCGTGATAAAACAAATGAAGGCTACCGGGGAAAACCATTTTAGCCAGTTCAGCCAATTGGTTGTCGTCGTGGCGAACCAGGCAATAACGAGAACCACGCCGACCCAGATAGCAGCGGCAAGCAGATGGAGAAAATCACCCACAAAGCCTCTCACTGGTGCAATGGAGCTGGCATGACTTGCCCAGGCGATGGTGCCAATCATAAACACGGTGAGTGCAAGATACGCCGCTTGAAAGAACCACTCGTTTCGGTGCTGAAATAGCGCATACAAAACAATTAGCAGCACGCCACCTAAGAGTGTGAAATCCCATGCGAGACCTGTGCGATACGATAGCACGACCATCTCAAATGCTTCCGTAAATGACAACCGCGGCATCAGTGCAAATGTAATTTGAAGTATCGGAATAAACGCACCAATCACCACAGCCAGTGTACTGATCAATATGACAATTGGAGACACTCGCAAAGCGGGTCGTTTCGTTACAGGTACCGCCAGCAATAAAAAGCTTCCAACAAGTACAGCCAGTCCAAGCGACAGTACCAGCTGCCCTGCCATAACGAGGAGTTCCATTACGCTCTCTTTGTTCTAGTAATAGTGAGGATGCTAACCGCTACTAGCACGACCGCAAGTGCGGCAATTATCCAGATGAATGGAGAAGTGCTTTCTTCTTGAGCTGTCGCTGTTGTAGAAGCCACTTCTGTCGCTTGGGATGTCTCATCGGTTTCTTCTTGTTCCGCTGCAACTGGTTCTTCCTCTTCTGTTGCTACCTCTTCCTCAGTAGCTACCTCTTCTACTGATGCATTAATACTAAAGGTAAATGTCCCGTTTAAAGGATGTCCGTCTTCACTTATTGAATTCCAATTGACTGTGTACATGCCATTTTCAAGAGGTTGTTCCAATTGACCAGTTAGAACGCCGTCTTCAATCGTAAATCCTGTTACGCTTATTTCTTCACCTGATTCAGTGATTACCTCAAACACACTACCTTCTTCAATTTGGCCAGAGTAAGTCAGTGTAACTGTATCAATTGTTTCTGTCAGTTCCGACCCGTCTTCTGGATTTGTCGTACTAAGTTCAGTGTGTGCAAATGCAGTTGTTGAAAAAATAAAGTAATTAAAAATGTGACTGATAGAAGTATTTTTTTCATAGAAAGGCCTCCTTTACATTCGGTTTAAGTATACGAAACGTTTGTGAAATATGAATGAACTCTATGAGGCTAACGCTAAAACTTTTTAAATGGATCAACTTCCTTTAGACATGCACTTGAAATTCTGTCATCATTGTAAAGGGGTGTAGAGCTAATGAAGCGAAAAAAACAACCGGTGAATAGTGAACCTATTTTATTAAGTTCCGGAATTTTGTTGCTTATCTTCTCTTTGTTTATACCTATACCTATTATTTTGTTTATGCAAGATTTACTATTTTTCAAGGATGATACATTATCGGTTATTCGTCATGATGAAGCTTTTAAAGGGTTGGCTGCTGCTTTTGCTTGGCTGGGAATTGTTGCACTAGGCGCGTATGCGACTATCGTTTATGCAGATAAAAAGAGAAAGCCTTATCGTCTAAAATGGGTGCATTTGATTTTGGCCTTCCTCAGTGTACCGATTGCCTTGTTTTCGCTATTCAGTTATTCATCTGTTCAAGAAACTTATATAGAAACTCAAAATTTTGGGGAGTTTAGTTCTGAACGTATAGAGTTGGTTGAAGTTTCTCAAATTACGCGTCATTATGAACCAAATCCCACCCGAGTAACATCTATTACATTTGTAAGTCCAGATAAAGAAATTACAATCCCATTCAGTGCAGAAGATGGGCGGACTTCTCGCGCTATACAGAGAATCATTGGTGATTATTCGATTCCTGTGATAGAGGATGGGCTTTAACAGTTAAGGAGTTGGCTATGGAAGAGTTAATCATTTTACTAAAGTACATATTTTTAGGTTCCCTACAGGGGTTTACTGAACCCATCCCTGTCTCGTCTAGTGGACACCTTGTCATTGCTCAAGAATTATTTGGGTTAAACATGAGTGTAGACGATTTTACGTTTGAGATTTTAATGAACTTTGCATCACTTCTTGCTGTTCTCGCGATTTACCGAAAAGATCTTATACGTTTAGTTACAAACTCATTAAGTTATGTACGTGTTAAAACAGAAGAAACAAAAAAAGATTTTCAGTTTGTGCTCTACTTAATTATTGCCACAATCCCTGCAGGAGTGATTGGACTGTTGTTCGAAGATACCATCGCCTCCGTTTTTAGATCGTCAAAAACTGTAGCTGTTGCTTTAATCGCTACAGGTATCGCTCTATTCTTTATTCGGAATTTGAAGGGGCGCAAAAATGATGGGGATTTGACTTGGAAAGATGCAGTTATTATAGGGTTTGCACAAGCGATCGCTTTAATCCCAGGTGTGAGTCGTTCTGGTGCTACCATCGTTGCAGCAATGGGTCTTGGGATGAAGCAAGAGACCGCTCTTCGCTTCTCGTTCTTATTGTTTATCCCAATTAGTTTAGGTCTCATCCTAGTAAAAATTCCGGACCTTGCGCTTGGTGATATGTGGCTACCTTACTTACTTGCTTTCCTATTCTCATTCGGTTTCTCTTACTTTGCTTTAAAGTGGTTCATGAATATCATGGCGCGTGGAAACCTGATTTATTTCACCATCTACTGTTTAGTTGTAGGGTTTGGATTCTTGATTTTTGGTTAACAAAAAAGAAGCGAGGACAAAAGTCCTCGCTTCTTATTTTGTTTCACGGTGCAGTGTCACACGCTTCAAACGTGGGCAATATTTTTTCAATTCAATACGCTCCGGATTGTTACGCTTATTTTTCGTTGTGATGTAATTGCGGTCTCCTGTTTCAGTACATGCCAATGTAATATTAACTCGCATTTTTATTTCCTCCTAGTTTTGAATAATCGTTTCTGCACCTGGCAGAGTGTCGTTAAATGACGACCAGTCTTGTTTTAGTTCTTCTTCGGTCAACAAACAGCTAGTAAGATCTTGACGAATTGTCTCTTGCTCCATCTTGATCCCGATTAAGACAAGCTCTGTTAAATACGCATCTGTGTCTTCTTCCCAATGTCCAATTTTTTCAATTGTCATGGCTGGCCCAGCCTGTGAAAGTAAAATGGCATCTTTTGGTCGAGTCGCAATCCATAAAAATCCTTTTGCACGAACAACTTCCACTGGCCATTCCATCAACCAATCCATTAAGCGTTCGGGGTGAAAAGGGCGTTCAGCTCTAAACACAAACGATGAAATCCCGTACTCTTCCGTTTCTGGAATATGCTCTTCGTTTAGCTCTTTGATCCAACCAGCACCTTGGCTTGCTTCTTCAAAATCAAATAAGCCTGTGTCTAGTACATAATCTAATGGAATTTTCGAATGATCTGTCTCGTAAATCTTTGCCCCAGGATTTAGTTTACGAATAACACCTTTTAACTCCGCGACATTTTCTTCTTTCAACATATCGACTTTATTAATTAAAATGACGTTCGCAAATTCAATCTGATCAATCAATAAATCCGCCACTTCGCGCTCATCATCTTCTCCAACGGCTTCTTTACGGTCAAGAAGTGTTTCGCCTGAAGTGAAATCGTGCCAGAAACGATTTGCGTCAACAACTGTCACCATTGTATCTAAGCGGCTAATCTGTCCTAAATCGATGCCAACAGTTTCATCGATATAAGTAAATGTTTGTGCAACTGGAATAGGCTCACTGATTCCTGAAGATTCGATAACCAGGTAATCGATGTCTCCTGTTTCAACGAGCTTTTGTACTTCTAGAATTAGATCTTCACGCAGTGTACAGCAAATACAACCATTTTGCATTTCTACGAGTTTCTCTTCTGTATGACGAAAGCCACCTTGTTTTACAAGTTCAGCATCTATATTGACTTCGCTCATGTCATTCACAATAACCGCTACTTTCAGTCCTGCTCGATTGGCGAGAATATGATTGAGTAGTGTTGTTTTTCCAGCTCCGAGATAACCGCTTAATACTGTCACAGGAATTTTTCTCATAGTAAAGCCCCTCACTTATCAAATCGTAATCATTACGTTTTATAGAATACTTTATTCCTTGTCTTAGTGCAAGCGAAACTTTTACATGTGCTTTCCGTAAATGACTTAAAGGAGTGTTGATCATGAAAAATACAGGAGTTTGTCCAAAATGTAACCATGACGAAGTTCTTCATGTCCATGGTATTCTTGAACTCAATGAAATTGGGAATAATATTTATACAGGAATAGGGGCTTTGACAGCATCTCCAGTTGGGCGCTATCTTTGCATGAGTTGTGGCTATATGGAAGAATGGCTAGACAATATGCACGACCTCGAGAAAATCAAAAAGCGCTATACGCCATTTAAATGGGGAGACTAAAAAAAGAGCCGGTTTGAGGCTCTTACTTGATATGCTTTTCAATTAGTTCCTTCAACGGATTTAAGTAATCTTTCGGCAACGTACCTAAATCATTTAACATAATTGAACGGACCTCATCTATTCGAGTGTCACCGACAAACTTATATCCCTTAACTGTTATTGAAACAACACTTCCAACGATTAATTCTAAAAAATCATGGAGTGGAGTCGCATACAATCCATCCAGCTCTTCACGCTGAATCTCAAAATCTTCAATCGTTCCGGAATGCTTATATAAAAACACATGCGCGAACTCTGCATCATGAATATCTTTCGTATGAATGCAATAAGGAATCACTCCAAGCGAAATCAACTCCCCATAGTTCACATGTATACCGAGCTCCTCATCCATCTCACGGATACCCTCTTCCGCAGTTTCATGGGCTCCAATATGTCCCGCTGCGGTAATATCCAAATCGCCCGGATAATCTTTTTTCAGCAAACTACGAAGTTGAAGATAAATCCACCACTCCCCTTGCCGCTTCTCGAGAACCCAGCAATGAAACACTTCATGCCAATCGCCGTCTCAGTGCACTTCCTCTCGTTCTTTATCTTGTATATACCTATACTCATTAGTGAATGTGCGGATCATCTCCCCCATTCTAAACCCCCCCTAAAAAAAATCCTCTCCCGCTATGACGATGCAGAAGAGGATTTTGTTCATTTAGTTTAACTTCTCTTTACCAGGCAACTCATTGATTTGCAAAGATGCATAGGTGTTACAGAATTTAAAGACTGTCTCGACAACCACTTTCGCACTATATTCCATGAACGGTTTCATAGGTTCTCGATTGTTTGGATGGTAGAATGTCGTTAAGAAATCGAGCAGCAAGTCATTCACAATCTTCGTCGTCATATACGCAAGCTCTGCGTGACGCGCCCGTTCTTCTACAGTCTCACCTTTTAAAACGAAGTCCCGCTGCTTCTCCATCATCTTTTGAAGCTCTTCCGGATCTTTCACCATCGTCCGGAGATTCCCTAAATACACTTTAAAGCTATCCGGTGAATAAAACGTCTCTTTATCAATACTTTGAAAGAAAAAGTTGTTCATCCCATTTGTATGATTGATATAAAACGCAACGTTTTGCAGCAAAGACTCAAGATATACTTCATCTGACTCTACTTTCGCGCGCTTCTCCACAAGAATCTTTTGAATTCCTTGTTGGAGTGTCTCTTTCTCCCATTTCGGTTGCTTTGTAACCGCATTGATCACGCCAGCTGTCTGCTTCGTTAGTAACTCCATTGACATGTTCGAACACTCCCATATAGTTTCTGACAATTTCGATAATACCAGTCTACCATAAATAAATCCGCCCTGCAGGGTGCTTTAAAAAATAGCCCAGTAGACCAAATGAAAAAACACGGGTGCTGTATATGTTAAGCTATCCACTTTATTAATCGTCTTACTTTCAATCACTTGTCCATCTACTGTCTCCCGTAAAAAGAAGTTTCGTTTGAGCGCTGACATGACAGCCGTTCCAAAGAAGCCTGTCGCACCAATCAAAAATCCAGCGAAAACACTAAATGGAACAGACATCGGAGTAATCCATGGCGCTATCACTACCGCGAGCAAAGTTGTTCCGAGTATCCCAGCCATAACACCCTCCCACGTCAAATCCGGATTAGCCACTGGCAATACTTTTCGTTTGCCCCATTTTTTTGAAACCATATACTGAATCACATCATTGGCCTGCGTCAACGGAATCAAGAACAAAACCATTAAAGCCCCGTATTGTGTAGCAATTCCAACATCATGACGCGTGATTTCTGGCATTTTTGCAAACAACGCTAAATGACTTAAACCAAATACTAAAAGCATTAGCCCCCACTGTGTCATACTGACAGATTTTAAAAATCCTGCACTGCTTTTTTGAAATAGACGAGCGAGTGGCAGAAATAAGAATACATAGATTGGAATAAAAACAATAAACATGCCGTACCATCCAATATAAATCCAGTAAAAGTTGATAGGGATTGCAAGGTATGCCCAGATAAAAAGTCTACGGTCATGCTTGCGTGTCTCGAGCATTGAAAAGTATTCGCGTAATGCTAAAAAGCATAGCACCATTAGTGACAACAATGAAACATTCGGATGAACTAAAAATGATAGTCCAAAAATTGTTGCCATCCCCCACCAGAGCTTTGTGCGGATCACTAATTCTTCATATTTATTTGCGCCCTTATTTTTCCTCTTTTGAAAATATGTTATAACTGATACAAGAAGACTTACTGCAATCAACACTAGAAATACTACATAGACGACATAAAATGTCGAATTCATAAAATACTCCACCAACATTTGCCCACACCCCTGGTATCAAACAGAAGGAGAGGATCCCCTTTGAATGAACGATTTGTCTACATCTTATTAACCGATACAGGTACTGTTTTTACAAAGACTATCAAAACGTACACGAAAGCTCCCTATAATCATTCTTCTCTCTCTCTCGATAAAGAACTGACTCAATTATATAGCTTTGGGCGCAAAAAACCCAACAACCCTTTTCAAGCAGGTTTTGTCCAAGAAGATGTCCTTAACGGCACCTATAAAAAGTATCCTAATACAACATGTGCGCTTTATGAAATCCAAGTAAGCCCACGTCAATATCAAAAGATTGAGCGGATGATAGCATTATTTCAGAAAAACAATAAAAAGACGATTTATAATTTATTAGGTGTCTTTGGCGTTGCAGTAAAAGCTCCGTTCGAACCAAAAGGGTCTTATTTTTGTTCACAATTTGTTGCTGAAATTCTACATCGTGCTGGAATTCGCTTTTGGCCCAAGCTCCCTTCATTAGTTGAACCAAATGATTTTCGAACAATTTTATCGTCATACTTAGTCTATGAGGGATTACTACAAGAATATGTAGCACAAAAAAAGAGCTAGTTGACGAACAAATTAATTTCCAATGTATGGTTTCCTAATTACCGAAATGGTATACTATTCTAAATAATTGAACTTATATGGATGTGACCCAATGGAAGCTATCGATTCCTATACACAGATTCAAAGCGCTTGGTCCACTGTGCACTCTGACGCAAAAAAAGCTGCACGCATCAGCCAAAATATTCTAAATACTACTACTAAAAAAGAAAATGCACTTCTATATGCACAAGCTGAAATCACGCTTGCTTTTTGTCATGCCCATGAAGGGAAAAACGCAGAGGCATTAAGTCTCGTCAATCAAACCCTGCAAGTCGTTGAACACTATCAATCTATTGAATGGATCGTCAACGCAAAACGAGTAATTGGATATGTATACTCTAGCTTAGGTGACCTGAAGCGTTCAGGGGATGCATTTGAAGAAGGTTTATATCTAATCAAGAAATATGATTTGCCAATTGACCCACACTATTTAAACAACCTTGGGTTTATTTATTATGAACTTGGGGAGTTTAAACAAGCACACAATCAGCTCTTAGAAGCACTAGCTGTGGCGCAAGAGCAAAAGCATGATATTGTCCCTTTATTGCTATCGAACGTGGCAGATCTTCATCTACAGTTTGGGGAAATAGATGAAGCAGAAGAATTCAATAAACAAGCCTTTACAATACTTCAAACGAAAGTAGAAGATCGCAATTCATTGGCACATTGTCATAGTATCTTTGGATTGATCTCGAAACATAAAAGGCATTGGGAAGAAGCTTATGAATCGTTTGCACTCGCTTTAAAAATGTATCAAGAGCAAGATGCAAAGTATGCAGTAGCTACAATTCTGATTGATATGGGTGGTCTCTATTCAGATCAAGGTCACTACACACATGCATTAGAAAATTATAAAGAAGCATTAGAAATCGCCGAATCCTTAGAAGCAGTCTTATTAACTCAAGAAATCTTACAAAAGATGTCGGATGTCTATTATGCATCAGAAGAGTATAAAAGAGCTTACCAATATCTACTGCGTTATAACGAAGTGACTGAACAAATTAAAACAAAAGAAGTAAAAGATCAACTCTCTCGTTATATGACAGAAGCTCAAGTAGAACGCATGCAACGGGAAGCGGAGATCGAGCGATTGCAATTGAAGCGTGAGTCGGAAGAAGCTTCAATTCGAGCGCAAGTACTAGAAGACTCCTACCAAGATTTGAAGACTGTCAGTGAGATTGGTCGCCGTATCATCGCGAATCAAGAAGACGCAGAAGCGATGTATTCAGTTTATCTTGATTTAAATCGCTTGATGGATGCAGATATCTTCGGTTTATGTCTATACAATAAAGAAACCCAAGAAGTCGAGTACCGTGCATTTGTTGAACAGGGTACACTCCTTTCCCTTAGCAATAAAAGCATTCAAGACACCTCCAGTCTGTCAGTGCGCTGCATTCGGGAAAACCAAGAAATTCATATTAGAAAAGCTGTCGTAGACGAAGACTATACACCTCGAGAATCTGGATTTCCGGATAAAAATCCGCGTTCTATCCATTTCTTACCGCTCAGCATGAATGATGAGACGATTGGCTCTATGACAGTGCAGAGTTATGAGCAAGATGCCTTTAGTGAACGTCAGATTGAAATGCTGCGTTTACTGGCTTTGTATCTATCCATTGCAATGAGTAATATGCTGAAGTCAGAAGAATTGCAACTTCAAACTCGTAAATTGGAACATCTGGCAAAGACAGATCCTTTAACAAACTTGTACAATATGCGCCACATGAAACAGTTACTTACGCAGTCCATGGAGACGTACCATAAATCCAATAAGTCGTTCTCTATCTTAGTCATTGATTTAGATCACTTCAAAGAAGTAAACGATTCATACGGTCATAGCTGCGGTGATTACGTTCTCCAAGCACTCAGTCGGCACTTTCAGTCCTTCACCCGGCAATCGGACGTTACAGCTCGTTGGGGTGGCGAAGAGTTTTTAATGCTCTTGCCAAACACAGATTTGCAGGATGCACGAACGATTGGAGAGCGTTTACGTCAATCCATTGAAGAACTCGAGATACGTTTCAATACGATTTCGATTCATATTACAGCAACGATTGGTATTGCTACGTATTCTTCAAAAGATTGGCATGTAGATGAACTCATTGAACGTGCAGACAAAGCACTTTATATTGGGAAAGAAGCAGGACGAAATCAAGTCGTGGCCTATGGCAGTGAATAGAAAAGTGCTTCCCTAGTTTTTCTAGGAAAGCACTTTTTGTTTATGGCAGACGGTTCCCTGCTGCTTGGTAGATTGTATACCAATCTTTTCGCGACAGTGTGATTTCTGCTCCGGCAACGATTTCTTTGATACGGTTCACTTTTGTTGAGCCTGCAACGACCTGCATATTGGCAGGATGGCGGAGAATCCAAGCTGCTATAATCGCTGATTTTGTTACACCGTAATGTGTAGCAAGTTCTTCTAACACTTTATTGAGTTCAGGGAAACGTGGGTGATCCAGATATACCCCTTCAAAGAAACCAAACTGGAACGGTGACCAGGCCTGAATGCGAATGGATTGTTGTTGGCAATAGGTTAATACACCCCCATCTCGATCTATGGCTCCTGAAAATTCCGTGTTGGCTTGAATTCCTGTAGTCAACAATGAAGAGTGTACAGGACTAAACTGTAATTGATTGATTTCAATTGGCTGATGTGTCGCTGCTTGCAACCATTCTAGTTGATAGCGGTTGAAATTACTTACACCGAATGAACGAACTTTTCCAGAACCTGCAAGCGTATCAAATACATCGGCAATCTCATCAAGCTCCATCAATGCATCAGGTCTATGTAGCATGAAGACGTCGATGTAATCTGTCTGAAGACGTGAAAGACTTGCATCTACTGATGATAAGAGGTGTTCTTTAGAACTATCATAATATCCCGCTCGAATAGAAGCTTTTGTTTGTAGCACCATCTTGTCACGCAACGATGGTTCGTTTTTGATGACGTTTCCGAATCGTGTTTCACATTCCCCGCGGGCATAAATATCGGCGTGATCAAATGTATGAATTCCTAACTCAAGTGCATGTTGTACCCATTCTGTCAGTTCCTGATCCGTCAACTCGTTGATGCGCATACAGCCCATTACAAATGGATTATCCTTCACTGCAATTCCTCCTTCATACGAAAAGACGCTACTCTTTTCTTATTAGGAAAAGAATAGCGTACTCTTACAAAATATCCAACCAAATTTTTATAGCTGTCGCTAAAATTAGCCCTGCTAGAATCCATTGGAGGTATTTCGTATTCATTTTTTGACCAATTTTCGCCCCGAGTGGTGCTGCGAGAACACTTGCCACAATCATGACCGCTGCAGGTCCATAGAGGATCTGATCAGTTGCAATTTTTCCGATGGTAGAACCAATGGATGAAATAAATGTGATTGCTAAGGATGTTGCAATTGTCATTCGCGTTGGAATTTTTAAGACGACAAGCATGATCGGAACTAAAATAAATGCTCCAGCTGCTCCCACAATTCCTGCTGCAATCCCTACTATAAAAGCAAGCCCTGCAGCCAACCATTTCGAAAAGACAATTTCTTCGACTGGACGATCATCTAAGTTTTTCTTCGGTAAGAACATCATGATGACAGCCAAAGTCGCAAGTACCGCATATACGATGTTGATTGCGCCTTCTGAAATTAACGTAGAACCGTATCCTCCAATAAAACTACCAATTAAAATAGCTCCACCCATATACGTAATCAGTGTTTTATTGAGATACCCACTCTTACGGTACGCCCAGACACCTGCAATTGTTGCAAAAAATACTTGGATGGCACTGATTCCAGATACTTCATGCGCTGAAAACGCTGCGAATCCTAGCATCGGTGGAATATAGAGAAGCATAGGATACTTGATAATCGAGCCTCCGATGCCGACCATTCCTGAAATAAATGAACCGATGAACCCGATTAAAAAGATGACAACGACAAATTCGATACTCATCTCTATTCCTTCTCCCCTTTAAATACCCCTATAGGTATATTAAAGTGTATGCGACAAAATGTCAACCTATGCATTTTACTAAAAAAAGCTGCCCTTTTGAAAGGACAGCTAGGAGTATTACTTCTCTTCTTTATTAAACCAAAGTTCGTCTTGATCATCGACATCGCCATTGTAATTGATGAGAATCTCTTCTCCTTCAGCAATATCCGTATACGCATAAAAATCAAACGTTTGGTTGTCAAAATTGATTTCATACGTCGCATTTGGTGTATACGAATGATTAAACAGCATCCCGTATCCAAGCAAGATCGCAGAACGGCCAATCCCATATTCAAATGCATAGTCTGCAAGATGCGTTTTTTCAATATACTGATGTTCTTCATTCGGATAGGCTAAGACCGGGGCTTGATGGAACAATGTACCCTTTGTGATCGTTTGTTTTGCAAACACGCCTCTGTTCATTTCACCTTCGCCTAATGGAGACCATTTAATTTCAATCATACAAGTACCTGCTTTTCCTAGATTTGTCTTCCCTACTGTACCACGTTCGTTCAATTGAGTCTAAATCTTAAAAAATCGGGTATAGAAAAGTACTTTCTTTTTGAGGAGCGAATGCCAATGATGAAATTAGTACGAGACAAATGTCCAGAACTGAAGATGGAAAAGCCTGAAAGGTTAAAAGGAACAGCTTATCGAGTTGCTTTGCAACAACGCCTTCTTGCTACAGCAGAAAATTACCAAAAAGCTGAGACAGACCGGAAGGCTGTTCAAGAACTTGTTGATTTAGTTGAGCTTGTCCACGCACTACTTCCCGCTCATAATATGACATTTGAAGAACTTGAAATGGTACGCAGACGTAAAAAAACAGAACAAGGTGCTTTTGATCAAGGACAAGCTATACCTAACACAAGCCTCGATTCCTAACTTTGGAAACGGGGCTTTCTCGTTGTCACAGTTCCTTCAAATCCTAGTCCATTTCTAAGCCCTGAGAAGTGTATAGACAGCGAAGAATCCGTATAATAAGGAGTAAGAGGTGAAGCCAATGAAAGCGCTCCAAGCGTGGGCCTTCCAATATCGAACGGTACTAATCATTCTATTTCTTCTTACAGGCGTTTTAGCCGCAGCTATTATCGTACAAAGCTATGCTATCGTGCAAGTAGTCGATGGTGTATTTGTACAGGACGTCTCTTTTGAAGAAATTAGTTTTTTTCTTGTCATTCTAGTTGGGGCATTGCTCATTCGTTCAGTAGTAAACTACAGCAATGCTCGTTTAGGCCTACACTTATCATTAACTGTCCGAAAATCGATACGTAACGACTTATTATCGAAATGGACAAAACAACCAGTATCTGAAAAAGGACGCAATCAAACTGGAGAAAAATTAACGACATTAATCGATTACGTGGATCAGCTTGATCCCTACTTCAGAGAATATGTTCCGCAAGTGATTAAAACAACGATTGTTCCTTTGGCAATTTTAATTAGTGTATTTATAGTGAATCCTAACAGCGGATGGATCATGTTGATCACCGCTCCATTTATACCGATTTCGTATATTTTAGTTGGTTTAAAGACACAACAAAAATCCGACCGCCAATTGGCAGAGCTCTCATTCTTTTCTGGGAAGTTTTTAGACATCTTGCAAGGACTTCAAACCTTAAAGCTTTTCGGACGCGGCAAAGAACAGGCTACTGTTCTAAAAGAAACCAATGCGGGCTTTCAAAAAACGACGTTGTCGATTCTGAAAATCGCTTTTGCTTCCTCGTTCTTTATTGAACTGATCATCACATTGGGAATTGGATTGCTAGCTCTAGAGATCGGCTTCCAGATGCTCGTGTTTGAAACGCTCGCATTTGCTCCAGCATTTTTTGTATTAGCAATTGCGCCTGAGTACTACAACTCCTTGAAAGAGCTTGGGGCCGCATTCCATACAGGTCGTGGGAGTTTAGCGGCTGCCGAAAAATTAAAAGAAGAATTGGATGCTAAAGAGAAATCTGTGAAGTGGGGCTCATCACCTCTCCGCTCTCCAATTCGTTTAGATTTAAACAAGGCTACTTACTCATATGGTGGTGAATTTACCTTACAAATTGATGCACTTGAAGCACTACCGAATGAACGGCTCGTTATTATAGGCCCTTCAGGACAAGGGAAAACGACACTCCTTGGCGTTTTAGCCGGACTTTATGATCCATTTACTGGAACAATAGTGGTAAACGGAAAGGAACGCAATACAGTCGATGAGTCCAGTTGGTGGGATCAGACAACGTATATCTCTCAACATCCTTATCTATTTTCAGGGACAATCCGCGAAAACATTGAGATGGGTACTGTTTCATCCGATGATGAATTGAAGCACGCTATTGAAGCGTCCGGTTTAACAGAACTGATCAGCACCCTTCCACAAGGTTGGTCAACAGCGGTTGGTGAAGGCGGGCGCGGATTATCCGGTGGCGAAAAGCAACGAATTGCTTTAGCCCGCTCCTTTCTCAAGAAGCCCGCTCTCGTCTTTTATGATGAACCGACTATCGGTCTTGATGTGAAAACCGAGCGTATCCTATCACAATCGATGGAGAGCCTTTCTGAAACGGCCACTGTGATAACGGTTGCCCACCGCCTACCAACCATTCGGAAAGCTGATAAAATCGCTGTGCTTGAAGACGGTCGTCTTGTTGCTTTTGGGCCTCCTGAACATGTGATACGCGAAAATGCTTATGCGGCTTCTTTATTAGAAGGAGGCGATGACGTATGAAAGAACTAATTAGCTTACTGGCAGAAGAACGAAAAGATGTAGCGATTGCCATAGCTCTAGGAGCAGTTAGTGGATTAACAGCCATTGCGTTGTTTGCTCAAAGTGGATTTTTGATTTCTCAAGCTGCATTGTCCCCACCGTTTTATACGATTTTAATTTTAACTGCATTTCTTAAGTTGTTTGGAGCGGTGAAATCATCCAGTAAATATTTTGAACGCTTGATTTCGCATCGCGTGACGTTTCAAGCGCTCAGTCGTATTCGCGAGCACTTCTTTGCACAGCTGAGTCCCCTAGTGCCGCAAATTTTCACACGCTATCGCAGTGGTGACTTACTCAGCCGCTTTGTGAGTGATGTCGAGATTATTCAGAATTTCTTCTTGCGCGTGGTCTATCCACCACTTGTCACGGCTGTCGTATTTTTAGCGACCGTGTTTTTCACGTTGTTCTTCTCAATCTGGTTAGCTCTCGTTATGATTCTCGGGTTTCTGCTTGTCGCCCTTGTCATACCGGCACTATTTTCCGAAAGACTAAGAAGAAATGATGTGTTAGTGAGACGGGCGGCTGTTGCTACAGAAGCCGCGGAGTACATTGCCGGATTTCGGGAATTGAAATTGCACAATCAAGTGAAACAAAAAGAACAGGCAGTGCAACAAGCACAAGAGGCGTATATACGCGAACAACGTCAAGTTGGAAACGTGCAATTGTGGAGTCAGACATTAAATGCTTCTGTTGCTTCCTTAACAGCGTTTGGTATATTAGCTGTCGGTGCTTACTTAGTAGCACAAGGTGAATTGAATGGGCTGTTTTTAGCCATGCTGACACTTGTTGCATTGACGTCGTTTGAAACCGCCGTACCGATTGCCGGTGTGCCAGGACATCTTCATGAAAGTCGTCAGGCACTGAACCGACTTCAAGTGGTCGTAGATGAACAACCGCCTCACCACTATGAAAAGTTAAATCAAGCGTCTGCGTATTCACTTCATGTACAAAATGTAAACTATCTTTACCCAGAGGCCGACCGATTCACTTTAAAAAACTTGAATCTGGAATTGATAGCAGGAACACGGACGGCATTAGTAGGGGCTAGTGGTTCTGGTAAATCGACATTGCTTCAATTACTTGCAGGCATGGCGTCTCCAACGAGTGGAGACATTCGTGTGAATCACCAGTCTCTCACCGCCCTTGATCCTGAATCCTTATGGAATGTGGTGGGTGTTCAGTTACAAACTAGCCATTTCTTCTACGGAACAATTCGAGAAAACTTGGCGATTGCAAACCCGAACGCACAAGATCAAGAACTTCAGGACGCTCTCGAAAAGGCGCAGTTCATAATTGAACTCGATGCACCAGTGTTTGAACGTGGGGAGAACTTATCAGGTGGGGAAAAACAGCGACTAGCACTAGCTCGTCTGTTCCTCACGAAAAAAGCGATTTACCTTTTCGACGAACCCTTCACAAGTCTAGATTATCAAACAGAAAAAAACCTAACAGACGAATTGTGGAAACATAGTATGGGGTCTACGATTGTATTAGTCAGTCATAAACTCTCAGGTCTCGAACAAATGGACCAAATCGTAGTGCTAGATCATGGACAGATTGTCGAGAAAGGGTCCTATGAAGAACTGATGACCCAAAAAGGTGTGTTCTATGAAATGAAACAAATTGAAAGTACCATTCTATGAAAAAAGCTGTCCTTCTGTCGAAGGGCAGCTTTTTACTTTCCAAATAATTGTTCAATCAAATCTTCAGGAGGAAGCGGTCGACTGTAATAATAGCCCTGAAACACATCACACCCAAGTTCCCGTAGTTGATGAACTTGATAAGGTGTTTCAACTCCTTCAGCAACAACCGTCATATCCAAGTGATGTCCGAGGGAAATAATAGTGGCGATGATGGCACGCCCTTCTCTCGTCGAAAGTTTATCTGTAAACGCCTTATCAATCTTGATGTGATCAATCGAAAAGTTCTGCAAGTAACGAAGGGAACTATAACCAGTCCCAAAGTCGTCCATCGCAATGCGGACTCCTAACGTCTTCAAATCACGTAATATCTCAGCAGCGATGTCTTCTTGCATAGCAATCGTCTCTGTTATTTCAAGCATTAGACAGCGGGGTCCCAATCCAGTTCGTTTTAAAATTGCTTTGATTTTTTCTTGAAGATCGGCTTGATAGAATTGACGAAGAGAGAGGTTGACAGCTATAGGAGTTGCCGGAAAACCTTTCTTTTGCCACTCTGCATTTTGGCGACAAGCTTCTTCAATCACCCATTCGCCGATCTGTACGATAGCACCTGTTTCTTCAGCAATCGGAATGAAGACATCTGGGGGAACCATGCCAAGTTCAGGATTGTTCCAGCGAATCAATGCTTCAATTCCATGAATCTTATTTGTATTTGCATGATATTGTGGTTGATAGTATAAAACAAATTCTTTATTTTCGAGTGCTTGATGCAAAAGATTTTCCATGCGTAAATCAGAATGTGCTAATCCTTCAATGTCTGAACTATACAGTTTAAATGTATTTCGTCCGTACTTTTTGGCGTGATACATCGCATGATCTGCTGCCCGAATCAACTCCTGTTGTTCCTTCCCATGTCGTGGGTAGAAGCTTATACCTACACTAGCTGTCAAAATAGTGGAGAATCCATCGATATCATACGATTTCGTCAGCTCGGAGATGACCTCTACAGCCATCAATTTAATGGCAAGTTCGGATTCCATCGGTGTGAGAATAGCAAATTCATCGCCTCCATAGCGAAACACTTGACCACGATCTCCAATGACAGCTTTCAACCTCTCCGAAAAAGAAGTGATCAACCGGTCACCTGCTTCGTGCCCTAAATGGTCATTGATGAATTTAAAGCGATCAAGGTCTACAATCCATTAGGCAAACTCTTGCTCAGTGGATGGGTCTACCTTTTGCTTTAGTTCTTCGTTGAAAAGACGTTGGTTTCCTAAACCCGTCAAGCTATCATAGTATGCCATATAATGCATCATTTCTTGATGTTTTTTGAGCAGTGTGATGTCTTTACCAAAAGTAGCGTTTGCAAATCCTGTTTTGAAAAATGCGTTTCAAATGCGTGCGTCTGATTCGTGTTTTCCATACCTACCCACCTTTTAATTGCCAACTTGAAAGAATTTTCAGTCTCCTAATTATATCAAAGGATAGCTGATTTGTAGCAAATAGAAGATAAATACATAAAAAAAAGGCCTGAAGATGTCAGACCTTAGGTACTAGAGACTAAACGAGAGTAGTTGTTCCATACATAAAGTAAGATGATTTTGTATCCGCTTTGATTGTGTACATGGCTTCATCTGCGAAACGAATCAGTTCTTTCTGATCTTGGGTATGGTCTGGATAGACAGCAATCCCAAGGTCTACTTTAAATTCAATAGTGTATCCATTAATTACACAAGGCTCTTCAAAAACTTGAACGATACGCTCTGCAATTCGAATTGCATCGCTTTCTTTAATCAATTCGGGTAACACAATTGCAAATTCGTCTCCTCCAAGACGTGCGACGGTATCAACTTCCCGGACTGATTGCTCTAAACGGCGTGCTATCTTCACGATAACTTCATCGCCGACTTCATGTCCATAGGTGTCGTTGATTCGTTTAAAATTTCGTCCGTCCAGTAAAATCAGCCCAACACGTTCTCCATGACGACTTGCATGTCGAAGGGCCATGTTTAATCGATCTTCGAATAGGCGGCGGTTCGGAAGACCTGACAAATAATCATGAAAAGCCATTTTAGCAAGCTTCTCACGATATTCCATTCGTTCAGATATGTCACGTGCAGAAGTTACGACTTGGGTCACTTGCCCATCTTTTAAAACGGGAGTCGCAATAATTTCCATCCAAATAAAGTGACCTTGTTGATGACGGTGTTTCACTTCAACTGTAATGGGTTTCGCCAGCAGTGCGACTTCTTCAAATGATTGCACAATTCGATTTTTATCTTCATCAGCTAGAAATTCACTAAAATGATGACCTAAATAATCTGATGGTTGGAATCCCACAATTTCTTCACTGGAAGGAGACACATAATCAATAATTCCTTCAGGACTAATTAATTTAATTACATCTAATGAGTTTTCTGCAATGAGTCGATACCGCTCTTCGTTTTCTCGGAGTTTTTGTTCTAACTGGTACTTCTCAGTGATGTCTTTTACAATCGCTAAAATATACAAACATGTTCGGTCTTCATTTAAGACAGGGTAAAGGGTAGTGTCTCCGATAAATTTGCGGGTAGGATTAACAAGTTCATGAATAAACTTTACGGGTTCTCGTGAAGTAGCTACTTGCATGTACTGGGCATGAAGAAGGTCAGCTTCTTCTTTATTTGAAATGATTTCTTGCAGAGTTTTGTTGATTTTTGATTCATCAAACAACAAAATATCTTTTACAGCTTGGTTAATATATTGGTAGGAAATTCCTCGTGGCTCTACTTTCATTAAAAACACCAAGTCATCGACATAGTCAAATAAGCGTATCATTTTTAATCCTTCAGATAGATACGAATCGAAGAATTGTTGCATACCCATTTCCCCTTTTCCCAAAAAAACAATAATTGGTTTGATTATATACTATATACCCTTTAAAAATCGAATTTTTCGCAAATAAAGTGAGTATTTTGTGACACATTCTATTATATTTATGATTATTACCATAGAAATATGCGCAACAAAGCCCTTCTTCCTTTATTTTGAAGAAGGGCTTCATTTATTCCCATTCATAAAGCTGTTTCAAGTTTGATTGAACCTCTTCAATGGTTTTCGCCTGCATAGGTTTCTTTAACCAACGATCCACAAAGTACAAGGCATCTTCTACAGGAATCGCATATTTGATTTCTCCAAAGTCACCACCAGTTTGCGTAATGACTCCAATTACTTCACTTGATTTCGCATCAAATAGTCGCCCCCCACTACTGCCTGATGCGACTTGTGCATCAAACTGAATGAATTGGTTATAGTTTGACGCACTTTCCATTTCTACGGATCTTTTACGGCCCGTGATATACCCTACAGCTCCTGTGTTCTGGTTATCGTAAGGAGTACTAATTGTAAGGATAGGGATTCCTGGCTGAACATTTAATTCTCGGTTAATCGGGACGCCTTCATTGCCTTCATAATCTGGTACGTGAATCAATGCAATGTCCATGAATTCAGATATCCCTACCACGGTTCCGTCAGAAGGATGTGAGAAGGAGTTCCACACGGTAACGTCTAGACCATCCGTGACGACGTGAGCATTAGTGATCACGTATCCACCATCCGTATACAAAAATCCAGAGCCCCATCCAGTTTCTCCTTCAATCACCATGACAAGTGGATCTAAGGCTTTAAAGTTACTTGAATAATCCGGCAGTCCATTCATTTCTAGTTGAGATGAAACAGGTAAGGCAACCACCGTTTCTTGTTCATTAAAATAGAACCCACTTAGATTGAGCCCCAACAGAACCCCGATGACAACTAGTCCTGTTGCTTTGATGCGTGATTTCCACGGTGATGTTTCTTTCTCAGATGTTTGATGATTATCCATCTTCTTCCTCACAGTCGTTTTCTTCAAATTATATAATCATATTAGGATACTTCATAGGGTTATTCTTCTTATTTTTCTAATTCTTTCTCAATCGACCTTTCCAAATTCATAAACCTATTGAATAGTTCTTGAGCAGTTTAATAGTCAGGGTCGTCAGATTAAAATGTATATGTCTCTACCAACTCTTCAAATGACATGTCTTCCCCCCTTTCTTATATAACGGTTGTCACGCATCATTGGATTTCCAAGTTGCCATTTTTTTCAAATCATAACCACCAGTAGAACTGGTGGTTTGCTCTGCGCCTATAAGGCGCTTTTACTGGCCATGTCTGAAAGACATACTGAACGGGTGGACCAG
>NZ_JAFBFG010000016.1 GCF_016909155.1 Chryseomicrobium aureum
CGTCTTTTCCTTTCTTCAGGTTTGTTAAGGACATTATATCCGTCAATTCCTGGACAAACAATACCGTCAACAAATTGACGTTTTTAATCAGCATTAACACTAATAAACAACAGACACTGTTGGAGGAACTACTGGCATTAGTCATACAACACAAATGATTTTTTTAAAGACAAAAAAACCGTCAAGTCATGGATGAAAATATCCCTCAACTTACGGTAATTATCTAGCGTCATTAACACTTGTAGCATTTGCTTATTTGTTTTTTTTCAATAATATCTTAACTACTAATACCCCTACAGCACCTAAACTAGTTAGTGCAACTGCACCACCATTTTTAATTCCTTTCCCAACACATTCTTTACAAAAAAATCCCATTTCAGTTATATTAGTGCATTCCTTGTTTTTACAAATGTTAAATTCAGTCTGACATGAATCGCACTGATATTTATTTTCCTTGGTCGCATTAAACTTTCTTCTACGATTACAAATAGGGCAATTTGCTTCAATCATCATTATCACTTCCCCAAATAATTTTCGGATCAACTAGATAAGAAACCTTCACATTTTTAAATTGAGTATCTGACAGTCTGTCATGCATTTTATTGGCACTTTCAATAATGGCTTCATTTTCCTTAATGCTATCTATTAAAGGCAATTTTCTTGTTTGTAGTTTTTCATGCATATCAGATATTGTTATTTTGTCATCAATGCTTATGTCTTTGATATTGAATATATATACCAGCTTGTTCGCTAAATCCAAAGAATATAATTTTACTTTCTCACTAAGCTTGGTATAGTATTTTTTTGAATTTTGATATTCACCAATAACTTGATAACATGTTCCGATTAATCCTAAAGTCTGAAAATAAATTTCTATTAGAAACCCAAATTCATCAATTAGTTCTTTTGAGTTTTTAATGTAATTGCTATTATATTCCGCTCTATTTTTATTGAATATATCCCATACTTTCAGTCCTTCGATAAAATCTTCTTTAAGACTGTGTTGAATTTTACGTTTTAATACACCTTCAATTGTCGCTTCGAAAAAATTTGATAAAATTATTAGCTCTGCAATACAAGTATTAACTCTTTCAATAGCTCTCTGATTAGGAAGTGAATCTATAGCTTCTTCAATTACAGATTTTATTCCATTTAAAGTTGAGACCTTTTCTCGCCATAAAAATGCATTTATATGCTCTATCTTTTCATCAATAGCTTCTAGTCTTCTTGAAATTTCTGCAGCCTGCATTTGACCTGATAAAGTGCATATACTTCTCGAAATGTTTGAAAGAGCAGTTGTTTGTTTAACTTTTCTCATATGTCTTTCAGCTTCTTGAAGCTTTGCTTTGCCTACAAACCTACCCGTTGTAGCGTTTCTTATTTCAATTGATCCTTTTTTTATTATCAATTCTCCATTTGATATACCTTCTTGAAATTCGGGTGTTACTATTACTTCCCACAAACTCTGAGCGGTTTCTCCAACTGATTGAATTTCTTGTTTGAATTTTTGTTTGCCTTGCAATGCTTTTGCTACAGCATCCATGATTTCTGGTGGTAATTCAAAATCATGTTTATATTTCTTTTCTGAAGTATCATTTCTAAAGCTTATTTCGCCATTTTCATATTCGACTATATCTATTTTCTTCTCCTTCAAAGTAAACTCCCCCCCTCTTTCATTCTATTCACACAATATGATAGTAAATTAAAGAGCAGCCAAAACTTAGTTGTTTACTGGCTGCTCTTTTGTTGAATTGAATTTCAATATCATTCTTCATTTAGATACTCTTCGGTTTTAATTATTACTTGCAGATTGTCACGACCGTTCTCAATTTTTGATAAGGTTTCTAGACCAATGCCTAGTTTCCAAGCTAGCGCTCTTTGTATTAGACCCTCGGCTTTACATTTACAATTGACATCCATTGCTCATGATGACGGCAACCGGTAAGCATCGATGTCCTCATCCCAATCTTGTGCCCAGTCGTCATAATCTTTATTAAACTTCATGTCTATCTATGCCTTTATACCCACTGGCGTTCAAAGTTCTTCTTCTGTTTCATACATGAATCTAGGATATAAATTGCTTTTCATACTATCATCACCTTTTGGTCAAATTACAAACAGAGTGTATTTTGTTCGTCTCGTCTGCTAATTTGAGTAGAGCCATTAGGTACTGATAAAGCAAGTTTATATGCAGGTCTATATATCCATTTTGAATTTTTCATAACTGTTAGCGAGCTTATATGTGACACCGTTCTCAAGTGCAGCAAAATGCTTCCGACCACATGTGATCTTTCCATCCTCTTTCATTCGAAGATCCTCCTGTTCAGTGCTCCCCTTTGTCTCAACAACGAAGAATAAGGTTTCTACTCCTTCTTTTTCAACCAATACCGCCCAGTCGGGATTGTAGTTGCCCAGCGGAGTATCTATTACGAATGACGAAGGAAGCTTAACAAATAACTTCACGTCTTCATCAGTATTAAGCTTCTCTGCGAATGCTCGCTCTACGCTAGAATCATAGCGAATGTAATTATAGACTGATTTGTCATTAGAAACTTCAACAGCATTGGCTTTCATGTAACCAACAAGCTCCTGATGCTCAAATAAAGATTGTTGATAAAAGGCATGGTCACCAATTCGCTCATATTTGATTCCATCGATAATTAGCTTTTTCTTTTCTCTGTTAATGATTTTCATGACAGCTTCCATGAATGCTTGTGGATTCTTTTCAAAGTCCTTCAAACGCTTGGAACCAATCAAGATATCAACAAGTGTACGTCTTTTTAAATTTGTTTGTTCTTGTAAATAACGAAGGATATCTGGCAAACGACGTTTCTCTTCTACCGCTTCATATACACGCATGGTCTGTCCCTCACCTGAAACTCCAGACTGATCCACTTTTAATAAGGCATTTTCTCGTTTGATTTTCCTAGCCTTGAAGGCGTCTAGCCTTTGTATTGCATCTATACAACGGATTTTAAGTGAATTAGAGTCCAAATCTACCGAATAAGTCGTCTTGTACTTTATCTGGCTCCATAGTTGATTAAAATCATCGCTCAAGAGAACTTCTTTATTCAGTTTGATTTCCACTTCATCTTTCTTATTGAAAATCGGTAACTTCTTAATGGATTTTCTTATGACCCCTTCAATATCATGCTTTATTTCTATAAATTCATCAGGAACATCGAAAGTATCAGCTGCAATTGCTTCCTTCAGCTTCGTTTCAACTTTTCCTTTTTTATCAAGGTAGTTTTCTTTAACAAGGAAGGAGTACACTTTAGCAGAATACTCATAACCTACTTCTTTAGACTCCCCAGTGAGCTGATCGGTCATGGTAATTGTAGAGAAGGATTGTTCTTCAAGATATCCAAACTTCACACCAGTCTCATCTTCCATTTCCTTCTGAAGTGACTCTGCAAAATCTTGGTACGACTCATTTGCAATTACTGTAAGAATATTGATATTTTCATCATACTGTCTCTGACCATGCTGATTCACAGACAAGCGCAATCCTCGACCAATTTTTTGACGCTTAGTGAAAGGGTCTTTGGTTTCAACTAAAGTACAGATTTG
The DNA here is from genome assembly GCF_016909155.1 of Chryseomicrobium aureum. GTDB lineage: Bacteria > Bacillota > Bacilli > Bacillales_A > Planococcaceae > Chryseomicrobium > Chryseomicrobium aureum. The sequence continues at coordinate 3,571 of NZ_JAFBFG010000016.1, forward strand.
GAAGACGTTTGGGTTATCCCAACCTTCTTTAAGAGCAGAGTGGGAAAAGATAAATCGCAACGGAGTTTCAAAACTTAGCAACTTTTCTTTTTCTTTCATGATGAGCTCAAATGTAGATTCATCATCTTTATTCGAACGCAAACTACCATCTTTCGCAACATTACTGTCTTTATAGTTTCCACTTTTATCTTTTGAGAAGTATCCGTCATGAACTTCATCTGCACTTTGATTCGATATATACTGGTCTTCTTCAAACAGGGATCGATATTTGGGTAACTTAATCAGAGTGGCATACTCTTCTTCAAAAATTTTGGCGTACTTCCCTTTTTGCCAAGGCTGCCCTTTTGGATAAATCCGATAGTTTTCTACTCTGTCTATAAAGAAGAGGGTAAGCACTTTGATTCCTTGATGGACAAGTCTCTTTTCCTTGTCTAAATGCGTGCGAACCGCTTCTCTTATTTGATATCTCTTGAGTAGATCATCATCAATACTACCGATCGACTCTCCCAGTTTCAGTGTCTTACCATTTTCGAATTCAATCAATTCGTTTCCTGGATAACAATCGATACCTCCTACAATATAACCACGATAAAGTTCTCGTTCTCCAGATACTAGATATAAATTTTTTTTGCTGTTAAGGTTTATTTCTTTTTTTACTCTTGTAACAGTACCATTCTTCTTTTTTTCATCAATTTCAATAGTAGCCTTATATCCATTTTTATTAGAAACACTGACAAGCTTAATATATGGATCGTTAAAGTCGTCATCTGAATTAATGGATAGTACCTCAATCTTCTTAACAAGCTTTTTTTCATAAGCATCCACAGGGTCTAATTTGTACATCAGATTGTATGTGTCCCTATGAGTAGCAGAATATCGCAATTTACAAAGTGGATTTAATGAAGCGATAGCTTCCTTTGCTTTATCCGTGTTATCTACACTTTGTGGTTCATCAATAATTACGATAGGGTTCGTTTCTTGAATAAATTGAATCGGCTTTTTCCCGTTCATTGTGTCTCTTTCGCGATGGATCAGGTTAGCCTTGTTTTCCTTTTCTGGATCATCGAAGCTTTTTTTAAACGCATCAATGTTAATTATCATTACTTCAATATTGGTGCTTGTTGCGTATTCACGTACTTGTTCCAATTTTGAAGAATCATATTTAAAATAGTGACAATGTTGTCCAGGGTACTCTTTTGCAAAATGTTCTTCGGTCATTTGAAGTGATTTATAGACCCCTTCACGAATGGCAACACTAGGTACAACTATGATGAATTTTGAAAAACCATATAGCTTATTCAATTCGAATATGCTTCTTGTATACACATATGTTTTTCCTGTTCCTGTTTCCATTTCGACTGTAAAGTTCCAGTCTTGAATATTCGTGCTCTTTTGAAGATGATTTCTCACCTGTACTTTTTGAATATTTTCAAGGACTTCCGCTTCTGACAACTCCAGCTTGTTTCCAATCCCAAGCTCAGTTATTTCTTGTCCAACAATATCACCCATGCTTACTGTGAAGTTTGATACTTTTACTGTTTGGCCTTCAAAAATATCAGTAATGGAATGAATGGCATCAAGCTGATATTGTTGTTCATCAAACTTAATTTTCATATTACCATTCCTCCTAAATCACTCGAATATCATCTACACCATAACGCTTGAGGATTTGCTGCGCATTTGTACGAACAGTATCGTCCTTAAACCCTTCATCATAAAAGACAATTCGTGCAGGTTGTTGTTTTGCCATTTCTTCAATGTGTAGTAACGTTAAGTCACGTTCTAGACATATCAAAAGATATCCCAAACCAACAGAAAAAACAGTCTTCCCAGCAATACTCTTTTCTTCAATTTGGATTGTTAAATCAATACCATATTTAAGTAATATCTCATAAACAACATCATCTTGAGTACGTCCTTCTTTAACTGGTTCTACCAAATCTAATAAGTCTTTTTCAAGATTCAAGGACTCTTCGTCCCAGATTTTTAGGTTTGTCTTATCTAGCTTAAAGACTTTAAACCCAACATCTAGTTGATTTATTCCTATCCCATTATCCTGTAAAATTTTCTTTCCTGCACGACGAATGCGTTCTTTCCCTATATCACAAATAGTTTTATAACCTGCTTTATATGCTTCTGACTCCTCATCACATTGTTCAGGTAATTGCACTAAGATAAATTTGTAATGAGCGTCTACTTGTTCATTTAACTCCATAACTGCATGTGCCATTGTTGCTGACCCTGAAAAAAAGTCTAGGACAATATCTTCATCTTCTAGATTAGCCACAGTTAATAGTAATTTAAGCAACCTAACAGGCTTAGGACCATCAAAAACTCCAATATTATTAAACAGGGATTTGGTTTCTTGTTTTCCTTCTTGGTTGTGCCCAGCCTCATTATGAAAGATTATTGTATTCGGTCTCAAACCATTCTGTACTTCAGATAAGAATGTTTTAAGTCTAGGAGTACCGTCTCCTTTGGTACCAAACCAAATTCGATTATCCTGCACTAGTTCATCAAATCTATCCTTATTAACACTCCAATACCTGCCACTTGGCGGTGAACAAACTCGTCCGCTTGGTGTAACAATATCATATAACAGTTTACTAGAGCCAGATTTTGCAGAAAGGACAACAGATGTCCATACTCCCCGTGGGTCATTGTCTGGATTTGAATAACCCTGTGGTATTTCATCACCTCTAGGTAACAATCCTACCTTCCACCCGTTAACGTTACTTTGTATACTATTTTTACAGTAACATAGTATATGATCGTGCATTTTTGAGAAGTAAGTTGCATCGTTGGCACGGGAGAACTTTTTTTGCCATATTAAGTTTGCAACAAAATTAGTTTCACCAAAAATTTCATCGCATATCTTACGTAAATTAGAAACCTCTGAATCGTCAATGCTAATAAATATTACACCGTTTTCTTTTAATAGATTCCTAGCTATCTTTAAACGGGGATACATCATATTTAACCAATCAGTATGATATCTTCCGTTTGTTTCTGGATTAGATTTCATACTCTCATTATTTTTTTCTTTATAGTTATTCAAATTATCATGAAAATCATCTTTATAAACAAAATCTTTACCCGTATTATATGGCGGATCAATGTAAATCATCTTTACTTTATTCCTATAAGAACTTTGTAAAACTCGCAACACTTCTAAATTGTCTCCTTCAATATAAAGGTTTTGTGTCGTATTCCAATTAACACTTTCCTCCTTAGAAGGTAGTAGTGTTCCTGTTGTTTGATTATGAGCAAGATGAATAGCTTCTGTTTTTCCATTCCAAGTGAACTCATATCGTTCTTTTTCCTTCTCGACACTATCTCCAAGGGCAATTCGTAGTTTATCGAGATCAATCTTGTTTTCTGTTATGACTTCAGGAAATAATTCTTTTAGCTTTTCAATATTATCCTGAACAACATTGAGTGTTTGTCCTTCTAACTTCTGCAATTAGCACAACTCCTTTATTCTCAATAAATGTGTATTGATTTCCTGTTCTTGCCGCTTTATCTTCATATGCAATTCCATCTTTTTACCGAAATCAACTTGGCCTTTCTGTTCAAGCTGCAATTGTTCGATATTCTTACGATGTTTTTGAACATTTCTTAATATGTTGACTACTTCTTCTCGCTTGTCTTTACTGGTAGGTATCGTTCCGACTAACTGAATTACTTCTTCGCATTTTATCAATTGTTGAATATCCTCGTAAATGCTATACAGGTTTTCAAAAGATAAATTTGAAACGACTAATGCGTTTAGAAATTTGGAATATGCGGTATCTTCTTCCCTAGGGTTAAACCAGTCGGTAATGGTAGGTTGTTCAACAACCACTTTGGTCTTGTCATTTTTATTAAGCCTTTTGTGACTGGTACTCAAAAGAATTCGACCTTCCGAAGAACCAGCTACTAATACGACTGGATTGGGAATAGCCTTGTGAATAGCACTTGCAATTTTATTGATATTTTTAGTGATTCTTAAATCGACATATATCCAAACTACTTCTGAATAATTGAATTCGTCATCTTGAAAGCTGGGAATATTCATACTTTGTTGATTCATAACACTTATTAAGTGCATCCCCTCAATATCAGAAGTAAACAATTCCTTTTCCGTCGTAGAAAGGTCGGTTTGAGTAAAAAAGGCTTTCTTTGGTATTTTACGGTTTAGCACGGTCCGTTGCGGTATCTGCAAACGATTAATCAACCATTCCCTCATTCCATCACCTACTTTATAACTAAAAATGATATCAATTCAAAGTCATCAGAAGTTGCAGCTGTTTCCTGTAAAAGACTAGAATTTCCGAGACTGAACAATGACTCCATTCCTTTCTCTTCTACAATACCGAGAACAAATTCGACTGCCTTGTCTAGTAGATACTTGTAAGTAGACATGTCGTTCATATCCTCTGTTTCTTGAACGAACTGATGAATCAACTCGTTGAACACGTCCCCTTGACCATTAGCAACTTTACGGAAGAGATCCAGTATCTGCTTTGTCTTTAAATGTCCTAGTCGAACCTCTCCATCCATATTCATATAGACCAGATAATATGGATAAAGTGCGCTTGTTTCTTTTACTGGTGCTGCTGCATTGCGTTGTTTGATGCAGAATATTACCCCTGGTTCGGTATCAGAAGACGGAGCCAACTGAAGCGATGTAACTGCATGTAATCCTAGAGGGGCTGTTTCAACTTTCTTCTTATTGGTATCCATGTAATCAAGTAAATCCATTTTAAAGTCGTTCAGGGTCAAATCTGTGATAGAGATTCCTCCAGAAATGTCTTCCAAATCAACAACCTCTTCTTGTAACTGCTTCAGTTGCTTTTTACGGTATTCCAAATCGTTCATTTGCTTCTTTTCATCGTATTCTATTACGTTCTCTTCACCCGTTGCTGAAATATCAAGGAGTACCATTCTGCCACTGACACGTGCTTCTAAATTAATGTACTCATCAAGATCCATGTTCGGCCAGAAGTTCACCAGTTGAATGACATCATTCTTGGAGCCTAATCGATCGATTCGACCAAAGCGTTGGATGATTCGAACTGGGTTCCAGTGGATATCATAATTGATAAGGTAATCACAGTCTTGTAGGTTCTGACCTTCTGAAATACAGTCAGTTGCAATCAAGATATCAATTTCATCCAGTATTTTTGAATCGACTTTATTTCTTTCCTTTGAAACAGGTGAAAAATTCGTCAGTATAGAATTTAAATCTTTCTGGATTCCTTTCAATGTAGTCTGATTTACTCCAGAACCCGTAACTAGAGCTGAGTTAACACCATGTTTTTTTGCCACCCATACTGATAACTCTTTATATAAATAACTTGCTGTATCTGCAAAGGCAGTGAAAATGATGATTTTTTTATTTTCTCCATTGATAGGATGGAAGAGCTTTTGGTCAATCATGGATTTAAGTTGATTCAACTTGGCATCCCGTGGAGCTTGAACTTTTGCTGATTCAATGAGTAACTGCTCAAGCTTCTCTCTATCATCCTCTAGATCTTGCTTCCACTTAATACGGTCGATATCTTGAAGCAGCACTTTCACCTTAGATCCTATTAACATGTTTTCAATATCCTCATCATCAATATCAATTTCATTAATATTAATATCGGCATTGGAGTATTGCTGAATATTATCAAGCTTCAGTAACAAATCGTCGATTTTTTTTAAAAGAGAAGCTACTGTCATACCGAATGAGTGAATGGAGCTTTCCATCCGTTTAAGCAAGTTAACCCTCATTAGATGAACAAGGCTTCGTTCACGGTCAATTTGTTTAAACACTGAACCGCCTTTCACTTTCTTATCATATTTACGACTATACTCTTCTTGCTTTTCAGGCATTACATACTTCAGCGGTGAGTAAGCACTTAGATTTAATCTGTTAATGAGCTTATTGACTTCCTTTATTTCAGGGAATTCATTGTACTCATCAATATCAGCATATACGTTGCCTGGCTTTAATCGGTGTGGAAACTTACCAATCTCGGACATATCGTAGTATTTTTCAATATGTTTTCTTGAACGAGCGATGGTAACTGCATCAAGTAACTTGAAATAATCAAAGTTCAACATTTCCAAGAGATTGTCTGATTTTCGCTCGCCTTCATCTAACTTGAGCCATTTATTGAAGGACAGTTGTGCTTTTCTTAACGTTTGTTCAATACTTTCAATACCTGCTGACTCCAAAGCTTCATCTTTACCTTCTGTGATAAAGGCGACTTGGTTTTTCAAATCATTCATTTTGTTGTTTACAGGCGTTGCTGATAGCATTAGAACCTTTGTCTTAACACCCGCTTTAATAATTTGATTCATGAGTCTAGAATAACGAGTTTCCCTGTCATTTCTTGCCTGGTTATTCCTGAAATTATGTGACTCGTCAATAACGACTAAGTCGTAGTTACTCCAGTTCACAGTAGACAAATTAATATCTCCAGACAATCCGTCTGTACGACTCAAGTCGGTATGATTCAGTACATCGTAGTTGAAGCGATCCGTTGAAAGAATGTTTCTCTTATCGTTTTGAGTATAGATCAACCAGTTTTCTCTTAATTTTTTTGGACACAAAACCAGTACTCGATCATTTCTCAGCTCGTAATACTTAATAACTGCCAAGGCTTCGAAGGTCTTTCCCAAACCTACACTGTCTGCGATGATACAACCATTGTGCTTTTCCAATTTATCAATGGCTCCTAGCACACCATCTTTTTGGAATTTATATAGCTTGTTCCAAATTGTAGTGTCTTTAAATCCTGTCTTTGATTTTACTATCGCATCTTCATCGAATTCTTCTAGGTAGTCACTAAAAATGTTGTAGAGCGTGACAAAGTAAAGGAATTCTGGAGAATGATCTTTATAAATTGCTGCCATTCTTTCCAAAACATTTTCTTTTACTTCTTCAATAATCGGCTCGTTTTGCCAAATGTCATTGAACCACTGAATATATTGTTTTGTTAACAGCGGCTCATCCATTAAAGTGTTCATATGAAGGTTTGGGGAATATGTATAGCCTAATCCGCTGCTAGTAAAATCAGAGCTCCCTTGAATAGCTACTGAAGAACCATCTTTGTTTTCAATATGGACTAGGCGATTCTGTGTTAATGGTGATGTCAAAGATTTCATCTTTACTTTCGAACTTATCCAGTCCGCACATTCTTTAGCGATTTTCGCCTGAGTAAGTTCATTCCGCATCTTAATTTCGAGTTCAGAACCAGACAATTTTTTTTCTCGGTCTCTTTTATCACTGTCAATAGCATCCTTTGTATCTCTTTCTGAAGTAAATGTAGGATCAATAAATAAAAATCTTACCTCTTCCACTTTCATTAATTCTTTCTTTAGTGCTTCGAACGCATAAATTGTAAAGTAAGATGACATGATTGCTACTTTGGCATTCTTCTTAAAGTAAGGCTTCAAAGCATCTCCGACAATACCAGTTTTTTTGTTATCTAACATTTTATTAAACAATAAGCTCACCGCCTTATAAGAAATTAAAAAGTAATAAAATCATATGATTAGCATTTGAATATATTACTTATTTTATCATTCCAAAATATTACTAACTAGAGGTTCTCAAGAGATTTGGTGATATTTTCTAGAAAATTTGATAATTTCATTTTCATAAATTTTAGTTTTCTATTTTATTCGAAGCATTTCAGCTAGTTTCTATAGAATTATATAAATTTCAATAGACAATCCTAACTTTCTAAACATTCTTCAAATATATAATTTGAATTGAATTCCTTTGATAGAAATCTAGTGAAAATTATAGACGGAGCCTGTCACAGCCACAATTCTAGATCGGCAGATGACGAGCCACACTTCTTCGACTCCGTCTCGAACTGAGTCTCATCACCTGCCAGAATTGAGTCTAAAACAGGCACCTCACCCCTCGTCTTTCTTTTTGGAGGAGTTTTTAATGCAGAAGACTCTTGAGTGTGTAGAGATTTGAAAAGTAACTTGTCTGTTTGTGTAAACTTGCTGTCCTAGACTGTGACTATACGCTCGATGATTCGGGCCTTGCGTTAGCACAGCCCGCCCCAAGATTCTTACAGAGAGATTGCTTGAGTATCTAGATAAAAAAGGTAGAGGCGGAGCCGACTCGAATTTATGAGTGTTTGCGACTTCTCAGTAAAAAGAAGTACCGATATGTGTTTGGTCTGCTGTCTAAGGTTGATTATGTGGAGAACTAAGAAGAATAGTGGCCGATTCGCTTTTTGAGCGAATCGGCCACTGTTGGTTTTTATTTCTTTGACAGAATCGAACCTCGGGTGGTAGAAAAGATTTCTATCGGTGTGCTTTTTTCTTTTTATACGGAGCCTGTCACAGCCACAATTCTAGATCGGCAGATGACGAGCCACACTTCTTCGACTCCGTCTCGAACTGAGTCTCATCATCTGCCAGAATTGAGTCTAAAACAGGCACCTCACCTCCCGTCTTTCTTTCTGGAGGAGTTTTCAAGACAAAGAAAAAACCCCTTAATCTCAATGAGATCAAGAGGCTTTTGTGGAAGATGATACTTCCGGTTATTAACCATTGAACCTTGCCACTCAAGCAAGATTCGAATGGAGACGGCGGGATTTGAACCCGCGTCCAGAAACTCCAACACTTGAGCTTCTACGCGTGTAGCTTACCTATTAAAGTTCGTCCAATCCTTTGCCGATAAGCAGGCGTTAGATGGACTAGTCCGGAAATCTCTTGCAACTGACTCAGACTGCACCAGTTACCGTATCCCACTAAAAGTGAGCTCTACATAGCCACATGGGCGATGGATACATAGAGCAGATTCACGCTATTAAGCAGCGAATGCTAAGTTGTTGTTTGTTTTGCCTGTTATTATAAGTTCCGTTGTTACAGAGCCGAGCCTCTGACGCGCCACCCAAGCTTGAACCATTCCTGTCGAATCCATAACGTCCCCGATATGGAAAAAGTGAACTTGGTTGTTCTACACTTAGTATATATCAAAGAAGGTCAAACTTCAACCAATTTACTGGTTACGCGTTTTGAAAGCACGTTCGATCTCACGTTTAGCTTCCTTCTTCTTCATATCACTCCGCTTATCGTAATCTTTCTTCCCTTTCCCTAAACCGATCAGCACTTTTGCATAGCCGTTTTTGACATACATTTTGAGAGGAACGATTGTGTAGCCGTCCCGCTTCGTCTTGCCAATTAGCTCAGCTATTTGTTTTTTGTGAAGAAGAAGTTTACGCACACGCAGTGGATCATGGTTGAAACGGTTCCCTTGTTCATACGGACTGATGTGCATGTTCGAGATCCATGCTTCATTGTTGCGAATGCGAATGAAGGCATCTTTTAACTGCACACGGCCGTTTCGAATTGATTTGATTTCAGTACCTTGCAACACAAGTCCTGCTTCCATCGTATCCTCAATGAAATAATCGTGAGAAGCCTTCTTGTTTTGTGCAAGGACCTTGTCATCGTGTTTTTTTGCCATTTGACTCACCTACTGAAAGAGGAGGCTAGACGCCTCCTTATTTTTTTCGTTTCTTTTTCTTCTTTTTGGCTACATCTTCAAAGAATCGCTTCTTTTGAGAGGGTTTGCCTTTTGCTTTTGGTTTACCACTCTTTGCGTCTTTCCCGCGTTTGTCACCGCTGCGCTCCGCTGGTTTTCCTGAACGGCTTGCATGAATGACTTTCGGCGTTTGGCGACGCTCACGCCCAGCTGCTTTGATCATTCCCACGACTTCAAAGTCAATGGATGACTCTTCCACTGTAACGTTCGTGACTTTTACTTTCACTTCGTCCCCTAATCGGAACTCGCGACCCGTTCGTTCCCCACGCATAATCATCTGACGGTCATCGAAGTTGTAATAATCATCGGATAAGTTCGTGACGTGGATCAAGCCTTCGATTGTGTTTGGAAGCTCAACGAAGATTCCGAAGTTCGTAACAGAACTCACAATCCCTTCAAACTCTTCCCCAATCTTATCGACCATAAACTGCGCTTTCTTCAACGCTTCCACATCACGCTCTGCATCAACCGCGCGGCGCTCCATTTTCGAAGCGTGTTCTGCGATGTCCCCAAGGTTTGCTTGCCAGTGCATGATCGTCGACTGAGAAAGGTCGCCCTTAATCAAATACGTACGAATCAAGCGGTGAACAATTAAATCTGGGTAACGACGAATCGGCGATGTGAAGTGTGTGTAGTACTCTGTAGACAATCCAAAGTGACCAAGGCATTCCGGGTCATACTTCGCTTGTTGTAGAGAACGCAGAAGCATCGTCGAGATGACTGGCTCTTCTGGAAGCCCTTCAATCGATTCGATGATCTCTTGCAATGCTTTCGGATGAATGTCATTGCTTGAGCCTTTTACAACCAATCCGAATGATGTTAAAAATTCGAAGAAGCGTTGTAGTTTTTCAGGCTTTGGATCTTCGTGAATACGGTACATGAACGGAACATCCATCCACTTGAAGTGTTGCGCAACAGTTTCGTTCGCTGCTAGCATGAACTCTTCAATCAATTTCTCCGCAACTGTGCGATCACGGTTGACGATTTCAGTTGGCCAGCCGTCTTCGTTGACTAAGATTTTTGCTTCTGGGAAGTCAAAATCAATTGCTCCGCGTTCTTCACGTTTCCCGCGTAACACTGCAGCAAGTTCTGCCATCAATTCAAACATCGGTACGAGTGACTCGTAGCGTGTACGCAACTCTTGGTCGTTCTCTTCCAAGATCAAGTACACATCGCGGTACGTCATACGCTCAGCCGTGTTGATGACACTCTCAAAGATCTCGTGGTTGACGACTTGACCTTTCGAATCGATTTCCATCACACAAGAAAGCGTCAAACGGTCCACTTGTGGGTTCAACGAGCAAATTCCGTTTGATAAGCGGTGTGGAAGCATCGGAATCACGCGGTCTGCTAAGTAGACACTAGTACCACGCTCTAACGCTTCTAAATCGATTGGCGAGTGCTCTGTGACATAATGACTGACGTCCGCAATGTGAACTGACAGCTCGTAGTTGCCATTCTCAAGCTTCTTCACTCCAACTGCATCATCCAAGTCTTTTGCGTCTGCGCCGTCAATCGTGACAATGACCTCTTCACGTAAATCGCGTCGTCCTTCGATATCTGCTGGGTCTACTGTGTCGCCCGTTGACTCTGCTTGCTCGAGCACGTCTTCTGGGAACTCCGTTGGAATGCCGTGCTTATGGATGATTGATAAAATATCGACACCTGGATCATTTTTATGCCCAAGGATCTGTGATACTTTCCCGGCTGCTGAGTTTCTGCCTGAAGGCCAGTCTGTAATTTCTACAATGACTTTGTGTCCATCTGCAGCACCCAGTGTATCGCCTTTTGCGACGAAAATATCCATCGGTAGTTTTTTATCGTCCGGAATGACGAATCCAAACCCTTTGTTGTCTTGGAACGTTCCGACGATGCGGTCAAGACCACGTTTTGTGATTTTAATGATGGCTCCTTCACGACGGTCCCCCGATGAAGCCGATGACACGCGTACGAGTACCATATCTCCGTTAAACGCACCGTTGATTTCAGTCGGTGGAATGAAAATGTCATCCATGCCTTCCTCTTCCGGCGCAACGAATCCAAATCCACGTGCGTGTCCAATGAATTTCCCTGCAATCAAGTTCATTCGTTCCGGCACACCGTAGCGGTTCGAGCGTGAACGAACGATTTTGCCGTTCTCTTCTAAACGCACAAGCGTCTTCACAAATTCTTTGAAGTCATCCGCATCATCCAATTGAAAATGCGCTTCTAATTCTTTCGTTGTGAGTGGCTTGTAACTATCGTCTCGCATCAACTCAACGAGCGCTTGTTCTAGTTGTTGTGTATCCATTTCTGTCCCTCCTTTGTCTTACTATTTCCTAAAAGACGCTGCCTTACTCGTGCCAATCCAATTTATTTAAAAAGGCAAGAATGTCTTCGTGCAGTTGTTCTTTTTCTGGGCCAAGTGTAATCACATGACCTGATTGTTCATACCATTTGATTTGTTTGTCTGTCGATTCCGCCGTATCGTGAATGATGGTTGCAGAGTTCGTATCAATGACGTCATCCAGTCGGCCTTGCGCGACAAATAGTGGCGCATAAACGTGATCGACGATACCCCGAACCTCTTGGATCAACTGCTGAAGTTCCGGAAGAGTCTGCATCGGCGTTTGACGAATCGCTTCGATTTCTTGGTCGATGACATCCGCTTCTTTGCCTTCATACTTTTTGTATTCGCGAGCGTAGCCAAGAACTCCTTCAAACATCAGTTCTGTCGTTTTCATTGTCATCGGCGCACACATCGTGACGACACATTTGACGGGCATTTCTGATGCGACTTTCAATGAAAAGACGCCGCCTAGAGAAAGTCCTGCAACAGCAATCTCCTCATAGCCCTTCTCTTTCAATTCATTGTAGGCACCAATGACGTCTTGCCACCAATCGGCTGGACCCGTCGCAATGAGTTCTTCTGGCGGCACTCCGTGGCCTTTGTAGTGAGGCGCTATGGATGTGTAGCCATTCTTTTCAAGAAAACGTCCTAGCATTCGTACGTCAGACGAGTTCCCAGTGAATCCGTGAAGCAATAACACGGCACGTTTTCCCGCTTCAAAGAAAAACGGCTTTGGCGTTGAAATACGCATCTTGTTCCCTCCAAAAGTGAGTTGCGTTACGGGGCTGCTTTCCGAGGGCGCGGCGTGAGCCTCCTCGTCGCAGGCTCCTGCGGGGTCTCACGTTCCGACTTTACTCCCACTGGAGTCAGCCCCTTCACTCCACTCAATTTTTTCTAGAAATCCCGGAGGTCAGGTTGTCATTTCCCAGGGTGTAAGAGTTTTATCGAGACCCGGCAACGAAGCCGAAAGTGCTCTTCTTTCGGCTTACGTGGGGAGGCTCGGTAAAACTCTCCCTAGGACAATGATGACCTGACCGGAGGGATTTCCCCAAACTTGCAAAAAACGCCCAACCACACTACTTGTGGTCAGGCGATTAAAGAACATTTATAGTTTCATAACAGCAATCGTTAAAGCAAAGAATAGTACGGAAAGTACAATTGTTGCACGATGTAGGACTAACTCCATCCCACGTGCTTTTTGTTTTCCAAACAGTTGCTCTGCTCCACCAGAGATGGCTCCAGATAACCCGGCACTTTTCCCTGATTGCAATAACACAACTACGATCAATGCTAGCGATACGATGACAAGTAATGTCAATAGAAAGGCTTGCATTCACTCCACCTCCTGATAAGAACATACACAACAAGATTAATTTTATCAGACTTCTCAGGTAGTGACAAGCTGACCCGTATTATTTTTTCAAATTATAGAAAGTTTCACGGCCTAAATATTCAGCTGTAGAATCCAACATATCTTCGATGCGAAGAAGTTGATTGTACTTCGCTACACGGTCTGAACGTGAAGGAGCACCTGTTTTGATTTGACCTGCGTTTGTCGCAACTGCGATGTCTGCAATTGTCACATCTTCAGATTCACCTGAACGGTGAGAGATGACTGCTGTGTAACCTGCGCGTTTTGCCATTTCGATTGCTTCAAACGTTTCCGTTAACGTACCGATTTGGTTTACTTTGATTAGAATTGAGTTAGCGATGCCTTTATCAATTCCATCTTTTAATTTCTTCGTGTTTGTTACAAATAAATCGTCTCCAACAAGCTGAACGTTTTTACCGATACGCTCTGTTAGAAGTTTGAATCCGTCCCAGTCGTTCTCATCAAGACCATCTTCGATTGATACGATTGGGTATTTGTTGCAAAGCTCTTCGTAGAAATCAACCATCTCAGCAGATGTTTTCACGACGCCTTCACCCGATAAGTGGTACTTGCCATCTTCTTTGTTGAACAACTCAGAAGCTGCAACGTCCATTGCAAGAAGAACTTCTTCGCCTGGTTTGTAGCCTGCTTTTTCAATAGCTTCCATGATGGTTACAAGTGCTTCTTCATTTGATTTCAAGTTTGGTGCAAAACCGCCCTCGTCACCAACAGCTGTGTTCAAGCCGCGCTCTTTTAGAACCGCTTTTAAGCTGTGGAAGATTTCAGCGCCCATGCGTAGTGCTTGGCGGAATGACTCAGCGCCAACAGGCATGACCATGAATTCTTGGATATCGACGTTGTTGTCTGCGTGCTCTCCACCATTTAAGATGTTCATCATCGGTACTGGAAGTTGCTTCGCGTTGAAGCCTCCAAGGTACTGATAAAGTGGCATGTCTAGGTAGTCCGCTGCAGCGTGTGCAACAGCCATTGAAACACCAAGAATAGCGTTTGCACCCAGGTTGCCTTTATTTTCTGTTCCATCTAATTCGATTAACGCTTGGTCAATTGCTACTTGATCAAGAACTGTATAGTTTTCTTCTAATTCTTCAGCGATTACTGTGTTTACGTGTTCTACGGCTTTTTGAACACCTTTACCTAAATAACGGCTCTTGTCGCCATCACGCAGTTCTACTGCTTCGTATTCTCCAGTAGATGCGCCTGAAGGAACGATAGCGCGGCCAAATGCACCGCTTTCCGTAAATACTTCTACTTCAATTGTTGGGTTACCACGTGAATCAAGGACCTCACGAGCAAATACGTCTGTAATAATTGGCATTATCGTCTCTCCATTTCAAGTAAAGTTTTTCCTGTCATTTCAACAGGTTGTTCAATCCCCATTAAGTCTAGCATAGTTGGGGCTAAATCGGCTAAAATTCCACCGTCACGAAGCGTTATTTCGCTTCGCGTAACAATGACTGGCACGGGGTTTGTCGTATGCGCCGTCATTGGATTTCCTTCAAGTGTAGTGACTTCATCGGCATTCCCATGGTCCGCTGTGATAATCGCATCTCCACCTTTTGCAAGGATGGCATCGACTACACGCCCTAGACATTCGTCTACCACTTCGATTGCTTTGATTGTCGGCTCGAGCATGCCGCTATGACCGACCATGTCCGGATTCGCAAAGTTTAATAGAATCGCGTCGAACTGATCGTTCTCAATCGCTTCCACTAAAGCATCCGTCACTTCATACGCACTCATTTCAGGTTGCAGATCGTAGGTTGCAACTTTTGGTGAGTTTATTAGAATCCGGCTCTCACCAGGGAATTCTTCGTGACGACCGCCACTCATAAAGAATGTGACGTGTGGATATTTTTCAGTTTCGGCAATACGGACCTGCAATTTGCCGTGCGCTGAAAGAACCTCTCCCACAGTGTTTTTCAAATCTTGTTTTGCGTAGGCAATCCCGCCGATCACTTCGTCGTTGTATTCCGTGAAGGAAACGAACGGCAAGTGTTCCGGGTGATGCTCTCCGCGTGGGAAGGAATCAAATGTAGGGTTTGTAAGCGCAAATCCTAATTGAATCGCACGGTCTGGTCGGAAGTTGAAGAAGATGACACCGTCGCCTTGTTGGAACACAGCTTTTGGTGCTTCTTCCGTTCCGATAACAAACGGTTTCACAAACTCATCCACAATTTTTTCACTGTATGACGCTTCAATTCCAGCAATTGCATTCGCAAATCGAGGACCTTTCCCGTCTACAATCGCGTCGTATGCAAGTTGTACACGTTCCCAGCGACGGTCACGGTCCATTGCATAATAGCGGCCACTGATCGTTGCAAATGAGCCATAGTTCAAGTCCATCATGATGCGCTCGGTTTCTTCGACATATGGAATCGCTGTAGCAGGCCCCACATCGCGCCCATCTAAGAACCCGTGAACAAATGTCTCGCCTACACCTTGGTCTTTTGCAAGCTTCAAGAGTGCATGCAAGTGCGTGTAGTGACTGTGCACACCACCATCTGAAAGTAATCCCATAACGTGCAAGCGACCGTTTGTAGCTTTTACTTGCGCAATCAACTCTAGTACCGCTTCGTTTGTGAAGAAATCCCCATCACGAATGGATTTATTGATGCGCGTTAAGCTTTGATACACAATACGGCCCGCTCCAATATTTAAGTGACCGACCTCCGAGTTCCCCATCTGTCCTTCCGGAAGACCAACAGCTTCACCAGAAGCCGTTAGTTCGCTGTGCGGAAAGTGATTCCAGTAGCGGTCGAAATTCGGTTTCTTTGCCTGCGCAACAGCGTTTCCAGCTGTTTCATTGCGGCAAGCAAATCCGTCCAAAATAATTAAGGCAGTTGGCTTTCTCATTTCTGAGTCGCCTCCACCAGTTGTAGGAATGAATCCGCTTCAAGACTTGCGCCGCCCACTAGTGCTCCGTCAATATCTTCTTTTCCAAGTAGTTCCTCGATGTTTGCAGGCTTCACGCTTCCGCCGTACAGAATTCGTGTTGCGTTTGCTGCTTCTTCCCCGTGAAGGTCAAGAAGTGTTTCGCGAATTGCTTGGCATACTTGGTTGGCATCATCTGCAGTTGCAGTTTTGCCTGTTCCGATCGCCCAGATTGGTTCGTAAGCAACAACTGTTTTCTCTACTTCAGATTCAGTTAAGCCTTCAAATGCTTCTGCCACCTGTTTTGATACGACAGTTTCTGTTTCGCCTGCTTCACGTTGCTCTAAACTTTCACCGACACAAACGATTGGCGTTAGTCCAAGATCAAGTGCCGCTTTTGTTTTCAAGTTAACCGTTTCATCTGTCTCGTTGAAATATTGACGACGCTCTGAGTGACCGATGACGACGTGTGTGACGCCAACGTCTTTCAACATGTCCCCGCTGATTTCTCCTGTGAACGCACCTTCTTTTTCTTGGTGCATGTTTTGTGCTCCGATATGAATCGAAGAGCCTTTCGCAGCCTCAACTAGAGCTGGCAATTGTAAGAATGGTGCACAGATTACCGCGTCTACTTTTGATGCATCGATTGTTGCTGAAGATGCTGCATTCCAAAACTCATGAGCCTCTCCAACCGTTTTGAACATTTTCCAGTTTCCTGCAATGACAGGTTTACGCATAGTATTGCCTCCTATTCTTTATCGTGAAGTGCTGCAACGCCTGGAAGTTCTTTGCCTTCCATGAACTCAAGTGAAGCGCCACCGCCTGTAGAAATATGGTCCATTTTGTCTGCTACATCGAACAGTTCAACTGCTGCTGCAGAGTCTCCGCCACCGATGACAGTATAGCCAGCAGTTTCCGCCATAGCGTCTGCCACAGCACGTGTTCCTTTTGAGAATGGTTCCATCTCGAACACACCCATTGGTCCGTTCCAGATGATCAATTTGCTATCTTTGATAATGCTTGCATAGTGTTCAGCCGTTTTCGGACCGATATCTAGACCCATCCAGTCAGAAGGGATCGCGTCAGACGAAACTACTTTCGTTTCCGTGTCTGCCGAGAATTCTTGTGCGATCACTGCATCTTGTGGAAGGTGCAACTGAACACCTTTTTGTTTAGCTTTTTCAATAAACGAGTTGGCAAGGTCGAGCTTGTCTTCTTCAAGTAAAGAAGTCCCGATCTCGTGACCTTGTGCTTTTAAGAATGTATAGGATAGTCCTCCACCAATGATCAAGTGGTCGACTTTTTCTAACAAGTTTTCAATGACGCCGATTTTATCTTTGACTTTCGCCCCACCGATGATTGCTGTGAATGGACGTTCTGGTTCAGATAATGCTTTGCCTAACACATCAAGTTCTTTTTCAAGGAGTAGTCCAGATACTGCCGGAAGGTGCTTCGCAATACCTGCTGTCGTTGCGTGTGCACGGTGTGCTGCGCCAAACGCGTCGTTTACGAAAACATCTGCAAGTTTCGCGAACTGTTCAGCAAGTTTCGGATCGTTCTTTTCTTCGCCTGCGTGGAAACGAACATTTTCAAGCAACACTACGTCACCTTCGTTCAATTTTGCGATTTCAGCTTCAACTGATTCTCCAACAGACTCATCAAGTTTTGTCACTGGTCGGTCAAGTAGCTCGCTCAGACGTTCTCCGGCAGCTGTTAAGCGAAGATCTTCCTTCACTTCACCTTTCGGACGTCCCATATGGCTCGCTAAAATGACTTTGGCACCTTGTTCAATCAGGTGTTGAATCGTTGGAAGCGCTGCACGAATACGTGTGTCATCTGTGATTTTGCCATCTTTCATTGGAACGTTGAAGTCGACGCGACAGAAGACGCGTTGTCCCTTTAGTTCGACGTCTTTCATTGTTTTCTTTGCTAGCATGTGAAAACCTCCCAGGTTATGGTGTGTTCAAGTTACGGGCAAATAAAAAGAGTAAGGGTAGCCCTTACTCTCTGTTACCCTCTGCTCTTATTATAGAGGTTCAAGTGCATTCCTGCACGGGATATTAAAGACCTTTAGCAGCCATGTATACAGCTAGGTCGATACAGCGAGCTGAGTAACCAGACTCGTTGTCGTACCAAGACAATACTTTCACCATGTTGTCGCCGATTGCCATTGTTGAAGCTGCATCCACGATTGAAGAGTGTGTGTTGCCGTTGTAGTCAGTAGAAACTAACTCAAGTTCTTGGTATTCTAAGATACCTTTCAAATCGCCTTCAGCCGCTTCTTTTAACGCAGCGTTCAGTTCTTCGATTGTTACGTTTTTGTCTAACTCAGCAACGAAGTCAACTAGTGATACGTTTGGCGTTGGTACGCGAACTGCCATTCCATCGATTTTGCCTTTTAGCATTGGAAGAACTTTTCCTACAGCTGCTGCTGCACCTGTTGAAGTTGGGATCATGTTCTCTGCTGCTGCACGTGCACGACGGTAGTCGCTGTGTGGCAAGTCAAGGATGCGTTGGTCGTTTGTGTAAGAGTGAATTGTTGTCATCATTCCACGTTTGATACCGAACTTGTCGTTCAATACTTTCGCTACTGGAGATAGACAGTTTGTTGTACATGAAGCGTTTGATACGATGTTTTCGTTTGCTGCATCGTACTCTTCATGGTTAACGCCCATTACGTACGTTGGCATGCCGCCTTCACCTGGTGCAGATACGATAACTTTTTTCGCTCCAGCATCGATGTGCGCTTGTGCTTTTTCTGGTGAACGGAAGATACCTGTTGATTCGATAACGATGTCAACACCAATCTCGCCCCATGGAAGTGCTGAAGGATCTTTCTCAGCGTATACTTTGATTTTGCGGCCATTTACTAAGAAGCCATCTTCTTCAGCTGTTACTTCTGCATTCAAAGTACCGTGCACTGTGTCAAATTTTAGAAGGTGAGCAAGCATTGCAGCGTTTGTTAAATCGTTCACTGCTACTACTTCTACTTGATCATTTGTTAGTGCCTCGCGGAAAACTTTACGTCCAATACGTCCAAAACCGTTGATTGCTAATTTGATAGTCATTTAAAATTCCTCCTATAATGTATGTTCTTTTATAAGTTGATCGGCAGCCCCTTCGTCTGTAATCAATACAGTCTGTTTAGGTGCCTGTTGAAAATATGAGTCAAGTGCATGTGCTTTTTGTGCGCCACCTGCTACAGCAACGATATGCGGTGTCTGTTCGAGTTGCTCGAGTTGAACCCCAATCGTGCGAATGCGGTGAACGACTTCACCACGTGCATTGAAATAATAACCAAATGCTTCACTGACAGCCTGCTGTTCTTTCAAAAGCTTCAATTCTTCTGAGCTCGAACTTCTGCGGCGTGCCATTTCCGTTGCGTCACCAATGCCATGAACAAGAATTGACATCTGTTCATACAAGGCCATCATTTCTTGAACGAAAGGCTCTTGGGTCATGGCTTCGTAAGCAGATTCACTTAGTCTGTCCGGAATGTATAAAGTTTTATACGAACCATTCAGTTTCTCTGCAAACAGTGCAGCGATTGTGTTCGCTTGCAGCTGTACATCTTTTCCGATTCCTCCGCGCGCTGCAACAAATTGCAACTGCTCAATCTTTGACGATTGTGGAAGATGGTCGGCAATTTTTGCAATGGTCGTTCCACCGGTCACCGCTGTGATCATACGCGGTTTCAAGTTTGCAAAAATCCATTTGGCGGCTTCATCTGCAAGAAGCAGTTGAGCCTGTTCAGAGTCATCGCTGTTTCCAGCAACGATATGAACTTCTTCAATCCCAAGCAATCGTTTAAGGGTGGTCTCTTTTTCATGTCTTCCCGACCATTCATCCACAAGGGATTTTAGTTCGACTAGAAGTTGTTGACCTGGTGGAGTGACCTCCGCCCCTTCTCGCGATACAAGGATTAACCCTTGCGCTCGAAGTAGATCAAATTCTTTTCGAACTTCACGTTCCGAAAGTTGAAGAGTTTCAGCAAGCGTGCGCCTGCCAATCCCTTTTGATAAAGCGATTGTATAGAGAATTTGATAGCGCTGTTGAAGCATGTCTTTCCATTCGGGCATCAGCTCAAGCTGGGCCTTAAGAATATCCAAATCGACACCTCCTGCTCTATCTTTATGGGAACATTTTTGTCCCGATGTTCACTTTTCGTTCCCACCTGGGCAAAAAAATAATTCCTGCTCATTCATAGTACTAGATTACCCGAAAATTATCAATCCCAAACACTTTTACTATCAAAAAAAGCATCAGACGGAATCGTCCAATGCTTCGTAAAGTGTTGCGTAATCTAAGTTTCCGTACTGGATGACTTCCCCATTGTATTCCACTACAGGAATCATAATCATGTATTTTTCATGGGCTTCATCATCTTGTTCGATATCAATTTCTTCTATTCGTATCGGAAGATCTTCTGCCACCATGTCGAGCATGGCCCGACCTTCGACACATAACGGACATTGATCCCGTGTGTAGAAAGTAATTTTTTTTACCAACTTCGACCTGCACCTCCTCCACCAGAGCTACCTCCGCCGAAGCCACCAAAACCTCCACTGAAACCACCGCCGGAAGATTTACCGCCTCCCATGCCAGGACCAAAGATGAACGGGCCTCCTCGGCCACCGCGACCTCGAGGACCTCCTCTTCCGCCACCACTGCCATTGTTACTAAAAATGGTCACGATGATATAAAAGATCACAACAATCATAATAATAGTGAACGGAGAGATGCCTCCTTCGTTTGATGAAGGACGCGGAGGGGCAACAGATTCTCCCGTGTAATTGTATTCAGCTGCCACTTCTTCATATAAAAGTTCATAGGTGGATTGGACAGCACCTTCGATATCACCAGCCTCTAGAAAAGGTAGTGTGTATTCATCTAAAATACGTCCAATCTTCCCGTCAGGAAGACGTCCTTCAAGCCCTTGACCGACACCGATGTAAACTGCGCGGTCCCCAACTTTCGTAGGATCCATTTCAAGTAAGAAGACGAGCCCGTTGTTTTCTTCCGGACTTCCAATTCCCCATTCGCGAATCAATTCGACCGCATAGCTATTTTCATCCTGTCCTTCTAATGATTCTACTGTGACGACAACCACTTGTGCTCCCGTACCTTGATCGAGATCAAGTCCAAGTCGTTCAATATGGCGCTCCAAGTCTTCTGGAATCACATCATAGAAATCATGTACATAGGACTTCCCTGGAATGGGATCTGGAACATCTGCTAGCACAGCCATTGAAGGAAGTAGAACTAGAAATGCTAGTACAGTTACGAGTAGTTTCTTCCTCACTCACCATCACTTCCAAAGTCGACTTCTGGTGCTTCTTCCGCACCATCTTCGGCTTCAAAATATTCCCGCTCATCAAATCCGAAGACTCCTGCCAGTAATGCACCAGGCATACGATTTACTTTGCGATTGTGTTGAGATACAGATTCATTATAATCTTGACGTGCTACAGAAAGACGATTCTCCGTTCCTGCCAGTTCATCCATCAGTTGACGGAAGTTTGCATCTGATTTTAAATCTGGGTAGTTTTCAACAATCACGAGTAATCGTGAAAGCGCACCTGCTAATTCGCTATCTGCTTCTGCTTGTTCATTTGGAGAGTCTGCTCCTGCAAGACGTGCACGAGCATCCGCAATTTCTGTAAGGATTTCGCGCTCTTGATCAGCGAAACCTTTGACCGTTTCTACTAAGTTCGGAATTAAGTCTACACGTCGTTGGAGCTGTGTCTCCACTTGTGCATAGGACTGGTTGACGTTTTCATTTGAGTCAACGAACCCGTTGTAACTTGGAATTAAGAGTGCTGCTAGGATTACAAAAAATCCAATAATAATGATGACGGGAATCAGCATTTTTTTCATAAGAATCCACCTTTCGTTATCTGTTTGTAGTTTCCCCTGTTTTCATGAGAAATCAAACCTTCTCTTTTTATACGAACAACTCGCGATTTCGTTTCAGTAAATAGAAAAAACACCGCGCAAGTGGCGGTGTTTGATGACAATTAGTCTTTTTTGCTGTCGCTGCGGTCAATGATGTGATCCACAAGACCGTATTCTTTTGCACGTTCAGCAGTCATGAAGTTATCGCGATCTGTGTCTTTTGCGATGACATCGATCGGTTGACCCGTACGATCTGCAAGAATCTGGTTCAATTTTTCACGTAAGAACAAGATGCGTTTTGCAGCAATCTCGATTTCCGTCGCTTGCCCTTGTGCGCCACCAAGTGGTTGGTGAATCATTACTTCTGCATTTGGAAGAGCGTAGCGTTTTCCTTTTGTACCAGCTGCAAGTAGGAATGCTCCCATAGAAGCTGCCATACCGATACAGATTGTCTGTACGTCTGGTTTGATGAACTGCATTGTGTCGTAAATTGCCATACCAGCCGTAATGCTTCCGCCTGGGCTATTGATATAAATTGAGATATCTTTTTCTGGATCTTCTGCTTCTAGGAATAATAGTTGCGCGACGATTGAGTTCGCAACGTTGTCGTCGATTCCGCTACCTAGCATGATGATGCGGTCTTTTAAAAGACGAGAGTAAATATCGTAGGCGCGTTCCCCACGGTTTGTTTGTTCAATAACTGTTGGAATTAAGTTCATCAGTCATACCTCCGATTTTTTATGAATAACTAGCTGTATGTTTATGATACACATGAAGGTCAAGAAAGGTCAAATCTGATGCACTGCTTTTTTTGCAGTTGTCTTTTGCAGTACAGAAAGCTATAATAATAAAGTCGCTTGCCCCCGTAGTTTAATGGATATGACGTAAGATTCCGGTTCTTGAGATGGGAGTTCGATTCTCTCCGGGGGCGTATATGGACACCTGATAGCTTAGGCTTTCGGGTGTTTTTTTATGTTTTAGATGTGGAGCCGACTGTTCAGAAATTGTGCGAGAAGACAGCGTGGACTGTGAAGCGCTCTTTGCTTCATAGGCCGCGATGGCTTCTTGCGGGATTTCTAGGAGGCGCAACTCGATTCCATTTTAGATGTGGAGCCGACTGTTCAGAAATTGTGCGATAGGAGACGTTGAGCTCCTTTACGGGGCTGCTTTCCGAGGGCGCGTCGTGAGCTTCCTCGGCAAAGAAACACGCCTGCGGGATCTCACGTTCCGCTTTTAATCCCTCCGGAGTCAGCCCCTCCACTTCACTCAACTTTATTCTCCGTGCCTGTCACCACTTACTATTCTCCGTGCCTGTCACCATTTACCAGTGGTTTCCATTTGGTGCCTGTCACCCCCTGGTTATTCTCGGTGCCTGTCACCATTTACCAGTGGTTTCCATTTGGTGCCTGTCACCCTGCCCTGAGCGGTCGTTCAACGGATGAGTTCGGGATTTGTTCTACCGAAATCTTAACTTCTTCTACCGAAATGAACATTTATTGTACCGAAATCAGATTTGTTCTACCGAAGTCATATTATGGAAACCATTTCAAAACCCAAACCTAATATCTTAAGTTCCTTACTAGTAAGATCTTATAACTCTTACAATCGACAAGAGTTTTCTCGGTGCCTGTCACCATTTACCAGCAGTTTCCATTTGGTACCTGTCACTCTCCCCTCACCCTGCCCTGATAGCTAGAAATTCCGGAGGCCAGGTCGTCATTTCCCGGGCTATCTGAGTTTTTCCGAGACCCGGCAACGAAGATGAAAGTGCTCTTCTTTCATCTTACGTGGGGAGGCTCGGTGAAACTCACCCAGGAAATGACGGCCTGGCTGGAGGGATTTCCTTTCATAGAAAAAAGCATCCGCAGTTGATCGGATGCTTGCAGTTTACTCTTCAGTTATAAATTTCGATAATGTATCAATCGCAGCTTCTTTATCAGAACCCTCTGCATATAGCACGACTTCTTCCCCGCGCCCCACAGCTAGACTCATGATACCCATGATGCTTTTTGCATTGACTTTCTTGCCGTCTTTTTCAAGGAAAATCTCACTTGCAAAGCGGTTTGCCTCTTGAACAAAAAGAGCTGCTTGGCGAGCTTGTAAGCCATTTGATAATCCTACATCCATCGTCTTTTCCATCGCAACCAATTCCTCTCTATTATATCGATTCGCCACGACGCAAAGCGTCAGCTATGTCATCTAATTTGCGCAATCGATGATTCACACCTGATTTACTTACATTCCCGGTAGACACCATTTCCCCGAGTTCTTTTAACGTGACATCTTGATACTCGACACGGAGTCGTGCAATCTCACGCAACTTATCCGGAAGTTGGTCTAAACCGATAGCGTTTTCAATAAATCGGATATTTTCAACTTGGCGAAGCGCTGCGCCAATTGTTTTATTTAAGTTGGCGGTCTCACAATTGACCAAGCGATTGACACTATTGCGCATATCGCGAATAATTCGGACATCCTCAAATTTGAGCAGAGCTTGATGTGCTCCTACCAAACTCAAAAAATCTGCAATTTTCTCTGCTTCCTTTAAGTATGCCACAAATCCTTTTTTACGTTCAATTGTTTTTGCGTTCAACTCATAGCCATTCATCAATTGCACAAGTGCATCACTGTGTTCTTTGTACAATGTGTAGATTTCTAAATGGTACGACGAAGTCTCTGGATTGTTGACAGAACCACCCGCTAGAAAAGCGCCGCGAAGATAGGAACGCTTACAACACTCGTTTTTAATCAAGTCTGCATGAATTTCGTTTGAAAACTCATAGCCATCATTCATAATGTGCAGATCTCCGAGTATCTCACGCGTGCCCTCTCGGATACGTGTGATGTAGACATTGTTCTTTTTGAGCTTCATCTTCTTACGGACAAGAAGTTCTACTTTTAAGTTGTAGACTTTTTTGATCAACGTATAAATGCGACGAGCAATCGCTGCATTTTCAGTTTGAATATCCAAACTCAAATTTTTATTGCTAAATCCGAGTGTCCCGTTCATGCGAATAATCGCAGATAGTTCGGACCGTGCACAACAGGCATCAACTTCAGATTGGGTCATTTCTTTCTTTGTTTCGGATGCAAATGACAAAATCATTTCCCCCTTTCTTCGGAAATTGTCATCTCACTTTCTATAGTTAAGCGCTTCATACACTAGCCAAAGCGCTACTTTTTCAGCATTATGGCGAACACTGCCGTCACGGACGATTGCGATGTCTCGTTTGATCACGTTTACACCGAGCGACCGTATCTTTTCAACATCTACGACAACAGGTGCCGCATGTTCTTCTGAATACGAAGTTATAACACGGTCAGGTACATCGATATCTGAAGCAAGCACAACATCAATCAGTCCGGGTCCTGTGTGATTTATAATTGCTTGCAGGTGATGAGAAGCTTTGTACTTTTCTGTCTCACCTGCTTGCGTCATCAAATTACACATATAGACGCGTAAGGCTTTCGAATTTCGAATTTCTTGTTGAATTTCAGTTACTAGCAAATTCGGTAAAATACTTGTATATAAGGAACCCGGTCCAATGACAATCAGGTCCGCTTTACGAATCGCTTGAACGGCTTCGGGAAGGGGCTCTACATCTTCTGGTGTGATCATCACACTTCGAATGGGCTTATCTACAAGCGGTATTTTGGATTCACCTGTCATAATGGAACCATCTTCATAGACGGCATGGAGTGTCACGACTTGATTGGCAGCTGGTAAAACTTTGCCGTTAATATTTAAGACGCGACTCATCTCACTCACTGCATTCCCAAAGTCTCCTGTAATATCGGTTAAAGCGGCAAGCATCAAATTACCAAGTGAATGGCCTTCTAAATCTTTGGAGTGATTGAACCGGTACTGGAACATCGCCTCTACGAGCGGCTCAACATCCGAAAGAGCAGCAATGACATTACGCACATCTCCTGGAGGTGGAATGTCATAATCTTCACGAAGTCTGCCCGAGCTTCCGCCGTCATCTGCAACTGTAACGATTGCTGTGATGTCGACAGGCAATTTTTTTAATCCACGTAGTAAGGTGGATAGACCTGTTCCGCCGCCGAGGACGACGACTTTGATGCGTTCAGTTGGCTTCGGCAACGAATGGCCCTCCTTCTCAATTATTTTACGTCTCGATGTTTGATTACTGTTGGTGCTTCTTTTTTCAAATAGTCTCCGAAGTATTCGGCTAACGTGACAGAACGGTGCTGGCCACCTGTGCAACCAAAAGCAATGACTAGCTGACTTTTTCCTTCACGCTTGTAATGCGGAATCATAAATTCAAATAGATCCGTCAACTTCTCAACGAGCTTTTTTGTTTCCGACCACTTCATGACGTAGCTGGATACTTCGTGATCACGCCCTGACATCGGACGCAGCTCTTCAATATAAAATGGATTCGGTAAGAAACGCACATCGAACACTAAGTCCGCATCAATCGGCATTCCGTGTTTGAATCCGAAAGACATCACGTTGATGATGAACGGTGAGTGGGCTTCATTTGAAAATGTCCGCTCAATCTCAGCGCGCAATTCTTTTGGTTTCAAATTTGATGTATCAATGATGTGTTGAGCTCGACCCTTTAATTCTTCAAGCATCAACCGTTCTTTATTAATCCCTTCAAGAGGAAGACCCAATTTTGCAAGAGGATGTGATCGTCTTGATTCTTTGTAACGGCTTACCAGAGTTTGGTTATCCGCCTCTAAAAATAAAATACGCGGGCTGATATTGCGGCTTTCCTGCAAATGGTTGAGTGTTTGCGAAATCGGACCAAACACTTCACCGCCACGAACATCCATTACAAGTGCGATTTTAGTCAATTGTTTATCTGAATCCACAAGCAAATCTACAAATGTTGATAAAAGGTCTGGTGGTAAATTATCGATACAGTAATACCCCATATCTTCGAAGCTTTGAATCGCGACAGATTTCCCTGCCCCTGACATACCTGTGATGATGACGATATCTGTTGATGGTTGTGGTGTTTCTTCCATCATGACGGATGCACCTCCTGAGATGTTTGTAATCGATAATCCAGCAATTCAAAATCTTCTGTATAGGTGAATGTCCCGTATTGGATTCCTGGTTGCGTAGCAGCAAACACAAGATTCATCCGGTCACCTTCAGCCATTGGTAGCGTTTGAAGCGCTTCAACGGGATGCCATTCTAAAACACCTTCATGGTTTTCTTTATACGGAACTCCATCCAAATCAAATGCGACAAGAGTCGATAAAAGCCATTCCGAGATGACGGTCTCTCCATCTTTGATCAACATGGTGTATAGACCTTTAATATGAGGATTTACTGGCGTTGTACCGGTTTCTTCGGTAAATTCGCGAATGCCTGCTTCAAAAACAGACTCTCCATGATCCGTTTTTCCGCCCGGAGCGACATACCAGTTTCGTCGAGGTTTTTTTAATAGAAGTACTTTGCCATCTTTGATGACAAGTAGGTTTACAATACGCTGCATCGGCTCTCTCCATCTTTTTCTATACTATCTTATTAGTATACTATAATTTCGAATCTCTACATAAAAAAAGAGGCTGCCCCCTCGACTTATAAAGCGAGGAAACAGCCTATCAAAGAAAACCTATATAAAAAGGGGGTCAATTTATAGTTCTTAGTATACACGACTATTGTTGCATTCTGATTACAGCAGTATTAAGAAATGATTAAGATAATTGATCTTCTAATTTCTCAATATAGTGTTGAGCAGATTGTGCAGCAATCGAACCGTCACCAGTAGCTGTAACGATTTGACGTAGCATCTTTTCACGAACATCTCCAGCAGCAAAGATTCCTGGAATTTTCGTTTGCATTTTTTCGTCCGTTACGATGTAGCCCTGGGTATTCAAGATACCTAAGTTTTCAAATGGTTTTGTAAGTGGCAGCATTCCGATGTAGATGAAAATACCATCTGCTTTGAACTCGGTTTCTTCTGCACTTTCTGTAGACACGAGTGTCACAGAGCCTACTTTTCCATTTTCCTCATTGATTTCTTTGACTGTTGTGTTCCAGATGAAGTTTACTTTGTCATTTGCAAATGCGCGGTCTTGAAGAATTTTTTGTGCGCGTAATTGATCACGACGGTGAACAATTGTCACTTTGTCAGCAAAGCGTGTTAAGAATACGCCTTCTTCTACGGCAGAATCTCCGCCGCCGACTACCACTAGTTCTTTCCCTTTGAAGAAAGCCCCGTCACATACTGCACAATAGCTGACTCCACGGCCACCTAGTTCGTTTTCTCCTGGAATGCCCATTTTTTTGTATTCAGCACCGGAAGAAATGATAACTGCCTTTGCACGGTATTCTTTCCCACCGGCTTTCACAAGTTTCGTATCTCCTTCATCAATGATGCTTTCGACATCCCCATACGCGTATTGCGCACCAAATTTCTTAGCGTGATCAAACATTTTTGTCGAAAGTTCAGGGCCGAGGATCGTCTCAAAACCTGGGTAGTTTTCTACTTCTTCAGTGTTAGCCATTTGCCCACCTGGAATACCGCGCTCTAACATTAGCGTCGATAGGTTGGCACGTGATGTATATACAGCGGCTGTCATCCCAGCAGGACCGGCACCGATAATAATAACGTCATAATTGTTCGTGATTTCTGACATGATTGTTCCTCCTACATGTAAGTAATTCTATCCTTATCTCAATCTACTTGATTTGACAGTAGCATTCAACATTTCTGCCCATTAAGCGTCGTAAAAAGGAAAGAATGCCATTAGCTCGTTCACATATTTGGTGAGCGTCGGTACAGACACCTCATAATGCTCGGCAAATTGCTTTTTCGTTGCGTCTTTCGAGCGAGAAGATGCATACATATAAGCTGTAGCTGCCGCCAATGCTTTTGTATTTTTAAACGTATAGCCCTGTTGCAACCCGCGTTCCATCATAACGAACCACATTTCATACATGTAGGCATGTTGATAGGTCAACGGACTGTGGTGCTGATAAAACAAGTCTGCTACTTTCATCGCTTGGACAAAGGATTTTTCAGCAGGAACTTTCATCGAGAATTCATGATTCAGCGAATAGCCAACGATTAATTTTTCGAATGCCGAGAGCTTCGTTACATCAATCAGTTTTGGATGCGCCACAATCGTATGCAGATGCACAGATTTCCCCATTAAATAAAGGGCGACGGCTCGAGAAGGAGCAGAGTCACTTTGTAATTTTTCGATTAAAAAGTCATATTCATTTTCTACCCCAGAAGGGTCTTCTTCTTCCTGCACCTTCCATGGCTCAAAACCTTCTTTTGTTGGATCCAGTCGAATCAATTCTAACCACGCTTGATGCGCGCGGTCTTTGCGCCCTGAAAAATACGCAGAATGAGCGAGCCAAAAGTAAAAGCTCGGGTCTTCACCAAACCCAATCTTCTGGAGCTGGCGTAAAATGCGATAGCCTTCTTCATGTTTCCCAAGAAGCGCAAATGTCGCCCCTAGTTTGAACCGCTGGTCGATTGCAATCGGCTTAATCTTTTCGAGAACAGCAAGCACTTCTTTTAATTCTTTATACGATTGTTTGTAGTGGGCAAGAACGGCTAAATTACAAAGTGCGTGCAAGTTTCCTTGATCGACTCGCAATACTTCGTGGAGTAGTGCTGTTGCTTGTTCTTCTTCACCGATATAGAAATACGCAAGCGCTAAGTTATTAAACGCCGGCCAGAACGTATCATTTTCAGCGACAATTGTTTCAAGTAGCGCAACGGCTTCTTCAAACCGACCACGCTCCATCATCTTACGCGCTTTTTCTTGCAAGAAGACCACGTCGGAAGAAGGGCCATCTTCTGATAAATCCATCCCACCTTCGACTTCCGTGAAATCCAAAATCTCAAGGGCTTCTTCTAAGTAGACTCCGTCGTCTTCCATTTGAATATAGTTGGTTGCGTAGCGGTTCGCTTCTGCAAACATGCCAAGATGCGCATGGATTTCAGCTAAAAAGAACACGATATCGGAATCGTTCGGGTCTAAGGTATGCGCTGTATAGAGATAGTCCTGTGCTTCATCGAAACTTTCAGCCTCCATGAGTAAGATGCCATACTGCATCAAAATCATCGGGTCTTCTGGACTTAACTCTACTGCGCGCTTCAAATATTTTTGAGCCTTTGCAAATTGTTCCTTCTTCAATTCACCAAGCGCTTTTTGATAGTAATATTCACCTGTCGGGATAAAACTGACAACATTTTCTGGTTGTGATTTACGTGATTTTTTCAAGAGTGTCCTCCAAGGTTTTCATCATGAAAGAACAGGAACGCGGCAATCACGTTCCTGTTACGTTTATTCTTCAGTATAGCATAATGTGGAAAGTTTTTCGCACTCTTGATTTCACTACTTCGCAGCACGCTGTTCAAGGATTTTCAACACTTCATCAAATGGTACATGCTGGTTTTGTAGCATGACAAGTAAGTGATAGATCAGGTCAGCAGCTTCCATAGAAAGTTCTTCTGCATCATTGTTTTTTGCAGCGATGACTACTTCTGTCGCTTCTTCTCCAATTTTCTTCCCAATCTTGTCGACGCCTTTTTCAAACAGATAGGTCGTGTAGGCGCCTTCTGGTCGAGATGCGTAGCGATCTTTGATGACTTCTTCCAGTGCAGCAATCGCTTGGACAGAAGGACCAGCGTCACCTTCAAGTACCGGTTCAAAGAAGCAGCTGTCTGCACCGGTATGACACGCTGGACCATTTGGAAGTACGGCTACAACAAGAGCGTCTTGATCACAATCTGCTGAGATAGAGACGACGCGCTGTGTGTTTCCAGAGGTAGCTCCTTTGTGCCACAGCTCTTGGCGGCTTCTGCTGTAGAGCCATGTCTCTTTTGTCTCTAGGGTTTTGTTGTACGATTCCTCGTTCATGTACGCAAGGGTCAGTACTTCTTTTGTTTTTGCATGTTGGAGGACAACTGGAATCAGTCCATTTTCGTCAAATCGAAGGTTCATTGTACCACTTCCTTTGCTTGTGCAACTGTGAATCGTCCACTGTAAATTGCTTTTCCGACAATGACGCCTGCAATCGTCGACTCTTTTGCCGCTGCTTTCACAGAACGAATATCATCGAGTGAACTAATGCCACCTGACACGATGACGTTCAATCCTGTCTCTTTAGCGAGTGTTTTGGTCGCTTCTAAATTAGGTCCTGCGAGTGTACCGTCCATCGCAATATCAGTGAAGACGATATGTTTTGCTCCCGCTTTTGCAAATCGGTTCCCCACTTCCACAGCTGTCAGTTCAGATGTCTCTAGCCAACCGTGAGTTGCGACGAAACCATCTTTAGCATCGAGCCCAAGCACGATACGGTCACCACCAAATTTCGAAAGCATCTCTTCGACAAGTTCAGGCTCTTTCACTGCAAGGCTTCCGATGATTACGCGGTCAATGCCCTTGTCTAAATAGAATGCCGCATCTTCAAGAGATCGAATCCCTCCACCGATTTGAACAGAAATCCCAAGCTCTTGTTTGATTTTCACAACTTCATCTGCATGAGGTTTTGTGCCGTCTTTTGCTCCGTCAAGATCCACTAAGTGAATCCAATCAGCACCTTGCTCTACAAATGATTTCGCCATTTCAAACGGAGAGTCTCCGTATATGGTCTGTTGATCATAATCGCCTTGGTAAAGACGCACACATTTGCCATCTTTCATGTCGATAGCCGGATATAGTTGAACCATTGTTGACTTCCTCCTTACGATAGAGAGCCCTTTGTAGAAGGAACTCCTGTTACACGTGGATCGATTTGTGTCGCTTCATCTAACGCTCGTGCCAATCCTTTGAAAATCGCTTCAATCATGTGGTGCGTATTGTGTCCGTAATGCACGATGACATGGACGTTCATTCGTGATTCCAACGCAAACTTCCATAAGAATTCATGCACGAGCTCGACGTCGAACGTGCCGACTTTTTCTTTCGGGAACTCTGCTCGGAACTCTAAGTGAGGGCGGTTCGACACATCAACCACCACTTGCGCTAAAGCGTCATCCATCGGGATAAAGGCACTGCCGTAGCGCTTGATTCCTTTTTTATCACCCAGTGCTTCTAGAATGACTTGCCCGAGTACGATTCCGACATCTTCTGTCGTGTGGTGATCATCGATATGCGTATCACCTTTCGCAGTAATTTTCCCATCAAACAACCCATGGCGAACAAACAGGTCGAGCATATGATCTAAAAAGCCAACACCCGTATCAATTGTCGATTGTCCTGTCCCATCGATTGCTAGTTCTACGTTTACATACGTCTCGCTCGTCTTTCGCTCTTTTTGTGCTTTACGTGTCGTCATGTTAGTTGTCCTCCAGGTCTCTTCGTATTTCAACAGCGCGCGCATGTCCCTCTAACTGTTCCATGCGAGCTAAACGGGCTACTTTTGGGTAGTTTTCTTGCCATAGCTCTTTTGAATAATAAATAACACTCATCTTTTTTTGGAAATCTTCTACACTTAGGCCACTTGAAAAACGAGCTGTGCTGTTTGTCGGAAGCACGTGATTCGTCCCTGCAAAATAATCCCCAATCGGTTCAGATGAATAGCGACCGATGAAAATGGCTCCGGCATGTCGAATCTGCTTGCTCACTTCTTCAGCGTCACGTGTCATGATTTCTAAATGTTCCGGTGCTAGTTGATTCACTGCAGCAATGGCTTGATCCATCGACTCGACAACATAGCTCGTTCCATACGCTTCAATCGAAGCCCTAGCGATTTCTTCACGCGGAAGTGTTTGAAGTTGGCGTTCAACTTCTACTGCTACTTCGTCTGCTAGTTTGTCACTTGTTGTGATGAGAATTGAGCATGCTAACCGGTCGTGTTCCGCTTGAGCGAGAAGGTCCGCTGCGACATCTGCTGCAAACGCTGTCTCATCTGCGAGCAGGGCCACTTCACTCGGACCTGCGATACTGTCGATGGACACAGTGCCGAACACTTCACGTTTTGCGAGCGCTACGAAGCGGTTCCCAGGCCCTGTGATCTTGTCGACTTTCGGAATCGATTCCGTTCCGTATGCTAAAGCTGCAATGGCTTGTGCGCCACCGACTTTGTAGATTTCATCGACACCTGCAATAGCCGCTGCCACAAGCACTCCAGTAGGAATTGTTCCGTCTGCAGAAGGTGGTGTCGTGATAACAAGCTTTTTGACGCCTGCGACTTTCGCTGGAATTGCGTTCATTAGAACAGAAGACGGATAAGCCGCTGTTCCACCTGGTACGTATAGCCCCGCTGCGTCCATTGGCAAGAAGCGGTAGGCAAGATAGCTCTCCGCATCTAATGGATGTACGATATCTTCACGTAATTGAAGCTCATGGAATCGACGGATATTGTCTGCTGCTTCTTCAAGGTCTTGCTTGAGTTGTGGGTCAATCTCCGCAAGTGCTTGTTGAATTTCCTCTTGAGTAACGCGTAATGTGTTGAGTTTTGCTTTGTCCCATTTTAATGTGAACTCGAAAAGCGCTTTATCACCAGACAGTTTGACTTGTTCAATGATGTCTTGCACGATTTGGCGGTCTGCTTCTGACCCTTGATCAACTGAGCGCTGAATAGAAACCTCTTGAGACCAGTTTACTTTTTTCATTCCACTTCCGCCTCCACTGCTTCTCGAAGTCGTTTCGCCATTTCTCGAATACGCTGTTGTTTGATGCGGTAGCTGACCGGATTTGCAATGAGTCGAGATGTGATATCGACAATTTTTTCATATTCTACAAGTCCGTTTTCTTTTAATGTTCGCCCTGTCGATACGATATCGACAATGCGATCTGCAAGTCCAATCATCGGCGCAAGCTCAATCGATCCATTCAGTTCAATGATTTCGACTTGCTCTCCTTTTTCTTTGTAAAACGAAGTCGCAATCGACGGATATTTCGTTGCAACACGTGGTGCCACATCATTCATCTTCGTATCTGGAAGGCCTGCTGTTGCCATGTAACAGTAGCTGATTTTTAAGTCTACAAGCTCCATGACACTGCGTTGTTGCTCAAGGAGCACATCTTTTCCTGCCACCCCAAGGTCTGCAACACCGTGTTCTACATAGACGGGAACGTCCATCGGTTTCGCTAAAATAAACCGTAGTTTTTCTTCCGGCACTTCCACAATCAGTTTACGGGAGTCTTCCATCTCTTCAGGAAGTTGATAGCCCGCTGCTGCAAGAAGTTCCAGTGCCTCTTCAAATATACGGCCTTTTGGCATCGCAATTGTTAAAAAGTCCATTACAGTTCACCTTCTGTCAAATCCGTCACTTGATCAAAGTTCTTCTCAAAACTCTCTGTGTCTTGGACGGCTTGTTTTAATTGAATCGTTACAAATTCTCCTTGTTGCTTATACTCTGCAGCCAGGTCGAGCGCTTTTGCGTACATGCTTTGAGTCGTATACAGTAAGCGACGAGTTACGGGTTCAGTTGACGTTGGCAAGATTTCAAGAAGGTGGTCGATACGAATACTAAATCCAGTCGCACCCACTTCTGTTCCAAATTGCTTCAATAAATCATCATAGCGTCCACCATTTCCTAACGGGAAGCCACTGCCTGCACCGTACACCTCAAAAACCATTCCTGTGTAGTAGTGCATGTGACTGACGACTAACGGATCTACCTGAAACACATTTTTTAATTCCGGTAGTGTTTCAATCGTTTCGATGACCGATACGAATTGTTTCGTCTCATCTGTCGCAAGTTCAGGGAAGGCTTGGAGTAGGTCTTTTAAAGAAGTACCCCCGATCGCCTCTTGGAAAAACGCATAAAATGGATTTGACTGTTTATAATCTGCAGCCCAGCGGTCGATGCTGACAAAGTTCTTTTCCACTAAAAATTCTCGAACACGCTGTTGCTCTTCAGCTGATGGAATCAATGTCTCAAGTGCTTGATTGATGAGCCCAGCATGGCCAATCGTAATGGTGAAGTCTTCAAGGCCCAGTTCACGCAGTAACCCTGCGGCTAGCCGCAAGATCTCGCTGTCCGCGAGTGCCGATGTATCCCCTAAAAGCTCAAGTCCTAATTGTTCAAATTCGGCTGGACGTCCGCCCTCTCGTTGTTGCGCACGGAACACTGTCGAATTGTAAGCGAGTCGCAATGGGTTTTTTTCTTTCAACAGTTTCGCAGCTGCTACTCGTGCGATTGGTGTTGTGAGGTCTGGTCGAAGAACGAGCATCTCCCCTTGGTTATCTACGAGTTTAAAAAGGGCTGCTTCATCGAGAGCACTGATTTTCCCGATAGTTTCGAAGTATTCCAGTGACGGCGTTTGAATAAACTCATAGCCGTTTTTGGTTATATAGGACATCGCTCTTGTGCGAAGGGTTTGGTGGTGTGTGTAGAGTTTTGGAAGTGTGTCCCGCATGCCAAGCGGTTTTTCGAACGGTTGTATGATTGACATCTAGATCGCCTCACTTTAAACACTTTAGTATGCTAGAGTAGTAGAGAAATGAATTATTTATTTAGTGTACGGTATGCTATAGTATTCGTCAACTGTTGGGGCTTTTCCTTTATCTATTAGATGTGGAGAACGCCACTCTAGAAACTCCGAGGAAATTAGACGTACCCATGAAGGCGTTTTTCAGCCTTTGTGGGTGCGGCTGATTCCGGAGCGTGTTTCTGGCGTTCGCAACTCGATTCCAATTAGATGTGGAGCAGACTGTTCAGAAATTGTGCAATTTTAGACGTTGAGTTCCATTACGGGGTTGCTTTCCGTGGGCGCTGCGTGAGCTTCCTCGTCGCAGGCTCCTGCGGGATCTCACGACAGACTTTGATCCCACTGGAGTCAACCCCTTCATTCCACTCAACTTTAGTTTTAGATATGGAGAACGCTGCTCTAGAAAATTCTGATACATCGTGAGATACGCGTTGACAGAAACCCAATAAAATAGGGGTACTCAATTGCCTGTTTATGTTTCATTGAATTTACAATGGTTGACTGTTTAGTGGCAACAAATCCTGGAAGCCAGGTCGTCATTTCCCGGGCCATCAGGGTTTTCCCGAGACCCGGCAACGAAGATGAAAGTGCTCTTCTTTCATCTTACGTGGGGAGGCTCGGGGAAATCCTCCCAGGAAATGACGACCTGGGTGGAAGGATTTCTTGGTATAATTCGGTAAATTGTGACAGGCACCATATGGGAGTGGTTTCCAAATGGTGACAGGCACCCACAAAAAAGTATAAAAGAAAACCCGGCCCACTCTTGGACCAGGTTGAGTTAGTTGCGTATGATTTGCATTGGGTTTCCACCGACGAACGCTCCAGCAGGAACATCTTTGTGGACCAAAGTTGCCGCTGAGACTGTGGCACCGTCCCCGATTGTGACACCAGGTAGGATGGTCGTATTTGCGCCAATTAAGACATTGTCACCAATGATGACATCTCCGAGACGGTATTCATCAATCAAATATTCATGGGCAAGAATGGTTGTGTTGTAGCCGATTATTGAGTTCCGTCCGACTTTAATTTTCTCTGGGAACATGACGTCGACCATGACCATCAGGGCAAAAGCTGACTGTTCCCCAACTTCCATCTTCAAAAATGTCCGGTAGAGCCAATTCTTCAACTTCAGTGAAGGCGAATAGCGCGTCATTTGAATGACAATGAAGTTTTTCATGACTTTAGTTAAAGGAACCGTTTTGTAAATCTGCCAAAGCGAGTTACTTTCAGTTACAGGGTAACGCGTAGTGTTTCTCATTTGTCTTCGCCATCCACAATCGTAAGAAGTTCATCCATACTATGTAGTGTAAATTTCGGCTCAAACGCAAGTAAATAATCCAATCCCTTGATAGACCAAGCAACAGCCACTGAATCTACACCAGCTGCTCGCCCCGCCATAATATCATGGAAGTTATCCCCTACCATCAGTGCTACTTCAGGAGCTACATTCAGCTTTGACAGTGCCAATTGTACAGGTTCTGGATCTGGCTTTGCATTCTTTACGTCATCTAAGCCTATAACGGCAGAGAAATACTCACGGATAGCCATTAGATTCAAAGCGCGTTCGATCATTTCGTTTCTTTTCGTCGAAACAATCGCTAACTGGATGCCTCTGGCGTGCAGCTCTTTCACTGTATCTACCACTCCAGGAAAAGCCTGCACCATCGAATCGTGGTTCTCTACATTCCATTTCCGGTAAGCGGCAATCAAGTCGTCCACTTTTGTTGGGTCTACTTGAGTAAAGGTCTCATAAAGAGGCGGTCCTAAGAAAGGAAGGATGGATTCTCTTGAATATTTCCCTGGAAATTTCTCATCCAACACAGTTTGGAATGTTTGAATGATCAATTCATTTGTATCAATCAATGTACCATCTAAATCAAATAAAACTGCTTTGTAGTGTGACATAGCTACTGCGTCACCTCTTTCTGTTGAGTGCGTTCTGCTCTCCTCCAGACATACGCGACAGCGATTGTTAAGACGAATGCTGTAATTAAACGTATTAATAGGAGTGGCAGAATAGGAATTCCTAAAGGTATAAAGATGAGTGTATCTTCTACAATGGCGTGACACGCAACTAGGAAGATAAATACGAGTGTTGCGTCTTTTTTGCTGACCCCGTCTTCTTGCACGGCTTGAATCATAACGCCTGCACCATAAGCAAGCCCGATCACTAGACCCGCTACGAGCGTAGAGGATGCATTTGGTTGTACACCTAAAACGCGTGTGAGCGGTCCCATGCGGTCACTAAGTTTTTGCATATAGCCTTTCTCGCGTAAAAACTGAATGACAATCATGAGTGGAATAACGATGAGTGCTAATTGGAACACACCGATCGCCGCTTTTTGTAAAGCAAGGAGCACGATTTCTCCCCATCCTTCTGGAACGGCAGTTTTTGCTTGAATGACCCCATATTGAGCCGTCTCACTTCCACCTTTCCATAGCCAATTAATCAATACAGCGGAAATGATGGCAAGCCCGAAACGGACAACTAAGACGACCCAAAGTTTGACACCGACTCGCAGTGCCACACCCGTCTCAATGAAGATGTTATGGGAAAAAGATAGCATAACGGCTAATATAAATACTTCTTTAACCGTCAGCTCTAAAGATAAGATCCCTGCGATTCCTGCATACAAATTCAATGCATTCCCCAGAACAAGTGGGATGGCTGCTTCACCAGGTAAACCAATCAGACGCATGAAAGGCGCAATCAATTCTGTTACCCAAGGAAGTACCGGGGTGAACTGCAAGATAGTTAAAATAAACGTGATGGGAAAGATGATTTTCCCGAGTGTCCAAGCTGTCTTCAGTCCTGCTTGCGCACCGCGTTTCCAAATCCCCACGAGCATGGCCTTCTTTCTTAATCTTGATAGCGTACTTTCACTTTTAACACAAAACGACGATATACAAATACAATGATTGCGACAACAATCGTTACAAGGGAAACGACCTGTGCCGTTCTCAAATCTCCCACTAAATAAAGACTATCTGTACGAAGCCCTTCAATAAAGAAGCGACCAACAGAGTACCATGTTAAGTAGAACAAGAACATTTCACCGCGCAACAGATTCACTTTGCGAAGGACGATCAAAATGACGACCCCCGTCAAGTTCCAGATAGATTCATACAAAAATGTCGGATGATAATACGTTCCACGAATGTTCATCTGTTCGATGATCCAGTTCGGAATGTATAAACTTTCTAAGAAACTGCGCGTCACTTCACCACCATGCGCTTCTTGATTGATGAAGTTGCCCCAGCGCCCAACCGTTTGCCCAATTAAAATACTTGGTGCGACAATGTCGGTTACTTTCAGGAACGAATCTTTCCGCTTTCTTGTGAAGAAGTACGCTGTTAAGAACGATGCAATCAACGCACCGTGAATCGCGATTCCACCTTCCCAAATTTTAAAAGCGTCCAGTGGATTGTCTGCGTAGTTTTCCCACTTGAAAATAACGTAGTAAATACGTGCTCCGATGATTGCGAGTGGAATTGCCCACAGCAATAGATCAGTTAAATATTCTTGATGGAAGCCACGCTTGACCATCTCTTTTTGCGCTACTAAAAATGCAACGACGATTCCGAGCGCAATAATAACGCCATACCAACGAATTGACAACGGTCCGAGTTGAAACGCAACTGGATCGATGGCAAGTAAAACACTATCCCACATGCAAAGTTCCTGCTTTCTATTTAGAATTGATGACGGAATCTAAGCGGTTTGCAAAATCTTCTGCCGCGTTCATCCCCATTTTTTTCAATCGGTGGTTCATGGCGGCCACTTCAATAATAACCGCTAAGTTTCGACCTGGTCGGACAGGAACCGTCAATTTCGTAATTTCCGAACCAATGATTGGCATTTTTTCTTCTTCTATCCCGAGACGATCATAATTTTTTGCCCCATCCCATAGTTCCAGTTCAATAACGAGAGTGACTCGCTTTTGACTACGGACTGCCGAAGCCCCGAACAAGGTCATAATGTCGATGATACCGAGTCCGCGAATTTCTAGCAAATGTTCAATCAATTTAGGCGCTGATCCAATCAGTACGCCCTCGCCTTCTTGACGAATCTCCACACAATCATCTGCCACCAGTCGGTGACCACGTTTGACAAGTTCTAGAGCCGTTTCACTTTTCCCGACGCCAGATTTCCCGATAATGAGAACACCAACACCGTGGATGTCGACCAACACGCCATGAACGGCCGTCATCGGTGCAAGTTCCCGTTCTAAAAAGTTTGTCAGCTGACTATAAAAGCGCGTCGTCGGAATATGCGTTTTAAATACTGGCACTGATTTTTCATTAGAAGCTGCAAGAAGTTCTTCTGGCACTTTATGATTGTGCGCCACGATAATGGCAGGTGTATCTGCAGCACAGAGCTTCAGCATACGCTGCTGTTTTTCATTTGGCTCGAGTAGTTCAAAAAATGAGAGCTCGGTCTTTCCTAATAGTTGGACGCGGGAAGACGGATAATGTGTAAAATAGCCCGCCATCTCAAGTCCTGGCCGTGAGATATCAATAATCGAAATGTGTCGTCCAATTCCTTCTTCCCCACTAACGAGTGTAAGCGGAAATTGTTCGAGCAAATCTTTTGCGGTGACGTGGGCCATATGGTTCCCCCTTTTCAAAAACATATCTCTTATTGTAGCACGACTTCTCGAGGGAGTTGTATCCTTCCGCCCTCCTTTTCTCTATTTATTCTGAAAAGGAGGAGAAGTCAATGTGTATAGTTTTGGACCCAGGTCATGGCCCTTTCACTGCTGGTAAGCGTTCACCGGATGGTAGATTGCGGGAGTATCATGTCAATGCAGCGATTGCAAAATTTGTTCAGCAAGAATTAGAGGGAATTGTGACATGTCACTTCACCACGAACGGAGATAGGGACGTCCCTTTATGGGAAAGGTCTCAGTTTGCCAATCAGTTAAAAGCCAGTTTATTTGTGTCAATTCATGCAAATGCGTATGGGTCGACCTGGAACGCTGTTTCTGGAATTGAAACCTACATTGCCCCACGAGCGAGCAAGAAATCTCATCTTGTCGCTAAGGCTGTGCAGGCTCAGTTAGTGAAGAAGACGGGACGCTTGGATCGAGGTGTAAAAACAGGGAATTTCCATGTACTAACACGCACTACTATGCCAGCTATCTTGGTAGAGGTGGGTTTTATGACAAATCGAGTGGAGTGTGAGTTGTTGTTGTCGGAGGAGTACCAGCGGAAGTGTGCGAAAGGGATTGCTGCAGGGATTCGAAGTGTACTTTAGAAGAAAGGGGTGACAGGCACCATTTGGGAACTGATGGTAAATGGTGCCTGTCACCCCCATGTAGCATCCACAAAAAAAAGCCTTGCCGCGATGGCAAGGCTTTTCCTATGAATTAGCGATTCTCTGGGTCATGCGTATTTGATGAATCGAATGCATCATTTAACGCTTCCGTTGTCGATGTATCTTCTGTAGAAGTCGTCGCTGCAGGAGCGGTTGCATGTGATTCTTCTGTTGTTGTATAGCGAACAACAACAGTACCTGTCTTCGCTTCCCCTGATACGTAGAGAGGTGCTTGATCGTCATCTGTTGCTTTTGTGAACGAAACTTTCTTCATCATAAATTGTTCCGAATGATTCGTCTGCGTCACATCTGCAAGTTGGACATCTAGCTGCCCTAGTTGTGTAGAGGCTTCACCTTTAAGTGGTAAGTGACGTGGAACGTATAATTCCACATTACCGGCTAACGCGGAACCTTCTAATTTACGCGGTGACTGATGCTTAGTCGTCAATACAAGATTTCCGTTGACGCTCGTCGCTTCAAGGTCACGAATTTTTCCTTCTACGTAAATACGGCCGTTCACTGCTTCTACTTCTACTGCTTCCCCGTTTACATCCTTCAATTGAACAGCACCATTGACAGTTTCAATGTCCACTTCCTCAATTTCCATGTGGTGGAGCGAAACTTTGCCGTTTGTCGTCTTCACTTTAATATGTTTCGCATCAAACGATCCAGCCGTTAAATCGCCGTTGAATAAACGAACGGTTAATTGCTCGTAGTGATGTTTCGGGACTTTCAAGGTAAGGTGAGCAGCAATCGTCTTCATATCGCTAAATACACGTAAGCGCCCATCTTCTTCTTTAAATACAAAGTCGGAGTGTAATTTTTGACGTAACTCTTCTTCCGGCATAGAACGGTATGACTTTACTGTCACATCTCC
The DNA here is from genome assembly GCF_016909155.1 of Chryseomicrobium aureum. Lineage (GTDB taxonomy): Bacteria > Bacillota > Bacilli > Bacillales_A > Planococcaceae > Chryseomicrobium > Chryseomicrobium aureum. Next base: position 45,183 of record NZ_JAFBFG010000016.1, read on the forward strand.
TGTAACATGCGCTTCGTCTGTCGGATAAATTTCCACTTTCCCATTTGCGATGTCTACTGTAATCGAACGAAGTGATTCCGGGTGAAGCGTATAAGAATCTTTAATCGTCACAGCGTCTCCAAATGGATTGTCGAAATCAAATTGCCGAAGCTTTTCGACCGTCCCTTGCATCATCTGCATGACACGCTCACCTACTACAGTAAAATCACGCTTTGCATCTTCAATGAAATCACGGTTACGATTCGTCGTTTCTTTTGTGTCTTGTTTGAAGCTCGTATGTGTCTGTTCTTGTTGTTTCGATAAAGCATCCAGCAGTCCCATTGCCTCTTGTGCAGTAATTTGTCCGTTTTCTAGCATATCCAATATACGTTTACGTTCATCTTGCATGGTGTGGCCTCCTCTTTCTACTGGTATTCTTTCTTCCTACAGTATCTCATACGTCTGGCAAACAAAAAAGTTTCATCCCTTGGCTTTATTTAGCTTTTGTAGCTGTCTTCACAGAAGCTTCCATACGCGCTTTGTCACGCTCAAGCACCGGCTTTAAATAACGGCCTGTATACGATTCAGGAACTTCACATATTTCTTCAGGGGTTCCAGTAGCTACAAGAGTACCACCTTTGTCTCCGCCTTCTGGACCGAGATCGATCATGTAATCTGCCGTCTTGATAACATCCAAATTATGCTCGATAACCAACACAGTTTCCCCGTTGTCTACGAGACGTTGCAATACGACAAGTAAACGAGCGATATCATCTACATGTAGTCCAGTTGTTGGTTCATCCAAAATATAGAAGCTTTTTCCTGTAGAGCGTTTATGCAATTCACTTGCAAGTTTCACACGTTGCGCTTCCCCACCAGAAAGTGTTGTTGCTGGCTGACCCAATGTCATATAGCCAAGTCCGACATCGACAATCGTTTGGAGTTTACGATGGATCTTCGGATGATTTTCAAAGAATAGAACCGCATCTTCAATTGTCATCTCTAAAATATCTGAGATGTTTTTCCCTTTGTATTTCACTTCCAAAGTCTCACGGTTGTAACGTTTTCCATGACATACTTCACACGGCACATAGACGTCTGGTAAGAAGTGCATCTCAATTTTTAAAATCCCGTCTCCGCGGCAGGCTTCACAGCGACCGCCTTTCACGTTGAAACTGAAGCGCCCTTTTTTATAGCCGCGCACTTTCGCTTCATTCGTCGCAGCAAACACATCCCGAATATCATCAAACACGCCTGTGTACGTTGCCGGATTGGAACGAGGCGTTCTCCCAATCGGAGACTGATCAATATCTATGATTTTTTCAAGTTGTTCGATTCCAGTGACTCCTTTACTCGCACCCGGTTTTGTTTTTGCACGATTAATTTTTTGTGCGAGTGATTTATAAAGGATTTCATTGATCAATGTACTCTTTCCAGACCCGGAAACGCCTGTGACTGCTGTGAATAAACCAAGTGGAATGTCGACAGAGACACCTTTCAAATTGTTTTCCGTTGCTTCATGAATCGTTAATTTCCGACCATCTGATTCTCGGCGTTCCACTGGCACGGGGATGAACTTCTTACCACTCAAATAGTGGCCCGTGAGTGATTTTTTACTCTTCATCACTTGTTTAGGAGTTCCAGCAGCAACAATCTCTCCGCCGTGCACACCAGCTCCTGGACCTATATCAATGAGATAATCCGCCGCCATCATTGTATCTTCATCATGTTCAACGACAATTAATGTGTTCCCGATATCTCGCATGCTTTGAAGCGTCCCGATGAGTCGGTCATTATCGCGTTGGTGAAGGCCGATTGATGGCTCATCTAAAATGTATAGAACTCCGGTTAAACGCGAACCGATCTGTGTCGCCAAACGAATACGTTGCGCTTCTCCACCAGAAAGGGTTCCAGCAGCGCGGTTAAGCGTTAAATAATCCAGTCCCACATTGATTAAGAAACCTAGACGCTCTTCGATCTCCCGTAAAATAAGGCGGGCGATCTGCATATCTTTTTCAGAAAGGTTCAAACCGTTGAAAAACGCTTGTGCTTCTTCAATCGAATACTCACTGACTTCCCCGATATGCAAGCTCTCCACTTTTACTGCTCGCGACTCTTCCTTTAAGCGGTACCCACTACATGTCGGACATGCATGTTCTGCCATATATTTTTCCATTTGCTCACGAATATAGTCGGACGATGTATCTTTGTAGCGGCGTTCAACATTTGCAAGTACTCCTTCAAAGTAAATCATGTTATCGCGCACTTGCCCGAATTCATTTACGTAGCGGAAGCGAATCTTCTCTTTCCCGGAACCGTTCATGATTTTATCCCACTGGTCTTTAGGCAAATCTTTAACCTGCTTTTTCATGGAAATTTTATAGTGTTTCGCCACAGCTTCTAATAATTTTGGATAGTAGTTCGAACTCGTCGGCTGCCAGGCAACAATTGCCCCATCCGCTAATGATAAGGACATATCTGGAACAACTAGTTCTGGATCTACTTCTAATTTCATCCCCAACCCATCACAGTCTGGACAGGCTCCAAATGGACTGTTAAACGAGAACATACGCGGCTCTAATTCACCGATTGAAAATCCACAGTACGGGCATGCGTGATGCTCAGAAAACAATAACTCCTCTTCTCCGATGACATCGATAATGACATTCCCTTCTGCCAAACGTAGTGCCGCTTCTAATGAATCACTTAGTCGAGGTTCCACACCTTCTTTGATAACGATACGGTCGATCACGACAGAAATTGTGTGCTTTTTATTTTTGTCTAACTCTATATTGTCATCTAGATCAACTAAGTCTTCATTGATACGTACTCGGACATACCCCTGTTTTCGCAAGTCTTCAAACAATTTCACATGTGTCCCTTTACGTCCGGAAACAACAGGAGCTAGCACTTGAAGCTTCGTTCGTTCTGGATATTCCATAATGCGGTCCACCATCTGTTCGATTGTTTGAGAGGTAATTTCGATTCCGTGATTTGGACAGATCGGTTTTCCTACTCGTGCATACAATAGGCGTAGATAATCATTGATTTCTGTTACCGTCCCTACTGTAGAGCGAGGATTACGACTCGTAGTTTTTTGATCGATTGAAATCGCGGGAGAAAGACCCTCAATCGTATCGACGTCCGGCTTATCCATCTGGCCTAAAAATTGACGCGCATAAGCAGACAGGGACTCTACATAGCGTCTCTGTCCTTCTGCATAAATCGTATCAAATGCGAGAGAAGATTTACCGGAACCCGACAATCCGGTCATCACGACCAGTTTGTCACGAGGAATGGTCAAACTCACATTTTTTAAGTTATGGGCACGTGCCCCTTCTATTCGAATCTCTTGGTGCTTCATTTAGCTTCCTCCCTCTAACTTTAATTCGAGAAGTGCATCCCGAAGCTCTGCTGCTCGCTCAAAGTTAAGTGCGCGTGCAGCATCTTTCATTTCTTTTTCAATGCTCATGATGAGCGTCTCGCGTTCTTCTTTCGTCAACTTCTTACCAGAAACAAGTTGTTGTGCGTAGCTTTCCACTTCTTCCGTCTCTTGCGTCGCACGAATTACTTCACGCACTTTTTTCGCAATCGTCGTTGGTGTGATGCCATGCTTTTCGTTGTACGCCATCTGAATCTCACGACGACGTTTGGTCTCATCGATGGCTTTTTGCATGGAATCTGTGATTTTGTCGGCATACATAATCACTTCACCATTCGAGTTACGAGCTGCACGCCCGATCGTCTGAATGAGTGAACGTTCCGAGCGCAGGAAGCCTTCTTTATCTGCATCAAGAATCGCTACTAACGAAACTTCTGGAATATCTAGACCTTCTCGTAACAAGTTGATTCCAATCAACACGTCATATGTTCCCAGTCGAAGCTCGCGAATGATTTCTATCCGCTCTAGCGTCTTGATTTCAGAGTGAAGGTATTGCACTTTAATTTGCAGCTCTTTTAAATAATCCGCAAGATCTTCTGACATCTTCTTCGTCAATGTTGTAATCAACACACGTTCGTTTCGTTCTGCTCGCACATTGATTTCATGAATCAAATCATCAATCTGTCCGGTGATCGGACGGATATGAATGACAGGATCAAGTAAACCAGTCGGACGAATAATTTGTTCAACCATTTCTGGTGTATGGTCAAGTTCATACGGGCCTGGTGTGGCCGACACATAAATTGCTTGATGAATGCGTTCTTCATACTCCTCAAACTTTAACGGACGGTTGTCGAGTGCGGAAGGTAATCGGAAACCGTGTTCGACTAACACAGATTTACGCGCTTGGTCACCGTTGTACATGCCGCGCACTTGTGGCAAGGACACGTGACTTTCATCGACAATAAGTAAGAAGTCATCTGGAAAATAATCGAGCAATGTATACGGAGTGGCACCCGGTTCACGCAATGTCAAATGACGAGAGTAGTTTTCAATACCCGAGCAGAAGCCCATTTCACGCATCATCTCTAAATCATAGTTCGTGCGTTGTTCTAGGCGTTGCGCTTCTAGTAATTTATCTTCAGCACGTAATTTCTTCAGTTGTTCTTCAAGTTCGCGCTCAATATTTTCAATAGCAATCTTCATTTTCTCTTCACGCGTAACGAAGTGGGATGCTGGGAAAATAGCCACGTGATCTCGTTCTGCTACAATTTCACCGGTCAATGCGTCTACTTCTCGAATGCGATCAATTTCGTCTCCAAAAAACTCAACACGAATACACTTCTCATCTCGAGAAGCGGGGAAAATTTCTACCACGTCACCTCGCACACGGAATGTTCCTCGAATAAAATTCACATCGTTGCGCTCGTACTGGACATCTACAAGGCGACGCAGCAGTTGGTTGCGTTCAATCTCCATACCCGTTCGAAGAGATACAACCATTTCTTTGTATTCTTCCGGATTCCCTAAACCATAAATACACGAAACCGATGCAATGATGATGACATCTTTTCGTTCAAAAAGAGAGGATGTAGCAGAGTGGCGAAGTTTATCAATTTCATCGTTTATGCTTGAATCTTTTTCAATATACGTATCGGTTTGGGGTACATACGCTTCCGGTTGATAGTAGTCATAATAGCTGACGAAGTATTCGACTGCATTGTTTGGAAAGAATTCTTTGAACTCACTATAAAGTTGACCAGCAAGCGTTTTATTATGTGCCATCACTAAAGTGGGGCGATTAATTTCTTTGATCACGTTAGAGACCGTAAATGTTTTCCCTGTGCCTGTTGCACCGAGTAATGTCTGATGCCGTTTTCCTTCTTTGACGCCAGCGATCAGTTCTCGGATTGCGGTTATTTGATCTCCTGCTGGTTCATAAGGAGCTTGCAAGTCAAAAAGGGTCTGTTCCGCCATTTCACTACACTTCCTTCTATATAAAATCTCTCCGTATCTTCGTTTCTCTCATGATACCCTTTTTACAAAGAGTTAAAAACGAACGTATGTTTTTATAGTAGACTTTCTATAGCGATTTCGCAATCATTTACTCTTTTTGAAAACACAAAAAAACTGCCAAGTCGGCAGTTTTTTCATTCGGCTTTATGTAGCTCATTGAGTTGACCCGTATACAGCATAAATTTCTCTTGATCCCCCGCGTCGAGCGCTTCATCGATTAGTAACTCGAGTCTCTCTAGAAGTTGCTCGCGGTGAATATGGTCTAAGAACATATCCAGATAGATTTCTTGTAGCAGCGCGGCCGATGTATTCTCTGTTCCCGTGTCTGACATAGCTTTTAGAAAATCTGTGTATGAATAGTACTTGTCCATAATATTCACCTCTTTTGATTTCTATTATAGCAAGACTTTCTTTTTTTGCAATAACTTTTTAGAAAATTCAAATTAAACAAACTACATTATTTATTTTAAATAATCAATCAATAGATATTGTCTAATTTCCAATTAACGGTATAATAGGAAGTATTCTAATGCGAAGGGGCTATACTATTTGAAAGCAAAACGAGTAGCTAAAGACACCTACTTAACTTTGGATACAGCCATGGTACGACCTGTATTCAATGAGTTTAGTATTCAGGCGGAAGTAGTCACGTTGAGTGGGACTTCTACCATTTTTGCAACAGATTGTTTTACATTAGTTCGAAACACGTGTGAGTTTTGTGGAAATACGATTGGGAAGGCAATTAAAGATTCTCATGAATTGGTGGGGCAATATCATAAAGTTCCGATTGTTATTGAAAATATTAAAGGTGAACCCTTTGTTCTTATTCCACTTATGTCGCCACGCTCTCCCTTGAACACTTGGATTTCTCTACATGCAATTGAAATGCATAAAAAATCTACAGTTGCTGCTGGCTTTACGGACATCCACTTCACAAATGGAAAAGTAATTACGGTGAATGCGTCCTTTTCTACATTGAACCGCCAACTGGTTTTAGCAAATGCAATCCGCAGTGGATTTTTAAAAAGATTAGAAAGCAGAGAACAGTTTTTCACACATCCTGTTCAGCTGACAACGCCTAAATAAGTTCTTACATATTCTTCAACTTGGTTGCGGAGTCGCACATTTAAGTAGCGTCTATGCTCTTCGTAACCTTGGTGATAGAAAATAAACTCCGTAAACAATTCATCACCTTTTCCACGCACTACTTTTACTCCTTCTTTTCGAATGATTTCATGAACTTCTTTCAACTCTTGTTGTACTTGTTTATCCGCACGTTCTAAAAGTTCTAGGTAGGGCCGAGGTAATTTAAAACCAGCCTTAGCAATTATTTCTCGATCTTTCGCAAATACAGTCATTACCATAGGCAAGTAAATCAGTTTTTCCAATTGATTGACCAGCTCTTCTGATCCTACTGGCATCTTCCTCACCCCTTAAATAGAACACTTGTTCTTATTTATCTATTTTACATCGAAAAATAAAAAAAGCAACTTCTAGATGAAATTTTTCATCAGAAGCTGCTCATTTTTATTTTGTAAATTTTAAAAGGTTTAAGATTGGACGATAATTCTTTCCAGCAAGACCAATGATTTCGACAAACAGTTCAATGATTACCAACATGACCGCTACCAGAAGAAGTGCTCCCCAGATTGTAGCTTGGGAGAAAATTAAAGCTGTCACACCAAAAAGTGCAGCAATTGAGTAAATGATTAAAACCGTCTGACGATGTGTGAATCCAACGTTAAGAAGGCAGTGATGCAAATGCGATTTATCCGCTGCTGAGAGCGGTTGTTTTTCGCGAAGCCTACGAATGATTGCAAAGAATGTGTCGGATACTGGTACACCGAGCATAATGATCGGGATGATCAAAGCGAACATCGTGACACCCTTAAATCCAAGAAGTGCAAATACGGAAATCATGTAGCCTAGGAATAAAGCTCCCGTGTCTCCCATAAAAATCCGTGCAGGATAGAAATTGAATACTAAGAATCCAAGAGTGCTCGCTGCAAGAATCGCTGTTGCACTAGCAACAAAAGGATTCCCAATAATAATTGCCATTGCAGACAAAGTGATGAGTGCAATAGTTGAAACTCCCGCCGCTAAGCCGTCTAAGCCATCAATTAAATTTACAGCATTTGTAATGGCAACAATCCATAGAATCGTAAGTGGAATAGAAAAGTAACCAAACTCAAGTGTTCCACCGAAAGGCAAGTTAATAAATTCAACTTGGATGTCACCAAAAACAACAATAACTGCTGCTGCTGAAAGTTGTCCTAAAATTTTTGCTTTCGCAGTAATTTCAAGCATGTCATCTAACATGCCGGTAATAATTATAATGGTTGCACCAATCAATAGTGCTTTATCAAATTCGCCATCTGGGCGGTAAACTAAATAAGTAAGTATAAATGATAAATAAATGGCAAGTCCACCAAGCCTTGGCATAATGCGTGCGTGAACTTTGCGGTAATTAGGACGATCCACAGCACCTATCCGATAAGCCAGACGCTTAACAAACGGTGTAAAAACAACGGATGCGACAAATGCCAAAACCAATGCATAGGCTAGCATGCCTTTCCTCCTCTTTCTTTAATCAATAAGATAATTATGAATTAATGTTAATAAATAGACGTATAGAATGTACTAGATGTTTCACATGTAATTAGCAAACTCCATGAAAGTATATAGGAAAGGGTTTTTATTGTCAAAAGACCGAATACTTACACTAAACTTTATATACTTAGTAATTCATTTTAAGTTTAATGATAGCCATCTTCCTAATTTTCAGAATCATCGTTTTCAATTGCGATATATGATATACTTTCTTTAATTTGAATAGATAGGGGAATCGCCATGTTAAGAGATTTTTTTATCGCTTTATCTGAAAACCAAACGTTAAATGCTGCAGCAAAACGCTACGGTTTAAAAATGGGCGCACAACACGTAGTAGCAGGTACTACAGTAGAAGAAACTATTGAAAGCATTAAGAAATTAAATGCAATGGGTATTTCAGCAACTGTAGACAATTTAGGTGAATTTGTTTTTGAACGTGAAGAAGCACTTGCTGCAAAAGCACAAATTTTAGAAGTGATTGATGCAATCAACGAACACCAAGTAGACGCACATATTTCTTTAAAGCCTTCACAACTTGGTCTAGATATTGATTATGATTTTGCATTAGAAAATCTTTATGAAATCGTCGAGCGTGCGAGCAAAACCGATATGTTTATCAACATCGACATGGAGTCCAATAAGCATCTTCAACCGTCGTTTGACATTTTAGATGAGCTATCAAAAGAATTCACAAATGTGGGTACTGTAATTCAAGCGTACTTCTTCCGTGCTGAAGAAGACATTCAAAAGTATAAAAACTTCCGTCTACGTATTGTAAAAGGTGCTTATAAAGAACCTGCTGAAGTTGCGTATCAGACGAAAGAAGAAATCGATGCGAACTATATCGAATTGATCGAGTATCACTTGTTACACGGCAAATTCACATCCATCGCGACACATGATCACAATGTCATCAATCATGTGAAACAGTTTGTAAAAGAGAACAACATCTCAACTGACAAATTTGAGTTCCAGATGCTTTACGGCTTCCGTACAGACATGCAAAAAGAATTAGCACAAGAAGGCTATAACTTCTGTGTGTATGTGCCGTTTGGTCAAGACTGGTACGGCTACTTCATGCGTCGTCTTGCAGAGCGTCCACAAAATATGAATCTCGTCGTGAAGCAAGTATTCACGAAAGACACGAACAAAATGATTGGGCTTGCAGCTGCTGCATTTGCAGTTGGGCGTCTATCGAAGCGTAAAAAGAAGTAAGAGTATTTTAGATGTGGAGCCGACTGTTCAGAAATTGTGCGAGAAGACAGCGTGGGCTGTGAAGCGTTCTTTGCTTCATAGACCGCGATGGCTTCTTGCGGGATTTCTAGGAGGCGCAACTCGATTCCAATAAGAAGTAGAAAACGCCACACGCGAGGTTAGTATTTCCTCATGTGTGGCTTTTTTTGAATGCTATGTTAGAAACGCTAAATGTGAGGACAGCAAGTTTGGATAAATTTATTTAGTTAGCAGAGCCTGGAAGTAAGGCCGTCATTTCCCGGGATATCAGAGTTTTACCGAGACCCGGCAACGAAGCTGAAAGTGCTCTTCTTTCAGCTTACGTGGGGAGGCTCGGTGAAACTCTCCCAGGAAATGGCGGTCTTGCTGTAGGGCTTCCTAATAAAAAGGTGACAGGCACCATTTGGAATCGACTTCCAAATGGTGCCTGTCACCTGTTCTTACCTGTTCTTTAATTAAAACTCAATCGTCCACCCAAATGGGTCTGGTTGTTCCCCTGTCTGAATTCCCGTCAATGTATCATAAAGCCGAGCAGACACTTCTCCTGTTTGGCCATTATTCACATAAAACAATTCATTCTGCCAACGGAACTCGCCAATTGGTGAAATCACCGCTGCTGTTCCCGTCCCCCATGCTTCTTCCAATTTACCTGTACGATGTGCATCCCGAACTTCTTCCATCGAAATACGCTTTTCAATCACAGGCACTTCCCAGTAGCGGAGGATATCGATGATGGACCGGCGCGTGATGCCATCTAAAATGCTTCCATTTAGAGCAGGCGTGTATACTTTTCCATCGATTTTGAAAAACACGTTCATGCTTCCTACTTCTTCGATATACTTTCGTTCGACTCCATCTAACCACATGACTTGAGCATAACCTTCTGCTGCGGCTGTTTCTTGGGCTTTTAAGCTCGCCGCATAATTTCCGGCTGTCTTCGCAGTTCCTGTACCGCCAGCTACGGCCCGTACATATTGATTCTCTACAAGAATTTTAACAGGAGCGATTCCTTCTTTATAATAAGAGCCCACTGGGGAAAGGATGATCATGAATTGGTACTTTTGTGAAGGTGCCACACCTAAATAGGCTTCCGTTGCGATCATGAAAGGACGAATATACAAACTCGTTCCTGGGGCTGTTGGAATCCACTCTTTCTCAAGTTGAAGGAGTTCCATCAACGCATCAAGCATTGCATCTGGGTCAACTGCCGGCATAGACATACGTGCACAAGACTCATTCATCCGTTCAAAGTTTAACCGCGGGCGGAACAATCGGATTTTGCCCGTAGAAGATTTGTACGCTTTTAATCCTTCGAAAACTGTCTGACCGTAATGAAGAACAATGGCAGAAGGGTCTAAAACAAGCGGCTGATAGGGCTGTATGCGGAAATCATGCCAGCCATGCCCCGCGCTGTAATCCGCAACAAACATATGGTCTGTAAATGTGCGACCGAAAATGAGTTGCTGATCCGGCACTTTTGCTTTTCTATCATGTGAGATTGACTTTTCTACTTGAACAACCATTCAACATACTCCCCTTCGACATTTTGCAATATCCTGCAATATATTATATGTTATTATACGCTCATTTCCAGAAAAGAAAAGCTATTTTTCGAAATTTCTCATAATAAAAGTCCCCTTCAGTAGAAGGAGACCCACTAATCTTTTATTGGCGACCGTAGTTCATACGCTCATAACGTCCACGAATAAATTGATAAATTCCATAAAGTATAAAGCCCGCTGCTACAATTGCGAGTAAGAACATGCCATAAGGTTGAGACGCCAACTCATCAAAGGCCCCTCCCACTCCTTTAGATTCATCAGGATTATGTGTCCATGCAGTACGTAAAAAGAAGAAACCGATCATCGCTAACACTAAACCTCGTGCAATCAGTCCGACTCTTCCTGCCTTTTCAGCAGCAGATTTCTCCTTTGCATCCATCTCATGCGTTTTTAGTTGTTCCATAAACTTGAGAAGTGCGCCACTTTGCAATTCGTAAAGCCCATAAAGCATAATAATGACCCCAACCAATCCTACGAGCCACACTCCAAATGGCTGCTCCATCAATCTAGCCGAAATCTCTTGTTCCGACTCTCCTCCACCTGAAGAGGATTTTTGTCGCATGGCAAGTAAAATTGCTCCGATTGCTAGATTTCCATAAATGATAGCACTCACTAAATAGCCAATGCGCTTTACAATCCCCTTGGCGTCCTTCCCTTCTCCCTGTGGGTCTTTGATTGCTTTAATCAAATTCCAAGCAATATACCCAAATAACCCAATTCCAATTATCCATAGCAATAGTCTTCCAAATGGCATAGTTGCAACTGACTCGACAGCTCCTGTAGTTCCTGTTGTTTCTCCACCGGTTCCAAAAGCTGCGAGAAGGGCGAGTATACCAATGATGATAAAGACGATTCCTTTTGTCATGTACCCGACTCGGCTAAAGCGCCGAATCCAAGGTTTAGTTTCTTCCATATGTAAGCCCTCCTCACCTGTTTGCTTACCTATTCCCATATAAACTAAAATAAGAAACCTAATTCTCAAAAAAGCCCGATTCATTCGTCATGAATCGAGCGAGCACTTATTTTCCTTCGATTTTTGCGGAAATAATTCCACAAACAGTACCAAGAAGGGCCCCAGCGGCAACCTCAACAGGTTGATGTCCTAAAAGCTCTTTTAGTTCTTTTTCACGTTCAATATATTCATAACTTGGAAACTCTCCTGAGATTTTAGAAAATTGGTCTTCCAAATCATTTACAAGTTGGGCAATCTCTCCTGTATGTCTCCGAATACCTTGTGCGTCGTACATAACAATGATCCCAAATGTGACGGATAATGCAGTTTCAGTGTGGCGAAACCCTTTATTCGCAGCTACATAGGAGGCAAGTGCAGAAACTCCTGCTGAGTGAGAGCTTGGCATCCCACCTGTCGAAATTGCCTTTTTCACGTCCCAATTACCTGTTACTTTTTTATGTGTTAATATCTTTAGTCCTTGTGCTAATCCAATCGCTCCAATCGCGGTTAAGATGCCACGATTCATTCGATAGTCTGGTTTTGGTGTTTTCATTCAAAGGCCTCCAGTTTTAAAATTCATTTTTCTTACTATACCCGACCTCCTCTAATGACTAAACGGTTTTCACACATAAAAAAAGAGGCGCATGGCCTCTTTTGATTAGTCGTCTAAATCGTCGTCATCTTCTGTATCCTTTTCGAACTTCAGAATTTCTCCTGTGAATGCATCGATATCAAATTCGTATTCTACATTTCCATCGCGTACTTCAATTTCGTAATAGTTATCATCGCGTTCAGCGCCTGTCACTGTTCCAGTCACTTCATTCAGTGCGATAGCAATTGCTTCTTCCATAGTTAGCGCATCTTCAGTATTCGCCACTTGAGCTGTTCCACCGGATTGCACAGAAGTGGATTGTGTTTGTGAACGATTGGAATCATCATCGTCACGGTCACGCTCAAAGTCAAAGACATCTCCACTCACCGCATCGATATCAAATTCATATTCGTATGTGCCATCTTTCATTTCAACATCAAAGTGAACACGTCGGTCATCTGAATCAAGTGAGATTTCTACAACTTCTCCTTCTACACGTTCGTTTGCGATTTTCAGTGCTTCTTCTTGCGTGATGTATTCGGCATTCGCTGGTTGTTGATTGACTGGAATGTAGTCAGCTAAGTCATCTCGATCATCGGCGAGTGCGACACCTCCTACGACTAATGCTCCTGTTGCGGCTGGGATAAGTAACCATTTGTTAAATTTCATTTTGTAACGCCTCCTCTTTTTTGGTTACTCTTATCATATCCAGTGAAGATGAGAGGTTTATGTGAAGAACATTAGAGTTTGATGAGAATCTTTAAAATGTGGAGCCGACTGTTTAGAAAATGGGTGCTGTAAGAAGTTGAGTTCCACTGCGGGGCTGCTTTCCGTGGGCGCTGCGTGAGCTTCCTCGTCGCATACTCCTGCGGGATCTCACGGCAGACTGTAATCCCACTGGAGTCAACCCCTCCATTCCACTCAACTTCTATTGGGTGCCTAGCACCTATTGGAGAACGATTGCAAATCCACTTTACTAAAATCGTCGTCCTAGATTGTGTGTGAATCCACACCAAATCGGGCCTTGCGTTAGCACAGCCCGGCAGTAATTATATGTGTTAGTGCAAAACAAATTGACATGATTACTAAATAGAGGCGGAGCCGACTCAAAGAAGTTGCAAGGAACTACTTCCTGCAAAGAAGCACTTGAACAAATTAGGTTCAGCTGGAGATGATTATGGAAGGACAAACTAAGAAGAATGGCGCTGGGGCCGCTCTATTTGAGCGGCCCCAGTCCTTTTCATTCTTAATTCTTCTTTAAAGTAATCTTCGGAAGATGAAGCTCATTTGTTGAAATAGCGTTCTACATATCTACTCGCAATCGAGTTGCTCTTTACTATATTTATCTGAGCCCGTAAGCCAGGACGTCATTTCCCGGGCTATCTGAGTTTTGCCGAGACCCGGCAACGAAGATGAAAGTGCTTTTCTTTCATCTTACGTGGGGAGGCTCGGTGAAACTCACCCAGGAAATGGCGTTCTGGGTGAAGGGCCGTCTATATTATAGCGACGTTCTCCACATCTTCTCGCAATCGAGTTCCGTACGCCAGAAACACACTCCGGAATCAGCCGCACCCGCAAAGGCTGAAGAGCGCCTTCACGGGCACGTCTGATTTCCTCGGAGTTTCTAGAGCGGCGTTCTGCACATCTAATACTAGTCATCCCAAACCACAGAAAGCACCTCACCTGTGATGGCATGAATTTGCACGGTGGCTTCTGGACCATCCTCGTCACCTTGGTCCGGTTGCTCAATCTCCACCAGATAATATCCGCCACTTTCAGACCGCTCGAAATCAACATCTTCTACAGTTCCTGAAACTTGTTGCAGAGCAATCTCCGAAACCTGTTCCTCTGTTAGACGTGTAGGGGCTTGTTCTACAGGCTCCTGTTCTTCTATTGGAGTTTCTTCAGGCTCTGGTTCAACTTGTTCCGGTTGTTGCTCTTCTTCTGATGACTCTGCTTGCTTTTGTTCGGTCTGCACTATTGATACGACTGTCCCGTAGCGTGCATTTGCTTCAATAGTGTAAAACCCATCATCTGTTTCTAGTTGCGCTCGGTAACTTTCACCCGAAAGTTCCAAGTTTGAAATAGTCCCACTGTACATACGTTCCAATTGTTCTTGAATCTCGGATCGGGTCATTGGTTCTTCGCCAGCTGTCGTGACCTGGAAGTAAAAGATGGAACCGATTAAAATAATGCCGGTGAGCAGTAAAGGAATAAACCAAGGTTTTTTTTGCATACTCGTCACTCCTTTCATTTAACTTTGTGACTACAGTATAAAACCTAAAGATTAAAATTTGCTGAGAACTACTTTTTATGAGTGAGATACACGGTTGTGCCAACATCTAATTTACTTTCTACTGTTATGTCTAGTTTCAACTGGTATGCCAGTTCTTTCGCAATTGCTAGTCCAATTCCGCTACCGCCTTTGGAACGTGTCCGAGCTTGATCGACACGGTAAAATCGGTCAAACAGATGTGGAATCGCTTCTTCCGGAATCCCTTCCCCTTCATCATGAATTCGGATTTGTCGACTATCTAGTTCGATGCGCACAGGATTTTCACTATATTTTTGTGCATTGTCAAGTAAAACAGTCAACAATTGGCGTAAACGTGCCACATCAGTCTCTAGGTAGACTTCTTTAGGGGCGGACACATGAATGGCACGAGAGTAAACGGATTGAAGTTGGTTGGCTAGTGTTTGCACTAGTGGAACGATATTCGCTTCTTTCAATTCAACATCTACAGATTGCTGACTTCTCGCTAGCTCTAAAAACTGTTCAATCATCAGCTTCATCCGCTCTGTTTCAGATGTAATAGCATCCAGTGATTCCGCTGTAACTTCAGGGTCCTCGGTTCCTCGTCTTTTCAAAAGGCTCGCATAACTTTCAATAATCGTGAGCGGAGTTTTCAATTCATGTGCTGCACTAGAAACAAAGTTTTCTTGTTTCAAATAATTTTCTTCCAACTTTTCCATCATGGCATTGAATTCTCGACTCATTTGAGCTGGCTCATCTTTGCGATTTTCTTCCACTTCCACGACTTGATAAGAACCTTGCTCCCGATTGGTCCTCATATGAGCAATCAATCGCTCAATCGGAGCCGTCACTTGCTTTCCAACTAAAAAGTTCGCAGTTACTAATAAAAGTGCACCTAAAAGAGTCACTAACACAAACGTTCTAAATAATAGCGCTAACGTATCATCTAAAGCACTTGTTTGCTGATGCAATTCAATCGTCACAATCTCTCCTGAGCCTAGTATGGCTGTCGTTGCCACACTGACTACTGAACCATTATCGTTTGTCGATCGTGTGTAGGGTTCTGTTTGGGAGATGGCAACCTCATAGTTGTAGAGCTCCTCTCTCGTTTCTATAGAAGAGAGAAGTTGTTCACCTTCTAAAACGCGGAGCGCCCCATTTTCAGGCACGAAGGCTCTTAAAATAGTTGGCAACTGTGCAGGATCTGTCACACTCGTAAATGCTGCCGCGACTTGCTGTACATCATTTCGAAGAGGAGTAGCAGCGTTGTCGTAGGAAAACTGTTCAAATAAAAAATAGGCAAGACTATTTACAATAAGTAAAGTCACAATGGCCAGCCCCGTCGAGAACAGCTGGATTTTAGCCTTTAGCTTCATGAGTCGACTCCTTCAACACATAGCCCACTCCTCGGACCGTTTGAATATACGTATGGTTCTCCATCTCAATTTTCTTTCGGACATAGCGCACATAGACATCCACGACATTCGTATCTCCGTAATAATCATATCCCCAAACCGCATCTAAAATTTGCTCGCGGGTCAACACAATGTTTGGATTTTTTACAAAGTATGCAAGCAATTCGAATTCACGAGGTGTCAGCTGAACAACTTGTCCTTCAACTTTTACTTCATGTCTCGCTTCATCTACAACTAGTCCACCAATTTGAACGCCTTGTTCTTTACTAGAAGACGCTCTTCTAAGTGCCGAACGGATACGTGCAAACACTTCTTCCATCTCAAATGGCTTCGTAATGTAATCCGTCGCTCCTAGGTCTAAGCCTTCCACCTTGTCTTTCACTGAACTTTTGGCAGTGACTAACAGCACCGGTGTCCATTCATCTGTAGCTCGAATACGTTTTAGCACTTCAAACCCGGTCATTTCGGGCAGCATGACATCTAGCAATACCAAATCAAACTGTTCATCACGAAATGAGAGTAACCCGTCCATTCCCGTGTGGGCAAGTTTGGTTCTGTACCCTTCATACTCTAATTCCAGTTGAAGCAACCGCGCTATCTTTAATTCATCTTCTACTATTAGAATTCGTTCACTCATAAGCTCACCCTCCACTTTTCATTATCGTATCAGAAAACCGAACAAATGGTGTGATTCGAACCCTCCTGCTTAGACACATACGTTATACAGTGGTAAACTGTAGGATACATAAAAGGATGGGGTTGGTTCTATGATACCTGATTGGAAAAAACAGCGTGAATTCTTGCAACGACACTTAGAGAACGACTCACAAGTAGCGAGAGAAAGGAGTTCGATCAATTGAACAAAATAGATCAGCTCGCCTCCTACTTGTTAGATGGAGACGAAGAACGCGCGATTCAGCTGGTCGAGAAAGAAATGAACCAAACATCTCGACAAGAAATGATGAATGATTTGCTAACGCCTGCGATGCAACACATAGGAAACTTGTGGGAGAACAATAAAATTACAGTAGCAGATGAACATCTCGCGACGGCTATCTGCGACTTTATTCTCTCCCGATTAGATATTCATTTAGCTCCTGTAGAGCGAAATGAAAAAACCGTCTTACTTATGGGCGTCCAAGATGAAGAACATTACATCGGACTCAAAATGGTAAGTAGCATTTTCAAACAATACGGATGGCGTGTACGCTATCTCGGTCCAAATATGCCTGAATCCCATGCCATCAAAGCCATCGAACGGTGGCAGCCAGATGTCATTGCGATTTCAGCGGCTCTTGTTCATCGCATTATGGCCATTCAGAGCTTAGTTCTCAAATTAAAAGAAGATTATCCTGATAGTGAAGTTGTCATTGGAGGAAGAATTACGCAACAAATCGATTTGCATACCCTTCTCCCTTCTTCCGTAACTATCATGGATTCTTTACCTTCATTAGAAAACTGGGTTAAGGAAGGTGGCCCGAGTGGCAAAAAGATTTCGTGATTTTTCCCTTCCAGCAGTAGTAGTAAACGAAGCATTAGAAGTACAAGATGCATCTGAAGAGTTCATTGCGGAATATGGCTGGCACCGCACCTTTTTAACTGTTGTGGATCCAGGAAGTCAATCGAAGGTCGCAAAATTTTTGAAGACACTAAAACGTGGCGAACCTTTAGAAATCAGTTTACACGCAAAAAATGGGCGTTTAAACTTCGTGGATCTCTTTGTAACTTGGAATCGTGAAGAGTGCGTATGCACAATCGTCCAAAAATCTTCCCAATATTCATTAGTAAGCTCTAAGCTAAGTGCATTACAAGCTGAACTTACGATACGAAATGAAGAATTAATCGAAGAAAAAGATCGTGTAGCTGGCTTATTAACAGACATGCAAAATTTGTCGGCTCCTGCCATTGTATTGAGAGAGGGTATCTCGCTTGTTCCTATCTTTGGTGCCATGGACTCTGATCAAATGGTCTCCATATTTCATCGATTATTAAACCATTTCATACAAGAAAATACGTCAATTGCTATTATCGATTTTACAGCTTCAGGAGAATTCGATTTGATCAACTGGCGCGGTGTTGATGAGTTCGTAAAATCCGCTCAAATCATGGGCGTTCAAATACTTGTCTCTGGTCTTCATCCAAAACAAGTAAAAGCTTTAAACGAGCTTGAAATTCAAACAACGGATGTGCAGTTTTTTGCAAAGCTTGCCTCTGCATTAGCGGCTATAGAAAAAGAGGCTGGGACAAAACCTAGACTCTAATTGAAAAAGCGCGCACCGCAGAAAATTCTGCGGTGCGCGCTTTTTGTGTACAAAAATAAGGACAACTT
>NZ_JAFBFG010000017.1 GCF_016909155.1 Chryseomicrobium aureum
GACTTGCATGTATTAGGCACGCCGCCAGCGTTCGTCCTGAGCCAGGATCAAACTCTCCATAAAAGAGAACTTAATGTAAGCTCATTTTGTTGCTGACTTAATTTTTGAACGTCCATCACAACCCGTTAAAGGATGCGACTTGGTTCGTGTTTACGTCACGCACACCCAACGGGGGTCGGGGCGGTGACGCTCTATCTTGACGTCTTGCATGTTCAGTTTTCAATGTTCATTTTATGCGCCGCTCGTTTTGGCAACTTTAATATGATACCAAATTACGAATCGTGATGTCAATCACTTTTTTGAAAAAGTTTTCTCGATGCATTTCGTAATTTAGCAACTTGATTACTATAGCACGGGATTTTGATAGAGACAAGCACTTTCACTCAACTTTTTTCAACAAAGTTTCCCGCATTCAACATTTAGTCGAATGCTTGCTACTGTTCACTAGATATTGTGCTTTCATCTGGATACTTATAAGAAGAAAAACAATTCACGCAACTTCTATCTCAAACAAAACAAAAGCCCTTGCCCCGATATTCCTTGAGGCAAGAGCTTTCTCATTTATTAAACTATTCTCTGTGGCGCATTAATGGGAAGAGAAGGACGTCACGAATCGATGGTGAGTTCGTTAATAACATCACTAAACGATCGATACCAATCCCTAGTCCACCTGTTGGAGGCATTCCGTATTCAAGCGCTTCGATGAAATCATCATCCATTTCATGCGCCTCGTCGTTTCCTGCTTCTTTTTCCACAAGCTGCGCTTCAAAACGCTCGCGTTGATCAATTGGATCATTCAATTCCGTGAAGGCATTCGCATGCTCACGACGAACGATGAACAATTCGAAACGATCTGTGAAGCGACCGTCTTCTGGATTCTTCTTCGCTAGAGGAGATACTTCTACCGGATGTCCGTAAATGAATGTTGGTTGCACAAGTAGCTCTTCAACTTTTTGCTCGAAGAATTCGTTCAGTACATGGCCTACTTCCATAGAAGGTTTTACATCTACACCATGCTCATTTGCCAAAGCATGCGCTTGTTCTTTGGTCATCTCTTGCCAGAAGTCTACACCTGTCACTTCTTTCACTGCATCTGCCATGTGCCAGCGTTTCCAGCCTGGTGCTAAATCGACTTGGTCATCGCCATATTGAACAGTCGTTGAACCAAGTACTTCTTGTGCGATATGGGCGATCAGGTTTTCTGTAAGGTTCATGATGTCTTGATAGTCTGCGTATGCTTCGTACAATTCAATCATTGTGAATTCTGGGTTGTGACGAGTCGAGACGCCCTCGTTACGGAAGACACGACCGATCTCATATACTTTTTCAAGACCACCGACAATCAGACGCTTCAAGTGAAGTTCGATTGCGATACGCATGTAGAGTTCCATATCTAATGCATTGTGGTGCGTAACGAACGGACGAGCCGCTGCTCCACCTGCGATGGAATGCATCATTGGTGTCTCTACTTCTAAGAAACCTTCGTTATCCAGGTAACGACGCATCGCTTGGATGATACGGCTACGTGTGATGAATGTGTTTTTGCTGCTGTCACTTGTCATCAGGTCTAGGTACCGTTGACGGTAACGCTGTTCAACATCTTTTAAGCCGTGGAACTTCTCCGGCATCGGACGAAGGGATTTCGTCAAAAACGTAAATTCCGTCGCTTTAATAGAAAGTTCTCCAACGTTTGTGCGGAACACTAAACCTTTCACACCGACGATGTCTCCAAGATCAGCTGTAAGGAATGTTGCGTACGCCTCGTCACCGATTGCGTCTTTACGAACGTAAATCTGGATTTGGCCACCCAGGTCTTGAATGTGCGCAAAGCCAGCTTTTCCTTTTCCACGCTTTGTCATGATGCGCCCTGCAGCGATGACTTCATGTGGTGTTTCGTCGAGTTGTTCTTTCGTGTATCCTTCAAACTCCTCTTTTATTTCATGACTCAGGTGACTGCGGTCAAAACGTGTTCCAAATGGATCCATGCCTTGCTCTTGCATTGTCGTCATCTTTTGACGTCTCACCTGTAATTGATCGTTTAATTCTTCCATGTTCGACATAGTGTCACTCCTTCGCTCTGTTCTACGCCAGATTGCAATAGTTCTATTGTACACAAATTCCGTTTAAACTTCATCTCGTTGAACTGAAGTCTGCGAATTCAGTTTATTACCATGAAAAAAACTACCACCTCTAGGTGATAGCTCTGTTTAGACATACGCGATTTCTTCTTGTGATGTCATCGCCTCTTCTGCAAATGCATTCAAGTACGCTTTCATCTCTGTTGCATCATCGAGTTGATTGATGACGGTGCGAGCGCGACCATTGCCGCGAATACCTTTCAAGTACCACGAGGCATGCTTGCGCATTTCTCGTACAGCTACTTTCTCACCTTTCAATTGTGCAAGACGTTCAAAGTGAAGTAAGCAAACATCAATCTTTTCACGAACAGAGGGCTCTGGTTTCAGTACACCTGACTCTAAGTACTCTACTGTACGGTAAATCATCCACGGGTCACCGAGAGCTGCGCGGCCAATCATCACACCATCTACACCTGTCTCATCGAGCATTCGCTTCGCATCTTGCGGGGTCTCCACGTCTCCATTTCCGATGACCGGGATAGAAACGGACTGCTTCACATCGCGAATGACGTTCCAGTCTGCATGACCTTCATACATCTGTTGACGTGTGCGTCCATGAACAGCAACTGCTGCGCCCCCTGCACGTTCGATTGCTTGCGCGTTTTCTACGGCAAGGATGTGGTCCTCGTCCCAACCGATACGCATCTTAACTGTTACGGGCTTGGATACCTTGTCGACAACAGCTGAGACCATCTCGTAAATCTTATTTGGGTCAAGTAACCAGCGGGCACCCGCTTCACACTTGATAATTTTATTGACCGGACATCCCATGTTGATATCGATGATGTCAGCGGTTGTATTTTGGTCGACATATTGAGCGGCTGCAACGAGCGTGTCTTTTTCGCCTCCAAAGATTTGGAGAGACAATGGATTTTCTCGCTCATCGATATACAGCATGCTCAGTGTCTTCTCATTCTTCTGGACAATTCCTTTGTCACTGATCATCTCAGCATATACGAGTCCTACGCCAAACTCTTTGACCGTCAAACGGAATGCCGAGTTTGAAATCCCCGCCATCGGGGCTAGTACAACGCGGTTGTCCATCTCGATGCCGCCGATCGAGAACGGCTTCGTTGGCTTATGTGTCACGTTGTTCACCTTCCTTACTACCTTTAAGTTCTTCTAATTCTATATCAAGGGCTTGGGCAATCTGTGTCCATTGTACTTCTGTCGGCTCATTGACACCTCGTTCAATCTTACCAAGCGTCGCTGGAGCCACTTGCAGGATTCTCGCCAATTCAATCTGGCTCATCCGTTTTAACTTTCGGTATGCACGAATGCGTCGTCCCCATCGAATGCTGTCCATAAGCGAATGCCTTCTTTCTCGGGATCGAATTCCGCTGCCAGTTGATGAAGTGCTGGGTCCGTAGAAATCGATGCCAGTGGGATTACTACAAAAGCACGTTCTGCCATGCGCGGATGCGGAATGACTAAATCATCCGACTCTATATTTTCATCATTATACAATAAAATGTCAAGGTCCACAGTCCGTGGCCCCCAGCGAATGATACGTTTACGCCCAAGTTCTTGTTCGATTCGTTGACATGCGGCGAGCAGTTCATGCGGAGACAGTGTCGTCTCAAGTTCGACTGCAATATTTAGAAAAGCAGCTTGGTCCGTATAGCCGACAGGATCTGTTTCATATATAGAAGAAACCGTCTTTACTGTGATTTCTGGGTCAAATTGCACCATTTGGACGGCGTCTTTTAAGAACTGTAGGCGGTCGCCCATGTTCGAGCCGATTGACAAGTACGCTTTCTTCATACCTCACCTCGTGTAATTTCAACAGCCACAGATGCGTAATGCCCAGCAATAGGAGGTGTTGGCTTCACAATCAACACCTTGCACCCCTTCACTTGCTCCGCGTATCCATCGAGAATCGCAGCTGCAATCTTTTCAGCGACCGACTCAATCAATTGATAGGGACGGCCTTCTACAATCTCCTTACACAACGCATACACTTCCGCATAATTAACAGTCGCAGCCAAATCATCCGTCTCGCCCGCTTGTCTTAAATCGACTGCCATCTCGACCGTGACACGAAACAACTGTCCAAGGACGGTCTCTTCCGGAAGCACGCCGTGATAGCCATAAAATTGCATATCATTTAAGTAGATTTTATCCATTAGGTTTCCTCCACATAGTGTGTTTTGCCAACGAGGACATCCATCATACGTGTTGTCCGTACCAATTCTTTTACATCATGCACACGCACCATGTGCACCCCTTTATCAATACCGAAGCTTACAGTCGCAGCTGTCCCTTCAACTCGCTCCTCTACAGGCAATTTTAAGACATTGCCAATCAGACTTTTACGTGAAGTTGCAAGTAACACGGGATACCCCATTGCCACAAGTTCCGGAAGGTATTGCATCATGAAAATGTTTTGAGTCGTGTTCTTCCCAAACCCGATGCCTGGATCTAACCAAATTTGTTCATCATGAACACCGTGGTCTTTCGCAATCTTCAGCGACTCTTCCAAGTCCGCTTTCGCATCTGACCAGAAGTCTTGGTAATTCGCCGACTCTCTATTGTGCATTAAAATCAATGGTGCTCCGTACTCCGCAGCTAGTTGCGCAATGCCCGGATCGCGTCGCACACCCCAAATATCATTTAAAATGTCGACTCCTGCATCTAGTGCCGCTTTTGCAACAGCAGATTTATATGTATCAATAGAAAGAAAGACTGGAATTTTGGCCTCACGAATGGCACGGATAACTGGAACGACCCGTTCGATTTCTTCTTCATCAGAAATCGGTGTGTAGCCAGGACGTGTCGATTCTCCGCCAATGTCTACAATTTTAGCTCCTTGTTCCACCATTTCACGCGTACGCGCAACAGCCTGTGCTACAGAGTTGTATTGCCCCCCGTCTGAAAAGGAGTCCGGTGTGACGTTTAAAATCCCCATAACAATCGTCTCTTTTGAGAAATCGAGCGTTACACCGTGCGCCGTCCAATTCTTTGTCATGCTAGTTCGTCCCCTTTCGGTAGTGCATCCACATAAGCTGCATGTACATTTCGATAGATTTCGCCATTATTTCCCGGGAAATGATAGGTTTCGAGCTTTCGAATCGGTACAATTTCCTGTACCGCATTCACCACCCAAAGTTCATCTGCTTGTTCGACTTGTTCACGTGAATAATGCCCTTCTTTGACTGGAATTCCAGTTGTGTGCGTGTAGTCAATCAACCACTGGCGCGTAATGCTATTGAGAATTCCTGTATCCAGGGAAGGTGTATAGAGCATCCCGTTTTGTACCCAGAAAATAGAAGAAGTGATACCTTCAGCTACAATTCCGGAAGCTGTACACATAAAGCCTTCCTGCTCGGCAAGCGAAGGCAGTTCGAAACGCGCGAGCACATTGTTTCCGTAATGATGCGACTTCACTCGTGTCGGCCCTTCCGGTGAGTTGCGCGGTGTTGCAATCCAACTCGCTGTCTTTTCTGTACCACGCACGGTCGGCGGAAGCGCTTTGCGCATGACTAGTACTGTCGGATTCGGATAATGGTCAGGTTGCAATCCGATATCATGCACACCAGCTGAGACATTTAACCGAAAATACCCGTCTTCATCACCATTTCGTCGCGTCAGTCCCTGCACAACCTGAAGCAATTCTTGTTTCGTGTACGTAAGCTCGATTCGAAAAGCAGAAAGCGTCTTCTCGAGACGCTCCCAGTGCTGCTCCCAAAGGAACACTTCTCCATTGTATGTGCGAAATGTTTCAAAAAAACCGAGTCCGTATAAATACCCGTGATCATAGGGAGAAATCGTGACTTGTTCTTTTGTGAGAAATTCACCGTTTTTCCAGCAGTCCATCAGACCGACACTTCCTTCGGTTCACAATACGTTTCAATAAAGTTGCGGATGAGCTTCTTCCCTTGCTCGGTCATAATCGACTCGGGGTGATATTGCACACCTTCCACCGCAAATTCCCTGTGACGCAGCCCCATAATCTCGCCCTCTTCTGTCCAAGACGTGATTTCGAGACACTCTGGTAACGAGTCTTTTTCGACAAGCAACGAATGATAGCGCGTTGCTTGAAATGGGTTCGGCATCCCTTCATTCACACCTTTACCGTCGTGGAAAACAGGTGATGTCTTACCATGCATCAGACGTTCCGCGCGGATGACCTTCCCGCCGAACGCTTGCCCAATAGATTGGTGACCAAGACACACGCCAAGTACCGGGATTTTGCCAGCAAAGTGCGTGATGACATCTAGACTGATGCCAGCCTCATTTGGTGTGCACGGTCCAGGCGAAACAACAATCATATCCGGTTGCAACGTTTCGATTTCGTCGAGCGTGATTTCGTCATTGCGAACAACGCGAATCTCGCGTCCCATCTCGCCCATGTACTGAACGAGATTGTACGTGAATGAATCGTAATTATCAATCATCAAAATCATGCCTGTTTCGTCCCTTCCGCCATGGCTTTTGCTTGCCACAATGCTTTTGCTTTGTTTAAGGATTCAATATACTCTGCCGCAGGAATGGAGTCGATCACAATTCCCGCGCCCGCTTGGATATGCGCCATACCGTCTTTGACAAAAGCCGTTCGGATGACGATGTTGAACTCAAGGTCGCCCGTATAGCCAAACCACCCGATAGACCCTGTATATAGACCGCGGCGAACAGGCTCAAGTTCTTCAATGATTTCCATCGTACGAATCTTCGGCGCTCCCGTAATCGTACCCCCTGGGAACATGGCTTGAACGATTGCAGCACTCGTCACTTCTTGACCAAGTTCTCCTTTGACGTTTGAAACGATATGCATCACGTGTGAGTACCGCTCGATCACCATGAACTCATCTACTTCCACTGTTCCATACCGTGACACTTTCCCCAGATCATTACGCTCCAAGTCAACGAGCATGACGTGTTCCGCTCGCTCTTTTTCGTTGTCAATCAACTCTTTCGCGAGCGCGATATCTTCTGCTTCATCTTTACCTCGTGGGCGTGTGCCTGCAATTGGACGCGTAGAAAGCTCCATTCCTTTTTTCTTCACAAGAAGTTCTGGCGAGCCAGAAACCACTGCAAACTCGTCCGCTTGAATGTATGCCATATAAGGAGATGGGTTGAATGTGCGCAGCGCTTCATACATCACAGCCGGCTCGACACCAAGCTCTTTCGACTGACGCACAGATAAATTGACTTGGAATACATCTCCTTGCGCAATGTACTCTTGAATACGACGAACAGCCGCTTCAAATTGAGGACCACTCATTGAGACATGCAACGTGCTGTCGTCTTGAACAACTTCGCGAGCAGCTCCCGCTTCAAATAGACGCGTAGCGATTCCTTGTTGAATGGCTGCTTTCCATTCATCTGCCCAAGTTGCTAAGTCGACCTCTGCATTCGGTAACTTCATCAACACTACTTGCTCATGTGCGATATCATAGACCGCCCAATGATCAAATAAATAAAAGAAGTTCATCGGAATTCCCAAGTCGTCTTCTGTAGACTCTGGTAATACTTCGATGACACGTGCATAATCGTAGGTCACAAAGCCAAGTGCGCCCCCTTGAAAATCGGGAAGCTCTGGATTGTAAGAAATAGCGTAACGGTTGACGAGCTGCTCAATTAGCGTAAGCGATTCCCCTTGCTGCGCTTCGATACGCCCGTCCGACCATTCAATATGTATGCCATCTTCGGTAGAGTGCACAGTTGCGAATGGGTGGAAAGCCGCGGTGCTCAAGTTACCACCGCGCGCACTTTCCAGTAACGCATGGCGGCTCGCTTTTTTTGCGAGTTCTTGGTAGCCATAATAAAATTCATCTTTGGATGCTGAGAATGTGATAGTTTCGGTTGTTTGGATCACTGAGGTTACTCCTTTTTTCACCAGAATGTGCTTTAAGTGTACCTGTATTTGAGACGTTAGAAAAGAAAAAAGACCGCCCCTTCGGACGGTCTAGTAACTAGAGAATTAATTGTTTTCGAAGTTGTAAAGAGGTGTGCTCAAATAGCGCTCTCCGTTTGATGGAATGATGGCAAGGACCTTCTTGCCTTTTCCAAGTTTCTTGGCAAGTTCAAGTGCCGCATAGACAGCCGCACCGGATGAAACTCCACCAAGAATCCCTTCCGCTTTTGCAACTTCACGCGCTGTCGCATAGGCATCTTCATTCGATACTTGGATGACACTGTCATAAATCTCAGTATCCAATACGTTTGGAACAAAACCTGCACCAATTCCTTGGATTTTATGAGGACCTGGTGATCCACCCGATAAGACCGGGGAATCCTTTGGCTCGACAGCGGCGATGTGAATGCCCGGGAAGCTCTCTTTTAAGACGCCACCCGCTCCTGTGATTGTTCCACCAGTACCAATCCCTGCAACAAAACCATCGAGTGTATCGAAGGCTTTAACGATTTCAGGGCCTGTTGTTAAGCGGTGCACTTCAGGGTTTGCTTCATTATTGAACTGCTGCGGCATAAAGTAGCCTTCTGTAGCGGCTAGTTCTTCTGCTTTCGCAATAGCCCCTTTCATCCCATCAGCGCCTGGTGTCAACACAAGTTCAGCACCATACGCACGCAACAGGTTGCGACGTTCCATACTCATTGTATCTGGCATGACAAGTACAGAATTGTAGCCTTTTGCAGCAGCTACCATCGCAAGTCCGATCCCTGTGTTTCCACTTGTAGGTTCCACAAGCGTAGCACCTGGTTGTAAGTCGCCTGATTTTTCGGCAGCTTCAATCATTGCAAGGGCAATACGATCTTTGACACTGCTCCCTGGATTAAAATACTCCAATTTCACGTAGACTTCTGCATCATTTTCATTTGTGACACGATTCAATTTCACAATAGGGGTATGCCCTACTAGTTCTGTAATGGATTGTGCTGTTCTCGCCATACGCTCACTCCTAATTCCTAGTTTTTTGATAGGTTTTATTTAGCTTACCAATACTCTAAATTGTCTGTCAACTAGTTCCTATTACCATCATATACCCAGCTTGCATCAAATTCTTCCCAAAAAGCACGTGGTGTCACGGATTGTGGAAGTTGTTCAAGCGCCAGCTCTCGTTGAATATGATTTTTTACTTGTTCAAATGTAAAACTGTTGCCAGGAGATACACTCTGCACCTGAACAATTGCAAAGCTTCCATCCGTAAGTGGCAGGGGTTGACTCAGTTCCATCGGCTCAAGTTCTCCCGCTGCACGTACGAGATTTGGGTCGAGCGCTGTTGTATTCGCACTGATAAAGCCAAGGGAGCCACCAAGAGACGCTGTGCTTGCATCTGTCGAGCGCTCACGTGCCAACCCTTCAAAAGACGATCCATTTTCAAGTTCTTGTCGAACAGAGTCACCCTCTTCTTGTGAAGGTACAAAGATGGCTTTGACATCATAGGAAGTTGGTATTTCATATAGTGTCTTATTTTGCTCATAATAGGCCTCAAGTGCCGAGTCTTCCACTACGACATCTTTTGCAAGCACTTTTTCCAAGATGATCCGTGCACGAATTTTCTTGGTCATCTGCTCTTCATTCAACCCTAAAAAGGTTTGGTCTGTAGCTTCTGTTGCGCTGCGGTAAAGAGCGAGCTCAAGCTCAATTTCTTCATCCGTGACCTCAATCGCATGTTTCTCCGCTGCCGCTTCCATTACTTTTTCATTCACCAAGGCTTCTAATGACTCACGACCGACTCGCGATTCCATCTCAGCCACCCATTCCTCATGGCGAATCGCTTCTCCTTCTACTTCTGCAACAGTTTCCGTGTTGCCGGTATCGTTTGGAATCAGCCAAGCAATAAACCACAGTAAGTTTCCAAGTAGTAGGATTCCCATGACAAGAAGGGCTGGTTTTGTTTTTAATCGTTTTGATTTACGTGGTTCAGTTTGGACGTTTTGCCTCATCAATCATTGTCTCCAGTTCATCTACGTTATAGTGATACTGTTCCATACAGAAATGACATTGCGCTTCAGCACCGCCATCTTCTTCAATCATAGCACGAATTTCGTCTGGTCCGAGAGAAATAATCGCTGCACCAAAGCGGTCTTTCGAACAGTTACAGCTAAAGGATACTGGTTGGCTATTCAAAATCGTGACATTGTCTTCTCCTAAAATTTCTTGTAACAGTTCTTCTGGAGTCAAACCACGTTCAATCAGCTTAGAAACAGGCTCCATACGCACCAAGTGGTTTTCAATTTCTGTAATCGTCTCATCTTCTGTGCCAGGCATTAATTGGATGATGAATCCACCTGCTGCAAGGATTGAGTTGTCTGGTTTTACAAGAACACCGAGCCCTACAGAAGATGGCACTTGCTCAGACGTTGCGTAGTAATACGTGAAGTCTTCTGCGATCTCTCCCGATACGATAGGCACCTGGCCACTAAAGAAGTCACGCATGCCAAGGTCTTTCACAACTGTTAGCGCACCTTCTGTCCCAACTACGCGACGCACATCAAGCTTGCCCTGCTCGTTTAAATCAAAATGCACATGTGGATTGGTAATGTATCCACGTGCTTCTCCGTGCGCATTGGCATCAATAATGATCGGTCCTGCGGGGCCATTGCCTTCCACTTTGACCGTCAATTTGTCGTCTCCTTTTAACATCGCACCCATCATAACAGCGGCTGTCATCGAACGACCAAGTGCCGCTGAAGGAATCGGCCATGTGTCGTGGCGACGTTGTGCTTCTCCTACCATGTCTGTTGTCCGTGCTGCAAATGCACGTACTTGTCCATCAAACGCTAAAGCGCGTACTAAATAATCACTCATTGTTTATTCCTACTTTCTCATTTCGTTTATAAAGTAAATACAAGCCTTTTAAAGTTAAAAAGGGGTCTATCTGGTCAATGACTTTAGTTTCTGCAGCAATCAGCGGCGCTAAACCACCCGTTGCAATGACTTTTGCGTTTTTCGTACCCGCTTGCTTCATGCGGTTGACGATTCCCTCGACTTGGCCAACATAGCCGTAGACGATTCCTGCCTGCATCGCAGAAACCGTATTTTTGCCAACGATATGACCAGGCGTCGTCAACTCAATCCGCGGTAATTTACTCGCACGTGAGAACAACGCTTCTGTCGAAATCCCGATGCCCGGTGCAATTGCACCACCCATGTAATCTCCGCGTTCATTGATATAGCAATAGGTCGTTGCCGTACCAAAATCTACGATGATGAGGGGGGCTCCGTAATAGTGTATGCCAGCCACTGCGTTGACAATGCGGTCTGCACCCACTTCTCGAGGGTTTTCATATTTGATGTTGAGGCCCGTCTTGACACCCGGTCCTACAACAAGAGGTTTTTGTTTAAAGTATTTGGTGCACATGGCTTCTAGCGAAAACATGATCGGCGGTACGACAGACGATAAGATGATGCCATCGATATCTTCGAATGCAAGACCTACGTGTTGAAACAAGGCCTTCACCTGCATCGCATATTCATCTTCCGTTTTCATGCGATCCGTCTCCATTCGCCAGTGGTGTTGCAACTGGTCGTTATGATAGACGCCTAGCACAATGTTAGTATTTCCGATATCCATTACGAGTATCATACATGTCCCTCATTTCACCTTGAATCATACCACAGCCAATTAAGAGAAAGAAAAGCGTAAGCACCAGAGCGGCACTTACGCTTTCTATTATTTACGGTCTTCTTGAATTGGATTGTCAGGACCTGCATCTTGAGAAGATGTTTCAGATGGTAAGTCACCCGTCGTCGGATCAGACGGTGCGCCTGTTGCATCTGTCGTTTCTTCTTCAACTGCTGGCTCTTCAAACTTACGTTCAGGAAGTGTGCCGTGCTCTTTCAAGTGAATGATTTGCCCTGCATCTAGTGTTTCCACTTCAAGCAATGTTTCAGCAATCAAGTTTAGAAGATCACGTTTTTCCGTTAGAATTTCTTTTGTGCGCGCATATTGCTCTTTGATCATACGCTGCATCTCTTGGTCGATTTCATAGGCAATCGCATCGGAGTAGTTTTGCTCCGAATTGAAGTCACGTCCTAAGAAGACGTTGCCTCCTTGCGATTGACCGAATTGCATCGGTCCAAGCTTGTCACTCATTCCGTATTCTGTAACCATGCTGCGGACAATGCCCGTCACACGTTGGAAGTCATTATGTGCACCTGTCGAGACTTCGCCAAACACGATGTCCTCTGCTACACGACCGCCAAGAAGTCCGGAAACTTTATCAAGAAGTTCAGGTTTTGTCATGAAGTAACGATCTTCTTTCGGAAGCATTACTGCGTATCCGCCGGCTTGTCCACGAGGGACAATCGTCACTTTATGCACTGTCTCTGCGTTATCAAGCGATAAGCCGATAACTACGTGACCAGCTTCGTGGAATGCCACGATTTTGCGCTCTTTTTCAGAGATAACTTTTGTTGATTTCGCAGGACCTGCGATAACACGGTCTGTTGCTTCATCAATGTCATGCATATCAATCTTACGTTTGTTACGGCGTGCTGCAACTAGTGCTGCTTCATTTAACAAGTTCTCAAGGTCTGCACCTGAGAAGCCTGGTGTACGCTGTGCGATTGCTTTTAAATCTACGCCTTCTGCTAAAGGTTTGTTACGCGCATGTACTTTAAGTACCGCTGCACGACCTTTTAAATCCGGGCGACCAACCGTAATTTGACGGTCAAAACGTCCAGGACGAAGAAGAGCTGGGTCAAGAATATCTGGGCGGTTCGTTGCGGCAACGATGATAATTCCTTCGTTCGCTCCGAAACCATCCATCTCAACTAATAATTGGTTCAATGTTTGTTCACGCTCATCGTGACCGCCACCTAAGCCGGCGCCACGTTGACGACCTACTGCATCAATCTCATCAATAAAGATGATACACGGTGCGTTTTTCTTCGCGTTTTCGAATAAATCACGTACGCGGGATGCCCCGACCCCTACGAACATCTCAACGAAATCCGAACCGGAAATCGAGAAGAATGGTACGCCAGCTTCCCCGGCTACAGCACGAGCAAGTAACGTTTTCCCTGTTCCTGGAGGACCAACTAGTAAGATCCCTTTTGGAATACGTGCACCAAGTTCTGCGAATTTACTTGGATCTTTTAAGAAGTCAACGACCTCTACAAGTTCCGCCTTTTCTTCGTCAGCACCTGCAACGTCTTCGAATTTTGCTTTTTTCTTATCATCGTACAATTTCGCTTTGCTCTTCCCGAAGTTCATCACACGGTTTCCGCCACCTTGTGATTGGCTTAATAGGAAGAAGAACAAGATGATGATGATTAGGAATGGTAGAAGTCCCGTTAAGAACTGTACCCATCCACTTGTTTGTGGAGCTTCTTCAGTATCCC
Source organism: Chryseomicrobium aureum (assembly GCF_016909155.1). Lineage (GTDB taxonomy): Bacteria > Bacillota > Bacilli > Bacillales_A > Planococcaceae > Chryseomicrobium > Chryseomicrobium aureum. Next base: position 13,390 of record NZ_JAFBFG010000017.1, read on the forward strand.
ATTCTGTTCCATTCGCATCAGCAATCTCATAGATGTCTTGCTCTGAGAACTGACCGTTGTATGGAATGCGGGCATTAAAAGTCTCGCCTTCTTTTGCACCGACTTTTTCACCTGTGATTACATACACGTTGTTCATAGGTTGTAATGTAAACGTTTCAATTTCACCATTTTCCATGGCCGTAATAAACTGATCTGTTGTCAGATCTTCTGTTGGCGCTCCGCTTTGATTAAACGTAGCAAATATCCCAACGATCACAAAAAAAATCAATAAATATAATATCGCGTAGCGCAGTGCTCGATTCATTCCTAGCCTCCTCACGGACTTAGTCAAAAAATCACATCTCAAAACGGTCGAGATGAGGTGTTTTTAGGTGATGAAAGAAAGTTTTTCCACTTTCTTGTCGTTCAAAAAACTATAGAATATCTTATCATAGGAAAATTAGCACGTACAATGAAATGCCTTTATTCCAAGATGTTCAACTTAAAACGAGTAAACTTCTTTTTTCAATACACCTACGTATGGCAGATTGCGGTAGCGTTCTGCATAGTCAAGACCATAGCCGACCACGAAAGCATCCGGAACGATAAAGCCTACATAGTCTGCTTCTAGATCCACTTTACGGCCTGATGGTTTATCGAGAAGTGTCACAATTTTGATGGATTTTGCTTTGCGGTATTTGAAGAGGTCGATTAAGTAGCTAAGTGTCTTTCCGCTATCAATGATGTCTTCTACGATGATGATGTCGCGACCTTCCACACTTGTGTTCAAATCTTTCACGATTTTTACTTCACCAGAAGATACAGTTGCGTTTCCGTAACTAGAAACGTCCATGTAGTCCATTTCAACGTATGCGTCCACATGTTTCATTAAATCAGACATGAACGGCATAGCTCCTTTCAGAATACCGATCGCAAGTGGGAACTTTTCTGCGTACTCTTGTGAGAGAACTGCACCAAGTTCTTTTGCCTTCTCCTGAATTTGCTCGTCCGTTAATAAAATTTCTTGAATATCCTTTTCTAACATGTGGAATCCTCCTGTTTTATCCATATCACCCAAGGGGTTTTTTTCGTTTTTGTCAGCCGGCTGCTATGGCGTAGGCCGATTAGTCCTAGTATACCATTCTTTTGTGTGACAAGCAGGGGCCAGCCCTCACGTTTTTCACGCGGGATTTTTGAATCGATGAAAAGTCGTGATACCTTCTTGTGATGGGTTCCTAGATCGAGTACATCACCCATTCGTCTCGTGCGAATATGAAGCGGGAAATCCTCGTTTTCGAGTACTGCATACCACCGTTCTCCTTCATACATTTTGTCACTTTGCGTGATGAGGAGCTGCATGTCTTGACCAATTGAAACCCATTCATCAACTGGCAGCGCACCGGAAAGTGGGATAGGTTTTTGATCTCCCTTCGCCACCGTCACCGTTGTATAAGCACGTGTCCACACGTAGCCATTTGGAAGAGAGACCGATTGCGTACCCTCTCGCCGTTCTGTCACTTGAATGATGGAAGCGACAGTTGAAGCGGATAGGGCAGAGGCATGCGGTTGCAAGTACTTCCATACTAAAAGAATGAACCGACGTTGTAAAGCAATCGCCATTTCGCAAAATTCAGTCGTATCAAGGGTTAGAGAACCTTCTTGAAATGTCACGAGCTCGTCAAATTTTGTTCGTGCCAGTGTTTGGAGAATGTCTTCATCTTGCTTGCGTTCTTCGACTAACCGCCGCACCTGTTGATCAAGTGTGCGATTTTCTTCGTATAAAGATGGCAGGACCCGTTGCCGGAAGCGATTTCGCATATACGTAGTAGATTCATTACTTGCATCTTCTCTATACGGTTGATGAAGGGTATGTAAGTAGCGTTCGATTGTTGTGCGGTTCACACTGAGCAAGGGGCGGATTAAAGGTTTCCCAGCGAATTCCCGCTGTTCCGGTATTCCCCGCATCCCTTGGCCTTGGACTAGCTCCATCAATACGGTCTCAATTTGGTCATCCCCGTGATGCCCTTGTGCCAACACGTCGTAACCGTATGTTGTTAGGATAAATGCAAAATAGGCATACCGCTCTTCGCGGCATACCTGCTGTGTATTCCCACCATTTTGAAGCTTGTCTTTCACAGCTAGCTCTTTACTATAAACAGGAATGTCGAGTTGTTCAGCAAGAGCTTCCACAAATACTCGGTCTTGAGTTGATGCGTCTCCTCGTAATCCGTGGTCTGCATGCACGATACCGAGCATCCAATTGTTTTGCTGCGCATAGTGATGAAAAAAGCGGACAAGCGCAACAGAGTCAGCCCCCCCTGAACAGGCCAGAAGGATTCGCTTCCCTTGGTACATCATGTGATGTTCGGTCATGTAAGTCAGTACCTCTTGCTCCATTGTCACGCCTCCTTTTTGTTCAGTTTACCACGCGGGTCACTTGGCGGGGAGTAAAAAGAGACCAACTTGGCAAACGCTTCGAGACATGCAGACAGATGACGGTTTGATCATCCGTCGCCGTTCCAAAAAATCGCGTTTTCCATTCCATAAATTCAGCAGCGGTCGGAGACTCTTCTGTCCACCACGCCATATAGTGTTGTTCCTGCACATCAAGTTCAATCGTTTCTTGGAACACTCCATCAGAAATCATCCATATTTGGTCGCCGTGTTTCAACTCCATACTTTGTTCGACGAGTGCAGAAGAATGATAACCATAAAAAAATGCTGTCACCACCCACTTTTCTTTTTGGACAAGATGCCCCCTCTAAGACGCCAATCGATGGAATGGTTGTGGTACTGAAAGTAAACGCATAACAAATTCCCCTTTCTGTTATGCAAAAGCATACGGCGTTAGACGGAAAAAATCTGTCATGCTGTGCGGGGAAAGAAAAAAAAGAATTCGACGTTTTTCATTCTTTTTTTCAAAACTGTATTGACTTCTTTTCGCTACGCTTGTATGATACTAATTGTCCGAAAAAAACAAGGCGGCCTAGCTCAGCTGGCTAGAGCGTACGGTTCATACCCGTGAGGTCGGGGGTTCGATCCCCTCGGCCGCCACCATTTTTATTTCGGCCCCTTGGTCAAGCGGTTAAGACACCGCCCTTTCACGGCGGTAACACGGGTTCGAATCCCGTAGGGGTCATAACAAGCACTGGTTCGCATAAGATATGCGGGCTGGTGTTTTTTTAGTTTTAGATGTGGAGCCGACTGTTCAGAAATTGTGCGAAATGACAGCGTGGACCGTGAAGCGCTTTTTGCTTCATGGGCTGCGATGGCTTTTTGCGGGATTTCTAGGAGGCGCAACTCGATTCCATTTAGAGTCGAAACTCGTTTCTTTTAGATGTGGAGAACGCCACTGACTTTAGTACGTTAGCAGATTGATTAGTACATTCATCCGGCTAATTGTGACGTTAGTGGCTTCTATTAGGACATTAACTCGCTCCATTCTTACATTAGCGGTCCCCATTCCGACATTGCTCATATTATGGAAACTAATTCGCAGGCCAAACCCTTCATTTCTTAAGATCTTACTAGTAAGACCTTCCCCATACAAAAAACCGCCCCTTCAATTGAAGGGACGGTTTGACACACTCTATGTTATGAACACTTTTTTACGCGTAGTCAGACAATAGGATTAGCCTCGTTTTGCGCCACGGCCACCACGTTTAGATTCAGTTGCACGTTTAAGTGTAGAAAGACGCTCTTCGCTGTCTTTTAAGAAACGTGACATTTTTGATTCAAAGTTCTCTTTTGGTTGTGGACGATCACGATCATTTGATCGGAAATTGTTGTTACGTGGACGTTGTGGTCGCTCAGGACGCTCAGGTCGTTCAGCTTGCGGTTTCGCTTTACGGATTGACAATCCAATCTTCCCGTCCGCTTCAACATTCATCACCTTCACTTCGACCATATCGCCAACCTTTAAGTGATCGTTGATATCTTTGACATAATTATCCGCAACTTCACTGATGTGAACCAGACCTGTTTTCCCACCTGGCAGTTCTACGAATGCGCCGAAGTTTGTGATCCCTGTTACTTTACCTTCTACCTTGCTGCCTACTTCAATTGACATAAAAAAAATGCTCCTCCTTAAAAATACACTGTGACGTACTACGCCACGCTATCTTAATTATAACCAACAAAAAAAGAGTGTCAATCATGGCACTCTTTTACTCGCCCGATTTATCTTCTTCCTTGTCTTTTGGAAGAGTGAAAATCAGTTCATTTTCTTCAGATAGGAAATAATCTTTCCGCAAAAGTTTACCGATATATTCATCGTCATTTAATTTCGCAATTTCAAGTTCTAATGACTCTTTGTGATCAAGAGTCTCCGTTAACACTTGCTCTACCTCGACATGTGTAGCTTTTTTATTCGCTAAGGTCTGCTGGCTAGAGACAAGGGAGTGAACAAGAAAGCCGATGACCGCAATCGCGAGTAATCCAAAAACCGATAGACGACGATAGAGGCGCACGCGTTGCGCTTGCTGGCGTTTCTTTTTCTTTTCCACGGAGCGCACGTATTCGGAATTGATCGATGAAATTTGTTGTTCTAATTGATTGGTCCGATCATTTTGATTCATCAGGCTTCCCCCCCTCCTACGTGGTTTGCCTATAGTATACCGAACTTTCAGGTTTCTTTGTAGTGTAGTTGGAAATATTTTTCCGCTTCCTCTATAGGTCAATCGGTAGAGAATTGCCACGAATTTGACAAGAATTCTTACGAGCAAGCGCACTATGGTCACAAGAAGGTGAAGAAACTTCCAAAGTGGTCTCATGAATACCAGGTCCATCCCCCTTCCGATGAGACGTATGGGATCTTTGAGAACCTGATGATAAAGCGCAGCGCTCCATTGCTTTGACGGCTGTGACATCCATGCGTTTTCGGTTGCGGAGGGAGATGTGATGATCCGTGCTAGTGAGGGAAGATAAAGGTGTTTCTTGAGTATAGGTCAAGTCGTCTCTCCTTTCATTCCCTTCACTGTATGACAAAGAAAAACGGAGTATGCCCTTGGGCTACTCCGCATCATCGATAAATTCTGGTTCTACTTTCGCTAATCGCTCTTCGTTTAAAATCGTGAACATCATCGCTGCTTCTTCTTTCTTCGCATTTTCACGAATACTCTCGACGCGTGCTGTGACAATCTTTTGTCCAAAACGAATGCGTAGTTCGTCTCCTGCTTTCACTTCACTGCTTGCTTTCGCTGTCTTGCCGTTGATTTCAATCCGTCCTTGGACGGCCACTTCTTTTGCGAGTGTACGTCGTTTGATCAGACGTGACACTTTCAAGTATTTATCTAAACGCATATTAACCCCTTCTTTCTTCGTGCTTCGCTTGTTGCCAGAACTCTTCAAGTTCATCGAGCGTGTAGTCGCCAAAGTCCCCACGTCCTTCACGGACAGAAGTTTCGACAAAGCGGAAGCGTCGCTCAAATTTTTGGTTCGCTTGCTGCATCGCAAGCTCTGGTGAAAGTTTCAAGAAACGTGATAGGTTCACAAGTGTAAACAACACATCACCAAGTTCATCGACTTGTTGCTCTAGCGTCCCATGTTCAATCGCATGCTTCCACTCTTGTAACTCTTCGTCAAACTTGCTCCAAGCCCCTGCTACATCCGGCCAATCAAACCCAACCGTCGCCGCTTTCTTTTGGAAGTTGAACGATGTCAGTAGAGACGATTCTTCGCGGCGCTGCCCTTGTAACAGATGCTCGACCTTTGGCTTTTCCGTTTCCTTAATGGCTTGCCAGTTCGAGAGGACCTCCCCAGAAGAGTTCACTGTCACTTCTCCAAAGACATGCGGGTGACGGCGCACCATCTTCTCAGAAATCGATTGAAGGATGTCTTCCATGCTGAAGTATCCCTCGTCTTCTCCAATCTGTGCGTGCAAGAATACCTGCAACAACACATCGCCAAGTTCTTCGACAATCGCTTCGTCGTCTTGCTCGTTGATGGCTTGGATCAATTCATAGACTTCTTCAATAGCGTAGCGCTTTAATGACTCATGCGTTTGTTCGCGGTCCCATGGACACCCTGCTGGACTGCGCAGGATGGCTACGATTTCGCGGAAGGTCTGCCACTCTTTGTAGCGCTGTTCACGCTCGTTAGCAGGCGGTACGTAAACCGTCGTCAAATTCGATAGTTCCATTCCTCGGTCAAGTTCAAATAAGGGCACAGTACGAATAACTTCCTTAGAAGAACCCGCTGCCGTCACGATTGTGACTGGGAAATCGTCTGGATACTTTTCCATCAGGGTCAGTTTCACTTCAGACGCACTAAACGCATCATACACTTGGCCGATGAACAAATGTTGATTCATCTGAATGTCGTCGCGTCGCATTGCGGTCCCATCCAGTAGCTGAAAGCCTTCAATCGGATCGACACGTACTGCAGTAAACAAAGGGTCGAGGAAGCTTTGTCCGCCTTTAATTTGAAGAGACACTTTCCCTTCGCGTTCTGCTTCAATCAAGTGCTGGACGGTCTGTTCCGCAACGAGTGGATGGCCAGGTACCGCGTAAATCACATCTTCTTTAGCAGCGAGTGCAATCAAGTTGTCCGCGATTTCACGGTAGACTGCTGAAAATTCTTCGTGCTTTTCATAGACCGCATCAAAACTTGTGAATGTGATTCCTTCTTCCACAAGCTCTTGCACGACCGGGTGATCTTCCGTACGAATATAGAAAGATTTTGCTTGTTTTATAAATTTATAAAGACCTAACGGCAGCTGATCGAGTTCCGCTGCTCCTAGTCCAATTACTGTAAGTGCCGGCATATATGTGTCATCCTTTCTTTCGGTTCAGAAGCAGTTGAACGCCTGCTAAGCGCTTCCCAAACGGAAGGAGGTACCATTCTTTCGGTCGCAACAGTTGGCGCTTCATGATCAATATCAAAAACATGACTACTCCAACTGGAACGCTAAACGCTGTAATCATGAGAGACTGTAGGCGACTTGATAAAAAATCTAAGAGAAAGGCGTCGAGCACTACTTCGATGCTGACCACACTTACACTCATTGCACCTACTGCAAGTGCAAGTCCTGCATAGAAAGCCGCCCCGGCAAGTCGCTCCTTCCACTGACGCTTTACTTCGTAAACAATTCCCGCAAGCGCTACAACCATCGCTAAGTTTCCTGCGATTGCTGCTCCGAGAATTCCATAACTGTCAATCAGCCAGACATTGCTAATTGCTTTCACAATCAGGCCAATCACAAGCCAAAGTGTCGGACGCCAAATCCGGCCCACGCCTTGCAGGATAGCCATAAATAGAAGAATCAACGATAACCAGAGGACTTGGCCACTTCCAACCATAAGCACGACAGATAAGTCGCGTGTCTGGAATAACGTTTCGTTCACATAAGGCATCGTGGCAATCAATCCTGCAGCTGCTGCACTCCCAAAGACAAGTGCGACGCGATACGACAATTGAATGAATGGCATCGCGCCTCGTCCATCTTGTTGTTTTGAGCGACTTGCAATGAGCGGAACCAAAGCGAAGGCAAGTGACGTTGTCACAACAATTCCCATTTGAATGAGCGGTTGGACACGGTCATAGATTCCTTTTGTTTCTTTGGCTTGCTGCAAGTCCACTCCCGCCGCTGTCAGACCATTGACGACCGTCATGGAATCGACGAGTTGCATCATCAGGAAGAACAGGCTACTAATACTTGCGCTGACACTGATCCATGTGAGGTCTCGTAAAATCGTTTTAGTGGACAAGGATGAGCTCGTCTTCCGGAGGATGGCACGGTCTTTTTTCGTCAGCCACCAGCCAAGAAGAAGGATGCCCGCTGCTTCTCCTATACTTGCTCCTAAAAGAGCGACGGCTCCTGTTGCATAAAGATCATTGGTCCAGTTTAACACGAGATAGGCGCCGACGAGAATGAAGCCCACTCGGACAGCTTGCTCAATCACTTGGGCAAAAGCGAGTGGCGTGAGTCGTTCCGTTGTTTGGTAAATACTTTTCAGAACGGCTAAAAACGGCATTGCCAACAGGACGACTGCACCAATCTGTAGAAGAGGTGCAAGTTTGGCATCTCCCATCGCCTCAGCAAGTGCGTCCGCTCCAAGTAAAAAGGCGATGAAAAACAGGATGGAGAGGATGCTGATATATGTAAAGCCAACTTGTTTAATTTTTTGAACGCCTTCCATGTCACCTTTTGCCATCTGATCAGACATCAGTTTGGCAAGCGCGACAGCAAACCCGACAGACGTCCAGGTCGTAATCATACCGATGAACGGATAGATTTGTTGATAGATGTAAAAGCCTTCGTCCCCGACCATGTTTTGGAACGGGACACGGTAAAGAGCGCTCAGAATTTTGATGATTAGCGCAGAAATGGTGAGCATGGCTGCACCTTTCATATAACTGGACATTTTCCACTGTGTTGACATAGGTACACCTGCTTACTTCGTTTCTCTTTCCGTAGTATACCAAAAAACCGCACCTCAAGAGGCACGGTCTCAGGATCACCCATTCATTTGTTTGGCTAAAAAACTAGCAGCTGTCTCGAGCGTTTCGTATAATGCCTCTGCATACTCTGTAGCGAACGTACCAAGTTCGTATTCCAGTTGCTTTCATACCTTGCCACCCTTCCTACTCTTTCTTGTGTAGTATGGTGAAAAGTGGCAAAAAGTATGCATGTATACATTAAGAAGTTTGTCGAATTGCTTGCGGGGATACTTCCATCATTTTTTCTAGAACATCAAACGGATGGTGTTTTCCGCCTTTTAAATCGATTTTAATCAAGAATTGTCCTTGATCAACACCAAAATTGACTTGTTTCCCATACGTCATCGATTTCTCATAGAAGATCGCAGCATCAAACTGTTGAGACGTCGTTTCAGTAAAGCGCACGACCAACTTGCCACCTTGCTCTTTGATGCTCTCCACGCCACTTTGACGGCCCCACACTTTCATACGGGCAATCCGCAACAAGTTCTCGGCTTCAAGCGGTACATCGCCAAATCGGTCTTGCAGCTCGTCGTAAATATCATGGTACTCTTCTTCTTTATCAAATGCCTTGATGCGCTTGTACATTTGAATCTTTTGATAACCGTCTGCAATGTACGTATCCGGAAGATAAGCATCAAATGGAACGGAGATTTCAATCTCCACCACTTCTTCTTGTTCTTTCCCCGTACGTTTCCGCTCAACAGCTGCTTCAAGAAGCTGTGTATAAAGATCATATCCGACAGAATCGATAAATCCATGTTGCTGAGAGCCTAAAAGATTTCCGGCACCGCGAATCGACAAGTCACGCATTGCAATCTTAAACCCAGACCCAAGCTCTGTGAACTCTTTGATGGCTTGTAGACGTTTTTCTGCGACATCTGTCAGCACTTTATCACGCTGATGCATGAAGTAAGCGTACGCCACTCGGTTGGAACGACCCACGCGTCCACGCAATTGATAGAGTTGAGAAAGACCCATGCGGTCCGCATCGTGCACAAATAACGTATTAACGTTCGGAATATCAATACCCGTCTCGATAATCGTTGTCGTGACAAGTACGTCATATTCCCCTTGTAAGAAACTGATAAGAATCGACTCGAGCTCTGTCTCTGTCATCTGACCGTGCGCATAGGCGACTCGAGCAGATGGAACGAGGCTCTGGATTTCTTCGACCTTACGCGTGATATCTTCCACACGGTTGTAGAGGAAGAACACCTGCCCACCACGCACCATTTCTCGCTCAATGGCTTCACGTACTAGAGCCCCATTGTATTCAACTACATATGTCTGAATCGGGAAACGGTTTTTCGGCGGCGTCTCGATTACCGACAAGTCGCGCACTCCAATCATCGACATATGAAGCGTACGCGGAATTGGCGTCGCTGTAAGTGTGATGACGTCTACGGATGTCTTCAACTGTTTGATTTTCTCTTTGTGTTTCACGCCAAAACGCTGCTCTTCATCCACAATAAGAAGGCCTAGATCATGGAACTCCACGTCTTTTGACAGTACGCGGTGCGTTCCGACGACCACATCGACCAATCCTTTTTTCAAGCCGCTCGTCGTTTCCCCTTGTTGTTTCTTTGTGCGGAAACGGCTCAATAAGCCGACTTCAATCGGGAAATCTTGGAATCTTTCCACCAATGTATCAAAATGTTGTTGCGCGAGTATCGTCGTCGGACACAAGAACGCGACTTGCTTACCGTCCATTACTGCTTTAAACGCAGCACGAATCGCAACTTCTGTTTTCCCATAGCCAACATCTCCACACACGAGTCGGTCCATCGGGCGTGCTTTTTCCATATCGCGCTTGATTTCTTCAATTGTGCGCAGTTGGTCCTCTGTTTCTTCGTACGGGAAGGCTGCTTCAAATGCTTGTTGTAGATCGCCATCCACTTCATATGCATGACCAACTTCGGCTTCGCGCTTGGCATAAAGCTTGATTAACTCGTCTGCAATATCTTCTACTGCTTTGGAGACCTTCGTTTTTGTCTTCTTCCAGTCCGCTCCACCTAGTTTGTGCACTTTCGGCTCTTTTTCACCAGAACCGACATATTTTTGAATCAAGTCAATCTGATCGACCGGCACAAATAACTTATCATCGCCTTTATAGCGAATGTGCAAATAATCTTTGTGAATACCGTTCATCTCGAGCGTTTCGATTCCGATATACTTCCCAATCCCGTGATGAATATGCACGATCCAATCGCCCGGTTTGATATCCGAATAACTCTTGATCCGCTCGGCGTTTGAGAGTTTTTGGCGGTTCGCACGTTTTTTAGGACGCGCTTTAAAAAGTTCGGCATCTGTAATGACTGTCAGGCGCTGCAAGGGCAACTCAAAACCTGTATTGAGATCCCCATCTAGCAAATACACACCAGGTTCCGTGATGACAGCCTCTGGGTGCAGAATCTTTGAAGACATGTCATAGTCTTCAAATACCTCTTGAATTTTTTTCAGACGCTCGTTTCCTTCTGCTAGAATCACAACCCGGAAGTTTCCTTGTTTCCAGCGCTCCATTTCTCCAGCGAGTAAGTGCATCTGGCCATGGAATTCTTGCATCGGTTTACACGAAAAGCTGAGTGTCGATTTGACAGGAATGCCGCCAAATGTACGCGCAAACAGCGAATAATAGATCTGCTTTTGCTGCATGCCTTGCATGATGGCTTTCAAAGAAGAAGCTGGTTTCGCTTTATGGACGATCAACCCTTCTTCTAATAGCGACATGAACCAGTCCATCTCTTCCCGCTCTAACGTCTCTGCTGTCTCTTGAATGCGTCCGAGCTCATCAAAGATTACCAGAGTGTTTGGACTTACGTAATCTAGTAAATCTGACGTGTAGCCATCTAAAAGTGGTAAATACTTCGCGACCCCGTCCGGAACGAGTCCATCTTTCAATAATCCGATGTCACGAGAAATCGTGTCCATGAACTGTTGTTGTGTTTGCGGGTTTTTCACTTTCTTTAAAGATTCACCTAGCGCCACTTCAAGGCGCTCTTTCAGTAATAGGCGCTTTTCAGTCGACCACAAATAATCCGTTGCAGGCAAGATGCGAATTTCTGTTAAGCGTCCCATTGACCGCTGATCATCTGCTGAAAACTGGCGAAGGGAATCAATCTCCGTATCAAATAGTTCGATGCGCACAGGGTGTTCCGATTGCAGTGGATAAATATCAACGATCCCCCCGCGCGTGGCAAACTCTCCAGGTGCAGACACCATGCCTTGCCTAGTATAGCCAAGGTCTACAAGCGTGTGAAGGAGCGTTTCCGGCTCGATGTCTTCACCTTCTCGTAGTGTTAGCGTGAGTTGTGCCCATTCCGATACCGGGGTAAGTTTTTTGCGGAAAGCTGCCACAGGCACAATGAAGATTCCTTTACGATCGGTCGCCATATAATCTAGTGTTTCAATGCGCTCTGCCCGAAGTTCAGGACTCGCAATCGCCATATCGGCAGCGATTAACTCATCTGCCGGGTACAAAAAGACATTGTCTTCGCCCATGATGCGGGCATAGTCGTCTTTCACTTTTTGGGCATGCAAAAGGTTCGGTGTCACAATCAACACCGACTGATTGGTTTCATCATAAATTTGTTTTCCAAGAAGTGTTCGAGCGCTGCCGGTGAGTCCGGTGATCAATTGATGGTCGGTCCCTTTTTGCAAAGTGTCGATCCAGTCTCGCACTTTTTTCTCTTCTTGCAGTAGCTGTAGTAATGCGTGCATAGCAAATCCTCCAGTGAAAACAGAAAAAGGCTTTGGAGCTGATCCCAAAGCAGTTACTGTATCCATTTGTTTAGTGAAAAGTACAGTGGATTGCGCTCCATCGCATCTCGGCAGTCCAAACAAACGCGATCTACGAACCACCGACCAGGTCTTTCTTCGGTCATGAGCGGGTGCCACTGCACTTCTTTTGTTGATACGCGTTCCACAATTTCGGTGAACGACTCGTAAGGAATCGCACTCGTCTCTTGTCGGCAATATTTACATCGGCTTCGTATCATGCGCACACACCGCCTTTTATAGACAGTGTATCCAGTTTCGGTTCGATTTATGCACCGTTATAGTCGTTCATTACTTCTAAAAACGGTTTGTCCATCCAAGTTTTACATGCCTCAGCACTGTTATCGATTGCACGTGCCATGTCCGGCTGCTCTTCCTCCCGGAAATTCGCAAGCACGTAATCTGCAACCTTCATCCCAGCTGGCGGACGACTGATACCAATCCGGATTCGGTTGAAGTTTTGCGTTCCCAGGTGCTGAATTAACGACTTGATCCCGTTGTGTCCTCCAGCACTTCCTCGCTGACGCAAACGAAGCTTTCCAGTCCCGAGATCCAAGTCATCGTAAATCACAACGATATCGTCCACTGGAATATCAAAGTATTTCATCAAAGGAGCAACCGCTTCCCCTGATAAATTCATATACGTATAGGGTTTAACGAGCAACACTTTCCCTTTTGGGGTATGGGCAATCGCGTACAAAGCATGGAATTTCGTTTGATTGAGTTCCACACCATACTGTTTCGCCAACTCGTCAATCACCAGAAAACCAATATTGTGGCGTGTCTTTTCATATTTTTTCCCTGGATTCCCTAGGCCTATGATCATTTTCATTTATCAATACCTCTTGTTCTAAAATGCGTACTGCTCTTAAGTGTACTAGAAAAGAAGAGGAACTGCCATTCCTGACAATTCCTCTTTTCATTACTCTTATTCAGCTTTTTCTTCTTCAGGTGCTTCTTCCGTAGCTTCTACATCAGTAGCATCTGTTTCTTCGTCAGTAGAATCAAGCTCTTCTAACTCATCGTCAGAGCGCGGTGCTGCTACTGAGAATAATGCATAATCATCTTCTTCAAGTACTTCAAAATCGATTTTGTCGCGTACTTCACCAAGTGTTAGAGTATCGCCGATCGCCAGTTCACTTACGTCCACTTCAATGTGGCCTGGAATATCCGATGGTTTTACACGAACTGTTACTTGGTAGTTAGCTTGCGTCAATGAACCACCTTCGTTTACGCCAGCAGCGTCGCCTACAGGTGTTACATTTACCGATACTTCAAGCTCTTCAGACATGTTAATTGCCAAGAAATCAGCGTGTACAAGATGCCCTTTGATTGGATCTTGTTGATAATCCGTTAATACGGCATTGACGGATTTCCCATCAACGTCTAGCTTCATAACTCCGTTACGTCCAACTTCACGTAACGTTTTGATTAGCTCGATTTCTTCTACAGCAATCGCTGTACTTTCAGTTTTATATCCATAGACTACGGCCGGTACAAAGCCCTTTGCACGTAGTGATGTATTTTCTTTCTTTGACTCGCGTTTCTGAGTTGTTACCTTTGTCATAGTCATTCACTCTCCTAGTTATACTAGTTAAATGTTTACCCCGTGACTTCAGGAACTAAACCTATCAATCAAATAAAGTGCTGACAGACTTCTCTTCATAGACACGTACGATTGCATCTGCAAGAAGCTTGGCAATAGATAGTTCCACGATTTTTGACGATTTTTGTGAGTCATCTAACTTAATGGAATCTGTAACGACTAATTCCTTGATGACTGAGTTTTCAATACGCTCCATTGCTGGCCCAGAAAGCACTGGGTGTGAACAACAAGCATAAATTTCTTTTGCGCCATTTTCTTTTAATGCAGACGCTGCAATAGAAATTGTTCCAGCTGTGTCGATAATATCATCGATTAAAATAGCTGTTTTCCCTTCTACATTCCCTACGATATTCATAACTTCTGCCACATTTGGACGTGGACGACGTTTATCGATAATAGCAATCGTTGCTTTTAAGCGGTCTGCCATTTTACGAGCACGCGTTACGCCACCATGGTCTGGTGAAACAATAACGATTTCAGAAGGATCAAAGTTTTTCTCAAGGAAGTAATCCGATAACAATGGCACTGCCACTAAGTGGTCGATTGGAATATCGAAGAAACCTTGAATCTGTGGTGCGTGTAAATCTAAAGTGATTGCACGCGTTGCGCCAGCAGATGTTAAAAGGTTTGCAACGAGTTTCGCTGTAATCGGCTCACGTGAACGCGCTTTGCGGTCTTGACGTGCATAGCCATAATACGGAATTACTACGTTGATTGTACGCGCAGAAGCACGTTTTAATGCATCTAACATAATAAGCAGTTCCATTAAGTTTTCATTCACTGGAGATGACGTAGATTGAATAACGAACACGTCACTACCGCGAATACTCTCTTCAATATTGATTTGCACTTCTCCATCACTGAAGCGTGTAACCGTTAATTTTCCAAGGGGAACTCCAACTTCTTTCGCAATGCTTTCAGCGAGTTCCGGATTCGAATTTAGTGTGAAAATCTTTAACTTTGAACCTGCGTATTGATAGGGCATGATAATCCTCCTGGGTTTGGGTAGATTGGGTTTACTTAATACGTTTAGCGTAACCTTCTTTATTTTCCTGCTTTACGCGTCCAATGGCTAGTGAATCTTCTGTTACATTTTTCGTCACGGTTGTTCCAGCTGCGACATAAGCGCCTTTTCCGACTGTGACAGGTGCGACAAGATTCGAGTTACAGCCGATAAAGGCATTGTCCTCGATTGTTGTTGTAAATTTATTTTTTCCATCATAGTTCACTGAAATCGTACCACAGCCGATGTTCACGTTCTTTCCGATTTCCGCATCACCCATGTACGTAAGGTGAGAAAGTTTGGAACCTTCTTGAATCGTCGACTTTTTCACTTCCACGAAATTCCCGATTTTCACGTGATCGCCAAGATCAGAACCTGGACGAATGTGCGCGAATGGACCAACTGCCACGTGGTCTGCAATTTTGCTGTCCATCACAACAGACGAATGAACTGTCGTCTCGTTGCCAATATGCGCATTTTTCAAGTGCGTATTCGGACCAATCGTGCTCTTTTCTCCGATGACTGTGTTGCCTTCTAACATTGTGCCCGGAAGAAGAACAGTGTCTGAACCGATAACGACGTCTGCACCAATGTAAGTAGATGCTGGATCGATAATCGTCACACCTTCACGCATATGGTGAAGGGCTAAGCGATTGCGCATGTAGCTCTCTGCTTGAGAAAGTGCCACACGGTCATTGACTCCTAAAAGTTCCTCTGCATCAGCAGCTGCGAACGCAGCGATTGCTTCACCTTGTTCTTTCAAGATGCTGATTACGTCTGTTAAGTAATATTCGCCTTGTGAATTGTTGTTATCCACTTTTTTTAGCGCTTCAAACAGTGCTTGATTGTCAAAACAGTACGTGCCCGAGTTAATTTCCTGCACTTTTTGTTGATCTGGTGTAGCATCTTTTTGCTCTACGATGCCTGTTACTAGGTCATCTTGTCCGCGCAAGATACGGCCGTAACCAGTTGGGTCTTCCACAATAGCTGTTAGAATAGTGGCTTTTGCTCCCGCTTCTTTGTGCGTCTCCATCAACTGTTGAATCGTTTCCGGAGTGATTAGCGGTGTATCGCCACAGATGACGATTGTTGTGCCTTCACGTCCATCTAACACTTGCTCTGCTTGTTGCACCGCGTGCGCTGTGCCAAGTTGCTCTTCTTGCACGACGTATGTCGAACGGTCGCCAAGCGTCTCTTTCACCATTTCAGCTCCGTGGCCGACAACTGACACGATTTCAGAAGCGCCAAGCTTCTCCATGTTGCCGACAACGTGGTCGACCATTGGTTTGCCACAGACTGGGTGAAGAACTTTATATAAAGATGATTTCATTCGTGTGCCTTTACCAGCCGCTAAAACGACTGCAAATAAGTTTGTCATTGGTCATCCTCCATGTCATTTCCTCTTTTGACTATAGCCGATAAAATTGCATTTTTCAACAATTTCTCTATTGACAAAATTGCGAGAAAACATTATGTTTATACGTTTCGATTTTTGTCACTCAAGCCCTTGCTAGAAAGATCTTGGGAAATTGGGGGTGGGCTTGCGGATTGATTTCCATAATATGGGCATTGTCGGAATGGCGACCGCTAACGTAAGAATGGAGTGAGTTAATGTCTGAATGGAAGCCGTTAACGTCATAATTAGCGTAGTAGTGCACTAAAGTGACGGAATCAGCCGCACCCGCAAAGGCTGAAAGGAGTTGCGACTTCGAATGAAATCGAGTTGCGCCTCCTAGAAATCCCGCAAGAAGCCATCGCGGCCCATGAAGCAAAGAGCGCTTCACGGTCCACGCTGTCATCTCGCACAATTTCTGAACAGTCGGCTCCACATCTAAACAGAAAAAAACAAAGCTATTAAGAATAGCTTTGCTCGGCTGCCATTGGCGCAGTTTCGTCCTGTGGCTGTGTATCTGATTGATGGTACGCGGCAAGAACAGCATCTTGCACCTTCGTACGTGTTGTGGCATTGATTGGGTGCGCAATATCCCGAAACTCGCCGTCTGGTGTGCGCTTGCTTGGCATCGCAACAAATAATCCGCCATTGCCATCAATTACACGTAAATCATGAACGACGAATTCATGGTCTAACGTAATCGACGCAATCGCTCTCATTCTGCCCTCTGTCTCTACTTTTCGTAACCGAACATCCGTTACTTCCACGGTTGTCACCACTCCTCATTCTAAGATGTACTTGTCCTGCTCTTATAAAATTTCTATAAAAGTGTAACAATTCCTTCTAGTTTATTAAAAAAATTTCAAATAGTCTAATAAATTTAAGAATTCGAGGAAGAACGTAAAAAATCCGCTTGCCTCCTAAGAGACAAACGGATCATTTAATTACTCAGCCACTACTGCAATGACTTCAATTTCAACTTTCACATCTTTGGGTAGACGCGCAACTTCAACAGCAGAGCGTGCTGGCTTATGACCACCAAAATGCTTTTCGTACGCTTCATTAAATTCTACGAAGTCGTTCATATCTTTCAAAAACACCATTGTCTTCACAACGTGTTGAAGAGATGATCCGGCTTCTTCGAGAACCGCTTCTAAGTTTTTAAACACTTGTGCTGTCTGTTCGACGATGGAACCGTCGACAAGCTCGCCGTCCGCTGTCAATGGAATTTGACCCGAACTATAAAACATACCGTTTACGACCATCCCTTGTACGTAGGGACCGATGGCTGCTGGTGCTTTTGTTGTAGAGACTGTTTTCATTCGTGTTGTCCACCCTTCTGAAAATAGTTGCCTTCTTCAAGTACGATGGAGCCGTTTCGCTCATCGACTTGCTTTAATTTTAATAAAGAGACGTAATCTTGTACAAGTACTTCCGCTGTATGTTCAGCTTCAATCAGTACCGCGACCCCTGCAAGTTCGCCATCAAATTCAGCAAGTAAGCTCTTCATGCCATTCATCGTTCCGCCCACTTTCATAAAGTCATCGGTGAGAAGGACACGTTTGCCTTTTTCCATACTGCGTTTCGATAACACCATTGTTTGAATGCGACGCGCTGAACCTGAGACATAGTTGATACTCACTGTTGGTCCTTCGGTTACTTTGCTGTCTCGGCGCACAACGATAACAGGCACATTTAGATGGCGTGCGATAGCATGAGCGATCGGGATTCCTTTCGTTGCAACCGTCATGATAGCATCAATTTTTTGCTTGGCATACACCGATGCAAAGACTTTTCCAATGCGATTCATCAACTCTGGATCGCCTAAAAGGTCCGTCATATATAAATATCCACCTGGCAACAGTCGATCAGACTGTGACATTCTTGTTTTCAATTCGTCTGTAATCGCACGAATTTCCGTTTCATCTAACTTAGGAATGTATTTCACACCGCCTGCTGCGCCTGGTACGGTTAACAGATGCCCTTTGCCTCGTGCCTCTAACGTTTCACTGACAATCGTTAAATCTTCACTGATAGAAGACTTGGCAGAATCATAAAGAGATGCGAAATACGTTAAGGGAATAAGACGGTGGGGATGTTCCAGCAAGTGCTGTGTCATATCGACCAGCCGTTCACTACGTTTCCACTTCACGTGATTTCCTCCAATTCCGAATATTTTACAGTAAACGTACCACAATTATACGCCTTTAGGCAACTACTCCCGGTCTCCTAGCATTCGTACGCAATAGACTTCATCACAGAATCCACGTAATGCATTGACGACGCGTTGAGCACGAGACTCTTGCTGAACGATTCCAAACACGGTGGGGCCGCTTCCGGACATCAAAACGCCTTCTGCACCGAAGCGCTTCATCTGCTCTCTTAACTCTTTCACTTCTGGATAAAGATGTAACGTTACGTCTTCAAGCGTATTGCCTAGGCCATCGACCATGGCTTGGAAGTCTTTCTCTTCAATAGCGCGAATCATCGCCTGTGTATCCGGGTGAAAAGCAGTCTCTAAGTTCAATTGCCCATAGATTTCTGCGGTAGACACTCCAATGACAGGTTTGGCGAGAATGACCCAACATGCAGGTGGTGCAGGAAGATGTTTAATCTTCTCCCCACGTCCTGTCGCCAGCGCCGTTCCTCCGTATACACAAAATGGAACGTCCGAACCGATCTGGGCACCAAGCTCTGCCAATTCATCAAGTGACAAGCCAAGTTCCCATACATGATTCAGACCACGAAGTGTCGCAGCTGCATCAGAACTACCTCCAGCAAGACCCGCTGCAACTGGAATCGTTTTTTCAATTGTGATGGAAACGCCTTTCGTGACGTTATATTTCTTTTTAAGAAGGTCTGCAGCCTGATAAGCCAGGTTCTTCGCGTCATTCGGAATGAAGCGGTCGACAGAGACGATTTCAATGACGCCATCTTCCCGTGCATCCAATCCAATGCGGTCTGCAAGGTCCACAGTCGTCATGATCATCTCGACTTCATGGTAACCATCGTTACGTTTATACAAAGTATCTAGTGTTAAGTTAATTTTGGCAGGTGCTTTTACAAAATACATACCGGTCTAATCCTTTCGATGCAAAGCGTGTTTGCTAAATTCTGTGTTCTCAGTGTAACACAAAAAAGCACCTCTCTCCTTATGGAAAGAGGTACTCTTATGTATAAGTGCTAAAAGAATAAAAGCCTATTTGACGGAGACTAAGTTGTTGGCATCATCGTAAATCGAGATTTCAACTGCTTCAGTCAAAACGTCCGCATAACTATACGATACACGTTCAAAAGCGTTCTCTTCTTGATCTAAATCTATTACAAATACAGCGTGGTACGTTTCGCGCAAAATTCCTGCACGTTCTACTGTTTTCTTGCGACCACCATTGGCGCGTAACTGCAAACGTTTGCCTAGGTGGCAATCTAACGACTTTTTAATATCCGCTAATGTCTTTGGCATTCTGCATACACCTCACTGATATTTAGTGTAACACGATGTCATGAAAATGTCAAAATTTAATATTTTAACAAGGATACACAAGCACTGTCAACGATTATTTATTTTCAGAACGCCACATTGGGTAAAAAGTGTCGTATAAAGCATCTGCTAATGCTCCAAACTCTTGTATGGATAGGGTTTCTCCGCGTCGAGACGGTTCAATACCAGTATCTTGCAGTGCTTTCAGGATTTCCTCTTTATGTGCTTTCCCTTCAGGAAGAGACGTCTGGAGGTTGTTCAAAATGGTTTTACGTCGTTGAACAAACGATCCGCGGCTAACGAGGAACAAGAAATCTTCGTCTTTTACGATTACTACAGGTTCTGTGCGACGCGTTAATTTGATGACAGCAGAGTCAACATTCGGCGGCGGCATGAAAACAGTCTTCGGCACCGTCATTGCGACCTCTGCATCCATATAGTACTGGATAGCAATCGACAACGAGCCATACTCTTTCGTCCCTGGTTTTGCAGTAATACGGTCTGCTACTTCTTTTTGCATCATCACGACCATTCCACGGATTGGCAAACGATCATGAAGCAGCTTCAAAAGAATAGGTGTCGTCACGTAATATGGCAAGTTTGCAACGACCATCACATCTTCATAGCTCGCAAGCTCTCGTTCGAACACGGAGTCTGTGTCCGCTTCTAAGATGTCGCTATGAATGATCTGTACATTATCATATGGGGACAATGTATCTTCTAGAACCGGAAGAAGGCGTTGATCGATTTCAAACGATACGACCTTTCCTGCAGCGCGCGCCAGGTGTTCGGTGAGTGCTCCGATACCAGGTCCGATTTCAATGGCTGCTGAATCTTTTGTCAGTCCTGCGTGGGACACGATGTTGCGTAAAATATTTGGGTCAATCAAAAAGTTTTGTCCAAGGCTCTTTTTGAATGAAAACCCGTATTTTTTTAAAATTTCCTGCGTGCGTACAGGGGTTGCGATATCTTTCATTTTTTATCCTCCTGTTCCAGTGCATCGAGGGCTTGTTGCCACTCCTGCTGGGTGACCCGGAACATATCTAGTCGTTTCAATAGTTGTTTGCCATTTGTATAGCCAATTTGCAAGTGCTCCCCTAACCGCTCTCTACGCGCTGCTGCGTCAGGGTGGCCAATCAGCCGTGCCTCGATCAATTGACGCTGTGTAAATGTGGCTACAGGACGATCCTCAGGGGTGTAGACGTGTTCAAGGGCTGCACGAATGTCTTCATCCGTCGCGTGCTCGATTCCGACACCACTACCGTTTTTGGCAATCGCTTGGTGTTTTGGCAAAAATGCATGTTTGACGCCTGGGATGGCCTCTTCAATAATCGCCCGGATGCGTCGTCCTGGATAGTCAGGGTCCGTAAAGACAATGACACCGCGGACGTCTTGGGCACGTTTAATCTTGTGTAAGGTCTCTTTCGACACAGCAGAGCCATTCGTTTCAATCGTATCGGCTTGTACAGCACGTCGAATGGCTGTTGTATCGTCTTTACCTTCCACCACGATTACTTCTTTGAATGTCATGTGGAATCCCCTTCCTCCATTGTACGCAGAAAAGCTCTCCCTGTCATCGCAAGGAAGAGCTGATCCCGGTACTAATTAATAATTTTAATACGAACAGTTTTTCGTCCGAATGCGTAGGCTTGATCTTTTGTTGGAACAAAAATATCGATTTTGTTGCCTTTGATGGCACCGCCAGTATCTCCAGCGATGGCATAGCCATACCCCTCTACCCATACTTTTGAGCCAAGCGGGATGACGTTAGGGTCGACTGCAATGACTTTCAAGTGTGGATTGGCTTTTAAATTGATTCCCGTTGCGGTGATTCCTGAACAACCTGTGCATGAAGCTGTATAGGCTGTTGCTGTTACATAGAATTCACGTCCAGCAGGTTCAGATGAGTCATTCCGTGAGACCGGTTGAGAAGCAGGTGCAGAAGCTTTTTGAGTTGTTGCCGCTGCTACTATCACTTTTGTTCCGACGTGCACGACTTCATTCGTCGCCTTTTCTTTCACTTCTTCAGAAACGACTTTCTCTTCTACTACTTTGCCGTTTTCTTTTGTGATTTCGACTGTACGCGCTACTACTCCAGGTTTCCCTTCACGTACCACTTTTTCTTTGCCTTTTAAAAGCGAATCGTCTTTTTTAGTTTCCGTTTTAAACGCTATGTCTTCTTCCACTACATCGGTGACTTTTTCTACACGAGTAATTTCAATTACAGAATCAGGTGTCACCACCTTTTCTGGTTCTAAGTTGACTCGGTCGAGTTTGGATAAATGAATGCTATTTTGTTTTAAAAAGTCAGCGACCGTAGTCGAAGTGGACCAAACGAGTGTTTCTTCAGTTCCGTCGATCAATTTTACTTGATACGCTTTTGCTATCGAAATTTCATTTTGTTGTCCGACCTCCGCATCTGCGGCAGGTGCAATCTGGTCATACTCGGTTACTTCAACGCCAGCTTGGGCTAAGATTTCTGATACGCGATCCGCGGTTGTATCGATGGTTTGTGTTTTTCCATCAATTCGAATCGTAATGGTTTGTGCCTGTTCCCACTCCACTGCTAAATCATGAGCAATTGAAGTGTTCAATGAGGGATATACATGATCGGCTTCTGCAACATCGATTTCTTGTTCCTCGAGAAGTTCGCCTACTGTATCTGCATGAGTTGCTAATTCTTGTTGTTGTCCGTTGACAGTCAAGCTGACCGTCTTTTTCGTTCCTTCGAATAGTACGAAAGATACGACTGCAAGAAATACAAGTAGAGTGACGATTGTCATCCACGTATCCTTGCTCCTCAATGAGTTAGAGAACAGGTTTTTCATGGTAAAATTTGACACGAAAAACGCCTCCTTATTCACTCGGATGATTATATCTAGTTGTCGAGATAATTGTCAAGCTCGATTGTCTGACCTTTATGTCGATCTCGTGTCATCCGGTATAGTTTTCAGTATGGAGGCGTTCATCGTTTTTTAATCAAATCCCGAAAAATTTCTCTGCATTTTTTGTCGTGCGCGTTGCTACTTCTTCCACGCTCAACTCTTTTAACCGCGCGATTTCTTCAGCCACGAGCGGTACATAGGACGGTTCATTCCGTTTCCCGCGATATGGGTGCGGTGCGAGGTAAGGTGCGTCTGTTTCAATGAGCAAATGATCTAAGTCAATTTCTTTTGCAACTTCTTTTGGTGTCTTCGCATTTTTAAACGTCACAGGCCCACCGAGTGAAATCATAAAGTTCATACGGATGGCTTCTTGCGCTGTTTCCACACTGCCACCGAAACAATGCATAATTCCACCGGTCAGATGAGCCTCTTCTTCTTGTAAGATCCGCAGTACATCACCTGTCGCATCACGATTGTGAATGATTAGAGGAAGTTGTACGCGTTGCGCCAAACGAATATGTTTACGGAACAGGTCTTGTTGCACATCTTTCGGTGATTTGTCCCAGTAATAATCAAGACCGGTCTCTCCGATTCCTACAACCTTCTCATGGCTCGCCAACTCCTCTATCCATGCTAGGTCCTCTTCCGTACAGTCGACTGCATCTACCGGGTGCCAGCCTACCACTGCGTAAATGTCCGGATCAGCTTCTGCGATAGCGATTGCGCGGTTGATTGTTTTTGTATCAAATCCGATGACGACCATCTTCTGTACACCTTTTTCACGCGCACGTGAGATGACCTCTTGTAGATCTTCGTCGTACTGGTTTGCGTTTAAATGAACATGTGTATCTATAAATTGCATCGTCTCATCCTTTCTTGGTTCTGTGAGAAAAAAGAACCCGCACATACTGGCGGGCTCTTCACTGATTTATTTGACTTGTGCACCGTTTTCAAGCTTGTCATCCACTTCAGCGAGTGTCAGGTAGCCATTTTTCGATCCAGCTAATATCATTCCTTGTGACAACTCTCCGCGCAATTTGACCGGCTTCAAGTTGGCGACAACAATCACTTTTTTACCGATGACGTCTTGCGGCTTGTAATGCTCTGCAATACCGGAGATTACTTGACGCTGCTCGTAGCCAAGATCGAGTTGAAGTTTCAAGAGTTTTGATGTTTTCGGCACGGGTTCACACGCTGTCACCGTTGCTACGCGTAAATCTACTTTCATAAAGTCATCAATCGAAATTTCTTCAACTTCTGGCGCCTCTTCTTTTGGTTCTTCTACTACTGGAGTCGCGCCACCTTGCATCTGCTCACGAATGTACGCTGCTTCTTCCTCTACATCAAGACGAGGGAAGATTGGAACACCCTTTTCAACAACTTTTGTTCCTTGTGGAATACCGTGGAATGCATCTAAACCTTCCCAAGCTAATCCCTTCTCAGAAAGCCCCAGTTGACGCATAATCTCCGCTGGGTTTTTCGTCAAGAATGGTTGAATGAAAATAGCCGTCAAACGCAAACTTTCTGCCAAGTGCACCATAACAGACGCAAGTTTCCCGCGGTCTGCTTCGTCTTTTGCAAGAACCCATGGTTGTGTTTCATCAATGTATTTATTCGTTCGTGAAATAAATGTCCAAATATCTGACAACACGATGCTAAACTGCATCTTCTCCATGTTGTCTTCTACTTTTTGTTTCGTTTCCGCAAAGAGCTCATGCAATGTTTTGTCGAATTCCGTCTCGACAGCCTCTTCTACCGGAATCGTTCCGTCAAAGTACTTGTTGATCATCGAAATTGTGCGGTTCAGCAAGTTCCCTAGGTCATTTGCTAAGTCATAGTTTGTACGCTCTACAAATGACTCCGGCGAGAACACTCCGTCCGCACCAAATGGCAACTCACGCAGTAAGAAATAACGTGTCGCATCTAAGCCGTATCGCTCCACAAGCATTTCTGGATACACGACATTGCCTTTTGATTTCGACATCTTGCCGTCTTTCATCATAATGAACCCGTGCGCAAATACTTTTTTCGGAAGCGGTAGATCAAGTGCCATCAAGAAAATCGGCCAGTAAATTGTGTGGAATCGAACGATGTCTTTTCCAACAACGTGAACATCCGCTGGCCAGTAGTTTTTGAACTTCGAATCGTCATCTGACCCATATCCAAGTGATGTGATGTAGTTGGATAATGCATCTACCCATACGTAGATAACATGTTTCGGGTCTCCAGGTACTTTGATTCCCCAGTCAAAGGATGTGCGTGATACAGAAAGATCTTCTAGACCTGGTTTGATGAAGTTATTGATCATCTCATTTTTACGCGATTCCGGTTCGATAAATCCTGGGTTTTGTTCATAATAGGTAAGCAAGCGGTCTGCATACTTTTTCATATTGAAGAAATACGATTCTTCTTTGACCTTTTTAACAGGACGTCCACAATCCGGACAATTGCCATTGACCAATTGCTTTTCAGTGAAGAACGATTCACACGGAGTACAATAGTTGCCTTCGTACTCGCCTTTGTAAATATCGCCATTGTCTAAAAAGCGTTGGAAGATCTTTTCGACAGCGTCTGTGTGACGCTTTTCTGTTGTACGAATAAAGTCATCATAGCTGATGTCCATGATTTCCCATACTTTTTTTGCTGCTTCTGCAATTTCATCCACGTAAGCTTGTGGCTCTTTGTTATTTTCTTGCGCTTTTTCTTGGATCTTTTGTCCATGCTCATCCATTCCCGTCAAGAAACGTACGTCATAGCCTTTCAAACGCTTATAACGCGCAATCGCATCGGAAGCCACGGTCGTGTAAGCTGTCCCGATATGGAATTTACCGCTTGGATAATAGATCGGGGTTGTAATGTAAAATGTCTTTTTCTCTTGAGTCATGCGAATGCGCCTCCACTTAGTTTCATTATTGTTCATTGTATCGAAATCGACGTGTCGATTCAATTAGTCCGGAAAAAGTGTTTGTCGACAAGACTTTGTAACATCATTCGACAAATCCACTTATTCCCTTAACTTGCTCTTTTTACGTCACTTTTGGTAACTCGAAAGAAATTGACGTTATATTTTTATTATCATTTATTAATATTATCATTTTTTTACCATTTAAGTCGATTATTTTGAAGTTAAACGAATTGACGTATTTGGGAGTTGTTGGTATGATAAAATCCATAACCAAAACTATTTGTCGAAAAATGACGAATTATATTCCGAGAGGGGAAACAACTAATGAAATCTACAGGTATTGTACGTAAAGTTGATGAACTAGGACGCGTAGTTATTCCAATCGAACTTCGCCGCACACTAGGTATTGCAGAAAAAGACGCTCTTGAAATTTATGTGGATGACGATAAAATCATCTTGAAAAAATACTTACCAAACATGACATGCGCAGTTACTGGCGAAGTGTCAGACGACAACTTACGTTTAGTTGGCGGAAAATTAATTCTTAGCCCAGAAGGCGCTGAGCAATTAATCAACGAGATCCAAACAAGCTTAACAAAATAAGCGTATTCCTCTTTTTATATAAAGCTGCCTTTCCTCGGAAAGGCAGCTCTCTTTTTATTCCTCTTCTAAATGATACGCCGCATACACGTCGCGCTTGTTCATCTGGCGTGCGACCGCCACTTCTTTGATTGCCTGCTTTGAGGATAGGTCTTGTTGAAGCATCAGCGCTTCTACGTGACGCTTTACATCTAACTCTTCCCACCATTCTGCAGATTTGTTTTGCTCTACTACTTGTTCAGAAGTCCCTTCAATGACAAGGCAAAACTCCCCGCGCACCTCTTTGCTCGACGCCCATTCTATCGCTTCTTCTACAGTCCCTCGAATGAACTCCTCGAATTTTTTCGTCAGTTCACGAGCTACTACAATTTTACGTTGACCACCTAATACATCCTGAATGGACTGCAAAACTTCTTTTAATCGGTGCGGTGCTTCATAATAGATGGATGTCTCCGTTCGGGCCAACAGCACCTCTAACGCCTCTTTGCGCTCTTTTTTCCCGCGTGGAAGAAAGCCATAGAACGTGAAAGGTTGCGCATTGATTCCAGAAGCAATAAGAGCAGTCAGTGCTGCGTTAGCTCCAGGTACCGGTACAACTGCGAACCCTTCAGCTAAGGCTTTGCGAACAAGATCATCTCCCGGATCAGAAATACACGGCATACCTGCGTCACTTACTAAGGCTACAGATTTGCCCTCTTTCAGCATGTGTAACAATTTTACACCGCCCGCTTCTTCGTTATGAGCATGATAGCTCACTAATGGGGTCTCAATCTCATAATAATGACAAAGTTTTTTCGTATTTCTTGTATCTTCAGCTGCAATCACGTCTACTTCTTTTAAGATACGAATCGCCCGGAAGGTCATATCTTCTAAATTTCCAATCGGCGTTGCCACTAAGTATAGACAACTCGTCGATTCAAATTGATGGGAGGATTGGATGTGCATGCTCTCGCTTCCCTTCTATATACTGCTCTTTTTGTTTTCGTGTTAACTGCTTAAATGCATACTCTTGTTTCATCGCAAGTGAACGTGTTTCAAATTCCTCAAAATGGACTAATTTTACTGGGAGTCGTGGCCGAGTATATTTAGCCCCTTTGCCGTCATTGTGTTCCTTCAATCGACTTAGTACGTTCTTTGCATAGCCCGCATAAAAAGTCGCATCTTTGCAACAAACTACATAGAAATAATGACTATTTTTTATTTCCATATAAAATCACCTCAATTTCAGGTGTGTAGCTCCCATTTTCCTGATACACCGTTACAGGAGGCAACACCTTTAAATCAGGCTTCCCATCTTTGATTCCTTCTATTAATACTGTATTTGCTTCTCGTCCTTCTTTTGGATAGACCAGTTGAATACGTTTCGGTTCTAGTCGATTGCGCCGCATCGCGTCAATCAACTCAATCAAGCGGCCTGGACGGTGCACAAACGCAGCCTTCCCACCTTGCTTGAGAAGGCTGCTCGCGTTGGCAACGGCTTCTTCAAGTGACAAGTGGATTTCATGGCGCGCAATGGCCTGATGCTCCGATAATTTTTTATCCGGTGCTGCTTCTACCGGAAAATAAGGCGGGTTGCACGTCACCATATCATACTTCTCTGACCCCAACACTTTGGCGATTCCGCGCACATCTCCTTGCTGAATCGTGATTTGTGATTCTAGTTCGTTGTAGTGGACGCTACGTGTTGCCATATCCACCAAACGCTCTTGTAGTTCTACACCAATAATCGGCGCACTTGTTCGTGCACTGAGAAATAACGGAATCGCTCCATTTCCTGTGCACAAATCTACAATTTTCCCTCGCTTGAGTGGAATGGACGCAAAACGTGCAAGCAATACTGCATCAAGTGAGAACGAAAATACAGAAGGACTTTGTATGATCCGCAAATCCTCTGCAAGCAGATAATCCAATCGTTCATCTCCTTGTAAGTACTCCATTTGATTCACCTCTTCCTAGCATTCGAAAAAAGCTGACACCGCAATCGGTATCAGCTCCTCATTACGTATCTTTATTTAAAAATGCGAGACAGAACATACAATCAAGCTCTTTTCGCGGACTCCCAAATTGAGGATGGCAGACATGAAAGCCTTCTTGATAGAGGCGAGCCAAGTTATCATAGCCTTCTCCGACATCCCGCTTGGGTGGTCGCTTTTGTTCTTGTTGTAGTTTCGCTTCTTCTGCATGCATCGCATCGAGGCGCTCACGCAGATGGCGATTCTCTTGCTGCAATGTCTGATGTTCTTCCATCATTATGGCAACGAACTCTTTTAAAGCCCGAAATTGCTCTTGCGTGGACTTTAATTGTTCTTCAAACGCAACAATCGTCTCCAAAAAATTACGGTCCATCACAACTCACCTCATCCATCTCTGCAGGTTACGAATGCTGCACTAATTCTTCTAGGGAATACTCCAGGACACGCTGCCCTTCGTATAGTTCAACGCGTAAAACGCGCTCTAAAATGTTCAAGCCGACAACCTTCCCTTTCCCTTCAGGTGTTGTCACGCGCTGCCCTAAGTCCGGCAGAAGCGCACGAGCTTGTTCATACTCATCATTTTCATATTTCAAGCAACACATTAAACGACCACAAAGTCCTGAAATCTTAGAAGGATTCAATGACAAGTTCTGATCTTTCGCCATCTTGATAGAGACAGGCTCAAAGTCGCCTAGGAATGTCGAACAACAGAGCATACGCCCACATGGCCCAATTCCACCAAGCATCTTCGCCTCATCTCGTACTCCGATTTGACGCAGTTCAATACGCGTGCGGAATACAGAGGCCAAATCTTTCACAAGGTCTCGGAAATCGACACGGCCTTCTGCAGTGAAATAAAAAATAATTTTGTTGCGGTCAAATGTAAATTCGACATCCACAAGTTTCATCTCTAGTTTGCGTTCACGGATCTTGGCATCACCAAGAGCAAGTGCTTGTAGGGATTCAGACTTATTTTCTTCAACTTGCAAACGATCTTTTGGAGACGCTGGTCGTACAACTTTTCGGAGCGGTAAAACGACATCGTTTTCTTCAACTTCCCGAACGGCTATAACAACCTTTCCAAATTCGACACCACGTGCGGTTTCGACAATCACATAGTCATCTAGTTCACAGACATAGTCACCTGGATCAAAATAATATATTTTACCCGCTTTCTTGAAGCGGACACCGATTACTTTATACAACTGAATTAACCTCCCGCAGCTCTATAACTAGCTGCTCCATTAACAACGTACGATTCGCATTCTGATGAAGGCGACGTCTGGCTTTCATGATGTGCTCTAGCTGGTAGGTCAGTTGCTCAAACGTGCTTCGCATCGCGATTTGCTCCCATAGCGCACTCTTATCGGGAAACGTACTGCTGCTGCCGGGATTTGCTTTGTTTGCAACGATATCTCGATAAGCAAAAAGCAGTAAATCCAGCACGCGCTCTGCTTTTTCTTTATCTTTGAGCAGCGGAATGACGTGCTCATGCGCTTGTACAAGTGCATGGGCTGTTCCACGTTCCAATGCTTCCATTAATTTTAACACGCCTTTTCGTGCAAGTCCAAACTCCTCTTCCTCTACCATCGCCAGTGCATCCTCTAAAGAAGAAGCAAGTTTGCTAACCGTCGAAGCCATGCTTTCTGAAACATTTTGTTCCATCAGCTGCACTTTCAACTGCTCAGGAGGAACAGGTTGCAAGGTCATCTGCTGACAGCGCGAGCGAATGGTCGGAAGCAGGGCGTGTGGCTGATTCGTCAGTAGAATAGCCGTGACTTCACTTGTTGGTTCTTCTAGAAATTTTAGAAGCGCATTGGCACTCGATGCATTCATACGATGCGCATCATGTACAATATAAAATTTCCGACTAGACTCACGAGCTGTCTTGCTAAGTTCATGAATCAATTGATCGATTTGCGCCCGCTTGATGAATTGACCGTCTGGTTCAATCGTATGTACATTCAAATGGTTGCCTGATGTCACTAATCGACATGGTCGACATGTTTCACATGGAACATTTTGCGCATTTTCGCAAAGTGTCAATTGAATGATAAAGTGGGCGACCGCCAGTTTCCCAGTGCCTTGATCGCCGGTTAACAGAAGGGCGTGGCTGAGTCGATCGTTTTGAATCATTCGGGTAATTTGGGCGACCAGACGCGGCTGACGTTCTGGTGCTTGAGTTGCTTGCCAGTCCATGACTGAGTCTCCCTTCGGTTAAATATGGACGAACCTGCTCCACATTTCTTAGTATCGAGTTGCAGACGTTAGAAATTCACGCAAAAACCATTCACCCCAACGGAGGCAAAAAGCGCCTCCATTGGTGCGCCTGGATTTCACGCGATTTCTGAGCGAACGTCTTCCACATCTAGTTTTAAAAAAAGCCGCATGCGCAAATTATGCGACACACGGCCCTTCGTGTTTATTAGAAGTGATGGAAATGCTCGATTGGCATGACGAACACAGTTGCTCCGCCTACCTCTACTTCCACCGGATACGGAATATACGAATCCGCATTGCCACCCATCGGAGAAACCGGGGCGACCATCTGTTCACGTGCGCGACAGTTATCTCGTATTAAATCAAGTACAGTAGGTACAAGATGATCTTCAGTTCCAATTAAAAATGTTGTGTTTCCAGAACGCAAGAAGCCTCCGGTACTCGCAAGCTTAGTTGCTCGGAATTTCGCCTTAGTCAGGGCATTCGACAAACGGTTGCTGTCCTGATCCTGAACGACTGCGACGACTAATTTCATAGGACCCACCTCCATTTTCTTTAGTATACCATATTTAGGTCGCGACGAATGTGTGCATACATCTCTTCTTCGACCTCTTCTATTGATTTTCCTGCGTCAATTCGAACGATACGCTCTGAAAATTTTTCGAGAAGATGCTGATAGCCTTCGTACACTTTTTTATGGAAAGCCAGCCCTTCTTCATCAAGACGATTTACTTCCCGCACGTCAGATGCTTCGATTCTTCGTAAGCCTTCTTCCGGTGTGATATCAAAGAAGTATGTGCGCGTGGGAAGAAAGCCCTCAATCGCAAATTGATTGATGGACCACACTTCATCCACACCTAAACCACGTGCATAGCCTTGATATGCAAGAGAACTATCGACAAAGCGATCGCAAATGACAACTTTTCCTTCTGCAAGGGCTGGTCGCACTTTCTCGACAAGGTGCTGACGGCGTGCCGCTGCGTATAAGAGTGCCTCTGTGCGACTATCCATTGCTGTATTTTTTGTATCATGCAAGACTTCTCGTATTTGTTCCGCAATTGGAATGCCACCTGGTTCACGCGTCATCATGACGTCGACACCTTCTGCTTTCAGACGTTCAGCCACACGATTCGTGATGGTCGTCTTTCCTGCGCCATCTGGGCCTTCAATTGTAATAAAATATCCACTCATTTTAATTGGTTTCCTCCAGTACATAAACCTGTCGTTGTGCTAACCTATGTTCTCCTTGAAATGCAGCCTTGCCCATCAAACATTCTTCTAGCTGCACAAGTGTCTTTACTGTAAACCGTTCTCCAGGAAGAAGCAACGGAATTCCAGGAGGATACGGGATGATGGCGCCTTTTGCGATGCGTCCGATTGCCTTCGTATAGGAAATCCATTCTCCGTTTCTGCGTTGCACTTCTTCAAGAGCAACCTCAGGCTTCGTCAGCTGATTGGCCGCAACAGCCGTCACTACTGGAAGGGCTTGTGGACGCACAGACTTCAACGCCTCACAAGCGCGCTTCACGCGGCTTCGCAACTCCGCAAACCGGTAATCTTCCCCGTATTTCAATAGAGGCAACATCCATAAAACATGCTGACCGTGTGCAAGTTCAACATATACGCCTTGTTGTTCGAGCGCATCGCGGACTTGGTGCCCAGCATGCGTTCCTATTCGAATCATCAGTTTCAATGGATCGTCTACTTCGACGATATCGAGCCCGGAAATCCCTTGTAAACTATCTAAGAATAATGCGCGCTTATCCATGAAATGATGGTAATCCCTGGCTGTGAATGAAGCGAGGTACGCACGGGCATCGTCAAGAGACGCCATCACGGGATATGAAGGACTGCTTGACTGCAACATACGGAGTGCATGCTCCAAGCGGTCTTTCCCTACAAATTTAGATTTGCTATGTAAGAATGACCCCATTGTCATCGCCGGCAAACTTTTATGAGCGGACTGAACGACAACATCTGCTCCACATTCAAGAGCCGATACTGGAAAGTAGTCAGACCCCTGGAAATGAGCTCCGTGCGCTTCGTCGACGAGTACTGGTACACCTTTTGTATGACAAAATTCCACGATTTCGAGTAAGTCCGATACAACGCCGAAATAGGTCGGAGTTGTCAGAGCCACCGCCCGAATGTCCGGAAACTCGTGAAAAGCCTGTTGAATGCCTTGCAAGGAGACATGCGCAGCAGTTTCTGTTCGGTGATCCCATTCTGGAGTGATAAACATAGGGCGGACTCGCGCAAGCTCGACTGCATGAAATACAGATTTATGCGCATTGCGCTGAATAAGGACGCGGTCTCCAGGGGTGGTCGCCGCAAGCATCATCGCTAAGTTACCGACCGTGGACCCGTTCACTAAAAAGTAACTCGCATCACTTCCGTAAAAGGTTGACAACAGGTCTTGTGCTTCTTGAATGACGCCTTCTGGAGCGTGCAGATCATCGAGTCCTGTAAGCTCTGTCACGTCATAACTCAAACTATCTCGCAATGCTTTTGGCAGCGTGCTAAAATAGCCATTTTTATGTCCTGGAACATGCAGCGACATAGGCTGCTTCTCCACAAACTGCTGAAGTTTTTCTACTAGGGGTCGCCGCATTTTCATTCCTCTTTTCTATGTGTTTTCAGTATACCATCCATCAAGAAGGCGATTGATTGATTTTTTTGAGCATCCGGTATAACTGTTCTTTTTCTTGATCCGTCAATGCCGAAAAGTTTTCTTCTAAATAAGTAAAATGCTCATCTAACAGACTCGTGATCAAACGATTGCCAAGCTTTGTGATTTCTACAAACGAGCAGCGTCGATCTGTTGGACATGGACGTTTCGTAACAAGTTCCTTTTTCAATAGACGATTCGTAACGCTCGTTATACTGCCACTTGGAATGCCAAGTACCGTACTGAGTTGTTGCACTGTATAGGTTTGCTCAGGAGTCCCCTGCAACAGTTCTAACACACGGAAACTGTCCAACGTTAGACCATACCCTTCCATTCGTCTCGTCACACTTTGGAGATATTGTTTGCTCGTTTGAAACCAAAGCGCATACAAATTATCTGTCGCCATCCCGCATTCCTCCTGTAATCGCTTTCAAAACTTTACCTATAGGATATCTAAAAAATTCGCAATAATCAAGGTATAACAACACCTTCTATTTGTATTGACTCCTAATTAGCCTAATGATAGGATTAAATGTTTTTGACATATATATGGGGCCCTATTTGGAGGGACTTGTTGACTCCTTTGCTTCTGAGCAAGCAAAAGGAATGACGGGTCAGACGATGATCTTCGATGGTGGCTATACAGCTCAATAATAGACAAAAAGACAGTCCAATGCGGACTGTCTTTTTTGTTTTCTTCTATTATTATAGTACTTTACTTAAGAAAGATTTCGTACGCTCATGTTGCGGATTGCCAAACAACTCTTTTGGCACATTCTCCTCAACGATGTATCCTCCATCAATAAAAATCACGCGATCTCCAACTTCTGCAGCGAAGCCCATCTCATGGGTTACGACGACCATCGTCATCCCCTCTTTCGCCAAGTCCTTCATAAC
This sequence comes from Chryseomicrobium aureum, assembly GCF_016909155.1. Lineage (GTDB taxonomy): Bacteria > Bacillota > Bacilli > Bacillales_A > Planococcaceae > Chryseomicrobium > Chryseomicrobium aureum. The sequence goes on from NZ_JAFBFG010000017.1 coordinate 47,216, forward strand.
ATCCAAAACGTCTCCTACCATTTCTGGGTCAAGCGCTGATGTCGGCTCATCGAATAACATGATTTTTGGATCCATCGCAAGTGCACGCGCAATAGCCACACGTTGCTTCTGACCACCCGACAACTCCCCAGGGTAGGCTTTGGCTTTTTCACGTAGACCGACTTTGTCAAGAAGCGCAAACGCCTTCTTCTCAGCATCTGCCGGTGATAGTTTCTTCAACTTCACAGGTGCGAGTGTAATATTCTGAAGAACCGTCATATGTGGAAACAGGTTGAATTGTTGGAACACCATACCTACGTCTTGACGAATTTTATTAATATTGTTCTTATTGTCGGTAATATCTTGACCATTTACAAACACATGACCATCTGTGATTTCTTCTAGACGATTTAAGCAACGTAAGAACGTACTCTTCCCCGAACCAGAAGGTCCAATCACACATACTACTTCAGACGGTTCAATCACTGTACTGACGTCTTTTAAGACTTCAATGTCTCCGAATGACTTCTTTAAGTTTTCGACACGAATCATACTCATCGTAAGACGAACCTCCTTTCTAAGTAGCTAGAGAGTAGGGACAATAGATAAATAATCACAAAATACATAATTCCTAGTAATAAATAAATTGTAAACGGATCATATGTAGCACTTACTACCACTCGACCACGTTGCGTCAAATCTGCGACTCCAATGATCGAAAGAAGCGATGTATCTTTTAATGAAATAATCGCTTGATTCGTAATGGTTGGTAACATCCGGCGGAACGCTTGTGGAAGTACAACGAAACGCATATTTTGCGTGGAATCTAGTCCTAATGAGCGAGCTGCCTCTGTTTGTCCTTTATCAATCGATTGAATCCCTGCACGGATGATTTCAGCGAAGTATGCACCCGCATTAATAGCCACGGTTAAAATCCCAGCCCATGTATTATCAAGTGAAATAAATGACAGTGAATTTAAACCAAAATAGATAAAGAATAACTGAACAATAAATGGCGTTCCCCGAATTGCATCTACAAAAATCTTTGAGATCCACTGTAGCGGTTTAATTGGTGATAGGCGGAAAAGAGCCATCACTAAACCAATTAAGAAACCTAAGACAATGGCCACTGCAAAAATATAAAGCGTTACTTGAAGACCATCAAGTAATGTAGGCATCGCGGCTTTTATCTTATCATAAAGTTCCGTTAATGCTGGTATAAAGTCTTGCACCTAACTTCAACTCCTTTGTATCAAAAAAGACGCGGTTACTGCCGCGCCTTTCCAGTTTGATTAGTTATTCAGTGATATACGTGTTGATGATTTCGTCATATTCGCCGCTATCACGAAGTTCTTGTAGACCTGCATTGATTTTCTCAAGTAGATCTGCATTTTCACCTTTTAGAACTGCGATACCATAGTTATCACCATTCAGACGTTCACCCACGATTTGAAGATCTAAGCTACTTTGTGCAATTGCATATGCAATTACTGGGTAGTCTTCAATCAGAACATCTGCATTGCCATTTGAAACTTCTTGGAACATAGATGGGCTGTCTTCTAAAGTCGTGATTTCATACCCATATTCATCTTTGTTATCTTCTGCAAATTTAGCACCCGTTGTACCTGTTTTTACAACTACACGTTTGCCTTCTAAATCTTCTAGGCTAGTGATTTCATTGTTTGAAGCAGCTGTAACTAATGTTAAACCAGCTTCAAAGTATGGATCTGAGAAATCAACGACTTCTTTACGCTCATCTGTAATACTCATTCCTGCAATCGCCACGTCTAATTGACCGGCTTGTACTGCTGGAATAATTCCACCAAAGTCCATTGGATTCAGTTCAATTTCAAATCCTTGGTTTTCAGCGATGGCACGAATCAAGTCAACATCGATACCTTTGTATTCGCCGTCTTCTTCATATTCAAATGGTGGATACGTTGTATCAATACCTACTTGATACACTTTTCCTTCAGAATCTCCTGAACCTGCATCGTCTGACCCACATGCTGCTACGATAAGTAGTAGTGCTACGAGTGCTGCGAGTAACGCTAACATTTTGCTCTTCTTCATGTGTAGAACCCCCTTGTGTTATGTTACGTTTTTCACTATACCATACTTTAGACCCTAATTGTAGCAATAGCCAGAGAATTCACACTAGATGTGGAGCAGGCTCCCCCTGAAATTCTGTCAAATGACAGCGTGGATAGGGAGGCGTCTTTTACCTCAATGGCCGTGATGGCATTTGGCATGGATTTCAAGTCTGCGCAACTCGATAACTCCTAGATGTGGAGCCACCTGTTTTAGAAACTTTATGTATTTAACCTGAGCGATCGTGCATCGGCCATGAATGAGGAGGTATTGGCCATGATTTATAACCACATATACGATTTCGATTCTGGTCTTTTCCCCGGTTCTTCGAGTACACAGGAGACCCAGCCGGTCTCCCGGACCGGATTTTGAGTGATTGGCGACTGTTTACGTAATCAATATTTCATATGTGAATCGCCACATCCGCAGTCTCACACCAATCAATTAATGACAGTCCACTACTACGATAACCTTCGATTTTTGTAAACCAATAAGGTTCTTTTTCATTTCTTTTTAAAGAAAAATCCTCCTAACTTTCTATTCTGGGAGTAGTAGCTCATGGGTTTCTTCTATTAAAATGTGTTCACTATCTGAGGCTTAGGTTAATCTTTTGTCATATTACTGTTTAGAGACCCACCCAGTGATGCTTTCTATCGTACTGACACTTGCGACGACTGGAATGAGGAGTTTTGTAAGTTATGTGTCGGGAATTAAGATGAATAAGATCACAAATACGCGTTATTTATCAGTAATAGAGAAAGAGGAACAAGCGGAGAGACCTATCCCTTCGTCCAAAAATATATGAATCCATTGAGAAGAAAAGGACTGCACGAGGATTGCCTTCGATTCAATCGAGTCACGAGCTGAGCATTCTATTTACTACTAGTAGGGGAAATCGCTTTAGTGCTCCTTACTTCAGTCAGTATTTTGAAAAGAAGATTACGAAGGCTTCACATGTCCATAAAAATAAACAAATCGCTCCTCAATTTCTAAGACACGTATTTGCGATCATCTCGCAACTTTAGGGTGTTGAAATTTATGATATTATGCGATTTCTCGGGCATGAGCGTAAAGAGACGACGTGGATTTATTTGGGGAACTTACTGAAGAGAGAATAATGCGATTATTAAATGGAGTGATAGTAGTTTAAGAGGCTTTATATAAAAAGTAAGGTGTATAATCCTTAATAAAATTCCAAATTAAGTATCGATTTATTGTTTGATCTATATGTATTAATACTCCTGTATAAATCAAATAGTTATTCTTCATTAAAATATTTATACAGGAGTTGAATAGAATCTCTATGTTATCAAATTATGACACTACATGCTTTGGCCGGTTTCCTAAAACACCAGCTATTAAGTTTTCTGCTGCAAGATTTGCCATCTTGTATCTAGTATTTATACTAGAACTCCCTATGTGGGGAAGTGCAACCAAGTTAGGCAATGTAAGTAGGCGATTATTAAGGTTTATAGGTTCTGTTTCAAATACATCTAATCCTGCTGCATAAATTTCCTTATTAACTAGTGCATCATACAAAGCTTTCTCATCAACAATGCCTCCTCTTGACGTGTTGATAAGTATTGCGCTTTTTTTCATTAATTTAAACTCTCTTTCAGAAATAAGGTTTGTAGTCTGAGGTGTATAAGGGGTCATCACTACAATGAAGTCGGATTCTTTCAACAAATCATCCAGTTCACTATATTGAACATTCAAAGATTGCTCCATATCTAATTTACGTGATCTATTATAATATACAATGTTCATATTGAATCCAAGAGCTCGTTTCGCAATAGCCTCTCCAATTCTGCCCATTCCTATTATACCCAAGGTAGAATTGTATATATCTTGACCTGCTAATTGTAATGGTGACCAAGTCTTCCATTCACCATTACGTAAATATGTAGATGCTTCAATCAACCTTCTTGAAGTCGCCATAAGCAGAGCAAAAGTCAAATCAGCTGTTGTCTCTGTTAGAACATCGGGTGTGTTAGTAACTATGATTCCTTTTTTCTTAGCTGCCTCAATATCAATGTTATTATAACCTACCGCCATATTACTAATTACTTTCAATTTAGGCGAGCCATCAATTAATTTTTTATCAATATTTTCTGTGAGTAAGCACAGCACACCATCCACATTGATCATTTTTTCTGCTAGTTCTTCTTGTGGTATAGGTGTTTCTTCTTCATCCCATAACTCAACTGTACATACTTCACTAATTTTTTTTATTATTCCTTCTGGTAATTTTCTCGTTATCAATACTTTAGGTTTCATTGTGATTTCTCCTAACCGGTGGTATGATGACATATTTTAAGACCCTGAGTACCGCTTCAGTTTTATATGGTATCCATTTTAATGTATTTAATATGGCGTCATTTAAAGAACATGGGCCTGGAAGAATAGAAAAGGCCGATAGAAGCCCTAATTCATCAAATTTTGAAGGTTTTAATTCTACTTCACCACACAATGCAATCACTGGGATATTGTATTTTTTCCCAATATCACTTACTCCTTTGATTACTTTACCCCCTAACGTTTGTGCATCCAATCTTCCTTCACCCGTAATTATAAGATCTGAATTTTTAACTACTTCTTCAAAGTTTAAATATTCCATTACTACTTTAATACCTGATTTAACAGAAGCATTAAGAAATGCCATAAGTGCTGCTCCAAGTCCTCCAGCAGCTCCACCACCTGTAAGTTCTTTTACGTTAATTCCTTGTTGTTTTTCTACAACCTCAGCATATCTATTTAATGCAAGGTCAAGAATTTGTATATCTGCAAGGCTAGCACCTTTTTGAGGACCAAAAACTTCACTAGCTCCATTTGGGCCACATAATTTATTGGTAACATCACAAGCTATAATAAAAGAACAATCCAGTAATCTATTATCTAAACCACTACTATCGTAATGCGAAAGATTAATTAAGCTTTCCCCACCATCACCAAGTTCGATTCCCTTAGAATTATAAAATTTGACCCCTAAAGCTTTGAGTAATCCCATGCCTCCATCATTTGTCGCACTGCCACCTAAACCGATGACAAATTTTTTGTAGCCCTTATCTAAAGCGTGTCTAATTAACTCACCTGTTCCAAACGTACTAGTCAGTAAAGGATTTTTTTCTTCTTCTGATAATAGTGTTAGTCCTGAGGCTTGAGCCATTTCGATAATTACTGTCTCTTGATCACCTAGTATTCCATAATCTGCCCTTATCTTTCGCATTAAGGGATCATGAACTTCGACGGAAATTGTCTTGCCTCTGGTTGAATAAACCATATTTTCTAAAGTTCCTTCACCTCCGTCGGCTAATGGAATTTCTTTAATACAAGCATAAGGATATACCCGAGTTACTCCTTCCGAGATTTTCTTTGTTATATTTATTGCTGAAGCCGAGCCTTTAAATGAATCTGGGGCTATAATAATATTCACTTTGTCACCCACTCACTTTAAAATATTTGGTAGCCATAGAGAGATGGCTGGCAAATAAGATATAAGAATAATATCTATTAATAAGACTAGATAAAAAGGTAGAAGAGGCTTTATTATTTGTTCAAGCCTTAAATTCGCCACCTGGCAAGCTACGAAAAGGTTAACACCGATAGGTGGAGTAACCATTCCTACAGCCAAATTAACTATCATAATTATTCCAAAATGCACTGGATCAACACCAAATTGAATTGCTACTGGGGTTAATATAGGAGCCATAATTACAATAGCAGCACCAGTTTCTAAAAACATGCCAACGAGTAGTAAAAGTAAATTTACTAATATTAAAAAGACCACTGCGCTAGTAGAAACTGATAAGAACCACTCTGCTACTAAATCTGGAACTCTTTTTGCTGTTAATACCCAACCAAATAAACCAGCATTACCGATAATAAACATAATGATAGAGGTTGATAATACTGAACTGCGCAAGACTTCCATTAGGTTTTTAATACTTAAAGTTCTGTAAATGACTAGGCCTATAAATAGAGCATAACCTACTGCTACAGCCGCAGCTTCAGTAGGAGTAAATATACCTCCGTATATACCCCCTAAAATTATTATGGGCATTAGAAGGGGCAAAATAGCACTCCTAAAAGCTTTAATTCTTCCACTTGTACTCATCAATTCAGCTTCTTCTATGGCTTGATCAGATAATGGATCAAGGTTCGAATTCCCATACCCCTTGTATTTCGAAATGAAATATATCGTAACCATTAAAGAGAATGCAATCAGTATTCCCGGTCCTACTCCTGCCATAAATAATTCTCCGATGGAAATAGATGCTCCAGCTGAAAGAGCAAAGATAATCATAGGAATCGATGGAGGTATGATTACACCAAGCTCACCCGATACGGCCTGCACCGAAGTAGAGAACGGTTTAGGAAAGCCACGCTTTATCATAGATGGTATAAGAATACTACCAACGGCAGCTACTGTAGCAGCACTTGATCCTGATATTGCCGCAAAAAACATGGCAGTAACTACCGAAACTAAAGCTAATCCACCGGTTATCTTTCCTACTAAAGAATACGCAAAGTTAACTAATCTTTGAGAGATACCACTATACTCCATTAAACTGCCTGCTAGTATAAAGAATGGTATTGCCATTAAGGGGAAAGAGTTTAAAGTTGAAAATATTCGTTGCACTGCAACCTGGACAGAAATTCCATCATTAACCATTGTAATCATTGACGATAAGCCCATGGCAAAAGCTACTGGAAAGCCCAGAAAAAATAAAACTAGTAAACTAAGAAATAATAGGCCTATCATGGGTATCGTCTCCTTTAGAATCTTTAGAAATCAATTCGATAATTACAACTAAACAATTAATTAATGAATAGAGAGCTCCTGCTGGAATAGCAGCATATGACAGGTTAACAGGTAAATCTAAAGCACCTGAGGTTTGACCGTGTAAAGATTGCATAATTTCAATTCCATATTTGAGTAATAAAAACATATAGATAATATTTAATATGATAATAATGGTATTAAGAATTAGTTTTATTCCTTTGGGAACAATATGTAAAACCGTCTCAACTGAAATCAATAATCCTTTTCTTAAAGCTATAGCGGTGCCTAGTAAGACTATCCATACCATTAAGCTCCTAATTATTTCTTCAGACCACGTTAATGGTGAATTTAAGATATATCTAGCAAAGACTTGATATAGTGTAAGCAATGCTACAACACCAAATAATACTGCTAAAAAGTTAAATATTATTTGATTTATTTTGTCTGTGACTCTCACGAAATTTTTCATTCCCGTTCCCCCTCGTAAAACTTTTTATCTTATGCGAAGGCTATAGGTAATATATAGCCTTCGCATAAGATAATGAAGGGGCAAGCCCCTTTTATTATCTTATTATTTTGCATTTCTAATAGTTTCATAAATATCAGTAATCTCAGGGAAATTTTCTTCAACAAAACCTTCTAGTTTTGCTTGGAAAGCACTAATGTCTGGTTCAATTAAAGTCATTCCTGCATCTTGCAGGTTCTGTAAATATTCAGTATCTCCTTGAGTCACCTCATCATAAGCAAATTTCTTTGCTTCTCCAGAGGCAGCTGTTAATAATACCTCTTGTAGATCGGGACTTAAAGAATCGAACTTTTCTTGACTAATTGCTACCGCAATCGGTTCACGGACATGTTCTGTTTTAACTAGATAGTCCACTACCTCATTAAATTTAGAGTTGTAAATCAAAGAAAGTGGATTTTCTTGACCATCAATTACCCCTTGTTGAAGTGAAGTGAAAACTTCGCCGAATGCCATAGGAGTAGGAGCTGCTCCCAGTTGCTCAAATGATTTTACAAATACAGGACTATCAGGCACACGAATCTTTAAGCCAGCCATGTCTTCAGGAGTATGCACTTCCTTGTCAACGGTTAACCAACGCGCTCCTCGTGTCCAATAAGAGATTACTTTATATCCTGATTCTTCAGCAATTTTATCTGAAATTTCTTGTCCTACTTCACCATCATAGACTTTATCGAAATGCTCTTGTGTATCAAATAAGAATGGAACTGTAAAGATATTTGCCGTATCAGAAGCTCCCGAAAGTACACCTGCTCCACCTGCCCAGATATCTGCTGTGCCAATTTTAAGTCCCTCTAATAAATCTTTGTCTGCCCCTAGAGCACTGTCACCATATATTTCGATTTTCAATTTACCGTCTGATAATTCTTCTACCTCTTCAGCAAATTTTTCAGCAGATTGTGCATGAATTTCTGAATTTGGCCAAACATGGCCCAATTTTAATACTACTGCTTCCTCATTGGTATCATTAGATTGACCATCGTTTCCTTGATTATTAGTTGACTGGTTGGACGTTTCATTAGATGAACATCCTACAGCAAAGACAACTATTCCCACCAAACAAAGAAATAAAAATAATACTTTTTTCAATTTCTCCACCCCTTATTAATTTTTATTTAAAAGGAAATTTCTTACCTTTTAAAACTGAACATAAACTGCCTTTAATTCTGTGAAAAATTCCAAATTAGAATATCCTATTGAAAATGCTCCAAATCCAGAATTTTTAGCTCCACCGAACGGTACATGGGCTGCACTTGCAGTGCCATGATTGATATGGACCATACCGACTTCTAATCCTTCTGCATATTCGCATGCAATAGATAAGTTACTTGAAAATACGGATGATGCTAATCCATATTCACTGTCGTTCGCTATTTCTAAAGCATCTGAAATTGTAGGAACTTCAATTATTGAAAGAACAGGTCCAAATATTTCTTCTCTTGCTATTCTCATATCGGAAGTCACTTGATCAAATACAGCTGGGTTCATGTACGGTCCCTCAGAATAGAAACCATCTGATAAGACCTCACCTCCGTATAACAATCTAGCTCCTTCTTTTTTACCAATCTCAATATACTTTTGAATACTTTCTAAGTGTTCAACATTTACTAGAGGACCCATTGTGGCTGTCTCATCCCACGCAGGACCTACTTTAATTTTTTTCATCTCTCGAATTATTTCTTCAACTAATTGTTCTTTAATGTTCTCTAAAACAATTACTCTACTTATTGAAGTACATCGCTGTCCGCTAGTATTAAAAGCAGCACTCACTATCTGATTTGCAATATTTGAGACGTTGTCTGCCTCAAGCACTATTGCAGGGTTTTTACCACCTAACTCTAACTGTGTTTTTATAAGTCGTTTAGCTGCAACGACATTTATATGTTGGCCCATTTCGGTGGAACCTGTGAAACTGATGCCCTTAACCAATTTATGATTTATTAGCGGTTCTCCGACCTGACTCCCTGATCCAATAACCATATTAACTACACCATCGGGTAGCCCAGCTTGTTTTAATAAATCCATGATTTTTACCGAAGTCCATGGAGTTATAGAAGCTGGTTTATAAACAACCGTGCATCCATATGCTAGTGCTGGTGCAATTTTTCTAATAGGAGTAACTGCAGGGAAATTCCAAGGTGCAATTGCTGCTATTACGCCAATTGGTTTTCTTATTGTTGAGGTCCACATCTTACTTTTCTCACTCGGTAGTGTCAGACCTTGAGCACGGAGGGCTTCTCCTGCACAGAAGCGTACCTCTTTTACAGCACGATATATCTCACCCTTTGACTCATTTAAAATTTTCCCTTGTTCTGCTGAGAGCATAAACGAAAGTTCTTCAACATTTTTTTCCAATAGATTCGCAAATTTATATAGAATTTCTGATCTAGTGGATGCCTCAGTCTTTGACCAAGTATTAAAAGCTTTTTGCGCACTCAATACTGCATTTTCTACATCTGCTTCATTTGATTTCGGAAAATTACCTAGAAGTAATTCTTGGTTGGCTACTGCGAAAATGGGATATGTTTCTTTACTTAATGAATTTGACCATTGTCCATTGATAAAGTTTCCATAGTTTTCACCTGCGTGATTTTTTAACCAAGCAAGCATTTTGGATTCATTCTTAGTCACATTATTTCCTCCTTATATGTTTAAAGCGCTTACAACACTTCACGACATAGATTTTTTAAATCTTCAATAGTCGGCTTCACCGGATTTATTGGAACATTCCCAGATTCCATAGCTTCCTGAGCAATCATTTCAAGATGCTTTTCCTCAACTCCATAATCCGAAAGCTTATAATGAATACCAATATCTTCATTGAGCCTTCTTATGACTTTTACAGAACGCTCGGCTGCGTCTCTCTTAGATAGACCGTCTAAGTTCTCTCCGAATATCTTTGCAACTTCAATAAATTTATCAATATTACCAACAAGATTAAATTTCATAACACTCGGCAATAACATGGCGTTAACAACTCCATGAGGAATTTTGAAATGAGCTCCTAATGGAATTGCTAAAGCATGGGCAAGGCCGAGTCTGGTGGAATTAAAAGCCATTGCTGCGATCGTACTCGCCATCAACATGTCGGCTCTCGCGTCTATGTTTTCACCTTGTTTAACAGCTATCACCAAACTTCTAGATATCAGTTTCATTGATTGAATTGATAGAGCTTCAGAAATTGGCTGGGTAGCCTTATTAACATAAGACTCTAGAGCATGTGTTAATGCATCCATACCTGTTGCTGCTGTAATATGAGGAGGTAAAGAAATAGTAAGGTTAGGGTCGCATACAGCCAATGTAGGACAAATATACATACTCCCAATACTTAATTTTGCTTTTGCTTGCTTATCTGATAAAACAGCAAATCTTGTTATTTCACTACCTGTGCCTGCAGTGGTTGGGACTGCAATTACAGGTGCACCTGAACTATTTACTTTATCCATACCGATATAATCGCGGATATTACCTGGATGAGTAATCATAAGTCCTATTGCTTTTGCAGTATCTAAGGCACTTCCTCCCCCGACGCCAATTACAAGGTCACAACTATTTTCTTTTGCCATCTTAATCCCTAAATCTACGGATTCAATACTTGCTTCAGTTCCAACATCTGTGAACACAGTAAATGGAAAATTGGAATTCTTAATAGGATTTATTACCTGGTCTACGATACCCGCTTGCAACACACCGGGATCTCCAACAATCAATACATTTGTACCACCCAATTCATTAAGGAACTTTGGAAGGTTTTCAATTGCCCCTATTCCAAATTCAATTTTTGTTGGAGTTTCGTACCTAAATTTATTACTCACTAACATGCAAATCAACCTCCTTTGAATTTAAAAGTGCAGTATATAAATCTAAATCATAGCGTTGCCCAAGCTTATACAAATCTTTTACTACATTTATAGGAAGTTCGATACCGTTTTCTTTCCTATCAAGAGCACGTTTGAACTCAATTTCCCCGGGAATCATTATCTCCTCTACTCCTGGGGCTGTAGGCTCTCCTTTAAGTTCACTTATGTAAGTATCCATACGAGTTTTAAAACTATCAATAGGCATAAATTTATTAATATCAATTACTAAAAAAAAGTGCCCAACATTCTGTGGCTCTTCCCAATTTTCGTACATGTTGTTAACATACTTACCAAATCCTGCACCTGTTAGAACTCCAGATAAAATATCAATAAACATTGAGATCGCATATCCTTTTGGACCACCAACGGGTAAAACTGCCCCTTCTAATGCTAAATTTGCATCTGTAGTTGGATTTCCATATTTATCGATAGCCCAGCCTGGAGGAATATCTTCCCCTTTTTGTGCAGCAACAATAATTTTCCCCCGCGCTACTACACTAGTAGCCATATCTAACAAAAAGGGCAATTGAGTGCCTGCAGGAACACCGATTGCTAAAGGGTTAGTTCCAATGAATGGCCGTATACCGCCACTTGGTGGCATTGTTTGTGAAGCATTAGATAAAACCAATAAAATCATATCTTGTTCGATAGCTTTTAATGCATAAAAAGCACCTGTACCAAAATGGTTTGACCCTTTTACTCCAGCAATTGCAACACCTCTTTTACGAGCTTTATCTATTGCTCGGTTTAGAGCTTGTGTTCCAATATAGGCACCAAAATTATTATTTCCATCAATTAATAACGTAGCGTCGTCTTCCTGTATAACCTCAACTTCTTTAGTGTGATTTATCATTTGAGACTCTACTCTTTGATGGTAGATTAAAGTTCTTACGACTCCATGAGATTCAATCCCTCTTAGATCAGCTTGCACTAAAGAATCTGAGACGATTCTAGAGATTTCTGGATTTACACCAGTTCTAATAAAGAGCATCTCACAAAAATTCTGGAGCTTTTCCCAATCAAACCTTAGCGGTGATTCCATCAGAATTCACAGCCTTTCTCTTCTAATGTTTTGTCAATCCAACTTCTATCGATAGTGCCTTCCTCGATACTTTTGATAATTTCTACTTCCAATGCTGCTTGTTTATTTGCCTTCTCCAATACTTCTTCAACAAGCTGATTAGGTATAGTTACTATCCCGTCTTCGTCACCTACAACTAAATCTCCAGGATTAACTACCATTCCATCTAATTGAATTGGTACATTTATTTCTCCTGGTCCATCTTTATAAGGCCCCCTATGAGTTACACCGCAAGCATAGATTGGAAAACTACTTTGTGAAAATGCATTTACATCTCTAATGGCACCGTTGATAACTACACCGGTGATTCCTTTTTTCAAAGCGAGACGCAACATAATTTCACCAAACACTGCATTTGTCTTATCTCCTCCTGCATCTACTACCAATACATCTCCGGGTTCGGCCATATCCAATGCTTTATGAATCATTAAGTTATCACCAGGTCTGGTGCGGACAGTAATAGCCACCCCTAATAATTTCCCCTCTTTATGATAAGGGCGTAGTTTACTCCCTCCAGCAAACAGACGATTTAAGTTGTCACTTATATGTGGAGTTACCACATCTTTGTAAGCCCTTACAATATTTTTATCGATGTTAGATTTACGTTCCAATACTCTAAATCCTAAATTACTCATTTAATTGACTCCTTTGTATACTTGATTGTCTTACTATTAAATTTGGCAATAATGAAATTTGTTCAGTAGGAATTTTTTGTTCCTTATTATTAATGAGCTCAATAACTTTTTTGGCAGCAAGTTCCCCCATTTTATATGCAGGTTGATAAACAGTCGTTAAGGGAGGATTTAAATGCATAGACCATACAGTTTCATCGTAACCAATTAAAGCTATGTCTTGTGGAACTTTAAGGCCTAGTTCTCTAATAGCCTCCATAACGTAAAGAGTTAAAATATTGTTTGTAGAAAATATCGCTTCTACTTTCTGATGTGAATTTAGTAAATTTTTTACTTCTTTTTTTACAATCTCTTTATTTTCACCCACAATTTTTATTAATTCTTCTTTAACTACCAACGAATTATCTTGTAAAGCTTGTCTATAACCTTCTAACCTCTCCTCTCTTGGACTGACGCCTTCAGTAGGATAAATAAATATAGCGATTTCTCTTAATCCATTATCAATAAAATGTTGTACAGCTATTTTTGCTCCTTCAATATTATCCATAAAAACACCATTAACTTCGGTATTAGGAATTTTTCTGTTGATTGTTACAAATGGGAAATTTTTTTCAGTAAAATCTTTATAAATGTCTTCGTTGCCAAGTGTTGTATTGATGATAATTCCTTCTACTTGTTTTAATTGAAAAGATTTAATATGATCTCTTTCTACACTTGGGTTTTCATTGGAGTTACAAATCATTAAATTGAATCCGCTACTTCTACATTCATCTTCTACTCCTTCTAGTACGCTTGCCCAAAAGGGATTTTTTAAATTCGATAGGACTATACCAATAATATTTGTTTTATTAGACTTTAATCCTTTCGCAAGTGCATTTGGTTGAAAATCCATTTCTTCAATTACTTTCAAAACTTTATCAATAGTTTTTTGGGTGTTTTGTTCATAGTTACCATTTAGTATTCTAGAAACAGTAGACTTTGAAACCCCGGCCTTTTTTGCTACATCTGCAATAGTAATCTTCATTGGATTACCTCATCTCAAAAAAATATTTAATATTCTTATTAGGAAACCGTTTTAGGAAACCGGTTTCCTAAAACGGTTTCTAAAAAGGATAATATCAGAAAATAAAAATTAATACAACAATAATCTAACGATTCATAAAATTATTTATTTATTATGCAGGTAATAATGGGCCTATATGTGGTAATTGGGTGAGGTTTCTAAAACAAGCACAAAAAAAGCCATCCCTCTCGGGATGACTTCTTGGATTGCCCAGCGACGTCCTACTCTCACAGGGGGAGACCCCCAACTACCATCGGCGCTGAAGAGCTTAACTTCCGTGTTCGGTATGGGAACGGGTGTG
>NZ_JAFBFG010000018.1 GCF_016909155.1 Chryseomicrobium aureum
CTTAAGAATATTTGTCTCCATAAAATCAAAATACCATGAACACTGGGCTCATGGCATCAAAAATTATATACTTTCTTATCTTTTAAAAAAACCACACCTACTCCTGGTGCGGTTCCTCTTTATTGTTTATATCCGTCCACAAAATAAGAGATTGTCTCGAGTTCATCTTCAGTGAGCTCTCTCTTCACGTCGGCTTTATAATGTTCCGTTATTTTCAGCTGATCACCTTGGCAACTCTTTGTATAGTTTGCAAGAGTTCGAAGCATCGCCACTTCCTGATTAAATTCCACTTTGGAAATCGGCTGTTGGTGCGAAGGAATGTACGTTTCCGCATCAAACGATTTCAATACGTCGAGCAGTCGCAAGGTTTCATCGACCGTGTAATGTACCTTTTCAGCATACATTCTTGGATAGATGCAGTCGCCGAGGAAAAGAATTTTCTCTTCCGGTATGTACACAACGACCGAGTCTTCCGCGTGGTCCCCTCCGACATGCTGCACGATACATGTCACACCACCAAGATAAATCTCTGCTTTTTTATCGATTGTACTGTCTGGCAACGTCACTTTGATATCTCGGTGATCCTTATATTCTTCTTTAATCGCTTTGGCACAAAACTCAATTTCCACGCCTTCTCGTACCCGTTCATCAATCGCTTCATCTGACCACGAGTATGGCAGTAACTTCTTCATCTCCGCAGCAGTCTGTTTCGAAGCAAGAGAAACTGTATCCCGTAGTGCGGAAAGGCCAAGGATATGGTCCCAGTGCCAATGCGTCAGTACAACTACATCTGGATTCGGTACATCCCTCTTGTTCAGCTCTTGGATAAAATAAGTCACATGCTCTTCCGAATTCCCTGCATCAATCAGGAGTGTCTTCTCAGTGCCCGTCACCATTCCAAGAATCGGACGGTCGGTTAAAGAAATAGCGGAAATGTACCAAAACCGCTCTCCTAGTTTATGTATTGAGTGGATAGCAATCGCCTCTTTTCATTTTCAAATCTTAAAAAGGAACATCAATGGTTCCTGAATATATAATTTGTTGGATTGTTTCGTGCTCAGATACCTCGTATTATAGATGAGCAGTATATATTAGGAGGTTTCTCATGCAATACAAGACCCATTTCGCTGGCGGGGCGCTCATTACACTCGCGGTCCTTCAACATACCGAGTATGTGTCGCCAGAGCAAGTGGTGCCATTTGCCGTCGCTACCCTGATCGGCTCGGTTGCGCCAGACATCGACCACAAGAATAGTTTCATCAGCAACCGCTTGAAACCTTTTGGCTTTTTAGTAAGACGCACGACCACCCATCGCGGAGCAACCCACTCCCCACTTATCATTGGATTGTTTAGCCTGCTTCTCTTTTCCGGGCTAGAAGTGACAGAATTCAGCTCTTACGCTTACCCAATCGCAATTGGCTTCTTTATCGGTGCACTTAGCCACGTACTGCTCGACATGCTGAACCCTCAAGGGGTGCCGCTTCTATTCCCTATACCGAAAGCGAAGCGATTCCGTATCGCCCATTTCCGAACGGGTGGCCTAGTTGAGAAGGTAGTCTTCGTGGCCCTCGTCATCGTCACAATTCAGTACATACTGAACACACTTTGAATTAGACATCCTCATTTATTGTGAGGGTGTTTTTTTATATGATTCCTAATGCAGGCTTCGATAATTGAAAAAATAATTCTCCGTCCTCATCATCAACCTGCTTAAACTGCAGTTTCCGTAGCAACTCAATGGAAGCACTATTTTCCTTCGCCACCCCAGCCATGATTTGATAGTCGCCTTGCTGCTGGATCCATTCAACCATTGTCTGGACTACTTCAGAAGCATAACCTTGCCTTTTAAAAGAGGGACTAACTGTGTAACCGATCCAGAAAATAGTATCTTCCTTCTTGATGAAGACATCTCCAATGAGCGTTTGATCCGCTTTCCTGACGATGGCAAATTGCGCCCCGCTCTCCAAGGTAGTTTCCTTTAATAGAATCTCTTTATATTCTTTCCGCGAATAACCTTTAAACGATTGATATTTCATCCATTCCACATTGTTGCGATAGTCAACAAAAGCATCCAAATCGCTTTCGGCAAAACGTCTGACATAACATCTTTCTGATTCGAAGATTGCTTGGCTAGTCGGTTCTATCTTAGTCACCTCGTTCATCACTAGGCTTCTAACAGTTGCACCATTTCTGTATAGCCTTTTTCCTTGGCATAATCCAGTGCAGTTTTTCCACGATTGTCACGTAGCTCTTTATTCGCATTATACTTGAGTAGTTCTTGAACAATTTCCTGATACAGCGCTGAACCATCCGTCAAAGCCACTGCTTCAATCAAAGCCGTATAGCCATAATTATTTTGATGATCGATATCTGCTTTCCCGTCCTGCAGAAGAACCTTCACATTCTCTAAATGACCTTTTTCCGCTGCCGGAATCAAAGCATTGCCACCATAGCGATTCACAACCGTATGATTCGGCTCAGCATGTACAATCATATACTTCAAAATCTCTGTTTTCCCTTGTGCCCCCGCATACAAATACGGGCTGTCCTGAATATGATCTTGCTGATTAATATCAGCGCCAGCATCAATTAGACGTTTTGCGACATCAATAAAGTTTTTGTGTGTAGCAATCAACAGAGGAGATTCTCCTTTGTCATTTGTTTCATTTATCGGATAGGACGAATCTTGTAAAATAGATTCTACTTTTCCTACATCATTGTTTTCAACTGCTTGAAGAAGTTCACCTGCTTGGAAATTCATCTGCTCTTCCTCCCTCAAAATGATTATTCGCTAGAGCTACTTATGATATGGCTCCCCCTTAATTATCCTGAAACTCCGATACACCTGCTCCAACAACACTAGCTTCATCAACTGATGCGGCAGTGTCATCTTCCCAAACGACAATTGCTCATTTGATCGCTTTAAGACATCGTCGTGCAGACCGAGGGAGCCGCCGATGACAAAGACGATTTTGCTAGTACCGTATGTCATGAGGGAATTGAGATGCGCAGCGAGTTCTTCAGAGCTGCGCGTCTTCCCGTTAATGGCAAGAGCGATGACATGTGAGTCTGGGTGAATTTTAGCTAAGATGCGTTCGCCTTCTTTGCGTTTGACGATTTCCATATCCGCGTCACTTAAATTTTCCGGAGCTTTTTCATCTGGCACTTCGATCTGTTCGATTTTTGCATAAGCGCCGAGACGTTTTGCGTATTCTTCGATGCCCATTTTTAAATACTTTTCTTTTAACTTTCCAACCGTCACAATTGTGATATTCACAGGTTATCCACCTTTACAGTTCATTTACAAACACATTGTCCACATTAGTTATCCACATATCCACATAGGTTATCTACATATTGTGTCTTATTTTTTTCCAGCTACGATATATATAGCTGCCTGTTTACAATGTTCACAGCGTGTGGATAAGTTTTCTGGATTCTCGAGCTTTTCAAGAATCGGAAATTCTCCTGTCGACGCCGTTACCTCGTCAAGTACTTGATTTACATGGGTTTCGCATGCGTATTTCTCCATTATTCGACCTCCTCTGACAATTAGGATTATGCACAAAGTTATTCACAATTCGTACTAGTTTATCCACACCCTATTGTAACAAATAAAAAAGAAGCAGGAAAGACGCCACTTTGATATGCTCCCTTCACAGTAGACAGAGAAATAATAAAAATTCTCAACTACTGTGAAGGGGGCATTTTTGTGTCTAAAAGAACCACAGACCATACATTAGACGAACGATTGAGATTAGTGATAAGCGTCTTGGATGAGAAGAAGCCGATAAGAGCGATAGCTAAAGAATTCAGTGTTGGTCAATCGACTCTCCGAGATTGGGTCCGTAAATATCGATCAGATGGGATCGATGGATTGAAAGAATCAAATACCTGGAGACGGTACTCACAAGAGCTGAAACTAGAGGCAGTCAATTATTATCTGACGGGTAAAGGGAGCCTCAATGAGACCTGCGCCAGATTCAACATATCTACATCGTCTGTTTTAGAGAAATGGATAAAGCGTTACACTAGTGGGAAAGACTTAAAATCCACTAGTAAAGGGTGTAAAGATATGAGTAAAGGACGGAACACGACACTTGAGGAACGGATAGAGGTCGTCCAGTATGCGATAGCCAACGACCTCGACTATCACGGGGCTGCGAAGAAATATCGGGTCTCGTACCAACAGGTGTATGGATGGGTACGGAAATAACAGGCTGACGGAGAGTCAGCCCTACAAGACCGACGTGGGAAGCCGTTGGCATCCAAGCAGAACCTGACAGAAGTGGAGAAGCTGGAGCTACGTGTCAAAGAACTGAGTCATCGCAACCAATACTTAGAGACGGAGAATGGTCTCCTAAAAAAGCTGAAGGAAATCGAAAGGAGGTCCAGAATGCGAGAGTAGGAATCCATCTCCATAGGTTCCAGGCGATCCACGACTACCATGAGGAGACAAAGGCACCGATCCAGCTACTCTGTCAGATACTTGAAGTATCACGGTCCGGCTATTACAAATGGTTGAACCATACACCGACGGACGAACAAAAAGAAAATGAATGGCTCCTTGGCGAGATCAAGAAGATGTTCCAAAAGTACAAGGGAATCCTCGGTTATCGACGAATCACGATGTTCATCAACCGTCAGTTCAAGAAGCGCTACAATCGCAAACGGATTCGTCGCCTAATGATTCGACTAAGCCTAAAATCTTTTATTCGTCGATCGAACGGCTACTGTACGAAGACGAGCTATGTCAACATCGAAGACAACATCTTGAACCGAGACTTTACAGCGGAGCAGCCCAATCAGAAATGGGTGACGGACATCACGCACCTGCATTACGGTCTTGGGAACAAGGCTTATTTGAGTGTCATCAAAGACCTGTACGACGGGTCTGTCGTGGCCTATAAAATCGGTCGCTTCAACAACAATCCATTGGTGATGGAGACGCTGAGGGCAGCCTTGGATGCGAACCCAGACGCGACGCCTCTACTTCATAGTGACCGAGGGTCACAGTATACATCGAAAGAATATCGACACATCACGACCCAGGCAGGGATCACGCGCAGTATGTCCCGTGTCGGAAAGTGTATCGACAATGCGCCAATGGAGAGCTTCTTTGGTCATTTCAAATGCGAGAGCTATGAATTGAAAAAGTACAAGAGTTATGAAGACCTAGTCGAGGATATTGATCGCTATATGCGATTTTATAACGAGGAACGCTATCAACAGAAATTAAACAACCTGGCACCGATAGAGTATCGATACCAGGTCGTAGCTTAGGTCAAACCTTTTTAATTTTTTACTGTCTACTTGACAGGGAGCAGTTCAAATTCTGTTGCGCTACCTCCTGCCCGGAAGACTAAAAAGGGAAGACAGGTAATATATATAGCCAGCCCAAACATCGAGATGCTCTGCCCGGTCCAAAGCAAAGAGAAAGAACGATTGTGTAATACTTTCATTATGTTAGGTAGTTTAAGATTCATAAATTACTCCCTATAATCTAAAGGATGAGAGTATATATACTCTCATCCTTCGAATCATTTATTCTTGAAATCCTGTAAATTTCCATATAGATCCGGTTGGAGCTGAACAAACATCATACTGTTACCATCAGGACTGAAACGTACGCAGGTAGGCATATTTAAACCTTGAATTATAGGGGCAGAAAACCTGTAATCTTTGCTTTCAAAAGGATTAATTTCTAATATTGTTCCTTTATGTGGCTGAGTTACGTATAACATTTTGTTTACAGGATTTTGAATCATCCCACCCTTCCAATCCAATCCAGAAGCAATTAAGTTTCCTTTTTTCACTAAGTCCATGTAATCAGTTTCGGTTTCAGGATCCTTAACAATCTGACCAAGTGCAGAGCTGCTTGACACATTGAACTCTTGACCATCTTCAGTAAAAATCTTTGTTTTCCATCCGGCACATCCACTGTACATGCTCCATTCGTATTCAAAATTATCAGGGAATGATTCTAGCGGTAAAATTCCTTCTAGCCCTGGCATAGGCACAGCAGGAATATTTTTAATCAATACTTCTTTAGAACCGGTTTCAGGATTTATTTTTAAAACTCTATTTGTTGTTATGCTGTCTCTTTCTACAACTTCTAAATAGTCACCTAAGTACGTTAAACTAAATGCCTTTGTAATCCGTCTAAAAAAGGAAAGTTTTCAGTACTATCCCCCCCTAAACTTACATCTATAATTCTATTAGCCCAAGTCTCGCATACATATATTCTCCCATCTTGTAAAGGGACTATACTTGAAGGTCCTTTTAAACCAGAAGCAAAAGGGGCAACGTCTAAGTAATTTCCAGGTTTCGTTATGTCTTTAATGCTTCCAGCAGTTGTCTCAGAAACTAATAATCTTCCATCAGGTGTCCATTCCATGTGTGAAGGGGTCATTAGGTTTGAAGCATGGAGTTCAACTTTCAAATTAAGTTTTGTTAAAGTCGTCTGCATTACTGAAACCTCCCTGATATTTATTATTGCACAAAGCAACACTCTTATATTATCACAATAGTCAGATATTTTAAACCCATAAATTTGTAAAAATGGTTTTTTATAAAAACTTCTCATCTGTTATATCTTTTCAAAAACTATAGTATTAGGATATTGTTTGAGAAAAATTCTATAAAAGAAGAAGACCCTTTGCTAAAATACTGCATAAGCCTTATTCCATAAACGGGCCATTACCAGAGCAACTCTATTGTCAATTCACATTTCCTTAATCCACCTTTTAATTCATATGTTCTTTTACTTTCTATGTAAATAAGCCCCTTTAGATAACCAATCCAAAGGGGTAAAACAGTGTAACTTTTTTATTATTCCCAGTTACCTCCACAAAGACTCCTAAAGCCTATTTCACCCATTTAACCCGTTCCTCTACAAGAATTCTATTTATTAAAAAAACTCTAATGATTAAGGATTACACCAATCACAATAAGCAGGTGAAGAGGTTTTAACACCATCCTGGCGCGGAAGAGTTTCCCTAAAATCACAGATTGGACAACCATATACTTCGTTTGATATTTGTTTTGACTTTAACCCGCAACCTGCACAGGGCAATCCTTTAACATAATCAACAATCCCCCATCCGGGGCATGAACACTTCGGGCACAACGTTGCTAACCGTCGAACCATTTTTTCTGCAAGTTCAGTGATAACCTTCATTCTAGTGGGGTTCATATGTGCCCTCATGTCAGTTTGAATAAGTGCCTGACCGTCAGTGGAAGCAGAAGCGCAACGTTTAATGGCTTCCTTTACGTCATCTATTTGGTTTAATCCTTTGAAGGTTAATCCAGGTAAAAACTCGGAATTCGGACTTACAATAAGTGCATGTGCAGGAAAATCCGATTTCAATAAAAAATCATCCATATCATTCCATGTTGAAACTGTTTTTGAAGCATAATTGGTCTTAGTACTTAACGTATGTTCTACAATCTCAATTCCACGTTCATTGTCAATCCATATAAGAATTTCATGATCCTGGGCGATAAAAGGAAAATTATCATAAGGTCCAAAACTTCCTTCATTCGCAATACCATACGGTAGTCCAAGATGGTCCATTCCCATTTGTACTTTTTTTCGCAGCGTCTCTAATGGTGTCCCCTTACGCTCTATTTCACCAGTAAAAGTCCCCAAACCATCGGTATTTAACCCTTCAGGAGTAACAATTGAAAGCTGTAACAGATTATGAAAGGGAGGACCAATAGCCAGCTCTTTTCCGTGCATAGTCGCTAAAACTGCTTTACGACCAGAATATGGATGATCTGCGTAATGTTGTTTTTTGATCATAGTTTTTCAACCCCAACCATATTTAAATATACTTGTTATTGATGATCCACAACTCGCGTAGACACACCATTAACAGTATCTATCAATAGGCCATATACTCTAATTTCCGAGGGCATCAAAGGATGCCGACGAATCAAGTTTACAGACTGTTTAATACCATCTGTGACTGTTTTGCTTCCCTCTATCCATTGAGCCATATCGTTTGCTGTAAATCCAGGGAAACAATGTTTAAAAAGATATTCTACGGTTTGAATCTTAACCGCTGGAATTTTTGTTTGTATGACTTTGGAAATTAAATTACTAGGGTCCGAAATAGATTCATTTCTATCTGCTGACCCTATAACGAAAATTTCCTCTACATTTTCTTGATAAACTGCTATAATTATGTTACGCATGAGACTATCGTATGGTTCTGAGATAACCGGGCCATAGCTTTTTAATACCATTATTTGTTCCGGGAGAAAATGAGACGCAGAATTTAACCATTGTTCCAATGGTTCCTCCATCCCAACTATACATAATACTTTTTTCCTATTGTCTGGGTTAGTTGAAATAGGTTCATTTTCGATTTGTTGATTATTAAATATTTTATCCGCAAACATGATCAACACTTCCTTTCTTTATTAATGATAGAATTATTGAAGCCATTGTGCTATTGAATAATAAAGCGGTATTCCGAAAATCAAATTAAAGGGAAAAGTAATCCCTATAGACAACCCTAGATAAATGGATGGGTTAGCCTCAGGAACTGAGGTTCTTAATGCGGCAGGAGCAGCAATGTACGAAGCACTTCCAGCTAGCACCCCCATCAATGTAGTACCTCCTAGCGAAAGACCAATGTAATTCCCGACAAAAATCCCCAAAATGCCGGATAATACAGGCATAAAGATTGCAAAGAGCAGGATTTTCCATCCATGTTTTTTCACTTCAGGAAGCCTTTGACCAGCGATCACACCCATATTGAGTAAGAAGATCATCAAAACACTTGGATAAAGGTCTATAAACAATGGCTTAACAGCAGGAAGAGCACCCTCACCCGCAATCCATCCGATCACAAGACTTCCCAGCAAAAGCAACACACTTTTTCCAAACAGGCTTTCTTTAATCACTTTTGTATTAATTAAACCACTGACCATTGGCTTGCCTGCAGTGAATCTGATATTTTGTGACAAAGAATGCCCTTGATTTTCTTCATTCAGTTTCAACAAAAGCAAGGAAACAAAAATAGCTGGACTTTCCAGTAGAACAACTAAGACATTCATAAAACCTTCATACTTTGTTCCAAATTCACTAAGAAACGAAATAGCAGCTCCGTAGGTAACAATACTCACCGACCCGTATGTCGCAGCCAGGCCGATGGCATTCTTAAAATCCATTTTCATGAAACGGAGGATAAATAACACGATTATAGGTATAAAAGTACCTAAAAACAGGGTTCCGAGGATAGGTTTTATAACAGTGCTCAATGAATAATGGGAAAGTTCGATTCCACCTTTGATTCCTATCGCTATCAGAAGATATATGCTTAACGTTTCACTTAGCGCCGTTGGAAATTTTAAATCTGATTTCACCATTGCTGCGAGTATTCCAAGTGCAAAAAACAACACAACTGGAGATAGTAAATTTTGAATAATAATATCAGTCACTCTTTAGTCCTCCGATTCTACTACCAGTGTTGACCGACGATATATAATCCCTTTAGCATGTAAAATAGCTGGTTTATCTTCAACTTACCCATTCTATATTCTTAAAAGGGTCTTTTAAAGATCTCCCAAGTTTGATTTTATTAAGACTTTAGTTTTTCCTCTAAATTACACGATAATTTAAAGACCATAATTCGTTCACCGGTTCTTGTGCTAATATCAGTGTGAAATATCATTACTTCTTCACCGGTTTTATCTCGAATGATTTCATCTAATTTGTCTCGACCTGATTCCACCAAGTGAGAACGAATTTGTTTGATCGACAACAATCCTTCCGTTGTTTCAGAGAGCTTATATTCAGCGGGTGTTAAGACTCCTTTCAAAACCACAATTACCATGTCGCGGAGAATATCGGTCTTGACCGTAACGGATCCGCGACCTAGAAAATCCTTCTCCCATTGCGATAATGCTTTGCTGATTTCTGCTTCTATTTGACCTTTTGTCATATTGCCCCCCCTAACAAAAAAATCGGTATGAGATATCACCAAATATAGTGATATCTCATACCGATTTATTTCAAACTAACTACAAAAGTCTTTAATTATATTTTCACAAGGACAATGACACATTACCCAAGTGCTAATACATTTTCCCTTTGTAGTTATATTGATAATCTATCGTAGCTTTTTATTGTAAATTTATTCTACCTTTAAGCAGTTCGGTTGTCAAACTCAAAATATATCTATATGTTTCTTTATCAGTTGGCAATCTCCTATTTGAGATATGCTAAGCGTTTGGATTCAAAGGGCCAAATTTACTCTACACCCCTCACTCCATCATTGGATGGGACATAGTTTCCCTATGTTCAAACTTTAGACCAGTACTAGTACTTTCGGAAGTTCATCAGTTCCTACCCCTGGGAACTATTCTAACCTTGTCTAGTTTATTAACCGTGCGGCATATTCGTTGGTATACCTTTTAGCCAATATTTTTAGCTGGTGTAGTTCCAAATTTTTTTCTGCACACTATTTAGCTTGGGTCTGACTGACCACTTGCCCTAAAAAGAGCAATCGGCTGTTCAAATTCCTTCCTTATCACAGTGTTTTGGACATTAAAAGACATCCTCTAGTAAATATTCCTTGAGGAGGTTATCGTATAAAAAAGAACCGGCCGGGTTTTGTCCGGTTTTACTTATTACATTTTTCTTAGATATACAACTCGAATTTAAAATGACTATAAATATTTGTAACATTAGCAAGGTTTATATAACTTTTTCTTTGATTAACTAGCCCGATTGCGGAAGAACACTAATGTTTTAAAAGTGTGTTCTTTAAAATTAACTTATTTAACAATATATTACTCCTATGACGAATACCTTTAGAACTATGCTTCGCCTTCATCACAATAACACCTCGATTTTCAATGATTTTCAATGTTTGACTCGTCCATGCGCCATTGCTATTAACAAGATTTACAAGTAAACAATGATAAATAGCATTCCAGTTATGAGTATTAGGCGATGATAAAATCAACATCGACAACGAACGATTCTCACGCTCTACTTCTATAATATTAAATTGCTTTCCATTTGTCATATGTACTTTAGCAATCACATATCGTCTTTTCGTAACACCATCACTTAACTTTGTAAATTTACGTTCTCCCAAGCCTTCCGGTAGCACATCGGTAAATGCTCTAATTTCCACTACATTTGGATGCTGTTCCATTACTTTCAACACATTAATAAAATCATTTAGCTCACCTTGAGCCTGGATTTCGTGCAACATTTGATGCTCTAGCCCTCTTGCTAGATGTTGACCTCCACTATCTGCTGTAGATCGCATTGAATCATTATTGCCATAGTATTTCTTAGTATTTTCATCTTCTTTCGTTCGCTGCTTTGAGGAACTACTTTTAATTCGTTTGATTTTAGGTACCAATGTATATTCATGTTTCAACTGATTCATTTGTACAAGATCAAAGTCTTCCGTGGAGCCATCGACTTGTTCATCTAATGTAAGGCCCTCTTCATCGTCCATTTTATTTACGGCGCGATAAGTATATTTCTTCGCCTCATTCGATTTCACTTGATCTTGTATTTCTGGATGTGAAATTGAGATATGTTTGTATGGAATATATTTATTTTTCACATTTACGATTTGTAGAACTGTCCACGAATTATTATTCTCTTTTACACGAACCGTTATGGTAATCGATTGTGTAAGGCCCCATTCAAATATCAAAGCCTTTTCCTGCAACCAAGTAAAGGCTATATTTTCATAGACTTGCCGTAAATCACGATTCGTTAGTAACCAAACCAATTGATAAATAAAACCTGTTTTGGTGTATTTCAGTTCATAAGATGATGAAAAGCTAAGATGAATTTTATTAGGTTCGTATGTTTCAGTGAAGAATTGAGGAAATGAATTCGATTCAAACAAGCGATATAAAAGAAAGCCGTTCGGAGCTAAAATGCTACGCAACACTTCAATGACTGGTAAAATGACATTCTTGCCATCAAAAGAGAACACGAAACTACGGGAAGTTGCAGAATCACTGCTTCCTTGAATAGACCAAGGGCGTTTGTGATATTTAACACTATTAGGATAAATAGTCATATCGATTTCTTGTACACCTTTAGGAACTTGACTAGCCGTAATGATGCCATCAGTATAATAATGTTGGATTGCTAGGCATGGTAATGTACCCCAATCCATTAAAATACCTTCTGTACGACCTTGTGAGCGAAAATAAGCTTTAATCATCATTTTATGATCACATCGGAATGGCTCACCAATCCATATCAGTTGTGCTTTTTCACCTTTTGCAAAAGGCCAAGCAATTTTAACCTGTTGTTTGCTCATAACTTTTCACTTCCTGTTTTGTTCGTAAATATTCTTCCAAATACGGTTTTATTTCATGAAAATGATGTGACTTAACAGCACCAATACGCTGTACCTTCCATAAAACAACTGGTTCTTGCCCCTGTAACATTCGATCAATAATTTTACAAAAACGTCTGATATGGAATTGCTGAGTAGATTCTGTAATTTCAGATAGGAGCTTTTTAGTCTGGGGTAGCTTATCAAGGTGTTTCTCCAAGTTAGATAATATTCCAAGTCGTTTTCCAACAATCGAGATTGTAATCCGAATAGGTTTATCTAGTACGATTAGTTCTTTATAAAGTTTTTTTACTTCAGAGCAGTATTCCCGATCACGTGAGGCCCAATCGACAATTGCTTGATTATTCTTCTTCTCATGAATTTTAGGCAACTGTTCAAACAGCCACTCTTTATCGTGACGATACAAGTAGATATATTCTTTTGGGAAACACTGACGAATTTGAGTTCTTAAATAACTTGGGTATTGCTGCATTCCTTTTAATAATTGTTTTCGATTAGTCAGCAACATCGAAGGGATATCGTTTTCTGATAATCCTTCTATTTTTATCTCTGAAGAAAGATATTTTTTAACCGTTTTCGAATTTACACCAAGCATTTTAGCTAATGTTCTTGTACTGGACGTTCCTTTGGCTTCCAATTCATGTAATTTAGCCTTCCAGACGTCTCCAAATGCTTTTACACGTCCAATACGATATTTATCTTTAGATAATCTATCAGGGCCTTTTCTAGCGTAAATAAAGCCACAAGAGCATTCAAACGTACCAATGGGTGCTTTTGATTTAAAATCCCTCGTAACATTTACTTCAGGAATTACAAATGCCTTATAATGATTAGCTGCTTTATTTAAACAAGGCCATGGACCACTACCGAAAGGACCTATATCAGCTTCACCTTGTAAAAAGGAATCTACATCTTGTTCTAAGAAATAAAGCATAAGCAAATGACGGAAAGGATGCGCATGACGTTTTAGATTGCGTGTAATGACCTTCGGCCAATTGTACTCATTATCAACATCGATTGCTGATTCATACTTAACTAAAAATCCTTTTGGAAACTTTGATTGAAATGCTTTGTATAGCTCCTTTTGCCGAATTCGATTAGAGGTTGTTATTAAATTACGCTCTCGTAAAAGAGCCCGATATTTAAGATTAATAGATCCCCTTGAAAATTGATGTATTGGAACTTGTAGCAGTTGATAAGCCATCTTTGCTAAAGCAATTTGAATGGCTACAAACTCTTTTGGTTCAACTTCTTGAATCTTTGATAAGTTCATTAGCTTTTTATCGAATCGAATAAACTCTATTCGACTCTGCTTTGAAAAATCGACAGGATACTTCTTTAATTTCAATTCATGATGCGCACAGAAATCAATCCCTTGTAGTTGATGCTCACGATGAATATAGGGTCCTCCATGTTGCTCAATATCACTAGCTGCACATTCCGGACAATAATAGAGTCCGTCCTTTTTACAAATACCTCCTGCGACCATTCCAAGTCTTGTATAAAGTCCTTTTCCATCACCTTGAACATCCTGCATAATTTGTCGTTGCTTCTCCTGTGATAGAAAAGGAGCATAGAAAGGATAAATTGTATGCTTGGCTAATAAACTTTCTAACGAATAATGCGTGCCCATCTGTTTAGCGAGAGAATTAAAATGGCTACCAATCTCAACACTCGGAATCACTGAACGACTTTGAAATACTTCTTCTAACGTATCTTTGCAATCAATATTCCCACTGTAAAAGTGATAACGTGCGACCGCCGAATATATCAATTCATCTGGATATGGATCAGTAAAGAATGGCAGCATCTGGTTTCCTCCTAGTAGAATTCCTCCAAAGGATTTTTAATGTATCCATTTGCTTTTAATAATTCATAGGGGTGTTGCTTTTTGTCTAATGCTTGCTTTCTTAGCTTTAGCATTGGTAGAATCTCTGCATTTTTTGCTTTTGCCTTTGCTTTTTGATCTTTCTTTTGTTGATTTAATGCAATCGCCTGCTGAATCACGTCTGATTTAAGTTGATGAAATTTAGTATCAAGTGGATTTTCCTCAACTATTTTTTGTGAGAGCTTTTTAATATCGTTTTCCTTCAAACTATCAAAAATACCAAGAGCTTCCACTTCAACACTTAAGTTCCTAATCATGTCTTGACGTTTATACTCGATTGTATTTTGGCGCTCTTTAAATGCTTCTTGAATACGTCCTGTCATTTCAGTATTTCGCTTGTGATTCAGCATGACTTCATCCAAGTTAATCATAATATCTTCATATTTCATCATATCGGCAAAATTGTTCGTCCGAATAGCTGTCATCATTGGTTGAATCGTTTGCATATCTTCCCTAGCAGTCTTTTTTAATACTTGTGGTGTAATGATTTCTGCCGGGTTGTCCTCATCAAATAATACTCGTTCTTGCGCTAGAATAAATAGGTTCACGGCAACAGCAGTAATCCCTTGGCATTCATTATAAAATGCCTTCTTTGTCTCCTCTGTAAGCTCAGAATGGGTTTTTAAACACTGTAATTCCCAAAGTGTCTCTAGGAAAAACTCCCACTCTTCACTATTTTCGTCCATACGATCCCAAATAATAGCTCCATCACTTGCTGCCCGTCTTGCCTGTCTAAAGTTTCCTTTGAATAATTTTTGTGCTTTAGAAGTGCCGATTAAAACCGTAGGAATGCCAACTGTATTAGACAGTGTTACAAAAAAATTCAACATTTCTTCCTGTTCATTTTTGGAATATAGTAAGTGCTGGATTTCATCAATTACTAGAATACCGATGCCGTACATACTTGCTAACGATGTCATGTGCAATAACATTGTCGATGTCACACGGTTCAAATAGCCGTACTTTTCTAAATATCGAGTGCCTAGTAAATCATCAATTGCTTTGAAAAAGCTTTTGCAAAGTGTAGATAAACTTCCATCATACGGGCAGTCAATTTTAAGCCAAACAATTTGAGTTCGATTAAACGGTTGTCCTTTGTATTCTTCATGCTTGATCACTTGTGGATACATAAGCAAAAGACGTTCAATTGCTGTTGTTTTACCAATTCCAGAAATACCGATAATGGATAAGCTATCGGCAGTTGAACGAATATAATTTAGTCGTTCATCTATATATTTGATATGCTCCCTTCACAGTAGACAGAGAAATAATAAAAATTCTCAACTACTGTGAAGGGGGCATTTTTGTGTCTAAAAGAACCACAGACCATACATTAGACGAACGATTGAGATTAGTGATAAGCGTCTTGGATGAGAAGAAGCCGATAAGAGCGATAGCTAAAGAATTCAGTGTTGGTCAATCGACTCTCCGAGATTGGGTCCGTAAATATCGATCAGATGGGATCGATGGATTGAAAGAATCAAATACCTGGAGACGGTACTCACAAGAGCTGAAACTAGAGGCAGTCAATTATTATCTGACGGGTAAAGGGAGCCTCAATGAGACCTGCGCCAGATTCAACATATCTACATCGTCTGTTTTAGAGAAATGGATAAAGCGTTACACTAGTGGGAAAGACTTAAAATCCACTAGTAAAGGGTGTAAAGATATGAGTAAAGGACGGAACACGACACTTGAGGAACGGATAGAGGTCGTCCAGTATGCGATAGCCAACGACCTCGACTATCACGGGGCTGCGAAGAAATATCGGGTCTCGTACCAACAGGTGTATGGATGGGTACGGAAATATCAGGCTGACGGAGAGTCAGCCCTACAAGACCGACGTGGGAAGCCGTTGGCATCCAAGCAGAACCTGACAGAAGTGGAGAAGCTGGAGCTACGTGTCAAAGAACTGAGTCATCGCAACCAATACTTAGAGACGGAGAATGGTCTCCTAAAAAAGCTGAAGGAAATCGAAAGGAGGTCCAGAATGCGAGAGTAGGAATCCATCTCCATAGGTTCCAGGCGATCCACGACTACCATGAGGAGACAAAGGCACCGATCCAGCTACTCTGTCAGATACTTGAAGTATCACGGTCCGGCTATTACAAATGGTTGAACCATACACCGACGGACGAACAAAAAGAAAATGAATGGCTCCTTGGCGAGATCAAGAAGATGTTCCAAAAGTACAAGGGAATCCTCGGTTATCGACGAATCACGATGTTCATCAACCGTCAGTTCAAGAAGCGCTACAATCGCAAACGGATTCGTCGCCTAATGATTCGACTAAGCCTAAAATCTTTTATTCGTCGATCGAACGGCTACTGTACGAAGACGAGCTATGTCAACATCGAAGACAACATCTTGAACCGAGACTTTACAGCGGAGCAGCCCAATCAGAAATGGGTGACGGACATCACGCACCTGCATTACGGTCTTGGGAACAAGGCTTATTTGAGTGTCATCAAAGACCTGTACGACGGGTCTGTCGTGGCCTATAAAATCGGTCGCTTCAACAACAATCCATTGGTGATGGAGACGCTGAGGGCAGCCTTGGATGCGAACCCAGACGCGACGCCTCTACTTCATAGTGACCGAGGGTCACAGTATACATCGAAAGAATATCGACACATCACGACCCAGGCAGGGATCACGCGCAGTATGTCCCGTGTCGGAAAGTGTATCGACAATGCGCCAATGGAGAGCTTCTTTGGTCATTTCAAATGCGAGAGCTATGAATTGAAAAAGTACAAGAGTTATGAAGACCTAGTCGAGGATATTGATCGCTATATGCGATTTTATAACGAGGAACGCTATCAACAGAAATTAAACAACCTGGCACCGATAGAGTATCGATACCAGGTCGTAGCTTAGGTCAAACCTTTTTAATTTTTTACTGTCTACTTGACAGGGAGCAGTTCACTTCGTCCTCCTGCTCCCTGTGTAAATCTTTTGTGAAGTGAATTTAGTTATCCACATCTTATAATGCGTTGTTGTCTATCAGTTCCAATGTGAATTCTACAATCTCACCTTGGCGGTATACTTTCACATCCATTGTATCGCCCACTTCTTTTTCTGTGTAGAGATATTGGCGAAGGTCGAGCATATTTTCAACCTTTTCTCCATCTAGTTCCACAATGACATCATATTGTTGCATGCCTGCTGCTGCAGCTGGAGAGTTATCAAACACTTCATCTACCACAACACCAGTTGTAATATCTTCTGGAAGTTTTAATGTTTCTTGCTGGTGGAAGGATGGAACTTGTTCCACATCGACGAGCGTCACTCCCATCGTCGGGCGTTTCACTTCACCGTTTTGTTCAAGGTCTTCAATGATTGGAATGGCTGAGTTGATTGGAATCGCAAGTCCAATTCCTTCAACTGTTGTTGTCGAGATTTTCATCGAGTTGATTCCAATCAGTTGTCCCGCGATGTTGATCAATGCACCACCGCTGTTCCCTGGGTTGATTGCCGCATCTGTCTGAAGCACTTCTGTCTGCCAGTCTTGTTGTCCATCTTCGTTCAAGTCCACTGGGATGATACGTTCTTTCCCGGAAAGAATTCCTGTTGTGACCGACCCGAAGAAATCGAGGCCAAGTGGATTCCCGATTGCGATAACCGGTTCACCTTGCGTTAACGCATCCGAGTCTCCAAATTCAATCACCGTTTCTACGTCCGTTGCGTCCATTTCAAGTACAGCTAAGTCGGTCCAAACGTCACTACCTACTAATTCAGCACTGACTTTTTTCCCGCCAGCAAGTGTCACTTCAATCGAGTTGGCTCCGTCCACTACGTGATGATTCGTCACGATAAATGCGCGGTCACCTTCGACTTTATAAATAACGCCAGATCCCGTACCTGCTTCTTGTTCACCGGACTGTTCGCTGCTCCAGAAATTATTCACTTCCTGCAAGTTCGTGATTCCGACGACTGCTGCCGAGGTCTTTTCAACAGCCGAGGTGATGTCTGTCGTGACTTCCGTGCTCACTTGCTCGGTCTGAGTGATGTTGCCTGCAGTGCGTGTTCCATTGTTCGGAAGGGCGCTCTGCAAGCTCGGCATCATGAACCAAAGTAGCAATGCACCGACGAGTACTCCGGAAAGTCCCGCTAAAAAGTAGCCGGCAATTCCTCGTTTTTTCTCTGGTTTTTCTGAACGTTTTGGCGGCTGTGGATCTTCCGCGTACGGATTGTATGGTCTGTAATCATCCATCTTCGTCATCTCCTTTGTTGTACTGTATACGTATACTGTACCCTAAAAAGATGAAAATTAGATGAAAATTGCTTAAAAGTTTATTAAAAAAAACAGCCCCCTGATTCTAGGAGACTGTTTCGAGACTACTTATACTTCCACAAGCGGTGTTGGAATTTCTGCGTCGGTGCCGTGCAAATGCACATACTCACCAGCGATGATTCCGCACGAGCGCAGCGTTTGTTCAACGCTCATCTGTGCAAGGTCTTTCATATTGTTGTCTTTACTTAAATGCGACAGGTAGATCTGCGTCGGCTTCAAATCGACCACTTCGCTCATCGCAACAGCCGCGTCTTCGTTTGAAACGTGACCGACGTCTGAAAGAATGCGGCGTTTGACAGACCAAGGATAGCGGCCCATCTGCAGCATCCCCACGTCGTGGTTGCTTTCAAACACAAACGCATCAGAGCCTTTGATGTAGCCTTTCATCCGGTCACTGACATACCCCGTGTCGGTGATAAGCGCGAGCTTTCTGCCGTTCTCGTGAAACACGTAGAACATCGGCTCGGCTGCATCGTGGGATACTTGGAACGATTGGATGTCGAGTCCACCGAATGTTTTGACCGTCTCCATATCGAACTGGAAGCGCTGGTCGGTCGGGATGACACCGAGGTGATGGTCCATCGCCTGCCACGTCTTCGCGTTCGCATAAATTGGCACTTTATATTTGCGGGCCATGACGCCTAGCCCTTTTATATGATCACTGTGTTCATGCGTGACTAAGATTCCGCTCAACTTGCGGGCATCTCGGTCGATTTGCTGAAACAACTGCTCCATTTTCTTTCCGCTCAGTCCGGCATCTACTAAAAAGGAGTGCTCCTCGTTTTCAACGTAAATGGCGTTGCCGGTACTGCCGCTCGCCAATACACTAAATCTCATGCTGATTACTCCTCTGTATCTTCTGACTCTACTGCATCAATCGGGATGTCGAGAATTCGACTGTCGATTGCATTGACGAAGTACTCTTCCATTGTACCATCTGCCAGCTCAACCTTCACGGCCCATGTTGGCGAAAACACCTG
Source organism: Chryseomicrobium aureum (assembly GCF_016909155.1). Classification (GTDB taxonomy): domain Bacteria; phylum Bacillota; class Bacilli; order Bacillales_A; family Planococcaceae; genus Chryseomicrobium; species Chryseomicrobium aureum. Next base: position 19,513 of record NZ_JAFBFG010000018.1, read on the forward strand.
TGTCTCCCCGAGCTGTGCGAGAGTCGAATAGCCAAGGCTGACTTCCGTCACTTCCGCTCCTGGAAGAATTAACGAGCGGTTGTACAGCACTTCAATGGCACTCATGTACGTGATCAAGCTACGTTCTTCGTTATAGTCTTCGAGGTCTTCGAGGTATGTCTGTGTGAACCCCGTCACTTCGCCTTCTTCATTCCAGCGAACCAAGATGAATGCACGCGAATTGTGGTACACGCTACGGTCATTTACTTGTTGGAACAGGAGGGCTGTGTTCGTCTCTGAATCGGTCGACCAGATCTTATAGTCCTGGCCTTCGTGTGCATGTTCCTGTACAACACTTTCCACTGTCATGTCACCTTCTACGGAAACTGGCTCAACTAGTTCCACTTCCAGGATCCCATCCGTTGATGACCTCACGTCTGCATTCGGTAGCTGTTCTAATTCATCTGGAGTGAAATTGTGCACAGTTCCCGATACGTAAGCGACGTTTGTCGGCATGTTGGTCAGCCTCGGCACCGTGATGGAATCTGCAGCGAGACGTTCTTCAAACGATGTCGAGCCTTCGAGCGTGCTTTGAAGACCGATGGATTCGTTGTAACGGTCCACATACAGCGACATCAAAAACACGTTCAAGATGGAGAACACGACGATGAAAATAGTTTTGGTTCTACTCCAATCCAATCGCGCCACCTCCTGACAGTTCTGGTGTGATTCGCACCCATGTCTCATTGACTTGATAGAACCAGTACGGCTCAAGCGTCAAAATCGGTTGGGACGAATCGCGTCGGACGTAGTAGCCCGGTTTGATATCCGTCACAAGATTGATATCTACAGATGCTTGGGAAATCAAGTAATCGTAAATGTACTGACCAGACGGCAACTGCTTACGTGTCGTGCGGAAAGGTGATGACTGGTTCAGCGTGTAGTACGGACGAATGTAACGGTAGACCTGATCAAGTCCCCAGTACTGCGTCATGTCTGTTGCCATTGTGTCACTAAACACGGGTAGCCCTTTCAAATGCATCTGGAAGTTGATCTGCTGACCACGCGCATTGATGCGACTCAAGCGGTAATCATCCGTCCATCCCTCGTGTTCGTTGACGAACTCGATGCTATCCGTGACCAGTGTCGCCGAGTCTCCTGGAAGCTCCGTTTCCGAGGCCGGGTGCACGTAACTGATTCGACGCGGTGCATAATCGATGTTCATCAGCGCACTATCGTCTGTATACTGCTGGGACGAAACGCCAACCGGATTACTGCGTACAAGGTTCGGATTTGTAAATAACGCATTTTTGAACTTTTCCGGGGAAATCTCTTCTAATCCGAATGTATATTCTTCAAGTGGCACTTGAACAGATGACACATAAAGCGACTGCAAACTATCTCGTACAATTTCATTGAACACTGGCAATCTGCGGTCCATATCTTCTACACGATTCAAGAATTCTGCAACATCCACATCCGCGACATCCGAGCGGAATACGCGCTGTGAGACGGTGTTGATAAATTTCACGTGAATCGACAGGTCTCCGTCTCCATTTTCCCAGTGCACAATCATATGGTTGAACGAAAAGTCTGGAATGGCTTGGTCGCTAAACGGAATGATCTGACGGAAACTTTGAATCGGGATTTCTGTCGGGTAATAAAAGACAAGTTGATTTGTATCGCGAATCATTTCATTGAGTTGGTCCGTCGTCGCTTCATTATTGATCAGCTGCGGCGGGTTCAAAGTCCACATACGCATGATGCCCATCAAGCCATCCATCTCGCTCGACTGTAGGGAACCTTTCATCGCCGAAGCGCCCGTATAACTAATCAACATGCGGTACGGTTTGATGACGTCACTCGTCCGCTTCTTTTCCGCAATCGCAATATCGACGACTGGTGTATCCTCAAGTGTTGCGTAAGGCGGTGTATACGTCCAGATGGAGAACGTCAAGAGCACACTGAGGGCAATCAAGATGACAAGAACGGCACTTTTTACATGTTCCAGATATCTCATTCCCACTCACTCTCCTCTGGCTCGACGTGCAGCGTAAAGAAGATGTTTGTTCCGTAGCCCTCTTCACTTTCTGCCCAAATTTTCCCACCATGCGCTTCAATCATCTCGCGCGCAATCGCAAGTCCAAGACCCGTACCACCCATAGAGCGGGCACGCGCACGGTCCACACGGTAGAAACGTTCAAAGATTTTATCGACATTCTCTTTAGGAATTCCCATCCCGTCATCCGAGATCATAACCTGCATCATTTCGTCTTTGACCGTAAAGCCAAAGCGCACTGTTCCCCCGTCTGGTGAGTACTTCAGCGCGTTCGAGATGATGTTGTCGATCACTTGCGTCAATTTGTCTGGGTCGATGGCAACAAAATACTCTTTTTCCGGAAGCATACGTGAGAACGACACATTTTGAGACTTCGACATTTCAAAGCGGTCGATAATGCGGTGGAAGAACTGGTTGAAGTTTATGACCTCTATGTTAAGATCGTAGTCTCGGCTATCCATTTTCGAAAGTTGGAGCAAGTCATTTACAAGACGAATCATCCGGGCCGTCTCAGTCTGCGTAACACCTAAGAAGTTCGGGGCAATCGTCTCATCTTTCCAAGCACCTTCAGCAAGCGCTTCAAGATAGCTGCTCATCGTTGTCAGTGGCGTACGTAACTCATGCGAAACGTTCGCAACGAATTCCCGGCGTTCCATATCAATCTTCTCCTGCTCGGTCACGTCATGCAGGACGGCAATCAGACCATTCACAAAACCGGTCTCTTTCTGAATAACAGAGAAGTTTGCGCGTAAAATATACGGCATGTCATAGGTGCTGTAGTTCAGCGACATCGGTTCTTGTTGATGAATCAAGTCTTCAAATGTCGTGTCTTCTTCAATCGTCAGGACAGATGTGATTGGACGATTAAGGACGCTGTCGCGGTTTACATTGAGTAACTCCAGTGCCGGATCATTGATTAGGATTACGCGGCCTTTGCGGTCAGTCGCAATAACCCCATCTGTCATATTCGCAAGAACGGATGCAAGCTTTCGCCGTTCGGCATCGGTCGTCGATTGGGCTTCTTGTAATCGATTCGTTAAATGGTTAAAGGCAATCGCAAGCTGCCCGATCTCATCGTCTCCGTAGACTTTAACTTTACGCGAGAAATTCCCACGCGCCATGGCTTGCGCTTGTTTTCGCATATCGGAAATCGGATGCGTGATCGTGCGGGCGATAAAAATACCAAGGATAATGGTGATACCGAGAGAGACAGCTGTTCCTCCGGCTAAAATCTGATTGATCTCATCCATCTGGCTAAACACTTTTTCAATGTCTGATTCAACGTACAGTGCGCCGATTACATTGCCTTGAGAGGTGATCGGTGTAGCGAGGATCCAGATTCGCTCGCGGGTTACTTTATCGAGGGAAATCATACTCTCTGGATTTTCTGAGCTGATTGTCCGGCGTACTAGCTCATCAACCGAACGTTGCCCGACGATGCTTTGATTTTCATTGTCTGAGGTCCCGAGGATTTGATAGCGGTCATCGATGACACGAATCTCGTTGATGTCACTCGAATTTAAGCCAGCCAAAATAGAACGCAGACTTTGTTCGGTCGTCGCGTCCTCTTCGCCTCGTTCTCGTATCAGTTCTTCGCGCACGCTAAACTCCATGAGTCCGACACGTTCGGTGACGGAATCCTGGAAGTTGTTGCGGAAAGATTCTTCGAGCTCTCGTACGAAATAGAGCCCGATAATCTGCATCGCGATCAATATTAATAAAATATAAATCAACACGATTTTAACGTGAATTGATTTAAAAAAGCCTACTCTATGCATGAATGTTCCTACTCCTGTTCAGGACTGCGCAGGTAATATCCCACTCCACGGCGTGTCACAATCCAGTTTGGATGACTTGGATTATCTTCAATCTTTTCACGCAGGCGACGAATCGTCACATCGACTGTGCGCACGTCCCCGAAGTAATCATAACCCCATACCGTTTGCAGTAAGTGTTCACGTGTCATCACTTGGCCTGTATGTTTCGCCAAGTAGTGCAGCAGTTCAAATTCGCGGTGTGTCAGCTCAATCGCTTCATCCCGCTTCATCACCATATAGGCATCTGGCTGAATCGTTAGCGGTCCGATGTGGATATCATTCGAACTCGCTTCCATATCTTCAGCCGGCACGACTTGCGAGCGACGCATGTTGGCTTTCACGCGCGCAATAAGTTCACGCGTCGAGAATGGCTTTGTGACATAATCGTCTGCCCCAAGCTCAAGTCCGAGTACTTTATCAATCTCAGAGTCTTTTGCTGTCAGCATAATAATCGGAAATTCATACTTCTTGCGGACTTCACGGCACACTTCCATACCGTCACGCCCCGGAAGCATGATATCAAGTAACATTAGATCGGGTTGGAAGGCTTCAACTTTCTCAAGCGCTTCGTCCCCATCATAGGCACATTCCACTTGGTAGCCTTCTTTTTTTAAGTTAAACTGCAGAATGTCTGCAATCGGTTTTTCGTCATCTACGACGAGAATCTTCTTATTCATAGTTCGTTCTCCTCCATCATTCGTTCAGACTTCCCCTATTTTCTAGTTCTCTACTATCCTTAACAATACCATGCCCACGCTATTTTCGCATTTTATTTCCCATTCCTGTCGAAAATGGTCGTATTATTTCCCGGGAAATATTCTCTTTAGATGTGTAGAACGATACTCTAGAAACTGAGCGGGCGTTCTTCTACCGAAACCGATATTTGTTCTACCGAATCGCACTTTTATTCTACCCAAACCGGAATTTCTTCTACCGAAGTCATGTTATGGAAACTAAATCCTCCACCACCGCCGTACACCATCACACCAAACCCCAATGTCCTAAGATCTTTCTAGCAAGCCCTTCACCAATAAGCCCTTCCTACAACAAAAGCCGCCCAACCTCGGGCGGCTTTCCTATCTATTACTTCAACACAGACATCGGATTGATGTGCGTGCCGTTTTTAATGACTTCAAAGTGTAAGTGAGTGCCGGTAGAACGACCTGTGTTCCCCATTACACCAATTTTTGTTCCTTGTGGAACGGTTTGGCCTACTGAAACACTGATTGAGTTCAAGTGACCGTAGACTGTGCGGTAGCCGTTGTTGTGATCAATCACGACACGGTTTCCAAGACCACCCTCCACACCAGCTGCTACGACAACTCCATTATCAGAAGCTAAAATATCATAGCCGCTTGGACGTGCGATATCAATTCCTTGGTGCATACGACCCCAGCGGTGACCCATATGGCTCGAGATATACCCACCTTGTGCTGGCCAAGCGAATGATCCGCTTCCGCGAGAAGGCATCACTTTCGTACCTTTTAGTGTTACTTCATGTTGCACTTGCTTCGTAATTTCCTCTTCCACCATGTCTTTGGCAGTCTCTTGGCCATTCACTTTTGTGATGGCATACGTCGCAATACGCTCGCCGGCTTCTCCTTTAGTTTTCACCTTGGTGTCGCCTTTGTAGAGCGTGTCTGTTTCTTCTACTACTTTATCAAATGCGATTTCTTCCTTCGCACGTTGCTCGTAAGTTGCTGTGAAGTTTAAAGCTGGGCGCAATACCGTGACATTCAGCTCTTGGCCGATAGAGAGTGTCCCACCTTCTTCTAGTCCTTCATTCAATTCAATTAACTCGTTTGTAGAGAGGTTATGAGCACTTGCAATCTTTGAAATGACATCGCCTTGTTTGACTGTATATGTCTCTTGTTTCTCAACGCCCGTCAATAAACGTTCTGTTGCTTCGTCGACTGACAAGACCTCATCTGGCTTCACCGTCATAGTGGCACCGAACACGTTCTGTTCGATTGTTAAATCTTTAATTCGTGTTTCACCTGGCTGTAATTCGGGTACAGAATTACTAGTAGTGTTTTGAGCTTCCAAAAAGTTGAGCTCTTTCTCCGAAATGTAGTTCAACTTCACTTTCCGAAGCACTTCATTGTAAGCATCTAAATCTTTAACGTAGGCTGCCACCTCGTTATCGATTGAAATGGCGAATGCATTGGCATTCACTTCAATGAGGTCCTCTACTTGTTCTAAAGTAGTGGCGTCGTCCGTAGCAGGTGTAAATACTTTCTCTTCAACCACCGAGAAATTATTACCAGCTGTTAACGAAAGACCTTCGAACTGTGATTTGGAAGCTTCTATTTTTTTGCGCTTCAATTGCTCGACTTCGTTTTTGTCTGAGATCGCACCTACGTACTGATCTTCTGTATATATATGATAGATTGTAGTCAAATTACTATCTGCAGTTTCATCTGCAAAAGCGAAGTTGACGGACAACCCAGAAAGCAATACTACTGTGATGGCTGCTTTCTTTATCACATTGGTTTTCTTCCTAGAAAGTCCGTCTGTCGATAAAACAGCCGATTCTTCCTTCGATTTATTCCAAAACATGATAAAGCTCCTTCCGTTTGTAAACACACTCTGGCATTTTTCATGCCCTTCTAATTTACCATATCCATTTATGCAAAGTGAACGAATAGACCCGTTTGTAATCAAAATGTGAAATAGATTCCAGTTCCTACAATTTACTAGAAGTATTTGGTTCACTTCTATGAAATACTAACTAATTTATATTTCAATTATTTCAGTACTTCTCTGAATTGCGCGAAATTATACAGAATAAGACAAAAAAAGACCTCTTCTTAGCAACTGCTAGGAAGAGGTTTTGTATTAGCGCCAAACGCTAGAAACGATATTTGTTTGTGTACGGTCTGGACCAACCGAGAAGATTGAAACTTGAACGCCTGTTAATTGAGCGATTCGCTCTAAGTAGTGACGTGCGTTGTCCGGTAGTTCGTCAAGTGACTTGCAAGACGTCACGTCTTCTGACCAGCCTGGCATTTCTTCATAGACTGGCTCACAGTCTGCAAGCATACGTAGGTTTGCTGGGTATTCTGTGATCAACTCACCTTTGTAGCTATACGCTGTACAGATCTTCACTGTCTCAAGACCACTTAATACGTCGATTGAGTTCACCGTTAAGTCAGTCAATCCACTCACGCGGCGTGCATGGCGAACGACGACAGAATCAAACCATCCGATGCGGCGTGGGCGACCCGTTGTTGTTCCGTACTCTTTTCCGACTTCGCGGATTTGGTTGCCGATTTCATCAAACAATTCTGTTGGGAAAGGACCGTCACCAACACGTGAAGTGTACGCCTTACATACACCGACAACGTGAGAGATCTTTGTTGGACCGACACCTGCTCCGATTGTCACGCCACCTGCTACTGGGTTAGACGATGTAACGAATGGATACGTCCCTTGGTCGATGTCTAACATAACACCTTGTGCGCCTTCAAACAGAACACGACGGCCTTCATCTAAAGCATCGTTCAATACTTTTGATGTATCGGTTACATACTTCTCAATTTCTTGTCCGTATGCATAGTATTCTTCAAGAATATCCTCAAGTTTGAAGCCTTCTGTTTCGTAGAACTTTTCAAACATGCGGTTTTTCTCTTTTAAGTTTAAGTCTAGTTTCTCTTTAAATGTCTCGTAGTCTAAAAGGTCAGCCATACGGATTCCTACACGTGCTGCTTTGTCCATGTATGCCGGGCCGATTCCTTTTCCTGTCGTGCCGATTTTATTCGCACCACGACGGGCTTCCTCCACTTCGTCTTGCTTCAAGTGGTACGGTAAGATGACGTGGGCACGGTTAGAGATACGCAAGTTGTCTGTGCTCACTCCGCGCTCATGAAGACCTTTCAACTCTTTCACAAGAGCTTTTGGATCTACAACCATCCCGTTTCCGATGACTGAGATTTTATCTTTATAGAAGATACCTGATGGAATCAAGTGCAGTTTGTATGTCTCTCCACCGAAAATGATCGTGTGACCTGCGTTATTTCCACCTTGGTAACGTGCAATTACTTCTGAATGCTCTGAAAGAAAGTCTGTGATTTTCCCTTTTCCTTCGTCTCCCCATTGGGTTCCTACAACTACGACTGATGGCATGATCAGCACCTCCGCTAGACACTGTGTGTCCTATTTCAAACAGTATCAGTGTATCAGCGTATGCCCATTCCGTCAACCCATTTACGAACATCTGAATTGTCTAAATTGTAAACGTTCGTGTTTAGGTGCTGATTCTTTATAAAAAGTCACGATTTCAAAGTTTTTTGTATTATTCTTCACCAATTGTTAAAGTCACGCCACGTTTTTCCTGTTCCCCATCCATTATCTTGATGTATGCCACATTCTCTTCCTGCCACTCAATAGCAATAGACGGATTTGCATAGCCATCTATCGGCATATATAGCATGCTCATGTCTTCAATTTCTTGTTCCCAACGTCCATAGTACACTTCATATGGCTCGCCCCCTCCAGGTTCAATAATCTCCACACGATAGTCCCCATTAGGCGATACGCTCTCCATTCCTGAAGAAGACATTTCTACTACACTTTCTCGTGGGGCTAAGGTGAAAAAGGCAAAAACTCCGATGATGCTTAAAATGATGAAAATGACGACGGCAAACAGACAACCCATCAAGCTTTTCATTGCATCCACTCCTTTTCGTTTGTAACTATACGTTTTAGTCCTCTAAAAAGTTACAAAAAAAGCCCCCTATTGTTAGGAGGCAGGCGGAGCCGAATGTTGGCTCCAATCAATATTGACAAATTTGTTGAACTCTTTAACGAACGCAAGTGTGACAGTACCAGTTGGACCATTCCGCTGCTTCGCAATAATGATTTCAATCATGTTCTGATTTTCAGTCTCTTTGTCGTAGTAATCTTCACGGTACAAGAAGGATACGATATCGGCATCTTGCTCGATCGAACCCGACTCACGTAAATCGGACATCATCGGACGCTTGTCTTGTCGTTGCTCTACTCCACGAGAGAGCTGCGACAAGGCAATAACGGGTACTTGCAACTCACGTGCTAGTGCTTTTAGAGAACGGGAGATTTCCGATACTTCCTGTTGACGGTTCTCGCCTTTGCCGCCAGACCCTTGGATCAGCTGCAAGTAATCGATCAAAATCATGCCAAGACCATACTCCTGCTTCAAGCGACGACATTTTGCACGAATTTCGGTTACTCGGATACCTGGTGTATCATCGATAAAGATTCCGGCGTTTGAAAGACTTCCCATCGCCATCGTGAGCTTCTTCCAATCCTCGTTCGTCAAGGCACCTGTACGAAGTACCTGGGCGTCGATGTTTCCTTCCGCACAGAGCATACGCATAACAAGCTGTTCAGCACCCATCTCGAGACTGAAGATGGCGACATTTTCATCGGTCTTCGTCGCGACGTTTTGTGCCACGTTCAGTGCGAAGGCCGTCTTACCAACAGATGGCCGGGCAGCTACTATGATCAAATCATTGCGTTGGAAACCGGCTGTGATGCGGTCGAGATCCCGGAACCCTGTCGGAACCCCGGTGATATCGCCTTTCCGAGAATGCAACTGCTCAATATTGTCATAAGTCTGCACTAAGACATCTTTGATGTTTTGAAAGTCTCCTGCATTTTTTCGACTGGAGACGTCCATCATCTTCTTCTCAGCTTCTGATAACACAGCGGCTACTTCATCCTCGCGCGTGAAGCCGTCTTCTACAATACTTGTAGCTACACGGATCAGGCGACGCAGAAGCGCCTTCTCTTCGACGATACGGGCATAGTAGATGATGTTTGCAGCTGTCGGTACTGCATTTGCTAATTCACTTAAATAAGCAATTCCACCGACGTCTTCGAGCTCTTTCTTTGCCGAGAGCTCCTCTGTGACCGTGACGACGTCTATCGCCTTCCCTTGGTCACTGAGACGAATCATCGTGTGGAAAATACGCTGATGGGCCGTGCGATAGAAATCATCGGGTACGAGGACCTCTGCCGCCGTAATCAGCGCCTGTGGTTCTAAAAAGATGGCACCGATAACGGATTGTTCAGCTTCGTGATTATGGGGGGGAACTCTGTCCATGAACGGCTCGCTCATCTTATTCGCTCCTTACTCTTCAGTTACGTGAACTTTCAATATTGCCGTGACGTCTTGGTGAAGTTTAACAGGTACGTTTGTGTAACCGAGTGTACGGATTGCATCGTCAAGTTCCATCTTGCGTTTGTCGACTTTGATACCGTGCACTTTTTCAAGAGCGGTTGCCACTTGCTTTGTCGTCACAGATCCGAACAGACGGCCGTCTGCTCCAGATTTCGCTTTTAATTCAACCGTCAATGCTTCGAGCTCCTCTTTCAATGCTTCTGCATTCGCAAGCTCTTGTGCGGCTTGTTTTTCCGTCAATTTCTTTTGGCCTTCTACTGCTGAAAGTGCAGATGATGTTGCTTCTACAGCATAGCCGTTCTTAATCAAGAAGTTATGCGCATAGCCGTCTGCTACGTTTTTGATTTCGCCTTTTTTGCCTTTACCTTTTACATCTTTTAAAAATACAACTTTCATTGGTCAGTTCCTCCTTGCGTAATTCGGTCAATGCTTTCTTTTACTTGGTCGATAGCTTCTGCGACCGTTATGTTTTCAAGAAGCGTAGCAGCATTCGTTAAATGACCGCCACCTCCTAAGTTTTCCATTACGAGTTGCACATTGACGTCTCCGAGTGAACGAGCACTGATTCCGACTTTAGATTCATCTCTGCGCCCGATGACAAAGGATGCGCGTACATCGTTCATCGTCAATAAGATATCTGCAGTTTGTGCGAGCAGGATTTGATTGTACACCGCTTCTTCAGGTGCATGTGCAATTGCAATCCCCTCGTGATAAAACTCGACAGACTGGATAATTTTCGCACGTTCTACGTACGTATCAAGGTCTTCTTTTAGTAGGCTCTGTACAAGTACGGTGTCTGCGCCATTCGTACGCAGGTACGACGCCGCTTCAAACGTACGAGCACCGGTGCGTAATGTAAAGCTCTTCGTATCTACCGTGATCCCTGCAAGCATCGAGGTCGCCTCGAGCATCGTCAATTTATCATGCTTTGGTTGATATTCGATGAGCTCGGTTACTAATTCTGCTGTAGAAGATGCATACGGCTCTAAATAGACAAGTAACGTATTTTCGATGAATTCTTCCCCGCGACGGTGGTGGTCAATGACGACGACTTTTTCCGCCTTCTGCAACAACCGGTCATCAATGACGAGACTCGGCTTATGCGTATCGACAACGACAAGAAGTGTTTTGTCCGTCATCCGGTTCAACGCTTCTTCTGGTGTGATGAAGCGTGAGTAGAGTGACTCGTTTTGCTTGATTTCATGCATCAAACGCAAAACGCTCTTATCAAGCTCTTGGAAGTCAACAACAACAAATCCATCGACCTTGTTCATCTCAGCCATCTTCCGTACACCAACAGCGGCTCCGATTGAGTCCATATCCGGTAAACGGTGGCCCATGACGAGAACTTGGTCACTATCTTGAATCAAGTCACGCAGTGCGTGGGAAATAACGCGAGCTCGTACCCGTGTACGTTTCTCCACAGGATTTGTTTTGCCTCCGTAGAACTTTACTTTTCCATCTGCTTGTTTGATTGCGACTTGGTCTCCTCCGCGCCCTAGTACTAGGTCTAGACTGGACTGCGCGAGTTCTCCAAGCTCCACAAGAGATGTGGATGATGTCCCGACACCGGCACTTAGTGTCACTCCGTGCCCAAATGTCGTCGTCACGTCTCGAATTTCATCGAGAATGCTAAATTTCGTCTTCTCAAGCGTTAATAGGATCGATTCGTTCAACACTGCGATGAAGCGGTCAGACGCCACGCGTTTCACGAAGATACCATACTCTGCACCCCAATGATTCACAGTGGACGTGATCAAGCTGTTCAGTTGCCCACGTACTTGGTCGTCCATGCCTTGCGTGATTTCATCGTAGTTATCGATGAACAAAATTCCAATAACCGTACGGTCGCCATAATAGAGCGTCTCGATTTCAACTTGTTCTGTGACATCGAAGAAATAGAGCAGCTTCTCTTCTGGCTTATAAAATACTTTGTAACTGTTGTCGCCGATTTCAACCGTACTGTCGTTGATCTCTTCCGAATTCAATACAGACGGAATTTGATCAGACAAGTCATGCACATCTAACCCAATAAGGGAGTCTTGCGGCATTTGCTTCGTCATATAGGGATTTGCCCATTCAATGACTTGTGCTTCGTTTAGTAAGACGATTCCGATCGGCATCTCCAGCAGGGCTTCTTCCCCTACCTTCTTTAACCGGTATGACATCGTTTCAATATGTTTTTCAGTCTCTTGATAGACCCGGTTTTCCGTCACCCATGCGTAACCCGATACAACGGCTACGAGGAGTCCGAAAAGCACGCCGACCCAAAGGGATTGGGAGAAAAGAATGACTGTTGCGACAACGCCTAGAATGGCAAATAAGACGATGCTATAGCGCATTGGTCGTTTCCGGAAAAAAGTGGCCATGCTACTCAACTCCTTACTTTTTTGAACTTGTGCCGATGTAGGCACGCAGACGGAAACCTAAATCAATGACTCCAATGATGACCACGATGGAATAGAACGGCACTGACACAATCGTCGTTGCAATCGCGCCCCACTTTGGCCAACCTTGTTGATGGAAGTAATAATGAATCAAGGAAACCCCTTGTAAATACAGTAATGCCCGGAATACGAATAGGGCATTCACAACCGCCATTTCTCCGATTGTTCCGGCTTCAAATGTGCCAAGTAATGACAGCAAGGATACGATTAAATAATACCATATCACTGCGCGTGGCAATTGAAAATGACGAAAGGCTGCAAAGCGCGGAATTGGCACTTTTAGTTTGCGTAGAATCGGAAGGGCGACTACGAGATAGACCCAAGCCGTCACAAATATTACCGCAATGAAATAGCCTGGTAAAACAAGAGCAAATGTCTGTAAGCTCGATGCTACAATTTGATTAAAGTCATCCGGCAATTGCCCGGCACTTTCCATCAAGTCCCCCACTTGGGAATACGTATCTCGAATTTGATCCATCATCTGTTCTAGTAAATTCACACCGAACAGAAATTGTGAGACAAGAATTTGTGTAAGTGTAGCTAAAATGAGTGTAATGGCTGTAGAGACGAGTAGAAAAACTTTTGATTTCTTCTCCGCCAGACCGTCTCCAATCATAAATCCGACAGGGACAGTGACGAGGGCCACAAACAGACCTATATAGCCACCAAGTAGGATGGCAAGCAGTAAGCCAAGAACGGCTAAGAAAACAGCGTTAATGCGTGTATGGTTTGCACGAAACCAGGCAATGGGAACAACTGCGAGCAGTAGTCCAACTAGCCCAAGTACAGGCAGATACACGGCAATCAGGAGCAGCAACGTAAAGATCGATAGCGTACTCAAGCCATGTAGCCAGATTGATTTTTCTTGTTGCATAGGAACCTTCCTTCTCTCAAGATATCCCTACTATTTTATCATACTAAAGAGTGAAACGCTTTGAACACTCTAGGAACAAATAAAACCACCTGCCCGGAATCCGGACAGGTGGTTGAGTAAGATCTTATCTCTCTTCAGCTGTGAATGGTAATAAAGCCATGATACGAGATACTTTGATCGCACGTGTAAGTTTACGTTGGTACTTCGCGCTAGTTCCTGTCACACGACGTGGAAGAATTTTTCCACGCTCAGACACGAATTTTTTCAACAAATCTACATCTTTGTAATCGATGTGCGTGATGTTGTTGCTAGTGAAGTAACAAACTTTACGGCGTCGTTTGCCTCCGCGACGTGGTGCCATATTGGTTGCCTCCTTTTTCGTTATCAAGTAATCCGTTTGAGATGCCGATTGTTAGAACGGTAGATCGTCGTCAGAGACTTCAATCGGACCGCTACTTGCAAATGGGTCATCATCCATACGGGTATAATTTTGCTGATTCGATGGTTGGTTTGAACCATACTGATTAGAATTGTTGTTGTAGTTGTTCGACTGCGGTGCATTTCCGTAAGGAGCTGCTTGTTGTCCGCGATCGCCACCACCGCCAGATGCATTGCGTGGTTCTAAGAACTGTACGCTATCTGCAACAACCTCTGTCGTATAGACGCGCTTGCCGTCTTGTCCTTCATAGCTTCCTGTTTGAATACGGCCTTCGACTCCAGCAAGGCTACCTTTTTTCAAGTAGTTTGCTGTGTTTTCAGCTTGTTTACGCCAAACAACACAGTTAATGAAATCTGCTTCACGTTCTCCTGATTGGCTTGAGAATGTACGGTTTACAGCAAGTGTAAAGCGTGCCACTGCTACGCCATTCGGTGTGTAACGCAGCTCCGGATCTTTCGTCAATCTGCCTACTAATACAACTCGGTTAATCATGCCTACAAACCTCCCTCGTCAGCGATCGTTGAATTCTTATTTCTCGTCAACGCGAACAGCAATGTGACGGATAATGTCTTCATTGATGTTAGCAAGACGTGTATACTCATCGATTGCTTTAGAATCTGCATTTACTTTAACGATTTGGTAGAAACCTTCACGCAAGTCATTGATTTCATAAGCTAAGCGGCGTTTGCCCCACTCTTTTGATTCGATGATCTCAGCGCCATTTGAAGTAAGGATGTCGTTGAAACGCTCAACTAGAGCTTTCTTCGCCTCGTCTTCGATTGCTGGCTGGATAATGTACATTAATTCGTACTGTCTCATCTATTCTGCACCTCCCTATGGACTTTGGCCGGTTTTGAGGCCGGCAAGGAGTAAGTAATTGTATTACTCACATCAATGAATTGTATCATATTGGGAAGTGGAATGCAATGTATAAAAAAAGAGAAACTCAGCAGTAAGCTGAATCCCTCTTTGTTAGTTACACGTTGAAACGGAACAACATAACGTCGCCGTCTTGAACAATATACTCTTTTCCTTCAGAACGAACCTTACCCGCTTCTTTCGCTGCTGGCATAGAACCCGCTTCTACTAAGTCATCATACGCCACTGTCTCCGCACGGATAAACCCGCGCTCGAAGTCTGAGTGGATGACACCTGCACATTGTGGAGCTTTCATTCCTTTACGGAACGTCCATGCACGCACTTCCTGAACACCTGCTGTGAAATATGTGGCAAGACCAAGTAGGCTATACGATGCTTTGATCATTTGATCAAGACCTGACTCTTCGATGCCTAGCTCTTCAAGGAACATGGCTTTCTCATCGTCTTCAAGTGCTGCCATCTCTTCTTCAATTTTCGCACAGATCACAATCACTTCTGCACCTTCTGCCGCTGCAAACTCACGAACCTTTTCTACGTACTCGTTTGAGCCGCCGTCCATGATATCGTCTTCTGATACGTTTGCTACGTACAACATTGGCTTAATCGTCAATAAGTGAAGACCTTTGATAACCTTCTTCTCATCATCAGAAAGATCAACAGAACGAGCAGACTGCCCCGCTTCAAATGCTTCTTTCAATTTCTCAAGGACCGGTTGTTCTACCATCGCCTCTTTGTCTTTTTGCTTCGCCATCTTACCGACGCGTTGCAAGCGCTTGTCGACACTTTCTAAGTCAGCAAGAATCAATTCTAAATTGATCACTTCGATATCCGAGATTGGATCGACCTTTCCTGCCACGTGCGTGACGTTCTCATCTACGAAACAACGCACAACCTGACAGATTGCATCTACTTCACGGATATGAGAAAGGAATTTATTCCCAAGACCTTCCCCTTTTGAAGCGCCTTCTACGATTCCAGCGATATCCGTAAATTCAAATGCCGTTGGGACCGTCTTCTTAGGTTCTACCATCTCAGTTAATTTATCTAAACGTGCATCAGGTACTTCAACAATTCCAACGTTCGGATCAATCGTCGCGAACGGATAGTTTGCTGCTAGTGCCCCTGCTTTTGTAATTGCATTAAATAGCGTCGATTTTCCTACGTTCGGTAAACCAACAATACCAGCTGTTAAAGCCATGGGTTCTCCTACCTTTCTTGTTTCAACCTATTAAGTATAAAGGGCAACGCGCCCCCTGTCTATTGTTCCTCGTGACGCACAAGGACCTTCTTCATCTTCTTCTCAAATTCACGACGAGGAATCATGACACTATGTCCGCAGCCTTCACATTTGATTCGGATATCTGCACCAAGACGAATGACTTTCCAAGCATTCGTACCACATGGATGTTGTTTCTTCATTTCCACGACATCGTGTAACTGAAACTCTTTATTTGCCTGCATTCGTTTGGCCTCCTCCTTTTTGTTCAAACACGACCATCTTCTGATACGGAATTTCAATGCCGTGATCATCCAGATACTTTTTGATGTCTCTGCGAAGTAGGCGACCGACTTTAAAATGATTCATCGGCAACGTCTCCGCTGCAATACGCATGACAACATCTGATGCACCTAACGCATTCACTCCGAGCAAATCAGGTCGTCGGACAAGTTCCGGGTAACGTTCCTCCGTCGAATCTAAGAACTTGTTGATCAATCGTTCTACTTCATCCACGTCAGATTCATACGCTACAGAAACATCCACCAGTATCAATGAATTGTAAACAGAGTAGTTGATCACTTCCGAGATATTTCCGTTCGGGATAATATGAAGCTCACCTGTGTACGTCTTGATTTTCGTTGTACGAAGACCAATTTCTTCTACCGTTCCATTCGATTGATTGATCATGACTGTATCCCCAACACCAAATTGGTCTTCAAAGATAATGAAGAATCCGGTAATAATATCTTTCACTAAACTTTGTGCACCAAAACCGATGGCAAGGCCTGCAATCCCTGCCCCAGCCAGTAGACCGACTACATTAATGCTCATTGCAGAAAGAATAGCTAAAATTCCTGCAAAATAGACGATATATGTGAGTCCATTTTGCAGTAATTTGATCAGTGTGTTCTGTCTGCGTTCTGTATACCCAATAGGTGTCTTGGAGCGAAGAATCATCACACGTTCAATGGCAGACTTCCCGATTTTCACGACAATTCCCATTAACACTAAGATCAATAAAATTTTAAGTAATGCTGTTCCGATTGAAATCCATAATGCTTCATTAACTATAAATTCAACTGTGCGTTCCCATATTTGTTCAACACTCATAGAGAACCTCCTTTTTCATGAATACTATTAGTGAGTTCTACATAAACTACTAGAACTACTGCTGGAAAGGTGGATATCCTATGAATCCTACAACTCACTCAACTAATTTTGAAGCACAAGGTGCTATTTGGGAGCTGAGCTCGGCTCTCTTAACTGTACTCCCTTTTGATGACCCACGTCTAACATTTGTGTGCATCGGCACAGACCGTTCAACAGGTGATGCTCTCGGCCCACTCACCGGGTCATTCTTGTCCCTTTATTCAAGCTTTCCATTTCGCGTTGTAGGTTGTCTAGATTCACCTGTACATGCATTGAACCTAACTACTATTGTAGAAGAATTGCATTCGTTTGATTCAGACGCTCCACTCGTCGCAATCGATCCCTGTTTAGGCAATCATCGCGCCATCGGTGATATTTTACTCGAGATCGGTCCTCTTTGGCCAGGCAAAGCCGTCCAAAAGAATTTACCCGCTATAGGGTCTTATTCGATTAAAGGTGTAGTCAACCACCTTCACAGCGAAGGAATTGAAACGCTGCAAACCACTCGGCTTCATATTACACATGACATGGCACGTGTTATAGCTAATGCCCTGTTTCTAGCATGGCATCGTCATTTAGCTAAAACACAAACGTCCATGCTACGTAAAGAGCCACTACCAACAGACTTGGCAGCAAATTAGCGACACGCACTTTTGTAATACCGATTAGGTTTAACCCGATGGCCAAGATCATAATGCCTCCAGTCGCCGTCATCTCACTTAAGAAGAGTGTCAATGCCTCATCTGGAACAAGTCGCGTGATTTGTGTAGCAAATAAAGCGATACTCCCTTGGTAAAGTGCGACTGGAATTGCAGAAAGTAGAACTCCGATTCCTAGAGTGGCAGCTAATAGAATCGATGTGAATCCATCAATAATTCCTTTACTAATCAACAACTCATGATCGTTACGTAGCCCACTGTTTAATGCACCTAACACGCCCATAGCACCAATCACAAAAATTAAAGTCGCTGTAACAAATCCTTGAGCAATCGTGCCTTCTTGACCACCTTTGCTCATCTTCTTCTCAAGCCACTGACCCAGTCGGTTTAATTGACGGTCAAGATCCCACCACTCCCCTAGTACAGTTCCTATTACTAAACTAATGATTACAATAATAAAATTTGTACTTTCAAAAGACATTTGAATTCCCATCACGGCAACGGCTAAACCAATTGCGTACATAATTGTTTCTTTCATTCGATCTGGGATTCCTTTTAATAGTCGCCCAGCAATTGCTCCTACTACAATCAAAAGCGCATTGATCAGCGTCCCCCATAACACCATCTTCATCCCTACTTTTCTCACAATTTCATTTCGCTAATCATGCACTATAAAAAATGAACCTATTTCCACAGCACGTGGAAATAGGTCAGTGTTTACTTTTCTAAAAGTTCTAGAATACGTTCCAGATCATCTTTTGAGTAAAAATCAATTTCAATTTTTCCTTTTTCTTGATCTTTTGAACGGTTAATTTTCACTGCTGTACCAAATCGCTCACGCAATTCAGACTCTTTCTCTACAGTGAAAATATCCTTCTTATCTTTTTCAATTGTTTCACGTGGAACATTTTCATTCAAACGTTGGACAAGTGCCTCCAGTTGGCGAACATTCAATTGTTCTTTCTTCGTCTTTTCAAGAATCAATGGGATATTTCTCTTCTTTTTCAGACCAAGAAGCGCTTTTCCATGACCCATTGTAATTTCACCAGCTGAAATCGCTTTTTTTGCTTCATCAGGTAATACTAAGAGACGAAGATGGTTCGCGATATGCGGTCGACTCTTTCCTAAACGGAAAGCCAATTGTTCTTGTGTTAAATCAAGTGTGTCCATCAGCTTTTGATACGCTTCTGCTTCTTCTATTGCCGTTAAATCTTCTCGTTGCAAGTTTTCAAGAATAGCAAGTTCCATCATTTCACGGTCGTCTAAATTGCGGACAACTGCTGGAATTTCAGCTAAACCTGCTAGCTGTGAAGCGCGGAATCGTCGCTCTCCAACCACAATTTCAAACTTACTTCCCTTTTTGCGAAGCATGATTGGTTGCAAGACGCCATGTTCTTTAATAGAAGCACTTAACTCTTGTAGTGCCTGCTGATCAAAGATTTTACGTGGCTGGTAAGGGTTTGGTTTGATGAGTTTCAATTCAATCTGTTCCACACGTTCTTGTGTGTTTTGATCTTCGCCTGGAAATAGTGCATTGATGCCTTTTCCTAATCCTTTAGCCATGCTTAATCACTTCCTTCGCCAGTTCCAGGTACACTTCTGCACCACGTGATTTTGGATCATATATAATAATAGGTTCCCCGTGACTTGGTGCCTCTGAAAGACGCACATTACGCGGAATGATGGTCTTGTACACTTTTTCTTGGAAATACTTTTTCACTTCTTCAATGACTTGAATACCAAGGTTTGTACGAGCATCGAACATCGTTAGTAGAACTCCATCGATGGATAAGTTCTTATTTAAATGCTTTTGTACTAAACGAATTGTACTTAGAAGCTGACTAAGCCCTTCTAAGGCATAAAATTCACATTGTACAGGAATGATGATGGCATCTGATGCCGTTAAAGAATTGATCGTCAAAAGGCCAAGAGACGGAGGACAATCAATAATGACATAATCGTAATAAGGACTAACCTCTTCCAGTGAACGTTTCAAGCGAACTTCTCGTGAAATAGTAGACACTAATTCGATTTCCGCACCAGCAAGTGAAATTGTAGCTGGAACGATATGTAGATTCTCTACTTTAGTTTCCATAATAATATCTTTTACAGGCACGTCATCAATCAACACATCATATATACACTGATCGACTTCACCTTTGTTTACGCCGACCCCACTTGAGGCATTGCCTTGTGGGTCAATGTCAACAAGTAGTACCTTTTTGCCTAAATATGCAAGGCAGGCACTGAGGTTCACGGATGTGGTGGTTTTTCCCACTCCGCCCTTCTGATTGGCGATGGCGATAATTCTTCCCACTCTTGCACCTACTTTCTGAGCTCATATCTCTTATTCTATCAAATTTTTTTAATTATAGTGTTACATGTGCGTAACATTCTACAAAAAAAACATCTCTACACACAGTGCAAAGATGTTTAAATGGGCTATTTTCGCTTTAGAATTTTAATGACTACTTGATAGTAATCATCTTGATCCTCTTCTTGTGTTTCAAAGTTGATCCCACTTTTTGAAATCATTGTGAGAGATTGCTTCAATGTATTCAAGGCTATACGCACGTCTTTGTTAACCATCTTCTGTCGCGGTTTAGCCGGAGTCTTTTTTTCGGATTTTTCTGCTTTTGCTTGCAGATTTGCAATATGTTCTTCTAATTGTTTGACACTCAATTGTTGATCAATCGTTAGTTTTAGAAGTTCAAGTTGCAGCTCCTCTACTTTTACTTTCATTAATGCACGCGCATGTCGTTCGGATAAGTCCTTAGTCAAAATCGCATCCTGGACTTGTTGCGGTAATTTAAGAAGCCTAATTTTATTGGCGACTGTTGATTGCCCTTTTCCTAGTCGCTGTGCAAGAGCTTCTTGCGTCAATTCATGTAACTCGATTAACTGCTGATAGGCGAGCGCTTCTTCAATAGCTGTCAATTCTTCTCGTTGTAGGTTCTCAATAAGCGCAACAGAAGCCGTCTCTTTATCTGATAAATTACGAACAATTGCAGGTACTTCTGTCCACTCTAGCTTGCTCATCGCTCTAAAACGACGTTCTCCTGCAATGATTTCATACTGACCGGATTCGATTTCCCGTAAAACGATTGGCTGAATTACACCATGAGTCCGAATCGTCCGGGCAAGCTCTTCAATCTTTGAATCATCAAAAACTGTACGAGGCTGATACTTATTTGGAACGATGCGTCCAATCGGGATTTGAACAACTTCTTCTACAGCAGTAGATGTCGCTGCAGTTGCTGTCACTTCTGAACTTGCATCTTTTTCTTTCCCTTTATCTGTACCACCAAAGAGCCTGGAAAAAGGACTTTTCATCTAAACGTGCACCACCTTCTATTACTAATCTATCACAAATCGCTTGAAGATTAAATGTTTCACGTGGAACATTTTACTGGATTGGACTTTTGTTCGGTGTCCCAGGTTTTCGCGGATATTTCTTTGGTGTTGTTTTTTTCTTTGTGAAAATGTAAAGTTTGCGATCACTCTCTTCAACAGGCAGTTTAAATGCAAAATCTTCTTTTAATTCTGCACCTAGAACTGTTAGCGCTTTTTTTGCATCTTTCAACTCGTCTTCAGCTGACGCTGCTTTCATAGCTACAAAGCGCCCCCCTACTTTTGCTAACGGCACACAAAGCTCCGATAACACTGATAGACGTGCAACAGCACGCGCTGTGACAATGTCAAACGACTCGCGATACGCTGGGTTTTGGCCAAACTCTTCGGCGCGCGCATGTACAAACTCTACATGGGAAAGTCCGAGTTCTTTACTTAAGTGTGTTAAGAACTGGATACGTTTGTTAAGTGAATCGACGATTGTGACGCGCATTTCTGGGAAGCAAATCTTCATTGGAAGACTTGGGAATCCTGCCCCTGCACCTACATCACAAACTGTAAGAGGCTCTGAGAAATCCACGTAAAATGCTGCAGTAATGGAATCATAGAAGTGTTTTAAATAGACTTCTTCTAAATCTGTGATAGCTGTTAGGTTCATCTTTTCATTCCATTCGACCAACAGTTCAAAGTATGTCTTGAACTGCTTGATCTGATGCTCCGATAAATGGATGCCTTTTTCAGCTAATGCTGCGATAAATTGTTGTTCGTTCATGAAATGCTCCTTAGCTTGAGACTTTAGCGATTCGTCCCTGTTCGATATAAACTAGAAGAATAGAAATATCAGCCGGGTTTACTCCAGAAATGCGAGAAGCTTGTGCTAATGAAAGTGGCAGTACCTCTTTCAGTTTTTGACGTGCTTCTGTGGCGAGGCCTGAAATAGCATCATAATCGATGTTTTCCGGGATTTTTTTATCTTCCATCTTCTTCAGTTTGTCTACTTGTTGCAATGATTTTTCGATGTATCCTTCGTACTTCACTTGGATCTCGACTTGTTCTTTGCTGTCTTCAGAGAGTTCTACTTCAGACGGTACAAGTTGTGCAACTAGGTCGTACGTCATTTCCGTACGTTTCAATAGATCTGACGCGCGAATTCCGTCTTTCAATTCACTTCCACCGACAGAACGAATCAGATTTTGCGTCTCTTCATTTGGTTTGATGATAATGCTGCGAAGGCGCTTTAACTCTGTTTCAATCGCTTCTTTTTTCGCTGTAAAACGGTCGTGGCGCTCTTTAGACACGAGTCCAATCTCATATGCCAAGTCTGTCAGACGAAGATCTGCATTGTCGTGGCGAAGAAGGAGACGATATTCAGCACGTGAAGTCAGTAGACGGTACGGTTCATTCGTTCCTTTTGTTACTAAGTCATCGATTAATACGCCGATGTACGCGTCAGAACGGCTCAGAACGACCTCGTCTTCACCTTTCGAGCGGCGTGCTGCATTGATACCTGCCATCAACCCTTGACCCGCTGCTTCCTCATACCCAGAAGTTCCGTTGATTTGTCCTGCTGTATAGAGGTTTTTAATCTTTTTCGTCTCGAGTGTTGGCCATAATTGTGTCGGAACCATCGCATCGTACTCAATGGCGTAGCCAGCACGCATCATTTCCGCTTTTTCAAGACCTGGAATGCTTTCTAACAGACGACGTTGTACATGCTCAGGAAGGCTCGTTGATAAGCCTTGTACGTACACTTCTTTTGTATTGCGTCCTTCTGGTTCTAAGAAGATCTGGTGGCGTGGCTTGTCGTTAAAACGCACGATTTTATCTTCAATAGACGGGCAATAACGTGGGCCAGTCCCTTTGATCATTCCAGAATACATCGGTGATAAGTGCAAGTTCTCTTCGATGATTTGGTGGGTCTTCTCCCCTGTATACGTTAACCAGCACGGCAGTTGGTCCATGATGAACTCTGTCGTTTCGAAACTGAAAGCACGTGGTACATCGTCTCCTGGTTGCATTTCAGTTTTTGAATAATCAATTGTGTTTGAATTTACACGTGGTGGTGTACCTGTTTTGAAACGGACTAGATCAAAGCCTAGTTCACGCAAGTTATCTGCGAGTTTTATAGACGGTTGTTGATTATTCGGACCTGATGAATACTTCAAGTCACCAATAATGATTTCCCCGCGCAAGAAAGTACCGGTCGTAACAACAACAGTTTTGGCTTTATAAATAGCACCTACCTGTGTGATAACACCTTTTACTTCCTCATCTTCGATAATCAGTTCTTCTACTACTGCTTGATGAACAGACAAATTTGGTTGCTCTTCCATCAAACGTTTCATTTCTTGTTGGTAAAGGACTTTGTCAGCTTGTGCTCGAAGCGCTCGAACAGCTGGCCCTTTTCCTGTATTGAGCATCCGCATTTGGATATGGGTACGGTCGATGACTTTCCCCATTGCGCCTCCAAGTGCATCGATTTCACGGACAACGATTCCTTTTGCCGGTCCTCCTACGGATGGGTTACATGGCATAAAGGCAATCATATCTAAGTTAATAGTTAAAGCGAGTGTTTTGGCACCCATGTTGGCAGAAGCAAGTGCCGCTTCTACTCCGGCATGCCCGGCACCGATGACGATTACATCATACGTGCCTGCGTCAAAAGTACGCATAGTCTCTTCCTCTCTGTTGTTATTTCCCGAGGCAGAACTGAGCAAAGAGTTGATCGATGAGACTTTCTTCTACAGTGTCTCCTACGATTTCTCCAAGTATTTCCCAAGTTCGAGTTACATCTATTTGAATCATATCCACTGGAACGCCTTGTTCTGTAGCATCCAGGGCATCTTCGATTGTTTGTTTGGCTTGATGAAGAAGTGCGATGTGACGCGCGTTCGATACATACGTCATGTCGCCTCCCTGCATAGTTCCTTCAAAGAACAGCTTCGCAATTTCTTGCTCAAGTTGCTCAATACCTTCATCTTGAAGAATAGATGTCGTCACGATACGGCGGTGGCCGACAAGTTCTTCAAGCTTGCTGTAAGCCAATGCTTGCGGAAGATCCGTCTTATTGACGATAACAATCGTCTCCATACCATGCGTCGCTTCAATGAGACGCTCATCTTCTTCTGATAATGCCTCTGAGTGGTTCATGACCAACAAGATCAAGTCCGCTTCTTTTAACACCTGACGAGATCGCTCGACACCGATACGCTCAACGATGTCTTCTGTCTCCCGAATACCGGCCGTGTCGACTAATTTCAGAGGCACGCCACGAACATTGACATATTCTTCTATAATATCACGAGTCGTTCCCGCAATATCTGTGACAATAGCTTTATTTTCTTGAATCAGGCTGTTTAATAGAGAAGATTTCCCTACGTTCGGACGACCGACAATAACAGTCGCAAGCCCTTCACGCAGAATCTTTCCTTGCATGCTTGTCTCCAGCAGCTTCTCAATCTCTTGCTTGACCCACATACCCTTCTCACGCATAAGCGGAATCGTCATTTCTTCCACGTCATCGTATTCCGGGTAGTCGATGTTTACTTCGACCTGTGCAAGCGTCTCTAAGAGCGCCTGGCGAAGAGATTGAATGAGTCGAGACAGTCGACCGTCCATTTGACCGAGCGCCACGTTCATCGCCTTGTCTGTTTTAGCACGGATAAGATCCATGACCGCCTCTGCTTGAGACAAGTCAATTCGCCCGTTTAAGAAGGCACGCTTTGTAAACTCTCCAGGCTCTGCCATGCGCGCTCCAGCACGCAATACCAGTTGCAGGACCTGATTGACTGTGACAAGCCCTCCGTGGCAGTTGATTTCTACTACATCTTCGCGTGTGAACGTCTTAGGGCCTCTCATCAGAGATACCATGACTTCCTCTACGACTTCTTCAGTCTCAGGACGGACTAAGTGTCCATAATGAATGGTATGTGTCGCTTCTTGCGCTAATTTTTTATGGGAAGGAGAGCGGAACACCTGATCAGCAATTGAAACAGCCTCTGGACCACTTAGGCGAACAATTGCGATCGCCCCTTCTCCGAGTGGTGTGGAAATCGCTGCAATTGTATCAAATTCCATTATTGGTTTCTCTCCTCTATCGAACAGTTATCCACGTGTGGATAACTGATTTTTATTGAACGCACTAACACCTTACAATAGCATATTTTTGTGGAAAACTCTAGTTATGGAACTGTGACAATTGGACAAAAAAAGAAGCCCACTAAGGGGCTCCTTTGCTTATTGAATCGGTTCAATGACTAAGTGACGATGTGGGTCCGCTCCAACAGAATACGTATCGATGTCTACATGTGTAGATAATGCATTATGAATAATTTTTCGTTCATACGCATTCATCGGTTCGAACTCGACTTTCTCTCCAGAACGACGTGCTTTATCCGCCATTCGTTCTGCGAGTTGTTCAAGTGCTACTTTTCTCTTCTCTCGGTAGTTTTCAACGTCCATTTTGACAATCATGAAGTTACCCGAGTACTTATTTGCAACCAATTGAACAAGATTTTCAAGCGCATTTAAAGTTTGACCACGCTTTCCAATCAACTGAGCAGCTTTCGAACTGTTCAACTGGAAGTGAACATACTTGCCTTCGACTTCATGTGTAACGTCTAAGTCGTTGATTCCCATCCCTTGCGCGACTTCTTTCATGTATCGGATCGATTCTTCAATTGCTTTATCATTTGTAATTTTGGCAACGGGTGTTTCGACGACTACAGGTTCAGTCTGTTCAGACACAGCTTCAATCGGCTGTTCACTGATATCAACTGCGGCTGATTCGACGACCTCTTTCGTCTCTTCTACAACCACTGGAGAGGACGGTGTTTCTTCAACAGTCACACCGTCTTTGACATTCACTATCACAACTGCAGGCTTCGCTCCTAGACCGAGAAAGCCTTTTTTACCTTCATCTAAAATCTTGATCGACGCTTGATCGCGACGAATTCCAAGCTCTTTTAATGCTTGTTGAATTGCCTGCTCACTTGTTGCTGCAGTTTGTGTAGTGGATCTCATCTCTTTTTCCCTCCCGTTTGAACTGGAACGACCTGTGGCTTATTCCACGGCTTGTAGATTACTAAGTTTTGGATCAATGAGATAATGTTTCCGATTACCCAGTACAGTGTTAATGCTGATGGTAAGATCAAACCAAATCCGACAATCATAAATGGCATAATATACATCATGATTTTCATTTGTGGGTTGTCCATCGCTGGGCCTGTCATCAGAGTAACTAATTGGAACACCCCTGCAAGAATCGCAAGTGTAATACTTGGCTCTGCTAGTGGGAAAATCAAGAAATCACCAAGATTAATTTCTGGAGTAGCATTCATGCGGCTGATGGCATGATAGAATCCGATTAAAATCGGCATCTGAATCAAGACCGGTAAACAACCTGCTGCTGGGTTGACACCCTTCTCTTTAAAGAGTTCCATCATTTCTGCTTGGTATTTTTGTTGTGTTTGTGCATCTTTTGAGCTGTATTTTTCACGCAGTAACTTCAATTGAGGTTGAATTTCCTGCATTTTTTTCGAGCTCTTTGTCTGCTTAATCAAAAGTGGAAGAATGGCTAAACGGATAATGACCGTAACTGCGATAATTCCAAGTCCGTACGTTCCAAGCAGATTTTTAAAATACGTGATAGCTGAAACAAGTGGCCATACGATGTATTCATTCCAGAACCCGGTTGATTCATCGTAAATTGGCGCATTGAATTCTGTACACCCTGCTAAAAATAGTGCAGACACTATAAGCAGAGTGAGAAGTGCCTTCTTTTTCACCTTGTACGTCCCCCTGCATTGTCTTCTGTTTTCTTTATCTTACCACTCGAACGATAAACTTTCGCGATTTTCAATACGTGTTCGAGACTCTTTTTTGTCTCATGAAAATCTAGTGTGGCCGCCGGAATCCTGGCGATAATAATATAGTTGGCGGGCTTAACATCGTCTTTCAGTTCTAGAAAGGTTTGACGTATGTATCGTTTAACACGATTTCGTGTGACTGCATTTCCTACCTTTTTACTGACAGAAAGCCCAACTCGGAAATGTGTCTCTTCACTTGGCATGATATAAACGACAAACTGTCTGTTGGCATACGACTTCCCTTTTTTAAAGATTTCCTGAAATTCTTTGTTGTCTTTGATCCGCTGGTGTTTATTCATGGACCTCCGACCTTCCTGTAAATATCTGTTGCGTGTTTTGGTTTCTTTCTAATAGGAAGAGCAAAGTTTTTTGTGGTGGAATCGAGTTCTAGTCGGGCTACGACTCTGAATGGAATCGAGTTCCGAACGCCAGAAACACACTCTGGAATCAGCCGCACCCGCAAAGGCTGAAGAGCGCCTTCACGGGCACGTCTGATTTCCTCGGAGTTTCTAGAGTGGCGTTCTCCACATCTAAACGTAATCGAGTTGCGCCTCCTAGAAATCCCGCAAAATGCCATCGCATCCCATGAAGCAAAGAACGCTTCACGGGCTCCGCTGTCATTCCGCACAATTTCTGAACAGTCGGCTCCACATCTAAATACTAGTAAAAAAAAATCCACTGAGGGTTCAGTGGACTTATGCTGATAATACTTTTCTTCCTTTAGCACGGCGTGAAGCTAATACGCGGCGACCATTCTTTGTGCTCATACGTGCGCGGAACCCGTGAACTTTGCTGCGTTTACGTTTATTTGGTTGGAATGTACGTTTCATTGTGTAAGACACCTCCTGCTTTGACTATTCTTAAATATCTCCAGACAGTCTTGACTATTATACTTAAATCTGCCCCAGACTGTCAATGCGCAAAATCAAGTTTTTCCTCATGCTCCAGATCAAGTTATCCACATTCTCGACAAACACTTGCAAATTTCGATGGGAATATGTAAAATCACCATTCTAAGTTATCAACATCCCTTATGAACAGTTTTTGCACATATTCATACCTGTGGACAACTATAACTGTGTGTAAATCAGGCTTTGTGGATAAGTTCAATCAAGTCTTGTCAGTACTAGCTAAAAATGATATGCTAATTGTGTTTTACTCTGTACATAAAAAATCGCCTTTTTCAGTTATCCACATTTGTTAATAAAGTGTGGATAATATTTTTCACAGTCTGTGTAAAGTTTTATCCACATGTATTTTATAGTGTGGATAATTGTTCTATATTTTTTTGCCATGTCGAATTGCGTCTGGCTTTTATATGACACAAATCAGAAAGGAGTGTACCTCGTTGGATCAACTCGAAGAACTATGGGGCCGGGTGCTCGCTGAGATGGAGAAACAAGTTTCGAAACCGAGTTTTGAAACGTGGCTGAAGTCGACAAAGCTCTTATCTTATAAACAAGACACGTTGACAATCGCAGCACCAAACTCATTTGCGCGTGACTGGCTTGAAAACCATTATGTCCATCAAATTGCTGCGATTTTGCATGATTTGACTGGAAAGGAAGCGATGATTTCCTTCATCGTTCCAAAAGATCAAAACTTAGAAGACTATGACATTCCTGCACCAAAGCCGATGGTCTCTCAAGACGATCAGCCGGACTTCTCACCAGGTATGTTGAACTCAAAGTATACGTTCGATACATTCGTTATCGGTTCCGGAAACCGCTTTGCGCATGCTGCATCACTCGCAGTCGCTGAAGCACCTGCAAAAGCGTATAATCCACTCTTCATTTATGGAGGAGTTGGACTTGGAAAGACCCACTTGATGCATGCCATTGGTCATTATGTACAAGAACATAATCCAAATGCCAAGGTGGTGTATTTGTCATCTGAAAAATTCACAAATGAATTCATTAACTCCATCCGAGACAATAAAACTGTCCATTTCCGCAATAAGTACCGCAATGTAGACGTGCTGCTAATAGATGATATTCAGTTTCTTGCTGGAAAAGAATCAACCCAAGAAGAATTTTTCCATACATTCAATGCGTTGCATGAGGAATCTAAACAAATTATTATCTCTAGTGATCGTCCGCCTAAAGAAATTCCAACACTTGAAGATCGCTTACGTTCGCGCTTTGAATGGGGCCTGATTACCGATATTTCGCCACCGGACTTAGAGACACGTATCGCAATCCTTCGCAAAAAAGCACGTGCAGACGGCTTAGATATTAGTAATGAAGTGATGGTATACATCGCCAATCAGATTGATTCTAATATCCGCGAGCTTGAAGGAGCTCTCATCCGTGTCGTTGCGTATTCATCTTTGATCAATCGCGACATCAATGTCGATTTGGCTTCTGAAGCACTAAAAGATATTATGCCTGCCAGTCGCTCACGCATCATCACCATCTTAGACATTCAAAAAGTCGTTGGAGAGCACTACCATGTACGTTTAGAAGACTTTTCAGCAAAGAAGCGAACAAAATCAATTGCCTATCCACGTCAGATCGCTATGTATCTCTCTCGTGAACTGACAGATTTTTCGCTGCCGAAAATCGGAGAAGAATTTGGAGGTCGTGATCATACAACGGTCATTCATGCAACTGAAAAAATTTCAACTCTGCTCAAAACAGATGAAACGCTTAAAAGTGAAATTAAACAGATTAAGAGTCTATTAGGACGCTCATCTGAATAGTGTGGATAACTCTACTAGTTATTCGTTAACTTACAAACACTTTATGCACATGTGGATAACCATATTTCTGTAGGGGAAAATGCACTTATACACATATTCACAGTGCCTATTACTATTGCTGTTATTCTTTAATAAAAATAAATATGTATATAAGGAGCTGATTTCAGCGTGAAATTTGAAGTAATGCGAGATCGCTTACTCGAGGCATTGAATGATGTCATGAAAGCAGTAAGTTCAAAAACCACCGTCGCAATTCTTACAGGAATTAAAATCGAGGCAAAAAAAGAAGGGATCTACTTAACAGGTAGTGATGCAGATATTACAATTCAAACATTCATCCCACTTGAAGAAGATGGAGAGCAGATTGTTCAATTGACACAGACTGGTTCCATCGTATTGCAAGCACGTTTCTTTAATGAGATTGTTCGTAAGCTTCCAACAAATGACGTTCTTATTGAAGTGAAAAATAATTATCAGACAGATGTTCGTTCTGGAAAATCAGAATTCCATCTGATCGGTCAAGATGCCAACGACTATCCATTACTTCCTCAGATGGAAGAAGACCAATCCTTCACAATGCCAGCTGACTTAGTCAAGTCCATCATTCGTGAAACGGTCTTTGCAGTTTCGACTTCAGAAAGTCGCCCAGTACTAACAGGGGTGAACTGGCAAATCCGTGATGGTGAGTTGATGTGTGTTGCAACAGACAGCCACCGTCTAGCACGTCGCTCGACAAAGCTTGAAAGTGCTCCTTCTGAAGAGTACAACGCAGTGATTCCAGGGAAAAGCTTAAACGAGCTCAATAAGATTCTTGAAGATAACTCAGAACCTGTTGAGATTGTATTAACTTCCCAACAAATTTTATTCAAAGCTGGAAACGTCCTATTTTATTCACGTCTTCTTGAAGGAAACTATCCGGACACGAGCCGCCTGATTCCTTCTGAACATAAGACGCTGGTCGTAGTAAATGGCCGTGCACTTCACCAAGCCATCGATCGTGCATCTTTATTAGCGCGTGAAGATCGCAACAACGTGGTCCGTTTCACGACACAAGGGCAAAGTGCAGTAGAGATTTCATCCAACTCTCCTGAAATCGGGAAAGTAGAAGAGCAAGTGCTTGCAGAGCAGATTGAAGGGGAAGAGCTAGTTATCTCGTTCAGTGCAAAGTATATGATGGATGCACTAAAAGCTATTGAAGGTCATGACGTGCAAATCCAGTTCACTGGGGTCATGCGTCCGTTCATTTTAAAATCTGTGCATGATGATGCGATTTTGCAATTGATCTTGCCAG
This sequence comes from Chryseomicrobium aureum, assembly GCF_016909155.1. Taxonomy (GTDB): domain Bacteria; phylum Bacillota; class Bacilli; order Bacillales_A; family Planococcaceae; genus Chryseomicrobium; species Chryseomicrobium aureum. The sequence continues at coordinate 50,407 of NZ_JAFBFG010000018.1, forward strand.
TCCGAACGTATTAATTTCCAAGGAGTCGCTCATTGCAGCGACTCCTTTTTACTTATCCACAAAAATAGGGTAAAATGGAGTGATAATGACTTTTAGAAAGAGTAGGTATCAAACGATGAATGAGATTCGATTTGATTCAGAATACATCACACTCGGTCAACTATTAAAAATGACCGGTGCCATTGATTCAGGTGGGATGGCGCGTCCATTTCTTCAAATGAACACAGTTTTTGTCAACGGAGAAGCAGAAGACCGCAGAGGGAAGAAGCTTCGGACAGGAGATGTCGTTCTCATTCCTGAGCATGGAAAGTTTAAATTGATCGGACCTGAGGCGTAGAATGCACATCGAGACATTGGCGCTTTCAAATTATAGGAATTATGAATCGGCACAAGCTGATTTTTCTAAACATGTGAATGTCTTCCTCGGTGAAAATGCACAAGGCAAGACCAATATCATGGAGGCCATTTATGTACTCGCGATGGCGAAATCTCACCGTACCTCAAACGATAAAGAATTGATACGTTGGAACGCGGAATATGGTAAAATAAAAGGTGATGTTCATAAAAAATACGGCACCATTCCATTCGAACTGACCATCTCGCAAAAAGGCAAGAAAGCAAAGGTCAATCATTTGGAACAATCCCGTCTTAGTGACTATATCGGTCAAATGAACGTCGTCATGTTTGCACCAGAAGATTTGAATTTGGTAAAAGGTAGCCCGCAGGTGAGAAGACGGTTTTTGGATATGGAAATCGGCCAGATATCACCTGTTTATTTGCATGACCTTTTGCAATTTCAAAAGATTTTAAAACAACGCAACCACATCTTAAAGCAGAACCAAGGGAATCCTTCGTTCGACGATGTGATGTTTGCGATTTATACAGAACAATATGTAGAAGCAGCAGTCAAAGTGCTGAAAAAACGCATGCAGTTTATCGAGCTGTTGCAATCCTGGGCAGAACCCATTCATCATGGTATTTCCCGAGGACTTGAGAAGTTAAACATCCGCTATCAGTGCACAGCAGGTATCGATTTAGATGCAGGTCCTGAAGAGTGGAAGCAACAGCTGACAGAAAAACTTGAGAAGTCGAAGCGTCAAGAGGTCCAGCGGGGAACAAGCCTTTACGGTCCACACCGAGATGACTTGCAGTTCTTTGTTAACGACTATGACGTACAGACCTATGGATCTCAAGGACAACAGCGAACGACTGCGTTGTCACTGAAGCTTGCTGAAATTGAATTGATTCACCAAGAAGTCGGTGAACCACCCATTTTATTACTAGATGACGTCTTATCTGAACTCGACGACTTCAGACAAACGCATCTGTTAAATACTATTCAAGATAAAGTGCAGACATTTGTCACAACCACAACTGTAGATGGTCTGACACATGACGTCGTCACACAAGCCAAATTGTTTCATGTGGAACATGGAACGATTGAAGAGAAACACTAGATGTGCCAAACAGAAAGAGTAGGTGAGTCACTTGGCAATGGAAGAAAAAGAAATCCAAACTTCTTATGATGCAGACCAGATTCAGGTTTTAGAAGGTCTCGAAGCCGTCCGTAAGCGCCCTGGAATGTACATTGGTTCTACCAGTTCAAAAGGTCTTCACCATTTAGTATGGGAAATCGTCGACAACTCGATTGATGAAGCATTAGCCGGTCACTGTGACCATATTACAGTCACAATTGAAAAAGACAACTGGATCCGTGTAGAAGATAACGGACGAGGTATTCCTGTCAGCAACCATGAAAAGATGGGGAAACCAGCCGTTGAAGTCATCATGACTGTTCTTCACGCCGGAGGAAAATTCGGCGGGGGCGGTTACAAAGTATCTGGTGGTCTTCACGGTGTAGGTGCTTCAGTAGTAAATGCCTTATCCGAACATGCTGAAGTAATTGTGCATCGTGACGGAAAAATTCATGAAATCAAGTTTGAGCGTGGCGCTGTTACGCAACCACTTGAAGTCATTGGAGATACCGATACTACAGGTTCGACAACACGTTTCAAAGCAGATTCGGAAATTTTCACAGAAACAACGGAGTATGAATTTGATATTCTAGCGAATCGTATCCGTGAACTTGCTTATTTGAACCGTGGTCTAGCTATCACGATTCAGGATGAGCGTGAAGGCCAAGAACAGAAAAAGACGTTCCACTATGAAGGTGGAATTAAATCATACGTCGAACATTTGAATGCCAAAAAAGAGCCTCTTCACGAATCGATTTTTGTAGAAGCAGAGCGAGAAGGAATTGCAATTGAAATTGCGATGCAATACAACGCAGGATACAATGCAGCCATCTTCTCATTTGCCAACAACATCAATACGTATGAAGGCGGAACACATGAGTCTGGATTTAAAACAGCTCTTACACGTGTGATCAACGACTATGCGCGTAAAAATAATCTTTTAAAAGAATCTGAAACCAACCTGACAGGTGACGATGTACGTGAAGGTCTAACGGCTATCATTTCCATCAAACACCCAGACCCTCAGTTTGAAGGGCAGACCAAGACGAAACTTGGGAATTCAGAAGTGAGCCAGATCACAAATAGCTTGTTCTCAGAAGGCTTCGAGCGCTTCTTGCTTGAAAACCCTTCAGTAGCGCGTCAAGTGGTCGAAAAAGGTCTAATGGCCGCTCGTGCACGTGTCGCTGCGAAAAAAGCTCGCGAATTTACACGTCGTAAATCTGCACTTGAAGTGTCGAGCTTACCAGGGAAACTTGCGGACTGTTCATCACGTAACCCGGCAGAAAGCGAACTGTATATCGTAGAGGGTGACTCTGCAGGCGGTTCTGCAAAATCAGGTCGTGACCGTCACTTCCAAGCGATCCTTCCACTTCGCGGGAAGATTTTGAACGTGGAGAAAGCACGTCTTGACCGTATCCTAGGAAACAATGAAATTCGTGCAATGATTACGGCACTTGGCACTGGAATCGGTGGCGAGTTCAATTTAGAAAAAGCACGTTACCATAAAGTCGTGATTATGACGGATGCCGATGTCGATGGTGCACACATTCGTACACTCCTATTGACGTTCTTCTTCCGTTTTATGCGTCCGTTGATTGAAGCGGGGTATGTCTATGTTGCACAACCACCACTTTATCAAGTGAAACAAGGAAAGCATATTGAATATTGTTACAGCGATAGTCAATTACGTGCCATCTTAGAGCGTCTTCCAAAACAACCAAAGCCAAATGTCCAGCGTTACAAAGGTCTTGGTGAGATGAATGCTACGCAGTTATGGGAAACAACTATGGATCCAGAGTACCGTACATTGCTACAAGTCAATTTAGAAGATGCACTTGAAGCAGATTCTATCTTTGAACAACTGATGGGCGATGAAGTAGAACCACGTCGTCAGTTCATTGAAGACAACGCAGTATACGTGAAAAATTTAGATATTTAAAACTAGTACCACATCTCGTCATCTTTTCGGCGAGATGTGTGATTTCGTTTAGGTGAAGAAAGAATGGGAGGTCAAGCAGCATGTCGGAAGTACCGAATAAAGGCGTAAGAGGAATTAATATCAGCAATGAGATGAAGACTTCATTCCTTGATTACGCTATGAGTGTTATTGTTTCACGTGCGTTACCAGATGTACGGGACGGATTAAAACCGGTTCATCGCCGAATTCTTTATGGAATGCAAGAGCTCGGGAACACACCGGATAAATCATATAAAAAGTCAGCGCGTATCGTCGGTGACGTAATGGGGAAATATCACCCACACGGCGACTCCTCCATTTACGATGCGATGGTACGTATGGCACAAGATTTCAGTTACCGCTACATGCTTGTAGACGGTCACGGGAACTTTGGTTCGATTGACGGAGACGGCGCCGCGGCAATGCGTTATACCGAGTCGCGTATGTCAAAAATCGCAATGGAAATGCTGCGTGACATCAACAAAGATACAATCGATTATAAAGACAACTACGATGGCCAAGAAAAAGAGCCAGCTGTGTTGCCAAGTCGTTACCCGAACTTACTGGTTAATGGAGCTTCAGGGATTGCGGTTGGGATGGCAACAAACATTCCGTCACACAACCTTGGAGAAGTCATCGATGGTGTTTTAGCCCTTGCTGAAAACCCAGCAATTACAATTGATGAACTGATGGAATTTATTCCAGGTCCTGATTTCCCTACTGGTGGAATCATCTTGGGACGAAGCGGGATTCGTCGTGCTTACGAAACAGGACGCGGCTCAATTATCACGCGTGCAAAAGTTGAATTCGAGGAAAAAGCGAGTGGCAAACAAGTCATCATCGTCAAAGAAATTCCGTATCAAGTCAACAAAGCACGCTTGATTGAAAAAATCGCAGAGCTTGTGCGTGATAAGAAAATCGAAGGTATTACACACCTTGCAGATGAGTCCGATCGCGATGGTATGCGTATCGTCATTGAGCTACGTAAAGACGCAAACACGCATGTCCTTTTGAATAATCTATACAAGCAAACGCAACTTCAAACAAGCTTTGGCGTGAACATGCTTGCCCTTGTTGACAACCAACCAAAAGTATTGAACTTGAAAGAGGCATTGTACCACTACCTAGAGCATCAAAAAGTGGTCATCCGTCGTCGTACACAGTTTGACTTGAATAAAGCCAAAGACCGCGCACACATCTTAGAAGGTCTGCGCATCGCATTAGATCATATCGATGAAATCATCGCATTGATTCGTGCCTCTCAAACTGGCGACGAAGCAAAACGCGGATTGATGGAAAAGTTCGAACTATCCGAGCGTCAAGCGCAAGCTATCCTAGATATGCGTCTACAACGTCTAACAGGGCTTGAGCGTGACAAAATCGAAGAAGAATACAACGCATTACTTGCTCTCATAGAAGAGTTAACATTTATCCTTGAGAATGAATACCGTGTTATTGAAATCATCCGTGAAGAGCTTATCGAGATTCGTGACAAGTTCTCCGACAAACGCCGTACAGAAATTATGGCGGGTGGGGCAGAAATCATGGAAGATGAAGACTTGATCCCAGAAGAAAACTCGGTACTGACATTGACAAATAAAGGCTACATCAAACGTTTGCCGGTGAACACCTACCGAAGTCAACGTCGTGGTGGTCGAGGCGTTCAAGGAATGGGCACCAACGAAGATGACTTCGTAGAACACCTATTGAATACATCTACACACGATACCATTCTCTTCTTTACGAACAAAGGAAAGGTGTATCGTGCACGTGGATTCGAAATTCCTGAGTATGGCCGTACAGCAAAAGGATTGCCACTCGTCAATTTACTCAACATCGAGCGTGATGAGAATGTTACAGCGATGATCCCGATGTCTTCATTTGAAGACAACGAGTATTTCATCTTTACAACACGTGATGGCGTTACAAAGCGTACACCAGTTACAGCATTTGCAAACATCCGTACAAACGGTCTGATTGCTGTTTCTCTTCGTGAAGAAGATGAGTTGATGGCTGTTCGTCGCACAGATGGTGAAAAAGATATCATTATCGGAACGCACCAAGGACGCTCTATACGCTTCAAAGAGTCGGATATCCGTTCGATGGGTCGAACAGCAGCTGGAGTTCGAGGCATCAAACTTCGCGAAAACGACTTCGTTGTCGGCATGGAAATTCTTGAAGATGACCAGGAAGTCCTCGTTGTAACAGAGAACGGCTACGGAAAACGTACAGCTGCCTCTGAGTACCGTCTGCAATCTCGCGGTGGATACGGAATAAAGACGTGTCAGATTACGGAGAAGAACGGAAACTTGAGTGCATTGAAAACTGTTGATGGAACTGAAGATTTGATGCTGATCACACTTCAGGGCATGTTGATTCGTATGGCTGTAGAAGATATCTCCACGACTGGACGTGCAACGCAAGGTGTTCGATTAATGCGCTTAAGTGATGAAGAGAAGATTGCTACAGTAGCAAAAGTTGAAAAGAGTGAAGAGGAAGAAGTCGAGCTTTTAGAAGACGGGACAGTAGTAGAAGGTACCGTCGAGCAAACTCCTTCTATAGAAGAAGAACCAACTGAAAACTAATAGTTAGTAAAAGAGACTTATGATTTTATAAGTCTCTTTTATTTTTCTAGAAAAATAGTATTGACCTTTCTCTGTATCCTTGGTATGATAAGTAGGTCGCTAAGGCACTACAACATCAATAAAATAAAGTGTTGACAACTGATTGATAAGTTGATATACTTTAAAAGTTGTCTCAAGACGACATATGAACATTGAAAACTGAACATGCAAGACGTCAAGATAGAGCGTCACCGCCCCGACCCCCGTTGGGTGTGCGTGACGCAAAAACGAACCAAGTCGCATCCTTTAACGGGTTGTGATGGACGTTCAAAAATGGACATCATTATGATGCCAGCAACAAAATGAGCTTACATTAAGTTCTCTATTATGGAGAGTTTGATCCTGGCTCAGGACGAACGCTGGCGGCGTGCCTAATACATGCAAGTCGAGCGGATGAAGGAGGAGCTTGCTCCTCCAGAT
>NZ_JAFBFG010000019.1 GCF_016909155.1 Chryseomicrobium aureum
GGCCGCATATTTGAAATTACCCATAAAAAATGGTCATCACTCAATCGCGATGACCATTTTTTATATTATCGGCCGAGTTTTGTCCCAGCCTCTTTATTTAATGATTTTAATTTTAACTGTTTTGCGTCCCCAGTTGAGTGCTTGGGAAGTAGAAGGCATAAATACATCAATTTTATTTCCTTTGATTGCACTTCCTGTATCGCCAGCGATTGCATACCCATAACCCTCTACGTGAACTTTAGTTCCGAGTGGAATTACTTTAGGATCTACTGCAATTACTTTTAAATGTGGGTTTTTGCGAAGATTGATTCCAGTCTTTGTTATGCCTGAACAGCCTTTGCAATAAGCAGTGTAAGCAGTAGATGTTACATAAAACTCTTTAACCACTTCATTGCTAGTGGAGCGTGAAACTTTTTTTGTTGCTGGTTTCTTAACATGTAACTTTTGATTAATTTTGATTGTATCTGATTTTAAATTGTTCCAAGACTTCAAATTAGAAACTGTTGTCTTATGATTCACAGCGATACGATAAAGCGTATCCCCTTTTTTTACTGTATATGTGCCAGTCGAAGCTGATGCTGCTGTAGTTGAAATGAATAGTACAAAAACCAGGACCAGTGTGCTAAGAATCTTTTTCAAGTTCTCTACCCCTATCTGATTAAGATAGAAGTATCATAGCAATTGAACATTACATTCACATTACAACTTATACGTTTTTTGTTTACAAAAATAAATCATTTTATGACATTTGTAGTTCTAAACGACTAATTCAATGGAACCTTTATACACCTCTACAGCTGGACCTCTCATCAAAACTGTTTCATCATTGTATAAAATCGCTAAATCTCCACCTAGTAGATGGACTGTTATCCATTCTCCAGCGGGGCTATGTCCGTTGCGAACAGCAGCTGCCACTACAGCACATGCACCAGTTCCGCATGCCATCGTTTCACCGGATCCGCGTTCCCAAACGCGCATAGATAATTCAGTAGGGGAGTGGACCACTACAAATTCAGTATTGATTCGCTCTGGGAAAGCGGGATGATGTTCAAATACGGGTCCAATGACCGTTAGATTCAAATCATGAATTTCATCAAGGAAGGTTACAAGATGAGGATTCCCCATGCTCACTGCCGTTACTTGATAGTCTCCAATCGATGTTGTGAAAGTATAATCAATCCATTCTGCCTCAGCACTTTTCACTGGAATTTCCGAAAGTACAAAATTGGCAGCTCCCATGTCTACAGTTGCTTCTGACACAAAATTATTTTCAATCACCAAATCAATTGCTTTTTTTCCGCTTAATGTATCAATAACAACTTTTTCTTTCGTCACAATACCATGATCATAAATGTATTTTGCTACGCACCGAATCGCGTTTCCACACATTTTTCCTTCACTGCCATCCGCATTGTACATGCGCATTTTAGCGTCTGCGCCATCCACCGGGTCGATAATGACCAAGCCGTCTGCACCAATTCCAAAATTCCGATTGGAAAGTTGATGGGCAAGACGTGTTGCAGTATCTTGTGAAAGTGTAGTTTCAAATCCATTAATATAAATGTAGTCATTGCCTGCACCCTGCATTTTTGTAAACTCAAGTTTCATTTTAGATCCCCCTTATTCCCACATTCTGTTTCCTCATTGTAGACGAAATGATACGGTTAGGAAACCAAAAAATCCAACCCGTATGGATTGGATTTTATTTCCTTAAGGACGACTATTGAATGTGTCCCCACCTTGAATCGTTCCTGTTTCGTAGCCTTTTCTAAACCAAGTCATACGCTGCTCTGAAGTTCCATGTGTGAAGCTTTCTTCTACTACATAGCCTTGTGCCCGTTTTTGTAAAGTGTCATCCCCTACAGCACTTGCAGCAGCTAGAGCTTCTTCAATATCGCCATCTTCTAGATATCCTAGCCCATCTGCATGGTGCGCCCATACTCCTGAGAAGTAATCGGCTTGAAGTTCAAAACGGACCAGATATTTATTAAATTCTTCCTCTGATAATCGCTGGCGAAGAGGCATCACTTTATCGGTAGTGCCTAAGAGCGTTTGAACGTGGTGACCAACTTCATGGGCGACTACATAAGCCATCGCAAAGTCTCCAGGTGCATTATATTTTGTAGACAATTCTTCGTAAAAACTTAAATCGATGTACAGTTTGTAATCTGCTGGACAATAGAAGGGCCCAACAGATGCTCCTGCAGCCCCACATGCAGATTGCACGCTTCCCGAATAAAGTACGAGTGTTGGTTCTACGTATTCCATGCCGTTTTCTTCAAAAATTTGCGACCAAATCCGTTCTGTATCTGCTAATACAACCGATATAAATTCTTTCGCTTCGTCCTCCATGGCTGTCGTCTGTGCTGGAACAGATGCTTGATTGCCACTTACTTGATCAAGAATGACTCCAGGGTCTCCACTTACAAAGGCGAAGATTAAGGCAATAATCAATCCTAATCCTCCACCAATCCCAGCGATACCTTTTCCGCCCATTCCTCGTCTGTCTTCAACATTTGTACTTCTCGCACGTCCTTGCCATTTCATAGGTGTCCCTCATTTCTACTATTAAAATTGTACTTTACTATTCCCCCGTGACAGCAACTTTAGACAAAGACGGCAAAGTTTTTTTGAAGGGGATTTTGCTTTATACTGACAACAGGAGGGATTTCATGCGAATACAAGTTATTGGAGGCGGAATCGCCGGAGCTTCAATTGCCTATCATCTATTAAAAGAAGGTCATGAAGTAACGGTTTATGACCGAGAAGATCAGGGGCAGGCAACGTGCGTATCTGCCGGCATTATTTCTCCTTGGGTCTCTCAGCGCCGAAACAAGGTATGGTATCAACTTGTTAGGTTAGGGGCAGCCTATTACCCAGAGTTTATTCAAGAGCTCGAATCATTGACGGGTGAACGTACGGGTCACCGTAAATCAGGAGCTATTTTATTTTTTAAAGACGAGGAAGTTTTACCAAAAGCATTCAAGCGTATTACTGATAAACAAGCAGAAGCTCCGGAAATGGGGGAGCTCACATATTTGACGAAGGACCAGCAACAAGCAAAATTTCCAATCCTGACGACTGAATTCCCGTCGCTCTATCTAAGCGGGGCCTCTATGGTAAACGGAAAGCAACTGCGAGACGTTTTACAAGTTGCGGTAGAAAAGCTTGGTGGGGAGTGGAATCAAGTTCCATCTCCTCCTGAACCTTCTGCTGATCTGACGATTTATTGTGCAGGCGCATGGGGGAACGAGTACCAACAAAACGTACCCGTGTCCCATCAAAAAGCGCAACTTCTTCACTTTACAATTGAATCAGATGACGCGTTTCCTGTAGTGATGGGACTCAAAACGCATTACATCGTATCGTTTGGAAATGGTCGATTTGCACTTGGCACGACACATGAAGATACGACTTCATTTGATGTATCGCCTACTAAACAAGCACAGGAAGAATTAATGAAGATTGCCGAGATGTATTTTCCTGGTCAAGAACTGAAAGAGTTGTCAATGGCAGTTGGATTGCGTCCGTATACACCAAATTTTTTACCAATAGTGGAACAAATCAGTGATTCACTTTTTGTTGTCAATGGTCTTGGTTCTTCCGGACTGACAGCGGGGCCGCTGCTCGGCAAAGAAATTAGTCATTGGGTTTCAGGGAAAGAGACGCAACTAGATCTTTCAAAATTTACCTGGAAGGAGGGAGACGGTGACCGTTAAACTGGCCTATTACAAAGTTCATCGGGAAATTGATTTTTATTATATGCAACAAAAAAAAGAGACAGAAGAATTTATTCATCTGACCGAACACGGGGTATCCTGTGAGATACGTAAGTACACATGGAAACAGGTACATGATATCTCCTATAAACCGTTTTCGAGTGGGGAAGGGCTTTTGTATCTTCACACATTTCAAGGGATGTTTAGTTATCGTGTGAAAGATGACCCGTCACAAGCCTTGCGATTCGCTGAAAATTATTTGGAGAAATACACGAGGTGAAACTTTTTCTATCTTCTTACGTAACAACTAGAAAGAAGGAGGAATGGATAAAATGTTAGTAACGACAACGAATACAATTGAAGGTAAGAAGATTGCCGTGTACCACGGAATTGTAACAGGTGAAGCAATCATGGGGGCCAACGTAGTACGTGATTTGTTTGCAACAGTAACGGATATTGTTGGTGGACGTAGTTTTGCCTATGAAAACAAGTTATCAGAAGGACGCCAAATTGCGATTGAGGAAATGAAAGTGAAGGCGAGCCAGTTAGGAGCGGACGCTGTCATTGCGGTCGATCTAGATTTTGAAACGTTGCGTGAAGGTATGATGATGTGCATCGCGACGGGCACTGCTGTTACGTTTGAAAAGTAAACTCCACCAACAAAAAAACAGCAGCTCTTCTCTCAAAGTACACAGAGGAGCTGCTGTTTTTGTGTGGACGAAATCTTAGCTTTTTCGCATATAAGTTTGCGCATTGATAAGACCACCAATCAATAACACGGCTGCTGATAAGTACAACCAAATCATCAAAATGATGATTCCGGCAAGTTGACCATAAATTTGTGTATACGACACATAGCCTACCACTTGGCCGTAGAACCACGAGATGAACTGCCACGTGATAGTCGTGAACACCGCACCCGGAACGAGCGTACGAATCTTCAGACGTTGTTTTGGAAGAATGGAATAAAAGAAGAGAAAGAACAAAAATAAAAACAAACTACCGATAATCCATCTAAGCACTGGCCAAATCGTAAGCCAAAAAGACCAGGTTTCCAGTTCACCAGCTTGAGCTACAAACCATAGAATTCCTTTTTCAACAATGGGTACAAACAAAGAAACAGGGATCATAATCATGAAAATTGCAGTAACACCGAGGTCTTGCAACAAAGTACGCCAAAAAGGAATAGCTGTTTCTTTTGAATAAGCAGCTGCAAAGCTTCGGGCAAGTGACTGGACAGCCATACTTGCTAACCAAAACGCTGAAATCAAACTGACGGATAATACGCCGCCTTGATTGCCTTCCAAAATCCGTAACACATTGTCCTCAATAAATCCGTAAGTGTTGCCGGGCGCGTAGGGTTCAATAAAAGAAAGTAAAGAATCTAAATTGATGGATAAGAAACTCAGCAGGGATAAAACAAATAATAAAAACGGGAAAATGGATAGCATCAAATAATAGGCGGTCTGTGCTGCCTGATCATAGTAGCGCTCTGTAAAGAATCGAGCAAGAGCCGTCTTTGCGCTATGTACATATACTTTCATAGAGTTCACCTTTTTCGAATTATAGGCTATACACTAGCAGGACGTGGTAATTTACGCAATAAATTAGACGAGGGGCATGTCTAAGTGACATGCCCCTCTAGTATGGTGAAACGATTAAATTGAATAAAAATAAAAACCTCAATTGCCGCGGAAGTTGTTCTACTGGTGTCTTCTAACTTAAGCAACGAAAACCCTACCTACTTTTTCGTCATTGCGGCCCCATAGCCGCGCCAGTAAAGAATAAGCATCTTCAAAAACATGAGCAGAATGCCAGATTCAACTCAATAGTCTTACCATTTAACTTTACTATCTTATCATGGAATAAATGTTCTGTCAAGATTTCACCTTGACAGGTAAAAAGAAGGCATTATAAAGGGCACGTACAATCTTAACTTGATCTTCTTCTAACACACCAAACACTAAACTCACCTCTGAAGAACCTTGATTGATCATCTCGATATTGGCACCCGTTGCTGAGATAGCTGCAGTGGCGCGTGCAGCTAGACCTGTCGAGTTCCGCATCCCTTCCCCAACGAGCACAATCATTGATAACCCGTGCCGGAAGTAAGCTACTTCTGCACCAAGTTCCTGAAGCACGCGATTGACGATACGTTGTTCTTTGCGCGCATCAAGGTAATGGCTGCGAATGATTACGGATATGTCATCAAGGCCAGAAGGTGTGTGCTCATAGGATATTCCTTCTTCTTCAATGATTTGGAGTAGCTTTCGTCCAAACCCCAGCTCTCGGTTCATCAAATATTTGCTCACATACAAAATGGAGAATCCTTGATCAGCTGTGAGACCTGTTACTGGGCGTTCAGTTAGAGGTCGGAATCCCACAATCTTTGTGCCCGGAGCAAGAGGATTATTCGTATTTTTGATCGCGACTGGAATTTGTTTTCGGTACACAGGCATTAATGCCTCGTCATGGATGACTGTAAAACCTGCATACGACAGCTCGCGCATTTCGCGGAATGTAATTTCTTCAACTTGTATCGGATTTTCTATGATATTTGGATTGGCAGCATAAACAAAGTCGACATCTGTGAAATTCTCATAAAGTTCTGCTCCAACAGCTGCTGCAAGGATTGAACCTGTGATATCCGAGCCTCCACGTTCAAACGTGCGAAGTTTCCCATTTACTGTATAGCCATAAAAACCAGGCACGATGTGAATGACAGATGATTCATTTAGCGCTTTTAACCGTGCATAGGAGTCTTCATGTAGGGTTGCCCGTTCAGGAGGTGACGTCATAACAATCCCGATGTCCCTTGGGTCTGCAAAAACAGCTTGAACGCCTTGACTTTGTAAAAAAGCTGCAAAAAAACGCGCACTAAATTCTTCTCCGATGGCTTTTACAGCATCCAGACGTTCTGAAAGTTCCCCGTCTGTTGAAGATAACCTTTTTTGAAGTTCATTTATCACGTCAGTTAGTAATTCCTCTGGAAGACCAAGTTGACTTTGAATCGCTGAAAATCGTTCGATGACTCGTCTAGAAGCTTCGGGAGTTTGTTCATAAAAGGATTGGATCAATAAATCCGTCACCTTTTGATCACTCGGAAATCGTTTTCCAGGAGCTGACACTACAATGATTTGTCGTCTTGGATCTTGTTCGATTACTTTTTTGACTTGGTGGAATTGGGCAGCATCCGCCATCGATGTGCCTCCGAATTTACAGACTATCACGCTGTCCACTCCTTATGAATGTATTCTCAGAAAAAACAAATGAATGTTATGAGTGTACAATCACTAAAATTAGAAGTCAATAAAATTATTTTTCATGATAGCGTTTACAAGTAGCCTGAATGTATTGACAATAAAAAAATCGTTGATAGACTTAGGATAACTTCAGATACAGCCAACTATTTTGATGGAGCCATGTTGATTAAGTAGCGTGCCGCAGAGAGCTGGTGGTCGGTGAAAACCAGCCCGCACTTTTTCAATTCCACTCCTAAATAGGCAGACGGAAATGTCTGTCCGATTAGAAGTCGTTACCTTCTTTCATTAAGATACTGAGAGTAGTCAGTAAATGAGGGTGGTACCGCGTGAGCAAAGCTCTTCGCCCCTTGTCAGAGGACAAGGTGTGAAGAGCTTTTTTCAATTGTCTGAAGGAAATTTATTTGAGGAGATGAGCAGATGGAAACGAATCAACTGATTTTACGCATTCCAGGTCCTACACCAATTCCGCCAAGTGTTCAACGAGCAATGCAGCAACCAATGATTGGGCACCGGGACCCTGAGACGGCAGAACTTTTAGCCTCCGTTCAACCTGGCTTGCAAACTATCTTTGGAACAGTACAACATGTCTCAGTGGTGGCAGGAAGCGGGACGTCGGGTCTTGAAGCTGCAGTTGTTAATATAGTCGCACCTGGTGAGAAAGTTATCGTATGTGTGACCGGCGCATTTGGAGAGCGCTTCGTTTCAATCTGTAAAAGTTATCAAATCGAAACAATCGTACTAGAGGAACAGTGGGGGAAAGCTGTTGATCTTAACAAACTAGAAGTAACTTTAGCCGAGCATCCCGATTGTGCAGCAGTTTTTGTAACGTATTGTGAGACCTCGACTTCAGTTTTGAATCCGATTGCTAAAATTTCCAAACTCGTTCACGAAAAGTCTGACGCACTCGTTATTGTCGATGGCGTTTCTTGTATAGGAGGGGCAGAACTAAAAATGGATGAGTGGCAGCTAGATGTCGTTGTGACAGGTTCTCAAAAAGCATTTATGTTGCCAGGGGGACTTATGTTTGTAGCATCTAGCGAAATTGCTAGACAAAAGATGAAAGCCAATCCACGTCCTCGTTTTTATCTAGACTTATTGAAATATGAGAAAGCAACGCGTGAATTTTCTACACCATTCACCCCAGCTACGTCTCTTTTATATGGATTACAGGAAGTTATTCGACTGGTTGAACAAGAATCGATGGAAGGAGTCGTCAACCGACACCTCCAATTACGCGACATGACACGTGCAGCTTTAGTATCAATGAATCTAGAGCTATTGGCAGAAGACGACTTTGCTTCTCCGACCGTAACGGCATTTAGCGTTCCAGGAATCGAGGGGAAGCTCATCCGAAAACAACTCACTCAACGATTTGGTATTCGGATTGCTGGCGGGCAAGGACATCAAAAAGAAACTGTACTTCGCATTGGGCACATGGGCTACTGCTCAACTGCAGATATTTTATTGGTCATCAGTGCGTTAGAAGTAGTTCTTAGAGACCTAGGCCATGCATTTCCGGCTGGACACGGAACTGTTGCAGCACAAAACACACTTATAGGAGGACATGTTCATGTTTAAAGTATTGATCTGTGATCCACTTTCTGAAGAAGGGCTGAAACCTCTTCGTGAGAACCCGACAAGCCAGGTTGACGTATTGACGAACCTCTCAAAAGAAGAACTTCTTGATAAAGTGGGAAACTATGACGCACTTTTAGTCCGAAGCCAAACGACTATTGATGCAGCTGTCATTCATGCGGCGACCCGCTTGAAAATTATTGGAAGAGCAGGAGTGGGTGTCGACAACATTGACTTACAAGCAGCTACAGAACAAGGAATCTTGGTCGTCAATGCACCTGACGGGAACACAAATTCGGCTGCTGAACACTCCATCGCAATGTTGATGGCACTTGCACGAAACATTCCACAAGCGTTTCATGCTCTTAAAAACAAACAATGGGACCGAAAGTCATTCATTGGAGTGGAGTTAAAAGGCAAGACCCTCGGCGTCATCGGACTAGGTCGTATTGGAGCGGAAGTAGCCCAACGTGCAAAAGGTCAGCGTATGAAAGTAGTTGCTTACGATCCCTTTTTAACTTTAGAAAAAGCGGAAAAGTTAGGCGTCACGATGGGAACGGTAGATGAAGTCATTCAAGTCGCCGACTTTATCACAGTCCATACACCTTTAGTGAAAGAGACAAAACATTTACTGAACCGAGCTGCGTTTGAAAAAATGAAGCCAGGTGTACAACTGATCAACTGTGCTCGTGGGGGAATTATTGATGAGGACGCTCTATATGACGCCATCCAGAGTGGTAAAGTGGCAGGTGTGGCTCTTGACGTTTTTGAAGTGGAGCCGTTTGTTGATCATAAACTGTTGACCCTTCCGCAAGTTATTGCGACACCTCACCTCGGTGCCAGCACAGTTGAAGCGCAAGAAGTTGTTGCTGTCGATGTGTGTGATGACGTTGTGCGCTATTTCAATGGGCAAGCGGTAAAGAATCCTGTGAACTTGTCTGCTGTTCCGAAAGATGTATTGAAGAAAGTGGAGCCCTATTTACAGCTAGGCGAAAAGCTCGGATCATTTGTTCAAGATTTAGCAAATGGACTGATCGAAGAGTTCCGAGTTGTTTATTCTGGGGAACTGCAAGATATTGATGTAACACCAATCACGCGCAATGTTTTAAAAGGATTTTTAAGAAGTCGTTTAGGGGAATCGGTCAATGAAGTCAATGCGAAACTGTTTGCCGATCGCTTAGGCATCACAGTCATCGAGCAAAAAACGTCTCAGACAAAAGGATTCACAAGTTTAATTACGGTAGAAGTTCTAACGAAAGCGGAGATGCGTAAAGTATCCGGTACATTGTTAAATGGACTCGGCGCTCGAATAGTTCGCGTCGATGAGTTTATCGTCGATGTACCATTAGAAGCGCATCTCGTGTTCATTCGCCATAAAGATCAACCAGGCGCAATTGGTCGTGTGGGCATGTCTTTAGCCGAAGAGCGAATTAATATCGCAACGATGCAGGTGGGACGTGCTGAACGTGGCGGTGCAGCGATTATGATGCTAACCGTCGATAAACACGTAAAAGCAAAAAGTGTCGAGAAGTTAAAGACCCTTGCAGATATTGAGGACGTCATTGCAATCGAGCTTTAGAGAATTGTTCTAAGACGAAAATTAGTTTCCATAAAACGACTTCGGTAGAATAAATCCTAATTTGGGTAGAATAAATCCCGATTTGGGTAGAATAAATCTCATTTTCGGTAGATGAACGCCCGCTCAGTGACAAGAATAAGGAAAATAAAGTGCCTGTCACCATTTGGTAATGCATTCCATTTGGTGACAGGCACTTATTACTAAGGAGGCTCACGCCGCGCCATCGGAAAGCAGCCCGTAACAGAACTTAACGTACTAAAGTCTGTTCAACTTATCAAAAATATCTAAAACTCCAGAAAGCCTCGCAACTGTATAGGTCGGCTTTGGAGATTCTGGAATTTCTAATCCGTGATGATTAATCCATATTGATTCCATCCCTAAAGAAGCAGCTCCTAAAATATCCGTCTTCAAATTATCGCCCACCATAATCGCATCCTCTAACCCAACTTCGAAGCGAGATAAAAGCTCTTGAAACGGTGTCTGATCCGGCTTGCCGATCCCGACCTCTCCTGAAATGACAATATGCTCGAAATAAGGACTCAACTCTGGTGTCAATTCAAGCTTTGTCTCCTGAAGACTCGGTGCACCATTTGTCAAAAGGCCTAAGCGGTACTTCGAAGACAATTCTTCAAGAACTTCTAGCGTCTCATCATACAAATAAGGAGAAGCAAGTCGATAAGACTTAAAAGTCTTAACCGCTTTCTGCGCAATCGCTTCATCGTGAATTTCTAAACGCTGGAATGCCTGATGCCATGCCTGAAATTGATAGTCCCCAATCAACTTCCCCATTACAGGGAAATCAAATGTCTCATCGGGAAATGTTCCCCACAATCCTTCAAAGGGATTGATGCCAATCTTTTGTGTGAAGTCATAAAAAGGATAAGTGGAATAGACACCAGGGGCAGTATCTAGAATTGCTTGAAGCAATTTCTCCGCATTCTCAGGAAACACATCAGAGCAGGTGTTTTGAAGCGCTTCTTCCACACTGCGTTTATCCCACAGCAAAGTATCATCTAGATCGAACAAAATAACTTTTTTCATAGAACCTCCCAGAATTCCTTTTTTTGTTTATTGTACCGCAAACAAGGGTACAGGTTAGTGCACAAATTATTAAAGGAGTGTTCCAAGTGAACAGCATCAAGAAAAACTCAATGACCGAACTGCGCCGGGACGAATTATTGCAGCGTTTAATTGATCAAGGGATTTACAAAGTCGATGGCCGTCAACTGTTCGAATTATCCTTTTATGAATTACTGAAAATTTATACTGCGAGCCAAGAAACGGCCTAGACAAAAGCCCATCTCCTAGAGGGCTTTTTTTTGTTGACCTATGGTAAACTAGAGGATAGAAAAGAAGAGGTGTTAGAATGACAATTCAACAATTAGATGACATTTGGCAAACGAAATGGAAAAATGAAAATTTCTCACAAGAAATGCCCATACAGAGCAAATTAATTCCACTATTTTTAGCGGGAGAAGATATTGTAGCAGAATCCCCAACGGGTACAGGGAAGACGTTAGCATTTGTCCTACCCTTATTGCAACTAGTTGATGGGAAAAAACCACACATTCAAGCAGTTATTATGGTACCATCCCAAGAGCTTGGCATGCAGATTATTGACGTGTTGCGTAAGTGGACAGAAGGAACAGACGTGACAGTGGCTCAATTAATTGGCGGTGCAAACATGCAACGCCAAGTCGATAAGTTAAAGAAAAAGCCAACAATCGTTGTTGGAACACCTGGTCGATTGAATGAACTTGTAAAAAATCGAAAACTCAAAATGCATGAAGTTCGGCATTTGGTATTAGATGAGGCTGACCAACTACTCAGTCGCGAACATCGTAGTACAGTGCGTTCTATTATTGATGCTGCAGTTGAAAAACAAATTGTAATTCTCTCTGCGACGATCACAGATGAGATTGAAATTGTGGCAGAACGCGTTCTGAACAACCCACATACAATCAAAGTCGAGGCATCTGAACTTCCCGCAGTTGGAAAAGTGGAGCATCACTTTTTGAAAGTGGATCGACGTGACAAAACGGAACTTTTACGTAAATTTAGCCATCTTCCAAATATGAAGGGTCTTGCATTTATCAATAGCTTAGACCAGCTGATGATGAAAGAGGAGAAATTGTTGTTCCGCGATGCACCCATTGCTGCACTGCACGGCGCTATGAAAAAAGACGAACGCCGAAAAGCACTCGATGACTTGAAAAAAGGTATCGTGAATTTATTGATCACAACGGATGTAGCCGCACGAGGACTAGATATACAAGATGTCACACACGTCATTCATGTCGATGTTCCACAAACAATCGAACATTACCTGCACCGGTCAGGTCGAACAGGTCGCGCAGGGAAAGATGGGACAGTTGTCACATTCTTAGAATACAAAGACGAAAAATTCTACAAAAAGCTTTCGAAAGATTTCCCATCAAAGCCTACTCAAGTCGTTTGGGGAGCAGGTCGTTTAGAAATTGGAAACTCTAAGACAGTTGAGAAAGGAAAGAACAAACGATGACTTTCCATGACAATCTTGCAGAATACGCAGATTTAATCGTTCAAGTGGGACTCAATGTCCAACCTGGCCAGTATGTTCAAATCCATACAACTCTTGATTCAGTTGAGTTTGCTCGACTTGTAGTCAAACAAGCCTATAAAGCCGGAGCTAGCCATGTTGATGTTCAATTTAGTGATAACACCATCACGCGCGCATTCTACGAGCAAGCACCAGATGCTTCGTTCGACGATGTTCCAAAGTGGGTAGCAGCTCAGCGTGATGAGTTGATTGATCGAAAAGGAGCCTTGCTGTGGATTGACGCAGAGGATCCAGATTTACTTGAAGGGATTCCCGCAACAAAAATCAGCCGGTATCAAAAAGCGTCGTCAGCTCTTTTGAAGCGCTACCGAAAAGCTGTTATGAACGATGAAATTACATGGAGTATTGCAGCAGTACCTTCTGGGAAATGGGCGAATAAAGTGTATTCAGAGGTCTCCGAACAAGAGGCGATTGAAGCGTTATGGAATAAGATTTTTGAAGTGGTACGTGTGGGGCAAGGGACTGCAGTCGAACAATGGAAAGCACATATTGAACAACTCAATGACCGAGCTGCTTATTTAAATAGTCGCAACTACACAGCGCTTCATTATCAAGCAACGGACACAGATATCGTTGTAGGGTTACCGAAAGACCATATTTGGATGAGTGGAAGCAGTGTCAATAGTGACGGTGTTGCATTCATTGCGAACATGCCGACAGAAGAAGTTTACACATTACCAGACCGCATGCGTGTGGATGGCTACGTGACGAACTCGAAGCCGTTTATCTACCAAGGAAATCGCATCGATGGATTTAAACTGACGTTTAAAGATGGAAAGGTAATAGAGTCTACTGCGCAACAAGGTGGAGAGTTATTGAATGAGTTACTAACAACAGATGAAAATGCTGCTTACCTAGGGGAAGTGGCCCTCGTCCCATTTGACTCACCAATTTCTAATAGCAATACGATTTTCTACAATACTTTGTTTGATGAAAATGCATCCAATCATTTTGCATTAGGTGAAGCTTATCCAACAACCATTCAAGGTGGGAAAGGCTTAACGGAAGAGCAATTACTTGAAAAAGGTGCGAATGTGTCTATCGTCCATGAAGATTTTATGATTGGTACAAGCGACATGACGATTGATGGAATTTTAGAAGATGGTAGTCGTGAACCAATTTTCCGCAATGGGAATTGGGCGTAAGTGAAGGGAGAAACGCATATGAAGAAATGGATAGTTTCTATTGTCTCAGTGCTTGTTCTATCTGTATCACTTCCGGCATTTGCAAGTGCTCAAACAATCTATGTAGCACTTGGTGATTCAATAGCAGCAGGTCAAACGCCAAATCGAGAAATAGATCAAGGATATACGGATCTTATTGCTGCAGAGTTAGCGCGCAATGGGCAGTTGCTGGCATTTTCAAAAGACCTAGCATTTCCAGGATTCACGACTGAACAAGTGCGTGAATCGATTCAATCTGATGAAGCGCAAGAGTTATTAGCTTCCGCTACACTCATTACGATTTCAGCAGGTGCGAATGATTTACTACGAATCGTGACCGCAAATCCAGAACTAGGCACCCTTTCTTACCAACAGCAACAAGCGAATTTTGCGCTCAATCAAGCACGCAAGTCACTCGAAGGACTGCTTCAAGACCTTGAAACTGTAGCACCGAACGCAGAAGTCTATGTAGTAGGGTATTATTTTGCGTATCCACATGTTGCGGAGTTTCAAAAGCAGGGAACAGCCAAAGAATTAAATCGACTCAACCAAATCTTAGAGCAAACCGCACAAGCAAACGGTGCAACATTCGTATCAGTGGAAGACCGAATGAATACTGACTTAAAGAGTTTCGTTCCAAACCCAGCGGATGTGCATCCAACGCAAGAAGGGTATCGTCAAATCGCAAACAGTTTTTTTGACACGGTCAATCCAAACTTGACTGTCTCACCATTTGAAATGCCGCAACCAAATCCTTTAAGTTTTGAGGAAATTCAAGCTGCTCAAGAACAACAATCCGAGGAAGAATCAGTAGACCAAGCTCGTGCACACACACCGCACGGCCTTGCACTTGCAGAGATCATCCCGTATATCTAATAAAAATTTTGATAGCAAATTTTCTAAGTTGAGGGGCGTGTAGGGGTTGACTCCAGTGGGATTAAAGTCGGAACGTGAGACCCCGCAGGAGCCTGCGACGAGGGAGGCTCACGCCGCGCCCTCGGAAAGCAGCCCCGGAACTCCACTCAACTCGCCTCAACTAAAAAAAGTACCCTCTCTTTTATTGTTAAAGAGAAGGTACTTTTTAAATGCTTTTTATAAAAATTACTACTTTTTAGTTGCCTTACGTGAATTTAAAAACTTTCTTACAATTGGGTACACTATAGGTGCCCACTTAATTGCTGATTTCAATAAATTAGACTTTCTCATTGTCATCTCTCCTAATGAATATCATGTTACTGATAAAATACCCCAGCATTACACTCATTAAACCTGTTCAGCCACGCCAGTATAGTAAGCGAATTCCATCAAGATATCTCGATAACGTTCCATAGAAGCAATGGAAACATACTCACCAGGACCGTGCCAATCGCCACCAGCAGGACCAAACTCAATAGCACCGGCACCAGTTACGGCGTAATGTCTTGTGTCAGCAGAACCATGTTGACCCATGATTTCTGTCTCATCCTTCATGATGTCTACTAACTGCATTACGCGAGGGTCTTCACGTTTAGTTGTGACAGCAGGCGAAATTCCTCTGCGTCGAATCTCTGCATTAGGAAAATGCTCTGTCAAAATAGCCGTTAATTGCTCTTCTACAAATTCGACAGTTTGTCCAGGAATAAAACGAATGTCATAACCAACTTCACACGTATCCGGAACCATATTAAATCGATCTCCCGCCTGAATTCGTGCTAAATTGATGGAAGAGTGCTCATAAAATTCCGAACTCTCCTTTGTCCATTCTTGCTCGAGAAGCAATTGGTGGAATCGGTGGGATTGTAAAATGGCATTATCTCCTTCCCAAGGACGAGAGCCGTGCGCCCCTTTGCCGTGGAATGTAATGAAAAATTGAGAAATACCTTTTGCCTGTAAGCCGATTTTTAAGAACGTTGGTTCACCACAGACCACAAAATCACCAGTGTAGCCTTGCTGCACGAGGTATTTTGATGTTTTCGAGCCACCCGTTTCTTCATCTGTCACTAAATGGAGCTGGACTTTTTTCGTTAAACGATCTGCGTGCTTTGAAATACCCACAAATGCAACCATCATGGCAGCACAGCCACCTTTCATATCTGCAGAGCCGCGTCCGAAAATCTTGTCGCCTTCTATATACGGTTCAAATTGTTCTTTTTTTCCTGGAACAATATCTAAATGTCCATTCCAAATAATCGTTTCATCGCCTTGTCCAAGCTCAGCAACCAACATTTTATAGCCTTCATTTTCTAAAATAGTCACTTCTACACCATGGTCTTCTAACCATTTTGCTGAAAACTCAAGAGCTCTATTTGCACCCTCTTGCGTATCACTTGGTATGCGAATTAAATCCTGGACTAAATCAATCATTTCAATCATCCTTTCAGGTCAGTTGATTAATTGTTCGTAATAAAGTAGAATGAGGGCAACTAAATAATTGTTACCACAAGGGGCGTCGCTAAGCGGCTGAGACAGTACCCTTCGAACCTGGAAGTTCATACTTGCGTAGGGATGTGGATAGAAACTGATGTTTATGACGTCTGGCTCTGTCCAGAGGTCATTTTTTTATTGTTTACCCATTCTTGCAGGTAAGGTAACAGGAAATGGAGAAATTCATGAGAAATCAAAAAATCATCATCATGATTGAAATTGCTTTATTGGCTGCCCTTGGATTTGTTTTGGACAGAATTGGATTTGGAATGCCGCAAGGGGGAAGTGTTACATTTGTATTGGTCCCAATCATTTTGATTGCTTTCAGAAGAGGAGTTTTAGCGGGACTGATCACAGGTTTATTAATCGGGTTGTTGCAACTCGCAACTGGAAATGTCTACTTTGCGCCACTTAGTTTTGAAATCGTCATTATTCAAGTGTTTATGGATTACTTCTTGGCTTTCATGGTAGCAGGTTTCGCAGGCCTATTCCGACCCGCTTTTTTACGTGCATATCAACAAAATAAGCAAAGTGGCATGGTCCGGGCGGTACTATTGGGTTCTATTCTTGCTGCAGTATTACGGTATATTGTGCATGTACTTAGTGGGATTTTCTTTTTTGGAGAGTTTGCAGGGGATCAAAATGTCGTCTTATATTCTTTAATCTATAATGCAACATACATGAGTGTTGTTCTCGTCTTTGCTGCTTTCATTTGTACAGTACTACTTGTAAAAGCACCGCGCCTTGTAATGCCTCAATCGGTATAAAATGTGCTATGATAGCAGGTAGTCAAAGAAGAAAGGGTTCGAACACATGATTATTCAAACACCACAAGAGTTAGAAGGATTGAAAAAGATAAGTCGCATTGTTGCAGAGATTCGTGACACGATGAAGGACGCTGCGAAACCTGGGATGACGACAAAAGAATTAGATGAAATCGGTGCAAAGCTTTTTGAAGAAAAAGGCGCTGTCTCGGCACCGATTGCAGAGTATGATTTTCCAGGACATACATGCATTAGTGTCAATGAAGAGGTTGCTCATGGTATTCCGGGAAGTCGCATTTTACAAGAAGGTGACCTTGTGAACATAGATGTTTCTGGTAAGTGTGATGGATTTTATGCGGATACAGGAATTTCTTTTGTCCTTGGACAAGCCGATGAAGAAAAGCAAAAGTTAATCGATGTGGCACAACAAGCATTTGATCGTGCAATGTTGAAAGTGAAAGCTGGCGCAAAGTTGAACCAAATCGGTAAGGCTGTTGAACGTGAAGCAAAATCAAACGGTCTTACAGTCATTATGAACTTGACAGGTCATGGCGTAGGTCGCTCGTTGCACGAGGCGCCCCAACACATTTTGAACTATTATGATGCATGGGAGCCAACAATATTAAAAGAGGGAATGGTATTAGCAGTTGAACCATTTATCTCTCAAAAAGCAGAGTCCATCATGGAACTTGGAGACGGCTGGACATTTGTCACACCTGATCGATCATTAGTAGCTCAAGTCGAGCATACGATTGTGGTAACAAAAGATGCGCCACTCATCTTAACAAAGCTTGATTGAGAAAAAATGATAAAGAAAAGGAGTTTCTCATAAATTGAGTAACTCCTTTTTTTATGGTGTTGGGTGTGTAGGGGAAGCGTTCCGCGGGCGCGGGCTGAGCCAAGGTCTCAGCTTCCGCTTTAAATCCCGCTGGAGTCACCCCTACCCACTTTTCAATTTTGAGATTTCAACTATTTCTTTATACGAATCAGTTTGTCTCAACTTCTATTAACATGAGCTTAAGGCTTTCTAAACGGTTTATTCAGATAGAAAATTCCTGCCACTAAGACCGCACTTAAAAACAAAGCAGCAGCAGATACGAGCAACTCATCAAACCCTAATCTTACGGCGATGCCAATAAACGCCCAAATGAACACCAACTGCATAATTCGGTCATAGTAGTGATAGCGGAAATGCAGAGCTAATGCTGTGGCGAAAGTCAGCACAAATACTGTCCATAATTGGTCAGATAGTCCAAAACCGTTCCATTCATAGTACGTCAACACGTAAGAAATATTAGCTACAAGAGCTACATTCACCCATCCTAAATACACTGATATCGGACCACGCTCTTTCCAGTCAGATCCTTTTCTTGGATATGTCACGTATAACAGCGCCAATACAGTTACTAGACCTACCATCATGACAAGGGTCACTAAAAAGTATTCATAATGCCATGTCAAAATCCATGCACAATTAAATACACAACTAGCCAAGAACAGACCAGTCCTTTTCCAGCTAGGCTCAGTGCCTCTTTTTCGTAGTACGACTTGGTAACCAATCCAAATCACTAACAGAATGTAAATTACGCTCCAGATAGAAAATACATAACCTGCGGGTGTAAATAGGACCGGAAGTCGGTTTGAAATCTCACCAGTAGTTTGACCGTTGATTGGAAGGATATTCGCAAGCGCATTTATCGCAATTGTTGCAGCGAGACCGAGTCCCATTAAAATAAGCTTTAAAATAATAATCCCTCCTTTTTCTAGTTACTAGTATACAGGTGTTACTTGGAAATTAGAATTGAACCCTTTGTGAACAAGTAAGAATGATTGAAATGTTGAGAAAATTAAAGCCTTTCATGATATACTTAGGGAGACGAAATGAAAGGGGAATAACTATGACAGTAACTACATACCCACTTGTATGGGATCTTGACACATTTTTTCCAGGAGGTTCAGATTCTCCACAACTAGCAAGCCATCTAGAGCAAGTTGAGGCTAAGATTGAAGCGTTTGAATCACAGCTCGCTAGTCTAGAAACTCCGCAATCGGCTTCTGAATCTAAAGCAATGCGTGATATCATCGAACAACTGAAAGATGTTGCAACGAACTTATCAGAAGCAGGAGCGACGATTGGTTGTTTCTTAGCCCAAGATACAACTGACAAAAAAGCAGCATTATTACAAGGGCAGGTTAGTAGCTTAGGTGCTCGTCTTGGCACAATCCTGATGACGATACAACAGAAGTGGTCTAAAACAGATGAATCGGTTTGGACAGAACTTATAGCTTCTGAAGAATTAAACGAATTCGAATTTATTTTAAATGAATGGCGTGAAAAAGCGGCAAAAAAATTATCGCAAGAAGAAGAGGCACTGATCACTTCTTTAGGCGTCGATGGGTATCAAGGATGGGGTCAGCTTTATGATCTACTAATTGCTGACATGAAGGTTGCTGTCACAGTAGAAGGTGTTGAAAAGAAGCTTTCAATTGGGCAAGCAAGCAATCTATACTCTCATGAAAATCCAGAAGTTCGTAAAGCAGTAAAAGAAGCTTTAGAAAAAGCATTTGAAGAAAAAGAAGAATTCTTTGCTAAAACATTGAATCATTTAGCTGGTTACCGTCTAGCTGTTTACAAAAAACGCGGTTGGAATGATGTGCTAGATGAGCCGCTTTCAATCAATCGCATGAGTCAGGAAACGTTAGACGCAATGTGGGGCGCGATTACAGACGGAAAAGAACCTTTCGTAAAGTATTTAACGAAAAAAGCAAAACTTTTGGGTACTGAAAAAATCCATTGGCATGATATGGATGCGCCGATTGGTGAATCTGCAAAAACTATGGATTATCAACAAGGTGCTGAGTTCATTCTTAAGCATTTTAAACAATTTGGTCCTGAGCTTGAGTCATTTTCTCGCCATGCATTTGAAAATGGCTGGATTGAAGCAGAAGACCGTGACAACAAACGTCCGGGTGGTTTTTGTACAGGGATGCCTGTATCACAAGAGTCACGTATCTTTATGACATATAGCGGTTCGATGTCGAATGTATCGACACTTGCCCATGAACTCGGTCACGCTTTCCATTCGTATGCATTGCGACCAGTTCATTGGTTGAATCGTCAATACGCTATGGGTGTAGCAGAGACGGCATCCACGTTTGCTGAAATGATTGTTGCAGATGCGGCTGTTGCAGATGCGACTTCAAAAGAAGAGAAAGCAGCTCTGCTTGAAGACAAAATTCAACGTAGTGTCGCATTCTTCATGAATATTCATTCGCGCTTCCTATTTGAAACACGTTTCTATGAAGAGCGTAAAAAAGGGATTGTAGCAAGTAGCCGTTTGAATGAACTGATGGCAGAAGCCCAACAAGAGGCTTATGCAGGGGCACTTGCAGATACGCACCCACACTTCTGGGCATCGAAGTTGCATTTTTACATTACAGGTGTACCATTCTACAACTTCCCGTATACGTTTGGATACTTATTCAGCCTTTCCATTTATGCAAAAGCAAAAGAAGAAGGTTCTTCATTTGAAGAAAAGTATATTGCTTTACTTCGTGATACAGCAATCATGTCGGTTGAAGATTTAGCGAAAAAGCATTTAAATGAAGATATCACGAAAAAAGACTTCTGGGCAAAAGGCATCGCTCTTTGTCACGCAGATGTTGAGGAATTCTTAAGCCTCGTGTAACAGGAGGAATGTAGATGATTCGATTAGATGGACAGCGCTGTATCTGTAAGACGTTTCAATTAAGTGATGCAGCAATTCTCGCTCAGCTTGTTCGAGACAACAAAGACTACTGGGGCCGATTTGAACCTGTCCATAGAGACTCGTATTATACAGCCATCATTCAACGGGAAAAGATACGAGAAACCCTAAAGTTAATGAAGGAGCAACGCGAATACAGCTTTGGCATTTACACGAAAGACACCTTCAAGCTTGTGGGGACCATTTCTTTGTATAGTATCAAAAGAATGCCTTTTCTAAGCGGAATGATTGGCTATGCGATTGATCAACAAGAGATTGGTAAAGGCTATGCTCAAGAAGCCATTCAATTGGTCTCAGAGTTTGCGTTTAGTCAGGTTCAGCTAAACCGAGTCGAAGCATATGTATCTCCATACAATGAGCCGTCTGTCCATTTGTTAAAGAAAACGGGCTTTTATGAAGAGGGATATCTCAATCAACTGCTCTATATCAACGGCAATTGGATGGATCATTTATTATTTGCTCAGACGAAAACAGATTTTCAAGCACGACACTATGCAAAACAAAAAGACTCGTCCACGTGACGAGTCTTTTTGATTAGTCTTTTGTTCCGTCATGGACAAGGTCTAATTTGCCTGTCGCAGGATCAATAATCAAGCCATGGACTTTGATTGTTGGTATTAAAAGTGGATGGTTTTTAATCATATCCACACTGTGTTGCACACTATCCGCAACATTGTCGAAGCCTTCTAACCATTCATGTACATTGACACCAGCATTGGTTAAAATATCGACTGTAGAGGCATCTACACCACGACCTATCATTGAATCAATCATTGCATTCGGATCTACAGAAGCCATCCCGCAATCATGGTGACCAATTACAAAGATTTCCTCTGCTTGAAGGGCATACACAGCTACTAATAAACTACGCATAATACCGCCGAATGGGTGATTGATGATAGCACCTGCACTTTTAACAATTTTCACGTCTCCATTTTGGATATTCAGTGATTTTGGTAAAAGCTCAACTAAGCGAGTATCCATACAGGAAAGAATCACCATTTTTTTGTTCGGGAATTTCGTTGTTGCATAAGGTTCATACTCTTTGTTGCGAACGAAGCTTTCATTATAAGCTAAAATTTCGTGTAAATTAGACATAAAAAAACACTCCCTTCTTCATCATTAGTATACTAGAAGAAAGGAGTGTTTGGCGAATTATTTTGCAGCTTTTACGCGCTTAAATTTAGGCATAACCGTTTTACCTGTACCAATGACAACTGCATGTAAAGGCTCTGGTGCCAAATTCACAGGCACATCGATAACAGTACTCAACCACTCACTGATGTCTTTTAATAGTGCGCCTCCACCTGTCAAGACGACACCGTGATCTACGATATCACCTGAGAGTTCAGGAGGACATACTTCTAATGTAGCACGGATTGCTTCAAGGATAATCTCCAGAGATTCCCGCAACACTTCTTGGATTTCATCAGAAGACAAAGTGACGGATTTAGGAAGGCCTGTAACGACATCACGACCTGTAACAGTTAATTGCTCTACTTCATGAGGCACGAGTGCATGGCCAATCTCATGTTTAATTTCTTCTGCAGTTGGTTCACCGATTAAGATGTTGTACTGTTTGCGTACGTACATGATAATGGCTTCATTCATACTGTCTCCCGCAGCTTTTGTAGTATTGGATGCAACCACTCCACCAAATGAGATGATGCCAACTTCTGTTGTTCCACCACCGATATCCACGATCATACTTGCGACAGGTTCGTGAACTGGAAGGTCGGATCCAATTGCAGCGGCAACAGGCTCTTCTACTAAATATACTTCTTTGGCACCGCTTTGACGCGCTGCATCTTCAATTGCACGACGTTCAACTGAAGTAGCTCCAGATGGAGTGCAGATTGCAACGGTAGGTTTTCGTAAAGCGGTTCCGAGTTTCTTACTCGCTTGCTCCATAATGAGTTTCAATAATTGAGTCGTTCGTTCAAAATCAGCAATCACACCTTCACGTAAAGGACGAATAATTTCAATAGACTTGGGTGTTTTACCAATCATTTTTTTGGCTTGTTCTCCAAACGCAACTATCGAACCCGTGTTTTTATCTATCGCTACTACTGTAGGCTCATTTAATATAATACCTTTTGTATTTGAATAAACTAACGTATTGGCAGTACCTAGATCAATACCAATTTGAATGTTTTGGAACATAGTGACATCCTCCTCTTTCTAAGACGTTCCTATTATATAAGAAGGGGAGGGTTAGTTCACTTGGCAAATAATGGAGTGTTTCAATGGTTGCGTTAAAAAAGAGGAGAAAAGACATACCTAGAGCTTAAAATGTAAGGCATTAGGAGTGGAAATTCATAGTTCCGTAAATGTTTTGTTACGCAATTGTAAATGAAAAGTAAGTTCATGACATGAAAAAAAGAGCTGAAAAATCAGCTCTTTTAGTAATGCTCTGGACGTGGATCGATTTTCTCTGCATCGTGCGAATCCATTGCTGTATTAAAGTAATACATCATTACAGAACCCGCGATACCCATGACAGTTAGAAAACCAAAAACCGTTGCTAAAAATAGACCCATGGTTTTTCACCTCTTCTGAGATTCTACATGTAGTATACATGATTTTAGATCAAAAAGGTAGGTCACAAATGTGAACAGATTAAAATGCCCAATTTCCTTTACGGAAAATCGCTTCTTTTGTTCCGTCTTCAAGGATGCCATCAATCGCCATTTCGTCTGAACCGATCATAAAGTCAACATGTGTAATACTCTCATTTAGACCGTGCTCTGCCAATTCTTCTTGCGACATAGTTTTTCCGCCTTCTAAACAGAAAGCATACGCTGAACCGATTGCTAAATGGTTCGATGCATTTTCATCAAACAATGTGTTGTAGAAGAGAATGTTCGAGTTTGAAATCGGTGAATCGTGTGGGACTAGTGCGACTTCACCTAGGCGATGAGAGCCTTCGTCAGTTTCAACTAGTTTTTTCAGTACCTCTTCTCCTTCTTTTGCCTCTACTTGCGTAATACGGCCATTTTCAAATGTCAGCTTGAAGTCATCTATAATATTTCCACCATAGCTGAGTGGTTTCGTACTCGACACATAGCCATTCACACCGTCTTTATGTGGCACAGTAAAAACTTCTTCTGTAGGCATATTAGCCATAAAGCTTTCGCCTTTTTCATTTGTGCTACTTGCTCCTGCCCATAAGTGACCAGTAGGTAGATCAATTGTTAAATCCGTTCCTGGTGCAGTGTAATGAAGCGATTTATACTTCTTATTGTTCAGATAGTCGACTTTTTCATGAAGCGTCTTATCATGATCTGCCCATGCTTGAACCGGGTCTGCTTGATCTGCACGTACGGCTTTAAATATGGCTTCCCATAATAAATCCACTTGCTTTTCTGAAGGTGCATCTGGGAATACTTTAGCTGCCCAGCCTTGTGATGGAGCGGCAATCACTGTCCAGCTGATTTTATCAGATTGGACATACTGACGATAGTTTGAAAGGGCCTTACCAGCTGTCTTTTGGAAAGTCGCGATCTTTGTTGAGTCAATTCCTTTTAATAAATCGGGACTTTGCGAAACGATGTTCATGAATGCAGCGCCTTTTTCTGCGAGTTGTTCACGCTCCATAACTTTCCACTCAGGGAAGAAGTCGAAAGAGTCTGCTGGAGCATGTTCGTAGCGTATACGTGCCAATTGATCATCAGAAAGGTCAACAAAGACTTGTTTTGCCCCTACTTCGTAAGCCTTTTTTGTTACAGCACGCGTGAACTCCAGCGTATCTGTAGAAGCTGCAATGTAAAGATATTGACCAGGTTGAATATTCACACCGATCTCAACAGCGAGTGCTGCATAATTTTCAAGTAATTTATCAAATGACATGATGTTCCTCCTTAAATTCAAGACTAGTTTAAGAATAGCAGGTTAAAGGGAATCTGTGCAACGGTCTAGATTTAATTTAATTAAACAATGACAACGCTTGCTATTTTTTAAACAATAGTTTATTATATAAACAAATGTTTAAAAGGGTGGTGAAATCATGTATACAGAAAAAGAACTTCAGTTACTCGATTTAATTCGAACTAATCCTTATGCCAGTCAAGTAGAACTTGCAGAAAAACTTCACTTGTCTAGGCCATCTATAGCAAATTTAATTTCCGGATTAACAAAAAGTGGTGCCATCAAGGGACGTGCCTATGTACTGGCGGAAACGAATTCGATTTTAGTTTTTGGTGGTATGAACATCGATAGAAAAATGATTGTCAAAGATCAACTCGTCTTTCATACTTCAAACCCTGTTACTAGTTATCAGACGGCTGGAGGAGTAGCGCGCAATATAGCGGAGAACTTAGGGAGACTTGGCCATGAAGTTAAACTATTGAGTGCAGCTGGAAAAGATTTAGAGTTTGAATTCCTTCGTGAGAAGACCGCCCAGTGGGCAGACATGCACTATTGTCTTCAGAGTGAAAATGAACGAACAGGAACCTATACAGCGATACTTGATCAACAAGGGGAGATGCAACTTGCACTTGCCGATATGGAAATTTATAAGTCCATTACACCGGAGTGGATTTTACAGAATGAAAACCTGTTCCCAAATGCCAGTCTTATTGTAATCGACTTGAATATTGAAAAAGATTCTATTACGACATTGCTTCACTTAGCCAAGCGATATAAAGTTCCGGTTGCCATCGTTCCAGTCTCTGGACCAAAGATGAAAAATCTACCGGAGGATTTATCGGGTGTAGAGTGGTTAATCTGCAATCATGGGGAAGCAGAACTCGTTACAAGTCTTCAAATAAATGATCAAAAGTCTCTCAAAAAAGCCCATCAAGTACTTCAAGAGCGCGGCATTCGTAAAACAGTCATCACCAACGGAGAGAACGGTATTTCTTACTCAGAAAACGATAAAGTAGAGAAAATGTCTGCGATGAAGCCTAAGCAGGTTGTAGATGTTACTGGGGCAGGAGATTCATTTGTCGCGGCTACATTGCATTGTTGGCTCAAAACTGGAACGATAGAACCGGCATTAAAAGCAGGGCTGTTAAATGCAACAAAGACGTTAGAGTCAAATTACACAGTACGACCAGAACTCACAGAAGAAGGTTTAATAAAAGAAATGGAGGAATTAAAATGAAGCATTTAGTAGATTACACACAAGAGGTCAAAGAGGCATTAGAAAGCGGTAAAGCAGTAGTCGCTCTAGAGTCCACAATTATTTCGCACGGTATGCCGTACCCGGAAAACGTAAAGATGGCCAAAGAAGTGGAGCAAGTCATCCGTGAAAACGAAGCAGTGCCTGCAACAATTGCACTAATGGACGGACGCATTAAAATTGGTTTAACAGATGAAGACTTAGAGCTTCTTGCAACAAGTCAGAATGTACGAAAAACATCACGTCGTGATTTAGCTTATGTATTATCGGAAAAAGAAATTGGCGCAACAACAGTTGCAACAACAATGATTTGTGCAGAACTTGCGGGTATTCAAGTATTTGTTACTGGTGGTATTGGCGGGGTTCACCGTGGAGCCGAAACGACAATGGATATTTCAGCGGACCTTGAAGAGCTAGCGCAAACGAATGTAGCGGTCATTTGTGCAGGTGCAAAATCAATCTTAGACATTGGTTTAACTCTTGAGTACCTAGAAACAAAAGGTGTACCAGTAGTCGGGTACGGAACGGATGCATTCCCGGCTTTCTATTCAGCGACTAGCCAGTTCAAATCAAACTTTCGTGTCGATTCTCCAGAACAAGTAGCGGAAATGCTCAAAATGAAGTGGGGAATGGGACTACAAGGTGGAGCAGTGATTGCAAATCCGATTCCGGATGAGTCATCATTAGATGAAAAGGAAATTACAGCGATCATTGAAGATGCGCTCCAACAAGCAGAAGCACAAGGAGTGAAAGGGAAAGATGTAACACCATTCCTGCTTGGCAAAGTGAAAGAGTTAACAGAAGGAAAATCTTTAGAAGCTAATATCGCTCTTGTTATGAACAATGCGCGTGTTGGTGCAGAAATCGCAAAGGCCTATAGCACTAACTAAAAAACAGGCAGCCCTCTTGAGGGCGCCTGTTTTTAGTTTCGTAAATTTCCAAGCTCTGAAGCGATTGCTTGCATTTCACTTGGACTGAATGAGTCACGCTTTGAAACCATTTCATAAAGATAACACAAGTCCTCATATTCAGAGGCTGTAAAATCTTCAGCTTTCATTGCATCCACATTGACCATTCGTAGCTTATCTTTGATTGCATTGATCATATACGTGATGTTTTCTTTAGATGGTTGAGTGAGATCCATACTGTACCGCCTTTCTCGTTCATCCATCTATCATTCCACGCTATGAGATGGTTGTCAATAGACTAAGCCTGTGCTTTTTCTTCTTTTAATTTTTCACGAATTAACTTCGTCTCATAGGCAATTACTCCAGATAATCCGAGTAAACCGATTAAGTTAGGAATCGCCATCATCCCGTTTGCAACGTCAGAGAACGTCCAAATCAAATCTAGAGAAATGACAGATCCTACAAATACCATTGCTATAAACAACAAACGGTAAACAATTAGTAATGATGGATTTTTAAATAAGTATTGGAAACACTTCTCTCCATAATACGCCCATCCTAAAATTGTAGAAGATGCAAAGAAAATCAAACCAATTGCAACAATGATTGGTCCAACATCACCTAAGAAATAACCAAATGCATTAGATGTAAGTGTTCCAGCACCAGCTTGATCCGTAGTTGTGTAAAGACCAGACATAACGATTGTGATACCCGTGATTGAACAGATGATGATTGTATCAAAGAATACTTGCGTCATCGAGATTAAACCTTGACGACCAGGTAAGTCTGTCTTAGCAGCGGCAGCCGCAATCGGAGCAGATCCTAGTCCAGCTTCATTTGAGAAGACACCGCGAGCTACCCCGTAACGGATTGCAGCACCGATAGCACCACCTGCAGCAGCCTCAGTCGAGAATGCCATTTCGATGATTGTCATAACAGCACCTGGAACTTCCGTAACATTAAGAATCATAATCAAAAGCCCACTAAATACATAGAACACAGCCATAACTGGTACGAATACAGAAGTTACTTTACCGATGGATTTAATACCGCCGATAATAACTAAAGCCGCAAATACCATTAGAACAAGGCCGGTTACCCAGTTTGGAACGTTAAACGTATTGTTCACAACATTTGCAACGGAGTTCGATTGTGTACCATTACCGATACCGAATGCTGCAAGAGCTCCGAAAATCGCGAATAGGACAGCTAACCATTTTTGCTTCAACCCGTGTTCTAAGTAGTACATCGGGCCTCCAGCCATTTCACCATTGGCATCTTTCACACGGTATTTTACAGCGAGTACCGCTTCACCATATTTTGTCGCCATTCCGAATACGGCTGACAGCCACATCCAAAAAACAGCACCAGGTCCCCCAAGAACGATTGCAGTTGCAACCCCTACGATATTACCTGTACCTACAGTAGCAGCAAGTGCAGTGGTTAACGCCTGGAATTGAGAGATATCTCCCTGAGCGGTCTTATCGTGCTTTTTAGAGAAAGTTTGCTTCAATGCTGCAGGTAACATGAAAATTTGTAAAAGTCCTAAACGAAATGTTAAATAAATACCTGTACCTACAATTAAGATTAACAATGGTGGTCCCCAAACCACGTCAGAAATTGCACCTAAAACATCATAGATTGCGTCCATATGTATCCCCCTTTGTTGTATCTTTCAATAAAGCAACTATCCTCCTATATAGTAGATGCCGTACATATAACTAATATTCATAAAATTCTGCACTCTAGTCAAGACAATTTTTTTGAATCTAGTCGTTTCGTTGAATTTGTCTAAGGGTATAATAGATTATATTATGAAATAAATAATGATTTTGGAGGCGTTCTAAATGGGACAAAGTAAATTTTCTAAAGGTATTTTATTTGGAGCATTAGCAGGAGCTGCTATTAGCTTACTGGATCGTCAAACGCGTGAAGTTATGAAAACTCGTGCACGATCTGCGCAGGAGAGAGCACGATACTACAGTGAAAATCGTGAAATTTTAAAACATGATATTGAAATGAAAATTAATCATTACAAATCTCTATACGAAAAATTATCTCAAGATGCACAGTATCTTTCTTCTCAAGTAAATGAAGTCAAGCAGATTGCCCCTCAAGTTCAAACGTTATTTTCAGAAACAAAAGATACATTTAGTTCTTCAAAAGAAGAATATAAAGAAATGATTTCTGAAGCATCAAATGAAGCAATACAAGAACAAGAAGCATCACATGATCCACATATGCAACAACAAACTCCAGAATATGCTGAAAAGTATGGTGAAAACGAAAAAAAGAATGGCTAATTCATGAGGATGTGATGCAAATGGAGGAGACTCCAAAAAATCAGAATAACAATGAAGAACCTTCATCAAGAGCAACGGACTGGAAAGAGAAATTAACCTTTATGAAGTTTGGTAAGAATAAGGAAAAGAAAACTACAGAAACCTATGACCCGACTACGTTAAAAGGATTTTTTCAAGATCTTCTTCAACATATCCAAAGGTCGGATGTTACAGCATTAGGTGCACAACTAGCATTCTTTTTCTTACTCTCATTATTTCCTTTACTAATCTTTATGGTTACTCTACTTCCTTTTTTAAATTTGCCAGAAGATCAACTATTTCAGTTTTTGAGGGAATATGCACCAGCAGATGTGTACGGGTTACTTGAAGGGACGTTAACAGAGGTTTTGCAAAACCGGAATGGTGGATTATTATCACTCGGTATTTTGGGAACGATTTGGTCTGCTTCCAATGGTGTCAATGCTATAATGAAATCACTCAATAAATCATATGGTTTAGAAGAATCTAGACCCTTTTTCATTGTAAGAGGACTTTCAGTACTATTTACGATTCTAATTATTGGGTTATTCGTTATTGCATTGCTTCTGCCGATTTTTGGTGAACAAATAGGGGTATTTTTGTTCTCGTTTTTGGGCTTAGATGACATGTTCTTAACCGTGTGGAATAGCATACGCTTTATCATTCCTCCGTTTATTATTTTCTTGGTTCTGACAGCTCTTTACTGGCTTGTCCCAAATGCAAAACTGTATTTAAAGAGTGTCATTCCAGGTGGTTTATTCGCCACAGTGGGATGGATCATCGTATCTTTAGCATTTTCTTTCTATGTTAGTAATTTTGCAAATTATACAGCTACATATGGAAGTTTAGGTGCAATTATTGTACTGATGATGTGGCTTTACTTCTCAGGAACGATTTTGATGATTGGTGGACAAATTAACGCGGTCATGCAAGAGAGAAGAGAACGATTAGATGCTAAGCAAGTATAGACTAAAAAAACAGCTAGCTCTCTCAGGTTAACCCTAGAGAACTAGCTGTTTTTTTATTTCACAAACTTTTTAACATGCGTAATCCATTTACTATTACTAAAATAGTGGACCCTTCATGTCCAATTACACCTAGTGGCAAGTTTACTATTTGTAAGAAATTCGAAATAATTAAAAGAGCTATGACAGCGATTGAGAAAGCTAAATTTTGTTTTACGATCCGTTGCATTTTGCGTGAGAGTTCGACAGAGTAAGAGAGTTTTGTGAGTTCATTTTTCATCAACACGACATCTGCTGTTTCTAATGCTACATCAGTTCCATCGCCCATCGCAA
The DNA here is from genome assembly GCF_016909155.1 of Chryseomicrobium aureum. Lineage (GTDB taxonomy): Bacteria > Bacillota > Bacilli > Bacillales_A > Planococcaceae > Chryseomicrobium > Chryseomicrobium aureum. The sequence goes on from NZ_JAFBFG010000019.1 coordinate 30,482, forward strand.
AACCAGTTGTAGCGGTTGCGAGTGCTGGAGCGTCATTGATTCCATCTCCAACCATCCCCACATAAGGATATTTCTCTTTTAATTTCTTCAATTCAGTGACTTTTGTTTCAGGTAAACATTCTGCTACAAATTCATCGATTCCTGCTTCTTTTGCAATCGTTTCAGCAGTTTTCGCATTATCGCCAGTCAACATAATTGTGGTGATCCCTAGCTTTTTAAGTCGAGCAATAGTTTCTTTTGCTTCAGGTCTGACCTGATCTTTTAATGCAATTAATGCTAAAATGCCTTGATCGTCACGTATATAGGTAACAGTCTTTCCTTCAGACGCCAATGACTCTGAAATTCTTCCTGCAAAAGAAAATGCTTCTTCACGCCCTACAAAATCGGGTTTACCCACTTTATAGGTCGCTCCATTCATTACTCCACTCATACCAAAACCTGTGACATCTTGGACATCTAACTGAAGAGTAGGGGAGACTCCTTGATTTTTTGCATAGTTTGTAATTGCTACAGCTAGAGGATGATTAGATTTGTCCTCAATGGATGCTAGAATTTGAAGCGTTTTTTTCTCATCCACATCGGGTCGTGTAATGAAGTCCGTCACTTCGGGTTTTCCCCTAGTGAGTGTACCAGTCTTATCAAATGCTATAGCAGTGAGTTTTGTTAAACTCTCTAAATGGCTACCCCCTTTTACTAATATTCCATTCCGTGCACCATTCGAAATAGAAGCCAACGTCGCTGGCATGATGGAAGCGACAACAGCACAAGGGGATGCTACTACAAGAAGCACCATGGCACGATAAAAAGTTGTCGACCAATCCCATCCAACTAGGTAGTGAGGAAGGAAGAGCATGAAACCAACAGTAATTAATACTACTTTTACATATGTCCCTTCAAAACGCTCAATAAACTGTTGAGAAGGAGACTTTTCGTTTTGAGCAGCTTGAACAAGCGCAATGATTTTTTGGAAAAGGGAATCTGCGTTTTCTTTTATAACTTCTGCAGTCAATACACCACTGCCATTCACTGTCCCGGAAAAGATTTCACTGCCCACTTGTTTTGTAACAGGAATGGGTTCACCAGAGATAGCTGCCTCATCAACTGAAGACACACCATCAATAACTTTTGCATCTGCTGGAATCTTTTCACCGGGCTTGATGAGTATGCGATCCCCTAATTGTAAAGAGTCTACATCCACTAGGTGAGGGATATTCGATCCATCAAGTTTCCATGCCTGATCTGGTTGCATATTTACAAGAGCGGCAATTTCTTTTTTACTTTTATTCATTGTGTACGTCTCTAAAGCTCCACTTAATGAGAAGATGAAGATTAAAATCGCTCCCTCTGCCCAATACCCGATAATGGAAGATCCAACTGCAGCCAAAATCATAAGCAGTTCTACATTTAGTTTTCGATCCTTTACGGTTTTTTCAATTCCTTCTTTTGCTTTAAAGTAACCACCAATCGCAAACGCAAAAAGAAACACGATGACGGACGCCGTGTTCAAGTCATTTCTTGATAATATCCATCCTGTTAAAATCAAGAGGCCTGAAACCAATGCATTGATTAATTCGATGTGAGGAGACAATCTATGTAGCATATGCGCACCGTCCTTAAAATTATTATTACTTTATAATAATTCTAATTAAGAGAAAATGCAACAAAAGGGATCTTCATTTCTGAAAATCCCTCCCACCTAAATTAAAATACGCGTTCTTTATGAAGTGCTAGTTTTTCTAATGATGACTTATCGACATCTGCATGAAGACTGTTTCCGTGAGAGTCCATTGTAACAACAGCTGTAAATTCCTCTACACGTAAGTGCCACATGGCTTCAGGAATACCAAATTCCATTAAGTCGACACCGTCTACACCTTTGATACAATCCGCATAGTACTGAGCGGCTCCGCCAATTGCATTTAAATAAACACCGCCGTGCTCTTCTAGGGCAGCTAGCGTTTTAGGCCCCATACCACCTTTACCAATGACAGCACGAATACCAAATTTCTTCATGATGTCTCCTTGATAAGGTTCTTCACGAATCGACGTAGTAGGGCCAGCTGCACGAACGTGCCAATTGCCTTCCGCATCTTTTTGCATCACTGGGCCACAGTGATAAATGATTTGGCCGTCAAGGTCGACGGGTGCATCATGACTCATTAAATGATGGTGAATAGCATCGCGGCCTGTGTACATACGCCCTGAAATTGAGACAACGTCACCAACTTTTAATGAGCGGATTTTCTCTTCAGTAATAGGTGCTTCTAAGCGCACTACTTCTTTCACTTCTTCTTCAATAGTTTCTTGTTGTTTAAATTCAATTTTCTCGCCGTCCTGATAGTGCCAGTTAGTAATTTCACCAGTTGCCGGAGAGATATCAATTGCCATACGGCGATACGCCCAACAGTTATAAGCTACCGATACATAGAAGCTTGCAGGAATACGATGCATAACCCCAATTTTACATCCTAACAAAGTAGCTTCTCCGCCGAAGCCCATTGTACCGATACCTAGTGTGTTCGCTTTTTCAACAATATAGTCCTCTAGCTCAGCAAGTTTGGCATCCGGATTTACATCTTCAACAGAACGGAATAATTGTTCTTTTGCAAGGTCATATCCAGACGAACGATCTCCGCCAATTCCAACACCGATAAAGCCAGCAGAACATCCTTGTCCTTGTGCTTGATACACAGAGTGGAGGATACATTTACGTATTCCATCTAAATCTCGTCCTGCACGGCCTAGGCCTTCGAGTTCAGCAGGTAGGCTGTATTGGATGTTCTTATTTTCACAACCGCCACCCTTTAAGATGAGCTTCATTTCAATGTAGTCATTTTCCCATTGTTCAAATTTCATCACAGGTACACCAGCACCCAAGTTGTCTCCACTATTTTCTCCAGTTAGAGAGTCGACTGAGTTTGGGCGAAGCTTCGCATCATTTGTAGCCGCTGCGATTGCACGTTTGATTGCTGCTTTGATTTCTAGTTGATTGACCCCGATTGGTGTTTTGATTTTAAAAGTTGGTAACCCAGTATCTTGACAGATAGGGGAGACGTTGTCGTCTGCCATTTGAATATTGTTCGCAATTGTATCTAAACTCATTGCTGCACGTGTTCCAGCGTTTTCAGCTTTCTTCGCTTTAGCGATGGCACGACGGACGTCTTTTGGAAGGTTCGTACTTGTCTCTGTGATTAACGTATAAATACTTTTTTCAAGATTTTCAGTGTACATAATTGATTCTCCCTTATATGAGGTATTACTTTAAGTATACCTTTCTGTGAACATGAAAAAAAGAGTAGCTAAGCTACTCTTGTGTTTTTTTGAATTGATCCATCTTTAGTTCTAAATCATCCATCATTTGAATTAAGCGATCGATATCTTCTACTTTTGTCGATTCGGGCTCAATTGAGTCAAGAACTTGTAAGAACATATTGAGACGGTCCTTCAGATAGCGGACTTGTTGCTCTTGATTGGTCACTTGGTTTCCCATCTGAGACACCTCCTTCAGCACTTATACTATACCCGAATCGTTGGGAAAAAGATAGGAGGATAGAAGTGTTTTAATAATTTATCTATTTTGAATATTTACACAACTTTTACTTTGTGATAAAGTTACTGTAATCTCTACTAGGAAGGAGGCCGTAGTGAACCTGTCGAAAACCAACAACGTTAGGAGGCGGTTCAGACATTTCACCGGCTGGATAGTAGCCGTTAAATGCAGTTATGAAACAAAATAAGGTAGTTAAAGACGTATAAAAGACCTCAACAGTGATGCAGACTGTCGAGGTCTTTTGTTGTGTGCATTTCCGTGCTAGACTGGTGAAAGTGAATAGAAAGAAAGAGGCTATATCTATGACAATTACAACACGCCAGCGTTTTTACATATTAGTATTGATTGTTGCCATATCCGGATTTTCACAGGGGATGTTACTCCCCTTAATTTCCATCATCTTTGAACAGGATGGAGTGAATGCTACATTAAACGGTTTGAGTGCAACAGGCCTTTATATCGGAACTTTGTTAGTCTCTCCATTTATGGAGGCACCACTTCGAAAATGGGGGTATAAACCAATCATTTTAGTTGGTGGACTACTCGTTATTATTTCTCTAGCACTTTTCCCCTTGTGGAAGAGTGTATTGTTTTGGTTTGTCCTTCGTTTGTTAATTGGTATTGGAGATCATGCTCTTCATTTTTCGACTCAGACATGGATTACTAGTACGTCTCCGAAAGACCGATTAGGAAAGAATATTGCACTTTATGGTTTATCATTCGGTTTAGGTTTTGCAGTAGGACCCCTTCTAGTTCCTCTTGTCTCCATCCATGAAGGGTTGCCGTTTGTTGTTTCGTCGGTTCTTTGTTTGATTGCATGGTCGTTTGTGTTCTTTTTAAAAAATGATTTCCCTGAAACCTATACGACAAAGTCTTTATCCTCCGCCGGACGATTTAAAGCTTCATTTGTCATTGCATGGGTGGCTTTCCTGCCCCCATTAAGTTACGGCTTTTTAGAATCTAGTCTTCACGCAATTTTTCCGGTCTATAGTTTGAGACAAGGTATCGAAGTGGCGAATGTCTCCATCATCTTAGCGGCATTTTCAATCGGAGGCGTTGTAAGTCAGTTGCCACTCGGTGCTTTGAGTGATCGTTTTGGTCGACGTCCGATGCTTGTAATTTTATTGGCGGGAGGGGCGACAGCCTTCTTTATCGGCGGTTTGTTCGAGACATACGTCATAGCCATTATCATTTCATTCTTTGTAGCAGGGTTGTTTGTTGGTTCCATGTTTTCTTTAGGAATTGCTTACATGACAGATTTGACTCCGAAGGCATTGCTGCCGACAGGCAATTTACTTTGTGGAATTGCGTTTAGTGTAGGCTCATTAACAGGTCCTTTTGCAGGGGGACTGTTCTTGCAATTTACTTCTTCGATTAGTTTTTTGTGGTTGGTATCCGGGTTATTACTTTTGATTATGCTTCCGATTGCGTGGCGAAAGCCTGTGCCAGTATCAAGTTGAGTTCCGTTAAGGGGCTGCTTTCCGAGGGCGCGGCGTGAGCCTCCTCGTCGCAGGCTCCTGCGGGGTCTCACGTTCCGACTTTACTCCCACTGGAGTCAGCCCCTTCACTCCACTCAACTTTATCAATGCATAAATTAATCTCTTGATTGTAATTGTATCAATGATTTGGAAACTAAAAATCCGTCTTGTTCCTCAAACAGAGAGACAAGACGGATTTTAGTTTAGTTTAAGACCAGCTCTACCACACACTCGATTTGAGAAGTTTGTGGGAACATATCGACTGGCTGAATGGAAACCACTGAATATTTTTTTGTTAGACGCGCTAGGTCTTTAGCTAGAGTGGAAGGATTACAAGACGTGTACACGAAGCGTTTCGGTTTCGTACGTAAAATAACATCCATCAATTCGCTATCAAGACCGGTACGAGGTGGGTCAGCTGTTAAAACATCGATCGCAAATCCTTCTTTTTGCCACTTTGAAACCCACTCTTCAGGAGTTCCCACGACAAATTGTGTGTTTTTCCGGTTGTTACGGGCCGCATTTTTCTTCGCATCTGAAATAGCTTCCGGAACGATGTCCATACCGCGTACTTCTTTTGCGTCACCTGCTAACCAAAGGCCAATTGTGCCAACGCCACAATAAGCATCTACAACATTTTCAGTACCCGTCAGATGAGCGGCTTTTTTCACTTCGTTATAAAGGTGAACGGTTTGTACGGGATTCAATTGGAAGAAAGCACGAGCGGATAGGTCGAATACAAGACCGTCTAATATTTCAACCATTGTTTCCTTACCCCATAAGTTAAACGTAGTTTCACCAAAAATCAAACTTGTTCGGTCTGCATTGATGTTTTGACTGATTGAGACAATGGAAGCATTCATTTTAGTGATAGCCTGTGTCAATTCTTCTTTGTGCGGGAATTTCTTTTTTGTTGTAATGAGTGTCACTTGAATCTGGCCGCTTTCGATTCCTTTACGAACAACGATTGAACGGATGATGCCTTGTGGGTCTTTGTCATCGTAAACAGGGATCTTGTACTGCTCAATAAATGCTTTGATTTCGTTTGTGATCTTTGTAGTTTCCGGTTGTTGCACGAGACAGTCATCGATATCGACTAAGAAATTTGAACCGGCTGCAAATAAACCAGCCATCACTTTCGCACCTTTTTGACGTACTTGGAATTGACTCTTATTCCGGTAATGCCAAGGATCTTCCATTCCGATAGTCGGTTTGACAAGTTCCTCCGTCACATCTGGTGAGTAGCGTTCTAGCGCTTGGAGAACGATATCACGTTTTTCAACAAGCTGCCGGGTATACGTCATATGTTGAAGTTGGCACCCTCCGCAAGCGTCATAAACCGGACAAGGAGGAGTCACGCGGTCTTCAGATTTTTCGCGGATCTGCTTGATTTTTGCAGTTGCAAAGCGGCGTTGCACTTCTGTTACATGGGCTGTAATGACTTCTCCAGGAAGTGCTCCTGGAACGAACACTACATGCTTTTTGAAGAATCCAACCCCTTCACCGTTGATACCGAGTCGTTTGATTGTTAGCGGGAACTCTTGCCCGATCTTAATTGTTACATTTTCACTCATTCACTTCACGTCCTTCTTAGTATGTCCTCATTATACAGGACGAGAGAAGTCAATGGAAAGAGATGGGCGTATTCACGGACTGTTTGCGCAATTCATCTAATTCTTTGAATGTGTAACCGAGACGTTTTGCTTCAGCAATAAATTCAGGCAAAGCATCCGAGTTGTCTTGTGTTACTGTATGCAACAATACAATGGCACCGGGGTGTAACTGATCAACTAACTCTTTTACGACTACATCTTTGCCGCGCCTACGGTCTTGATGCCAATCTACAATCGCCATCGACCAAAAGATATGTCGTGTTCTTTCAACGTGTCTAAAATAGAAGTTGTCTGGCCGTTTTCATAGCCATTATCGAATGTTAAGTAAATTGTTTTTTCACCACTTTATATGCACGATACGCAAAATAAAACACACCCTTTTTAAAGTAGGGTGTGCTCATAAATCTCAATTATCCGTAAATATTCTTAAGGGCTTCTTGTGCTGTTGGAAACTCAAATTTAAATCCATGTTGCAACAAGACTTCTGGAATGACTTGTTGACCTTCAAGCACAAGCTGACTTTTTTCACCTAGAGCCGCTTTTAGAGCGACACCTGGGACAGGTACTAAGTGAGGTCTATGTAAGACTGTCCCAAGTACTTTTCCAAAATCATCGTTTCGAAGTGGTCGTGGTGCGGTTACATTGAAAGCACCCGAGAGCTCATCTGTAGTAAGTGCGAAATAAATCGCATTTGCCACGTCTTTTACATGTACCCATGAAAGCCATTGTCTCCCTGAACCTACTTTGCCACCGACAAATAATTTATAAGGTAATGCCATAAGTGGGAGAGCACCTTCGTCTTTTCCTAAAATGACACCAAATCGAGCACAGGCTACACGAACACCATGTTGTTCAGCCTTTTTAGCTTTCTTTTCCCAGTCCTCAACGGTTTTGGCTAAAAAGTCATCTGCTCGTTCAGGTGAATCTTCTGTATATGTTTTGTGCTTAGAGCTAGGATAAATTCCTATTGCGGAAGCATTCACGAGAACAGATGGTTTCACTGAAAGAGTTTCGATAATCCGGAGCACTTCATCAGTTGCCTCCATGCGACTTTCATAGATTTTCTTTTTCTGATCATCCGTCCAGCGACCCTCGTTAATTGAAGTGCCTGCAAGGTTGATAATCCCATCAATACCTTCTAATTCTGTTTCAGGCGTTGCGCCTTCTGTAAGCCATTTGACAAACGTGATAGATGAATCACTTTTTTTATCGGAGCGTGTAAGAATAAACACTTGATGACCTTGAGAAAGTAGCAAATTTGTTAGTTCTTTCCCTACAAAGCCTGTGCCACCCGTAATTGCAAACTTCATCGAATGACCTCCTTTTTTTTGTATGATACTATAGAAGTTACCCTAAAATCTCGTAGATGAACCTGAGGAGCTGAAAATATGCCAGTCATCACAAAGATTACACGTCAGAAAAGACATCAAGACCGTTATAATATTTATTTAGATGAAGAATATGCATTTAGCGTGGATGAAAGTGTACTCATTCAGCATCAACTCACTAAAGGTAAGGTCGTTGCAGACTTTGAAATGGATGACATGGTTTATGAAGATGAAGTGCGAAAGGCATTTAGTGCAGCACTCAATTATTTAAGTTTTCGTATGCGAAGTGAACAAGAAGTAAAGAAGAAATTACTCGACTCGGGTTACGGAGAGTCTGTAGCACTTGAAGCAATCAAAAAATTACATGATTACAACTACTTAAATGATGAAGCATTCTCGAAAGCGTTATTGTCTACTGAAAAGAATTCATCTAAGAAGGGACCGAACGCAATCAGACAGTCTTTAAAACAAAAAGGTATTGATGAAGACACACGTCAACAAGTTCTCGACACGTACACGGAAGAGGATCAGATAGAAGTAGCCATGGCCCTTGCGGAAAAAACATTACGTTCCGCCCAAAAACTCACGCCATCCCAACAAAAAAAGAAAATCCAAGATCTCCTAGCGCGCAAAGGCTATCCTTTTCATATTGGAAAATCTGTAATAAGCCGATTAGAAGATGAACTCGTCACAGATGAATGGGATGCAAAGTTACAAGATCAAGGCGAGAAGGCATGGCGTAAAGTGTCAGCAAAATACAACGGGCGTGAAAGACGCCAAAAAGTGAAGCAACAACTTTACGGAAAAGGCTTTCCATTAGAAATTATTGATCAATTTATAGATATGAAGGAGCAAGAAGATGGATAAGAAATATAGTCAGATGAACGAGCAAGAATTGCGACAGGAAATCGCAAACCTAAAAGAAAAATCCCGAAAAGCAGAGCAACTCGGTATTGTAAATGAATACGCAGTGTACGAACGCAAAGCAAAAATGGCTCAAGCATACTTGATTGATCCTAAATCTATCATTCCGGGTGAGTTGTATAAAATAGAAGGAGACCCAGGAGTCTACTTTAAAGTGGAGTATTTAAAAGGACGTTTTGCATGGGGATACCGACTAGGCGGAGAACGTTTTGAAGAAGCTTTGCCAATTTCAATGCTTGAAAAAGTAAAGTAACCTCTAGCAAACGCTAGAGGTTACTTTCATGATTCATCCAAGTTAAAATCAAGTTTTTTATGCAATTTATCTTCACTGAATATCCAACCTGTATAAGAGTTCACGATTTCTAGCTCACTGTTCAAGTGTGCAACTGCAACAAAAGGATAATAATCATTGCTACGGTAACGTAGGTCGATAAAACGTACTTCATGCACTTCTTCGTGTTTTGTGACTTCCCATCGGTAAATAGGGGAGAACGAGAGAAAGGCATCAATATTTTTATCTTTAAGTGCAGCGCGGACAATTTTATTTTCCGGAAGTGGCTGACGCTCGAACTTGTCATATATCGTAATATTCCGTCCGTAAGCGCGTCCTACATAGTAGTGATTGCCATCAATCGCCGCAATGCGCCACTGATAAAAACGCATAGTTGGGGAAATGATAATTCGTTCGGCATTTGGTATTTTTAATTTCACAGCATGTCGAACGGCTGCTTGTACTTGAAAACGAACGATGTAATAAACAATGATAATCGCATACATGATTAAAAAGGTGATTACAGGATTTGCTCCCAAAGCCCATGTCAGCAATCCTATAATATGAATTCCAAAAATAATGGGATCAAATGTATTGATTACCCCAAGCGCGACCCACTGATTTGAAATCGGACGGAGTGCTTGCGTTCCATATGAGTTGAAGATATCTACAAAAACATGAAGAAAGACTGCCAAGAACGTCCAGAGCCAGACATGTAGCATGTCAGCAGATGGAAAGATGAAGCTTAGTCCGAGTGTAATCAATAGGGGCCAAGTGATCACTGCAGGAATGGAGTGAGTGGCTCCTCGATGATGTCGAATATAAACCGCATTGTTCCGAAGTTTTAATACAGTGTCTATGTCAGGTGCCTGTGAACCAATAATTGTTCCCGCAAGGACCGCGGTGAATGTTACAGAGTGGTTTGCGACGACCGGATCAATTGTGGCCAATCCTCCGAGGGCAATACCCATCACGATGTGTGTACCAGTGTCCATGCAAACGTCACCCTCCTTTATAAATGGATTGATACTAGAATATAAGAAAATTACTCAGATGCCTAGCACATTGACTTTACCCTTTTCTCATCAAATGTAATCCGAAAGGAAGGAACACAATGCTTGATCAAAAAGGAAAAGAGATTCAACAAAATCTTGTTAAGTGGTATCTAAAAGAAAAACGAGATTTGCCGTGGCGACATACTACCGATCCTTATCATATTTGGATTTCGGAAGTCATGCTTCAACAAACACGGGTGGATACAGTTATTCCGTACTATAATCGCTTCACTAAAGCTTTTCCAACGATGCATGACCTCGCAAATGCGGAGGAAGAAGAATTGCTGAAATTATGGGAGGGACTCGGCTATTACTCTCGCGCAAGAAATTTGCAGCAAGGTGTCAAAGAAGTAATCGAACTTTACGATGCTAAAGTTCCAAATACACGTGAGCAAATCAGTGCGATTCGAGGGATCGGACCTTACACAGCAGGTGCTATTCTTAGTATTGCTTATGGTGTCCCAGAGCATGCAGTAGATGGAAATGTTATGCGTGTGTTAAGTCGTCTCTATGCAATAGAAGAAGATATCGCAAAACCGAAAGCAAAAAAGATTTTCGAAGACTTAATTATGATGATTATTGACAAGGAAGATCCGTCTTCATTCAATCAAGGAGTTATGGAACTTGGTGCAACAATTTGCACACCGGGGAAACCGAAGTGTTTACTATGTCCTGTACGAGAGCAATGCGCTGCATTTGAACAGGGGAAAACTGACTCTCTTCCTATTAAAAGTAAAAAATCGAAAGTGAAAAAAATCACATACAATGGCTATATGCTGAAACGTTCAGACGGCAAGTGGTTGGTCGAGCAAAGGGAAGAAGGGCTGCTTGCGAAACTATGGCAGTATCCTCTTATCGAAACGAATCAGACAAATTGGGCGGATCTGTATGGCATCACGTGGTTGGAAGTCGAGAAAGTTGGAGAAGTCACGCATCTATTTAGTCACTTAAAATGGGAGATTGAAGTCTTTGTAGGTAAGGTTGAAGTGAAAGACGCCGAAAAGTTTGCGGGTCGCTGGGTGACAGAAGAGGAGTTGAATCAGCTTCCGCTTCCAGTTCCCATACAGAAAATGAGAAATCTTGCTGAATAAGAAATTTTGACAAGGCTACTGTTATACTACTTTTTTCCTTCTAGTATTGTTATAATGTGAAACATCACAGATAAATTAGATAGGTTTTTCAGCTTGTCATTTGAGAAGGTGGCTACATCATGACTATTCCGGTGGAAGGAGAAATGATCCAGATTCACAGCTATAAACATAATGGCAATATTCATCGTGTCTGGCATGAGACGATGGTGCTGAAAGGGACAAAAAATATTGTCATAGCTGCAAATGATCGAACATTAGTGACGGAATCGGATGGAAGGACATGGGTGACGCGTGAACCGTCGATCTGCTACTACCATGCCGAGTACTGGTTCAATATTATTTGCATGTTGCGTGAAGATGGAGTATATTACTACATCAATTTAAGTTCGCCATTCGTCTATGAAGACAAAATGTTGAAGTACATTGATTACGATCTGGATATGAAAGTATTTCCAGATCAATCGTACACACTCTTAGATGAAGACGAGTATGAGCAACACAAGAAAGAGATGGACTACCCTGACGAGATTGATATCATTTTAAAGCGTACAATCCAGACTTTAAAGAACTGGATACAGCAACGGAAAGGTCCGTTCGCACCCGACTTTATTGATGCTTGGACAGCACGCTATCAACTTCATAAGGAAATCCGCAAACCTGACTAAACCTGTTGCTATTCTAGCAGCAGGTTTCGTCTTGCTTACAGAAAGGAGTGACAGCATGGATGTAATTAAACGCTATATGCAGTTTGTAAAACCGTACAATTGGCAAATTGCCATTACGATCTTCATCGGAATCATAAAGTTTGCCATCCCGCTTTTCATCCCTATTCTTATTAAAATTGTTATCGATGATATCATTGGCGGAAACATGTCAGATGCCGAGAAGTTGCGTCTGTTATTTTATTGGTTAGGAGGAACCGCACTAGTTTTCTTCCTCGTACGGCCACCGATTGAATACTATAGACAATATCTTGCGCAATACGTGAGTAACAAGATTTTATTTGATATCCGGGAAAAATTATTCGACCATCTGCAAAAGTTGAGCTTGAAATACTATGCCAACACACGTGCCGGTGAAGTCATCTCGCGTGTAATCAATGATGTCGAGCAAACAAAGAACTTTGTTGTGATTGGGTTAATGAATGTATGGCTGGACCTTGCAACAATTTTGATTGCTATTGGAATAATGTTGACACTCAATGTGAAATTAACGCTCGTCACGCTTATTGCATTCCCGTTTTATGCGTTCAGCGTCAAATATTTCTTTGGTCGACTAAGAGATCTCACACGACAACGCTCTCAAGCTCTAGCAGGCGTTCAAAGTTACTTACATGAACGTGTTCAAGGGATGAGTGTCATCAAAACATTCACACTCGAGCAGCATGAACAAAGAAATTTTGACGAAGCAAATGGGGAATTTTTAGACAAGGCGATGGACCAGACAAAGTGGAATGCAAAAGCTTTTGCAGTCGTCAACACCATTACAGATGTGGCCCCACTACTTGTCATTGCTTACGCTGGTTACGAAGCAATTACTGGTGACCTTTCAGTCGGAACAATGGCAGCATTCGTAGCCTATATTGAAAGACTCTATAGCCCACTGCGTCGACTGGTCAACTCATCGACGACACTAACACAATCCATTGCCTCGATGGACAGGATGTTTGAATTGATGGATGAGGGCTATGAGGTACAAGATCGACCAGGTGCAAAAACACTAGATAAGGCTAACGGGGAACTTTCTTTTCAAAATGTTTATTTCCAGTATGAAGAAGAAGGAACGCCTGTATTGCGTGGTATCAACTTTACCATCCATCCAGGGGAAACTGTCGCATTTGTTGGGATGAGTGGTGGTGGAAAGTCGACAATCATTAGTTTGCTCCCACGTTTCTACGACGTGACGGATGGTGCAATTCGCTTAGATGGCACGGATATTCGCGATGTTACGATAGAGTCTCTCCGAAAGCAAATAGGACTTGTTCTGCAAGATTCCTTATTGTTCAGTGATTCTATTAAAATGAATATCGCGATGGGAAATCCAAAAGCGACAGATGAAGAAATTATTGCAGCAGCTAAAGCAGCAAATGCACATGATTTCATCATGGGTCTGCCAAACGGCTATGATACAACAGTTGGGGAAAGAGGCGTCAAACTGTCAGGTGGACAAAAGCAACGAATCGCTATTGCACGTGTCTTTTTGAAGGATCCACGCATTTTGGTTTTAGACGAAGCAACTTCTGCACTCGATTTAGAGAGCGAAGCACTCATTCAAGACTCGTTAGAGCGACTCGCGAAGGATCGAACAACTTTAGTGGTCGCGCATCGTCTATCTACGATTACACACGCGGATCAAATTCTGGTCGTCGAACATGGTCAAATTACCGAATCAGGAACTCACGCTCAATTGATGAAAAAGCAAGGTGCTTACTATAACTTATTCCAAGTGCAACAATTAGAAGACTAGAAACCAGTGCGTTTACTTAAAGTAGAGTAAACGCATTGGTTTTTTTATTTTAAACGAAAATATTAGTATAGCTTTTTAAATATAATTTATTTATAAAAAAAGTGATTGCAAGGAAGGATTTCTTGTGTAAAATAATAATTACATAAAATTCATTTAATAAAGAATTTTCAGATAGTGGAGAGGGGCGCATCATGACAAAACGCAAAGCTGTCCTAGAAGTCAAAAACCTTCAAACATCTTTCTTCACAGACGACGGAGTTATTCCTTCAGTCGATTATGTAGATTTCGAAGTTCGTGAAGGAGAAATCCTAGGAATCGTTGGAGAGTCGGGAAGTGGAAAAAGTGTAACCAGTTTATCTGTAATGGGACTTATTCCTTCACCTCCAGGAAAAATCACTTCAGGTGAGATTCTTTACAACGGCACAGACATTTCAAAATACAATGACAAGAAAATGAGAAGTATACGTGGAAATGAAATTGCGATGATTTTCCAAGAACCCATGACATCGTTAAATCCACTTTTTACGATTGGAAGCCAAATGAAAGAAGCAGTTCTCCTACATAAAAAAGGCTGGTCTAAAAAACAAGCACATGCTCGGGCAGTAGAAATGTTGAAACTTGTAGGTCTTCCTCGTGCAGAAGAATTGATGAAAGATTATCCGCATCAATTGTCTGGCGGAATGAGACAACGTGTGATGATTGCCATGGCCCTAGTCTGTGATCCGAAAGTATTGATTGCTGATGAACCGACTACGGCACTCGACGTGACGATTCAAGCACAAATTCTGAAGTTGATGAAAGACTTAAACACACGTTTAAACACGGCGATCATCCTCATTACACATGATTTAGGCGTAGTAGCTGAAACGTGTGAACGTGTTGTCGTCATGTATGCAGGTAAAGTGGTAGAAGAAGGACCGGTTGAAAAGATTTTCACAAACCCAGAGCATCCGTATACAAAGGGTCTTCTTGCTTCGGTACCGGATATGCGTTTCAAAAAGCAGTCCCTGTACTCGATTCCAGGTAACGTACCAAAACCTGGTTCTATCAAAGAAGGCTGTCGTTTCGCAGCGCGTTGCTCGGAAGTATTTGGTCGCTGTACTGTGGAATCACCTCCTCTATACCAAACAGCAGCTGAACATAAGACACGCTGTTTCTTATACGACACGGAGGAGGTAGCTAATCATGACAGAGCCATTGTTGAAAGTTGAAGGGCTTAAAAAATATTTCCCAGTAAAAAATGGCCTGTTCGGAAAGACGACGGGGCATGTCAAAGCAGTGGATGACGTTTCTTTCTATGTGAATGAAGGAGAAACACTTGGCATTGTTGGAGAATCAGGATGTGGGAAGTCCACTACGGGACGGATGCTCATGCGCCTTCTGGAACCGACAGAAGGAAAAGTAACCTTTGATGGACAAGAACTTACGACATTGTCCGCACAAGAAATGCGTAAAGCACGTCGAGAAATCCAAATGGTGTTCCAAGATCCCTATGCGTCTTTGAATCCACGTCACACAGTGGAAAAGATTTTGATGGAGCCACTCATTGTTCACAACATTGGTGATACGAAATCCCGTAAGAAAATGGTGAAAGACTTTTTAGAAATAGTAGGACTCAGTAGTTATCACGCTAAGCGTTATCCTCACCAATTTAGTGGGGGACAGCGCCAACGTATTGGGATCGCACGCGCATTGATGACCAATCCAAAACTGATCATTGCAGATGAACCTGTCTCCGCTCTCGACGTATCGATTCAAGCTCAGGTGCTCAATTTGATGCAAAAACTGCAACGAGAGTTGAAATTGACGTATATTTTCATCGCGCATGACTTAGGCGTTGTTCGGCATATCAGTGATCGAGTTGGTGTGATGTACTTAGGAAAGATGGTGGAACTTGCGTCGAGTGAGAATCTTTACGCAGACCCGCTTCACCCCTATACAAAAGCACTACTCTCAGCTGTACCTGTACCAGACCCGAACTTTACGCGGGAAGAAATCTTGTTAGAAGGAGATATCCCGAGTCCTTCGAATCCGCCAAGTGGGTGCACATTCCATACACGCTGTCCATTTGCAAAGGAACAGTGTAAGCAAGTCGTTCCTCAACTCGAGGAAGTCAAACCAGGTCATTATGTTGCGTGTCATTTATATGATGCAGACATGATAGATAAAAAATCGTGGAGGGGTCTTAATGAGAAATAAGAAAATTTGGTCGTTCCTGTTGTTCTTCGGATTGATCATGATGCTCTTCTTAGCAGCTTGTAGCTCGGATGAACAAGGCTCAGAAGGCAACAATGAAGAAGGAAACAATGAAGAAGGCACGAATGAAGAATCAGGCGAACCAAAAGTATTAATCTTTGGTCGTGGGGGAGATTCGGTCAGCCTTGACCCAATCGCTGTAACGGATGGAGAGTCTTTCAAAGTTACACAAAACGTTTTTGAAACGCTTGTAAACTTTGGTGAGCAAGATACGACAATCAACCCAGGTCTTGCAAAAGAGTGGACTGTCTCTGACGACGGATTGACGTATACGTTCATGCTTGAAGAAGGCGTGAAATTCCATGACGGCACTGATTTCAATGCAGAAGCTGTTGTAGCAAACTTTGATCGCTGGTCTTCAGGTACAGCAGATAAGTACTACTATTACAAATCGATGTTCGGTGGATTTGGTGATGAAGAAGGTCACGTAATCGAATCTGTTACTGCAGATGATGAGTTCACAGTGACATTCAAGCTGAAGCGTCCACAAGCACCATTCTTAAAGAACATCGCAATGAGCCCATTCGGTATGGGGTCACCAACAGCATTTGAAGCAGCTGGCGATGCATTTGGAGATGAGCCAGTCGGTACTGGACCATTCAAATTTGTAGAGTGGAAGCGCAATGACTCGATCACAATCGAGAAGTTCGAAGATTACTGGCAAGAAGGGTTCCCGAAACTTGATCGCGTTGTATTCCGCGCAATTCCGGACAACTCAGCTCGTCTTAACGCATTACTTACGGGTGAAATTGATTTAGCAGATGGTGTAAACCCATCAGACGGAGCTTCAATTGAAGGAGATGCTGCACTTCAATTGTTCGAGCGTCCATCTATGAACGTTGGTTACCTTGGTTTAACAAACACGCGTCCTCCATTTGACAATGTATTAGTTCGTCAAGCGATGAACCATGCAATTGACAAACAAGCAATCGTGGATGCATTCTTTGAAGGTCGTGCAGAAGTGGCTGTGAACCCAATGCCACCAAGTATCTCTGGATACAACGATCAAATCGAAGGTTATGACTATGATCCAGAACGTGCAAAAGAGCTACTTGCTGAAGCAGGTCTACCAGATGGATTTGAGATGGAACTATGGGCAATGCCTGTACCACGTCCATATATGCCAGATGGTATGAAAGTTGCTGAAGTTATGCAGAAAAACTTAGCAGACGTTGGAATCACTGCTGAAATCGTGTCATTCGAGTGGGCTACTTACCTTGAAAAAGCACGTAACGGAGAAGCAGATGCGTTCATGTTAGGTTGGACGGGTGACAATGGTGACGCTGATAACTTCCTATACGTACTTCTTGATGGAGACAACATCGGAAGCAACAACTACACATACTATGACAACGAAGAATTACATGAACTTTTAATCGCAGCGCAATCTGAAGTTGACGAAAATACACGTAACGAATTGTACATGCAAGCACAAGAAATCATCCATGAGGATGCTCCTTGGGTTCCACTTGCTCACTCTACACCGTTACTAGCAGGGAAAGCTGAACTTACTGGGTTTACACCACACCCAACAGGTTCTGACAAACTGCACACTGTTGATTTCGAATAATATGCTGAGAGGATGAGGGGAATCTTCGAGATTTCCCTCTCTTTTTATGACGTTTTACTAAAGGGGAAGAGGTGAAGAGCGTGGTCAATTATATTGGTAGACGCTTATTACAGTTAATCCCAGTTTTGCTCGGAATGACGTTCGTAGTATTTATGATCATTCGTGCAATACCCGGAGATCCTGCTCAAGTCATTTTAGGTCAATTGGCTTCTAAAGAAGCAGTCGAAGCATTACGAGCAAAGCTCGGATTAGATAATCCCTGGTATATTCAATACTTTGAATACCTTGGAGGATTGCTCCAAGGCGACTTAGGGGAATCCTTACGAACAAAACAGCCTGTAGCTGAAGAGGTATGGCCTTATCTGGCTGCGACATTTGAACTGGCTTTCTTTGCCATCTTAATTGCCGTAATTATCGGAGTGAATGCTGGAATTATCTCTGCATGGTTCCAGAACTCATGGTTTGATTACACTGCCATGGTACTTGCACTTGTTGGAGTATCCATGCCGATTTTCTGGTTAGGTTTAATGGAACAATGGATTTTTGCTATCGAGTTAGGTTGGTTCCCAACATCTGGTCGAGAGGATGTGCGAAATCCGATCAGCGCACAATCTGGTTTTTACATACTCGATACAATCATGCAAGGTCGTTTTGATCAGTTGGGTCAAGTTCTGCGTCATCTAGTATTACCAGGTATTGCGCTTGCTACAATACCAATGGCCATCATTGCACGGATGACACGCTCTAGTATGTTAGAGGTCATGCGCTCTGATTACATCCGTACAGCGCGTGCAAAAGGTCAAAAAATGTTCTGGGTTGTATACAAGCATGCATTGAAAAATGCAGTTATCCCAGTATTAACTGTTATCGGTCTTCAAATGGGTCTACTTTTAGGTGGGGCGATTTTAACGGAAACCATATTTTCTTGGCCAGGAATTGGGCGCTATGTATATGAAGCGATTCAGTTCCGGGATTACCCTGTAATTCAATCTGGTATTTTAATCATTGCTTTCATTTTCGTTATGATCAACCTGATTGTTGATATTTTATACGGCTTGATTGATCCACGAATCAAATATGACTAGAAAGGAGGATATTTTATGACGACTCCAGATCCGAAAAATTTAGTGCCTGCAGAGCAGGAAGTGCAAATGGAACGTGAAACGGGTCCATGGCGTGATGCTTGGAAGAATTTCCGTAAAAACAAGATAGCTCTTGTTGGAAGTGTGATTGTCTTTTTCTTTATCTTACTAGCGATTTTTGGCCCATGGATTGCACCAGAAGGTATAAATGATCAAAAGTTAACGGAACGATTGAAATCTCCTTCTAGTCAATACTGGTTTGGGACAGATGATTTTGGACGCGACATTTTTTCTCGTGTTATTCTAGGGGCTCGTATTTCTCTTGGTGTTGGATTCTTTTCTGTAATTGGTTCAGTAATTGTAGGGAGCGCGCTTGGTATTATTGCCGGGTACTACGGAAAATGGGTAGACACAATCATCTCACGTGTCTTTGACATCATGCTCGCGTTTCCGAGTATCTTGCTTGCAATCGCTGTTGTTTCAGTATTAGGTCCTTCTTTAGTGAACGCTTTGATTGCGATTGCAATCATCAACATTCCGAACTTTGGTCGATTGATTCGCTCCAAAGTACTGACTGTTAAACAAGAAGAGTACATTACATCAGCAAGAGCAATCGGTATGAAAGACTTCCGAATTTTGATATCGCATATTCTTCCAAACTCGTTGGCACCGGTTATTGTAGCAGGTACACTTGCCGTCGCCTCTGCGATTATCGAAGCCGCTGCACTTGGCTTCTTAGGTCTTGGTGCACAAGCGCCAGCTCCGGAATGGGGCAAGATGCTTGCGGATGCAAGAAATTATTTGCGAAATGCTCCTTGGACGATGATTTTCCCAGGTGTAGCCATTATGCTGACCGTTCTTGGTTTTAACTTAATGGGTGATGGTCTACGAGATGCACTTGATCCGAAAATGAAAACATAAAAAAAGCTGCCAGCGATGGCAGCTTTTTATAGTTCAACTTTCACATCAATCTCGTCCCCGTGGTACGTCTGATAGGAACTGATCAAAGTATCTAAGTGTTCGAGGTGTTCTTCATATGTCAAAATCGCAGACAGCAGATGCAATAAATGATAGGTTGAGAAATCTTCATCTCGTTTTGTTTCGTAGATTTGTGTCATGAAAATCTCCATCACCTCATGGCGCTTAATAAAGTGATCATCATTGATCCATTCCAATTGATCAGGTTTCAATCGTCCAATAAACTTTAAATGCAGATGTTCATGGTACGTCAGAAGTGTATCCAAGCGTTCTTGAATCATCATGTGAAAATGGTCTGGCAATTGCATGATGTCATGCTCATACGCAGATAAACGCCGGATGACATATAAACTCTTATAAGACGTCGTAATAAGTTCACGATAGATGACAAGTTTTCTTCCTTTAGCATACTTCGCTTTTTTCGTATAACCACGTTCTTCTTTGAAGAGTAAAAATAGCTGATCGATTTTGACGAGTTGCTCTTCTATTGATGTGACAGCTTGTTTAAGTGATTGATGGTCTGCAGCATGACGAATACCGATTCGAATCCAGCGAATGATTTCATCCTGCGTGGTGCTGATTTTCGTGAACAGTCTTGTCTCGTATTTTGGAGGAATAAAGACAAGGTTCACCGCGAAGGCAGACAATACACCTACACCAATTGTGGCTATCCGAAACATGGCAGCAATAAGGAAATCATCGCCTTGAATTTCCATCACCGCAATGATGGTAACAAGTGCAAGCGGAATCGTCTTCTGTAGCTTTAGTTTTAACATGACTGAGATGGCTATGATCGTCGTCAAACCAACCATGAAAAACGAATTACCAAAGAGCATAGCGAACGTCACGGCAAACGCCGCTCCGATCAAATTCGATTGAATCTGTTCAAAAACAGTCATATATGAGCGATAGATCGACGGCTGTACAGCAAAAATGGCCGCGATACCTGCAAAGATCGGCACAGGTAGCGCAAGTAGATCAGCAATATAAAGGGCAAGCGCTATAGCGATCCCGGTTTTAAATACACGTGCACCTAGTTTCACTAGGCATCACACTCCTTTTACTGAGCCATTTTTTCAAATGCATGATTCACAGCTTTTACTGTTTCTTCAATATCTTGTTCCGTATGAGCAGTCGTAACAAACCAAGCTTCGTACTTTGAGGGTGCTAGGTTGATGCCTTGCTCGAGCATCAAGCGGAAGAAGTGTGCGAACTGCTCGCCATCCGAAGCTTCTGCTTGCTCATAATTTTCAACCTTTTCATCTGTAAAGTAGATGGAAAGGGCTCCTCTAATACGATTCACTGTTATCGCAATTTGGTGTTGTTTCGCAGCAGCAAGAATTCCATCTTCCAAAAGTTTACCTAGACGGTCGAGTTCCTCATAAACCCCAGGCGCACGAAGAACTTCTAGACATGCGATCCCTGTTTGAATAGACGCGGGATTTCCGGCCATCGTTCCAGCTTGGTACGCTGGACCATTAGGTGCTACTTGTTCCATTACTTCTTTCTTTCCACCGTAAGCTCCGATTGGTAAGCCTCCACCAATGATTTTTCCTAATGCTGTTAAATCTGGTTCAAATCCAAGGAGAGTAGAAGCGGCACCGTAGTGGAAACGGAATGCCGTTATCACTTCATCGTAAATGACAAGTGTGCCGTGCTTTTTCGCGTGCGTGTGAACAACTTCTAAGAATCCAGGGTTCGGTTCGACCATACCAAAGTTCCCGACAATCGGCTCTACTAAGATACCAGCTAATTCATCTCCCCATTTGTCCATTGCTTCTATAAAACGTTCTGGATCATTAAAAGGTACAGTGATGACTTCTTCGGCGATCGATTTAGGTACACCAGCTGAATCCGGCGTCCCAAGTGTTGCCGGTCCAGAACCTGCAGCGACCAATACAAGATCTGAGTGACCATGGTAACAACCAGCAAATTTCAACATCTTTATGCGACCTGTATATGCACGAGCCACACGGATTGTCGTCATCACAGCTTCTGTGCCCGAGTTCGTGAAACGGACTTTATCCATCGAAGGGATGGCTTCTTTCAACATCTTCGCAAATTTGATCTCGTGTTCTGTCGGTGTTCCGTACAGCAATCCATTTTGGGCTGCTGTTGTAAGTGCTTGTGTGATATGTGGGTGCGCATGACCTGTGATGATGGGTCCGTATGCTGCCAAATAGTCGATGTACTTATTGCCATCGACATCATAAAAGTATGCACCTTGCGCTTTCGCCATCACTGTAGGTGCGCCACCTCCAACTGCTTTATAGGAGCGCGATGGGCTATTGACCCCTCCTACTATATGAGTAACTGCTTCATTATGCAGTTTTTCTGATTGTGTTCGATTCATGGATGTTCCTCCTCTAAGTGTTCTCCCTTATTGTAGACAACTTTAATAGGAACAACAAGAACTCTATGCTATCCTAAAAAGCAAATAGGAGGGATCAAGATGACTGTAGAAAACTTAGAAGGTTTACAAGCACCATCCGTATCTTTACCAGATGAAAATGGCACGACCGTATCACTAGAAGATTACAAAGGAAAGCACTACGTAGTGTTGTATTTCTATCCACGTGACTCAACACCTGGATGCACGACGCAAGCGTGTGATTTTCGTGATCGATTCCCTGAATTTCAAGAATTAAATGCAAAAGTCATTGGTGTGAGCACAGACAGCGCCAAAAAGCACCAAAACTTTATTGCGAAAAATGACTTACCATTTTCGCTCTTAGTAGATGCGGATGCCGAAGCGGCTGAAGCTTATGGCGTGTGGAAGAAAAAGATGATGTACGGTAAAGAGTTTTATGGTATTGAACGTTCCACATTCTTAATTGCCCCTACTGGTGAAGTCGTCAAAGAATGGCGCAAAGTAAAAGTCCCAGGCCACGTTGAAGAAGTTCAAAAAACTCTTGAAGAGTCGCAGAAGGAGAACGCATGAACATTTTATTTACATTTGAGCCAAAACCGACGATTCAACAAGGCTTACAAGAACAAAATCCGCAGCATGACTTTGTTTTTCAGAAAGGGCAAAAGCCAACAACGTCAACCGATGTATGGGTAACATACGGCGAGGATGTGAAAGAGAGTGACCTTGATGAAAAACACAATTTGAAGTGGATCAGTGTGGCATCTGCGGGTATTGAAAAGATGCCGCTTGAAAAACTCTCTGAAAAGGGAATTGTAGTTACCAATGCGCGTGGTATTCACAAAACTCCAATGGCAGAATCAATTCTCGGCCACATATTGGCGCTCTATCGCAACTTACCGGCCATCTATCAATTGACCGTTGAAAAAGAATGGAGAAGGCCAAAGGGGTCTCGTGAATTAAAAGGCAGCAAAGCGGTCATTATTGGACCTGGAGCAATCGGAGAAGAGGTGGCACGACTGCTCTCTGCTTTCGGCGTTACTGTGGTAGGCTGCAACCGAAGTGGAAGAGAAGTGGATAGTGCGCACAAGACCGTTCCATTTCAAAACCTTGTCGAAGAACTAGAGGATGCGGATATCGTACTCTCATTACTCCCGAGTACGGCTGATACAAAGCATGCGCTGACAAAGAGTCATTTCAAAGCTATGAAAGCAAATCCAATCTTTATGAACTTTGGGCGCGGTGATGTAGCTGATGAGGCTGTTCTTGTGGAAGCTTTAGAAAATGGCTGGATTCGGCATACTGTCCTCGACGTATTTGAGATTGAGCCACTTCCTAAAGAAAGTCCACTTTGGTCACAAGATAATGTCACAATCTCACCGCATGTCTCGAGTCATTCAGATTATTATGTTGAAAGAGCATTGGAGATTTTCTCACGTAATTTGATTAAATGGGAACAAGGTGAAAGTGATTTAGAAAATCAAGTCGATTTAAAGCTAGGCTACTAAGGCTTGACGTAGTGAATCAGTTGACACTGCTGTTAGTTTCTTCTTATAATTAAGAATAACAATTCTAATGTAAGAATGAATCTGAAAGAGGTGCCGACTATGACCGAAGTGCATTTGCGTGATGCCTTAGATACACTGAAGTCAACAGGTGTTCGCATAACACCCCAGCGCCATGCTATTTTGGAATATATAATCCAGTCCATGACGCACCCAACTGCTGATGATATCTACCGTGCTCTCGAGAGTAAATTCCCGAGCATGAGTGTAGCCACTGTTTATAATAACCTTCGTGTTTTTAGAGAATCTGGACTTGTAAAAGAGTTAACATACGGTGATAGTTCTAGTCGTTTTGATTTCGTTACCAACGACCATTATCACATGATTTGTACAAGCTGCGGAAAAATCGTCGACTTCCATTACCCGGGATTGGATGAAGTAGAGCAACTGGCTTCGCACATTACTGGATTTGAAGTAGAATCTCATCGACTTGAAGTTTACGGAAAGTGTCCAAGTTGTAAAGGACAATCGAAAAATGTACAATAAAAAACTACCGTGACGATTCGTCCACGGTAGTTTCTTTTATTCACTCTTCTTATTGTAATCTTGACTAAATTCTTTTCCTTCTAGTGAAGGGTCAAGAGTAAGAGGCTCATTGCAATACATACATAAATCTACACGACCTAAAACTTTTGTGTGTTTACCACAGTTTGGGCAAACTACTTGAACAGCTCGAGTGGACAACAAACCGATCCAACCGTAAACAACTACGCTACCTAAAATGGCTAGCAATCCAAGAAGCATAAAAATAGTGACAAGAATCGGGTTTTCTCTGAAGAAGATTGCTCCGTACATGATGATAAACCCAATAAATATTAAAGCAAGTGCAAATGAACGAATCTTATTGATCTTATTTTTATATGGCGCCATGATTACCCTCCTAATTTCACCTAATACTATAGCATAATTTGCAGGAGAAAGAAGGACTTACGCATTCAATGTAGAATTTAATGCATAACAAGGTTCAAGCCGAGAAGGAGTGGAACGATGGAAGCTTTACTTAGACCAATCTATCAAGAGCGTGCAAGCGACCCCAACACATTAGGGATTTTACATATTCAAAAGAAAGAAAAGGTAAGTCCGTTAACAGACACGTTTGATTCCATCTTACTTGTCATTACAAAAGACGCAGAGCGACCTATCTTCACAAAACATTATTCCTATCACAATCAAAAAGCTGCTCTTCATACAATTACAGAGAAGCAGCTGCAAAAATGGCTGACTCTTGGCAAAAACCCAAAGTTAGTGGATTGGTTATTAAACAGCCGCATTTTATTTGATCGAAATGAATTTATTACACACTTAAAGAAGGAACTCGATGAATTTCCTGAGCGTGGAAGAAAAATTCGCATGGGAATTGAGTTCGCTCGCCTTACCCGTAGATATTTGGAAGGCAAAGTTTTTTACGATCAACAAAATTACTTAGATGCATACACCGAACTAGTCGATTCACTACATCATCTAGCAAGACTAGCAATATTTGAGCGTGGCATGCATCCAGAGGTACTGGTCTGGAAACAAGTGAAAGTCCTGGACCCAGCAATTTATAAACTCTATGATGAATTGGTTTCAAGTTCAGAGCCATTACAAAAACGAGTAGAACTTTTGTTTTTAGCAAGTGATTTCCTTATACATTCCCGCACGAAAGAAGCAGCTCTGCATATACAAGAAGTATTAGCACAGAAACCGTATTGGTCTATTCAAGAGATCCATGAACAAGCAGAGTTGAAGAATTATTCGACGGACTTAGAGGTCTATATTGAATTTTTAGTTGAAAAAGGAATCATCTTTATAGAAGAACATCAAACGAAAAGTTCGCAAATTATGCATAGATATTATCGTGTAGTCTAGTATTAATAAGGGCTCAGGTTATATGCTTGAGCCACCTTTAAATTATTTTAAAAAAATAGTTGACGTTATGTTTGAATATAAGTTATGATGATACACGTCGCTAAGGCAATAACGAATCAAACGAGCACTACAGCTTATATAACATTCGAAAAAAACTTCTAAAAAAAACAGTTGACTAATATAAGCTCAACTGATAAAGTGGAGAAGTCGCCAAAACGAGTGACACACAAAATGAACATTGAAAACTGAACATGCAAGACGTCAAGATAGAGCGTCACCGCCCCGACCCCCGTTGGGTGTGCGTGACGCAAACACGAACCAAGTCACTCCCTATAAACGGTTGTGATGGACGTTCAAAAATTAAGTCGGCAACAAAATGAGCTTATATTAAGTTCTCTTTTATGGAGAGTTTGATCCTGGCTCAGGACGAACGCTGGCGGCGTGCCTAATACATGCAAGTCGAGCGGATGAAGGAGGAGC
>NZ_JAFBFG010000020.1 GCF_016909155.1 Chryseomicrobium aureum
CCTGAATCGTACAAAGGTATATCCGGAGCCCACTATCAAATATCAGATGTGAAATAGTTCAAAAAGGTCCGGCCAGGGTTTTTGGCCGGATTTTCCTATTACCAAAAGCTCTTGATAGCCTGGGGAATCAATTTTTTAGGCCACGGTCGCAGGAGTCCAAAAATCGGTGAAGTGTGTAGGTTTAAACTACGAACTTTGCTAGTAGCTTCACCTTTTAATACTTGGATTAATAAATGGAATGTCATATTTTCATCGCGTGCTAAGTAATCCTCAATGACATCGACTTCTTCTTCCATCAGCTCATATCCCTTCGTAGAGAAATAAACGACTTCAGATTTTGAAACCTCAGTAGTGGTATGGTTTGCTTGCTCGAGCTCATCTTGCAGAACATTTAGGAATTCTTCTTTTGTAAAAGCAAGGTAAGGTTGAACAAAGCGTAAGCTATCAATCGTTGTTAATTTAACGTGTTGAAAAGAAAGCAAAGTTGGCTCGATGAGGTCATGTGGAAAAACTGCCTCACGTATCGATGCTACAAGTTGATGCCCAGGGCCAAGGATATCTTGGGTAGCGACATTCTTCGTCCATAACTGAACTTGTTGAAGTTTTTGTAAAGCTTTTATTACTTTAGGAGTACCCTCTGCTAAGTCATTGAATTGTCGCTCGATTGTAGCGATACGCTTTTTAGCTTGTTCTATAGATGGTTCTTCATGGAGCACGACTTGATCTGAAAGTGGGTAGTAGCCGTACTGTAGGTCACACTCTTCGCAAGTCACAGTAAAGCTGGTGGCGGACTTTGAGATTTCAAGTTTGATCGGATGTTTACAGGCTACGTAGCGTGCTTGCTCTGGCAGTGCACGGTAAGGTCGTAACACGATTTCCACCCGATGGCGCCAAAATGCCACATCTTCTGGTGGGTTTAAAACACCTAACAGCATCGAGCGGTTTAGAACCTCGACAGCTTCAATCACATCACGCTTTTCACGAGCAAGCTCAATAAAAGGGTTTTGACTGTATGCTGCTTGTGCTTTGGCTTTCCATTGTTTTCGGGATAAAGAAATAAGTTTACCTGTAAACGCATAACGCGTGAGTTGTAACTCTAGATAGCTTTTTAGTTGTGTTTCCGATAATTTATATAAGTTTTTTGTATCAAAATGATGTGTTTGTGTAGTGAGCTGCAGTCCTTGTTTCTGTTTCTTCCACAAAAAATAGTCTGGTTGAATCAAATACGGGTAAGCGTTCGTTTCCCCAACGACTGCTAGTGGAAAGACGCCGACGGGAAGTTGAGTCAGCTTTGCGATTCGATGTTGATCTTCCATGGGGAATGCATGGAGTAACTCTTTGATGGTTGCATTTAATTGGTTTAAAAATGATTTAGATGTAGATGAGGGTAGTTCAGCGCCTATCGGTAGAAGATAGAGATGGTCAAATGGTTGATCTGTGAAGCCTACTTGAGTCAGTGACATAAAAACTCCTCCTCTCTCTTCAGTATAATGAGTTCTAGGACGATGCCCAATTAATTTGCTCTTGTAAGTTTCAAAATTGGGATACGAAACATTGTAACGAGAGGACTTATCTTATAAGATAAGAAAAAGTTTTGAATAATGGGATGGTGATGATGTGAAGTCATTTTGGCTGTCGGAAGACTTGTGGATTATTCGTTTCAATCAATCAGAAACAACGAGTGCCCATATTCGAGCTATTGAAAAAATAATTACTACTCGTTTTCAGGATGTAATTCGTGAAACCATTCCTACAACAACCACCCTCGGTATCTATGTGCATACTACATCACCCAGGACAATGATAAATAAACTCGAACACGAGTGGGAAGCCCTAGCACAAACCGCAATTTTTGATGTGGATCACCAACCGAGAATAATTGATATTCCTGTAGTTTATGGTGGAGAAGAAGGGCCGGACTTGGCATTTGTTGCCGAGCATACGGGACTGAGCGAAGAACAAGTTGTGGAAAAACATACATCTGTTTTATATCCCGTAGAGATGATTGGATTTGCACCCGGATTTCCATACTTGGCGGGATTACCCGAAGAAATTTTTGCTCCGCGCAAAGAAACACCACGTGAAAAAATAGTGGCAGGTAGCGTAGGGATTGCAGGGTCTCAGACAGGTATCTATTCAATTTCTACACCTGGTGGCTGGCAGATCATCGGGCGAACAACAGTAGAATTGTTTTTATCCAATGAAGACCCGCCTAGCCTTCTTCAGCCAGGCGACTTAGTCAGATTTGTGGCGTTAGGGAGGGATGAAGATGCTTGAAGTCATACACCCTGGTCCGTTTACTACTATTCAAGATTTGGGTCGGCACGGCTATCAACGCTACGGTGTTAGCGTGACAGGGGTCATGGATATCCAGTCGCATACTTTAGCCAATTTGCTAGTGGGGAATGAGCCAGATGAAGCAACCTTCGAAATTACTTATTCAGGTGCCAAATTCAAGTTTCATACTTCTGCACTCATCGCTATCGCTGGAGGAAACATGATGCCTTTAGTAAGTGGTGAAGCTATTCAAAGTGGGCGCCCTGTTTATGTCTCAGCAGGTAGTGTGCTGCATTTTTCAAAACTGAAATCAGGCTGTCGTGTATATCTTGCTGTTGCAGGGGGATGGGGTGTCCCCACTGTCTTGCAAAGCAAAAGTACGTTTCTTCGAGCGGGCATGGGTGGTTTTGAAGGAAGAATACTTCAGAAAGGCGATACAATCTCGTATACTACTCAGCAAAGAGAACAATCGCTATCTGTGGAGTGGCATGCAGTATCCGACCACTGGTGGAAACGCGATTTTGTGCGTGTGATGAAAGGACCAGAAATCAATCGGTTTACATCTGAACAAATTCGTCGGTTTACGAGTATACCTTATACAGTTTCTTCTCAGTCGGATAGAATGGGCTATCGACTTACAGGAGAAGCCATTCAGAAGGAAGTGTCTGAAGAGATGATTTCAGAGCCTGTCACATTTGGCACCATTCAATTACCGTCGGACGGACAACCGATTGTTTTAATGGCAGACCGGCAGACTACAGGAGGGTATCCGCGCATTGCGCAGGTCGTACGAGCAGATTTGTGTGTTCTGGCACAGAAGAAACCGGGGGATACTGTCCAGTTTGAATGGGTAGAGTTCGAGCAGGCACGCAAGCTATCCTATGCAGTTCATCATTGGACAAAAGAAGTACAAGCTAGTATTGAGATGAGGAGGAAATCACGTGCGCTCTATTGATATAAATTGTGATATGGGAGAATCTTTTGGGGCTTATCAAATGGGAAATGACCCTGCCATCCTGCCCTATATTTCATCTGCTAATATTGCATGTGGATTTCATGCGGGAGATGCACACGTCATGCGTATAACAGTAGAGCAGGCACTACTAAACAATGTCAGTATTGGAGCGCATCCAGGGCTACCGGATTTACAAGGGTTTGGCAGACGAGCACTCGAGATCTCTCCACAAGAAGCGTTTGATTATACCGTTTATCAAGTCGGTGCTATGCAAGCTATAGCAAAAAGTTGTGGTGCGGTTGTTAAGCATGTGAAAGCACATGGCGCACTTTACAATATGGCCGCACGCAATGAAGAATTAGCAGATGCAATTGTCCGTGCAGTAAAAAGTTGTGATGAACAACTTGTAATTGTCGGACTAGCGGGTAGTGACTGGATTCGAGCAGCCGAAAAGCAGGGCATGAAGTATGCGCAGGAAGTATTTGCAGATCGTAGATATGAAGCTGACGGAAACTTGACCCCACGCTCTCATCCAGATGCGTTGATTACAGATACCAACGAAGCGCTTGAACATGTTGAACGTATGGTCGTGGAAGGGATTGTAAAGACTCGTCTAGGTGAGCGACTTCCCATTCAAGCAGATACGATTTGCATTCATGGAGATGGAGAGCATGCGGTAGAATTCGCAGAAGCGCTCAACAGTCGGTTCAAACAACTTGAGATTGTTGTTCGTCATTTTTAAGTGGGAGATATGAGTAGAAATAAAAAGCGATGACGTCAACTAGCGTCATCGCTTTTCTTGTAACACGAGACTTTAGTGTTTGTAAAACTAATGACGCTTGTCTTGCGAATGTAGTAAATCTTTTTCTGCATCCGATGTTGTTGGTAAAAATGGGTCAGGGCAATAATCTGTTCTCTTCCCGTACCGGACCATTTCATAAATGAGTAAGCCATTATTCGGTTTTCCATTTACCATCCGCATAGGGACGATATCGAACAACACATAGTAAAAACTATAGAAAATATACCGATCCCAAAACGAAGGCCATACTTCAAGGACACCATTCACGAGTAAAAGATTCAGTCCAATGGCGACAAAGCTATTCATAAGGATAGGCGCGCTATAGATAACAATATAAATCCATCTATTTTTATGGGCTAGGTCATCGTATGAAAACCAGCTATAGAGATGATAATACTTTCGAATATCAAACATTCCGAATTTTAGTAAGCGTGGGCCACTTCCAATGGTGATCCGTGGATTTTTTAAGCCAAAGAAAAATCCAACAAGTACATAGGCAAATTCACGAATGAATACAACGATTGGTAGAATAATGAAAGCTGAAATCAACAGAGAGAGAAAATCGGCAAAACCAAATGTAAACATGCAACTCCTCCTTCTTGTCTTGGCAGTATAGCAGGTCTCTGTAAAATTGTAATGTCAAACCCATGAAATGGAAACGCTTACCAAAAATAAGTGTTGACGAGCGCATGAAATCCACGTATAACTAGACTAATCCTTTGATTGTAAGGAAAGTTTACATGGCGTTTATAATGGCTTCATGAAGTAAGCGTACAGTTGAGGTGAGTAGAGGAGGAAGTGAGATGAAAAGAGAAGGAAAACCTTTGGCAGTAATGGTACCGAAAGTGTTACAGCTTTTCTTAAATAGTGCGTTGATCGGTTTGGCGATCACTTTATGCTTTTTGCTCATGCGGTCACTGATTGAATTCATCCAACTCCTATGGACGATGGAATCCTACAACTATAAATTGTTTTTAGCAGATATTTTATTGTTCTTTTTATATTTTGAGTTCATTGCAATGATAGTGAAATATTTTAAAGAGGACTATCATTTCCCTTTACGCTACTTTATCTATATTGGTATTACTGCGATGACACGAGTAATCATCGTTGAACATGATAATCCTGTTCATACATTGCTGAATTCTGTAGTTATCTTCATTTTGATCGGGGGTTATTTCATCATTAATATGACGCCACGTGAAAGACCCGAACCACATCCACCGAAAAAAACCTCCCTGCATCTTAAATGATGTAGGGAGGTTCTTCATTGTGAGAACAATTTACGTAAAGTTTCTTTTAACCACTGCCCAAACGATTGCTTTGAAGCGAACTCTCTTGATCGTTCAATACGCATGGATTAAGCAGACTTTTGAGTAGACTTGAAGATGTTCCATTTAGACAAGCCTTTCACTTTGCTTGTAAATGAAGCTGTTGTGTTTTCAAGACGCTGTTCTGCATGGAAAGCTGTCTCTGATTGTTGTTCTTTTACTGATTCTCCAAATGTATAATAGTTCATCATTTTTATTCCTCCATAATTGTGTGAATTTTTAATTAAACAAGACAATTTGATAAAAACTTTAAAATTAAGCCGTTCGTTTAGATTTGATTGAAAACCACTGTGTCCAAGATGGTTTTTTAGAATGAGCTGCTGTTTGGTTTGTCAAACGCTGCTGTGCTAAAAATTGAACGGAATCTTGGTGTGCTTTCACGGACTGGTGCATTGTGTAAACATTCATCATGAGTAATTCCTCCTAAATTGTTTGAATTATTAATTAAACAAGACAATTTGATTAAAAGCACAGCCGGAAATCAATTTTCCGGTTTGAACATACAGCATAGCTCATCGGAGAGCAGTTGATTTAATTCGTGCTGGTTCAATTCGTAAAAACTCCATGTGCCGCTTGTTTCTTTTAAAAGTAAGTCGGCGTCTAAAAGAATTTTAAGATGGTATGACAGTTTTGATTGTGTCATATCGACGAGAGGTGCAAGATCTCCTACACACATAGCGCCTTTATTCGATAGGATGTTTAAAATCTGCAAACGCTTCTGATCACTAATGGCTTTAAACTTTTTTTCAAAAGTAGCTAATGTATCGGAAGAAAGTGTGTAATATGTCGTTTCTTGCATCGAATTCACCTTCTAGTAATCAATCAAATTTTCTTGATATGTTCATCATACGACCACTAAAACCGTATGTCAACTATTTCATCAAAAAATATTGATTAATTGATAATGGTGAATTTTGAGAAAATTAATTGTTAGAAAATGTCGAAAATAAGTGATGATTTTCATAGGACTACATGCTATTCTGATAAAGTAAAAGGAGGAAGAAACATGCAATCCAGTCAAATTCAATCCAGTCGAGAAACTCTATATTTTATCATTAGTTTGCTTTTTAGTATTTTGATCTACATCGTAGCAATCGTATCAGTGGTAGGAATCGCTATTGCACTTCTTGTTGCAGCATTCATAGTATACATACAATTAATGATGCTCGGTTCTATTCGAGGTAACGGAGTCCGGATTCATCAAAACCAATTCCCAGAAATCTATGCTCGTACCCAACAATTAGCACGCGATATGGGGCTAGCGAAAACACCAGATATTTTCGTGGTTCAATCTGAAGGTGCATTAAATGCATTTGCTACTCGTTTCTTAGGGCGCGATATGGTTGTCTTATACTCGGAAGTTTTTGAACTTGCGCGTGAACAAGGACAAGATGAATTAGATTTCATCATTGCGCATGAGTTGGCACACGTCAAACGTCGTCATGTGTGGAAGAATCTCTTAATTCTTCCTGCAGGTTTCATCCCATTCCTCTCTCAAGCGTATAGTCGTTCATGTGAGTACACATGTGATCGCCATGCAGCGTATATGATTCAAAATCCAGCTGCTGCTAAACGTGCCTTGACGTTGCTTGGCATGGGGAAAGGAATGTACAAAGAAGTAAATGAGGATGCTTACGTCCAGCAGATTGAAACGGAATCAAATGCAATCGTTTGGTTGGCGGAAGTACTTTCTACACACCCTCGCATTCCAAAGCGAGTGCAAGCAATTTCGCAATTTGCACAAACAGGAGAGCGCCCATATTTCCCGAACACAGGAAAAATCATTGGTGGGATGGCGATTATTACAGCTGTTGTTGGCGCGATCTATATTGGTTCTATAGTGTTGTTGACGACGAGTGGGGTATTATTAGGTAGCTTATTCGCCAGTGCTTTGGATACCCCGTTTAGTGAAGGTAGTGGCTATGATGAACCAATTGTCGAATCGGCAGGTCAAACTCCACTGATGTTGGCTGCACAAAATGGAGATATCGAAGCGATGGAATTAGCTATTGCAAGTGGTGATACACTAACAGACACTGACGAAGAAGGTTCAGACGCTTTGATGTATGCCGTATACGGGCAAGAACCAGCTGCTGTAGAATATTTGTTAGAGCAAGGTGCAGACCCTAATACTTCAGACGATTATTCCACTGCTTTAGTCACATCCGTATTCTATGGAGACCGCGAAGTGGCAGAAATGCTACTTGAGTATGGAGCAGATCCAGAACAAACGGGTCCGGATGGTATGACGATTTACGATGTGTATGGAAATGAGACTATAGAAGAAGTATTAGATGAATTATACTAATCAGAGGGCCGTCCAAGTGGGCGGCTTTTTTGTCCCACCTGATTAAACTATGCAGATCCTTATAAATGATGACCATTAATTTCAATAGTTCGACACATGATGTAGGTCTGTCGTCACTAGTTAAATCCCAATAATCTTCTATACTAAAGTAATTAGAGACTATAGAGATGGGGATTTGAGAGCATTATGCACGTTACGGCAAAATTAGTATTAACGAGTTTGTTAGTTTATATAGTTGTTTCGATGTATGGGATTTGGACCTTCATGGCAGAAGCAGACTATACAAAAGCAGATGCAGCATTAGTTTTAGGAACACGTTTAGACGGTGAAGAACCATCCTATGCTTTGCGAGAACGCATTGATCACGCGATTTGGCTCTATGAACATGAACTGGTGGAGCGCATCGTATTCACGGGTGGCCTGACAGAAGGGGGTCTCATTAGTGAGGCGGAAGCGTCTAAACTGTACGCGTTATCTGTAGGGGTTCCAGAAGACGTGATTGTTGTAGAAGACCGATCACTTGTGACACGAGAGAATATGTTGTTCACAAAAGAACTTGCAGAAGAGCTAAATCTTAGTGACTTTCTTTTAGTGAG
Organism: Chryseomicrobium aureum; assembly: GCF_016909155.1. Taxonomy (GTDB): domain Bacteria; phylum Bacillota; class Bacilli; order Bacillales_A; family Planococcaceae; genus Chryseomicrobium; species Chryseomicrobium aureum. The sequence goes on from NZ_JAFBFG010000020.1 coordinate 8,270, forward strand.
CGACCCATTCCATATGAAACGTGCGTTAATGATGGCAGACGTGTTTGGATTGGAAGTGATGGCTGCGCCCACACCACAAAGCGTTTACACAAGTTGGGGTGAGCAGTTTCCATTCGTCCTGCGAGAGACACTTGCATACGTGGGAAACCAACTAACCTTCAATAAATCGTTTTAAAGCATTTTCTCTAGGGAAAAGATAGGTATAGACAGCTGCAATTATGCTATGCTGTGAAAGTGAAATAGATTACGAGGAGGAACCCACATGAGTACAGTACAAGTAGGCGATGTTTTTTCAATGGAAGATGAGAACGGACAAGAAGTAGAAATTGAAGTTCTTGGACTCGTTACTGTTGAAGAAGTAAATTATGCAGCCGTTGCATTCTCAGAAGATGTACAAGATGATTCGAAAGAAGACATCGATGTTTTCTTCCTTCGTGTAGAAAGTGAAGAAGAGCTGTATGAAATTGAAGAAGATGCTGAGTTTGAACGTGTATCGAAAGCATTTCAAGATCTTCAAGAACAAGCAGCAGAAGATTTAAACTAAGACTACAAAGGCACCCAGTAACGGGTGCCTTTTTGTGTGCTTAGTGATTTCGTTCTAGTGTAAACCCTATGTTTTTTAAAGCACGTTCAATATTCGCTTCTATCATCACGTTTTTTAATCGAATGCCTAATCGGTTTGTTTGCAAGACGGTTTCAGGGCGTAGTCCAGTAAGGACTGGTTTAACGCCTAAAAGGTTTAATAGGTTCGTGATTTTCATCAAGGAATCCGCTGCTGATTGATCCATTTCAGTGATTCCTGAAAGGTCTACAAGCAAATAATCCAAATTCATTTCTTGGCTGCGTGTAATGTTTCCGATCCAAGTCGTTAAGTAGGTACTGAGAAGTATACCATTCAAACTAGACAATATAAAAGAATTTCCCGGGAAATGACATCTTTAAACTAAGGACTTCTGACGGTTTCATCTCCTCCCTATTCAGTGTACTATTAAGGAAGAAGAAATAAATGAGGGATATCATGACAACGCTTCGTACATTTTCATGTCCTGTCCGCCTCACGAAGTCTGTCCAAGACGCGTTTAAACGATTTGGATGGAGTGAGACGGGGTTTTTATCGGACCAGCAGACATATAGTGTTCTCATCGAAAAGAATAAAGACCCAGAGCAGACCGCAACAAAGGTGCTGCTCTATTTTACGGCGTTTTCACACGCACAAGCAGATCATAAAGTGCCTGTTTTGACTCTACTGCTTGAAGAAAATGTTCTGACAGCTGTCCACTTTATGATGGCACCGAAGAAAGCAAGCCGTGCAACAAATTGGAGAAGAGAAGTCAATTTGACGTTCGTGCCGGATGTGCGCGTCCGAAACCCAATTCCACTAGCCTTTCGGGAATGGCTCGCAGACTTGCCCCATGCAAATGAGCGAACCGCTTATGTGAAGAGGCGAATTGCGGGTTGGGAAGGCTATTTGGCCATCCAAGAACAGCAGTTAGATATTGCGGACATACGAGCGAGCTATGAATCTGTGTCGCTTCAAAAAGATTTCCGAAAACTAACCCTTTATGGTGCTGTAGTGAAAAATGACCAGTGGAAGAATTTGCGGGAAATGGATGTAAAACTTCTAAGTATTGGTCGCGAGATCGGGAAGGTGACGAAAGTCTCACCGCGAGATCGCACGATTGAAGTGACAGTTCTCCCATATATGGAAGATGTACTTCGTCGCACACCCCTCGATCGTTTTGGGACGGATGCGGTATTTACGAATTTCGCATCAGTCAGTCAAATTCGAAGACTGCGTTCAGGGTTCCAACAGCTTGAGAAAGGGCATGCTGAGAACCCCTTGCTCGAACAAATCTTGTTTGAAGAAAGCCCACCTGTTGCACCTTTAAAAGAAATTCCGAAGATTTCCTATTCTCACCCACTGAATGAATTTCAGCGCCGTGCAGTTGAAGGTGCCCTCGCAGCAGAAGACTTGTATGTCATACAAGGCCCACCAGGTACAGGCAAGACGACCGTTATTTCCGAAATTTGTTTGCAGAACGCAAAGGCTGGATTACGAACACTTGTCGCTTCACAATCAAATCTTGCAGTAGATAATGCATTAAGTCGTTTACTAGCAAACAAAGACATTCGTATTTTACGTGTAGGGCGAACGGAGAGTATTGAAGAAGAGGGAAAACGATTTATAGAAGAGAACATCGGAGATTATTGGAGGGAAGTAACGTTAAAAACGGTCACTTCGACAGTGAATGAGCGAAAAGAGCGTCTTGAACAGTTAACTAGTGAACTAGCAGTGATTCGTCCACGCTTCGAAAAGGTCTCTCTAGAAGTCGAACAATGGAAACAAGAAGTGAAAAAGAAAGAGACGGCTGTTGCTGAACATGCCAATCTTACTTTGCAACTTGATGAGTTAAAGCAGAAAGTACAGCAACTCGAAGAAGATCGGATACGGCTATCAGGGTTCGTGCAGATGAAAGATCAAGAAGTGTCTGAACGTATGGCGCAACTTGAAAAATTAAATGAACAAGCAGCAGCATTTCCAGAGATGGTCGACCTTGAACAAGAAATTGCCCAAAAAAATGAGCAGCTCGTTGAATTGGCACGCTTGGTAGAACTAAAGAAAATTCACCAAGAAATTCAGCAAGCTACAACTAGGTTCGCTGAAGTTGAACAACCATTACAGGAACTGCAGGCTGGCCTCGACTCTGTAGAGGAGCACCAACAAACTATACGAAATTTAAAATCTGTGGCATCTTTTCAAGATGTGCTTGAAAGTGACCCGCAGTATGCAACATCTCGTGTGTTGTTTAAATTAAAGGGTATTCAAGGAATTCGAGATTTAATTAAAACGTATCATCCTGTTAAAGAACTAGTAGCACTCTACGAAAAGGCGCTGGATTACTTCATAACACGACTTGGTGAGAAACGGCGACCAATTCGACCAGTACAGGAACCCGTGTACCGAAAAGAAGAGCTGCAAAGTTATTTGGATCAAGGTAGGAATTGGATCAGGCTCGGCGAGTTGCCTAACCAAATTGGGATTGCAGAATACGTTCAGGGGTTATACGGTCGCATGCGTTATATGGCAGCCGTAAAGTCTTATTATGACGAATTAGTAGAACGAGGAGAATCTGAACTGGATCTTTTAAAGCAAGAACTCCTACACATTCACAAATTGCATAATGAACAGCTCTTGAAAGAAACAGCGGGCTTGCAAGAGCAATTTGCCACTTTGAGGAAAGTTCAGGAGGACTGGCAAGAGCAATGGGTTTCTCTAAACGGGGACCACTACCTAGAGAAAGTAGAAGCACTTGAAGATGTCACAATGTTTACAACTGAACGAGAGCTTGAAAAGCTTATAAAAATAAAGCGAACGATGGAAGAATTTGATGCTACCTATCAACAAGCGCAAGAAAACACGGGGACGGCTAAATTAGCGTATGAACAAGCGCAAGTGAATCTAGCTGAGTTTTTGGAGAGCTCATCCCGCTACGATACAGATATTCTCAAACTTGAACAAGAACGAGGGCTTTTGGAGCCTTTACTAGTTACTACACCAGAAGAGCAATTGGAAGCCGTTCAGAAAGAGTGGCTCTCTCTGCAGTTCGAACTTGGAAGGCTTGAAAAAGAGAACGCAGAGGCACCGGTGCACCAACAGCTTCAGTCACAGTGGCAGGAACTCCTCGAAAATGCGTCGGCAGAAGATGTCGATGAGATCCGTAAACTGAACGTCAAATATGCAAACGTTATTGGAACGACTTGTGTAGCGTCTGCGCGTAAAGACTTCGTAGAAAATTATCCATCATTTGATGTAGTCATTATTGATGAAGTTTCCAAAGCAACACCACCAGAGTTGCTGCTTCCGATGTTAAAAGGAAAAAAAGTGATTCTTGTTGGAGATCATCACCAACTACCGCCACTGCTCGGCGATGATACGTTAGAAGAAGTCCTAGGCAAGATGGTAGAAGAACAACCAGAGTTTGCTGGAAAACAAGAAATCGAGAACCTATTAAAAGAGTCTCTATTTGAACGTTTATATAAAAACTTACCGTCTACACATAAAACGATGCTCGCGATCCAGTACCGAATGCATGAATCGATTATGAGAACAATCAGTCCGTTCTATCAATACGAAGAAGACGAACTCCAATGCGGACTTGTGGACTCGGATGCGATGCGAGCCCACGGTCTCGATTTACCATGGGTCACTGCAAACAATCATGTGGTGTGGCTTGATACCCCGAACCAACAAGAGTACTTTGAAGAGCGAGTGAAAGGGGGACGTAGTCTTTGGAATCCTAAAGAGCTCGGCTTGACGAAACAAGCCTTACTCGATTTGAATGAAGCCATTGGTAAGGCAAAAGAAGCCGGAAAGTATCCACACGACTATCAAAAGTCAGTCGGTGTCATCAGCTTCTACGGAGAACAAGTAAAACAGCTCGACCGTCTGATTCAGCAAGAACTACGACTATCCCATCTTCACATTCGAACTGGAACGGTCGATCGCTTCCAAGGGATGGAGATGGAAGTGATTCTGTTAAGCATGGTACGAAACCATCAAGAGTCAAGAGGGGATATTGGATTTGCCAACGACTACCGACGACTAAATGTAGCGCTGTCTCGCGCGAAGGAGCTTCTTGTATTGATTGGAAGCAGTGAGATGTTCACAAAACGTGTGAAACGTGCTGCTACTAAAGAGATGTATTCCCATGTCTATCAAACCGTCCAGGAGCTAGGTGGCCATCGCTTACCGGAGGAGGTGCTGACCCATGTCAGAGTTCCAAACTAAACTGCGCAATCAATTGCTCAGAAATCCAGTCCTCACTTTAAAAGAACAACGCAGTTGGCAATTACCGGTATATACATTTGAAGTTGCGTTTAGTCCGGTACGCAGGTTTCGTTTAGATATTTTGATGCGCATGATCTTGCAAGTCATCGAGACCGTATCTGTTCGACGAGCTAGAGCCATTGCAGACTTACTCTATGTGGAAGAATTGTTTATTGAAGATTTGCTTGAGAAAATGACTCGAAATGGTTTGATTGAGCTAGGGAAAGAAGGGTACGCGTTGACGTCACACGGCTCTCGTCAACTTGCAGCGGGTGTCTTTGAAGAGGAACAAGCAGAAACTTATATGCAACTTGTTTTTAGTCCATTGCATACAAGGTTCTTACCCAATGAAGCAGATGTAGAGTTTGATGAACACACTGGAGACCCCTTTCGATACGCAAAAGAGAACGCAGTGGAAGCAGGCGAGCAGTTTTTACTGACAGGCGTCCAAGAAGCACTCGCAGATAAAGAGGAGCATACAAGAGACTTTGTTGAGACCGTCAATCATCTACTCGATTTTGATGAAGGTGAGCTTCAGTGGGTCACGTGCTATGAATTTCTGGTGCATGATACGAAAGAGAGTATGACCTATGTTCGCATCTGGAACCCACTTGTGGATGGGTGGGATGCGACACTCGAAGAAGTAATCGAACAGCAAGAAGGACTGACATGGAAAAACGCACCCACTTTCTAAGAAAGAGGGGTGCGTTTTTTACAGTCGGTAAATAAACCCTAGATGGCGTCCTGCCTGTCGATTTTGGCGATACGAAAACCCTTGTTCACTAGTGTACGTACAAACAGTTGATTGTATGATGTTCTCTTCAGGAATACCTGCTCGTAGACATTGCTCTCTGACAACAAGGCCATTGTCGATGTGAAACTTATGCGTGGACTCTTTATAGCGAATAAATGCATCTGCGTAGCCAAGTGCTTTATAACGATCTGCTACATCGACATCGACCTCAAAACGCTCCTCACTTAGGGAGGGACCTATGAAGAGGTGAAGGGTGGAAGCATCTTCTCCTTTTTCACATAGCAGATGTTCGAGAAGTGTGGGTACTAGTTCTTTTACAGTACCTTGCCAACCTGAATGGACGCTGGCAATCAATGTTGACTTCGAACTCCAAAGAAGCAATGGGACGCAGTCTGCTGTGAATGTACCTAATACAATAGAAGGTTCATATGTATACAACGCATCTGTATCCGGAATCGCCGTCGCGGTCTCAAGTACACCGCGTCCTTTATCGCTAGTTTTTACTTCATAATAGTGATTGCTGTGTGTTTGATTAGCAAGTACAAAATGATGTAAAGGTATACCAAGTTGATTGGCAAGATTCCTGCGGTTTGCCAATACAGATGCCGGATTCTCACAACTATGCAGAGCCATATTGTTTGCTTCAGGTAACGTGCCGTCGCGCAGTGTGATGCCGTAATAAACAGAACTAGTGGGTCGGTTTAATTCGTACAAAGACTCATTCCTTTCTAATTCATAAATAAGAAATCGTTCATCGTTATAAATTCATAGCTTAAATCGACAAATAAAAAGTAATTTGCTGTTAACGGGAAACTAAACGTACGTACATATTCACGTGTCTCAATATCGGAATACAAATCGGATAAGCGTCCTTGATTTGTTCGCTGCATGCGCATCATATTTTCTAAAAAGTACGGTCGGAACGCCCAGTTGGAACCACGCACATTTTCTTCGTATCTCCATGAGCCATCCTTCAAACGGAAGTTTGAGGAAACCTGTTTGCCACTCGCATCACAAATATAGAGACGGAAAGTTTCCTTATCAAAAAGCTCCTGCGCTTCTTGGAGTAATTGATCTGCATACACTTCATCTTGCCACTTCGATAGTTTTTTCAATTTGTGATGACAGGCTTCTGTGAATTTCAATCGCTGTGTGATTAGTTCTTTTTCTCGTTCGACAAAAGACTGAATTTGTGAAGGCAAAGAGACGTTGAGTTGAATAGATTCTTGCTGTTCGCAACTTGGTTTCCCTAAATAAAAGCCTTGGTAGTAGTGACCGTTGTTTTTCCACGCAAAGTACAGTTGATTGGCATCTTCAATCATTTCATAGGATAGTACCGCACCGATTCGTCGGGCAAGAACCGATAGCGTATGCAATATGTCTTGGAAGTTTTCGAGATTGGCAGAGCGAGTCAAACTGGTGTCGATTTTTAAGATGTCCGGCCGAAGAGCGCGAATACGATCAATGTTTGAACTGGCACCACCTATATGGTCAATCGCTAAGCGGATTCCGTAAGTTTTATAATAGCGCAAGAGATGATTAAGGCTTTCGAACTCTTCCTCAATGTCATGTTCTGTTACCTCTAATACGAATCGCTTTAATGCAAACCCCTTCTTTTCCTGCACGTGTAGAAAGGCAAGAAATGTCTCATCTTCCTCATCAATCAATTGCTGCGCGGACCGGTTGATCGATAGGTAACCAGGCAAGTCATTCTCTAAAAGATAATCAACAGCCAAACCGATTAAATGGTCATCCAGTTCATTTTTAAACTCTGTTGGAATGTCGCTATCTAGAAAAAAATCTCCGAGAGACGTCCAGTGGTCATCTTCTCTGTAACGGCCAAGTAGTTCGTAGCCGGCAATTTCATGGGTAATTGCACTGACGATTGGTTGAAGGGCTGGGCGGACACGATCTAGTTGGTCCATAATTTGAAGTGCATCCACTAAAATATCCTCCTCACATCTCTAGTAATTTTAGTATTATACCATTTTCACTAGCTAGGAAGAATGCAAAGAATTCGGAAAATGGGTACACTAGAAAAAACGAGTAGAAAAGAGTGGGTGAACAGATGAAGATTACAACAATCGGTATGTGGGGTGGTTATCCTGAAAAAGGTGAAGCGACCTCTTCTTTTTTAGTTGAACAGGATGGCTTTAGTTTAATCGTTGATTGTGGGAGTGCTGTATTGTCTACATTATTAACTATGAAAGACGTGCATGAATTGGATGCATTTCTCATTAGTCACTACCATCCCGACCATATCGCAGACGTAGGCGTATTACAACATGCTGCAATGATTCATAAACAATTAGGAAATCTTCACCACCCGATTCCGATTTATGCACACGCACAGGATTCTGTAGAGTTTTCAAAGCTCAGCTACAAAGGTGTGACAACAGGTATGGAGCTTGAGGCGTATGCAAGCTACTCCATTGGCCCCTTTAAAGTCTCCACTTGCCCCACTGTGCATCCGGTCTATTGTTTAGCTTTTCGTATCGAAGCGGCTGGAAAGGCTGTCGTCTTCACGGCAGATACCGAATGGACAGATGCACTTGTGACGTTCTCACAAGGAGCGAATGTATTAGTTAGTGAATCGAATGTCTACCCGCAGTATGCCGGAAAGATACAAGGTCATTTGACAGGACAACAAGCTGGCTTACTAGCGGCACAGTCGGGTGTTGAACGTTTGGTACTAACACACTTGCCTCAATACGGAGATAGAGAAATTCTTGTTGCCGAAGCGAAAAAAGAATTTTCTGGTCCGGTCGAACTCGCGTATACAAAACAGCAAATTTTATTATAGAAAGGAGTTTACCATGACAACTGCATTGATTTTAGGCGGTACACAATTTGTCGGGAAGCGTCTTGTGAAGCTACTAGTGGAAGATGGGGTGAATGTCACCATCGCAACGAGAGGACGCATGACAGATGACTTTGGAGACTCAGTAAAGCGATTGGTGCTGGACCGCACTGATGATAAAACGATAAAACATGCACTTGAAGATAAGGAATATGATTATGTTTTTGATCACACGTGCTATTCACCGATAGAAGTGCGAGAAGTTTTAGAGGCACTTGGAACGAGAATTGGAAAGTATATTTTCATCTCTTCAGTAGCAGTCTATAATGCGGGTGTGAATCTTAAAGAATCCGACTTTGATCCACGTCACTTTGACATTTACTATAAATCTCGCCATGAATATGCTGGTATGGAAGGGTACCAAGAAGCCAAACGAGCAGCGGAGGCAGTCCTTTATCAACAAGCACCTTGTCCGGTTGTAACAGTGCGTTTTCCGTATGTGGTTGGGGAAGATGATTACACGGAGCGCTTTGCATTTCATGTTCGGGCTGTAGAAGAGGGGAAAGCGATAGGGACGAAAAATCCAGACGCTCGTTTCGGGTTTATTGATTCTGCGGAAGCAGCTGAGTTTTTAAAAGCCTGTGCGCTTTCCGATTATGAAGGCCCGATAAATGCGGGGACAGATGATTCCATCTCATTGCAAGAACTGTTGGAGTATATATCCCGACATCTTGGTAAGAACTATTCGTTCGCGGAAGACTCATTACACAATCAAAGTCCTTATGATTTAGGATTTGATTTGGCTCAGACGACAAAGCATGCATCTAGAAAAGGGTTTTCGTTTTCTTCTTTGCAAGAAGTTTTAGAAAAGCAAATTGAGATTCACCAGACAGATGTCAGAGAAAGTGATGACAGAGGTCACTAGGTGTTGGCGTTTATTTCCTCTAAACTAGAGAGAAGGAGATGACGGTTATGGATACAACACATACATTTACTAAAAGAGAAGAGTTCGTGAATGCACTTATTCATGGATTAGGTATGCTACTTAGCATCTCGGCACTTGTCGTGTTAATTGTTGCAGGTGCAAAAACGGGGAGTGCTTGGCATGTCGTGAGTTTCACAATTTTTGGCGTGTCGATGTTGATTTTGTATTCGGCCTCTACATTGGTCCATAGTTTTCCACAAGGAAAAGCGAAAGACTGGTTTGAATGGCTAGATCATTCATCAATCTATTGGTTTATTGCAGGAACCTACACACCTTTTTTATTCTTAGCAGTAAAAGGTCCTTTAGCATGGGTATTGTTTGGCATCGTGTGGGGTCTGGCAATTGGAGGAACGTTATTTAAATTGTATTTTGTAAAACGGTTCGTCAAATTGTCTACCTTCTTATATGTTGTGATGGGTTGGTTGATTGTGTTTGCTTGGAACCCACTCACAGCCGCAATGACACAAGAAGGTCTCTTCTTATTAATTGCTGGGGGAGTGCTTTATACAGTAGGTGCTATTTTTTATGTGTGGAGAGGGTTTTTATACCACCATGCAGTGTGGCATGTCTTTGTACTTGCAGCAAGTGTCTGTCATTTCTTTTCTGTCTACAGTCTGCTCTAACTAACTTTTATAAGTTTCAAGAGGACTTCCCCATGGGAGTTCTCTTTTTTGTATATACATTATGTCTAATTTTCTTTTACAGTCACATTATGCGAAGGTTAGACAAAAAAACAAAACTTTACAGCGAATCAATAGCCAAAAATCAAAAACGGTTGTATAATCATTGTACAAGTATTGTATAAAGAGGAGGGGCCATCATGAGCAAGAAAATAGCAGTAGTCGGTGCTGGACCAGGTGGTCTTGCGGCGGCTATGTTACTCGCTTCTAAAGGGTTTCAAGTAGTTGTATATGAAAAGAATGAGGTTGTGGGAGGTCGCAACGCTGCCATCGAGATGGACGGTTTCCGCTTTGATATGGGTCCGACATTTTTAAGTATGATTCATATCGTAGATGAATTGTTTGAAGCGGCAGGCCGTAATATGCACGATTATATGGACTTAATCGAACTTCCTGAAATGTATCAATTAACGTTCGACGGGAAGAGAACGCTCGATATGACACGTGACCGAGAAAAAATGAAAGAACGCATTGAAGCTACGTATCCTGGAAATAGCGAAGGATATGATCAATTTTTATATGAGAGTGGGAAGAAATTAGCCGCTTTAACGCCTATTCTTCAATCACGTATGGATAAACTGATTCATTATATGCGTCCATCTGTTGTGAAAGCATTGCCAGAGCTTGAAATTGGAAAAACGCTCTATGATGTACTGAGTCGTTATTTCAATCATGAAGAGCTCAAACTTGCTTTTACATTCCAATCAAAATATCTAGGGATGTCACCATGGGAGTGTCCAGGTGCATTTTCAATCCTTTCCTATATGGAACATGCATATGGTATCTATCACCCAATCGGTGGTGTGAATCAGTTGTCTGCATCCATGGCGAAAGTGGTGGAAGAATACGGTGGGAAAGTACACCTTGGCACAGGCGTCAAAAAGTTTAAATTAGATGGCAAAAAAGTAACGGGACTGCTCTTAGAATCTGGAGAAGAAGTAGAAGTCGATGAAATAGTGGTTAACGGAGATTTTGGGCATGTGATGACAAACCTTGTTGATGAAGGTGTCTTAAAGAAATACTCACGTGAGAATCTAGATAAGAAAAAATACTCTTGCTCCACATTCATGCTCTATTTAGGCCTCGATAAAGTATATGATTTACCGCATCATAACATTATTTTTGCTAAAGACTATAAAACAAATGTGGAAGAAATTACGCACACAAAAAAACTCTCTGCAGACCCATCTATCTATGTTCAAAATGCAAGTGTGACAGATCCGACATTAGCGCCAGAGGGACAATCTGCACTCTATATTTTAGCTCCAGTCCCAAATAACGATAGTAAAATCGGTTGGCAAGAAGAACAGCAAGCCTTCCGTGACTTGGTCATCCGTACAATTGAAGAGAAATCTGAATTCAAGGATCTATCTAAGCATATTGTAAGTGAAAAAGTGTTGACCCCGGTTCACTGGGAAGAAGATATCTCTGTCTTTAAAGGCGCAACATTCAATTTGGGCCATCAACTGTCTCAAATGATGGTATTCCGCCCACACAATAAATTTGAAGAACTAGACGGCGTCTGGTTAGTCGGTGGTGGTACTCACCCTGGCAGTGGCTTACCGACAATTTTGGAGTCTGCACGCATAGTAACCAATGGAATTTTAGCGGAAGAAGGCAAAGAGCGTATACCTGTAGGCCTTTTACCTGCTTGGGAGGGAACAGCATGACGATTGCATTAATCGGTGGTGGAGTAGGCGGTCTCATGACAGCTCTCTATCTGACAGAAGCAGGACACGAAGTTACTATCTATGAAAAAAGTTCAAAACTAGGCGGTCGATTAGCCTTTGTGAAAAATGGAGAGTACAGAATCGACGAAGGTCCGACGATTGTCTTGCTACCTGATATGTTCTTAGACCTGTTGAAAAAAGCGGGGGTGGACACGACAGGCTTACGTTTATTGCGTTGCGACCCTCTTTATTCCATGCAGTTCTCGGACGGAGAAGTGTACACGAAATATGCAGATCCTATTCAGCAGCAACAAGAAATCGAGCGCTTATTTCCTAAAGATGCAGAGGGATTCAAGCAGTTCTTAACAGAAGGCAAGCAACGTTTTGACATTGGGATGACATCCTTTTTAACTAAATCGTTTTCCGTGAAAAAAGACTTTTGGACGTTTACCTCTATACGAAAGCTTCTTGCATTAAAACCATATCAATCTGTAAGTGGATTGATGAAAGGGTATTTCAAAGATTCGCGCCTCCAACAAGCGTATGCATTACAATCTCTTTATATTGGTGGAAACCCGTATCAAGTGCCAGCGATGTATTCTCTTGTCTCTTTCTCAGAGCATGAGCATGGAGTTTACTATTTGCAAGGCGGGTATGCCTCATTAATTCCTTTATTAGATAAGACGCTACGAGCGCGTGGTGTGACTATTCATTTAAATAGTGCTGTTGAAACGATTCACTTAGAGGACGGGAGAGCTACTGGCGTTAAAACGAAAAATGGATCCATTTCACATGACGCAGTAGTTTTTAACGGAGAAATGCCATTTTTGAAGGAACTTTTACCTTCTGTGCCGAATCGTACCTATATACCTTCTTCTAGTTGCTATTTAATGTACATTGGTGTCGATAGCAAGTATGAAAACCGACTTGTACATTCGTACTTGATGGGGCCGGATTTCAAAGGTCATATGGATTCTGTTTTTCGAACAAAAGAATTGCCAAACGAACCTTCAATTTATGTATTCAACCCAAGTGTCATGGACGATTCACTGGCCCCGAAAGGGAAAAGTGTTCTTTATATTCTCGTTCCGGTACCATCGGGTACTGCCATTGAATGGGAGAATGTTAATGATTGGCGAGAGCGTATTTTAGATCGTATAGAAGAAAATGGATTTCCAAACTTGCGTGAACGCACCGAGTGGATGGAGATACGTACACCGGCTACTGCCCAAGCAGAAGGCTATTTCCAAGGTGGAAACTTTGGAATTGCCCCTGTACTTGGCCAATCTGGAGTATTTCGACCACAAGCAAAACCAACAAAATTCAATAACTTGTATGCTGTAGGTGCTTCTACACACCCGGGTGGTGGAATTCCTATCGTGATGCAAGGTGCTTATTTGACCGCACAGACTGTGTTAAATGATTTGACTGTAAAAGGGGGACAACCGGATGAACGTCAAGCAAGCCTACCAAGAGTGTGAACGTGTCATTGCTGAAAATTCCCGCACATTTTACAAGGCCTTTTCCTTACTTCCTAAAGCCGACCGTCTAGCTGTATGGGCAGTCTATGCATTTTGTCGCCGCGTCGATGATCTGGTGGATGAGGGAATCGAACCAGTTTCAAGTCTGCATAAATTTGAGGTGGAGTTCCAGGCTTTCTTAGATGGCAAGTATGATGAAGCGGACCCAATGTGGGTTGCACTGGCGGACGTGTTTAAACGCTATGACATGGACCCGGAGCCGTTTAAAGAGCAACTGAGAGGTCAAGAAATGGATCTCACTATTCATCGCTATAAAACAATCGATGATCTATTAGTGTATTGCTATCACGTGGCAAGTACAGTAGGTCTGATGTTGCTACCAATCCTGGCGCCTGCTCGTAAAAATGAGCTACGCGAAGATGCCATTGCACTTGGTCTTGCGATGCAACTTACAAATATCTTAAGAGACGTTGGAGAAGACCTTGGCCGTGGGCGCATCTATATGCCAACCGATCGTTTGGCACACTTTGAAGTATCCGAATGGTGTATGCGTAAAGGTGTGATTAGTAAAGGGTTTATACAGTCGTGGGAAGAGCTAGCTGTTTTAGCAGAGCGCTACTATGACCAGGCGAACCAGTCTATTCACCTGTATCCAAAACGCTCTCAAATCCCATTAAAGAGTGCTTCTCATTTCTATCGTCATATTCTTTCTACAATTCGGGAGAAAGACTATCGTGTGTTTGATACAAAACACTTTGTATCCGACGAGCAAAAAGCAGAAATTCTAGCTGTTTTACACTAAGCACCCGACTCGGGTGTTTTTTACTAGTCATCAAAGGAGCTGTGTTCATGGAAAAGTGGAAAGATCGAGCATATCAGTTATTTCTCTTCTGGTTTGCAGTGGGAGTCATACTGGTAGGGTTTGATCTCCTACCGTCGTGGTTAGAATGGGCGAATACTGTATTTTTAGTGTTAGCTGGTGTGATGGGGATTTTTTATTTCTTTGCTTTATTTTCTCCAGGAAAAGCACTCGTCATCACACTCATCATTTATATATTTTCATCTTTTATGGAATATTTGGGCTCTGCGTATGGCATTCTGTTTGGCGAGTACGACTACACCGAACGGTTCGGTGCAAAGATTTTTGATATTCCGTTTACAATCGGGTTTGCTTGGTTGCTCGTTATTTCAACGACGCACGCGCTCGCAATGCGTATTACAAAGCGACCCGGTATTGCCACAGTAATTATTTCAAGTTTATCAGCTGTTGTGATGGATTTAATCATTGATCCGGTAGCATTCAAAGCCAATGAATATTGGATTTGGTTTGAGGGTGGTTTATATTATGACATCCCGTGGACCAATTTTATGGGCTGGTTTGTTGTGGCGAGCATTTTGCAAGCACTAATTTGGGTGATGGATTCTGAAAATCCTGCAACTGAATCATTTCCGAAGTGGGAAAAACGTGTGTATTACTTATACGGTATGATGATTTTCATGTTTATGGTTACTGCCGGGGCAGCCGGTCTGTGGCTTGCAATAGGCGTAACATTGGTTGGCGCAGTCATTCTCTATAGTTGGGCAGAGTGGAGGACACGACATGATTAAAGCAAAGCGAAATCCTGTATTTGAGCGTGTGATGCGCCAAGTGACGCTTCCTCAAATTCGTAAACAATTTCATGCTGTTTATTGGAAAGGGCCAGAATTTGATGGCACGCCTTCACTATATATCGCCAATCACTCCTCTTGGTGGGACGGTTTGCTATATTATCATTTGCGCCATACTGTTATTGATCGATCGACACATATTATGATGCACGAAAAAGGATTAAAAAAGTTTTGGTATTTTCGCTATACAGGGGCGTACTCTGTGAACAAACAGTCTCGTAGGGATATTATAGAAGCATTGAACTATTCAAAAGAAGTGATTGAACAAGGGTCCAGTGTGTGGATTTTCCCGCAAGGAGAAGAGTTTTCACAAGAAATACGCCCGCTTGTCTTGGAGACGGGTGTAGGGCACTTAGCCAATCAACTCCCGCAAACCCCTATTATACCGATTACACTGTACTACTGGTTTGGCCATCATAAAAAAGCGGAAGTGGCGATTTTAGCAGGCGAACCACTTTTATTTACTTCTCTTCCAGGGGAGACTCGTAAACAGAAGATGAAAGCGTTAGAAAAACATTTAGAGAAGCAACTGGAACTACTGAAACAAGATGTTGTGTCCGAAAGTTTAGATACATACCGTGCACTATAAGGGGGAATGGAGATGACATGGGATCTATGGTTCAGCGCACTTCTTCTCTTATTTATAGGAATAACGCTTCTGCATGCCGTCGTCTTACCAAGACCGAAACGAGATGCACGAACAAAAGGAGAACCGCTCGTTTCCATCCTCATCCCAATGCGCAATGAATTGGCGAATGTGGAAGGGTTGATTGGTTCGCTACAAAAACAGACGTATAGCAATTTTGAAGTGATTGTTTTAGACGATGAGTCGACGGACGGAACGCGTGAAGCACTTGAAGCAAGTACCGGACACGACAGTCGATTTACAATTAAGCCTGGCGCTCCTAAGCTAGATGGTTGGATCGGGAAGGTATATGCTTGCCATCAACTATCCGGTTACGCAAGTGGCGATTACTTGTTATATGTCGATGCTGACGTACGAATTGAACCGAATGCAGTACAAGATGTGTTGGCTTTTATGCAACACAATAACTTGGCACTGGTATCCGGTTTTTCTCGCTTTCTATTACCAACATGGCTGAACAAACTGCTTGTTCCGATGCAGCACTTCATTGTCTTATTTCACCTTCCGATGGGGCTTGCGCGTTTCACAAAATGGCCTCCTGCTACTGCAGCGCACGGTGGATTTATGTTTTTTGAACGTGATGCCTATGAAGCAATCGGTGGCCATGAATCAGTAAAAGGCGAGATTGTGGAGGACGTGGCGCTTTCAAAACGTATGAAAGCACATGGGCACAAAATGTGGCTTGCCAATATTACCGCTTTTGCTAGTTGCACGATGTACGAAACAAATGAAGACGTTTGGAAAGGCTTCTCAAAAAACATCTTTAACGGGATTGGCAAATCGGTACCACTTGCTGCTGTTATTATGGTGTTTTATGCGAGCTTCTATGTGCTTCCACTTTTCTTGCTAGTTGGTGCGGTTGTAGTTGCAGACCCAAGCTTACTGATTCCGTATGCATTGATTAGCATTCAAGGATTGATTGTTTACGCTACAACAAAAGAACCGCTGTATCTGGCCTTCGCCTTACCTGCATCTGCACTCGCTTTAATTGCTCTACTGGCGAACGCAATGATTTGTTCTATGCAAGGGCAGAAAGTGGAATGGAAAGGCAGGTTTTACGGATGAAGCGAGTAGCCATAATTGGCGCAGGATTAGGAGGTTTGGCAACGGCTATTACTCTTGCCAATGCCGGATTTGAAGTCGATGTGTTTGAAAAGAACACGCATGTCGGTGGAAAATTGATGCCTGTTCAACTCCGCACATATGGGTTTGATTTTGGTCCAAATACGATTACAATGCCGCATGTATTCCGGCAGGTAATTGAACAAACAGGACGGAAATCGGATGACTATTTTACGCTCATCCCATTGAAGCATCATACGACGAATCATTTCCAGGACGGATCGTCTCTTGTCTTTAGTCGTGATAAAGACTTCATGATTGAACAACTAGAGAAAATAGATCCACTTGGAGCCAAAAATTATTTTTCTTTCTTGAAAGAGCTGACACGTCTCTATGAATTATCGGAGACTCATTTCTTTCCAAAGACATTTCGGTCTTGGACAGACTATCTATCCCCAAATCTGGGGTATGCACTAACAAAAGTTCGCCCGTTAGAACCAATGGATCACTTCTTCAAACGCTATTTTTCCAATCCCAATGTACTGCAGGCTTTCGGCAGGTATGCTACGTACATCGGTTCCTCACCGTACCGAGCACCTGCTACTTTTAGTATGATTGCCTACCTTGAGCTGGTCCAAGGCGTGTACACAGTAAAAGGCGGAACGGTTTGTATTGCGCGCGCTTTTCATAAAGTAGCAAAAGAGCTAGGTGTCCGTTTTCACACAAACACAACAATCGATCAAGTAGAAATCACGGATAAGAGAATTACTGCACTGTATTGTGCAGGTGAGCAGGTGTGGTCGGGTGACGAGGTTGTGATGAATGCTGATCTTTTAAAAGCGTATCCAGAACTTGTGGCAGAGCGCGATCGTCCTTCGTTTACAGATAAACAAAGAGATGCTATGGAACCGTCCATTTCAGCCTTTGTCATCTTAGCCGGATTGTCTACTCGTTTGAAAAATGTGAATCACCACACGGTCTACTTTTCACACGATTATGAAGCCGAGTTTGATGCTTTATTCACCCGACAAGAGATGCCAGAAGACCCGACAATCTATTTATGTAACTCAAGCGTGACCGACCGTGATCGCTCACCAGATGGGGACAATTTGTTTATCTTAGTCAATGCTCCGCCACTTCCAAAAGGGGAGAAAGAGCCCTATGACATACATGAATACAAAGAGCATATTTACGACTTACTTGAAAAGAAGGGGCTGCCGATTCGAGATCATTTAGTAGTGGAACGCATCATTCCGCCTTCTGAAATTGCAGAAACGTTCGGTGCCTATCGGGGAGCTCTCTACGGGCTTTCAAGTCACCGGAAACAAGATGCTTTTTTGCGACCTCGTAATAGGAGTCGTGATATTCACAATCTCCATTTTGTCGGAGGCAGTACCCATCCAGGGGGTGGCTCACCGATGGTCACCATGTCTGGTATGAATGTTGCGAATGTCTTGATTCGCGCAAATCGATAGGGGGGAGATAGGGTGTATCAAAAAAAACAATTTGTTTATCAAAACCAAACACCGCGGAAAGTACTAGTTCGTACCTATACGGAACAGGATTTTGAGGAATTGATCCAGATACAACGTGAAAGCTTTCCGCCACCTTTTCCTGATGAATTGTTATGGACCAGAGAGCAATTAGAGAACCACCTTCGTCTTTATCCAGAAGGGGCTCTTTGCGCCGAAGTAGAAGGAAAGCTTGCGGGATCAGTTACAGGTTTACGTGTGAACTATTCTTATGAGGATCCGGATCATACATGGGAAGAAGTCACAGGGGGTGGGGATATTTCTCCCCATCAACCGGATGGCAACACACTCTATGTTGTTGATTTATGTGTGCGACCTGAATTTAGAAGTCTAGATCTTGGCAGGTTACTACTGCAAGGGTTGTATGAACGTGTCATAGCAGACGGTCTTGATCGGTTGCTTGGTGGAGGCAGGATGTCAGGGTATCACCAATATGCAGATGAGTTATCACCAGAACAATACATTGAGTGCGTACTTGAAGGAGAATTGAAAGACCCAGTCATCACCTTTATGCTACGCAGTGGTAGAACTCCGGTACGAATTGTACGAGACTATCTAGAGGATGAAGAATCCCACAATATGGCGATGCTGATGGAATGGAGAAATCCATTTAAATCATCTTAGATGTGGAGAACGCCACTCAAGAAACTCCGAGGAAATCAGACGTGCCCGTGAAGGCGCTCTTCAGCCTTTGCGGGTGCGGCTGATTCCGGAGTGTGTTTCTGGCGTTCGCAACTCGATTTCGTTTAGATGTGGAGCCGACTGTTCAGAAATTGTGCGAGATGACAGCGTGGACTGTGAAGCGTTCTTTGCTTCATGGGCCGCGATGACTTCTTGCGGGATTTCTAGGAGGCGCCACTCGATTTCGTTCAAAGTCGACACACGATGTAGTCGTTGAGTTCCACTGTGGGGCTGCTTTCCGTGGGCGCTGCGTGAGCTTCCTCGTCACAGGCTCCTGCGGGATCTCACGGCAGACTTTGATCCCACTGGAGTCATCCCCTCCATTCCACTCAACTTTAGTTTAGATGTGGAGCCGACTGTTCAGCTATATACCACACAAAGAAGGAGTTTCTCATAAGCGAGAAACTCCTTCTTTATGGTCTTGTCTATTGCTTTTCTGCGCACGCAAGACAGTACAGCTGACCATCAAGTTGCACGCCTTGTAAAAAACCGGCGTCACAATAAACAGTTTTGCCACACTGTACACAACTTCCTACGACTTCTAAAGCATTCATATTAAGCTTTCGCTTCTTCTTTCGTTGGTCCCATTACACCGGGTACCGGTAATCCAGCCTGACGAAGTAAAACCGTCATTTGTCCGCGGTGATGCGTCTGGTGATCAATCATCATGCGCAGAACTTGACCGTTAGTAGTGAGTGCTCCGTGCATATTGACTTCAGTAGTTAAAAACGTATCTGAGAATTCTTGTCCTGCAAGCTCTAAAATATGAGCCGCATATAGTTCATACTGATCAGCAATTTCAGAAGCTGTTTGAGGTTGTTGCATTGACTTTAATGCAGGAAGTTTATGTCCAATCTGTCCCATGAAATAGCTGAGCGCTGTCGTCAGATGCCAACCGAGCCAGCCAAGAGAGTTATGCCCTTCGACAATCGACTGCCCAAGCTTGTCATCTGACATCGCGCGCAACACAGCCGTTGTTCCTTCAGAGCTTCGTTGCCAGTCTGTAATAAAATCTTCTTTTACACGATACATTCCAGTTCCTCCTTTTCAAGTCATCTCTATTAGTATACCTTTCTATAGAAAAAAAGCCTTCTCTCACGTTTTGCAGAGAAGGCAAGAAAATTAAGCAGTAGTGAGCGCTTTGACTGGCATAGCCGGGCCGAAAAACTCATAATGAATTTGCTCTTCGGAGAAGCCAAGTGCAACAAGATTGGCAATCATACTTTCCATGAACCCGACCGGTCCACAAACGTAGATGTCTGCACTTTTCGGAAGCTCAGCGAGTACATCACGTGTGATGAAGGCGTTGTCTGTATCTGAGAAGAAAGATTGATACGTCAGTTCTTCATGTGATGCAGAGAGTTGTTGAAGTTCTTTTACAAATGCAGCTTCTTTCTCACTGCGCGCTGCGTGTAGGAAAGTAATTTCACGAGCAGACGCACTTTGCAACAAGCGTTCTGTCATACTCATTAGTGGCGTGATACCGACACCTCCTGCAAGCATAATAACAGGTGTGCTGCAATCTTCGTTTAGCACAAATTCCCCAGCTGGAGGCGTCACTTCGATCGTGCCGCCTACTTCAAGTTGTTCGTGTAAGTACACGGAGACTTTTCCGTTTGGATCTTGGTCGCTTTCACGTTTTACAGAGATACGGAAAGATTCTTCATCTGCCGCTTTAGACAGACTGTATTGACGAATCATCATATATGTTTCACCTGGGATATGAACGCGAACGGAGATGTATTGTCCAGGTTTGTATGCAGGTACTTTTGAGCCGTCAGCAGGTTGTAAATAAAATGAAGTGATTGCGTCACTCTCTTGAACTTTACCGACGACTTTGAACTCTTTAAATAACTTCCAGCCATTTTGTTGCTGTTCTGCTTTTTTGTACATGCCTGCTTCTACAGAAATAAATACGTCTGCAATAACGCCGTACGCTTCTGCCCAAGCGTTAATGATTTCTGGTGTTGCGGCGTCTCCAAGGACAGTCTTAATCGCTTTTAGTAAATATTCCCCAACTATTGGGTACTGTTCTGGGACGATTCCAAGACTAACGTGTTTATGCGCAATTTGCACAACAGATGGCAAAATAGTTTCTAAATTATCAATATGAACAGCGGCTGCATAAACCGTGTTAGCAAGCGCCGTCTGTTGACGTCCTTTGGCTTGATTTGCATGGTTAAATACATTTAATAGTTCAGGATGTGCCTCGAACAGTGAACGGTAAAATTCAGTTGTAATTGTAGTGCCGTGCTGAGCGAGTACAGGTGCAGTTGCTTTAATGATTGATCTTGTTTCTAGTGATAACATGTGTAAAACAGCTCCTTTTCTCTTATTGATTTCAGCATACTCCTATTCAACGCCGAAACAAATATTAAAAATACCACTTTAAAAAAATAGACACATTTGTTGTCACAAGTTGTTCACCTGTGCGATAGTGAGAGAAAGAGGTGAGAAACATGCGAATGACGATGTATACGGACTTTTCTTTACGTCTGCTTATCTATTTAGCGATTCGACCAACAGGAGAAAAAGCGACGGTGCCTGAAATCGCCGAATCGTATGGGATATCTAAAAATCATTTGATGAAAGTAGCGCAGCATTTAGCGAAACTTGGATACATAGAGAGTACGCGAGGAAGAGGAGGAGGCGTCCGACTACTTCAAGACCCCCAAGCAATCAATGTCGGAAAAGTCGTGCGGCAGATGGAAGACGATTTTCATATAGTAGAGTGTTTTGATCGAGAACGGAATAGTTGTCCAATTACGCCCGTTTGTTCATTAAAACACGCATTAGGAAAGGCGCTTCAAGCTTATTTGGCTGTATTAGATGACTACACATTACAAGATCTAGCGGGAAATCCATTAGAGCTTCTACAATTTTTACGACAAAATAAGGCGGTCACCTGAGAACGGTGACCGCCTTTTGTTATGGACTGACAAGCTTCAATCCAATGACACTTGCAATAATCAATGCCAAAAAGAATAAGCGCATCGGTGCGACAGACTCTTTGTAAAAAATCATTCCTAAAATCGCGCCTCCTGCTGCGCCAATCCCTGTCCAAATCGCATAGGCCATTCCCATTGGTAATGTTTCCATCGCGATGGATAAAAATAAGAAGCTACCGCTAAAGCTAGCAACTAAAAGTAAGGCAGAAGAGAGATTCTTCTTTTCGTGGAGACGAGCCATCATAGCGACGCCCGTCATTTCAAGTAGTCCAGCAACAATCAAAGCAATCCAAGCCATTATGATTCAGCTCCTTGTGTCGTCTGTTTAAGTCCAATGATTCCAAGTAACAATACTCCGACTAAAACAACTTGCATAAATCCAAGTGGCTGGCCAAACAATGCTGCGTCCATTAGGACAGTTCCTACCGTCCCGAGTCCTACAAATACTGCATACGCTGTGCCTACGGGTAAGTAACGTCCAGATCGTATTAATAGACCGAAACTAATTATGATTGCGACAATCGTTAGTGCCCATTCTCCAAAACTTGCCGCGTGCTTCAATCCAATTACCCAGCCGACTTCAAATACAGCAGCGACGATTAATAAACCCCATTCTTTCATCTTTTTCCGTCTCCTCTCAAAAGTAAAAGCCTGAAAGACACTGCTTCCGCAGTATCTCCCAGGCTTTTGTCCCTCCGTGTACATGGCCAAGCCATGCGTTTTCTCTCGGACCAGTCAAAGCAGTGCTTCCGGAACCCTAGAAAACTTTCGTGTCTTTCAGTTGCTCATAGTATACTAAATCTAACTAAAAAAGAAAAGGGAGAGGGTCTACATGCAACAAGTCGATTACCTCACACCAATTGGTCGATTGGTGATTACAGGAGACGAGGAAGCCGTCTATAGTGTGCTATTTGAAGAGGGAGAGACACTTGACTATCCGGTAACAGATGGACTTTCCACTCCACTAAAAACAGCGTATGAGGAGATAGATGCGTATTTTCAGGGGACAGGGAAGGCGTTCACGTTTAAAATGGCTCCTCAAACTGGAACACCTTTTCAACGAGAAGTATGGGAAAGTTTGAAGACGATTCCGTATGGTGAGACGGGTTCGTATCTTCAAATTGCCACTACCATTAACCGCCCGAAAGCCGTGCGCGCAGTTGGTGGGGCCAATGGACGAAATCCATTTACAGTTGTACTGCCTTGTCATCGCATCATTGGAGCAAGTGGCAAGATGGTCGGATACACAGGAGGCCTATGGCGAAAAGAATGGCTCCTTGCGCATGAACAAAAACATAAAACCAGTTTGGCCGATTAAGTGGCCAAACTGGTTTTTCATTACTTCACAGGTGTACGCAGTTCCACTCGACGAATCTTTCCGGAAGTCGTCTTCGGAAGTTCATCAATGAACTCTACGATACGTGGATATTTGTAAGGGGCTGTGATTTCTTTTGTATGCGTTTGAAGTTCTTTCACAAGAGCGTCTTTATCTGGGTATTGATCGGCATCACGAAGAACGATAAAAGCTTTCACGACGCTTCCACGAATCTCATCCGGAGCGGCTACTACCGCACATTCGCGAACTGCTGGATGCTTTGTAAGAGCATCTTCGACTTCGAAAGGACCGATTGTATAACCAGAACTGATGATGATATCATCACTACGCCCTTCAAACCAGAAGTAACCGTCCTCGTCTTTCGTTGCTTGGTCACCCGTTAAGTACCAGTCGCCGCGATAAGCAGCAGACGTGCGGTCTTTATCATTGTAATACCCTCGGAACAAAGCAGGTGCTGTCTTATGCACTGCGATGTCTCCCACTTCTCCCGATTTTACAGGGTCCCCAAATTCATTAATGACATCCACTTGATTGCCTGGAGTTGGTTTCCCCATTGAACCTGGACGAACTTCCATGTCCTGTAAAGTCCCAACAAGTAATGTGTTTTCAGTCTGACCATAGCCATCACGCACGTTTAAGTTGAATGCGTCTTGGAAAGCTTCGATGACTTGTCGGTTCAGTGGCTCTCCTGCAGATACGGCACTGCGAAGGGCATGTAAATCATAGGACTTTAGATTCTCTACTTTGGCAATGATTCGGTATTCTGTTGGCGTACAGCAAAGAACATTGATTTTCTCGTCTTGCAAAATCTGTAGATAGGTCTCTGCATCAAAACCACCGTGGTAAACAAAAGCGGTTGCGCCAAGTGTGATAGTCGATAAGAATGGACTCCAAATCCATTTCTGCCAACCAGGTGCTGCAGTTGCCCAGACGACATCTCCCTGTTGAACGCCTAACCATTCTGTTGCTGCTGTGCGCACATGAGCGTATCCCCAAGCGTGGACATGTACCACGCCTTTTGGATTTCCTGTCGTGCCTGAAGTGTATGAGAGGAATGCCATATCTTCACGATGTGTATCTTCCCCAGAATAGTCTTCTGGCTGACCAGCAGCCAGCTCTTCTAATGATACCCAGCCATCTTCTTGACCACCAACGATGAACTTGTTGTCTAGCGCAGGGTAGCTCTCTGTAATTAAGTTCGTTTCAGCAGTCGTTTTGTGAAACGCAACGATACCTTTTGCACCGGAATGTTCCATGCGGTATGTTAAATCTTTTTTACGAAGCATCTCCGAACACGGGATAGCGACAATACCCGCACGTAATGCAGCAAGATAAGTCATGTAGGCCTCTGGAATTCGTGGAAGGATAATCAATAAGCGATCTCCTTTTTCGATTCCGCGACTTTTAAAAGCTTGCGCATACTGGTTCATCTTACTAAAAAGTTCTTTGTACGAAACGTCTCGGCGGTTTCCTTGATCATCCATCCAACGAATAGCAAGACGTGATTCATCGTTTCTGTAGGCTTCTAATTCACTTGTGATATTGTACTGTTCTGGTGCAAGTAAGTGGTCAAAGTTCATAGGTGATTCCTCCAGTTTCATGATGTGATAGCGCCTGTTGGCACGACTAAATAATAAATACTAACGAAGAAAACAAATACAGTAATGGCGGCAATACCTGCTTTTACTTTTGAGAATTGCTGTGTCGTCTGCAACGTTTTCCAATGGAAAATAAGCATCCAAAACACGCCAATAGTTGCAAGTACAATGCCGAGTGCGTTCATCTGCCATCCAGTTAAAAGCGGGACAGCTAGAAGTCCTGGGAGCAAGCTGATGGAAACGAAGGGACGAATTCTCCCCATCACACCTTCGCCACCAAAGCCTCGAGCACCTGCCCAGACAACTAAAGTCAGACCTATTCGGGTAAGCCATGCCATCATCAGTCCTGAAACCATGAAAATCAATGGGACAATTGCCCATTTGAGTGCAGGTGTTTCAAAACTCAGGATGTAAGACCTGTTGGCTATGAGTAAAAGACTCCCATATAAAAGCCCCGTCAAGAGCAGCACAAGGCCGCCCTGGACGTGTGACTTTTCAGAAGAGGAAAAGTTCTTGAACGCAGAATCACGTAGCGTCAACAGTTGTAAGATCATGATGGTTCCTCCTTTTTTACATGCCCCACGGTAAAAGGGCCCAAATTGCTACAGCTAATGAAATTGCTACAGTAATGAATGCCCCAATCGTAGAGTTGTAGCGGTACGACTGCACATCTTTCCATCCGTGAATCGATTCAACCAACTTCTCGTCACGATCGCGCGTTAAATTCTTTTGAAGTGCAGGAATACGGTTCGTAATGTATGAGACAACAATCAATAAGATAAAGCTGATTGGCACAGCAAGCATTGCACCTGATAAGCCCATGCCATCCGTTACAGCGTGCCCAGTCAAAGCAAGACTTGGGAACACGAAAGGTGAGACGGCAATATAAATCGCTCCCCCGACAATAGAAGCAGCCATGGCCCCGTACTTGTTTGCTTCTTTCCACCAAACGCCGACAATGATCAAAGGTGCATTGGTGACACCTGCTAATCCAAATGCCCATAGTATACTTACAACGAGGAAGGCAGGTGGTTCAATTGCTAACAAGATACTGATGAACCCACCTACAAAGATTGCGATATAGCTTAGACGATAGTTTAAGCGTTCATGAATATTCGGTTTAAGGGTCTTGATAATATCTTGAGAAAGAAGAGCTCCGATAGCTAGCAAGTTTCCGCTTAGTGTTGATACACCCGCTGAAATCGCACCTGCAATTACAAGAGCAGTGACCCATTCCGGATTGTAAGCAAGGTTCAAAATGATTGTTAATTTATCTGCATCACCTTCCGCGATGTTCAGACCTTCTACGCTTGTTGCATAAACGCCAGTGAAGCCCATCGCGTACGTAGCGGAGAACACAAGACCAAGAACAAAGGCAAACCACACCATTGCGCTGCGAGCACTCTTTAAGCTCGAGGATGTATAAACACGCATTGCTAAGTGAGGTAACCCTAAAGCACCAATTGTTAATGCAGGAATAACTGAGAAATACCATTTGGTTGGGTACTGGTAGTCAAAGAAATCCGGTACGGCTTGCAGCATCGCAGGGACCATATCTGCATAAAGAAGTGGTGGGAAGAACCAACCTTCTGTTCCAATAGCTTTCATAATAGCGCCGAGAGGTACGATAAACATAAGCGTCATGATGACCATTTGAATAGCGGCATTGTTTGTTGCACCAGCCATTCCGCCGACAGTTATGTAACCTACAATAATTAATCCACCTACAAACAAACCTGTTAAATACGGAATGCCGAGAAGCGTTTCAAACGTAACCGCAATCCCGATCATCTGTCCAAGTGCATACATGATAGAGACTAAAATCATAAAGAGAGCGGCGATGATAGAAGCTTTCACTCCATAACGTTCACGTACAAAGTGTGTCGGTGTGAAGGCACCCATACGGCGAAGTGATGTTCCATAAATGATAGTGATCAATGGTATCGCTAAAATCAATTGAATCCATAACATGATAAATGGAACTTTCAAGTTTAAAATAAGTGCGGTAATTCCTAAGAATGTGGCTAAACTCATATAAGTGGAGGCCATGGCAAGTCCATTTGTAAAGGCTCCAACATTTCCGCCACCTAAGTACAAGTCTTTTGCTGACTTTGCTTTTCGGTTAGATAAATACCCTACTACATAAAAAAGTAAGAAAGTTAGTGCTACCACGACCAACCCTAAAATCGGATTGGATAACTGCCATGTGCCATCAGTCATGTTTCACGCCTCCTTCAATCTCCGCATCAATTTCATCATCAATCCGGTTACCGATTTTACCAGCAATGATTGTTAAGAAGAAGACTCCGAACCAACCCATCAGAATGGGAATGATGTACGTGACTGGAAAGCCAAATAACATGGCATCCGTTGGAAAAATAGAGAAGAATAGGCCAGCATTCCCCATGACAACAAAAGCGAGTGCCATCCAAATCGTAAAGCGAACTTCTTTTTTGTAAGCTTTCATAGTGTTCCCCCTTATTCATGTGTACTTTCTCCAAGATGTGACCGAGCGTTCGTTCATTTTACGACTGAGCGTTCGCTCAAAATCAGACCAAGCAATCCCCATTGCTTTTTAAAAAGTCTCTTTGATTGTAAGCGGTTTCCCAAAACACAGTCAACCTATTTTTTTATTATTTAAACTATTTAAATAATTATTTGATAGAAACTAATAAACGATTAAAATTTAGTGAAAATGGGTATGTAATTGGTAACAACTAATTGAGGTGAGGTGATTGGATGTTCCGAGAAGAAAAGAAAAATGAAGACTACACGACGAATGAAGATGAACATAAAAAACGAGTGATCAGAGAACTTGAGGATAAAAAACTCAAGCTATCTTCAAATGATATGGATGCTGACAAAAATGAAGACACGGAAGTAGTAGATCCTCAACCGCGGATCAATACGGAGAATTTATAATAAAGAGCCCCTTGCCAATCAAGCTGCAAGGGGTTTTTGTTATGTAGAGCGAAGTTTTAAAATACCGAGTTGCCCTTTGTCACGTTTCTGTGCAAGCTCTGTCAGAGTAGACGTGCCATAAGACTGTTCAGCGAGTTGCCGGAGGTTAGCTTGTGTCTTTTCATCCAAAACCAACTGACCTTGATGAGCCCATGACTTTTCCATCGTAGGTCCTAAGTGTTTCATGAAAGCACCTGCTCCACCTTCACCGCCACCTAAATGCATGCCGAGCATCGGACCAGTTACAGCCCAGCGCAGTCCAATTGAATCTTTGACGATTTCATCCATTTCGGCCATCGTGACAACTCCTTCATTTGCGAGGTGCATCGCTTCGCGAAGTAGTGCAAATTGAAGGCGGTTTGCCACGAATCCGAAGATTTCTTTCTTGATCAACTGCGGTTGTTTACCAAGTGATGCATAGAATTGCATCGCTTGGTCAATCGTTTCTTCAGAAGTGGAACTGCCCGGTACGACTTCTACTAACGGCATAATGAGTGGGGGGTTAAACGGATGGCCAATCGCCACTCTAGATGCATCGTTCATCAATTGTGAAATCTCACTTGCAGGTAGCGTGGAAGAAGATGAAAAGAATAGTGTATGTTCTGGCGCATATCGTTCCATATCTGCATACAATTGCTGTTTAAACGATAGATTCTCTGGACCATTTTCTTGTACGATGTCTGCTTGCTGTACCGCTTCTTTAAGTGATGTTGTGAGTTTCAGTTGCCCTTGTTCATGTAAACCTAAAGAATCCAGCGTAGGTTTTAGTGCTTCTTGGTGACGTTGCCAAATTGCGGGTAAGTCTTCACGAATATCTGTGAGTGTCACAGAGTGCCCGTGACTCAAAAATAAACTAGTCCAGGATAAACCGATTGTTCCGGCACCTACTACAGTTACTGCTTTTTTAATCATTTGAAAGACCTCCTTTTCTTAATCCTATCATAAAGACTATCAATTGTTTCCTATACCTTAGAGCGGTATAATTACAGGTATCTAAATGTTTAGGAAGGGGATGACGAATGACATTTACCGTCGACTCAGCAATATTTGTATTATCAATTTTACTGATAGTAGGTGTAGCGACAACCAAATTTTCATCTCGTCTTGGATTACCATCTCTTGTTCTTTTTATTGGTGTAGGAATGATTGCAAGTCAATACATTTATTTTGATAATGCAAAAATCACACAACTTGTAGGGATCCTTGCGCTTATTGTTATTTTGTTTGAGGGAGGAATGCAAACAAAATGGCGGACGATGCGAACGGTTCTTCCTGCTGCAACCTCACTCGCGACTATTGGAGTGCTCCTTACAACAGTCGGGATTGGTGTTGTAGCCAAGTTTGTTCTAGGCCTCTCATGGTTAGAGGGGATGTTATTTGGTGCAATTGTAGGATCTACGGATGCTGCAGCTGTTTTTGCTGTTCTTGGGAATAAAAATATCAAACCGAACATCACATCTACACTTGAAGTAGAATCCGGAACGAACGATCCGATGGCAGTATTTTTAACGATTACATTTATTAGCTTGATCCAAGCAGAGGCGGGGCCGTTGCTCTCATTAATTGGCTCATTCTTTTGGCAGATGGGAATCGGTTTACTAGTCGGTCTCTTAATTGGGCGACTTTCGGTATGGGCCATCAATAAGATCAATCTCGATTCTTCTGGTCTCTACCCTGTTCTCGCAATGGGGTTTGCTATTTTCACATATGCTTTTACAACTGCGATCGGAGCAAGTGGGTTACTTGCAGTTTATGTAATGGCTGTGGTCCTTGGAAATATGGATCTAACCTATCGCCACTCAATTTTCCGTTTCAATGAAGGGTTTGCGTGGATGATGCAAATTTGTATGTTTATATTGCTTGGTCTGCTCGTATTTCCAAATCAGTTACGAGACGTGATTTGGCAGGGGCTTTTACTTGCTCTTATTTTAATGTTCGTAGCACGACCTCTTGGGGTTTACATTAGTTTGTTGTTTAGCCAATTTAATGCAAAGGAAAAACTCTTCATTTCCTGGGCAGGTTTACGCGGAGCAGTCCCAATCGTATTGGCCACCTATCCACTACTAGCGGGATTAGAGAATGCTGATTTATTGTTCAATGTTGTATTTTTCGTAGTTTTACTTTCTGCATTATTCCAAGGAGCAACTTTAACGCCTTTTGCAGAGAAGCTGGGGTTAGTGGGCCCGAAAACTATTCAAGTACCCCATAGTTTAGAGTTGGTCTCAATAGGAAAAACAAATACAGAAATCATTGAAATCGTGATTGAAGAGAATGCTACAATTGTCGGGCAAGAGCTAAAGAATGTAGAGCTTCCGACCGATACACTCATTACCGCGGTAATTCGTGGTAACCGTGTAATTACACCTCGTGGAGACACTTTTATTGAAGCGGGAGATGTACTGTATGTATTGGTACCGAAAACGAATCGTTCTGCAATCAAGAAATTGTTTAGACAGTCAGAAAACGAGCAGTAACTTGATTTACAGAAAAATGATAAAATTAAGCTAATAAAAATTAAGGGGTGACCTCAATGGGGTGTCAGGGGTGTCAAGTGAGTAATCTAAGCTACACTTTTCGATTTAAAGAACAACATAATCTTCTATTAGTTCCAGCTGTAATAGCTTTCTTAGAAAGAAATGAAGTACCTGTCAAATCCCAAGAAAATGAAGTGACTCTTCCCGAACATCACGTACCGGAAGTCGTCAACTTCTTTGAGGATCATCTTGAATTAGAACATATAGTGTTCAAAACAGAGCAAACGGACTGGTCTCCACTCTCAAATTTAAGTGGTTTTCTTGAAATGGGTTGGATCGATGAAATTATTCTTCAAGAGCGAGTGGAGTGTCATTTTCAGCCCATCGTACGTTCAGATGGTGCATTGTTTGGATATGAACTATTAGCACGTTTTACAGATTCTGAAGGGAATCCTATTTTTCCTAACGAAGCATTTGCAGCTGCAAAATCTCGTGGACGTTTATACGCTTTAGACCGGATGTGTCGAATGGCAGCTGTTCGTCATGCTGCTAGATTGGATCGAGTGAAAGCCTTTATTAACTTTATTCCAACATCTATCTACTCTCCTGAGTTTTGCTTGCGCAGCACAATGCAACTTGCCAGCAAATTAAATGTGGATCCGCAGCAATTAGTATTTGAAGTTGTAGAAACTGAACAAGTTGATGATGTCCAACATCTAAAGAACATACTGACGTACTACAAGGAAAAAGGGTTTATGTATGCACTAGATGATGTAGGAGAAGGGTTCAGCACACTAGAACTCTTAAAAGGAATTGAGCCGCACTACATGAAATTGGATCGTCAGTTCGTAACAGACGTGCATGCAGATGCGAACAAACAACGGGTTGCTAATGCATTTTTGCAACAGGCTCGTAAGATGGGAACAATTCCATTGGCAGAAGGAATTGAAACAAAAGAAGAATATGATTGGCTAAAAGCTGCTGGTTATGTGTTGTTTCAAGGATATT
This sequence comes from Chryseomicrobium aureum, assembly GCF_016909155.1. GTDB lineage: Bacteria > Bacillota > Bacilli > Bacillales_A > Planococcaceae > Chryseomicrobium > Chryseomicrobium aureum. The sequence continues at coordinate 39,382 of NZ_JAFBFG010000020.1, forward strand.
ACATAGGAAGACCACAGGCAGAACCTGCATCTCAAGACGCTCTCAATTTCTGAGGCGTCTTTTTTTAGTGGCATCTACGAAAAGAGTCATGTAAAATGTTTAATTATAAACATCAAGGAGGATTTCAAATGGTAAAAATGAAGAAGAAACGTAAAAAAATTAAAAATCAAATCTTGACGACGATGCAACAAGCATCTTCTTTAGAGATTCAAGAACAGTTTCAACGTGTGACTTTGGAGTGGAGTAGAGCGATGGAGGCAGCATTTGCTGATCATTCTATTACATTTACACAATTCAATGCATTACGGAAAATTAAAGAACATCAACCATTGCACCAACAACAATTGAGCGACCTACTTTCTGTAACAAAAGGAAATGTAAGCCAAATGATAACGAGACTTGAAAAGGTCGGACTTGTGCAAACGGAGAAATCTGGGAACTTAAAACTACTTTCTCTGACTTCTAAAGGTGAGGAAGAAGTTTCTCGTCTAAACGATACGGCTGTAAGCGCAGATAAAGAATTTTTAACGTGCTGGACACCTGAAGAACAACAAGTGCTGAATGGTTTAGTGAAGAAAGCGCTTTCATAATAATAAGAAATTTCTGAAAATTATATGAAAATATGAAAAGGTGGGCAACTAGAATGGAAGAAACGATTACCCGCCTGGAAATAGACGGGAAAGAAATTATTCTAATTGGTGCTGCACACGTTTCAAAAGCCAGTGCTCTTGAGGTGAAAGAAGTGATTGAGAGAGAGCGCCCAGATGCAGTGTGTATTGAGTTGGATCAACAGCGCTACCAGTCTATACAACAAGGTGACAAGTGGAAGAACATGGACATCTTCAAAGTCATTAAAGAGAAGAAGGCAACTATGCTTTTGATGAACTTAGCGATTTCGTCTTTTCAAAATCGTATGGCGAAGCAATTTGATGTCACTCCTGGAGCTGAACAGATTCAAGGTATTGAAAGTGCGAGAGAAGTCGGGGCTGAGCTTGTACTAGCTGACCGAGACATTCAAGTGACGTTTGCACGTATTTGGGCAAACTTAGGGTTTTGGGGCAAATCGCAACTTCTAGCAGGTGTTGTCTTTGGGATTTTTGAGAAAGATACAATTACAGAAGAAGAGATGGAAAAAATGAAACAGCAAGATACGTTGCAAGCAGTTCTTGCTGAGTTTACCGAATCATTCCCTCGTCTAAAACAACCCCTTATTGATGAACGAGATCAATATCTGGCGCAAAAGATCAAAACAGCACCCGGAAACAAGATAGTTGCCGTATTAGGAGCTGCTCACGTTCCAGGTATTACTAAAGAGATTCACCATACTCATGACCTAGAAAAGCTGTCTGAACGTCCACCGAAATCGATTGTCCCAACGATTTTAGGTTGGGCTTTACCTGCCATTATCATCGCGTTGATTGTAGCAACATTTTTTGTGAATCCCGAAGCTGGCGCAAATCAAGCGCTGAGCTGGATACTCTGGACAGGCACGATGGCTGCAATTGGAGCTGCTGTTGCTTTTGGACACCCATTAGCGGTTCTATCTGCATTTTTCGCAGCACCTATCACAGCCTTGCATCCGATTTTGGCTTCAGGATGGGTGTCGGGACTTGTTCAAGCGTTTATGCGCAAGCCGACAGTGGGAGACTTTGAACGATTGTCTGAAGATGTCTTCACCGTGAAAGGTTTCTGGCGTAACAAAGTAACACGTGTTCTATTGGTGGTTGTATTAACGAATATCTTTGGCTCGATTGGAACAATTGTTGGTGGGGCAGATGTGATTCGCCAGTTTTTCGCCAATATTGGATTATAGAAAGTAGGCAGTAAGATGATGGCACCATTTTATATTTATACGTATGGATATAATCCAGAAGAGGGCGCACTTGCAGAAATGGAGATTCGAGCTTTTTTCGGTCAATCAACTGTGGGCAAAGTGATCGGATCTTCTGTATCCATCGACCCTTCTCGAAGTGTGTTCATTCGGGAGAAGTTACATGTCTTAAAATCAGCGGTAAGTGTTGACGAAATCATTGAGAGTGCAAAGGACTTTGGAGACGCACAGGAGTCTTACAAAGTTGTATTCATGAAGCACGAAGGGACGACATCATTTTTAAATGAACAGCGCCTCCAACTTGCACGTACCATAGGGAATGAGATGCCGGGTCCCCTAGAGATGAAGACACCTGATCAAGTGTACGCCGTTACAGTTTATGAGGGACGATGGTATTTCGGGCTACTCGAGAGAAGTCGGCCAGTTTGGATGGAGCACGTAGCAAAACCACAAGGGTATTCAACGGCTTTAAATGCGAGAACGGCACGGACGCTCGTCAATATTGCGAACCCCCATGCGCGCGACCTTGCCTTAATCGATCCATGTTGTGGTATTGGCACGGTTCTAGTGGAGGCAGCATCAATGGGGATGTTCGTCAAAGGAAGAGATAAAAATCCACTTGCTTGTGTCGGAGCGCGTGAAAATCTTGAACACTACAATTACCCGGTTCCTATTGATGTAGAGATACGAGCAATTCAAGAGGAAGAAGGTCACTATGATGTGGCATTTTTAGATCTTCCCTACAATCTCTACACGCACTCTACGGAAACGCAACAACACGACTTAATTAGACATGCCGCCCGACTTGCGGACAAAGTAATTATCGTGACGATTGAGTCTATGGATACGGCGATTGAAGCGGCGGGCCTCAGAGTAGTGGATAGAGCTACTACGACCAAACAACGCTTCACAAGAGAAATAGTAGTATGCGAAACGTCTAATCGGTAACCACCGATTAGGCGTTTTTGTTTGACTTCAAAACATTTTATTGAAATATTCCATATAATCTGACAAAATAGAAGGTGGGAGAAATGTAAGCGTATTCATTACGCAAATTAACCAAAGGAGAGATAAGAATGGTTTATAAGTTTCCGAATACGGACGGCGCAGTCGTTCACTTCAAAGAGCAATACGATAACTACATTAATGGGAAATGGACTGCTCCAGTCAAGGGTCAATATTTTGAAAATGTAACACCTGTAACTGGGAAAGTATTTACGAAGATTGCCCGTTCAACTTCTGAAGACATTGACTTAGCACTAGATGCTGCACATGCTGCAAAGGATAGTTGGGGAACTACTTCTGTTGCAGAACGCGCAGTGATTTTAAATAAAATTGCAGACCGCATTGAGGAAAACTTAGAACTACTTGCCGTTGCTGAGACATGGGATAACGGGAAAGCTGTTCGTGAGACTCTAAATGCAGATTTACCACTTGCTATCGATCACTTCCGTTATTTTGCAGGTGCGATTCGAGCACAAGAAGGAAACTTAAGTCAAATCGATAACAATACGGTAGCGTATCACTTCCACGAGCCACTTGGAGTTGTAGGGCAGATCATTCCTTGGAACTTCCCGATCTTAATGGCAGTATGGAAACTTGCGCCGGCACTAGCTGCTGGAAACTGTGTAGTACTGAAGCCAGCTGAACAAACTCCGGCTTCAATTCTTGTATTAATGGAATTAATCGAAGACATATTACCTCCAGGGGTTATCAATATCGTGAATGGATTTGGATTAGAAGCTGGGAAACCACTTGCTTCAAGCCCGCGTATTGCAAAAATCGCTTTCACAGGTGAGACGACTACAGGTCGCTTGATCATGCAGTATGCTTCTCAAAACTTGATTCCTGTAACACTTGAGCTTGGTGGGAAATCGCCAAATATCTTCTTCGAGGACATCATGGACAAAGACGATGCTTTCCTGGATAAAGCAGTTGAAGGATTTGTTCTCTTCGCACTGAATCAAGGAGAAGTGTGTACTTGTCCATCCCGAGCGCTTATCCAAGAATCAATCTACGATAAATTTATGGAAAAAGTTCTGAAGCGTGTAGAAGCGATTGCTACAGGAAATCCACTTGATCCGAACACAATGATGGGTGCACAAGCATCAACAGAGCAAATGGAAAAAATCTTGTCGTACCTAGATATCGGGAAGCAAGAAGGCGCAGAATGTTTAGCGGGTGGAGAGCGCAACGATTTAGGTGGCGACTTTGCAGAAGGCTACTACATCAAGCCGACTGTTTTCAAAGGACATAATAAGATGCGAATCTTCCAAGAAGAAATTTTCGGACCGGTTGTATCGGTTACGACTTTCAAAACAAAAGAAGAAGCTCTTGAGATTGCAAATGATACATTATATGGCCTAGGTTCTGGTGTGTGGACACGTGATATGAACACAGCATACCGTTTCGGCCGTGGCATCCAAGCAGGTCGTGTATGGACGAACTGTTACCATGCGTATCCTGCACACGCAGCATTTGGAGGATACAAGATGTCTGGTATCGGACGCGAGAATCACTTGATGATGCTCAGTCACTATCAACAGACAAAGAACCTACTTGTATCGTATGATGAAAACAAACTAGGATTCTTCTGATCTCCTAGTAGGAGGTGAAGACGATGACAGAACGCGTTGTAGCGACAGAAGCCGCCCTTGATTTGATTGCGCTGCTCACTGACAAGCACGGCCCTGTAATGTTTCATCAGTCTGGAGGGTGTTGTGATGGATCTTCTCCAATGTGCTACCCAGAAGGGGACTTATTGATTGGAGACCAGGACATTTATCTCGGTGAAATCGGAGGTGCCAAGTTCTATATCCATAAAAATCAATTTGAGTACTGGAAACATACGCAATTGATTATTGATGTGGTGGATGGACGAGGTGGGATGTTTTCACTAGAAGGTGTGGAAGGTAAACGATTCCTCACAAGGTCCCGGGCATTCACGGCAGAAGAGAATAAAGAGCTCCAAAATACCTAATCGAATGGCTCCTCCTTTATGGGAGGAGTTTTTTTTGTATAATGGAGGCATGGACAAGGAGGATGACCATGCAAATCGAATCATTTGAAGTGGAAAAACTACATGACCCAACTGGAATTGTAGAAGGAGACCGCTATGAATTTTTAATTGGCCTCGTATATGACGAGGAGGATGAACTATTTGAAGAGACCGACTCCATTGATGTACGTGTCATCTTTGCAGACGATTCAAAAGGACAGCGAATTGCTCAAGCACATTTTATTGACCGGACAACCGCGAAAGTGCTAGATTTTGAGCTGGAGCAAGAAGAGTTAGAGACACTCCTGGCGTTTTGCCAAGAGCACTACAAAGAGGGGTGACGAAATGAAGTTTTCACATATTTTGCCTGTAATCGGAATTGAGCAAAAACGAAATGAACAAGATATCGAAATTACAGGGCTTGCTTACAACTCCCGTAATGTGAAGCCTGGAGATGTATTTGTTTGTATGCGCGGAGTAAAGGCAGATGGTCATACATTTGCCAAATCAGCAGTTGAGGCGGGTGCTGTAGCGCTAGTTGTGGAAGAATTTATTGATGGGGTAGATGTCCCTCAATACCGCGTGAAGGATGCGCGCAGCAGTTTGGCGGCGCTTGCCGATGCATACTACTCTCACCCGACACAGCATATGAAAACAATCGGAATCACAGCTACAAACGGAAAGACGTCCACGTCATTCATGGCCAATGCTATTTTAGAAGAGCATGGGCTTCAAACTGGTCTCATTGGGACAGTTGTTGTCAAGATTGGTGACAAGGCGGAGCCTTCAGAATTAACCACACCAGAATCTCTGGATCTACAACGCTATTTTTCTGAAATGGTGGAATCAGACATCCAACACGTCGTAATGGAAGTATCTTCTTCAGCACTCGAACTAGACCGAGTTGGCAGTGTTGATTTTGATATTGTGACATTCAATAACATCAGCCGTGAACATATCGACCTGCATTCTTCATTTGAGAACTATGTGATGCATAAATCAAAGCTTGTCACACGTGCAGGCGTTGATAAAGTAGCGATCTTGAATTTAGATGATTCCTATTCTGCAGCTTTGCAAGATCAGACAGATGCTTTTGTAGTGACAATCGGTGTGGAAAGTGAAGAAGCGGATATTCGTTGTGTAGACCTTGATTTATCAACAGGACGTGCAGAGTTCACAGTGTCGATTGCAGACACGCTTGAAACACCGCAAGGTACAATTCCACAAGGTGATTTTAGAGTATCGTTAGGAACACCAGGCTATCATTCTGTTTATAACTCGCTAGTGTCAATTGCGATTGGATTATTATGTGATGCCCCAATTGAGACGATTCAACGTGCGATGAAAAACTTTGCAGGGGTTGAACGTCGTTTCGAGATGATTTTTGAAGAGAGCTTCAAAATCTTTGATGACCACTTTGCAAACAGCGGAAATATCGATATTACCCTTAGTACGCTTGAAAAGATGGACTACAAAAACTTGAAGCTTGTGTATGCGATTCGCGGAGATCGAGGTGTTACAGTGAATCGTGAAAATGCGGAGGCAATTGTTCGCTGGGCACCTAAGCTTGGGCTGACAGAAGTCATTGCAACCAGCAGTAAATCCGATGTCACGGCAAAAGATGTTGTGGCAGAGGAGGAGAAAGCTGTATTCCTTGATGTCATGGAAGCTGCGGGAATCAAAGTTCATTTGTTCGATGAGCTCCCAGAAGCAGTTCGACAAGGGCTGCACCAAGCAGAAGACAACGATGTTGTTTTGCTAGCAGGGTGCCAAGGGATGGACTATGGTGCAAAGTATGCTTTAGAAGAACTTTCTTCAATGCATCCAGAATTAGATAAAGAAAAGTTATTCAAACCGCTCGCTACACGTGTGGCGGGGGTATAACGAAAAGACCTGAAGCGATGGCTTCAGGTCTTTTTTTACCACTCAATATCGTCATAATCTGGATAATCCGCTGTTAATTTGATGTTGTGCACAGCGCTCTTTGTTTTATTTGCTTCTGCAACAACTTTTTGTTTAAAGACTTCATAATCATTCCCACCAACGATGATGCTGCGTGCGATTTTCGGCAGCAAGACTTTGCGTTCTTCTTTCGGTACATTTAAATAAGACAAAGCCAACATATCGACGTACTGGGTTGCATAATCTTCTGTTGAACGTTCGGGTGACAAAAGCGCTTGCTTCACATCCGAAAAATCCTCGTCTGGCATCGCGATTTCTAAGGCTTCGATGACTTTTGCTTGAAATAAGCGGACTTCCATCGTGTAGAGATGAAGATGTGGGTGCTTGATGTTCTTGCTGCGCAACAAGACAAAATCATTTAACCCAAATGCTGTGAATAGAAGTTCTGGCCATAACATTTTATAGCCAAAGTATACGTTGCGCTCTGGAGTGATCATTCCTTTTTCTTTTAGTTGATCACGAGTTGCTCCATTGGAGACAACTATTACTTCTTCTTTCCCTTTACGTGCCGCAGCTAATTTGATTAATGCCGCGGTAAGGCGATCATGTGTACTTTGATAATCGTAGAATTTATTAGTGTCTCCAATTAGATCGAAAGCCGCCGTAAGGAAAGCGTCGAAATCCCAAATGTCTCCGCTGATGGTTGCGCCTGTTGCATAAGGTGTAGATTGAATCGTTAACATCCTGCATCTCTCCCTTTATGAACGTTTCGGTTGATAGTTGAGCAGTTTGAACAGTTCCTGCTTTTCGTCTTCCGTTAAATTACGCCATTTACCGATGGGTAAGCTTCCAAGTTCGATGTTCATGATACGCACGCGTTGTAATCGTTTAATAGTGAACCCGAGCGCGGAACACATGCGGCGGATTTGTCGGTTGAGCCCTTGGGTCAGAATGATGGAAAATGTATACGGCCCAAGTTTTTTCACTTTTGCTGGCTTTGTGACGGTATCTAAAATCTTCACGCCCGTTGCCATTTTTTCTAAAAATGTCTCCGTCAGACGTTCATTCACTGTCACGATGTACTCTTTATCATGCTCATTTTCAGAGCGAAGAATTTCATTGACGATGTCGCCGTCATTCGTCAAAAGAATTAAGCCATCCGAATCTTTATCGAGCCGTCCTACGTGAAAAATACGCTTTTCATGATTGACGAAATCAATGATGTTTCCTTCGATATGGCGCTCTGTCGTACTCGTAATTCCTACAGGCTTGTTTAAAGCTAGATAGACGAGCTCTTGTTCTTGAGAAATCACTTTCCCGTCGACCTTTACTTCATCGCCAGCCTCTATTCGACTTCCTAGTTCTGCAGGCTTGCCATTGATCATTACACGGCCATCTAAAATCCACTGATCGGCCCCTCTGCGAGAAACAATTCCTGCTTCAGCTAAATATTTATTGATACGCATGGCGTACCTCCTTATTGATTTTTGAATAATTTAAACCAGCCTTTATAAGTAAACCAGGTGAGCATTCCACCTGCAATCATAAACATGAATAACAATACCCCGTAATAGCCTAACGACCAATTAAGTTCCGGCATATTTGTAAAGTTCATCCCGTAAACCCCTGCGACGAATGTGAGCGGGATGAAGACGGTGGATACAATTGTAAGTGTCATCATGATTCGGTTCATTCGGCTAGCGTTCATCGACATATGACTATCCCGTATATCCGCTGTCAAATCTCGATTGGAATCGATCATTTCAGATAGTTTGATAAGGTGATCGTAAATATCTTCGAAATAGGTGCGCTCTTCCTGCGAAAAATTCAAGCGTGAAGACGCAAGCATTCTATAAAGTAAATCTCGCATTGGATTGATTGTTCGTCTCAGGTGCAATAAATCACTACGAATTTCGAAGACTCGGTTCATAGAAAATTGGTCATGATGCCTGGACATGTCATCCTCGACAATATTTAAATAATCCTCAATTTTGTAGATGATGGGGAAGTAATGATCCACTACTTTATCGATGATTTGATACAGAGCGTGCATAGCGCCTCTTTTCCAAGACTTCGTACTATGAATAAGACGGTCAAGTGCCTCGTCAAGTTCATGCATTTCTTCATAATGGAACGTTACGACAAAATTTCCTCCAACAAAGACGTCTAACTCTTCTGCTTCCATCGTCTTTTCGTTATATGTATGTAGCACAAAAAAGGTATGACGGTCATAATTATCGAGTTTAGGTCGCTGCAAATCATGCAGGCAGTCCTCTATTGCGAGCGGGTGAAATTGAAAAAAGTCTCGTAATAGATTTTGCTCGTCAATGGAAGGGTTGCTAATATCGACCCAATACCACTCGAACAAATTATCTTGTAATTGATCCAAAGAAAAGTTTTGAATCAGTTCGTGATCCGTTGTCACTCCTACTGTGCGAATCATAAAACCACCTCCTGCTTGTTCTATCATACCCGCTTCTAGCGGAAGTCAAAAGTATTTCTCGTCAATGAAATGATAGCAAAACACGAACCATCTTCTAATTAGGAGATGGTTTTTTCGTGTTTCTTTTGAAAAAGGGTTGCAATTCAATATAAAAGCGAATAATATTGTTAAGTATCTCAAAAATGTTCGTATTTAGGAGAGTTCATATGTTTCGTTTACAGCAACATGGCACAACTGTTAAAACAGAAGTTGTAGCTGGAATTACCACTTTTCTTACAATGGTTTATATAGTCATCGTCAACCCCGTTATTTTGGCGGAAGCAGGCGTTCCGTTTGATCAAGTTTTCTTAGCCACTATCATAGCCGCCGTCGTTGGTACGTTATGGATGGCGCTATTTGCGAATTATCCGATTGCCATCGCTCCAGGAATGGGATTAAATGCTTTCTTCACCTATACAGTCGTTATTTCCTCGAATGGACAAATCGATTATTTAACGGCTTTCTCTGCAGTGTTCATCGCCGGTATTATCTTTGTTATTTTGTCATTAACGTCTTTACGTGAAAAGTTGATTATCAGCATTCCATCCAACTTGAAGCACGGTATCACGGCGGGAATCGGATTGTTCATATCATTTATTGGACTGCGCATGTCTACAATCGTTGAAGCGCATGAAACGAACTTAGTGAAACTCGGGGATTTAACAAGCCCAGCTGTTCTACTCACGTTGTTTGGTCTACTTGTGACACTAATTTTGATGGTGCGCAATGTGTACGGCGCCATCTTTTACGGGATGGTGGCGACAGGGGTCGTTGCCTTCTTCACCGGTCAATTGAAGTTCGATGGATTCTTTGAAATCCCTTCCTTACCAGAAGGCATTCTTGTTTGGAATCCCGTCACAGCTTTTTTAGACGTCATTCAATTCGGCATGCTTGGGATTGTCGTGTCCTTTGTATTAGTGACCTTGTTTGATACAACCGGAACAATGGTCGGCGTTGCCAAACAAGCCGGGCTCATGAAGGGGGAACGTCTTCCACGAGCTCGTCAAGCACTCCTTGCCGATTCTGTTGCGACTACGGTAGGTTCTATGTTCGGAACGAGCCCAACGACTGCCTACATTGAGTCTTCTTCAGGAGTAGCTGTTGGCGGACGTACAGGTCTGACTACATTGACTGTAGGAATTCTCTTTATCATCGCTGCGTTTCTCGGTCCATTTGTTGCGGCTCTTTCTGGAGTGGCGGCGATCACAGCACCAGCTTTGATTATCATTGGGTCATTGATGATTGGGGCTGTGAAGCATATTGAGTGGGATGCGTTTGATGAGGCATTTCCTGCATTCATTGTAATTTTGGCAATGCCGCTCACGTCGAGTATTGCAACAGGAATCGAACTTGGGTTTATCATCTATCCGATTCTAAAAATAGTGCAAGGCCGTTATAAAGAAGTACATCCACTCCTTTATATCTTCGCTGTCTTGTTCTTGTTCCAGCTGATTTATCTTCCCCATTAATATAGAGAAGCATGCCGATTTCTCGGCATGCTTTTTTATTTGGAGTCAAAACAATTGCACGCTACAAAGTGAATTCGTATAATAAAGTCAAAGATAGTCAAAGTCAGTAGGAGGTGACACCATGAAAAATATCTCAGATATTATTGAAGGGTATTTGAAAAGTATTATCGAATCTACTAATCAAGGGCAGATTGAAATAAAACGCAATGAAGTCGCGGAGAAATTTCAATGCGTCCCCTCGCAAATTAATTATGTAATTAATACACGGTTCACTGTAGATCGTGGCTATATAGTTGAAAGTAAGCGAGGTGGAGGTGGGTATATACGTATCTTCCGCTTAGAGGCGACCGAACAGACAGATGTCATTCGGGATATGTTAGATGCTCTTGAAAACGGGGCATCTGAATCCATGGTGGAAGACATGGTCTACCGCCTGCTTGACTTAGACATGATTTCAAAACGAGAAGCAAAACTAATTGTTGCGGCGTGTGCACGGTCTACCTTGTCAGTTCCGTTGCCACTACGTGATCAATTGAGAGGGCGGGTCGCTCAAGCGATGCTTCTTACGTTACTTCACGAAAAGGAGGGTCGCTGATGATTTGTGAAAACTGTAAACAACGTCCTGCACATGTCAAAATGACGGTTACGCAGAACGGAGAACCATTCACGCGACATCTCTGTGATGTCTGTGCAAGTCAGTTACACCCTTTTCAAAACCAGCAAGATCCATTAACGGTTCATCAACTGCTCACGAACTTGTTTACACCTGAACAAACAAAAACACAAGCTAGTCGTGAAAAAAGTCAGTGGAGCTGTCCGAATTGTGGCTGGACCTATGAACGCTTTGTGCATCGCGGGAAATTTGGCTGTGCAGAATGTTATGAGACATTTGGCAATGCCTTACCCCCTGTCATGAAGCGACTACACAACGGCAATGCTGAACACATCGGCCAAGTTCCAGAAGCATATGAAGAGACGCGCGATTTGAAGCGTCGCATTGAAGACATTCGGTCTCGTATGCAACAAGCAATCGCTGAAGAAGAGTTTGAAACAGCCGCCACTCTCCGTGACCAAGCAAGAGAGCTTGAGGCGAAACTCTCAAAAGGAGGCGATTGACAGTGGATATGAATCGCTTTTTAAAAAATCAAGTGACCAGTTGGATGGAAAGCTCAGGAGAATATGCGGATATTGTCATGAGCACGCGCATCCGATTGGCTCGAAATATAGAAGGTTTTAAGTTTCCTCTGGCATTTACTGAGGACGAGGCGCATAAAATCGAACAGACTGTCTCAGGCATTTTGCTTGACCAGGAAAACTTATCGCACGAGTTTACGTCTTATCAGATGAAGCAATTAGATGCACTCGATAAACAAGTCTTGATTGAAAAACATTTAATCAGCCCAAGCTTAATTGAATCTGAGCATGAAGCGGCAGCTGTCATTTCTGAAGATGAATCTCTTAGCATCATGATCAACGAAGAAGATCATTTGCGCATACAGTGCATACTCCCTGGTCTTCAATTAGAAGAGGCGTACAAACAAGCGCGGGAAATCGACCGGACACTTGACCGCAATGTTCGCTATGCGTTTGATGAGAAGTATGGTTATTTAACGACATGCCCGACCAATACAGGAACAGGTCTCCGTGCGTCCGTCATGATGCACTTGCCGGCCTTGACCGCTACGAAACAAATGGCTCGTATCGCACCTATCATCAACCGTCTTGGCATGGTTGTGCGAGGCATTTATGGAGAAGGCAGTGAAGCTCTCGGGAATGTCTACCAAGTATCCAACCAAGTAACACTAGGTAAAGCGGAAGTCGAGATTTTACAAGAACTGAAAGGCTTGACGACCCAATTGATTGAAAAAGAACGGGAAGCGCGCGAAGCACTGCTTTCCCATTCACGCATAACGCTAGAGGATAAGTTGTTTCGCTCACTAGGCACACTGCGCTACGCCCGGATGTTGACGACAGAAGAAGCAGCACAATGTCTATCCGACGTCCGGTTAGCAATCGACTTAGCTATCATTCCAAACGTCAACAAAACGATTTTGAATGAATGTATGGTATTTATGCAGCCTGGATTTTTACAGCACTATGCCGGTTCTACATTGTCCCCGAAAGACCGCGATGTGTTTCGGGCAAAAATGATTAGGGAACGGTTGACTATAGAAGAAAAAGGAGAGAACTCATATGATGTTTAATCGTTTTACACAGCGCTCACAAAAAGTACTTCAACTCGCTCAAGAAGAAGCGATTCGTTTAAAGCATGAAGCAATTGGCACTGAACATATTTTGTTAGGTCTGATTCGTGAAGGGAACGGCATTGCGGCGAAAGCGTTAGAGGCTAGTAATGTCGACCCAAAAGCGATTGAAGAAGGCATTGAAGAATTAGTCGGAACGGGCGAAAAAGATGTCGGTCCGATTGTGCACTATACACCACGTGCTAAAAAAGTCATTGAACTCTCAGTCGACGAATCACGTAAACTTGGCCATTCTTATATTGGGACAGAACATTTGTTACTTGCACTGATTCGTGAAGGGGAAGGTGTAGCGGCTCGCGTTCTAAGTAACGCTGGTATCAGCTTAAACAAAGCACGTCAACAAGTGCTTCACTTACTCGGTAGCAGTGAACAAGCAAACAATTCATCTTCGACATCGTCTGCCGCAACTGCAAGCACGCCAACGCTTGACGGTCTTGCGCGTGACCTTACACAGATTGCACGTGAAGGCACATTGGATCCAGTGATTGGTCGTAGCAAAGAAATTACGCGTGTGATTGAAATTTTAGCGCGTCGTACAAAGAACAACCCAGTGCTTATTGGAGAGCCTGGTGTTGGTAAGACCGCAATCGCAGAAGGACTTGCGCAGCAAATCGTACACAACGAAGTGCCTGAAATCTTGCGTGACAAACGCGTTATGACACTGGATATGGGGACGGTTGTAGCAGGTACGAAATACCGCGGAGAATTTGAAGATCGCTTGAAAAAAGTAATGGATGAAATTCGCCAAGCAGGCAACATCATCTTGTTCATTGATGAACTTCACACATTGATTGGTGCAGGGGGAGCAGAAGGTGCGATTGACGCATCTAACATTCTAAAACCAGCACTAGCACGTGGTGAACTGCAATGTATCGGTGCGACAACACTTGATGAGTACCGCAAATACATTGAAAAAGATGCGGCTTTAGAACGTCGTTTCCAGCCAATCCAAGTGGACGAACCATCTGTTGAAGAAGCGATTCAAATCATCTATGGTCTGCGCGACCGTTACGAAGCGCATCACCGTGTGAAAATCACAGATGCAGCGGTAGAAGCGGCAGTTAAAATGTCAGACCGCTATATTTCGGACCGTTTCCTACCGGATAAAGCAATTGATCTGATTGATGAAGCAGGGTCGAAAGTACGCCTACGCTCATACACGACACCGCCGAACTTAAAAGAGATGGAACAACAACTTGAAAGCTTACGTTCTGAGAAAAACGCAGCCGTACAAAGCCAAGAGTTTGAAAAGGCTGCATCGTTCCGCGATAAAGAACAAAAGTTAAAAGAAGAACTTGAGAAATTGAAAGACAACTGGAAAGAAAAGCAAGGGAAAGCAGAAACAGAAGTGACTGTCGAAGATATCGCAACTGTCGTTTCGATGTGGTCAGGTGTACCGGTCTCAAAACTGGCGCAAACGGAGTCAGACAAACTGTTGAAACTCGAAGATACATTGCACAAACGCGTCATCGGACAATCGGAAGCAGTCGATGCCATTTCTCGTGCGATTCGTCGAGCACGTGCTGGACTTAAAGATCCAAAACGTCCAATCGGTTCATTTATTTTCTTAGGGCCAACTGGTGTTGGTAAAACAGAACTTGCGCGTGCACTCGCTGAAGTAATGTTTGGAGATGAAGATTCGATGATTCGTATCGATATGTCTGAGTACATGGAGAAACACTCGACATCTCGCTTAGTCGGTTCACCTCCAGGGTATGTTGGCTTTGATGAGGGGGGTCAATTGACGGAGAAAGTGCGTCGCAAACCTTACTCTGTCATCTTATTAGATGAAATTGAAAAAGCGCACCCAGATGTATTTAACATCTTGCTTCAAGTGTTAGAAGATGGGCGTTTGACAGATTCGAAAGGACGTACAGTCGACTTCCGTAATACAGTGGTCATCATGACTTCAAACGTCGGAGCAGACGCTGTGAAGTACAACAAGTACGTTGGTTTCAATCTTCAAGAAGCAGGTTCTTCTAAAGACTATAAAGACATGAAGTCAAAAATGCTTGAAGAGTTGAAAAAAGCATTCCGCCCAGAGTTCTTGAACCGTCTCGATGAGATGATTGTGTTCCACTCATTAGAGCGCGAACACTTGAAAGAGATTGTCACACTTATGGCGAATCAGTTAACGAAACGCCTAAAAGAGCAAGATATCGAGCTGGAACTTACAGAAGCAGCAAAAGATAAAATTGCTAAAGAAGGGTATGACCCAGACTACGGAGCACGTCCATTACGCCGTGCGTTACAAAAGCACGTTGAAGATCGTTTATCAGAAGAAATTCTAAAAGGCGAAGTGCTGACAGGTCAATACATCATCTTTGATGTTGAAAATGATGAATTTGTCGTTCGTACAGAAAAAGCTCAAGCTGAAACTGTAACGGAATAGAAGCACGTTAGCACCCCGTTTCTTTGCAGGAATGGGGTGCTATTTTTCGTATAGAAGAAAGTACGGTATACTGAGAACTAGAACACCCGTTCCTAAGGAGGACTTTATGGCAAAGAGAAAAACAAAATTTATGTGTAATGATTGTGGCTATGAATCACCAAAATGGATGGGAAAATGTCCAGGGTGCGGTCACTGGAATACGATGGTGGAAGAAGTGGAGGTCGTCAGCAAAGGGCCGAAACGTTCTTTTGTAACATCTGATGGACCGAGTATGAAAGCGACGCCGATTGTTTCGGTGGAAACACAAGAAGAACCACGAGTGGATACGTCACTTGAAGAACTGAACCGTGTGCTAGGTGGTGGGATTGTCCCAGGCTCCTTAGTCCTTATCGGTGGAGACCCGGGGATCGGCAAGTCTACGTTACTCCTTCAAGTATCTTCGCTCCTCGCGAATAAAAATATGCGCACACTCTACATTTCCGGAGAGGAATCCGTTCGCCAAACTAAATTACGTGCGGAACGACTCGGGGTCGCATCGAGCGAGCTGTATCTGTATGCAGAGACAAACCTTGAACTGATCAATGAAACGATTGAACAAGTAGAACCGAAGTTTGTCATCATCGACTCGATTCAAACTGTTCATCATCCAGATGTCACGAGTGCACCTGGTAGTGTGTCTCAAGTGCGTGAATGTACGGCAGAAATGATGCGTATTGCGAAAACGAAAAATATTGCCATCTTCTTGGTTGGTCACGTGACGAAAGAAGGGCAGATTGCAGGGCCGCGTCTTCTTGAACATATGGTGGATACCGTATTGTATTTTGAAGGAGAACGTCATCATACGTACCGCATTTTACGCTCACAAAAAAATCGTTTTGGGTCCACGAATGAAATTGCGATTTTCGAAATGGTACAAGCGGGGTTAAAAGAAGTGTTGAACCCGTCGGAACTGTTCTTACAGGAACGGTCGCACGGAGCGCCTGGTTCGGCAATTGTCGCGTCAATGGAAGGTACCCGACCGATTTTGGTTGAAATCCAGGCGCTGGTCACCCAGTCGAGTTTCAACTATCCAAAGCGTATGGCAACAGGTGTCGATCAAAACCGTGTTTCATTGTTAATGGCCGTGTTAGAGAAACGAATGGGTATGCTTTTACAGTCGCAAGATGCTTATATCAAAGTAGCGGGTGGGGTAAAGCTCGACGAACCATCCATTGACCTTGCCATACTAGTAAGTGTTGTCTCTAGTTTCCGCGACACCGGTGCAAACCCAACAGACGTCTTTATCGGTGAAGTAGGACTGACAGGTGAAATCCGTCGCGTGTCTCGTATTGAACAACGCGTGCAGGAAGCGGCGAAACTTGGTTTCAAACGTGCGATTGTGCCGGCGAGTAATTTAGGAGGTTGGGATTATCCAGCGGGCATCAGTGTGATTGGTGTAGAGACTGTGAATGAGGCTATGAAATTAGCATTTAATTAGATGTGGAGAACGCCATTTTTTAGTAGGTTCAATCTCTGGCGATCCGGCAGTGAGTTCCCAGGGGAGCATACCGGAGCCCAATGTCATCAAGCTAACAATACATTTTCTGTAAGTTATATTTCTGACTTTCCAAACAAATTACTTGACTTTTCAAA
>NZ_JAFBFG010000021.1 GCF_016909155.1 Chryseomicrobium aureum
TTACTACTTCCGACAAGTATTAGTGAAGCCAATTTTCAAATTAGTTACGCGAATCATTAATTGTAAGTATTTTACTTGTTAGCTTGATGACATTGTACCGGAGCCTCCTCTTGGCATACGAGAAGCTTGCACTTCTCGCCTCCACTGCGGGGTCTCCGCTATACTCTGATTCCCAAGGAACTCACTACCTCCTCTTGTCGATTGAAAATGACGACAATATAGTGGAAACTTACTTCACTTCCCAGGATTAAATACTTTTTAAGGCTCTGCATGGACGTCCGTTTCAAGGAAAGCGTATAATGAAAAGACAACTGATGAGGAGGTGGAAGTATGCTTAAATGGATCATTCAAATCGCATTTGTGTTGATTGGTGGTACACTCGGGTTATTTTTCTTACCGCACTTATACGAAGCAATGAATTTATCCGACAACCCGTGGATTGCCAATCCGTACGTATCCATTTTAGTAGGAGCCATTTTATTATATGTGGCCGCATTGTTCATTACAGATTATCTCGTAACATTTATCCGATTCATGGAAGAACGACTCTTGAACACTCCGGTGTGGGACTTGGTATTTGGAACAATTGGTCTTGTGCTCGGTCTTGTAGTGGCATTTTTATTAGGAACTGCCATCGACACACTCGAGTTACCTGCCATTGGATCCGTCGTTCCAGTCGTATTGTCCCTGGTTCTAGGGTACCTAGGTTTTCAGGTTGGATTTAAAAAGCGTGAAGAGATGATGTCGATTTTCTCTGGTTCTCGTGGGACGGTGAAAAAGCGAGCTGAAGAAGAAGTGGCAGTTGCAGATGCGCCGAATTATAAGTTACTCGATACGAGTGTTATTATCGACGGGCGCATTGCAGATATATCGGACACAGGCTTTTTGGAAGGGACGCTCGTCGTGCCCCAGTTCGTGTTAACCGAGCTGCAACATATTGCCGATTCTTCAGATACATTAAAACGGACACGCGGTCGCCGAGGACTCGATGTATTAAAGCGTCTGCAAGCTGAACGGACGACACCTATCGAAATCGTGGAAGACGATTTTGAGGACGTGCATGAAGTAGACTTGAAACTGGTGCGATTAGCGAAGAAGAAAAAAGGGATAGTCATGACCAATGATTTTAACCTGAATAAGGTATGTGAGTTACATAATGTACCGGTGCTCAACATCAACGATCTTGCCAATGCTGTAAAACCTGTTGTTATTCCAGGTGAGGTCATGCAAGTCGTCATCATTAAAGATGGTAAAGAGCAAAATCAAGGCGTGGCTTACTTAGATGATGGTACGATGATTGTTGTTGAAGGTGGAAAATCGTATATCAATCAAGCGATCCAAGTGGAAGTGACAAGTGTTCTTCAGACATCTGCAGGACGCATGATTTTTGCAAAGCCACTTGAAAAATAAGTTCAGGATCTCGGGCACGTTCGTGTACCGGGATTCCGTCTGTTTAGAAAGGTGTTTCACTATGAACTATACAGTCGTACTGCCGGCTGCCGGAAGTGGAAAGCGGATGGGAGCAGCGTATAATAAATTATTTCTAAAGTTGAATGGCAAACCGATACTTGCACACACATTGGAAGTATTTCAACTAGATCCGTGGTGTGAAGAAATTGTTCTTGCGATTAAAGAACAAGAACAACAAGATGTTGAAAATTTGATTACACAGTATCAACTGACAAAGGTGACAAAGCTCGTACAAGGTGGAGATGAACGTCAACACAGTGTTTATGCAGCACTTCAAGCAGCAAGTGGTGCAGAAATCGTACTCGTCCACGACGCGGCACGCCCCTTCATCTTGCAAGAGACGATTCATGCACTCGTTGAAAAAGCAACAGCGAGCGGCGGTGCAATCGCCGCAGTAAAAGCAAAAGATACGATGAAACGAGTGGTAGATGGCCAAGTGCAAGAGACGATTGACCGTGAAACTTTGTGGTCTGTTCAGACGCCCCAAGCGTTTCAGTATGAATTGCTAATGAAAGCGGCGCGTCAAGCAGATGAACAGGGTTTTTTAGGGACCGATGAAGCGATGCTTGCAGAACTAGCGGGCATTCCAGTTTATGTTGTGGAGAGTTCGTATGACAATCAAAAAATGACGACGCCAGAAGACCTGGTGCTTGGAGAAGGAATTTTAAGACGTAGAGAGGAGACAAAGTAATGCGTATTGGACAAGGATTTGATGTACATGCTTTTGAAGAAGGGCGCCCATTAATTATTGGAGGAATCACAGTTCCCCACGAAAGAGGTCTTGTCGGCCATTCGGATGCAGATGTTCTACTACATACGATTACAGATGCGGCACTTGGAGCGATCGGAGAAGGAGACATCGGTCGTCACTTCCCAGATACGGACCCGGCATTTAAAGACGCAGATTCAGCGAAACTGCTCACACACTGCTGGAACATTGTAAAAGAAAAGGGCTATGTACTCGGCAATATTGACTGCACGATCATTGCACAGCGCCCGAAAATGGCTCCACACATTCCTGCGATGCGTGCCCGTATTGCAGAACTATTAGAAGCAGATGAGTCTCAAATCAACGTCAAAGCAACGACGACAGAGAAGCTAGGATTCCCGGGTCGTGAAGAAGGGATCGCTGCACTAGCAACGATTTTACTCGTACAAAAATAAACTTTCTCTATCTCGGCTCGAATGATAGAATGGTACAAGTGAATTTTAGAGGAGGAACACCCATGACAAACGAAGTACGCGTACGTTACGCACCGAGTCCGACTGGTCAATTGCATATCGGCGGTGCCCGTACAGCACTTTTTAACTATTTATTTGCGCGCCACCACGGCGGGAAATTTATCGTCCGAATTGAGGACACAGACATCGAACGCAACATCGAAGGCGGCGAATTGTCACAGCTTGATAACTTGCGCTGGTTAGGAATCGAGTACGATGAGTCTGTAGACATTGGCGGCGACTACGGTCCGTATCGTCAAATGGAACGTTTAGATATCTACAAAGAACATGCTGAAAAGATGCTTGCAGAAGGTCATGCTTACAAATGCTTCTGTTCATCAGAAGAGCTCGAAGCAGAGCGCGAGCGCCAAAAAGAAGCGGGAATTGCTGCTCCTATGTATAGCGGGAAATGTCGCAACCTTTCTGCAGAAGAAGTAGCTGCGAAAGAAGCGGCTGGAGAAGCTTATACAATTCGCATGCGTGTACCAGCGGATGTAACTTACACAATCGAAGATATGGTCCGTGGTACAGTCACGTTCGAATCCAAAGATGTGGGGGATTGGGTACTTGTTAAAGCAAACGGCATCCCAACATACAACTATGCGGTAGTATTAGATGATCACTTCATGAAGATCAGCCATGTTCTTCGTGGGGAAGAGCATCTTTCAAACACGCCAAAACAAATCATGGTATTCCATGCACTTGGTATGGAAGCGCCAAAATATGGCCACATGACGCTGATTATTAATGAGAGCCGTAAAAAACTTTCAAAACGTGATGAGTCCATCATTCAATTCATCACACAATATAAAAACTTGGGCTACCTTCCTGAAGCGATGTTCAACTTCTTCGCACTTCTTGGGTGGTCGCCTGAAGGGGAAGAAGAAATCTTCTCAAAAGATCAGCTCATCGAATTATTTGATGAAAAGCGTCTTTCGAAGTCACCATCGATGTTCGATACGAATAAACTGACATGGATGAACAATCAATATATGAAAAAACTATCTGCAGAAGAAGTAGCAGCAATGGCTATTCCGCACTTGCAACAAGCAGGTAAGCTTCCTGCTGAATTGTCAGCGGAGCAAGCGGACTGGGCAAACCAGTTGATTGCCTTGTATCAAGAACAAATGAGCTTTGGTGCTGAAATCGTGGAACTATCGGAGTTGTTCTTTGCCGACGAGTTAAACTATGATGATGAGGCAATGGCCGTTCTTAATGAAGAGCAAGTGCCTGCTGTTATGACAGCCTTCAAAGCACAACTTGAGACAATGGACACGCTAGAGGCAGATGCAATGAAAGCAGCAATTAAGGCTGTACAAAAAGAGACGGGCGCTAAAGGAAAAGGCTTATTCATGCCGATTCGTGTAGTTGCTACAGGGCAAACACATGGTCCGGATCTTCCGAATGCGATCGCCCTTCTTGGTAAAGAGAAAGTTCTTAAGCGCGTGGAAAAATTCGCGAATCAATAAGATTGACTTTCTGCACTAGGTGAGTAAAATTAGAACCACATATGAAAGCTTTGATGAGGAGAAGTAAAAGGCGTAAGCTCCTGTAGAGAGGGTCACCACCGGCTGCAAGTGACCTGAGCCCATGCATCTTTGAAATGCACCTCTGAGCGCTGTGCTGAACAATCAGTAGGCCAGACGATTCGCCCTCGTTATCGGGTAGGAGAAGTGAAATCTTTTTTCGGGATTTCTCATCAGAGTGGAACCGTGCATACTGCGCCTCTGTCTAGTCGACCTGACTAGGTGGGGGCGTTTTTTACGCGTATTTAATTGAGAAGCTACTTAAATGGTGGAATTAGTTTCCATAATATGACCCAGGGCACAAAACGTCTTGTTCAGGGCACAAAACCATCTTCACAGGGCATTAAACTGTGCATATAGGGCATAAAACGTCCACTTCAGGGCACAAAGTCAACAGACGTCCATCAGTATTTAAAATCTTCATTATTCATCATTAACTCAAGGAGGAACTCCTATGTTCAAGCATATAAAAGAAGACATCGCCACCGTCTTCGAGCAAGATCCTGCAGCCCGCAGCGTCTTTGAAGTCGTGTTGACCTACTCCGGCCTTCACGCGATCTGGGCGCACCGAATCGCACATACTCTGTTTAAAAATAAACTATTTTTCTTGGCGCGTGCTGTTTCTCAAATTAGCCGCTTCTTCACGGGAATCGAGATTCATCCGGGGGCAAAAATCGGTCGCCGTTTCTTCATCGATCACGGCATGGGTGTCGTCATCGGTGAGACATGTGAAATTGGCGACGACTGCATTTTGTTCCAAGGCGTCACGCTCGGCGGGACCGGTAAAGAAAAAGGCAAACGTCATCCGACACTTGGAAATAACGTCCTAGTGGCAACCGGCGCAAAAGTACTTGGTTCCATCACACTTGGAGACAATAGCAAAGTCGGGGCAGGGTCTGTCGTATTAAAAGACGTCCCTGCGAACGCGACGGTCGTTGGAATCCCAGGAAAAGTCGTCGTGCTAGATGGTGTACGTGTGAAGCAAAACTTGAATCACCAAAACATTCCGGACCCTGTAGACGAACGCTGTCAGCAGATGGAAGACTGTATCGGAAAATTACAACGTGAGTTAGATCGCCTAAGTGCGCAATTACGAGAGGAGAGAGGACAATGAGCATTCGAATTTTTAATACACTAACGCGTGAAAAAGAAACATTCGTCCCGTTAGAAGAAGGAAAGGTCAAGATGTACGTCTGTGGGCCAACGGTTTACAACTACATCCATATCGGAAACGCTCGTCCTGTCATCGTCTACGATACAGTGCGAAACTATTTGAGCTATCGCGGATATGATGTGCACTTCGTTTCAAACTTTACGGATGTCGACGATAAAATCATCAAAGCAGCGAATGAACTCGGAGAAGATGTATCGGACCTGACGGAACGCTTTATTGAAGCTTACTTTGCTGATATTGAGGCGCTTGGGTGCAACCGGGCAGACGATCATCCCCGCGTAACTGAGCATATGGATCAGATTATCGACTTTATCAAGGTCTTAATTGACAAAGGCTATGCTTATGAATCACAGGGAGACGTTTACTACCGAACGCGTAAATTTGATGGTTACGGCAAATTGTCGCACCAAGATATTAACGACTTGAAGAGTGGGGCACGAATTGAAGTCGGCGAGAAGAAAGAAGATGCGCTTGATTTCGCTTTATGGAAAGCAGCAAAGCCAGGGGAAATCTCATGGGAAAGTCCGTGGGGAGCAGGACGCCCTGGTTGGCACATTGAATGTTCAGTAATGGCACGCGATATCCTTGGCGACACAATCGATATTCATGCAGGTGGCCAAGACCTGACATTCCCGCACCATGAAAATGAAATCGCTCAGTCTGAAGCACACAACGACAAAGAGTTCGCACGCTACTGGATGCACAATGGCTATATCAACATCGACAACGAAAAAATGTCGAAGTCTTTGGGGAACTTTGTGCTCGTGAACGATATTCGTAAGCATATCGATCCACAAGTGCTTCGCTTCTTCATGTTGAGTGTGCACTACCGCAACCCAATCAATTATTCTGGTGAACTTGTGGAACAAGCAGAAGCGGGACTTGACCGCATCCGCACGGCCTATGCAAATGTCGTTCACCGCTTAGAACACTCGGCAGACCTTGGAGATCAAGATGACATGTGGACATTCCAGTTGAACGAGCAGATTAAAGCGTATGAAGATGCGATGGATGACGATTTCAATACAGCAAACGCGATTGCGACATTATTTGAAATCGCGAAACAAGCAAACGTCTATTTGAAGCAGAACCAGACATCGGTTGCTGTGTTAACGGCATACGCGGCGACGCTAGAGAAGTTTATGGCCGTTCTTGGATTGAACGTATCTTCAGAAAAAGAACTGTTAGACGAAGAAATCGATGCGTTGATTGAAGAACGCAATCAAGCACGAAAAGACCGCAATTTTGCACGTGCGGATGAAATTCGTGACCAATTAAAAGAAATGAACATCTTGCTCGAAGATACAGCACAAGGTGTTCGTTGGAAGCGAGGCTGACATGTCGTTACGTCCAGCTGATGTGAAACAACTGAATGCCCTCGCGCTCGCCTATATGGGAGATGCTGTTCTTGAACGGGCGGTTCGTGAGCACCTTCTTGTGAACGGGATGATTCGCCCAAATGCCTTACACCGAGAAGCTACGAACTATGTATCTGCAAAAGCCCAGAGCGCTATTGTGCATGACATGATGGAAAACAACTTCCTGACAGAAGACGAACTTGCGACGTATCGCCGTGGCCGCAATGCGAAGTCTGGAACGGTCCCGAAAAACACAGACGTCCAAACATACCGAGCAAGTACAGGGTTTGAGGCGGTACTAGGTAGCCTTTATCTGCGAGGAGACCATGACCGTGTCGAACAACTTTTAACCTATGCGATCACCGCAATTGATAGCCGAAAGGAGGCCGCAAAATGACTGAAAAACATGAACAGACCGGAGAGATTATTGCCGGGAAAAACCCCGTCCTCGAATCATTAAAGGCCGGACGAGAAATGAACAAAATTTGGATTGGCGAAGGAACGCAAAAAACCGGCGTCACGGAAATTATCAAACTCGCAAAGGAATCGGGCATCGTCGTCCAGTTCGTTCCGAAGAAAAAACTCGACCAACTGACAGATTCGGTCCACCAAGGAGTCGTCGCATCAGTTGCTGCATACACATACGCAGAGCTTGATGATATTTTGGCCCTAGCAGAAAGTCGCAAAGAAGACCCATTCATCTTAATTTTAGACGAGCTAGAAGATCCTCATAATCTGGGGTCGATTTTACGAACAGCGGATGCAGTGGGTGTTCACGGAATCATCATTCCAAAGCGCCGTGCAGTTGGATTGACAGCGGTCGTTGCAAAAGCGTCAACTGGCGCAATTGAACACGTACCTGTTCATCGCGCTACAAACTTAGCGCAAACCATTGATGAGTTAAAGAAGAAGGGTGTTTGGATCGCAGGAACTGATGCAAAAGGCTCGACAGATTACCGTCGTATGGATGCAACACTTCCACTAGCTGTCATCATTGGAGGCGAAGGGAAAGGGATGGGCCGCTTGTTACGTGACAAGTGTGACTTCCTGTACCATTTGCCGATGATTGGCCACGTGACAAGTTTAAACGCGTCCGTAGCAGCTTCTCTCTTGATGTACGAAGTGTATCGAAACCGTCAGCCACTAGGTAATTAACATGAAGCAGATCCTTCTTGTAGACGGCTATAATATCATCGGTGCTTGGCAAGAGCTGCGCGTGTTAAAAGATAGCAAGCTCTTAGATGCCAGGGACCGGTTGATTGAACACATGGCAGAATATCAAGCCTTTATGGGATGTGAGGTCATCATTGTATTCGATGCCCACCTCGTCCCAGGGATCGAGTCGAAGGAAAACAAATACAAATTACAAATTATTTATACACGTGAGAATGAAACTGCGGATGAGCGGATAGAGAAGCTTGCTGCCCAACTCATCAACCGACGGACAGAAGTGGTCGTAGCTACGTCGGACTCTATCGAACAATGGGTCATCTTTGCGCAAGGAGCGCTCCGCAAGTCCGCGCGGGAGCTTGAAATCGAAATGGAACTTGTGGAGAAACAAATCACAAAAGAAGTTCGGTCTATTCAGTCTTCCAATGCCCATTCAAAGATTCCTTTGACGTCAGAAGTTGCAGAAATTTTCGAAAAATGGCGCCGAGGATTGAAATGATGCATTGAAGGCGCTTACCATCTTCTGTATACTAAAGGTAACAAGCGCATCCGAGGTGACTTCATGGATAAGACAGCACATGGGCATGCCCCCTTCTCACAACTGGCAGATGACGCCGTTCTCGAGCTCATCCATGCCGGCAATACCGAAGCACTGGATTTTCTGATCACCAAATACAAGCCACTCGTCCGTATGAAAGCCAAATCCTATTTTTTGATAGGAGCGGACCGGGAGGATATTTTGCAAGAGGGCATGATTGGCCTTTATAAAGCCATTCGTGACTTTCGTGAGGAAAAATTAACGTCTTTCCGAGCCTTTGCGGAACTTTGTATCACACGTCAAATTATTACGGCGATCAAGACGGCGACGCGTCAAAAGCACATCCCGTTGAACTCGTACGTCTCCCTTGATAAACCCGTTTATTTTGACGAAGATTCTGAACGGACACTGCTTGATACCATTGCCAGCACGGTGATCGATGACCCGGAACAATTGGTGATTAGCCAAGAGAGTTTTGATTTCATTGAAGAGAAGATGGGGGAGATGTTGAGTGATTTGGAGCAGCAAGTGCTCATGCTCTACATCGAGGGTCAGTCGTACCAGGAAATCTCGGAACAGTTAAACCGGCATGTCAAATCGATTGATAATGCTTTGCAGCGTGTCAAAAGAAAATTGGAACGTTATGCAGAAGTAAGTGTTATGAGTTGAGTACTTGACGCGCTGTTGACAGAGGAAATATCAGGTGGTACGCTTGTAAAAGACTTTACACGCCGAGAGGTGATGGTTATGTCGCAAAAAATGAGTTTAAGTTGTACACAGTGTGGCAGTCGTAATTATACGGTGCCTGCCAAAACCACATCAACGCGTGTTGAACGCAAGAAATTTTGTGCGCATTGCAATGCACATACACTTCATAAGCAAACACTGTAAACATACATCGCAAGATCCCACGCATGGAGGTTTTAGCTCGAATGGCTAATGTAGGTAATTTCTTTAAAAACGTCGTTTCTGAGATGCGTAAGGTCAGCTGGCCACGCCGCAAGGAACTTACACGTTACACAATTATTGTATTGTCCACGGTTGTAGTTGTAGCTTTATTTTTTGCTGTTATCGATTTAGGAATTACTGAGTTGTTCCGTTGGTATCTTGACCTGTAAATCACAGCAAATTGATATGTGAACGAATAGCCCGTCCTAAAACGGGTTTTTTCATTTGGAGAGAAAAAAGGAGGATTCCACACCGATGGAGAAGAATTGGTATGTCGTCCACACGTATTCTGGGTATGAGAACAAAGTAAAAGCAAACCTTGAAAAACGCGTTGAGACGATGGGAATGCAAGACAAGATTTTCCGCGTCATCATTCCAGAAGAGCAAGAGACAGATTATAAAGATGGTAAAAAGCGCACAGTGATGCGTAAAACATTCCCAGGCTACGTTTTGGTCGAATTGATCATGACGGATGACGCTTGGTATGTGGTACGTAACACACCAGGTGTAACAGGGTTTATTGGGTCATCAGGTGGAGGAACAAAACCAACACCACTTCTTCCAGAAGAAGTTGATTTCATCCTGAAACAAATGGGCATGTCCGAGCGCAAAGTCGAAATGGACTTTGATATCGGCGAGCTAGTTGAAGTGCTTGAAGGGCCGTTTGCACACTTCCAAGGCAAAGTGGAAGCAATCGATGGCGCGAAAGGCAAGATCACAGTTTCCGTCGACATGTTCGGTCGTGAAACGAATATGGAACTTGATTACGAGCAAGTTCAAAAAATATAATTCCGATTGCTACTTGCAGAACGTTGGAAATTATAGTATCATTTCAAAGGTCAGGCTGAAAAAGTCTGCCTAACAAATTTTATTACTGTAAGCAGCGAAATCGCTGAGAGACAGATATTGAGTGGGAGGGGCAACCCTATTACCACATCACGGACTTAAGGAGGTGTGTCTCGTGGCTAAAAAAGTGATTAAAGTTGTTAAACTACAAATCCCTGCAGGTAAAGCTAATCCAGCTCCACCAGTTGGACCAGCACTAGGTCAAGCAGGTGTGAACATCATGGGATTCTGTAAGGAGTTCAACGCACGTACTGCTGATCAAGCAGGACTAATCATTCCGGTTGAAATTTCTGTATTTGAAGACCGTTCATTTACATTCATTACAAAAACTCCACCGGCAGCAGTTCTACTTAAAGTAGCAGCTGGTATTCAATCTGGATCAGGTGAACCAAACCGCGTAAAAGTGGCAGTGGTGAAACGTGATAAAGTTCGCGAAATCGCAGAACAAAAAATGCCAGATTTAAATGCAGCATCTGTTGAAGCAGCTATGTTGATGGTTGAAGGTACTGCACGTAGCATGGGTATTACGATCGAAGACTAATACTGTGCTTACGTTTTTATGACGCGTTTGTTTTGGGGGTTGTAGTTGTTCATAACATGAATAGCTACAGCCCTTAATTGTGGGAGGTTTATTCCGCTAAGACCACTATAAGGAGGACATTTTAAAATGGCTAAACAAGGTAAAAAACTACAAGATGCGGCGAAATTAGTCGACCGTACGAAATTATATTCTGTTGACGAGGCGATCGCGCTTGCGAAAGAAACAAGCACTGTAAACTTCGATGCAACAGTTGAAGTGGCATTCCGCCTTGGAATCGACACTCGTAAAAACGACCAGCAAATCCGTGGAGCAGTAGTGCTTCCAAACGGAACTGGTAAAACTCAACGTGTATTAGTATTCGCTAAAGGCGAAAAAGCAAAAGAAGCAGAAGCTGCTGGCGCTGACTTCGTAGGCGATGCTGACTACATCAACAAAATCCAACAAGGATGGTTTGACTTCGATGTAATCGTAGCGACTCCTGACATGATGGGTGAAGTTGGTAAAATCGGACGTGTATTAGGACCAAAAGGTTTAATGCCGAACCCGAAAACAGGTACAGTTACATTTGACGTAACAAAAGCTGTTAACGAAATCAAAGCTGGTAAAGTAGAATACCGTGCAGACAAAGCTGGAATCATCCACGCTCCAATCGGTAAAGCTTCTTTCGACAACGACAAGTTAGCAGAAAACTTCAAAACTGTATTTGATGTAATTCAAAAAGCTAAACCTTCAGCTGCGAAAGGTGTTTACATGAAGTCTGTAGTTGTAACAACAACTATGGGTCCTGCTGTAAAAATCGACGCTGCTGCTGCAGCAAAATAAGTATTGACAACTCTGAGAGGCATCTGTTAAGATGTCTCTTGTTGTAACTTAATCATTTGTACCGAAGACAGCAGGTGCGTGTCATGCGCTTAATGTTCCTGCCGAGGACAAGCAAAATTCAGATTCTTTTTGATGATGACTTTTCCTGCCTTCGTGTCTTTTTAGACCCGGGGGCTTTTCTTTTGTCGGTATAAATGGCAATTCTAATAGGAGGTGCCACTATGAGCAAAGCAATCGAAACAAAAAAAGTGCAAGTTCAAGAGATCGCTGAGAAGTTCCAATCTGCTGCATCAGTAGTAGTTGTTGACTACCGTGGTTTGAACGTTGCGCAAGTAACTGAACTTCGTAAACAACTTCGTGAAGCTGGCGTTGAGTTCAAAGTATTCAAAAACTCTTTAACACGTCGTGCTACTGAATCTGTTGGATTCGAAGCAATCAACGAGCACTTAACAGGTCCAAACGCTGTTGCATTTTCAACTGAAGATGTAGTAGCTCCTGCGAAAATCATCAATGATTTCGCAAAAACGAACGAAGCGCTTGAAATCAAAGCGGGTATTATCGAAGGTACGGTTGCATCTGCAGCAGACGTTAAAGCTCTTGCAGAACTTCCATCACGCGAAGGCCTACTTTCTATGCTACTTTCTGTACTTCAAGCTCCAATGCGCAACTTCGCGCTTGCAACAAAAGCTGTTGCAGAACAAAAAGAAGAGCAAGGCGCTTAATTAGCAGCCTCGTAGCTTCATAAACTTATATCCAAATAGGAGGAAATTAAAATGAAAAACGAGCAAATCTTAGAAGCAATCAAAGAAATGACAGTTCTTGAACTTAACGACCTAGTAAAAGCAATCGAAGAAGAATTTGGTGTAACTGCTGCTGCTCCTGTAGCTGCTGCTGCTGCTGGTGGCGCTGCTGCTGCTGAAGAGCAAACTGAATTTGATGTAATCCTAGCTTCTGCTGGCGATCAAAAAATCAAAGTAATCAAAGTGGTACGTGAAATCACTGGTCTTGGCTTGAAAGAAGCGAAAGAAGTAGTAGACAACGCACCAAAAGCACTTAAAGAAGGCGTATCTAAAGAAGATGCTGAAGCAATCAAAGCTCAACTTGAAGAAGTAGGCGCTAACGTAGAAGTTAAGTAATCACTTTCTTCCTACAGTGAAAAGCCCGTCAATTAGTGACGGGCTTTTCTTCTTTTTACGTTTTACGAAGGAGGGGAATGTCATGAGCAACCACTATTATTCGAATCGTCCAGACGTTGAAAGTAATCCATCAAAGATCCAGCATGTAGGGCGTGGCCACACGTTCACACTAGAGACGGATCGTGGAGTATTCAGCAAAAGTGGAGTAGATTTTGGCTCCCGTGTTCTCATGGAGGCATTTCAGGCACCTCAGATCGACGGAGACTTTGCAGACGTAGGGTGTGGATACGGCCCGATCGGGTTGACGCTCGCCAAAGCGTTTCCAGAACGGATCGTCCATATGGTGGATGTCAATGAGCGAGCTGTGGAGCTTGCTGGAAAAAATGCAGACCGCAACGGGGTTCAAAATGTGCGAATTGCCGTAAGTGACGGAATGGAGAATGTACCGACAGGACTAGCTGCGGTCATTACCAATCCTCCGATTCGTGCAGGGAAAGAAACTATTTTCCGATTCTATCAACAAGCGTATGAACGTCTTTTAGACGGTGGCGAACTTTGGATCGTGATTCAAAAGAAACAAGGTGCCCCATCGACAAAAGAATTTCTCGAACAGCTCTACTCAGAAGTAGAAGTTGTGGAAAAAGTCAAGGGATATTGGATTTTAAAGGCCAAGAAATATTGACTTGACAAATTCGCTGTGATATTATAATAAAATGCAAAAATATTATTTTGTAGGAGTATGCCCATTTTTACAGCACGCTCCGTCAATTTTTATGTAATCGAAAATGAGCTCTAACTTAGAACTCGTTTTCTTTTTGTCTTTATCGCTGCCTAGGTAGCATAGAAAGAAAATCGTTTCTTGAGGGGTGAATAAGTTGACAGGTCAACTAGTTCAGTACGGACAACACCGCCAGCGTAGAAGTTTTGCGCGTATCAGTGAGGTGCTCGATCTTCCGAATCTGATTGAGATTCAGACGGCATCTTATGAGTGGTTTTTAGAAGAAGGATTGCGTGAAATGTTTAAAGATATTTCACCGATCGAAGATTTTACAGGGAACTTATCCCTTGAATTCGTCGACTACAAGCTTGGTGAACCTAAGTACTCAGTAGACGAATCAAAAGAGCGTGATGCAACATATGCAGCACCACTTCGTGTAAAAGTACGTCTCCACAACAGAGAGACAGACGAAGTAAAAGAACAAGATGTATTTATGGGTGACTTCCCACTTATGACAGAAACAGGCACATTCATCATCAATGGTGCTGAACGTGTAATCGTTTCTCAGTTAGTTCGTTCCCCAAGTGTATATTTCCACGATAAAACAGATAAAAACGGTAAAAAAGGCTTTGGTGCTACAGTAATTCCAAACCGTGGTGCATGGCTTGAGTATGAAATCGATGCAAAAGACGTTGTATATGTCCGTATCGACCGTACACGTAAATTACCAGTTACCGTGTTACTGCGTGCATTAGGTTTCGGTACAGACCAAGAGATCATTGAGCTTCTTGGTGACAACGAATACTTACGCAATACACTCGAAAAAGATAACACAGAAACAACAGAAAAAGCACTTCTAGAAATTTACGAGCGTCTTCGTCCAGGCGAGCCGCCAACAGTAGATAGCGCGAAGAGCCTTTTATATTCTCGTTTCTTCGATGCGAAGCGTTATGATCTTGCAAATGTAGGTCGCTACAAGATGAATAAAAAGCTTCACATCAAAAACCGTCTCTTCAACCAAACGATTGCTGAAACACTTGTTGACCCAGAAACAGGAGAAATCCTTGTAGAAGAGGGAAC
Source organism: Chryseomicrobium aureum (assembly GCF_016909155.1). Taxonomy (GTDB): domain Bacteria; phylum Bacillota; class Bacilli; order Bacillales_A; family Planococcaceae; genus Chryseomicrobium; species Chryseomicrobium aureum. Next base: position 14,549 of record NZ_JAFBFG010000021.1, read on the forward strand.
AATGATCGACCGTCGAGTACTAGACCGTTTGATTCCAAACCTTGAAAGTGGGATTGGCTTCAAAACACTTTCACAAGTGGGTGGCGTACTTGAAGATGACATCGTAATCCAAGCTGTGAAAATCTACGCTCCAAACGATGAGAACCAAAAAGAAATTACGGTAATCAGCAACGCGTACGTAGAAGAAGAAATCAAAAATATCACACCTGCTGATATTATTTCTTCTATCAGTTACTTCTTTAACCTTTTATACAACGTTGGAAACACAGATGATATCGATCACCTAGGAAATCGTCGTCTGCGTTCAGTCGGAGAGCTTCTTCAGAATCAGTTCCGTATCGGTCTTTCTCGTATGGAGCGTGTTGTACGTGAGCGTATGTCAATCAATGATACACAGTCTATCGTGCCGCAACAGCTGATCAACATCCGTCCTGTTATCGCGTCGATTAAAGAGTTCTTCGGTAGCTCGCAATTATCTCAGTTCATGGACCAAACAAACCCACTTGCAGAGCTAACGCATAAGCGTCGTCTATCTGCACTTGGACCTGGTGGTTTAACACGTGAGCGTGCTGGATTTGAAGTACGTGACGTTCACTACTCTCACTATGGTCGTATGTGTCCGATTGAAACACCTGAGGGGCCAAACATCGGTCTAATCAACTCTCTTTCAAGTTTCGCGAAAGTGAACAAGTTTGGGTTTATTGAAACACCATATCGTCGTGTAGATCCTGAGACGGGTCAAGTGACTAGCCGCATCGATTACTTAACAGCAGATGAAGAAGACAACTATGTAGTGGCACAAGCCAACTCGATTCTAACTGAAGACGGTAGCTTTGCAAACGAAGAAGTCGTAGGACGTTTCCGTGGAGATAACACGGTATTCCGCCGCGAGCAAATCGACTACATGGACGTATCTCCAAAGCAAGTTGTATCGGCTGCGACAGCATGTATCCCATTCTTAGAAAACGATGACTCCAACCGTGCCCTAATGGGAGCAAACATGCAACGTCAAGCCGTGCCTCTATTAAACCCAGAAGCACCGTTTGTCGGAACAGGTATGGAGCACGTCAACGCACGTGATTCAGGCGCAGCAGTTGTTGCCAAGTATCACGGAATCGTTGAGCACGTCGAAGCAAAAGAAATTCGCGTTCGCCGCATCGAAGAAGTCGATGGCAAAGAAGTAAAAGGCGATTTAACAGTATACAAGCTACAAAAATTCATCCGTTCAAACCAAGGGACAAGCTACAACCAACGCCCAATCGTACGTGTTGGCGATGTAGTGAATCCAAATGATATCCTTGCAGACGGACCATCAATGGAAGCTGGAGAGTTAGCGCTTGGGCGTAACGTTCTTGTTGCCTTCATGACATGGGACGGCTACAACTATGAGGATGCTGTAATCATGAGCGAGCGTCTTGTGAAAGACGACGTTTACACATCTGTCCATATTGAAGAGTATGAGTCAGAGTCTCGTGATACAAAGCTTGGGCCGGAAGAAATTACACGTGATATTCCAAACGTCGGGGAAGAAGCACTTCGTAACCTAGACGATCGTGGAATCATCCGTATCGGTGCTGAAGTTCGTGATGGCGATATCTTAGTAGGAAAAGTAACACCTAAAGGGGTTACAGAACTTACTGCAGAAGAGCGTCTACTACACGCAATCTTCGGTGAAAAAGCACGTGAAGTTCGTGACACGTCTCTACGTGTACCACACGGCGCTGGCGGTATCATCCTAGACGTGAAAGTGTTCAACCGTGAAGACGGAGATGAGCTTCCACCGGGTGTAAACCAACTCGTTCGTGCGTACATCGTACAAAAACGTAAAATCTCTGTAGGGGATAAAATGGCTGGACGTCACGGAAACAAGGGTGTTATCTCGCGCATCTTGCCGGAAGAAGATATGCCTTTCCTTCCAGACGGAACGCCAGTTGATATCATGTTGAACCCACTTGGTGTACCATCTCGTATGAACATCGGTCAGGTACTTGAGCTTCACTTAGGTATGGCTGCTCGTACGTTAGGTGTTCACATGGCATCTCCTGTATTTGATGGAGCGAATGAAGAAGATGTATGGGAAACGATGGAAGAAGCTGGGATGAATCGTGACGGGAAAACTGTCCTTTACGATGGTCGCTCAGGGGAACCATTCGACAACCGTGTATCTGTCGGAATCATGTACATGATCAAACTTGCGCACATGGTTGATGACAAGCTTCACGCACGTTCTACAGGACCTTACTCACTTGTTACGCAACAACCACTTGGCGGTAAAGCCCAGTTCGGTGGTCAGCGTTTCGGGGAGATGGAGGTTTGGGCACTTGAAGCTTATGGTGCTGCTTATACACTTCAAGAAATCTTGACAGTGAAATCCGATGACGTTGTAGGTCGTGTGAAAACATACGAAGCCATCGTTAAAGGCGAAAGCGTTCCAGAACCAGGTGTTCCAGAATCATTCAAAGTATTAATTAAAGAGCTTCAGTCACTAGGTATGGACGTTAAAATGATGACAATCAATGATGAAGAAGTAGAGCTTCGCGATCTTGAAGAAGACGAAGACCTGCCATCAGCTGAGTCATTAGGCATCTTACCACCAGTTTCAGAGGAAACTGCTGAGACAGTTGAATAAGTAATTTCTATACTGCGGGAAGGTTCGTCCTTCCCGCCTATCTTAAAGCAGAGCTGCTTGAAGTCTTTTAAAGACAACACTAGAGGGAGGTAGGCTCCTTGATAGACGTTAATAACTTCGAATATATGAAAATTGGATTAGCTTCACCAGACAAGATTCGTTCATGGTCTTATGGAGAAGTTAAAAAACCAGAAACAATCAACTACCGTACACTAAAACCTGAGAAAGACGGGTTATTCTGTGAACGTATCTTCGGTCCTACAAAGGATTGGGAGTGTCACTGTGGAAAATACAAGCGCGTCCGTTATAAAGGCGTCGTCTGTGACCGCTGTGGAGTAGAAGTCACACGTGCAAAAGTACGTCGTGAGCGTATGGGTCACATCGAGCTAGCTGCTCCTGTTTCACATATTTGGTACTTTAAAGGAATTCCAAGTCGTATGGGCTTGATTCTTGATATGTCTCCACGCTCTTTAGAAGAAGTCATTTACTTTGCTTCTTATGTCGTGGTAGATCCTGCGGATACACCGCTTGAAAAGAAACAACTTCTTTCTGAGAAGGAATACCGCGCATACCGTGAAAAATATGGAACGAAATTCTTAGCAGCGATGGGTGCAGAAGCTATCAAGCGCTTGCTCGAAGAAATCGATCTTGAAAAAGAAACGGATACGCTAAAAGAAGAATTGAAAACTGCACAAGGACAACGTCGCACACGTGCGATTAAACGTCTTGAAGTAGTTGAGTCATTCCGTAACTCTGGAAACAAACCAGATTGGATGATTCTTGATGTTCTTCCGGTCATTCCACCAGAATTACGTCCGATGGTTCAATTAGATGGTGGACGTTTTGCGACGTCTGACTTGAATGATTTGTACCGCCGTGTCATCAACCGGAACAACCGTCTAAAGCGTCTTCTTGACCTTGGTGCTCCAAGCATCATCGTTCAAAATGAGAAGCGCATGCTCCAAGAAGCAGTGGATGCATTGATTGATAATGGTCGTCGTGGCCGTCCAGTTACTGGACCAGGTAACCGTCCATTGAAGTCACTATCACACATGCTAAAAGGGAAGCAAGGACGTTTCCGTCAAAACTTACTTGGTAAACGTGTTGACTATTCTGGTCGTTCGGTTATCGTTGTAGGTCCTAACTTAAAAATGTACCAATGTGGTCTACCAAAAGAAATGGCGATCGAGTTGTTCAAACCGTTCGTTATGAAAGAATTGGTAGAACGCGGTCTTGCCCATAATATTAAATCTGCGAAACGCAAAATCGAGCGTCTACATTCTGAAGTTTGGGATGTATTAGAAGACGTTATCCGTGAGCATCCGGTCCTTCTTAACCGAGCACCTACGCTTCACCGATTAGGAATCCAGGCATTCGAGCCAACACTAGTTGAAGGCCGTGCCATCCGTCTACACCCACTTGTATGTACAGCTTACAACGCTGACTTCGATGGTGACCAAATGGCGGTTCACGTTCCACTTTCTGCAGAAGCACAAGCAGAAGCGCGTCTTCTTATGCTTGCCGCTCAAAACATCTTGAACCCGAAAGACGGAAAACCAGTTGTTACACCATCTCAGGATATGGTACTAGGAAACTACTACTTAACTCTTGAGCGTAAAGGTGCAACAGGTGAAGGTTCTATCTTCTACGGACCAGATGAAGTTTTACTTGCATACACGAACGGTCACGTGCATTTGCACTCTCGTATCGCGATTGCAGCTTCTTCTCTAAACAACCAAACGTTTACTGAAGAGCAAAACAAAATGTTGTTATTAACGACAGTCGGTAAAGTGATTTTCAATGAGATCCTTCCTGAGGAATTCCCATACATCAACGAACCAACTGACTTTAACCTACAAGTTGAAACACCAGGAAAATACTTCGTTCCAACGAACACAGATGTGAAAAAACATCTAGAGGACATGGAAATTGTTTCTCCGTTCAAGAAGAAAATCCTTGGAAATGTTATTGCTGAAGTGTTCAAGCAATTCCACATTACAGAAACATCAAAAATGTTGGATCGCATGAAAGCATTAGGCTTTAAATACTCAACGCGTGCTGGTATCACAATCGGTATTTCAGATATCGTGGTACTTCCAGACAAAGGAGAAATCCTTGAGGAAGCACAAGGCAAAGTGGACAAAGTAACGAAGCAATTCCGTCGTGGTCTTATTACGGAAGATGAGCGTTATGCAAGTGTCATCAGCCAGTGGAGTAAAGCAAAAGAAGTTATGCAAGACAAGTTAATGCAGTCTCTTGATCACTTAAACCCAATCTTCATGATGCAAGACTCTGGAGCACGTGGTAACGCGTCCAACTTCACGCAGCTTGCAGGTATGCGCGGTCTGATGGCCAACCCGGCTGGTCGTATCATCGAGTTACCGATCAAATCTTCCTTCCGTGAAGGTTTAACGGTACTTGAATACTTCATCTCTACTCACGGTGCTCGTAAAGGTCTTGCCGATACAGCCCTGAAGACAGCTGACTCAGGTTACTTGACGCGTCGTCTAGTAGACGTAGCACAAGACGTCATCGTTCGTGAAGACGATTGTGGAACAGATCGTGGTCTTGAAATTGGATCATTAATGGAAGGTTCAGAGGTTATCGAGGACTTCAGCGAACGTATCGTTGGCCGTCACACGAAGAAAACAGTATTCCACCCAGAAACGGGCGCTGTCATCTTAGAAAAAGACGGATTAATTACAACGGATATCGCACGCGAAATCTTAGACGCTGGACTAGAGAAGTTAACAATCCGTTCTGCTTTCACATGTAATACAAAACATGGTGTATGTAAGAAATGTTATGGTCTTAACCTTGCAACAGGCGACACAGTTGAAGTGGGAGAAGCAGTTGGTATCATCGCTGCCCAGTCAATTGGAGAGCCAGGTACTCAGTTAACAATGCGTACATTCCACACAGGTGGGGTAGCAGGAGACGATATCACACAAGGTCTTCCACGTATCCAAGAAATCTTTGAAGCCCGTAATCCAAAAGGACAAGCGGTCATCTCAGAAGTCAACGGTACAATCGAGAAGGTCGATGAGATTCGTGAAGGCCAGAAAGAAATTACAGTCAAAGGCGACGTGGAAACACGTAAGTACTTGGCACCATACAATGCCCGTCTGAAAGTGTCTGAAGGCGACACGGTTGAGCGTGGACAAGTTATGACAGAAGGTTCAATCGATCCGAAAGAACTTCTTCGCGTCAAAGATGTCAACACAGTTCAACTTTACTTGCTGAAAGAAGTTCAGAAGGTTTACCGTATGCAAGGGGTAGAAATCGGCGACAAACACATCGAAGTAATGGTTCGCCAAATGCTTCGTAAAGTGCGTGTCATCGAGGCTGGTGAAACGGAACTACTTCCAGGATCACTTCTGGACGTTCACCAATTCGCTGAAGCAAACCGTGACGCTGTTCTTGAAGGAAAACTTCCGGCTACTTGCCGTCCAGTCATCCTGGGGATCACAAAAGCATCACTTGAAACAGAATCCTTCTTATCTGCAGCATCGTTCCAGGAGACAACTCGTGTCCTTACAGATGCAGCAATCAAAGGGAAACGTGACGAGTTGCTGGGTCTTAAAGAGAACGTTATTATCGGGAAGCTTGTCCCAGCTGGTACAGGTATGCAACGTTACCGTCAATTGCGCTTAGCTAAAGACGAACTTGAAGAAGATTTAGAAACGATTGGCGCTGAATAAGTTCTAGTCGATAAATCGCGGGCTCCTCCGAAGTGGAGAGAGTCCGTGATATTTTTATGGATTCGTGTTGACATGAATCTGTAGAGATGATAATATGTTTAAGGTTGATAGTTCCATGACTTGACCGCTTTGGAGGATATGCAAATGTCTTATGAAAAAGTGAAGCAAGCACAGAAAACGATCATCGGTACAAAGCAAGCAGTAAAAGCTGCGCGAAATGGACACTTGTCCGAAATTATTGTCGCGATGGATGTTGATCACCATGTGATTGCACCCGTTCTGGAAGTTGCGCGAGAGTTCAACATTCCGGTAACGAATGTTCCGTCAAAACAACAGCTTGGTAAAGTGGCTGACCTTCGGGTTCACGCTTCTGTCGTAGCAATTGCTGACTCACGGTTTTTGTGAAATTCACAAAGCCTTTGTTTTTTACCTAAAAATGAACCACCTGGATGTGTGGTCTTAAATTAACTAGAAATGAAGGGAGGACAAATCGATGCCTACAATTAACCAATTGGTCCGTAAGCCTCGTAAATCCAACGTCACTAAGTCAAAATCACCAGCACTAGGAAAAGGCTACAACAGCTTTAAAAAATCAACGACAAACTTAAACTCGCCTCAAAAGCGTGGAGTTTGTACGCGTGTTGGTACGATGACACCGAAGAAACCGAACTCGGCTCTTCGTAAATATGCTCGTGTGCGTTTAACAAACACACTGGAAGTAACTGCTTACATTCCAGGTGAAGGTCACAACCTTCAAGAGCACAGTGTTGTACTTATCCGTGGCGGACGAGTAAAAGATTTACCAGGGGTACGCTACCACATCGTTCGTGGTGCACTTGATACTGCTGGTGTTAATGGTCGTATGCAAAGCCGTTCACTTTACGGTACTAAGCGTCCAAAAGAAAAAAAATAATTTAATTCAAATCGTACCAATCTTTGAAAGGAGGAAAACACATGCCTCGTAAAGGTCCTGTTTCCAAACGTGACGTGTTACCAGATCCAATTTACAATTCAAAGCTAGTAACACGCTTAATTAACAAAATGATGATTGATGGTAAAAGAGGTACTTCTCAAAAGATCCTTTATGGAGCGTTCGAATTAGTAAAAGAGCGTTCTGGTAAAGATCCACTAGAAGTATTCGAAGCTGCACTTAACAACGTAATGCCAGTACTAGAAGTACGCGCACGCCGTGTTGGTGGAGCGAACTACCAAGTACCGGTTGAGGTTCGCCCAGACCGTCGTTCTACTCTTGGTCTTCGTTACCTTGTAAACTACTCTCGCCTACGTGGAGAGAAAACTATGGAAGAGCGTTTAGCGAATGAAATCCTAGATGCATCTAACAACACTGGTGCTTCAGTTAAGAAGCGCGAAGATATGCACAAAATGGCGGAAGCGAACAAAGCATTCGCTCACTATCGCTGGTAGGATTCACCCGAATCTATACACTCTAATCCGAAGTGGAAGGAGACAACTTAAATGGCTCGCGAATTTTCATTACAGAAAACTCGTAATATCGGAATCATGGCGCACATCGATGCTGGTAAAACAACAACGACTGAGCGTATCCTTTATTACACTGGCCGTATCCACAAAATTGGTGAAACGCACGAAGGTGCTTCACAGATGGACTGGATGGAGCAAGAGCAAGAGCGCGGAATTACAATTACATCAGCTGCTACAACAGCTGCATGGAAAGAGCACCGCGTAAACATCATCGATACACCAGGACACGTAGACTTCACTGTTGAAGTTGAACGTTCATTACGTGTACTTGATGGTGCGGTAACTGTACTTGATGCACAATCAGGTGTAGAACCACAAACGGAAACAGTATGGCGTCAAGCTACAACTTACGGCGTACCACGTATCGTTTTCATCAACAAAATGGACAAAACAGGTGCAGATTTCTTGTACTCTGTTAAAACATTACACGATCGTTTGGAAGCAAACGCTCACCCAATCCAATTACCAATCGGTGCAGAAGACGACTTCACTGGCATCATTGACCTAGTGACAATGACTGCTACAATGTACGGAAACGACCTTGGTACGGATATTCAAGAAGTGGAAATTCCAGAAGAGTACAAAGCGCAAGCTGAAGAGTACCGCGAAAAGTTAATCGAAGCAGTAGCTGAGCTTGACGAAGAGCTAATGGAAAAATACCTTGGCGGCGAAGAAATCACAAACGAAGAATTAGTTGAAGGTATCCGTAAAGGTACTGTAAACGTAGAATTCTACCCAGTAGTTTGTGGTACTGCGTTCAAAAACAAAGGTGTTCAAAAGATGTTGGATGCGGTTATCGCATACCTACCATCACCACTTGATGTAGCGCCAATGAAAGGAATCGACCCAGACTCTGAAGAAGAGCTAGTACGTGAACCTTCTGATGAAGCTCCGTTCTCAGCACTTGCATTCAAAGTTATGACAGATCCTTACGTTGGTAAATTAACATTCTTCCGTGTGTACTCAGGTACATTAGATTCTGGATCATACGTTCAGAACTCTACTAAAGGGAAGCGTGAGCGCGTAGGTCGTATCCTACAAATGCACGCCAACTCTCGTGAAGAGATTTCAAAAGTATATGCAGGAGATATCGCTGCGGCTGTTGGTCTTAAAGATACAACAACTGGAGATACACTATGTGATGAAAAGAGCCTAGTTATCCTTGAGTCTATGGACTTCCCAGAGCCAGTTATCTCATTATCTGTAGAACCAAAATCAAAAGCTGACCAAGATAAAATGGGTCAAGCTCTACAAAAACTTCAAGATGAGGATCCAACGTTCCGTGCACACACGGACCAGGAAACTGGCCAAACGATCATCTCAGGTATGGGTGAACTTCACCTTGATATCCTAGTTGACCGTATGAAACGTGAATTCAAAGTTGAAGCTAACGTAGGTGCTCCTCAAGTATCTTACCGTGAGACAATCCGTGCTACTGCTGAAGTAGAAGGTAAATTCGTCCGCCAATCTGGTGGTCGTGGTCAATTCGGTCACGTTTGGATCGAGTTCTCTCCAAATGAAGAAGGTAAAGGCTTTGAATTCGTTAACGCTATCGTTGGTGGTGTTGTACCACGTGAATACATTCCAGCAATCGAAGCGGGTCTACGTGACTCTCTAGACAATGGTATGTTAGCGGGTTACCCAATCATCGACTTAAAAGCAAAATTATTCGATGGTTCATACCACGATGTTGACTCGAATGAGATGGCGTTCAAAATTGCTGCTTCAATGGCTCTTAAAAACGCAGTATCTAAAGTTAACCCAGCTCTTCTAGAGCCTGTTATGAAAGTAGAAGTTGTAATTCCAGAAGAATACCTAGGCGATATCATGGGTGACATCACGTCACGTCGTGGACGCGTTGAAGGTATGGAAGCTCGCGGAAACGCACAAGTAGTTCGTGCAATGGTTCCACTTGCTGAAATGTTTGGATATGCAACATCACTACGTTCTAATACACAGGGACGCGGAACATTCTCAATGACATTTGATCACTATGAAGAAGTTCCTAAGTCAATCGCTGAAGAAATCATCAAAAAAAATAAAGGTGAATAATTGAAATTCACCTTCGTTTCAAGTATAACTATCTTGTAGTGTATGAAAGCAAAGGGGCTTGCCCCTTCTGCTTTTATCATAAAACAAACAATTACTGAGGAGGATTTACTCTAATGGCTAAAGAAAAATTCGATCGTTCCAAAACACATGCTAACATCGGTACTATCGGTCACGTTGACCACGGTAAAACTACTTTAACAGCTGCTATCGCTACAGTTCTTTCTAAGCGTCTTGGCGGTGAGGCTCGTTCATACGATCAAATCGACAACGCTCCAGAAGAAAAAGAGCGCGGTATCACAATCAACACATCTCACGTTGAGTACGAAACTGAAGCTCGCCACTATGCACACGTTGACTGCCCAGGTCACGCTGACTATGTTAAAAACATGATCACTGGTGCTGCACAAATGGACGGCGGTATCTTAGTAGTATCTGCTGCTGATGGCCCAATGCCACAAACTCGTGAGCACATTCTTCTTTCACGTCAAGTAGGTGTTCCTTACCTAGTTGTATTCATGAACAAATGTGACATGGTTGATGACGAAGAGTTACTAGAATTAGTTGAAATGGAAATTCGTGATCTATTATCAGAATACGACTTCCCAGGCGATGACATTCCAGTAATCAAAGGTTCTGCTCTTAAAGCTCTAGAAGGCGAAGCTGAGTGGGAAGAAAAAATCATCGAACTTATGGACGCTGTAGATTCTTACATCCCAACACCTGAGCGCCAAACTGACAAGCCTTTCATGATGCCAGTTGAGGACGTATTCTCAATCACTGGTCGTGGAACAGTTGCTACTGGCCGTGTTGAGCGTGGACAAGTTAAAGTCGGTGACGTTGTAGACATCATCGGTATCGTTGAAGAGCCAAAATCTACTACTGTAACTGGTGTAGAAATGTTCCGTAAACTTCTTGACTATGCAGAAGCTGGAGACAACATCGGTGCACTTCTTCGTGGGGTTTCTCGTGAAGATATCCAACGTGGACAAGTATTAGCTAAACCAGGCTCAATCACTCCACACACTGAGTTCAAAGCTGAAGTTTATGTATTATCAAAAGAAGAGGGTGGACGTCACACGCCATTCTTCTCAAACTACCGCCCACAGTTCTACTTCCGTACAACTGACGTAACTGGCGTATGTAACTTACCAGAAGGCGTTGAAATGGTTATGCCTGGAGACAACATCGAAATGACTGTTTCTCTAATCGCTCCAATCGCGCTTGAAGAAGGTACTAAGTTCTCTATCCGTGAGGGTGGACGTACTGTTGGTGCTGGTGTAGTTGCGACTATCACTAAATAATTTCAGCTTTTGCTGATTTTGAACCCTCCCCGGGACGCTGGGGAGGGTTTTATTTGTAGGTGTGGAAGGCGTTCGTCCAGAAATGCTTCGGGAATCAATCGTGCCCCTAGAGACTCTCTTTGTCTCTAGGGGTGCGATTGATTTTCGAATGTATTTCTAACGCATGGAACCCGATTTGATTCGAAGTCGAAACTAGATTTCAGCTTTTGCGGGATTTCTAGGAGGCGCAACTCGATTCAATTCAGAGTCGAAATCCACTTCAAAATAACCTCTGGAACCCGATTTGATTCGAAGTCGAAACTAGATTTCAACTTTCGCGGGATTTCTAGGAGGCGCAACTTGATTTCATCCGGAGTCAAAAAACCATTTAAGACGTTGAGTTCCACTGCGGGGTTGCTTTCCGCGGGCGCTGCGTGAGCTTCCTCGTCGCATACTCCTGCGGGATCTCACGGCAGACTGTAATCCCACTGGAGTCAACCCCTCCATTCCACTCAACTTTAGTGAAATTCAAAAATCGCCGCTGACTTTATCACACTATTAAGTTGATTATTACGTTAACTCGGCTGATTGTGACGTTAGCGCTCGCAATTAAGACATTAAGTCGTATCATTCTGACGTTAGCGGAGTTTATTCTGACGTTCCTCGAATTATGGAAACTAACTTCAACTCTCTTCTCATCAAAACCTCTAAATTACTCAAGTTCTTACTAGTAAGCCCTTAAGTATCAAAAGCCCTTCCTAGCAAGCCCTTCCCCTCATTAGGTTTGCGCAATTTCAACCGCGGGTAAAGTTTCCTATGTATAAAGAGGAGGCCACATCCATGAAAGTTAGTACATATAAAGTGCCGAGCACAAAATCCATTCGCCTCAAAGACTATCCAACTTCTGAAGGGAAGAAAGAAGAGAACGATCATATACGTGAGCACATCATTCCAGACCTGGTAACACAAATGAAAGATCTGCATCACAGACTTCATGCCGAAGAGAAACACGGGATCTTGGTTGTTTTGCAAGCAATGGATGCAGCAGGGAAAGATGAAGCAATTAGCTATATCTTTTCTAACTTGAGTGCTCAAGGCCTGAAAACGACGACACTTAGTAAACCAACAGATGAAGAGATGAAACAAGATTATTTAAGACGCATCCAAGTGGGACTGCCGGATCGGGGACAAATCGGGATCCTAAATCGCTCACACTATGAGGAAGTAATCGCACCGCGGATTCATAACACGCTGGAAGACGGGAATATTCCAGATCATGCAGACAAACGTTCTATTTGGAAACTGCGCTATCGCCAAATCAATGATTATGAAAAATATCTCTATGAAAATGGGATCCACATTGTGAAGTTCTTCTTTCATATGTCGAAAGATGAACAAAAAGACAGATTACTTGAGCGCATGAAAAATCGGGAAAAGCACTGGGAGTTTTCGTTCTCAGATATTGAAGAACGAGAATACTGGGATGACTACCAAAAGGTGTTTGAAGAAATGTTAAATCATACGTCGACGAGTTATTGCCCATGGTACGTCTTGCCAGCAGATGACGAGTGGCATAGTCGCCGTCTGGTAACAGAAATCATGATTGAACTGATGGAAAAGTTAGATCCGAAATACCCAACATATACAGGTGAAGATTTAAAACGCTTGAAAAAGGAAATTAAAAAGCTAGAAAATGAATGAGCCGCCGAATCAGGCGGTTTTTCTATTCAATTCAAGTGGGGGAGATAGCCGAGTTCGGCAATTGTGTCGGGAGATTCGAAGGTTATTCGCGGTTGTTTGGCAATTGTGTCGGGAGTTTCAAAGCCTAGTTTCACTGATTCACCGGTTCCTCATATTATGGAAACTAAATCGCTCCCACTAGCAATCATGAAACACCTTCTGGCCTTGATCACACATGTTGACACTCCAAAAAGCGCATGCTATTATAACATTTGTTAACTTTAACGCTCTACTTGTTTAGCAGAGTAAAGTATTCACGCAGAAACAATGAATTTAGAAATGAGGAATTTGAATGAATGCAGTACTGATAGCGGTACTCATCATGCTAGTACTAAGTTTACTACGCGTGAATGTAGTCGTCGCTTTATTAATAGGAGCATTGTCTGGAGGCCTGATTACAGGTCTTTCTATAGAAGCTACACTAACAGCAATTACAGAAGGTCTTGGAAACGGTGCGACGATTGCACTGAGTTATGCGTTACTGGGAGGATTTGCAGTTGCTATCTCGCGCACGGGGTTGCCACTCTGGCTCGTCGACAAATTGATAGAGTCAACTAAACAATCAAAGTCAGGAAGCTTTGCTTCAATCAAATGGTTTTTACTTGCAGCGATTTTACTCATGTCCATCGCTTCGCAAAACGTCATCCCGATTCATATCGCGTTTATTCCATTGTTGATTCCACCATTACTCCCCCTTTTTAACAAAATGAATTTGGATCGTCGTTTAGTTGCAGCTATTTTGACATTTGGTTTAACGGCACCGTATATCTTATTACCATACGGATTCGGAGCCATCTTCCACGGAATCATTGCGGAACAGATGGAGCTCGCTGGAATGGCAATTGATCAGTCAGATATTCCGACTGCGATGTTGATCCCGACAGCAGGACTTATCGTTGGATTGTTCATCGCAGTATTCGTTACGTACCGAAAAGAACGGGCATATCACCAGTCTGCTGAGATTGAAGTAGCACGTGCCAATGTGACGCCACTTACGATTGTGTTTACAATTTTAGCGCTCGCTGCAGCACTCGCAGGTCAGCTACTCACAGAAAGCATGATTATCGGAGCGCTCGCAGGTATTGCTGTACTGTTTGCTACACGTGCCGTTCGTTGGTCTGAATCAGATCGTGTTCTAATAGAAGGAATGCAGATGATGGCGTTCATCGGATTCGTCATGTTAGCAGCTAATGGCTTTGCGGAAGTCATGAAAGCTACAGGAGATGTGGAAACATTAGTAGAAGGGACAACAAACGTCATTGGCAACAATCAAGGACTCGCTGCCTTACTAATGCTTGTCGTTGGTCTGCTAGTGACACTTGGAATTGGTTCATCGTTTGCAACGATCCCAATCATCGCCACATTGTTTGTTCCGTTTGCGATGCAAGTTGGATTTAGTCCGATGGCAATCATCGCACTGATCGGAACAGCGGGTGCACTTGGAGATGCCGGCTCGCCAGCATCTGATTCGACACTTGGCCCGACTGCTGGTTTGAATGCGGACGGTCAGCACAATCATATCTGGGATACGACGGTGCCGACGTTCATTCACTACAACATTCCCCTCATAATTTTTGGGTGGATTGCAGCAATGATTTTATAACAAAAAGAATTTAAAAAAGAATTCGCTAAAACACTTGCGGATTCTTTTTTTTTTCGTTATAATGTTGAATGTTGGTCTTTGACTGCGATGAAGCGAGAGGTTACCGACACACCCGGCCGCTTTGCCATGGCGCGTGCGTTGGAAAATTTTCGTGGAGAATGTCTAGTAAATAGGCGAAAAGGAGGGAAAGTAATGGCAAAACAAAAAATTCGTATCCGTTTAAAAGCGTATGATCACAGAATTCTAGATCAGTCAGCTGAGAAAATCGTAGAAACTGCGAAACGTTCAGGTGCTAGTGTATCAGGTCCGATCCCACTTCCAACTGAGAAGTCGACGTACACAATCTTGCGTGCTGTTCACAAGTACAAAGATTCTCGTGAGCAATTCGAAATGCGTACGCATAAACGTCTGATCGATATCGTTAACCCAACACCACAAACTGTTGACGCGTTAATGAAGCTTGATTTACCATCTGGCGTTGATATCGAAATCAAACTTTAATAGGTAAAAAATAAACTAACAAACAATTAACAGGAGGTGTGACGAATGACCAAAGGAATCTTAGGTAGAAAAATCGGTATGACGCAAGTATTTGCTGAGAACGGTGATCTTATCCCAGTAACAGTTATCGAAGCAACACCAAACGTAGTGCTTCAAAAGAAAACTGTTGATACGGATGGCTACGAATCAATTCAGTTAGGTTTTGAAGATAAGCGTGAAAAGCTTTCTAACAAACCAGCTAAAGGACACGTAGCGAAAGCGGACACTGCTCCTAAGCGCTTCATCCGCGAATTCCGCGGACTTAATACTGCTGATTACGAGATTGGTCAAGTAGTCAATGTAGAAAGTTTCGCTGAAGGCGATGTAATCGATGTAACAGGTGTTTCAAAAGGTAAAGGTTTCCAAGGTGTAATTAAACGCCACGGACAATCTCGCGGCCCAATGTCTCACGGTTCTCGTTACCACCGTCGTCCGGGTTCAATGGGTCCAGTTGCTCCGAACCGTGTATTCAAACAAAAGAAATTACCTGGTCAAATGGGTGGACACACAGTAACAATCCAAAACCTAGAAGTGGTTAAGATTGATGCTGAGCGTAACCTACTATTAGTAAAAGGTAATGTTCCTGGTTCTCGTAAATCATTAGTAGTTGTGAAAGCGGCTATTAAATCGAAATAATCTTTGAAGAAAGGAGGAAACAGGAATGGCAAAAGTTAAAGTTTTAAACGTAACAGGTTCTGAAGTAGGCGAGATCGAATTAAACGATAGCGTGTTCGGAATCGAACCAAACGAAGCGGTACTTTTTGAAGCTATCATTGCACAACGTGCTTCTCTACGCCAAGGTAACCACAAAGTGAAAGGTCGCTCTGAGGTTGCAGGTGGTGGACGTAAGCCATGGCGCCAAAAAGGTACAGGCCGTGCTCGTCAAGGTTCTATCCGCTCTCCACAATGGCGTGGTGGTGGTATCGTATTCGGTCCAGTTCCACGTAGCTACAGCTACAAACTACCGAAGAAAGTTCGTCGCTTAGCTCTTCTTTCAGCGTTATCTTCTAAGGTTCGCGAAGAAAGCTTGCTAGTAGTGGATGCATTATCATTTGATGCACCAAAAACAAAAGACTTCGTTCAAGTATTGAAAGATCTTTCAATCGCGAAAAAAGCTCTTGTTGTAACAGCTGACCTAGATGAGAACGTTGCATTATCTGCACGTAACATCGCAGGCATCACAGTTGTTTCTGCTTCTGGAATTAACGTTCTTGACCTAGTGGGTCACGATCAGTTAATCATGACAAAAGCAGCTGTAGAAAAAGTGGAGGAGGTGCTTGGATAATGGAAGCACGTGATATTATTAAACGTCCGGTCATTACCGAGCGTTCTTCTGAACTAATGGGCGAGAAAAAGTACACTTTCGAAGTGGACACTCGCGCTACAAAAACAAACGTGAAAAGCGCAGTAGAAGAAATCTTTGGTGTTGAAGTTGCGAAAGTAAACATCATGAACTACAAAGGTAAATTCAAGCGCGTTGGCCGTTTCGGCGGATTCACAAACAAACGTCGTAAAGCAATCGTTACTTTAACAGTCGATAGCAAAGAAATCGAATTATTCGAGATCTAATCTTATAGAAGAGTTAAAACCATGAAGGAGGGAAAAACATGGCGATTAGAAAGTATAAACCGACCACAAACGGACGTCGTAACATGACTAGTCTTGATTATGCTGAAATCACAACTAACAAGCCTGAGAAATCATTGCTTGCTCCTGTGAAGCGTAAAGGCGGCCGTAACAACCAAGGTAAAATTACTGTTCGTCATCACGGTGGCGGTCACAAGCGTCAATACCGTATCATCGATTTCAAACGCAACAAAGATGGCATTCCAGGCCGCGTTGCTACAATCGAGTATGATCCAAACCGCTCAGCGAATATCGCTTTAATCAACTATGTTGATGGAGAAAAACGTTACATCTTAGCACCAAAAGGATTAGTAGTAGGTATGGAAATCGTATCTGGACCAGAATCGGATATTAAAGTAGGTAACGCGTTACCACTTGAAAACATCCCAATGGGTTCTACAATCCACAACATCGAAATGAAACCTGGTAAAGGTGGACAGCTAGTACGTTCTGCTGGTACATCTGCACAAGTTTTAGGTCGTGAAGGTAAGTACGTAATCGTACGTCTTCAATCTGGTGAAGTTCGCCTTATCCTAGGTGTTTGCCGTGCAACAATCGGTGAAGTAGGAAACGAACAACACGAACTAGTAAACATCGGTAAAGCAGGTCGTTCACGCTGGTTAGGTAAACGCCCAACTGTACGTGGATCTGTAATGAACCCGAACGATCACCCACACGGTGGTGGTGAAGGTCGTACACCAATCGGACGTAAGTCTCCAATGTCTCCATGGGGTAAACCAACTCTAGGAGCGAAGACACGTAAGAAGAAAAACAAATCCGACAAAATGATCATTCGTCGTCGTAAAAAATAAAGTGGTTAAACTGCGGTTCGTAGGAGCCGTAGTGGAATCACTAAGGGAGGTTCCAAAATGGGTCGTAGCTTGAAAAAAGGACCTTTTGTAGACGATCACTTAATGAAAAAAGTGGAAGCTCAAAAGGACAATGAGAAAAAGTCTGTCATCAAAACTTGGTCTCGTCGCTCTACAATTTTCCCAACATTTATCGGTCAAACGATTGCAGTCTACGATGGTCGTAAACACGTGCCTGTATACGTAACTGAAGATATGGTTGGACACAAATTAGGCGAGTTCGCACCAACACGTGCTTATAAAGGTCACGGTGCTGACGATAAGAAAACAAGACGCTAATTGAGAGGAGGTAACACCACATGGCACAAGCTAAAGCTATTGCTAGAACAGTGCGCATTGCTCCTCGTAAAGTACGATTAGTCGTTGATTTGATCCGAGGCAAGCAAGTTGGCGAAGCTGTTGCAATTTTAAACCACACACCACGTTCTGCTTCACCGGTTGTTGAAAAGCTATTGAAATCAGCTATCGCAAACGCTGAGCACAACTATGATTTAGATATTAACAGCTTAGTAGTATCTGAGGTCTTCGTTGATGAAGGTCCAACATTAAAACGTTTCCGTCCACGTGCACAAGGTCGTGCGAGTGCGATTAACAAACGTACTAGCCACATCACTTTAGTGGTATCTGAGAAGAAGGAGGGATAATTCGTGGGTCAAAAAGTACATCCAATAGGGTTACGCGTAGGTATCATTCGTGACTGGGAATCAAAATGGTTCGCAGAGAAGGATTACGCTACACTCTTACACGAAGATTTAAAAATTCGTCAATTCATCGACACACGTCTAAAAGACGCGTCAGTTTCTAAAGTAGAAATCGAGCGTGCTGCAAAACGTGTTAACATTACAATTCACACTGCGAAACCAGGTATGGTAATCGGTAAAGGTGGTACAGAAGTTGAAGCTGTACGTAAATCTTTAAACGACTTAACTGGCAAGCGTGTACACATCAACATCGTTGAAATCAAACGCGCGGATCTGGATGCGAAATTAGTAGCTGAAGGAATTGCACGCCAACTTGAAGGCCGTGTATCTTTCCGTCGTGCACAAAAACAAGCTATTCAACGCACAATGCGTTCTGGCGCTAAAGGGATCAAAACACAAGTTTCTGGTCGTCTTGGTGGAGCTGACATCGCACGTGCTGAACATTACAGCGAAGGTACTGTTCCACTTCATACACTTCGTGCAGATATCGACTACGCACACGCTGAAGCTGACACAACTTACGGGAAGCTAGGCGTTAAAGTATGGATCTATCGTGGAGAAGTCCTTCCGACTAAGAAGAACTCTGAGGAAGGAGGCAACTAATATGTTAATGCCTAAACGCGTTAAATACCGTCGTCAACACCGTGGAAAAATGCGCGGACAAGCAAAAGGCGGTACAGAAGTAACATTTGGTGAATTTGGCCTTCAGTCAACTGAAGCAAGCTGGATCACAAGCCGTCAGATTGAGTCTGCACGTATTGCAATGACACGTTACATGAAACGTGGCGGTAAAGTTTGGATTAAAATTTTCCCGCACAAACCATATACGAAAAAGCCTCTTGAGGTACGTATGGGTTCTGGTAAGGGAGCACCTGAAGGCTGGGTTGCTGTCGTTAAGCCAGGAAAAATCATGTTTGAAATTGCAGGAGTATCTGAAGAGGTAGCACGCGAAGCACTTCGTCTTGCATCTCACAAGTTGCCTGTAAAATGTAAAGTAGTTAAACGTCAAGAAATTGGTGGTGAATCTAATGAAAGCTAATGACATCCGTGAACTTACTACAGCTGAGATCGAACAAAAGGTAAAATCACTGAAAGAAGAGCTTTTCAACCTTCGCTTCCAATTGGCGACTGGTCAATTAGAAAACACAGCTCGCATTCGTGAAGTCCGCAAAGCGATTGCACGTATGAAAACTGTGATTCGCGAAAGAGAAATCAGTGCAAACAACTGATAAAGGAGGTTTTCAAGCATGACTGAGCGTAACCAACGCAAAGTATATACAGGCCGTGTTGTTTCAGACAAAATGGACAAAACTGTAACTGTTTTAGTTGAAACTTACAAGACACACAAACTATACGGCAAGCGTGTAAAATATTCTAAGAAATTTAAAGCACATGATGAAATGAACGAAGCTCAAGTAGGAGATATCGTACGCATCATGGAAACTCGCCCGCTGTCAGCTACAAAACGTTTCCGTTTACTGGAAGTTGTAGAAAAAGCGGTTATTATCTAATCATAATTCGGAACTATTTATTTCCGGAAGGAGGTAACCTAAATGATCCAACAAGAGAGTCGTATGAAAGTTGCTGACAACTCAGGAGCACGTGAAGTTTTAACTATTAAAGTTCTAGGTGGTACTGGACGTAAGACTGCTAACATCGGCGATATCGTCGTGTGTACAGTTAAGAAAGCAACACCAGGTGGCGTTGTTAAGAAGGGTGACGTAGTTAGAGCGGTAATCGTTCGCACGAAAAGCGGAGTTCGCCGTAAAGACGGTACGTACATCAAATTTGATGAGAACGCTTGTGTCATCATCAAAGACGACAAAGGACCTCGTGGAACTCGTATTTTCGGACCAGTTGCACGTGAACTACGTGACAGCAATTTCATGAAAATCGTATCTTTAGCTCCAGAAGTTCTTTAATTACGAGATAGTGCCAATCAAGGAGGTGCGACAGAATGCATGTAAAAAAAGGCGATAAAGTCATGGTAATCTCAGGGAAAGATAAAGGGAAAACAGGTGTTATCCTTTCAGCGTTTCCTAAGAAAGACCGCGTGCTAGTTGAAGGTGTAAACATCGTCAAAAAGCACACTAAGCCAAACCAAGCAAATCCACAAGGTGGAATTGTAGAACAAGAAGCTGCCATTCACGTATCGAATGTTATGTTGATTGACCCTAAAACAGGGGAACCAACTCGCGTAGGGTACAAAGTGGAAGACGGTAAAAAAGTTCGTGTTGCCAAAAAATCTGGTGAAATTCTTAAATAAGCAAAATGAAGAAGGGAGGTACACACATGAACCGCCTAAAAGAAAAGTTTGTTAACGAAGTTACTCCTGCTCTTATGAGCAAGTTCGAATATACATCTGTTATGCAAGTACCAAAAGTAGATAAAATCGTGATCAACATGGGTGTGGGCGACGCTGTCCAAAACACTAAATCACTTGATGCTGCTGTTGAAGAGTTGCAAACAATCGCTGGTCAAAAGCCAGTTATCACTAAAGCTAAAAAATCTATCGCCGGCTTCCGCCTTCGTGAAGGTATGCCAATCGGTGCGAAAGTTACATTACGCGGTGAGCGTATGTATGACTTCTTGGATAAATTAATCTCAATCTCACTTCCACGTGTACGTGACTTCCGCGGTGTTTCTAAAAAAGCATTCGACGGTCGCGGTAACTACACTTTAGGTGTTAAAGAGCAATTAATCTTCCCTGAAATCGATTATGATAAAGTATCTAAAGTCCGCGGTATGGACATCGTAATTGTAACAACTGCGAACTCTGATGAAGAAGCTCGCGAGTTATTGACACAATTCGGTATGCCATTCCAAAAGTAAATAATAGGGAGGCGAAATCGTGGCTAAAAAATCAATGATCGCTAAACAAAAACGTACGCCAAAACATCCAGTGCAAGCCTACACACGCTGTGAGCGTTGTGGACGTCCGCACTCTGTATATCGTAAATTCAAGCTTTGCCGTATTTGTTTCCGTGAGTTAGCTTACAAAGGACAAATTCCAGGCGTTAAAAAAGCAAGCTGGTAATCCCCTAAACTGGGAAGGAGGTAAATGTAATGACAATGTCAGATCCAATTGCAGATATGCTGACTCGCATTCGTAATGCGAATATGGTTCGTCACGAGAAACTAGAAGTGCCTGCTTCAAACTTGAAGAAGGAAATCGCCGAAATCCTAAAGCGTGAAGGTTTCGTCCGTGATGTAGAGTATGTAGAAGATAGCAAACAAGGTATCATCCGTATCTTCTTGAAATACGGTCAAAATAACGAACGTGTTATCACTGGCTTAAAACGTATTTCTAAACCAGGTCTTCGCGTTTACGCGAAAACTAGCGATGTTCCTAAAGTACTTAACGGTCTTGGGATCGCATTAATTTCAACTTCACAAGGTCTTGTAACTGATAAAGAAGCTCGTGCTAAACAAGTTGGCGGAGAAGTCGTCGCTTACGTTTGGTAATCCGTAACAAATGAATGGAGGTGCAACAGCATGTCTCGCGTAGGTAAAAAAGTTATTGAAGTACCAGCTAACGTTACCCTGACAATTGCAGATGACAACACTGTCACTGTAAAAGGTCCTAAAGGTGAGTTAACTCGTACGTTCAACCAAGATATGAAAATCGAACAAGAAGGCAACACACTTTCAGTAGTGCGTCCGTCTGAGTCGAAAGAACATCGTACAGTCCACGGAACAACACGTGCGTTACTAGCTAACATGGTCACTGGTGTTTCTGAAGGATTTACACGCAGTCTTGAATTAGTTGGGGTAGGTTACCGTGCACAATTACAAGGTAAGAAACTTGTACTTAACGTAGGTTACTCTCACCCAGTTGAATTCACACCTGAAGATGGTCTTGAAATCGAAGTTCCTTCTAACACGAAGGTAATCGTTAAAGGGATCAACAAAGAACGCGTTGGAGCATTAGCTTCTAACATCCGTCAAGTACGTCCTCCAGAGCCGTATAAAGGTAAAGGAATTCGTTATGAAGGCGAAGCCGTTCGTCGTAAAGAAGGTAAAACAGGTAAATAATGCTCGTAAGCATTAGAAAGGAGTGACCACTGTGATTACGAAACAAGATAAGAATCAAGTTCGTAAGAAACGTCATGCACGTGTTCGTACAAAAATCACGGGAACTGCTGAGCGTCCACGCTTAAACGTATACCGTTCTAATCAACACATTTATGCACAATTGATTGATGATGCTTCTGGTGTAACACTAGCTAGCGCTTCAACAATGGAAAAAGACTTTGACGGTGCTACAGGTAATGTAGAAGCTGCAGCGAAAGTTGGCGAAGCAATCGCTAAACGCGCAGTAGAAAAGAACGTTACTTCTGTTGTATTTGACCGTGGAGGTTACTTATATCATGGACGCGTGAAAGCATTAGCTGATGCTGCACGTGAAAATGGCTTAGAATTTTAAGAAGAAGGAGGGAAATACATCATGCGTGCTATTGACCCAAACAAATTTGAATTCGAAGAACGCGTAGTAACAATCAACCGTGTTGCTAAAGTTGTAAAAGGTGGACGTCGTTTCCGCTTTACAGCATTAGTCGTTGTTGGTGACAAAAACGGACATGTTGGATTCGGTACTGGTAAAGCACAAGAAGTGCCAGACGCAATCCGCAAGGCTGTTGAAGACGCGAAGAAAAACTTAATCGAAGTACCAATGGTAGATGGAACTACACCTCACCAAGTGCTTGGCCACTTTGGCGCTGGTTCGATCCTAATCAAACCTGCTGCACCTGGTACAGGAGTTATCGCTGGTGGACCGGTTCGTGCTGTACTTGAGCTAGCTGGTATCACTGACATTCTTTCTAAATCACTAGGTTCTAACACACCAATCAACATGGTTCGCGCTACTGTTGAAGGTTTAACACAACTGAAGCGTGCTGAAGATGTTGCTAAGCTTCGTGGTAAATCAGTGGAAGAACTATTAGGATAAGGGGGGAATTGACAATGACAAACAAATTAGAAATCACCCTAACTAAAAGTTTGATTGGTTCAAAGCCTAACCAACGTAAAGTTGCTGAGGCACTTGGTCTTCGTAAGATGCACCAAACAGTTGAACATCAAGACAATGCTGCAATTCGTGGAATGATCACGAAAGTAGCTCACCTAGTCACAGTTAACGAGAAGTAATTCTCTGATTTTACAATTAAGGAGGTGCCACCAGTTGAAACTACATGAGTTAAAACCAGCTGAAGGTTCACGTAAAGAACGCAACCGCGTAGGTCGTGGTACAGGTTCTGGTAACGGTAAGACATCAGGTAAAGGTCACAAAGGGCAAAACGCTCGTTCTGGCGGTGGAGTACGCCCAGGATTCGAGGGTGGACAAAACCCATTGTTCCGTCGTTTACCAAAACGTGGATTTACAAACATTAACCGTAAAGAATATGCTGTAGTCAACCTAGATGCGCTTAACCGTTTCGAAGAGGGCACAGAAGTTACACCTGCTCTTCTTATTGAAACAGGTGTAGTGAGCAAAGAAAGATCTGGAATCAAGATCCTTGGTAACGGAACTCTTGATAAAAAGCTTTCTGTTCAAGCTCACAAGTTCTCTGCTTCCGCTAAAGAAGCAATCGAGAACGCAGGCGGATCCGTCGAGGTGATTTAATGTTTCAAACAATCTCTAACTTTATGCGTGTGCGAGATATTCGAAATAAAATTCTTTTCACGTTAGCAATGCTCGTCATCTTCCGTTTGGGAACGTTCGTACCAGTACCAAACGTTGATGCAGACGTGCTGCGTGCTTCTGATGAGTTAGGGATTATTGGATTCCTAAACATTTTCGGTGGGGGCGCGTTGGTCAACTTCTCTATCCTAGCGATGGGAATTATGCCATACATCACCGCATCTATCATTGTGCAATTGCTACAGATGGATGTTGTCCCGAAATTTACAGAGTGGGCAAAACAAGGAGAAGTCGGAAGACGGAAACTTGCACAATTCACTCGTTATTTCACAATCGTACTTGCGTTTATTCAAGCAATCGCTATGTCATACGGGTTCAACCAAATGTATAGTGGCCAATTGATTCAAGACGACGGCGTAATGACATATGTTGTTATCGCAATCGTATTGACTGCTGGAACAGCATTCTTGCTATGGTTAGGTGAGCAAATTACAGCTCATGGAGTGGGTAATGGAATTTCTATTATCATCTTCGCGGGTATCGTAGCTGCCATCCCAACAGCAGTAAACCAAATCTACGCTACGCAAATTGAAGGAGCGGGCGATGCCTTATTCATCAATCTTGCAATTCTCGCATTAATTTTATTGGCAATCATCGCTGTAACTGTTGGTGTTATCTACATCCAACAAGCACTTCGTAAGATTCCAATTCAATATGCAAAACGTGTAGCCGGCTCGTCATCCACTGGCGGTCAGCAAACACACTTACCATTAAAAGTTAACGCGGCGGGAGTTATCCCGGTAATCTTCGCATCTGCTTTCTTAATGGCGCCGCAATCACTTACACTGTTCTTCGGAACGAACTCGTTCACTGAAACGATGACACGTGTACTTGATTACACACAGCCGATCGGTATGGTATTGTTCGTTGGTTTGATTGTTGCCTTCACATACTTCTATGCATTCATTCAGGTGAATCCAGAGAACGTGGCAGACAACTTGAAAAAGCAAGGAGCGTACATTCCGGGGATTCGTCCAGGGAGCCAAACGCAAGATTATTTAACAAGTGTGCTTTACCGCTTAACATTTGTTGGGGCAATTTTCTTAGCAGTGATTTCAATCATGCCTTTGTTATTCATTGAATTTGCAGGTCTGCCACAAGCAGCGCAAATCGGTGGAACAAGCTTGATCATCGTTGTAGGGGTTGCACTAGAGACAATGAAACAGCTAGAGTCACAACTTGTGAAGCGTCACTATAAAGGGTTTATGAAGTAAGAGGTTGAAATGGGGACAATGTGTTCCTCTTTCGACCTATTGATGAGAGGGAGGAAAAAACGTATGAATATCGTTTTAATGGGTTTGCCAGGTGCCGGTAAAGGTACGCAAGCAGATAAAATTGTTGAGAAGTACGAAATCCCTCATATTTCTACAGGCGATATGTTCCGTGCGGCTATTAAAAACCAAACGGCATTAGGTCTTGAAGCAAAATCGTTTATGGATCAAGGTGCTTTGGTACCTGATGAAGTAACGATTGGTATCGTTCGTGAACGCTTAAGCCAACCGGATTGTGAAAAAGGATTCTTGTTAGATGGTTTCCCACGCACAGTTCCTCAAGCAGAAGCTTTGGATGCGACACTTGCTGATTTGAACAAATCAGTGGAACATGTCATCAACATTCAAGTGGAGCAAGAAGAGTTGATTAAACGTTTAACTGGTCGTCGCATTTGTAAAGAGTGTGGCACTGCTTATCACTTAGTCTTTAATCCTCCACAAGAGGAAGGCAAATGTGATAAAGATGGTGGCGAATTGTATCAACGTGCGGATGATAATCCAGAAACGGTCACCAACCGTCTGGAAGTAAATATGAAGCAAACACAGCCATTGCTCGATTTTTATAGCGACAAAGGCGTGTTGACAAATATTGATGGTCAGCAGCATATTACAAAGGTGTTTGCTGATATCGATGCTCTATTAACAAACCACCGCAAGTAACCCCGGTTCTAGTCTTCGGACGCCCGGGTGGTATGCAACAAGAAATTGTTTTTCTCGAGAGCTGCAAAAGCATATTGCGCCCGGTATACGAACGGATGGTGGGAAAGTGTACAACTGCCCATCGGAAGGGGTATAATGGGTTTCGTGGAAGCATCGATTGCTTTATGCGAAGCCTTACGAGTGTCTTTCGATCATCTCTCATGCTTTCCAGACATATGCTCTCAGCAGACGATCGTACCTGTATGAAGCAACGACAACATCGAATGGGGCTTCGGCTTGATTTGTATAAGAAGGGAGACTGGGTTGATGGCGAAAGATGATGTAATTGAAGTCGAAGGAACAGTAATTGAGACTTTGCCAAATGCTATGTTCAAGGTAGAACTTGAAAATGGCCACACAATTTTGGCACACGTTTCTGGAAAGATCCGGATGCACTTTATTCGAATTCTTCCTGGAGACAAAGTCACAATTGAACTATCTCCTTATGATTTAACTCGCGGTCGTATTACGTACCGTTTTAAATAATCTTTTGCACTCCGGACTATTAAGGAGGTTAGGTTAGATGAAAGTGAGACCATCTGTAAAACCGATCTGCGAAAAATGTAAGATTATTCGCCGACGCGGTAAAGTAATGGTAATCTGTGAAAACCCTAAACACAAACAAAGACAAGGTTAATTTGAAGGAGGTGCACTCATGGCACGTATTGCTGGTGTTGATATTCCTCGCGATAAGCGCGTTGTAATTTCATTAACATACATTTATGGTATTGGTAAAAACACAGCTCAGAAAGTTTTAGAAGCTGCTGGCGTATCTCAAGATACTCGTGTACGCGATCTAACTGAAGATGAGCTAAACAAAATTCGTGAATCAGTCGGTGCGTTTAAAGTAGAAGGAGATCTTCGTCGTGAAATCTCTCTAAACATCAAACGTCTAATGGAAATCGGTTCATTCCGTGGTATCCGTCACCGTCGTGGTCTACCAGTTCGTGGACAAAATACGAAGAACAATGCGCGTACGCGTAAAGGTCCTCGTAAAACTGTAGCGAACAAGAAAAAATAATCGGTAAAGGAGGTTTCTTCTCAACATGGCACGTAAACAACAAACTCGTAAACGTCGTGTGAAAAAGAATATCGAGTCTGGTATTGCTCACATCCGTTCTACATTTAACAATACAATCGTTACGATTACTGACATGCAAGGAAATGCCCTTTCATGGTCAAGCGCTGGAGCACTAGGATTCCGTGGTTCACGTAAATCTACTCCATTCGCTGCACAAATGGCTGCTGAAACAGCTGCAAAGGGTTCTATGGAACACGGTTTGAAAACGTTAGAAGTAACAGTAAAAGGTCCTGGTGCTGGTCGTGAAGCTGCAATTCGTGCACTTCAAGCTGCTGGTCTAGACGTAACTGCTATTAAAGACGTAACTCCAGTTCCACATAACGGTTGCCGTCCACCAAAACGCCGTCGCGTGTAATAGGTGAAACTGCATCATTTATTGGACTGATGAAAATCAGCAACGATCGAATTCATGATGGCAAGTCCTATACATTCGATGTTTTGAGGGAGGGTAAAGTAGTATGCTGGAAATCGAAAAACCAAAGATTGAAACGATAGAAATCAGCGAAGATGCGAAATATGGCAAATTTGTTGTTGAGCCGCTAGAACGTGGGTATGGAAATACTTTGGGGAATTCACTACGCCGCATTCTTCTGTCTTCTTTACCAGGAGCTGCAGTGACTTCTATTCAAATTGATGGTGTACTTCACGAGTTCTCAACTATTGAGGGCGTTGTAGAAGATGTTGCATCTATCATTATGAACGTGAAAAAACTTGCACTTAAAATCTATTCCGATGAAGAAAAAGTCATCGAAATTGATGTCAAAGGTGAAGGGTCAGTAACTGCTGCGGATATTACGCATGACAGTGATGTTGAAATTTTGAACCCTGAACTCTATATCGCAACAATCGGCAAAAACGGACACCTTCGTATGCGTCTTTATGCAAACCGAGGCCGTGGCTATACTCCTGCTGATCAAAACAAACGTGAGGATCTTCCTATCGGCGTAATCCCGATCGACTCTATTTACACTCCAGTTTCACGCGTTAATTTTCAAGTAGAAAATACTCGTGTTGGTCAATCGACGAACTACGATAAGTTATCGCTTGATGTGTGGACAGATGGTAGCACCGGTCCAAAAGAGGCGATTTCGCTTGGAGCTAAAATCTTAACGGAGCACTTGAACATCTTTGTTGGCATGACAGATGAGGCAAAAACTGCTGAAATCATGGTCGAAAAAGAAGAAGATCAAAAAGAAAAAGTCTTGGAAATGACAATTGAAGAGCTTGATCTTTCTGTACGTTCTTACAACTGCTTGAAGCGCGCTGGAATCAACACGGTTCTAGAACTTGCGAACAAGTCAGAAGACGACATGATGAAAGTACGTAACCTTGGACGTAAGTCACTTGAAGAAGTAAAAGCGAAGTTAGATGAGCTTGGCTTAGGATTACGTAAAGAAGACTAAGCGCTAAATTTGATTCAGCTAGATAATTATTGAACTAAAGGAGGGAAACATCCATGGGTTACCGCAAACTTGGACGTACAAGTTCTCAGCGTAAAGCGATGTTACGTGACTTAACTACGGACCTAATCATCAACGAGCGTATTCAGACAACTGAAGCACGTGCGAAGGAATTACGTTCTGTAGTTGAAAAAATGATCACATTAGGAAAGCGTGGCGATCTTCATGCTCGCCGTCAAGCTGCTGCTTACATTCGCAACGAAACAGCTGTGAAAACAGATGAAGAAGGCAATGAAACATCAGTATACGCTTTATCTAAACTATTTGATGATGTAGCACCACGCTACGCAGATCGTCAAGGTGGTTACACACGTATCATGAAAGTTGGTCCACGTCGTGGAGACGGCGCACCAGTAGTAGTGATCGAATTAGTGTAAGACAATGAGAGAGGGTTTAGGGTTCACCCAGACTCTCTCTTTTTCAAAAGATTTATACGACAATTAAAAAGGCTGAGCGTTACGATGAGCGGGTCCTCCGGGGCGGCGTCTCGTCTAGCTCTACGCACCTCATCGAGCAGACTGCCTTGAGCAAGCGGCCTGTTAAACCCTGAAGAGCGCACTGATGAGGTGCGCGCTTTTTTATTACCTAAAAATAATGGTAGTAGTTCGGAAGGAATGCATTCCCGGTGCATTGCTTCGGACTTATTACAAAAAGTCGAGATTAGTTGAGTAGAGGAGGAATAGGACATGACAACCGTTGTAAAACTTCAAGACGTATCATATACGTATCCTTCAGATGAAGTCGTGAAACCAGCTGTTTCCCACGTCTCCTATTCGGTTGAGCAAGGAGAATGGATTGCGATTGTCGGCCATAACGGGTCGGGTAAATCAACAATGGCAAAATTGATCAACGGATTATTGTTTCCGAGTGAAGGGGTCGTCGAGTTATTTGGCCAGCCTTTGAATGAGGACACGTTATGGGAGAGCCGTTCGCAACTTGGAATGGTGTTCCAGAACCCGGATAACCAATTTGTCGGAGCTACTGTTCAAGATGACGTAGCCTTCGCATTAGAAAATAACGGCATTGTCTATGAAGATATGGTGGAGCGTGTGCACTCTGCTTTGCAACAAGTGCAGATGGCGGACTTTTTAAATCAAGAGCCCCATCACTTATCAGGTGGACAGAAGCAACGAGTGGCCATCGCCGGAGCTATTGCCATGCGACCTAAATTACTCATTTTAGACGAAGCGACGTCGATGCTCGATCCACAAGGGCGCCGAGAAGTGATTCAAACACTTCAAATGCTGCGTGAGTCGTCTGAAGTGACCGTATTATCGATTACACATGACCTAGAAGAAGCGATGCTTGCGGACCGGGTCATTGTCATGAACGGCGGCGAAAAGTTCCTTGAAGGTCGTCCTGAAGAAGTATTTGCGAATCGGGAACAAATTACGAAGCTCGGCCTTGATTTACCATTTGCAGCAAACGTTGCGAATCTTCTTCGTGCACGCGGAGTCGATGTGCCAGCTACAATCATGTCAGAGAAAGAATTGGTGGAAGCATTATGGACATTACACTCCGACAAGTAAGCTATGCCTATGCGGCGGGGACACCTTTTGAAAAACGTGCACTTCATGAGGTGGATCTTACCATTCCAACGGGCAGTTACCAAGCCATCATTGGTCACACAGGCTCCGGGAAGTCGACTGTCTTACAGCATTTGAATGCCATTTTAAAACCGACTGCCGGAACTGTGACGATTGGTGAGAAAGTGCTCGAGGCAGGGGTCAAACCGAAAGAATTAAAGTCTGTGCGCAGTCGTGTCGGCATTGTATTCCAGTTTCCAGAGCATCAATTGTTCGAAGAGACAGTAGAAAAAGACATCATGTTTGGTCCGATGAACTTTGGCGTGCCAGAAGAAGAAGCGCGTCGACGTGCCCACGAATTAGTCGGGCTACTGGGTTTGCCAGAGGGAACATTACAGAAGTCGCCGTTTGACCTATCTGGTGGCCAGATGCGCCGAGTAGCGATTGCTGGCGTTCTTGCGATGGATCCAGACGTCCTTGTACTCGATGAACCGACAGCTGGACTTGATCCACGCGGTCGGAAAGAAATCATGAACCTGTTCGCCCGTCTACACGAAGAGAAGAACTTGACGACGATTCTCGTGACACACAGTATGGAAGATGCTGCACGCTACGCGGACCGTGTGGCCATCATGCACAGTGGGCGATGCGTAGTGGAGGGGACGCCGCAAGAGGTGTTTGCGCAAGACGAGTTGTTGCGCGACTTCCGCTTGGAGCTTCCTCAGTCTGTAAAACTCCAACGTGAATTTGAAACGATTACAGGTCAGGCATTTCCGGTGCTTTATTTGACAGAAGAGACCCTGGCTGAAGCGATTGCCTCGCATTTTGAGCAAGAAAGTGAGGGAACGCGCTGATGTTAGAAAAAATGATTTTTGGTCGCTACATCCCTGGCGACTCGATTGTGCATCGCATTGATGCACGTGCAAAATTGATTTTTGTGTTCCTGTTCATCGCCATCGTATTTTTAGCCAATAGCTGGATCACGTATGGTTTGTTGATTCTGTTTACGTTATTCATTGTGCGTCTTTCGGGCATCCGTTTTTACTTCATTGTGATGGGGCTCAAGCCGGTCCTCTTCCTGCTCATTTTCACGTTCTTATTGCATACATTCTTCACAAAAGAAGGAACCGTGCTACTTGACCTTGGGTTTACAGAAATCTACACAGGTGGAGTTATCCAAGGGGTTTTCATCGCCATTCGTTTCTTTGTCCTCGTCGTGATGACAACGATTTTGACGCTGACGACAACGCCGATTTCGATCACGGATGCATTAGAACTGTTAATGAACCCATTGAAGAAAATCAAAATGCCCGTCCATGAGCTGGCATTGATGATGTCGATTTCATTACGCTTTATTCCGACATTGATGGATGAGACGGACAAGATCATGAAAGCGCAAATGGCACGTGGATCGGATATGACGACCGGACCTTTCAAAGAACGTTTAAAGGCCGTCGTTCCCTTACTGATTCCGTTGTTTGTCAGTGCGTTTAAACGAGCAGAAGACTTGGCGACTGCGATGGAAGTACGCGGTTACAAGGGCGGGGAAGGCCGAACACGGTTCCGCCAGCTTGACTGGAAGATGCGCGACACAGGAGCAATTATTGTGTTGCTAGGTCTAGCGGTCGCTCTTGTCTTGTTGCGTAGTTAGGAGGAGCGACATGCGATTACGTGCAACAATTAGTTACGATGGCAGTGGCTTCTCTGGCTATCAAGTTCAACCGAATGGACGGACCGTGCAAGAAGAAGTAGAGAAAGTGCTGACCAAGATGCATCAAGGAACATTTACACGTATCACGGCGAGTGGACGAACGGACACGGGCGTTCACGCAACCGGTCAGGTCATCCATTTTGACAGTCCTCTCACAATTCCGCCTCCAGGGTGGGTGAAAGGCTTAAATGCTCAACTCCCTGCAGATATCCGTGTACTTGCGGTCGAGCAGGTCGCGGACGATTTTCATGCTCGCTACCATGTCTGTTGGAAGACCTATCGCTACAAGTGGACGTTAGAGGCCATCCCTATGCCATTCGAGCGTCATATGCTCTCTCACGTTCCTGGAAAGCAGCCGGACGTCTCACGCATGCAACAGGCTGCCCAGGCTCTACTAGGAGAACATGACTTCCGAAGCTTTAGTGCAGCGAACACAAGCATTCAAGATTTCGTACGGAAGATTTATGATGTGCGTCTGGAGTCCCATGGCAATCAGTTGCATCTTGTTGTGACCGGCAACGGCTTTTTATACAATATGGTCCGGATTTTAGCGGGCACTTTGTGGGAAATCGGAATCGGCAAGAAGCAGCCAGAAGACTTGGCAGGAATCATCGCTGCAAAAGACAGGGGCAAGGCCGGAAAAACCGCGCCACCACAGGGCTTATATTTAGAAAAAGTAGGTTACGAAGAGCTGTAGCAACTTTTCCAGGTGTTTTTTGAAAATCGCTTGACAGAATGTCGTATCTGTTATACGATGATGTATGGTATTTTCAAAACCCCACAAATAAGCCCCGAAACTTAATTGTTAGGTTAAATAGAAAATTCAAGAACGAATAAGATCGTTATTAGGAGGACAATATACATGCGTACAACATTCATGGCTAAAGGTCACGAAGTAGAGCGTAAGTGGTTAGTTGTTGACGCGGAAGGCCAAACTCTTGGTCGTCTAGCTTCAGAAGTAGCTTCAATCTTACGTGGGAAAAACAAACCAACATTCACACCAAACGTTGACACTGGTGACAACGTGATCATCATCAACGCTGACAAAATCGAATTAACTGGTAACAAATTGCAAGACAAAATTTACTACCGCCACACACAATTCACTGGTGGTCTTAAGCAACGTACTGCACTTGAGATGCGTACGAAGTACCCAACTCAAATGTTAGAACTAGCAATCAAAGGCATGCTTCCTAAAAACTCTTTAGGTCGTCAAATGTTCCGTAAGCTTCACGTTTACGCTGGAGCAGAACACCCACATGCAGCACAAACACCAGAAGCATACGAGCTTCGCGGATAATCATTAAGAGGAGGACATACCCTTGGCACAAGTTCAATATATCGGCACAGGCCGTCGTAAAAGCTCAGTCGCTCGCGTACGTTTAGTACCAGGCGAAGGAAAAATCATCATCAACAAACGTGAAGTAGCGGACTACGTTCCATACGAAACGCTTGAGCAAATCATCAAACAACCACTAGTAACTACTGAAACTCTAGGTAGCTACGATGTACACGTAAACGTAAACGGTGGAGGATTCACTGGTCAAGCTGGTGCTATCCGTCACGGTATCGCACGTGCTCTACTAACTGTAGACCCAGACTTCCGCGGTAAATTAAAATCTGCTGGATTCTTAACACGTGACCCACGTATGAAAGAGCGTAAAAAGCCAGGTCTTAAAGGCGCTCGTCGTGCACCTCAGTTCTCAAAACGTTAATTGTTGGAGCCGATTCAAACCCATCTTCGCTTATCGCGAGGGTGGGTTTTTTGTTTTGTTAGAAAGGGCTTTGAGTAGCTAAGGGCTTACTAGAAAGGGCTTTTGATGCTTAAGATCTTGCTAGAAAGGGCTTAAGTAGCTAAGGGCTTACTAGAAAGGGCTTAAACATTTTGGGGGATTCGCTGGATTAGTTTCCATAATATGAGGAAGTGGTGAACAGGATGATTTAGACGGCGAATCTCGCCCCTTAGACCTCGAACATCTCGGACACAATTGGTGAAACTCCCGACACAATAACCGAACCATCAGACATAGTCTCAGTTTCTTAAACCAATTAAAGGAAGAAATGAATGTACACCTATTTCATAAGGTGATATTCTACTAAAAAGGAGTGATTGCTATTTACATTCACCACACTACCTCGTTCATCTCTGCTCTTGAAATCTTCTACGCTCAACTCCCGCACTATCACCCTCAAAAAAGTTATATAGAATCTCAACTAAAAAATATTAAAACGGGTGAGAGAGGCGAATCTAAAGTTTTTCGTTATTTGGAAGAAGTGAGTTTTAAAGAGCCCCCGATAATTCTTCGTAATTTTATAACACAGGTTCATACGCGACGAGTGATTCAGATCGACTTAGTGATCATCACGCGAAGATACATTCTTTTAATTGAAGTGAAAAATATTGCAGGGCATATTAAGTTCAATTCAGTACCTGCTCAACTAATTCGTACATTACCAGAAACACCTCCGCAAGCTTTTGATTGTCCATTCACTCAGCTAGATCGAAATTTAAATGGCTTCTCTACACTTTTTCCAGATTTACAATTACCTATTTATACTGCTCTTGTTTGGGCAAACGCTTCTGCTACATTTGATTTTTCATCCCAACCTCCTCACACTTTTATAACACTTAAGAGGTTACCTCTATTCGTTCAACAGCTCGAGCAACTTCCACTAGTTCTACCTGATAATGAAGTCCAAAAGTTACTACAAAAAATAATAACTAAAACTCAATTTTTTCAAGAAGTACCATTCTCTAAAAGGTATAGGATTGAGCGAGCTGAACTACTTGAAGGATTATTCTGTCCAACATGTCATTCTGCTCTAAAAAGATTCGTTAGAACCTGGGTATGCAAAGTCTGCAATGTGAAAGCGCATGAACTGATTGCGCTAAATATTCTCAGTCAATTTGCAATTCATGGGCCGGTTTTAAGTATTTCTGAAATTCGTAAGCAGCTACCAGAGATAGGGGCGGATGCTATACGCAAAGTATTATTACAAGCTGGTTATGCTGCTGAAGGAAATACTAATGCAAGAGTTTATAGAAAGAAAATTGAGGGAGGAGATTAGTTTCCATAATATAAGGAAGTGGTGAACAGGAAGATTTAGACGTCGAATCTCAGCCGTTAGACCTCGAATCTCTCGGACACAATTGGTGAAACTCCCGACACAATAACCGAACCTCTCGGATTCTGCCATCCCACGTCATACCCAAAACCCTCCCCGCATACACTGCATCAAAAAGGAGTCGGGGCACAAGTATTCTTCCATGAAGAAGGGGAAGTGAACGGGGAGCCCCTCGCAAAAGCCATTCAAGCGACTCTTCGCGAAACCTTGCAAAATACAGAGCGGGAAGCGATGGGAATTCGTCAAATTTATCTCCTCAAAAAAGCCAATGCCCCTTCCGCGTTAATTGAAACAGGGTTTATCAGCAATGAAGAAGAACGCGCACTCTTGCAAACATCAGAATATCAGCAAAAAATAGCACACGGCATTGTCACTGGCCTCGAACAATTTTTTCAGTCGCAAGCACAAGCAACCCCTACTCCACAAGGGTATGCTATACTAATAGACGACTAGGAAAAAAAGGGGTTTTGAGCATGCTAACCGAACAAGAGGTACGGGCTCTTCTTGGAAAACTCGAAGATCCGTTTCTACATAAAATACTTGAAGAAACAAACGGAATTCTGTCCGTTAAAATCAAAGAAGAAAAGAATTACGTAAGCGTCAAAGTCGCAATCGCAAAAACAAATACAGCAGAACAAATGCAACTTCAAACAAAAGTTGTCGATACACTAAAGAGTGCGGGTGTGGCTACAGTCGGAATCCGTTTCGAAGAACTTCCACAAGAAGCACTTGAGCAATTCCGTGGCCAACTTGGCGCAGCAGCAGAAAGCCTCACATCTCCTGCAACAAGCGTGAAGATCATTTCAATCGCTTCTGGTAAAGGTGGCGTAGGGAAATCAACTGTTTCTGTAAACTTAGCAGTTGCACTTGCACGCCTAGGAAAAAAAGTAGGCCTTGTCGACGCAGACATCTATGGATTCAGCGTGCCAGACATGATGGGTATTCGTGAGAACCCACAAATTAAAGAAGACCGAATCATTCCAGTGGAACGTAAAGGTGTCAAAGTCATTTCTATGGGCTTCTTCGTAGAGAACAATGCACCAGTCGTTTGGCGCGGACCGATGCTTGGAAAAGTTCTTGATCAATTCTTCAAAGATGTGGAGTGGGGAGAACTCGACTTCCTTCTATTAGACTTACCACCCGGAACAGGTGATGTCGCTTTAGATATTCATCAGATGCTTCCGGCTTCAAAAGAAATCGTCGTCACAACACCACACCCAACAGCCGCTTTCGTAGCAGCACGAGCTGGGGCAATGGCTCTACAAACCGACCACGAAGTTATCGGCGTCATCGAAAATATGGCATGGTATGAATCGAAGTCAACGGGTGAACGTGAGATGGTGTTCGGAAAAGGTGGAGGACCGAAACTTGCGGAAGAACTTCGCACAGAGTTATTGGGTCAGATTCCACTAGGCCAACCGGATTGGAACAACGAAGATTTTGCGCCTTCTGTTTATGAAGAGTCACATCCGACGGGCAAACTTTACAACGAAATCGCACAACAAGTTATCGAACGCGCATAATCAAAAGGCAGTATTCTCATCAGTCGAGAATACTGCCTTTTCTTGTTACTGGCCCCCACCACCAGCTTGACCACCGCCAGAACCGCCACCACCAGCGCCACCATCGCCTGACGAGCCACCTGCACGATCTCCTCCACGAGAAGGACCGCCTTCAGATCCACCGGTACCTTTTCCAGCTTCCGCCGCTTTCATCACAAGATCTTGCCAATACGCTGTCCAAACAGGATTTTGAATCGTTTCTTCTACAACTTTTTTCATCTCTTCTCACAAACTGCTCGACTTCAACAGCTTCTCCAGTTCTTGCTGCTGTGTCGGTTGTTTCCAAAACTCTTCCCACTCTTTCATATACGCGGGGTCTGTCATCAATTGCTTCATCAATTCTTTCTGCTGAGCCGTCATACTCTTTGCCATCGAGTCCATAAATTTCGGGTCTTGCATCGAATGTTCCCAAAAAGCTTTGCCATCCTCTGTTTTCTGCACATCAATTACCATCTTTTTCGTTTCATCGTATGTCGACTTTTGCTCAAATGGAGAACAGGCACCTAGAATCAAAATCGATAGTAGTAGCAGCCAAACGCGCATCATCCTCACCTCTTTTTCAATTAGTGTTCACAATTGATAGGGAATTATGCAAGAACTGGCGTGATTCATAGATTTTTATCTAAATAATTTGATACAATCGAGAAGAACTAGAAAGAGATGGAGGATTTTTCGTGACTATACGAAATTGGTTTAAATTTTTTGTACGCGCGATGCTCATCGGTGGACTTATCACAGGTGTGCTCGGCTTATTTATACGATGGGACGATGCATTCGCCCAATACTTCCAAGCGGGTGAGTGGGGAGAATTCACAGCGGCTTTTGTCTTTATGGTTGTTATGGGGTTCACTGTAAGTGTTATTGCTCAGATGGGATTTTTTGCGTATTTAACAATTCATCAGATGGGCGTCAATATTTTTAAGAGCCTTACACTTTGGAACTGGGTTCAGGTTTTACTTATCATCATTGTCATCGGAGATTTAATCATCTTCCGATTCCGACCAGGATCAGCATCCACTGAACAGTTACTACTATATCTTGGACTACTTCTTGTCCTGATTGGAACTGGTGTGACCGTTGCCATGATCAAAGCACGTCTGACAAAGAAACACGCATTGATTTCTGCGATGTTCTTCATGATTGTTATTTCTACATTAGAATGGTTGCCAGTGCTCATGGTACGCGCTGAAGGTGTGGATAGCTGGGTGACATTATTGTTATTCCCAATATTGGCGGTCAACGCATTTCAACTTCTGGCGTTACCGAAGTACAACAAACAATCTGAAATTGACCTTGCGAAGCGTGAAGAACGACGCAAAGCTCGGAAGCAGCAAGCCGCTCAACAATAAGTTGAGTGGTTTTTTTAAAAGATAAGAAAGTATATAATTTTTGATGCCATGAGCCCAGTGTTCATGGTATTTTGATTTTATGGAGACAAATATTCTTAAGCAGAT
>NZ_JAFBFG010000022.1 GCF_016909155.1 Chryseomicrobium aureum
GTTGATTTTGGTGCTTTTTTTGAAAAGTCAAGTAATTTGTTTGGAAAGTCAGAAATATAACTTACAGAAAATGTATTGTTAGCTTGATGACATTGTCACCGAGCCTCCTCACATCGACTTCGTCTCGTTGTGGGGTCTCGGCAAAACTCCGATAGCCCGGGAAATGACATCCTGGCTTCCGAGCTCTTCTGTCAACACTACAGAATCAAAGTCCACGTAAACAATGGATGTCCGCGAAACTTAATTCAATGTCCAATAATAGGTACCTGTCACCTTGTAAGAGTTCGCCCTAAAATCTTTTTAGACCAACTCGCTGTCCTATACTGTGACTGTTTGTATGATAAATCGGGCCCTGCGTTAGCACGGGCCAAATCCTTGTCTTTTTATTTTGATCTTGAAAGCAAGCTTCGTAAGTGGCATTAAACTTATTCCTTGAAAACAAACGGCGGGTTTGATACTTTAAGCAAAGTAAAGGTGGAGACCCAAATGAACGAAATCACATACAGCGACTGGAAACAAACCGACCAGTCCATACTCTATATCTACACACCCATGTGCGGCACCTGCCAAGTAGCATCCAAAATGCTCACAGTCTGTGAACAACTGATTGACGAACCCGTTCCGCAACTTAATGCGAACTACTCACCAGAACTCATGGAAGAATTTCAAGTGGAAAGTGTTCCATGTTTGTTGATTAAAAAAGCACCAAATGCTTTCGAAAAAGTCTATGCATTTCAATCTGTGCCTTATCTACTAGAGAAAATCAAAACTGCCCAATAAAAAATAATGAAAATTTGTGATGAAAAATAGTTGACTGTCAAAAATGGCTATGATACTATTCGATTACTGACAACAATACTAATTGAATATGCGTCGCTCTTATAAAGAGAGGTGGAGGGAAGTGCCCTATGAAGCCCGGCAACCGTCACGAAAGTGAAATGGTGCCAAGTCACGCAAAGCTAGCGCTTTGGAGGATGAGAGAATGGATATCTGTTGATAAAACGATGACCCTTTCTGTCTTTGCGCAGAAAGGGTCTTTTTGTATCCATCCAAAAATTTTAGAAAGGAGGCGGCACGCAAATGATTCAATTATCTAAAGTTTTAAAAGAATACACGACAAAAAATGGCAAGGTGGTTGCCGTCGACAATGTCTCATTATCTATCCAACAGGGCGAGATTTACGGGATTATCGGCTACAGTGGGGCAGGGAAAAGTTCACTCATTCGTTTACTGAACGGACTTGAACGTCCTACCGATGGACAAATTCAAGTAAACGGACGTGAAGTCTCCAAGCTCTCTTCAAAAGAGATGCGTGGGTTCCGCCAAAAAGTCAGCATGATTTTTCAACACTTCAATCTATTATGGTCTCGTACAGTAGAGGAAAACATCGCGTTCCCACTCGAAATCGCAGGTGTTTCAAAAGATCAACGCAGTGAGCGCGTAAAAGAGCTTGTCGCTTTAGTAGGGTTAGAAGGGCGAGAAAAAGCCTATCCTTCACAACTCTCTGGAGGTCAAAAACAACGTGTTGGGATTGCACGTGCTTTAGCCAATCGACCTGAAGTTCTGCTATGTGACGAAGCAACATCTGCACTTGATCCTGAAACAACCGATCAGATTTTAGATCTTCTCGTTACCATCAATAAGCAATTAGGTTTAACTATCGTGTTGATCACACACGAGATGCACGTCATTCAAAAGATTTGTCACCGCGTAGCTGTGATGGAGAATGGTCTTGTGGTTGAAGAGGGGCAAGTCATTGATGTCTTTAAGAATCCACAACAACCTATCACAAAACGCTTTGTTTCACAGATTTCAGATGGTGCACATTTCTCAGATACTGTCGATCACTTCTTAGAAATGTATCCAAATGGAAAACTCGTCAAACTTACATTTGTCGGTGATCAAACGGACCAACCGTTGATTGCTCGATTGATTAAGCAGTACGGACTTGAGGTAACAATTGTTCAAGGTAACATTACACAAACGCAAAACGGTGCGTTAGGTACTTTGTTGCTTCACATTGATGGGGATGCACTCGCTATCGATGAAGCGTTAGGTTACTTACATGCACAAAAAGTACAATCGGAGGTCATTCAACATGATTGAAAATCTTTTACCGAATGTCGACTGGCCGAAGATGTGGGAAGCTACGTATGAAACGCTTTATATGACAGCAATTTCAACCGCTTTAACATTTGTCTTCGGTTTGGCGATCGGCTTAGTTTTATTTCTGACAAGCCCTCACCAAGCATGGGCAAATAAATTTGCAAACTGGTTAACTGGAGCACTCGTGAATATCTTCCGTTCTATTCCATTTATCATATTGATTATCTTATTGATTCCATTCACGAAGTTCCTTCTTGGAAGTATTCGTGGACCGAACGCGGCATTCCCAGCACTAATCATTGGAGCTGCACCGTTCTATGCGCGAATGGTATTGATTGCTTTAAAAGAAATTGATAAAGGTGTTTTAGAAGCTGCAAAATCGATGGGAGCTACGACTTGGACAATCATTCGAAAAGTGTTGCTTCCAGAATCCATGCCAGCGATTGTTTCCGGAATTACAGTAACATCGATTGCATTAGTAGGGTACACGGCGATGGCAGGTGTCATTGGCGCTGGCGGACTTGGAACACTTGCCTTCTTAGACGGGTTCCAACGAACGCAAAACGATGTCATGATCGTTGCTACAATCATCATCTTAATCATAGTATTTATCATCCAGTGGATCGGAGACTGGTTAACAAACCGATTAGACAAACGATAATAGAGGAGAGAACGTACATGAAAAAATTACTTACAGGTTTTGCACTAGGAGCAAGCATTTTAACTTTAGCAGCATGTGGATCTGAAGGAGGTTCTTCTTCAGAAGGAGAAAACTCAACACTTACAGTAGGTGCTTCAAACGTACCTCATGCAGTAATTTTAGAGCAAGTTAAACCACTACTTGAAGAGCAAGGAATCGAACTTGTAGTTGAAACGTATCAAGATTACGTTCTTCCTAACCAAGATTTAGATAACGGTGACTTAGACGCAAACTACTTCCAACACATTCCGTACTTAGAGTCTCAAATTGCTGACAATGGGTATGATTTTGTAAATGCTGGTGGCATTCA
This sequence comes from Chryseomicrobium aureum, assembly GCF_016909155.1. Lineage (GTDB taxonomy): Bacteria > Bacillota > Bacilli > Bacillales_A > Planococcaceae > Chryseomicrobium > Chryseomicrobium aureum. The sequence continues at coordinate 3,117 of NZ_JAFBFG010000022.1, forward strand.
TATCGAGCCAATCGGTCTTTACTCTAAGAAATTTGGTTCAATTGACGAGCTTCCAGATGGTGCAGTTATTCTAATGAGTAACTCGGTAGCTGACCACGGTCGTGTACTTTCTATGTTAGAGGCTGCTGGGCTGATCACTCTTGACCCAGAAGTTGAAAAAACGACTGCTACAATTGAAGACGTAATCGAAAATCCAAAAAACATCGAGTTTGATCCAAACTACGAAGCAGCACTTCTAGTTCAAATGTATGAGCAAGAAGAAGGCGACGCAGTTCTAATCAACTCAAACTATGCACTTGATGCTGGAATCAATCCTTTAGAAGATTCAATCGCTATTGAAGATTCAAACTCTCCATATGTAAATGTAATCGCAGTAAATGCTGGTGATGAAGAGAACGAAAACATCGTAGCGCTTGTTGAAGCGTTGAAATCTAATGAAATTCAAGAGTTTATTTTAGATGAGTGGGGCGGTTCTGTAGTTCCTGTGACAGAATAACCACACGCTATGACTATTGGGCTAAATTCCCTTTTTACGGTTTCATTCTTTACTTGGTGGGTATACACTAAGTAACGTAAGATACTAACTGAAGGGAATGATACTTATCAAACCAGAAGGACAGCCTTACACGGAAAAAATGAACTTAGCTTTTCGTGATGCACACGGTTTTGGATATGATGAAATGAGACAAAGCGAGGATTTACGCATGAGAGTGGAACAACGTCGTCAACTTGACCACGAGAAAAGTATGCGCATCGCTGCTCAAATTGGTGCACAAGCCCACAGAGGATAATATATGTATAAAAAGCCTGTAGAACCTTGATTCTACAGGCTTTTTTGTAGTTCGGGATGATACCTATTCTCATTTAGCGCATTTGTAATGAAAATGCACAAATGTAGGATTTTCAAGGATTGAAATGATTTGCAGTCGACCTCTAATTACTGTAAGATTAGAATGATAATAATTAAGGATGGATGATTCCATTCGAAGTTAAAGATATGGAGGGTATACAATGTCGACACTAGTAATCAAAGACTTGTACGTTGAAATCGACGGCAAGGAAATTTTAAAAGGTGTGAACCTAACACTAAATACAGGTGAAATTCATGCGGTCATGGGACCAAACGGAACAGGAAAATCAACTCTTGCTTCTGCTGTCATGGGTCACCCTAAATATGAAGTTACTTCAGGTACAATCACTTTAGATGGGGAAGATGTATTAGAGATGGAAGTAGATGAGCGCGCAAAAGCTGGTCTATTCCTTGCAATGCAATACCCAAGTGAAATCACAGGCGTTACTAATGCTGATTTCTTACGTTCATCTATCAACGCACGTCGTGAAGAGGGCGATGAAATCTCACTAATGAAATTCATCCGTGAAATGGATAGCAAAATGGATTTCTTAGAGATGGATCAAGATATGGCACAGCGTTACTTAAACGAAGGTTTCTCAGGTGGAGAGAAAAAGCGTAATGAAATCCTTCAATTAATGATGATTAAACCGTCATTCGCAATTTTAGATGAGATTGACTCTGGTCTTGATATCGATGCATTGAAAGTTGTTTCTAAAGGAATCAACGAGATGCGTGGAGAAGGTTTCGGAAGCTTGATCATTACTCACTACCAACGCTTACTAAACTATATTACTCCAGACCACGTACATGTTATGATGCAAGGTCGCGTCGTAAAATCAGGCGGTCCAGAATTAGCTCACAAGTTAGAGGCTCAAGGATATGACTGGATCAAAGAAGAATTAGGAATTGAAGACGAAACTGTTGGGCAAGAAGCATAAGAAGGGAGACAGTCAACATGACGGTTGAAACAACTTTAGCAGTAACGGAACAAGATGTTCGCGCTTACTCTGAAAAAATGCAAGAACCGGGATGGATGACAGATTTCCGCTTAGCTGCTCTTGCACATGCAGCGGAACTGCCAATGCCAGAACCGGATAAAACAAATATTACGAGCTGGGATTTCTTGACGTTCCCAACACACACTGTTGAGAGTGCAACTTATGGCTCTTTATCAGAACTACCAGAAGAAGTGAAGTCGTTGATTGATTTAGACAATCAAAAAACACTTTATATACAGCGCAATAACACACCTGCCTACCTTTCTGTTTCAGAAGAGTTAAAGCAAAAGGGTGTTATCGTAACAGATCTTCACACAGCGATTCGTGAACATGCAGACTTAGTAAAGCAATACTTCATGAACGATGTAGTAAAAGTTGATGAGCACAAATTAACAGCTTACCATGCAGCGTTAGTGAACGGTGGCGCATTCATCTACATTCCGAAAAATGTGGAGATGGATGAAGTTGTCCAAGTGATTTATGTACAAGACGATGAGACTGCGTCTTTGTTTAACCACACACTAGTTGTTGCTGAAGAGAATACAAAATTAACCTATGTAGAAAACTACCTTTCTACATTTGAAACAGCTCAAGGCCAAGCAAACATCGTATCGGAAGTACTTGCAAAAGACAACGCAAAGATTACGTACGGTGCAGTTGATGTTCTTGCAAAAGGATACACAGCTTATGTCAATCGCCGTGGGGTAACACACCGTGATGCAGTGATTGAATGGGCTTTAGGCTTAATGAACGACAGCAATTCAATCGTCGAAAATGTGACACACTTAGTTGGTGACAACTCAGAAGGTCATGTGAAAATTGTAGTTGTCGGTCGCGGAGATCAAAAACAAAACTTTACAACAAAAGTCATCCACTGGGGTAAAAATTCAGAAGGTCAAATTCTGAAACACGGTGTTATGAAAGATTCAGCTTCTTCTATCTTTAACGGTATTGGAAAAATCGAGCACGGTGCTTCGAAATCGAACGCTGAGCAAGAATCACGCGTATTGATGCTTTCTGAGAAGGCGCGTGGAGATGCTAACCCAATCCTATTGATTGACGAAGATGATGTAACGGCTGGACACGCAGCTTCTGTTGGCCGTGTTGATCCAATGCAAATGTATTATTTAATGAGCCGCGGAATCTCTAAGCAAGAAGCAGAGCGCTTGATCATTCATGGTTTCTTAGCGCCTGTAGTACGAGCACTTCCAGTTGAAGGTGTGAAGAAGCAGCTTACGGAGGTCATTGAAAGGAAAGTGCGCTAATGAATCAGTCGATCCTCAGCAATTTTCCCATTTTAAATCAAGAAGTAAACGGTCATCCGCTTGTGTATTTAGACAGTGGGGCTACTTCTCAAAAGCCGACTGCTGTTATTGAAGCAGTGAAGGCGTATTACGAACAAGACAACTCAAACGTTCACCGTGGAGTGCATACACTCGGCAACCGAGCAACTGAAGGGTATGAAGGCGCACGCGAGAAGGTTCGCGGCTTCATCAATGCTTCTTCGACAAAAGAAATTGTCTTTGTTCGTGGAACGACGACTGCTATTAATACAGTGGCAGCAAGCTATGGGGATGCAAATATTTCAGAAGGTGACGAAATCGTCATCACGTATATGGAGCACCACTCGAATATTATCCCCTGGCAACAGTTAGCAAAACGCAAAAAAGCAGTCCTCAAGTATATTGAACTTGAAGAAGACGGTACGATTTCATTAGAAAACGTACGCAAAGCGATAACAGAGAAAACGAAAATTGTCTCTGTTATGCATGTTTCCAATGTTTTAGGTGTTTTGAATCCAATTAAAGAAATCACGAAGATTGCACATGAGCACGGTGCTGTCATGATGGTCGACGGGGCACAAGCAGCTCCTCACTTGAAGGTCGACGTGCAAGACCTAGATGCTGACTTTTATGCGTTCTCTGGTCACAAAATGTGTGGTCCAACTGGTATCGGTGTTCTTTACGGGAAGCAACGCCACTTAGAAACAATGGAGCCTGTAGAGTTTGGCGGCGAAATGATTGATTTCGTTGGTCTTCAAGAGTCTACGTGGAAAGAGCTGCCTTGGAAGTTTGAAGGCGGTACGCCAATCATCGCAGGAGCTATCGGTTTAGCGGCTGCAATCGACTATCTCGAGTCAATTGGACTTGATAAAATCGAGCAACATGAACATGAACTAGCCGCTTATGCAATGGAGAAGATGTCAGAAATTGAAGGTATGACCATTTACGGGCCAAAAGATCCATCAAAGCGCGCGGGGATTATCACATTTAATTTAGATGACGTCCATCCTCACGATGTGGCAACTGTCCTCGATATGCAAGGGATTGCGGTTCGCGCAGGTCACCATTGTGCACAGCCATTGATGAAGTGGCTCAACGTTTCTGCAACAGCGCGTGCAAGTTTTTACTTGTACAATACGAAAGAAGACGTTGACCGTCTTGTGGAAGGCTTGCAGAAAGCAAAGGAGTATTTCAACGATGTCTATTAATTCAAATTTAGATCAACTTTATCGTCAAGTGATTATGGATCATTACAAGAATCCTCGTAACAAAGGATCTCTTGGAGAAGAAGCCTTGACAGTCGATATGAACAACCCAACTTGTGGAGATCGCATTCATTTAACGCTTCAAGTAGAAGATGGCATCATTCGTGATGCAAAATTCGATGGGGAAGGCTGTTCGATTTCGATGTCATCGGCTTCCATGATGACACAAGCTGTCAAAGGGAAAACGGTTGAAGAAGCGATGAAGCTCTCGGAAATCTTTTCAGATATGATGACAGGCAAAGACTACGACGACTCAATTGATTTAGAAGATATTGAAGCTTTAAGTGGTGTATCCAAGTTTCCAGCACGTATCAAATGTGCAACGCTTTCATGGAAAGCAATGGAAAAGGGAGTACAGCACCAAAATCAAGGAACGGAGGAATAAACTATGGCTAAAAAAATGCCGGATATTGGCGATTATAAATATGGCTTCCATGACAAAGATGTCTCGATTTTCCGTTCTAAACGCGGGTTGACACGTGAAATCGTTGAAGAGATTTCTCGTATGAAAAATGAGCCACAATGGATGCTTGACTACCGTCTAAAAGCATTGGAGATTTTTTACGCAAAACCAATGCCACAATGGGGTGGAGAGCTTGGCGAATTAAACTTCGACGAGATCACATATTACGTAAAACCTTCAGAACAAACGGAACGTTCTTGGGATGAAGTACCAGAAGAAATCAAGCGTACGTTTGATAAACTTGGTATTCCTGAAGCAGAACAAAAGTACTTAGCAGGTGTTTCTGCTCAGTATGAATCTGAGGTTGTTTACCACAACATGAAAGAAGAACTTGAAGATCTAGGAATCGTCTTTAAAGATACAGACTCTGCACTTCGTGAAAATGAAGAGATCTTTAAAGAGTACTGGGGTACAGTAATCCCGGCATCTGATAACAAGTTCTCTGCATTAAACTCGGCTGTATGGTCTGGTGGATCATTCATCTACGTTCCAAAAGGAATCAAAGTAGATACTCCACTTCAAGCCTACTTCCGTATCAACTCTGAAAACATGGGGCAATTTGAGCGTACGTTGATCATCGTAGATGAAGGCGCATCTGTTCACTATGTAGAAGGATGTACAGCACCTGTTTACACGACAAACTCACTTCACTCAGCTGTAGTTGAAATTATCGTGAAAAAAGATGCGTACTGCCGTTACACAACGATTCAAAACTGGGCGAACAACGTATACAATTTAGTAACGAAGCGTACAGTAGTTGAAGCGAACGGAACGATGGAATGGATTGATGGAAACATTGGTTCTAAGCTAACAATGAAGTACCCAGCCTGTATCTTAAAAGGTGAAGGCGCGCGTGGTATGACACTTTCTATCGCACTTGCTGGTAAAGGCCAACACCAAGATGCTGGAGCAAAAATGCTTCATTTGGCACCAAATACGTCTTCGACAATCGTTTCGAAATCGATTTCGAAACAAGGTGGTAAAGTAACGTACCGCGGAATCGTTCGTTTCGGACGTAACGCACACGGAGCTCGTGCCAACATCGAGTGTGATACGTTGATTATGGATAACCAATCGACATCGGATACAATTCCTTACAACGAAATCATGAATGACAATATTTCTCTTGAGCACGAAGCGAAAGTTTCGAAAGTGTCTGAAGAGCAACTGTTCTACTTGATGAGTCGGGGTTTGAGTGAAGAAGAAGCGACAGAAATGATCGTTATGGGCTTCATCGAACCATTCACAAAAGAACTTCCAATGGAATACGCAGTAGAGATGAACCGTCTTATCAAGTTCGAGATGGAAGGCTCTATTGGATAATAATTAATAAAAAAACTCTGTTCCCGGATTACAACCCGGGAAACAGAGTTTTTTGTTTATTGTACGAATTGAGCCAGCTATCTATGTATTCCTTTTGGAAAGAATAGCGTTTACCAAAAGACACATAATGTGGTATCAAACGTTTTTCGATTAGAAATAAAATTTCAGCTTCAGAAAAGCGTTCTTCACTTTGCTGATTCAAGTACTCAAGCAGTGCATCGATTCCATAGAATCTATTCATCATGTCACCTCCCGCCAAACGCTCCTTCAAGAAAGAACACTTAGCATGAGTTACGAGATGCGCACTCCTTATACTACTAGAATACCCCCTCTTAAAAACTATAAACCAAGAGAGAATCAAAGAAATTTCGAGAATGAAAATGGTACACTACTATAGAAGAGGTGAGGATATGATACAGCTTGGACTTACAGGATGGGGAGATCATCCTGACTTGTATCAAGGGACTGTAAAGCAAAGATTACAAGACTACAGCGCCCATTTTCCGATTGTGGAACTTGATGCCATGTTTTATGCAGTACAACCCCAAAAAAACAATGAAAAATGGATTGCCGAAACGCCAGATACCTTTCAATTCATTGTTAAAACTTACCAACAACTTACGGGACACTTGCGAGAAGAAAGTCCTTTCGCCTCTCTTGACGAAGCATTTGAAGCCTATCGACTCGCTGTCCGCCCTTATAAAGAAGCTGGGAAGCTAGGCGCCATTTTAGCTCAATATCCACCTTGGTTTGATTGTACAAAAGAGAATGTGGATGAGCTTCGAAGATTACGATCAGAACTAGAAGAGTTTGATGTGGCGATTGAATTCCGCCATCAATCCTGGTACGAGGAACGGTTCCGAGAGAGGACGTTCGAATTTTTAAAAGAAAACAAGTTTATCCATAGTATTTGTGATGAACCGCAGTCTGGAGAGGGAAGTATCCCATTTGTTCCAGAAGTCACCGCGAGCAAAGCCTTACTTCGCTTTCACGGTCGAAATGTTGCGGCTTGGCAGGCACCTGTTACACGTCAAAACTGGCGAGAAATTCGCTATCTCTATGACTATTCAAAAAAAGAATTAGAAGAGCTGGCAACAGCCATTAATAATGTAAATCAAAAAGCAGAGACCACCTTTGTTTTATTCAACAACAATTCAGGGGGACATGCTGCACAGAATGCAAAACAACTGCAACAGATGCTCGACATCACCTATGAGGGCCTTGCACCTAAGCAGCTTGATTTATTCGGAGGAGAATTGTAATGGAATGGCTGTTATTAGTAGTGGTTGGTCTTTTTAGTGGAATTGTAGGGTCTGTCGTTGGACTTGGCGGCGGCGTCATCTTAGTCCCGGCTATTGTCTACTTAGGCTCTATCGGCTGGATCGACGGTATTACGCCACAAACCGTAGTGGGTTTATCCGTCATCATGATGATTTTCGTCGGGCTATCTTCAACAATTGCCTACATGAAAAAGAAGACGGTAGATTTTAAAAGTGGCTTCATCTTTTTTGCAGGGAGCGCACCTGGAACTGTTGTCGGTGCATTTGTAAACAGAGGGCTGGATCTTCCATCGTTTCAATTGTATTTTGGTATCATGATGGTTTTTCTCGCACTATTACTTCTTGTACGTAAGTACTTGAAACCAGTGGAATGGTTTGTGAAAAATGGTCGGAAGACAACATTTGAAGATGCAAGAGGTACCTATGTGTACGGATATCCGATTTGGTTCGCTGTTCTCTTAACCTTCGGAATAGGATTTAGTTCGGGATTATTCGGAATAGGTGGAGGCTCTATGCTCGTACCGGCTATGTTATTGCTCTTCTTGTTCCCACCACATGTAGCAGTCGGAACGTCTATGTTCATGGTATTTTTATCAGCACTCGTCAATTCCATCACACATATATCACTCGGCAATGTACCCTGGCTATACACGATTCCGGTTATTCCTGCAGCCTACATCGGAGCAAAAGTAGGGGCATACTTAAATCATCGTCTAAACTCAGATAGTTTAGTCATCTTACTTCAAATTGTGTTATTGCTATTAGGCATACGTTCTATATACGACGGACTCATGTAGGAGGTGAAGAGATGGGGACACTTCATATTATTCATACAAACGATTTACATAGTCATTTTGAAAATTGGGAAGCGATAGTAGCGAAGATTACGGCTTATAAGAAAAGTTTGCCTGCTGGAGACGAGCTACTAGTCATGGACCTCGGTGATCATTTAGACCGTTCCCATGTCTTTACTGAAGCGACAGCTGGAAAAGGGAATGTGGAACTTTTAAATGAAGCAGGCTATCATTTTGTAACAATCGGAAACAATGAAGGGATCACACTTTCTCATGAACAGTTAGAGACCCTGTATTCAGAAGCTCAGTTTAAGGTCGTACTCAGTAATTTTTTTGAACCAGACGGCACGAGACCAGAGTGGTTACATCCTTATGTGATTCACACTACATCGTTCGGAAAGAGAATCGGTCTATTTGGTATCACTGCTGCTTACGACGAATACTACAAGCAACTTGGATGGCACGTTACATCTCCACTTGATTCCGTAAAAGAGAGTATTCAAGTGCTGGCACCTCAAGTAGATTTGGTACTATGTCTTGCGCATGTGGGACGAACAATGGAAGAAGAAATTGCAGATCAATTTCCCGAAGTCGATTTACTATTTGGAGCACACACCCATCACACGTATTCAGATAATTACGTTTGGGGACGTACGCATTTATCGGCAGGAGGAAAATGGGGAATGCACATAGGTGTAGCTGTCATCCAGTTTACTGAAACTGCACCTGCAATCACCACGACACTGCATCCAGTGCAGCCGAGCTCATCGGATACGACAAACAGCAAACTAATAGAACGTGGAGAAAAACTATTAGAGGTCTCGGTTTTTTCAAACGATGAACATCTTCCAACCGCATGGGAAGTGGAATCAAAATTAAGTGAACGATTAGGCGAAGCGCTCATCACCTATACAGAAGCGGATTGCGCGCTTTTTCCTGCGGGGTTGTTACTTACAGACCTCTATCCAGGAGAAATATCTGCGAAAATGATGCATGATTTGTTACCGCATCCCATCAATCCATGTATTGTCACTTGTACAGGTGCTGATTTGATTGAAGCCTATGGGATCGCTCAAAATGAAAAGTGGCCAACGCTTGAAGTACGCGGTTTAGGATTTCGAGGAAAGCAACTTGGGAAGTTGATTTTCGCGAACTTTGTGAAAACTGGCGTAGGGTACCAGGTGAATGGGGAGCCAGTAGAGACAAAGAAAAAATATAAGCTGGCTACAGTGGATATGTTCACGTTCGGGTACTTCTTCCCGCGATTTAAAGAATTACCAAAAGTATATTTTATGCCTGAAACGATTCGAGATGTATTTATTCACTATTCCGCTTCATCAAATGATTCTAAACGCATAAAGTAAACAAAGGAGGAGATTTAAGTAGTCTTCCGTACTTAAATGATATTGAGTATGACATGGAAACGATCCAGGAAGAGGGAGGCGTTGTATTTTTGTTCCTCTCGCCTGAAAATAAGGGGTTGTCAGACGTCTTTATTCTTGTTAAGCTTAAAGGGAATTGAATATTATCTAGGTAGAGGCCGCAGAGCTTAAGAGTATAATACGGGAGTTTGACAACTAAGATCGTGTTAAAAAGGAAGCTTTGCCGAAGTGATTTGTGTCGTCACACATAAATCATTGGGGTTATTTTGAATAAAAATAACACTGTCATTTGCATTCGGCAAATGGAGAGCTACAGTCAGTTGAGACAATTAAGGGAAATTCCCGTGTATGCCAGCCTAATGATTTATTTAGGCTGGTTTTTTGTTTCACTTTTATGATCTGTAACTCCGCCTAAAAGGAGGAGAAACGTCAATGGAAGCTACAATTTTTTCACTAGTACCGCCACTTTTAGCCATTATTATGGTACTAGTCACACGCCGCGTATTACTCTCCCTTGGAGTAGGTATTGTGTCGGCCGCATTTTTATTGCATGAATTTTCACCAATGGAGTCAATACAGTCTTTATGGACCGCGTTCCAGTTATCGTTTTGGGATGAAGGATTCAACGCTTACAATGTCTTTATTATCTTGTTTATATTGAGTCTGGGAGTTATTACAGCTCTGGTCACACTATCAGGTGGGAGTCGCGCATTTGCGGCTTGGGCAATGAAGCGTGTGAAGACACGTCGAGGCGCAAAATTACTTACTGCATTTATTGGAATTTTAATTTTTATTGATGATTATTTTAATGCATTAGCTGTCGGACAAATTTCACGTCCGATAACTGATTCGCATAAGATTTCGCGAGCAAAGCTTGCTTACTTTATTGATTCTACTTCAGCACCAGTATGTGTCGTCTCACCAATCTCTAGTTGGGGTGCCTACCTGATTAGTATTTTGGGTGGTATATTTTCTACCTATGCAATCGTAGCCTATACGCCATTAGAGGCATTTGTCCTAATGGCACCTATGAACTATTATGTGGTAGCTGCATTAGCAATTGTATTTTTTGTAGCCGCAACAGATTTCGATCTATTTGCGATGAAATCACACGAGAAGCGTGCGTTAGAGACTGGCCAGTTATTTGATCCGGAAAAAGACGTTGCTGGTGAAATTAAAGAAGAGTTTCCAGTACACAATCACGGAAAAGTGTCTGACCTCGTATTGCCAATTGTTACGCTTTTAGTAGCAACAGTGGGTGCAATGCTCATCACAGGTAATCAAGCAGGTGGTTCATGGAATCTGTTCACCATCTTCGAAAATACGGACGTTCCAAAATCACTTCTAATAGGTGGATTGGCAGGAGTAGCCGTCGCTTTATTTTCGTACTTACGCCAATTTGATCGAAACCCAGAAGCAGACAGCGTCCACATCGGTGCTGCGTTTTTATCTGGGATCCGATCGATGATGCCCGCCGTCCTTATATTAGTTTTTGCTTGGGCACTTACGTATCTAATCTCTGAACTACAAACAGGAGAATACCTAGCGGGGATTGTTACAAACAACAATATTCCGGAATGGATCCTGCCTGCTTTGCTGTTTGTGATTACAGCGATCATGGCCTTTTCAACAGGAACTTCGTGGGGGTCTTTCGGAATATTGATTCCTATAGGTGCTGATATTGCAATGGCTGTAAATCCAGAACTATTATTGCCTGTTCTATCGGCCGTGTTGGCTGGTGCCGTATTTGGTGATCACTGTTCACCAATCTCGGATACAACTATCATGTCCGCAACTGGTGCAGGTTCGAATTTGTATGACCACGTTATCACTCAGCTTCCATACGCAATTATCAGTGCTGTAATTGCAGCTCTAGGCTATCTTGTCCTTGGTTTTACAGGATCTGCTTGGATTGGCTTAGGTTTTGTCTTAATTGTCTTGATACTCTTATTTATCTTTTGGTCGGCTAAAGAAAGAGTACAACAAACTGCATCTTGATACGATACCACCAGTCAATTCGGCTGGTGGTTTTGTCATGACAGTGAATTGTAGGGACGTATAAAGTATGATATATTGACAACAGGATAGACTAAGGATGGGGGCTACCGTAATGACATCGTGTAAACCAACTACAGAACGCGAACGTAAGCCGGAGTGGCTAAAAATTAAACTCAATACCAATGAAGAATATACAGGCTTGAAAAAATTAATGCGTGAAAATAATCTAAATACTGTATGTGAAGAAGCACGTTGTCCAAACATTCATGAGTGTTGGGGAACACGTCGTACCGCTACATTCATGATTTTAGGAGCAGTTTGTACACGTGCATGTCGCTTCTGTGCAGTAAAAACAGGACTACCAAATGAGCTGGACCTCGCAGAACCAGAACGCGTGGCAGACAGTGTCGTTATTATGAACTTGAAACATGCCGTAGTAACAGCTGTAGCGCGTGATGATTTGAAAGATGGCGGTTCAAAAGTATTTGCAGAAACGGTACGTGCGATTCGTCGCAAAAATCCATTCACAACAGTTGAAGTTTTACCTTCTGATATGGGTGGGGTAGAAGAAAACCTGCGCACATTAATGGATGCAAAACCAGACATTTTAAACCACAACATTGAAACCGTGCGTCGTTTAACACCAAGGGTTCGTGCACGTGCTACATACGATCGCTCACTTGAGTTTTTACGCCGTGCAAAAGAGATGCAACCGGACATCCCAACGAAGTCGTCACTGATGCTTGGACTTGGAGAGACATGGGAAGAAATTATCGAAGTTATGGACGACCTACGTGCAAACAATGTGGATATCATGACGATCGGTCAGTATTTGCAACCAACGAAAAAACATTTAAAAGTACAAAAATATTACACACCACACGAGTTCGGAAAGCTGCGTAAAATTGCGATGGAAAAAGGCTTCTCGCATTGTGAGGCGGGCCCACTCGTTCGAAGCAGCTACCATGCGGATGAACAAGTCAATGCAGCAGCAAAACAACGACAAGCAGCTGGCGAAGAAGAACTCGCTGTGCAGAATTAGGTGAAACTAGTGACACGTATTCATTTAGAAGGTTTTCAATATGAAGTAGTAGAAGAGTTTCGCGAAGGGTTTAATCAAGAGGTTTTAGAAGAGCGCTACAGCGATGTCCTACAAAAATATGATTATATTTTTGGTGACTGGGGTTATGGTCAACTTCGACTTCGTGGATTCTACGAAGACTCAAACTCCAAAGCGACGTTTGATACAAAAATCGGGACAATCCACGATTACATTTTAGAATATTGTAATTTTGGCTGTGCATACTTTTTATTGAAGAAGCTTGGGAAGATTCAAGTGGAGAAACAACCAGAAGTGGTAGCAATTGAAGAGGTAGTGAAAGAAGAGAAGGCGGACTAGTTCCGGCTTCTTTTTTTTATAGATTTAAAAAGTAAGTTGAGTGAAGTGAAGGGGCTGACTCCGGAGGGATTAAAAGCGGAACGTGAGACCCCACAGGCGTGATTTTGCGCCGAGGAGACTCACGACGCGCCCTCGGAAAGCAGCCCCGCAACGGAACTCAACGTCTTGAAGTCGGCTCCACATCTACCTACAATCGATATTTTCGCATGAAATTCTGATCGATTCGATTCTTTAGCTTCCAAGCAAGTTTTCCTTTAAAACTCTTTTTACCGTAGAGAGCAAGAGCTCGACAGTTGCCGAGAGATAAAATTGAGAGTTGGTTGGATTTGGGTTCATACTCTCGTAACTTCTGATTCAAAATGATAGCTTGCAAGTTATACCAAAGGATGGGGCCTTGTTTCACCGCATGAACGCCATTCTTTGCAATTCCTTCACCAAAGTGTGCACAGTCTCCTGCAGCAAAAATTAGAGGTTGTTCTGCTGCCTGAAGAGTCGGTGTGACAACTAAAAAGCCCTCTTCCGTGACAAGATCACTTTCATCAAATAGGGAGAAACTAGAGGCTCCTGTCAGCCAAAACATTGAGGTACAAGGATACATGTTTCCAGACTCCGTCGTTATCACACTTTCATGTAAGGACGACGGCGAATCTTGTTCTTTCAAATGTACACCTGCTGCTCGAAGCTCATCGCGCACAGAGTGTTGAGCATTCGTCTCAGATAACAACGCGCTTTTGCTAATGAGCTGAACAGGATTGCTGTAGCCATTGTTCTTTCGCCATTCTTGAATAGACAGCGCCATCTCCACTGCTGCTGCACCACCGCCAATTACAACGGGATGCTCGGTTGTTCGTATCGACTCGATCGCTTCAATCATCTTATCTGCAGGTTTTATTTGAGGTGAGATCTCCTCAAAATTGCGTGGGATGTCAATGCGAGATCCTATATCAAATGATACTAAGTCATACGGATAGCTTTTTCCGCTAGCACAATTTAGCGTCTGAGTCGCAGCATCTATCTTCGTAACAGTTTCTTCATAAAACAATGCACCCGCAATTCGACAAAAAGGAACGAGCGGCACGCGTGTCTCTTTCTCATTATAGAGTCCTTCTGCATAACCAGAGAACATCCCCGAATAATACTGATACGAAGAGCTTGAAAGAACGACTAAACGCCAGTTCGGTATTGGTTCACGTGACCATGCTCGAATGATGTGAAGATGCGCATGTCCTGCACCAACTAATACAATCGTTCTCATGCTGCATCCTCCTTTAAGATTGATTTGGCTTCACGAAGACGCTGCAGGGCAGTGAAAATTTCTACAGCTAAGAACAGAAGCGTGAGTAAAGTTAAGTAGGTGGGGAATAGTATCATAAGTGAGAACAAAATGAATCCTTCCGTTCTCTCCGCTAAACCTGGTTGATAATAAAACGATTTCATCCCTTTTTTCTCAGTCAATGAACCGACCGTCAAAAAGATGGTCATCGCCCAAATAATAGAGCACGCGAGAAGCAGTAATGCCCACATTGAATCTGGATAGAGAAATGCGAGCCCTATGATGACGCTTATTTCAACCAATCGGTCATAGCTCACATCAAGTAAAGTTCCCCAAGCGGAAGAACGGGATTTTCTGGCCATCGCACCATCGACCGCATCTAAAAATCCTGAGAACCAAAGTGTGGTTAGCGCAAGCCATGGATTTCCTAAGTAAATCCAAAGTCCAGACGTGACCCCGATTGTAAACGCAATATTAGTCACTTGGGTGGCAGTCAACCCAATATCGAGTAGTTTACCGGCAGTCTGGTTAATTACAGGGTCCACATATTTTCGTGCATGTGTATCGAGCATATTCATCACGCTTTCAATTTAAAGTATGGTATAGATTACATTATACACACAGTAGACAAGAGAGGTGGTACATAGATGTCAAAACAAACAGATATCCTTATACTTGGAGCCGGTGCAGCGGGATTAACGGCAGCCTTCACAGGTGCCGGATTTTCAAAAAAAGTCATTATGGTCGATAAAAATAAACCAGGTGGAGAATGTACCTGGTCGGGTTGTATTCCTTCTAAAGCACTGATCAATCGTGCGAAAGAAATTCATCATGTGCGGAAATATGTACCTGACTTTGCTCCAGACACAGAAAAGATTTTAGAAGAAGTGCGTCAGGTCATGGAGGACGTTTATCTAAATGAGTCGCCAGAAGTCCTTGCAAAATCGGGAATTGAATTCATTCAGGGGAAAGCAACATTTTTAGATGCACATCGTATTGAAGTGAATGGTGCAGTGATTGAAGCAAAAAAAGTCATCATTGCCACTGGATCGAAACCATTGATTCCTCCAATTGTAGGACTCAAAGACGTCGATTATTTAACGAACGAAAACTTGTTTCAACAACAAACATTCCCAAAAAGTCTCCTTATTTTAGGGGGCGGCCCGATTGGTTCCGAGATGGCTCAAGCCATTGCTCGACTAGGAACAGAAGTCCATCTCGTGGAGAAAGGACCTCGTATCCTCGGAAACGACGAAGAGCAGCATGCGAAACTAGTGCAAGACCGCTTGGAATCAGAAGGTGTACACATTCACACGGGTACAGAAGCCAAATCGGTTAAACAACAGGGAGGAAAGATTCACCTGACTGTCGAAAAGGATGGAATGCAATTTGATTTGACGGCAGACAAAATCCTCGTGGCACTCGGTCGTCAAGCAACATTAGAAGGATACGGCCTAGAAAAGACTGGTGTAGGGTACAGCAAGAAACGAATCAAAGTAGATGAGCATATGGAGACTACAGCAAAAGGCGTCTATGCCATCGGAGACGTTGTTGGACCGTATCAACTATCCCACATGGCGAATGCCCAAGGTATTACAGCTGCACAAGATGCGATTTTACCGATTCGCCGAAAAATGGACTATTCGAATGTTACGTGGTGTACGTATACAGACCCTGAAATCGGACACTCTGGACTGACAGAAAAACAAGCTCGTGACAAGCACGGTGATTCGACTCGAGTGTATACGCATTCCTATGATGAGCTTGACCGGGCGAAAACGAAGCCGGATTATATGGGCGAATTAAAAGTCATACTCGATAAAAAAGGGATGATTTTAGGGGCGAGTGCTGTAGGTGACCGAGCTGGTGAGATTATCAGCCACATCCAAACACTAAAAATGCTAGAAATTAATATGGGCAAACTTTCTAGCGTGATTCATCCGTATCCAACGTATAGTGAAATACTCGTGAAGCTCGGGAAGAAAATTTATGTCGATAATCTCCTCAACAAACCAATTGTCAAGCAAGTGACAAAATGGCGTGACAAGGAGAGTGAGTAATATGAAATGGAAAGTCGGCGTACTACTTACCGGAATTTTAGTTACAGGAGGAATGGTGAAAATGTGGACACAACCGCGTGATTTAGGAGCAGAAAATGGGAATCTACGAGAGCTTCCGATGACTCCAAATGCCGTCTCTTCTCAAACGGATAAACAGTCTGCTTATGTGGAGCCATTGCCGTTTGTAGGATCCGAAGGTGAATCAATCAAGCACCTTTTAGAGGTACTCGATGAGATGGAATCAATTGAAGTCATGACACATGAACCACGCTATATCCATGCAGTCGCAACTACAAAATTGATGAAATTCAAAGATGATCTTGAGTTTGCGATTCGTGAAGGAGAAGATGTTATTCACGTGCGTTCAGGCTCGAGAATTGGCTATTCAGACGGCGGTGTGAACCGAAAGCGCTATGAAAAAATTCGTGCACTTTACTTGGAACAGACCAAATGACACGCAAGAAAAAACTTGCGATCGCCAGTAGTCTGCTATTTGTTCTACTAGCGTATATTGTCAACTCTCTTCCAGCTCTGTCTGCTGAAGGAATCAAGACGTGGATTGAATCACTTGGTCCATGGGCACCTGTTGTCTACATTGTGATCTATGCACTTCGTCCACTCGTTTTCTTTCCCGCGTCCGTTCTCACATTGACAGGCGGTGTTTTGTTTGGCGCTTGGTTTGGAACGCTTTATACTCTAATTGGAGCTACTTTAAGCGCAGTTGTAGGGTATGTAATGGCTGAGAGACTTAGTAAGTTATGGAGCTCTTCAGCACCTAATGATCGTTTGCAAAAAGCGAAACGGCAGATGGAAGAGAACGGTTTTATTTATGTAGTATGGTTTCGATTAGTACCATTTTTAAACTTTGATGTCGTGAGTTATGTAGCCGGTTTGGCACGAGTCAAATGGCTTCCTTTCATTCTTGCCACAGTCATCGGGATGTTTCCTGGAACAGTGGCTTACAATTTTCTGGGTGGAAGTTTGATAGCAGGAGATTGGCGTGTTATTGTAGCTGCTTTAACAGTAGTCGTTTTATTCACAGTGATCAGTTTGATTGTACGAAAGAAACTTCAACAAAAAGAACAGATGGGGGAATAAGATGAAGAAAAAATGGATGCTCGCTTCTAGTATGCTCCTACTTGTTCTTGGGGCATGTAGTAATGAACAGGCAGCACCAGTAGCGGACTTTTCACAACAATGGAGTGAGTTGACCGAAGCAGCACAAGGAACGACTGTAAACCTCTATATGTGGGGAGGTAGTGATTCGATCAATAGCTACTTTGATGAGTGGGTCACTCCGAGACTAGAAGAGCAGTACGACATTTCTCTTAACCGTGTACCAGTGAATGATACACAAGAAATATTGACGCAGCTACTAGATGAAAAAACGGCAGGTAAAGAAACGGGCAGCATAGATATTATGTGGATCAACGGAGAGAATTTTAGAAATGCAAAGGACAACGACTTGCTCAATCAACCGTTTGCGGATAAACTGCCGAACGTAGCAGATCTTGTGGATCAACAAGCGCCGCAAATCGCAGAGGATTTTGGCATTCCCGTCGACAACTTGCAAGCTCCATGGGGGACTGCACAATTTGTGATGACGTATAACTCAGAAGATGTTACTGATGTGCCTACTTCTTTTGAGCAACTCGCTCAGTGGGTCCAAGACAATCCTGGTCAATTTACATACCCTGCTCTTCCAGATTTCACAGGAGGAGCATTCGTTCGACATGCACTAGAGGAAATTGTGGGGACGGAACAATTCACATCAGATGAGCCACTGGAGCGTGATGAGTTTGACAAAATGATGCAGCCGGTATGGGAGTATTTAAATGCGATAGAGCCTTATTTGTGGCGAGCAGGAGATACGTATCCTGAGAGTTTAGCCCGTCTTGATCAACTCTATACGAATGGAGAGGTCGCATATACAATGGCTTATGATCCAATCAAAGCAGCTGCCGAAGTACAAAACGGACGATTCCCAGACTCGACGCGCACTTTTATTTTTGATGGAGGTACGTTGTCGAACACCCATTATTTAGCCATCCCGTTTAATGCAGAAAATCCACTTGGAGCAGCCGTAGTGATCAATGAATTGTTATCTGTTGAAGCGCAAGCTGCGAAACTAGACCCTGCAAACTGGGGAGACCTTCCTGTACTTGATTTTTCTAAGCTTTCGGATGAACAACAACAAGTCTTTACAGCAATTGATTTAGGGGAAGCCTCTTTATCCATTGAAGAGCTTGAATCAAAGCGTATAGCAGAAATCCCATCCATCTATGTCGAATGGATTGAGGAAGGCTGGTTGGAGAATGTGGCACAGAACTAAAGACTATTTACTTGTACTGCCAGCACTTGTGCTGACAGGGGTATTATTTTTTGGCGGATTGATCGATGGATTGTTTAAGAGTTTCGGATATTTTCCAGCTGTAGGAACTTCAACATTTTCACTGCAGGCGTACCAAGAGGTTATGACGAGTTCGCTTTTTGCGGATTCACTTGATCTCACGGTCCGAGTGGCGATTTTATCTACAAGTAGTGCAACAATTCTTGGTGTTGGAGCAGCGCTTGCACTTTATTTCATGGCTAGGCGGACCAGTGCACGTTGGCTGCTCCGCCTTTTTCAACTTCCATTGACAATCCCTCATCTCGCGGCGGGTTATTTCATGATTTTATTACTCTCTCAAAGTGGACTGATTGCACGAGTTTCATATGCATTGGGGTGGATAGACATGCCTTCAGAATTTCCTGTTGTGGTGAACGACCGCTTCGGGCTAGGAATGATTTTGACCTATAGCTGGAAAGAGGCACCGTTCATCGCCTTACTTGTGTATCCGGTCCTTGCTCGAATCCACGACAATTGGTTGGATGCTGCAAAAGTATACGGAGCTACAACTACTCACTATATTTGGCATGTTCTCTTACCTGCAATTCGGCCAGCGGTCATCACGGCTAGTTTGATTGTCTTTATTTATACACTCTCTTCATTTGAAGTACCGTATCTATTAGGAGTAACGTACCCATCCACACTTCCAGTCTATGCTTTCCAACTGTACACAAGTGGTAGCTTTGCAGACCGTTCTGAAGCACTCGTCATTATGTGGTTATTGACCACGGTTGCACTTGTTGTAGGGCTAGTTGCGTATCGCTTTTACCGGAAGAGCTATGAACGGGGGTGGGAGTGATGCGTCGTTCATCCTTCTATTTACTTTTAATCGGGTTGATCTTTGCCTTACCGTTCGTGCCAGCTCTCATCGCAAGTTTCGGGGGAGTGTGGCGATTTCCGACGATTATTCCGGACGGGATTAATTTACGTGCCTGGGAAAGTGTTTTCTCTCCATCTTCACGGACGCTTTCAGCCATCTTCTTGAGTTTGTGGATTGCATTTTGTGTGACAGTCATCAACTTGATGGTAGGAATACCAGCGGCGTATGCATTAACACGAAAGAAATTGCGCTTTCAAAGTGGCATTGAAGCTGTACTCCTCGCACCTATTTTTGTACCAGCGCTTGCAGCGGTCATGGGCATCCATTTGACGTTTTTACGACTTGGATTGACGGAGACCGTGATAGGGGTCATCCTCGTACATCTTGCGCCGTCCATGCCCTACGTGATTCGAGCAGCCATGATTAGTTTTCAAACGATGAACGAGGAAGCGGAAGATGCTGCAAAAATGCTTGGTGCAACAAAATCACAACGCTTTTATCACGTCATCTTGCCGCACTTGATTCCCGGGTTAACGGCAGGCGTTGTTCTAAGTATGTTGATTTCACTTAGTCAGTATAGTGTGACATTGTTGATTGGTGCAGGTCAGGTCATCACGTTGCCAATCCTCTTCGTTCCATTTTTAAATGGTGGGGATCCAGCGATTGGATCAGCGTACACTTTAGTGTTTTCTGCTGTAGCACTTGCTCTCGTCTTACTTTTAGACGGAGGGCTTCGTTCGTATTATGCAACTAGAAAAGGAGGCTGTCATGAGTGGATTTGAAATCAAAAATCTTTCCAAATCGTACGGGGAGGACTTTACGCTAGCTCCAGTTTCGTTAACGATTCAATCTGGAGAATTTGTGACGCTTTTAGGCCCCTCTGGATGCGGTAAAACAACTTTATTAAAACTTGTAGCGGGACTTATTGCACCAGATGGTGGTGAGGTCTATCAACAAGGGAAAGAACTAACATCGGTTCCTTCTGAGAATAGACAGTTTGCGATGATGTTCCAACAACCTCATTTGTTTCCACATATGACGATTGCAGAGAATGTAGCATTTGGCCTTCGGATGCGAAAAGTGGCGAAGAAAGAACGATTGAAGAAGGCTGAAGAAGTGCTTGCAGAAGTCGGATTAGGAGGGTATGGAAAGCGGTATCCATACGAGTTGTCAGGTGGCCAACAACAACGCGTCTCATTGGCTCGAGCTTTGGTCATTGAGCCGACTTTACTCTTACTGGATGAACCTTTTAGCGCATTAGATCCTTTACTGAAAGTCGAGATGCAACAATTGGTCAAAACTGTTCATCAGCAAACGGGTGTCACGACAATTTGTGTCACGCATGATCAAGAAGAAGCTTTTTATCTGTCGGACCGGATTGCGCTCATGCAAACAGGTGAAGTCGTGCAAGTGGCGGATCCTCAAACGCTGTATAGGTCTCCAGCTACTTTAGCAGTGGCAAAGTTTTTAGGCTATAAAAACTTTATTCCGGTCAAAGTCGAACAGGACAGCATCGTGACGCCATTTGGAACATATGCAGCTACTATATCGATTGAAAGTGGAAAGTACCAGTGGGCGATACCTTCAGAAGCGATTTCGTTGAAGGGATCTTTACAGGGCTTGGTAAATGAGGTCGTGCATCACAAGGGATACATAGAAACGGTGGTTGAGGTGGAAGGGCATGAACTCACAGTACGTAAACTAACCCCGGATGCACAAGCCTTGCGAGTAGGGGACTCGATTACAATTGGATTACCAGATGAGGACCTCGTATTGTTGCGGGAGTAATTCCTTGAAGATCCGGGTGTTTAGTTTCCATAACATCATTAGGGGCGTTAATCAGAGAGTTTCGGTCGCTAATGAACAAACTACGGTCGTTAAATGAGTGTTCTCGGTCGCTAATGGGCATCACTCGGGCGTTAAATGCAGAAGTCCCAAGCCCTTACTAGTAAGAACTTGAGAAATTAAGAAGAATCGCGATGGGGCCGCTCGAATTTGAGCGGCCCCATTCCTTTTCATTCGTATTTTGATCTTGAAAGCAATCCTTGTAAGATGAATCTAAATCAATTCATCCGAATGTAAGGTGGCATTCTCCACATCTAAAACTGAAGTTGAGTGGAAAGGAGGGGTTGACTCCAGTGGGATTCCAGTCTGCCGTGAGATCCCGCAGGAGGCTACGACGAGGAAGCTCACGCAGCGCCCACGGAAAGCAGCCCCGCAGTGGAACTCAACTTCTAAAATTGCACAATTTCTGAACAGTCGGCTCCACATCTAAAAACTTAATTCAGAAGTTCCCGCAAATACTCGCGAAGCTCCTCTGCTTCCTCTGGATTTCGGTTAAATGCGTGCTCCAGATAACCTTCTTCTTCCACATCATCCGCGCCGATAATAGCCATCCGGTTGAATTGGATATCCATTACTAAAACTTTCCCGAAAAAGCGTGTGCTCTGCAGAATTGCTAAATCGTAGCGCTGCGTTTCTCCTGTAAAACTCACAAAGCGAGTCTTTGTATCTTCGACATCGTCATATAAATAAAAACGTTCCATGCTGTTCACCTCAAGTTCTTGTCAATCCTATGGTACTATAGAGGTGAAACGTATTCAAACAGGAGGAACTGCTTATGTATTTTGTCGACCGGAAACGGATTGAATTCATTGCCACTCACCTTGAAGAGTTGGTTGCAGTCTATCAAAACAAACACCAATGGTCTAGTTACCCAGAAAGCCAATTGATTCTGGAGCGTATTGCAAGCTCTTCCATCGAATCAGTCCTCGATATTGGAAATGCAATGATTGACGGCTTCATCATGCGCGACCCTGGAAGCTACGATGACATCATCGACATTTTAGTAGATGAAAAAGTTGTACCTGCTGATATGGAAAAGGGATTGAAAGAAATCGTTGCCCTTCGTAAAAATGTGGTGCGCGACTATTTTGCAGTGAATGCAGAAGAAGTGACAGCTGTTTTAGACCGACAGCTCGGGACACTCGTCGAATTTCCTAACCACGTCCGGAAGTATTTAGTGAATGAACTTGGCCCTGTTTCGGCATTTTTACCGGAGGACTCGAATGTTCAATTATAAAATTGTCTGTCTTGATCTAGATGGAACGGTCTATAAAGGTGCTGAGCCGATTCCGGAAGCGATCACGTTCATTCGTGCGATGCAGCAAAAAGGGATTGAGCCGTTTTATATTACAAATAATGCGTCTATGACACGAACTGAGATTAAAGAAAAACTTAGAGGGTTCGGTGTCGAGACGACTGAGCAACAGATCTACACATCTGGAATGGCTGCTGCTCATTTCGTCAAACGTGATTTTCCAGAGGCGAGTGTGTACGTTATTGGTACGGACGCACTTCGCGATGAATTGACTGCTGCTGGTCTGCAGCTGACGGAGCGGAATGCAGATGCTGTCGTGATGGGGATCGACCGGGGTATCACATACGATAAACTCTCTCAAGCTTGTCTTGAAGTTCGAGCCGGTGCTACGCTCATTGCGACGAATCCAGATCATGCCTTCCCGTCACACCAAGGATTTCTCCCTGGAAATGGTGCGTTTGTGCGATTGGTCGAATATTCGACAGAGACTGACGCTATCTTTTGTGGGAAACCGTCACCCATTATGCTGGAGTTGATTCAGCAGGCGACGGGTGCGGCTCGTGAAGAGATGGTGCTAATTGGCGATAACATGAAGACAGATTTACTAGCAGGTGTTGATTTCGGAATTGCAACGATTCACGTCAATTCCGGAGTGGACCGTCCGGAAACTATCCGTGAGCAAGGTATGAAGATAACACGATTTGTTGATAAAATGACCGATTTATTGGCATAAAAAAAATCAGTAGCATTCGAGACAGTCGTCAAGAGATGCTACTGATTTGTTGTTTAAAATAATGGATTTTCTTCTATATAGGTATAGATATTGTCTATCAGTTCCTGAGGTGTTTCGCCACGAACGATGTCCCCGTTAACTACTGCAAATAATGTGTCCGCACAGATTGTACAATTACTTGTACAGCCATATTCAAGAACATCTAAATTGGGGTCCTTTTCAAGCGTTTCAAACGCCTCTTGAGCACCGTTTACAATATTACTAATACAAAACTCCACCATGGGATTCATCGATATCACCTCGCTACAAGTTGATGCTACTGCATTTTTTCAAACGCGTCAATTCCTGCGTCTTATTGTGAAATGTCTCACAATCCATTATACTTAAACTGACAATGCATGCAGAGGAGTTTTCATATGCAAAAATTAGTACTGCTTGGAGGCGGATATGGAAATATGCGTATTTTATTGCGCTTGCTTCCGAATAATCTTCCGTCCGATGTAGAAATCACATTGATCGACCGCACATCTTTTCATAGCTTAAAAACAGAATTTTATGCACTAGCAGCAGGAACGGTATCAGATCACGCGGTGCGTGTATCGTTTCCTATTAGTGAGAAGCTGAACATCAAGCACGGGGAAGTTGTTGAGATCGACACGGAAAACAAAGAAGTGTTGCTTGAAGGCGGAGAAGCTGTAAAGTATGACGATTTAGTCGTCGGCCTAGGTTGTGAAGACAAATACCACGGCGTACCAGGAGCTGCTGAATACACGATGAGTATTCAAACAATCGGCAAGTCTCGCCAGACGTACAACGTTCTTGGTGACCTTCCTTCTAATTCAGTAGTTGGAATCGTCGGAGCAGGTTTAAGTGGAATTGAATTGGCTTCAGAGCTTCGTGAGTCTCGTCCGGATCTACGCATCAAATTGTTTGATCGCAGTCCGCGTATTCTTCGCGATTTCCCAGAACGTCTAAGTAATTACGTAAAGAAATGGTTCGACGAAAACGATGTAGAAGTCATCAGCAACTCGAACATCACGAAAGTGGAAGAGAAGATGCTGCACAACCACGATGAAACAATTCCAGTCGATGCCGTTGTTTGGACAGCCGGTATTCAACCAGTTGCGCCAGTACGTGCATTACCGGGTGAAAAAGATTCGTCGGGTCGCGTTATCTTATCTCCACATCATCATCTACCACTAGATGAGCACGTGTATATTGTAGGAGACTGTGCGTCACTACCATTCGCGCCGAGCGCTCAACTAGCAGAAGAACAAGCGGAACAAATCGTGAACGTTTTGAAAGCAAAATGGAACGGCGACACGCTTCCTGCAAAGCTCCCAGATATCAAGTTAAAAGGATTTATGGGATCCCTAGGGAAGAAACAAGGTTTCGCATATCTTGCAGACATGTCCGTAACAGGCCGCATCGCGCGTCTGATGAAATCCGGTCTGCTTTGGTACTACAAAAAGCATAATGGTTGATTAGGCCAAGGGACGTTGTGTATGCAGCGTTTCTTGGTTTTTTTATGAAGTCTTCCCTGGGAAGCTAAATTAGTTTCCATAAAACGACTTCGGTAGAATAAATTGCGATTTAGGTAGAACAAATCAGGGTTAGTGTAGAACAAATCCCCCATTCATCCGATGAACGACCGCTCAGCCGCCATAAAAACAAAAACTGAGCCCATAAAACAAGCTCAGCCACCACAAACTATTACATCCCATCACACTTACTCAGCCGTCACATACCCATGCTGCTCTAAAGCTGCATACACAGGCTTTAACTGGATGTAGCCTTCACCAATGACTTCATCTTCGATCGTCACAAGTGGGTAAAACAATTCATCGTTTTGAATCTGCTCAATGTACTCCGCATCCACGTCTCGCTCCGACGTTTTTTCAATATCTACATAGCGGAACTGAATCTTGTGCCCATCAAACTTACGAGCAATCGCAGCTTCCAACCATTCATACGTATCTTTTGACGAAGGTGCATTTACACAGCTCGCACAGATGACATCTGCGCCATACACCGTTAACGTAATTTCTTTCATTCTCCCCAACCCCAATTTCTTTATTGGATTTTTTTGTTCTATCCAATTATAATAGGGATAGTGAAAGGAGTCGAAAGAAATGACTGATACGATGAATGAACAAGTTCAAGAAGTACTCGATAAATTACGCCCATTCTTACTCCGAGACGGTGGAGATTGTGAATTAGTAGATGTTGAAGACGGTATCGTGAAATTGCGTCTCCTCGGTGCTTGTGGGACATGCCCAAGTTCAACAATCACATTAAAAGCTGGTATCGAGCGCGCCCTACTCGAAGAAGTACCAGGTGTAGTAGAAGTTGAACAAGTATTTTAAGTAACACACCGAGACAAGGCGCAGGCCTTGTCTTTTTCGTTTAATTCAAGGGAAGGTGGGAACGAATGATGACACATGTAGTCGATATTACAGAAGCAGCAGCATTCCGCATCAAAGAAATGATGGAACATAACGAAGAACAAGGTGCTTTTCTACGTGTATCCGTTAACGGTGGGGGATGCAGTGGCCTCTCTTACGGAATGAGTTTAACACACGAAAAAGCAGCAGATGATCGCGAAGATAACCAACACGATATTCAAATCGTTGTAGCGGAAGAAGACGCGGGCATTTTACAAGGAACGAAGATTGATTATAAGCAATCGCTCATGGGTGGCGGCTTCACCATCGATAACCCGAATGCTATTGCAAACTGCGGATGTGGCTCTTCATTCCGCACAGCTACCGCTAAAGGCACGCCGGAGAATTGCTAGCCGTAAACTCTGCGGTATGTCTATCGCTATGATGACGTATTCAATTCCGCAGGGGTTACGTAGTCAACCGCTCACTTAATCGTATAATAGAACTGTAATAACGCTCTCTGACCGTATTCATACGCGGTTAGGGGGCGTTTTTTGTTATGTCAGAAGAACGAACGTTTAAGAGGCGAAGGGTTGCGTATTCGCGACCACGCGGAGAGACGCCGGCTTTTACGAAGGTCGGCATAGACGACGCTTGGCGGTTGTTCCTTGCCGCTAAGAGAGGCGAGGGCTTGCGTCCGCGCACGATAGAGGACTACTCGAACACATGGCGCTACTTTACGACATGGCTCGGAGAGGTCGGCTATAACGTCGAGTATGTGAGCGATATAACGGGCGAAATGATACGCGAATACATCGACTACATCACGAACGAAGCACCGCGCTATAAGGGGCATTTCAATATGTCCGCAGATTCCGGCAAGTACGGTAAAGGTCTCGCGACCGCGACTATCAATATGCGGATACGTGGACTTAAAGTAGCGTTCAACTATTGGCTAGGCGAGAGCTACATACCGATAACGCCAATGCGGACGATTAAGACGCAGAGAGACGACGAGGACGCGATAGAGGCGTTCAGTGACGAGCAGGTAGACGCGTTGCTCGCTGCGTGCAATCAGCGCACGTACGTTGGTTTCCGCGATTACGTGTTCCAGCTATTGCTCTTAGATACCGGTATGCGCATGAACGAGGCGCTAAGTGTGACGCCTGACGTTATCGACATGAAAGCGCGCGTCATTCAGCTAGAGGCGAAATTTAACAAGAATCGGCGCTATCGTATCATACCGATTTCACCGGAGACGCTTAAGCTACTGCTCGAACTTATCGACGAGAACCGTCAGCACTTCGGAGACGGTAGACGCGTTTTCTTATCCGTTTACGGGGAAGAGGTGCGCGATGTACAGATGAATAAGCGCTTGAAGTATTACGGAGATAAAACGGGCGTAGGCAAGGATATACGCAGCACGGCTCATACATTTCGTCATACATTTAGCCGCAATTACATTCTCGAAGGCGGCGACCCTTATACGCTTATGCGGATACTCGGTCATAGCAATATCGCTATGGTACGGCGCTACATTCAAATGACGGACGTAGACGTTCGCACCAAGCATACGATACACTCGCCAATCAATCGCATACGCAAGAAGTTACGGTAACAAAAAAAGAACGAGGTCTCGGCAAAGACCCCGCTCTAACTGAATACGAAATTGTATTCGCACATATCTGATTAAGGCTATTATACCGCCATTTTTTAAAGACGGCAAGTATAGGGCTTATTTAAGTGCGCGCAATTTCCGACGTGGAATCGCCTAGTAACACGTCGTTAATCTAAACTTGACCGGTCACATCGTGCCAATGCAGAAAAACGAGTATATCGCAGGTCAAGCCGTTTCTCTATTCACGGTTGCGACGAAGTGGAGTGCGCACATAATCGGCACGGGAAGGCTTACAGGCACGTCAAGGCGTGGGTAAGCATACACAGGCGGGAATAAACATGACTACCGCACAGCGTGGACTGTAAGGCGTTGAGTGTATGCGTTGAGAGATCAGCTAACAAGAATAGAGGCTACGTAGAAACCTCAGACGTCACTATGACGCTAGAACGTACGATGTTATTACTTGTTATCTTGAAATAGCTTTATGCTTTTTCTTGATAGTAAGGTAATACGTCCGCCCGCATTTCCTAGAGCGAGCAGCTATTCTGCTAGGTTTAAGAGCGAAAGTCAAGTAACAATTTCGGAAATATTCGATAGGGCGCGAATGATTAGCGCTCGTATTGCGCCTCTTGCGCATGAGAGCAACGGAGAGCATAAAAAGAGACGGAGGGGCTTAGTTAGCCTTCCGTCTTTTCGTCGTCTATTAACGTCAGTACATCGTCAATGCCGACGTTGAGCGTTTCGCATACTACCGCAAGCGTATCACGCTGATATTGGCGCGTATCATCGTTGTAGAGACGCCGTACAGTCTCGTATTTAAGTCCGCTGATCTCCGTGAACTTACGTATGGATATACCGCGTTCGTCTAGTAACGCCTTTAAGTTAGAGCGTACGATTTTCATATTATTCACCTCTACCGTTAGTATATCCGATTTTTTAAAAATATACTACGTTTTGTAGTTGACAACGAAATGTAGCCAATAGTATACTACGAAGTGTAGTCAAATAAATTAATTGGAGGCGGTACAGATGGAATACAATTTACAGGTAATGACGGCAACGGACTTTTTATTGGGCGAACTAGAGGCGAAGGTAATCGTAGATGATCAGCTATCGTATACAATCCGTACAATGAAGTTAGTGGATGGCGTAACAATCGACATCTATAATAACGACGAGTGTACGCTTAGAATCGGCACGGCTTACGTAGACTTCCGCTTGAATAACGAAGTAGCCGAAATGCTGCTCGATTGGGATTACGATGTTATCGAGTTCCTTGACGTTATCCAGCGCAATCATTTAAAAGAGTTCGGAAACTAACAGGAGGCGAGCGTATGACACCGTACACAATTACGATAGACCGCACAGAGCCAGAGACATTTGAGACGGCGCTATTTATTGGCGATAAGTTGCTAGAGCGTGAGCAAGGCGGTTGGTATAGCGTGCATGATCGTATTATCCGTTATAGCGTTATGTACGGCTTGACTAAAGACCATGACGTAACCGTACGGTATGGCGACCGTATACAGACGTTAGAGGACTATTTGAAAGTAGTGGTGTGGCGACCGTAAGTGAGAGAGTGCTAGCGAGTGGGCGAATGGTATAGCGGTAGATGGCGGAACTGTTGGCGCGGTTCTGCTTTTTTTGTTTACGAAAGTTTTAATTACGATGTCCCGATTTACAAAACGAATACAGTAAGAATTAGTAAGAGCGGTTTTACTACCGAAAAAGTTTTACGGAGTATGTCGCAATTGTAATGGAAAGCCGTCTATTACTGTAATAAGAGCGGTTTTACTACCGAAAAAGTTTTACGGAGTTTGTCGCAATTATAGAAATAATTATAGCGGATGAAGTAAGAGCGGTTTTACTTCGGGAGGTGGACGGATGATAATTCCGCACTAGTACGTTGAGAAACGATATTACTAATATAAGCATTTATTTGTCGCAAACGAGCGACCTTTAATCGCCATATAAAGTAGATGAGCGATGTACCAAATTCAAAATTGCGGGTGCTATATAAATTAGAGGCGTTCTCATGTCGCAATTTCTCGTGTTTTGTAGGGGATACCTAAGTAGAGGATCGATGTTGCAATTCAGCAATTTTATACAGTGTAAAGAAGTAGAGGGGCAATGTCGCAATTTCGAAATTCTACGCCCTATACCTAAGTAGAGGGGCAATGTCGCAATTTAAGAATTTCATGGGGAATTAAATAGTATAAGCGTTCTCATGTTGCAATTTCTTAAAAATGGTTTCCATTAAGAAGTAACAAGCGTTCTCATGTCGCAATTTCACGATTTTTATACTGTATATAGAAGTAGAGGCGTTAAAATTCCGCAGGCTTTCCGCTTGCGTTCACATACAGCTAACAATAAAGCAGCGAAGGAGAAATGTATTATGCAAATTCATCAGTCGGTTGAAAAATTAATCAAAGAAATCACTAAGTTAGAGGCGTTTCACAATCATCAGCTCTCTAGGGAGGATGAACCTTTCTTTATTCTGACGGTTGAGAAGTACAGCAAAATTGTAATAACACCAAACGACAGTAACCATAAACTAGATCAGTACAGAATTGAAGTCCGAGATAGATACGATAAAACGATGTACTCAACTATTGACTACGACCCTTATTCAGAAACTTATAAGAGTTTATTAGGTGTTGCCACTTTTGAAGAGGTTATAGAAAAACTGAAAACAGCGTTAGAACAACGTTAATCAAAATAGCTATTAGAACGATTACAGGGCGGATTAACTTCCGCTCTTTTATCACGTTAAGGAGGACGATACTATGACGCAACCAACGCCAGAACACAAGTTCATACGCTCGCTACGTGTGAGCAACCTACTCGCTAAACGAGGCTATCAGCCGGATCATATCGAACCTAGCCGGCAGAGTAGCGGATACCTCGTATTTCGATACCGGAACACAGTCGGATTTCAAACGGCGCTGAACGATGTTTACGAAAGCATAGGCGCAGACAAGCGCGAGTAATGGCGGTATGTACTTATGTCGCTAGCACTTAACACAAACGATAGTAGCGCTATGAATAGATGGCGCATGAACGAACGTAGTGAGTGAAATGCCAATGGCTTTGCCATTGTTTTACTTCGCTTTCGCTTCGTAAAACGCTATCGTAATACTTTTCCGAAAATAAAAGTAGTAAACAACGCTTGAAACCCTTGATACGTAAGGGTTTGTGAGCGATTTCCTTAAAGAATATATATGTAAAAGTAGTAAACGGAATGGGCGGATAATCCGGTCAATCCCGCAACCAAAAACGGAGGTAATGACGATATGACGAAAGTACAAATTCTTGACGCTCCAATGGGCAGTGGTAAGACGACGTATGCATTTAACCGATTTAAGAACGCCTCACCGCTAGAGCGTTTCATTTACATCACGCCATTCTTAGCGGAAATCGAGCGCGCTATCGCAGAAGTACCGGAATTGAACTTTAGACAACCGTCCATAAACGGTACTGATACAAGTAAGCTAGCGAATCTTAAACGGTTGATTGAGGACGGTCATAACATCGCAGCTACGCACCGGCTTTTCGAGATGGCAGACGATGAGCTACGCGAGCTATTGGCGGCGAATCACTACGTCTTAGTACTTGACGAGGTAATTAACGTTATCGACAAGGCGCGCGTCTCCCCGTCAGATATGCGACTGTTACGTGAGAAAGAGTATATCCGTATCGAGAACAACCGCGTCATATGGCAAGCGCCGGCAGACATCTACGAATACGGGGTATTCGATGATATTCGCTTGTTATCGGAGGCAGGAACGCTCTATTACTACCGTAAGAAGTATTTAATCTATGCGTTCCCTCCGTCCATATTCGACACGTTCGTAGAAATCTACGTATTAACGTATTTATTCGACGCCCAGCTTATGCGTTACTATTTCGACTTGTATTCCATTCCATACGAAGTGAAGTCGCTACAGGACGGAGAGATTGTAGACTACGATGTACGACGCGAAAACCGCGAGGGCTTGCGGAAATTAATTAACGTCTATGATGGCGCTTATAACGATCACGGCGACATTCCGACATCATTCAGTAAAGGTTGGCTCTCACGGCGTTCTGATGACGAATTAGAGGCGATTAAGAACTCGATATACTCGTATGTGCATTATGTCACCAAAGCGAAGTCTAGCGATGTATTGTGGACGGTCTTACAAGACTTCCGTCATGACTTGAGCGGTAAAGGATATACGAAGGGGTTTCTAGCTGTGAACGCCCGCGCCACGAACGAATACAAGGATAAGACCGTACTCATTTACGCATATTCTCGTTATATGAACCCAACGGAAAACTCATTCTTTCAAGAGAACGGTATTAGAGTGTCAGAGGATAAGCTAGCGTTGAGCGATATGCTTCAATGGATATGGCGCTCGAACATTCGAGAAGGCGGAGAGATACAGATTTACATTCCTTCACGTCGTATGCGTTCATTACTTGAACAATGGGCAAACTACGAGATTTAAACTAGACAATCAGCTAAACAAATACATCAGCTAAAGGGGTTTTGTGATTGAAACAAAAAGACCAACGCACTTCACTACAAAAAGCCATTGATGATTTTTGGATAAAACAGCATAAAGAAAAAAAGAGCCGCTCATTCGATGAACGATCGTTGTTGGCGCAACAGTTCAGCGATGAGATAGCTCAAAGTTTCGGCATATATGACTATGCGTTAAAAGATATTCAAATTATACACCCTGCTACGTTTTACAGTCCAAACAAAAGAATGACAAACATCTACGACGTGCTAGCGGACTTTCTGCTTGAAGGCACAAACATCACAGAGGAGCGCCGCGAAGAGTATCCGGCATATACCGCAAAGCAAGACGTATTTCAAGCACAGCAACGCCTCAAGAGCGAACTCAAGCTCGTAGACGATTACAAAGAGGGCGACTATAAACCGCCGTACACGATAACGCACACGGAGCTACACGACCAATATACGCAAACACCGGACGAGCCTGACGTCACACCGCAGGACATCGAGGACTATATCGCTCACTTGAAGGCGGACGTAGACGCGAGCGCTCGCATGGTACGCCGAATGTATGGCGGAGACATCGACGAGATCAAGGCAAAGATACGCAAGCTCAAGCCGGACAATATTCGCAAATGTGCCGTATGCGGAAGTTACTTCTACGCAAGCCACGGACACCAACGCGTATGCAATCTGACGACGAAATTCATCAAGCGGAGACAGGCGCAGGGCTATACGTTTATACCGACGCAAAACTCGCCATGTTGGAACGAGAACAATCGAAACAAAACCGCTAGAAACCGCGTAAAATCAAGCATTTGAGGGCATTTTAACGATACGGAAATAGGTTATATATGAGGCGTTCTCTCCTCCGTGAGAGCGTCTTTTTTTGCGTTCTAAGGGGATAACGGGGGAGAACAGATAGAAACGAATTCAAGGGGGAAAGAACAATGGAAAACAACTTAATTAGAGACTTACGACTTTGCCACGGCATGACGATTGAACAGATGGCGAACCGTCTAGGCGTATCAAAGAGCCGAATCAGTAGCGCAGAATCAACGGGGAACATCTCACCAAAGTTAAAGGCGCTAGCATTACGTGAGTTTCCGCTAAATGAGGATTTCTTCGCGTTCCTAGATCAGAAGAAGAAACACGCAGAACTTTACGGAAGTGAGGACTATGAGGCGCACAATAAATAAACGAGAGCGCGATACGTTGCACAACCGTTTAGCACGATTAGCAAAGAACACTTGCGCAAATTACGATTGCGGGAAATGTCCGCTTTTTCAATCCGGCTGTATTGTCGAGATTAACAAGACCGCCGAACTTGAGAACATGAGAGGTAGCGTATGCGGTTATTTCATGAAGAGCGTACTTCCGGCAGAACCGCAACTCATGGAGGACTATCTCGAACACTTTCCGAAAGACTACTCGCTACGTAAACAACAGGCGGAGAGCAACAAGCGCTGTCAACGTTGCGAGGTTAAGTTTACGCCAAAGAGCAACGCGCAGAAATATTGTAGCGATTGTCGTCCGATTGTGGAACGTGAGAACGATAAACAGCGCAAAAGAAAGAGCGCACTCGATAACGCTATCAAATAGAACAATAGTTTCCCGAAATAGATACTTTAGAAACCGCGTAGAATCAACGTTTTTAAATGCGAGAATCGGAAGGTAATAGGAAAGGCTCACTTCTCTAATTTCGCATGATTGATTTACGGAAAAGGAGAGCGGACGAAATGACACGATTTCAAAAGTTACGTACTACAAAGGACGGTCACAGGCGCAAGTCTATGAACGATGGTCGCGCATGGACTGCGAAACTACTCGAAGAGTTGCATAAAGGTATAGACGAAGAGACGCAAGAACAAACGACAAAGAAACGTAAAGGCAAGAAAGCCGATACAGCAAAACGGCTTAATTCAGACTTTTCATAAAGGGGCGTATTTATGGAGAACATTCGCAGTTTCAGAGTTTACGTACACCGAGAGGACGACGGAACGAAAGCACTCACGATCACCGAGAAGAATAAGTATAACGATGATTTCCGTCACAAGTCTATTTATATCGGCGAGGCAAGTCAGCGTGACGCCGTATCATGTGCCAGATCGATAATCGTTGGCGAATTGAAAGACGATGAGATAGCAGTAGTTAGAACAAACCTTCTTTGTCCGCCCAATAAGGCATACAGTACAGACCGTTTCAAGATTAAGCGAGGCAAGTTTCATAACCGTACAATCATCGAGCTTGCTGAAAAAGCGTATAAAGAACAACTAGAAACGGATTGGACGCAGTTCGCAGCAGTAAAGAAACCGAATCAAAAAGCGGAGAACGAACCACAACCGCAGAAGAAGGCACAAAAAACGCCCAGTCAACCAAAAGAGAAACGAGGTAACGGAGATGAAACATCTTTCAGACTTTCTGAAATCCTTAGCGAGCAAGATCGACGAAAGCTCTACGGAATCAAATAACGACGTTAAGCTATACACGACCGAAGAAGTAACGGAAATCGTAAAGCGACGACTTGCGCAGGAACGACGACGCACAGAGCGCGCACTTTACGAGATAGCGGACATGAGTATAAAAGAACGCCAACAG
Organism: Chryseomicrobium aureum; assembly: GCF_016909155.1. Lineage (GTDB taxonomy): Bacteria > Bacillota > Bacilli > Bacillales_A > Planococcaceae > Chryseomicrobium > Chryseomicrobium aureum. Next base: position 37,634 of record NZ_JAFBFG010000022.1, read on the forward strand.
ATACGCGAAGAGTACGAACGCAAGATGGCGTACTTACAGGAAAAGGGGCGAGAGAATGGCGGAGATTAACCTAAGCGCATTTCATCAAATGCCGCATAGAATCGTACAACGTATGTTTGACGACGCAGGACAAATGCAGGCGTACCTAGACGACGCACCGGAAGGCGAGCGCCGTATCTTAGTACAGTACAGCGGAGGCACAACCGCAGGACGTGAATACAGCAAGATATTCGCCACGATTTACGTCTATGAGAGCGTGATAGACGATGAATAAACCAAAAAACTACGTTGACATCGTATCCAGTACGACAAACAGCGTAGAAATCGAAAAGGTAGAAATCGAAACGGAGGAATCAGAATGAGCGAGCAAATCGAAAACATCGAACTATCACCGGAACAAGAGGCTGAAGTACAGCGACGTATAGCCGAGGAATTGGCGAAACTACCCGAAATCACCGTAGAGGAATCGGGCGACTTTAGCGACGAGCTTCGCGCAGAGTTTGCGCACCTATTCGACGAGGACGGAACGCTTATCGATTGGAAGGCGAAATACGAGGAGATCATGGCGGAACGTGAGGCGCTTGATGGCGAGATTAAGGCGTATGAGCAACGAAAGATTGATAGCCGTTTTCTTGACGAATTTCAACGACAAGGCGTAACACCGGAAAGAGCGGAGAAGTTACTAGAGTTTGCGAAGATTATTCACTCGCGCCAGTTTCCATTCGATACGTTCAAGGATGATAGATATATCAAGAACGCTGTATTCAATACGATTATGGACTTAGGAAAGAAAGACGCAAAAACTACAAAATACATCTACTAGAGGAGACGATTATATGACTTATGTATTTCACGAAGGACAAGTAAAGAGCGTTAGCGATAATCAAGTAGAAGAGCTAAAAGCACAAGGGGCGAACATTCTACGAGTTCCCGAATTGAACAAACTGACGGACGAAGTAAACAATGCACTATCGATTTTCAAGAAGGAAGAAAAGCGGATTTTACAGTCAACCGATCCCCGTGACACAAAGGAAGTTAAAGACTTCTTACTAACTGAAAAACGACGTGAGCTAGAGCGTACAGTCGAGTTTGCCGAGAAGGAATGGAACACCGTCAAGCAAACGATTGTAGCCGACGCAGAACGACAGGCGGCACGCGTATCAATTCCGATTACAGAGAGCGACAGAGCGCTAGCCTCAACGGTAGCAGGGCGCGCAACGCTTACGCTAGCAACCGCAACAGCAGGCGAGCAACGTATCAGCGCACTCAATCAATTACGCGAAGAAATCAAGCATTATACTGATAGCGAAAAGCTCGCCCTTGCCCCGCAACTTCTTACAATTCAAGCGTACGCAGGCGAAAGCACATCGACAGCGAGCGCAGTAAATGGCGTGCTTCGTGAACTAGCGAACCTATCGACGCCAGAGCTAAAGCAAGCCGTAGCCATTCGTGAATTATCGCAGGTAGCTTCACCGACGACAAACTACCGTATGTATAAGATTGCACGACAGCACGCGGACAAGCACGCGAAAGACTTTAGCTGATTGGAGGCGGTAGCATGGCGGATTCACTCGATAAAATAAAGCGAGATATTGAAAAGATGAAACAACAGCGTATTGAGGCAGGCTATCACGGAGAGGAATACGAGGCGCACAAGGCGACAAAGCCGCGCCCTTCTCTTCCGCTTGCATTTCGTTGCTATTACGAGCTAACGCCGTTATATGAGTTCATGGTCGAATATGCCGAGCGTGTATCGAAGGCAGGCGAGCCGATACCGTTCGACTTATCGATACTAGACCACTACAAGCGTTATTTAGAAGTGATTCATTATGCAGGCGTGTTTAAGAAGAAAAGAAACGGCGATTATGACTATGACGCCTCTACGTTGACATCGGATTTCATAAGTATCTACATGGCGACAATAGCGCTTGACGATTTAGTTACGTATAAACGACCGTATCTTGAGGCGCTAGGCTCGTTAATGACGTCACTCACGTTTAAATATGAGCAGTTTCCGCGCTCAATCACATCAAGGCGCATATACAACGGAAAGCACGTCGAGGCGCTTGTAGACCGATACAGCGAACGCATAAAGGCATATGAGGCGGAGAGTAAACGGATAGCGGAGAAGAACGTAAAGCAAAGGGGAGAAACACGGAATGTCAGAGACTAGATCATTACGGGATTTAACGGACGCATTAGACGACCGCCAACAGAAAGCCGTTGAAATGCTCGTCGAGAACGAGTTCAACAGAGCGCTAGGGAATACGACAATCACGGAGAAGGAGATTGCGGAGGAAATCGGCGTATCACGTCAAACGTTATCACGTTGGAAAAAGTTACCGGCTTTCATCGAGTTCACAGCGTATCATAGTAAGCTACAAACGGATATGCTACGACCGTTAGCCGATAGCCAACTCGCGAAACTCATCAAGGGTACGTCGAACAACGGAATCCCGAGCATTAAGAGCCTAGAACTCTATTACAAAATTAGCGGTGTCCTCGTCGAACGACGTGAGCAGACGTACGTTGACGGCAATAAGCCGACGCTTTCACAAGAGCAGATTGAGCGCGGTATTGAGGACTTAGCGGAACGCTTACGCACGGCACGCAGCAAGTAATAACGATCATTAACGGGCATTGTCGGAGGTGAGTACGATGTAGGCGGTAGACGCTAACTGACGCATACGCCACGGACAACTAACATACAAAAGGGGATTTTATAATGACGGCATACACTATCACAGTAAAGAAGAACAACCACGAAAACCGAGAGCCAGTCGGCGCACAGCGAGGCTATTCGCTACTTGTCGAAATGCAACGAGCAGGCGGAGACCAGACCGTAAAGCTACACTTCACCGAAAACAAGAGCGTCATTGATACGCTAGATGAGGCGTTAGGCGAGTTCTTACGACGCATGGCACGCGCTTACGACGTGGCTGAGGTGACGATTACTAGCGCAGACTATACGCTCAACCTAACGCAACAGACGACGCTAAAAGAGAAATACGAACTAGAGACGCAGATTAATACGATCACTTTCGCATAATAACGATCATTAACGGCATTGGCGCTATAATGGCGCTAGTGCCTTTTTATTTGTCTACGTACATAAAAGCGAGGCAATAGCGGATAGACTATGCTGTGAGGACGCAGGAGAGCGCGCTAACTTCCGTTAGTAAGGTATTGATACGCTAAGAGCCGTAGGATTGCGATATGGTAGCGTTCTATGTTCAACCGGACATTTACCGGACAGTATGCGCAGAGATACGTTACAATGGCGCTAGGATAGCGATAGAGTACAACGTACAGTAGGCGATTGATTAGCGTATGATAGCGTTAGGATATGTGATAGTGTCCGATATGATAGCGTTTAGTATCGTTCTACTTGCTAAAAGTCAGGCGCAGGTCTGCGGCACGACCGACCGCTTGAAACTTCACCCTTCAACTATCGCCTGTATTAGCGCTATATCAGCGTAGTTTATGCACGATTGTATGCAGAATGAGCGGACTACTTACGATAGGTAAGCGCTTATGTACCAACGGTTGAGCGATTGCATAAAGTTATCGGCGATTGATTGCGTAAGTATAACGTCACAAACAGCGTTATATCAACGTTTGTTAAGTAGTACGAACGATACACAAGACGCTTTTGTTACCTCCGTTATGCAACAAAGTGATACCTTTATGCAGTCGTAAATGAGCCGTAATGATGGCGGAATCTTTGAAGCCGGGGGGATGATCTGCGCCAAACCGCCTCACCTTATAGCTCATAAACGTAAACAAAATAGTAAAAACCCCGATGTTACAGGTAACATTACGCCTCTCAAAAAATCCGCTAACAATTTTCTGAAATCCGCAACCTTCACCGCTATTTCTCCACGTAAAAAAGACGCCCGTTAGGACGCCTCTACAAGTTCATATTTACGTAAATTTCATCGATATGCTCTCGCTCGATACCGATATACTTTAGCGTTTGACGTTGTGACGAATGATTGAGCGCTACCATTATCCGCTCTAGCGGTACGCCTTTATCGTAGGCGAATTTGCCCCACGTCTTGCGCATGGTGTGCGTACCAACGTTCACCTTGACGCCTGCTCTCTCTGCCGCCTCGTTGAGTATGCGATATGCCTGTACGCGTCCGATATGTCCGTCACCTGTCCGGCTAGGAAATAGCCAGTCGTTAGGATTGGCGTCAGCAGGCACGCACTCGTTGACCGCCTTCCGTATACTGTCATTGATCGGCATACGCTTACGTTTGTCCGTCTTGCCTTCCGTAACGTCGATATAATCGCCTCTGACGTTCTTCACTTTCAGCGCCAACAAGTCGCTAACTCGTAGCGCCGTATTGATTCCGATAGTGAACATGAGCAGGTTGCGACCGTGTAGCGCTTTCTTCATACGTGTTATCTCTCGCTTACTTGTGAACGCCTGTACCGTCTCCATACGATTACCTCCGTAACGTTTTAAATAATATGTTACATTAAGAATAATCGATACAATAACGCTTGTCAACCGCTAGTGGATTGCGTATACTTAACGGTAATCAATAGAGCGTATTTCGAATACGTCAGCACGCGTACTTACATTCTAATACGATTAAGCGCAAACTCTGCGCTATGTCTACGTTTATGATAGCGAGGCAATTACGGCGGCTTCACCATCGATAACCCGAATGCTATTGCAAACTGCGGATGTGGCTCTTCATTCCGCACAGCTACAAAACAAGGAACACCTGAAAACTGTTAATCTAAGTATTACTGGCTTGGTTAACATACAAGACATAAAAGTGATCAGGGGTGACTCCAGCGGGATAAAAAAGCGGAAGCTGAGACCTTGGCTCAGCCCGCGCCCGCGGAACGCTTCCCCTGATCACCCTACACTCTATTTAAGGAAGTTTCTCGATTAGGAGAAGCTTTCTTTTTGTTTTTAAGCATATGTTATTTTTCTATGAGTTTTTGCATAATTGAAAACGTTTCATTCGATACAAGTATTCATTGAACTTCTATTCTAAAAGGGCTAATATAGAAAGTAAGTGTTTGCACCCGTCAAGGGGCAAATAAGTGAAAATATAACTAAGAGGTGGTAGCGGTACCATGAAAAGAGCGAAGATTCTCATTCTAGGCGCAGGCTATGGCGGACTTTCAACTGCCGTAAATTTACAAAAAAAATTAAATGCAAATGATGCAGATATCACATTGATTAACAAAAATGATTATCACTATGAGTCGACTTGGTTACACGAGGCGGCAGCTGGAACGCTATCTCCTGAAGATGTACGTTATGACATCAAAAGCGTACTAAATGGCGACAGAGTACAATTCGTTCAAGCAGCAGTAACAGGCATCGACGTTAATGCACGCAAAGTAACAACAGATAAAGGCGAGCACACATATGACTACTTAGTCATTGGACTTGGCTTTGAAGGCGAGACATTCGGTATCGAAGGTCTTGATAAATATGCACTTTCTATTGCAAACGTTGGAGCAGCGCGTCAAATTCGTGAGCACATCGAATACCAATTCGCTATGTGGTCTCAAGACGAAGTAAAAGACGACAGCCGTTTGACAATCGTTGTAGGCGGAGCTGGTTTCACAGGAATCGAATTCTTAGGTGAGCTAGGAAACCGTGTTCCAGAGCTTTGCAAAGAATTTGATGTACCACAAGAAAAAGTACGCGTTCTTTGTGTAGAGGCTGCGCCAATGGTTCTTCCTGGATTTGATCCAGAATTAGTGGACTATGCAGTGCGTCACTTAGAGTCTAAAGGAATTGAATTCTCAATTGGAACTCCAGTTGTGCAAGCAACTCCTGAAGGTGTAAAAATCAAAACGGGTGAAGAGTCATTTGATTTCGTTAAAGCTGGTACAGTTGTTTGGGCTGCAGGTGTTCGCGGAAACCGTTTAATCGAAACTTCTGGTATCGAAAACATGCGTGCTCGTGTCAAAGTTGAAAAAGACATGCGTGCACCTGGCTTCCCAGACGTATTCATCGTTGGAGATTGCGCACTTATGATCAACGAAGAAGTGAACCGTCCATACCCACCAACAGCACAAATTGCGATGCAACAGGCAGAAACAATTGCACAAAACCTTATTGCACTTATGAAGAACGAAGATACACATGCATTCGTTCCTCAGTTAAAAGGTTCTGTATGTTCACTGGGTGAGCACGATGCGATTGGAGATGTAATGGGCCGTAAGATTACAGGTACAAAAGCTTCCATCATGAAAAAAATCATCGACAACCGTGCTTTATACATGATTGGTGGAGCACCACTTGTTATGAAAAAAGGAAAATTTAACTTACTATAATCTAACCTCTCAAACAGTCGCAGAAATGCGGCTGTTTTTTTGAAAGATAAGAAAGTATATAATTTTTAGTGCCATGAACCCAGTGTTCATGGTATTTTCTATTTATGGAGACAAATATTCTGAAACTAATTTTCTTTGATTGCAATCGTCACTGGGAGAAGTTTTTGAACAAGAACGGAAGACGAATCAGACCGGTGGTCTTAAAAGAGATAAAGAGGTTCCAAGGGTGCGGAAAGATAGTCAACGGATTCAAACTGTTTGTCTGTGAAGGCTGTAATAATACGAAGAAGGTTGCGTATCGCTGCAAAGGAAGATTTTGCACGACATGCTCAGTTGGTGAGAGTGAGGAATGGAGCCGGATCTTAGCGAATGAAGTGATACAGGTGAACCATCGCCATGTGATCTTCACAATCGATGAAGGCCTGCGCGATGTGTTCCTATTACACCGGCACCTGCTCAAAGAGATGATGGATGAGGCTGCCCGACTCCTCAAAGAATTCTTCTGGAAGAAGGCGAAGCTAGAGCCAGGAATCATTTCGGGGCTCCATACATTTGGTTCTCGGGTCAACTTCAACCCTCATGTCCATATGCTCGTCACGATGGGTGGCATCAATTCTAAGGGAGAATATGTGAACTATGATTTCCTGCCTTTTGCGATGTTGAGAAAACAGTGGCAGACAGTGGTATTAAAATTGATTCGTAAGAATCTGAGTCCGAAAGAAAAGAAGCAAGTCCAATCCAGATTACAGGCCGCCTACAACAACAATGGAGACGGTTTCTATGTCCATGCCCCAAAGCAGAAGGGGAAGATTCAAGAACAGTTGCGCTATATTGGTCGTTATATGCGACGACCAGCGATCGGTCTCAATCGTGTTGTGGCATATGATGGTGAGATGGTCACTTTCACATATAAGGACAAGACCGACGGTCTTGAGAAGACGGAAATCGTGACAGCCGAAGAGTTTATCACAAGGTTGATCAGACATATCCCAGATGAGCAGTTTAAGACAATCCGACATTACGGCATGTATTCAAGAAGACGGAAGGCGAAAGTTAAAGCACTGCTTACAAAATGGCAGAAACAGGTCAAACAATGGTTTGTGAAGACGGGAGCGAAGCTCCGTAGACGAAACTGGCGTGAGAAGTTCTTGGTCAACAATCAGTCAGATCCTTTGGTGTGCCCAAAGTGCGAGAACCATTTCGTGTTCAAGGGAGAGGTCTGTCTACAGGATGGTCTACTGACGATTCGGATTGCCCTATGCGATAATACAAGGAACTACTTAGAGAGGGTGATCAGCTATCTCACCAGTCAGCAAGGTCAGAAAGAAAAAGAAAAAAGCCAGTTCGCCTAAGGCGAGACCAGCTAAAGTGAAATATATCTGTCTACTCTGTGAGACGACCGAACTTATACCATACGATGTGGTCCGAGAGATGGACCGCATGGATCAAGGTGGTGACCAGAGCGTCGCCCCTATGTTTGAATGTGAGCATTGTGGTGCCAGTATGTATCCGGAATCGTACATCGGTATATCTGGGATACACTATAAATTCTCGGATATGAAGTAAATCAAAAAGGTCCGGCCAGGTTTATCGGCCGGATTTTCTTATTTAATAAAGCATCCATATGCTCTTTTGACTTCATTTCTTCAACTGGAAAATACTGATTTAATTTTTCATACCAATTCATAATTTGTCTCCTTTATTTTTCAAATGCCCTGCTGATTTTGTTTCTGGAGTCTTAATGGGTTTGCCATTCTGGAGTTTAATATAGAGGTAAATATGGAGTATCAAAATCTTAGCTTTAAGTTTAAATTTAAATTTAAATTTTTTAGCCACAAAACAAAAAGAACGCATATTCTTATCGAACTTGCGTCGTTAATAAGTATATCATATTAAAAATCACTTTACACTTTACTAGATTCTACGCGGTCCAGCACAACATCAGAGAAATGTTAAAACTTTTTGAAGTAATTCTATTTATATACTTACCTTCCGCAAATTATAATCGACGCCTATATCTTCATCTCATAATATAGCGTGAATATGTATAAACATTCCTCTATTTACTAAAATTTCACGCATACTTGAAATTTACAATTGTACTATGATTGCATAACAACTAGTGGGATTTCGGGAAATGCAATTTACATAATAAAAGAAAAATTGTGTTAAAATGGTTCTTTATATAGGATTAGTTCAAAAATAGCCATTTTTTAGGTTGAAATAGTTCGGTTAATATTATCTTTATTAATATATTAAAAGAACGGAGGACAATAATGGATGAATTGACTGATGCCCCGTAATCCCACAGATAAAAAATAATGGAGCCGTATTCGTCAATCATTGTGACGGCTTTTTATGGTTTTCACCCTAGTTTGAAGGGTATTGGCATAGAAGAGAGTAAAGTCGATTAAATGTCTTTAGTATAGGAAGGAAGTGAGCAACAATTGACTTATCTTTTATTATTGGTAGGATTTGCTCTTTTAGTTAAGGGAGCTGATTATTTTGTGGAAGGCGCTTCAAAAATAGCGCAAAGCTTGAGGGTGTCGCCTTTATTGATCGGCTTGACGATTGTCGCATTCGGTACAAGCGCGCCGGAAGCGTCGGTCAGTTTTATCGCAGCGTTCGAAGGAAACAGTGATGTGGCGATCGGGAACGTCGTCGGCAGTAACATCTTCAACATCACTTTCATCTTAGGGGTGACAGCCCTCGTTTTCCCTCTGCTGGTCCAGAGTGAGACGATCCGGAAAGAAATTCCCTTCGCCTTACTGGGCTCCGTTGCCTTGCTGCTGCTCATCAGCGACATTCAACTTCAGGCGTTGGACAGCAATCTCATCACAAGAACAGAAGGCATTATGCTGCTGCTATTCTTCGCGGTTTTCCTTTACTATATCTTCGAAGTGGCAAGGAAAGATCGCCTGAACACAGAAGAAAATCCCGTTGACTCGGCGAACATATCCAAGTTGAAAAACTCGCTCTTAACAATCGGCGGACTTGCCGGCATCGTGTTCGGCGGCACCCTCGTCGTCGACAACAGTATCGAGATCGCTCTTGCACTCGGTATGAGCGAGACTTTGGTCGGCTTAACGATAGTTGCCGTAGGTACTTCGCTTCCTGAGCTCGTCACCTCTGTAACCGCAGCTTTGAAGAAGCAGGTGGACATTGCTCTGGGGAATATCATCGGCAGTAATATCTTCAACATTTTCTTCATCTTAGGAACCTCAGCAGCCATCAGTCCTTTAACTGTCGATTCGAAGATATTTTCGGATGTATGGCTGATGATCGGTGTGACAGTCCTTGTGATAATCCTTGCGAGAACCAAGTACAAGATTTCAAGGATCGAAGGTTCGGTTTTAGCCGTCATTTATATCGTTTATGTCGTTTATATTATTTTGAGAAATTAAACGGCAGAGTTATAGATAGGGGCTGTCCCAAAAGGTCGTGAAAATGACTTTCAGGGGCTGTCCCTTTTTACATTCAAATGATAATGGATTCACCATGCATTTAATTTAAAGAAATGAAAGTGCGTGTGACAGAGGGAGGATTCGAATAAAACCGATTCACTTTTGACATAATGTCTATCGCAATTTAAAGTTTAATTAGACATCATTATATTCACTGGATAATATTTATCTAATGAAATCTGGTGAGAGTAAACGATCCTGGAGACTGGAAATGCATTTCTCCAGTTCTTTATTATCTGAAGGGAGAAATGGATATCACTTTTGGTCCTCGCATTTTTAAAACTGGCGTAGCAGTTATAATTGCCATATACATATGTGGATTTTTCGGATTGGACAACATTGCGTTTGCAGCTGTTGCAGCTATTTTAGCTGTACAGCCATCGCTATACCGGACTTGGAAGCACTTGCCTGATCAATTGATCACAAATACGCTGGGTGCATCCATCTCGTTGTTTTTCATCTATTTTTTAGGCGAAAATCCTATCACCATCGGTTTAGTTATCATGATCATGATTTCATTAAGCTTGAAATTAAAAATGGATAGCACAATTCCGCTAACTCTTGTAACGGTAGCTGCGATCATGACTTCCGGTGCAGGTGAGGATTTGTACTTTGCCCTGGAAAGATTTTCGGTTATTTTAATAGGAACGATTTCTGCTATATTAGTTAATCTCGTTGTTTTTCCACCGAAATATAAAAAGAGCTTTTCAACTAACATCCACTCAGCTTTTCAGCAAATGTCATTATTATTAAGGACTGCAATTTCAAATGAGCTGACAGAAGGTTCCTATCAGGATCTTTCCCGTAACTTTAAGAAAGAACTTGAAAACTTAGTGGAGCAATTCAAATTGTTTGATGAGGAAAGAATCAAGTTCGGAAAATCACGAACAAAGCAATTGAATGACAGGGAAATGATTGTTTTCAGGCAGATGCTGAAGACATTAGAAGAAGGGAATCAGCTTCTCGAAAAAATTGATGACCACTACTTTCAGAGTAAGTCTGAAAAAAGCGTCAATCAGTTATTTGATCAGTACCTGGAAGAATTGATTAAATATCACGAGTATCTATTTTTGAAATATCAAGGCAAGATCAAAGAATTTCAGCATTCAGACGCAGATATGTTAAACCGAAGAAACGAATTTTATGATTCAGTGCTTTCCCTGTCTAAAGAAAACCAGGAGAAAAACATTCGATTAATGATTGTAGCATCCGCTCTTTTTGACTATACATTCCATCTCCACCGCCTGGATCAGCTGCTGAACCAGTCGCAAAAATAAGGTAAATAATTTATTTAGTCCGGATTGAGTAAAAGGAATAATAAGGAGCAGTGCCAGGGAAGTTACTGGCGCTGCTCCTTTCTAATTTATCTTCCCCAACTCATCCAACAGCGCTCTCCGTTTCGGATACATGAACTGCAGCTCTTCAATCAACCCTGCCGCTGATTCTGTAAGATGTTCCACAAACTCCCGCTCAAAATAATCAAGCCCGCGGTTATAAAGCTTCGCCGGCACCTGTTTTTTCAGATTGCTTAAGTTTATGAGAATTCCTCCTGGGTTGATGATAACGTGTTGAGGTGTGGGGTTGAATAGGGAGTTCTTTTGGGGAGGATGACGGTCTATAGGGAAGAAAATATCTTCTATTAGGTTGCGGCTGCATATGCGGGGGGCATTTCTGTGAATTTCATGTGTTTTTGAGGGGTTTAGGGTAGCTTTCTGCATAGGCGTGAATTCTTGAAACCACTACTAAATAAAGCTGATGCTCTCTCGTTCCTTTTTATTGGATCTGGTTTTTCAAGAAGGTATTTAAATATTCCTACTTGGGAAGACTTACTTAGACATATAGCCACAATTACATATGATGATAAATATGGATTCATCAGGGCAGAGAATGAGGCTTCAAAAAAATATAATAAAGACTCAAATTACAATAAGTACATGACTTACTTGTGTGATATTATCTCAGATGATTTGGACAAAACTTGGTATACAAGCGACAAATTCAAAGATAATAGGAATAAATATGAGGACTTAATCCTTCATCAACATGTACCACCTATAAAAATCGAGATTTCTGAGTACATAAATAGTTTCAGTGAATACCTACCTGGTATAGAACAAGAATTAGAGTCTCTAAATAAATTATCGACACACTCCATTTCTGGTTTAATTACTACTAATTATGACAATCTTCTCGAACGAATATTCGGTTATGAAACTTATACTTCTCAAGAGGAAATTTTATTTCACTCAAAATATGATGTGGGGGAAATATACAAGATTCATGGTAGTAGTACCTTCCCTGAATCTATCTTAATTAGTACAGCTGACTATTTGAAAATTGAAGAAAAGCACAAATATATTTCTGCAAAACTTTTAACTATTTTCTTAGAACACCCTATATTTTTTATAGGTTATTCTATTGGAGATGAAGATATACGTAGCATTTTAAATGATATTCAAATTTGTTTAAATACTGAACAATTAAAAGAAATAGCTAATAGATTATTTTATGTGGTATGGGATCCAGATGAAGAATTCTATAGAGAGTCAAAGTATACTATTACTTTTGATTCTGGAAAGTCTTTAACCATCAGGCAAATAGTTTTAGGTAATTATTCTTTTTTATACGATGAATTAGCACAAAATAAATCAAAATATCCGATTAAAATGCTGCGACATGTAAAAGAAGATATGTATAATTTACTACTTACAAACGACCCCGACCAAAGAATGATGTTATCTTTACCCTCTGATAATATGACTGCTGAAGAATTAAAAAAAATTGAATTTGTTTATGGTTTTGGAATGATGGAACGAGCAAAAAATGGATATAGAATAGTTTCAACTGATGAAATATATGAAGATATAATTTTTGATAATGGAAATTTTCATAATGATTTATTAGTAGCTGAAACACTCCCGTATGCTTTGAGCAAGAGTGGAGGTTTCTTACCTACTAGAAAATATACTTCTCAATTTAATTTTGATGAATTACCAGAAGCAGTAAAAAATAATTGTTTACGTTTTAACTCAATACAAAAAATCTTATCACATTCACTTTGGCTGAAAAAATCACGTTTATCTCATGATAAAACATTTGAAGAAGCCTTAAATGGTAATGAAAAAAATATAAATTTAGCATTGGTAAACTACACAAAAAACAGTATTGAAGATTTAGGAGGCTATCTAAAAACAGCTTTAAAAGAAAAGAATTATAAAACAAACACTGATTTAAGAAGGCTTATTAGAATCTATGACTTTGTTAAATATTCATAATAAAAGTGACATCAAAGTAGTTTCAGCTGTTAATGCTGATTAAAAACGTCAATTTGTTGACGGTATTGTTTGTCCAGGAATTGACGGATATAATGTCCTTAACAAACCTGAAGAAAGGAAAA
>NZ_JAFBFG010000023.1 GCF_016909155.1 Chryseomicrobium aureum
CCTGAAAATATCGTATGATGAGGGGATTTTTTTGTCCATAGCTGAAAGCTCTCAGGAACCCCCTGCATTGCAGGGGGTATTCAGATTACAAAAAAGGGAGAACCAAAAAAGAGGTTCTCCACATTATTATTTTCCTTGATTAGTTTTTCTCATCTCTTTAAAACCTTCTGGCTGTGGTGGTACGTTAGATGTCATAAAATCAACAAATTCCTTCTCGTTATCGAATTTCAATGCTTCATTGTGACGTTTTTCAAATCCAACGGTTGAAGAAGGCTTACCACTTAAACCACGTCCGCAAACTGAGCCTGAAAATGCTCCCGGAAACAATTCAATATGGTCTTCTAATTGAGTAATTTTTTGTATGCTTTGATACAAATCTTTTGCTCCTTCTTCAACAGACACAGCCAATTCAGTTCTACCTGCATCTCCAACCATTAATGTGTGTCCTGTTAAGACAAACCAAGGTTCATCTGCTCTACGTTTATCCGAAACAACGATAGAAATGTGTTCTGGCGTATGACCCGGCGTATGCAAGAATTTTAGTAGTGTATTTCCTGCTAATAGTTCATCCCCATCTTCAACAGGAGTAAATTCATAACTTGTATCCGCTGAAGAATGAAGGACATATTTTGCACCTGTTTTTTCAGCTAATTTTCTTGCACCTGATACATGGTCAGCATGAAGGTGTGTATCAATAACATAAACAATATTCATGCCTAAATCTTGAGCTTCCTTTACATAAAAATCAACTTCATCTTCTAGTGGGTCTACTACTACCCCTTGAGATTGGCTTCCACAACCAAAGAAATATGATGCTGCTACTGGATTAGTGTGTAAATATTGGCGAAATAACATTTTTAAATTCCTCCTTAAAATTAATGAATATATTCAGCTTGTTTCCACTCATGAACACCTTCTTCCATACGATAAGCTTCGTATCCAAGGGAGTTTAATGTTTCAACAGCTTGTGTGGCAAAAGCACAATATGGTCCGCGACAATAAGCAATGATTTTTTTATTTTTTGGAAGAGAAGAAATATGTTCTTCCAAGTCTAGAACAGGCATCGATAGTGCTCCCGTAATATGTTGGCTTTTATATTCATCTTCTGGTCTAACATCGATTAGAACAGCCTCACCATTTTGTATTTCTTCCAACATATCTTTAAGTTGCACTATTTTAATCTTTTCATTTCTTTCTATATAGTCTTTTCTTACGTGTGTAATATCGCTAAACTGCATTTCAGCTAAATTTTTAACTGAACGCAAAAGTTTGACTACGTTATCATCTGCTAAAGAGTAGTAGACAAAGTTTTTGTCCTTGCTAAATTTAACTAATTTAGCTTCTAGCAGTGACTGAAGATGTTTTGACGTATTGGCTACAGACATTTTTGCTTCTTTAGATAATCGCTCCACTGTTTTGGGTCCTTGAGATAAATAATCTAATAACTCAAAGCGCTTTGGACTAGAGAGAGCTTTACTAATTCGAGTGAATTGACTGTATACAAGGTCTTTAAATTCTCTAGACTCCAAATCATCACCTCTAATCTATTCAACTAATTGATTGAATAGTTGAATTGTACAATATATAATTTGATTTGTAAAGTGGTTCGCTAAATTGAAGAATACAGGTGATAAAAATTAGATATATTTTATTATTCACAAAGAGGAGAAAAAAATGAGGTATAGAGTGTCTGATTTACCTAATCAGGGAATGTGGAGTAATTTATTTGACCAAATTTTCATGTTGCAAACATTGGAATTAACGACCGACATTGAAAACTACTTCGATATTAGTTGTGGATATGGAACATTAACAAGCCAAATGAAAAAATCGGTTCCTAAACGTTGTAAGGAACCGATTTTTTCTATACTTTTGCTTAACGTTGTAAATCCGCATTTTCCTGACGGTACCCCTATTAAAAAGGTTAAAGAAACCATTTTTAAGTTCTATATTGCTAATACCCTGTTTGAATAAGCCCAATCTTATTTCTGACCTCTTCTTTCTGAGTATTGCAAGACAATAAAAAGGAAGCAGCGACTAGCTGCCTCCTTGCTGTGTCCAATTTATGATTTTTTTTACAAGATCTCTGTCCAGATTTTGATGGCTGTCCCTAAAATCAACAGCGCTAAAATCCATTGGAGATATTTCGTATTCATCTTTTGACCCAGCTTGGCACCAAGCGGGGCTGCCAAAATACTAGCGACGATCATGACCGCTGCGGGACCGTAAAGAATCTGATCAGTAACAATTTTTCCAACTGTCGAACCGATTGACGAAATGAACGTAATCGCCAGTGAAGTCGCAATGGTCATCCGCGTTGGAATCTTCAAGACGACCAGCATAATTGGCACAAGGATAAAGGCACCTGCTGCACCGACAATACCTGCCGCAATCCCGACGATGAACGCCAGTCCGGCAGCCAGCCATTTATTGAATGTCACTTGGTCGGTCGGAATATCGTCGACTCCTTTTTTTGGAAGGAACATCATAACTACAGCGATTGTTGCCAAAATAGCATAGACGATGTTGATCGCCTGTTCTGACATCAGCGTCGAACCGTAGCCCCCGATAAAACTGCCGACCAGGATGGCACCGCCCATATAAGCGATCAGTGTTTTATTCAGATAGCCGCTGCCGCGGTAGGCCCATACACCTGCGATGGTGGCGAAGAACACCTGAATGGCACTGATGCCGGATACTTCATGAGCGCTGAATGCCGTATAGCCGAGTATGACCGGAATATAAAGCAGCATCGGGTATTTGATGATCGAGCCACCGATTCCGACCATTCCGGAGATGAAGGAACCGATGAAGCCGATCAGGAATATGATGATAATAAAATCAAAACTCATCTTTTGTCACCTCTTCCAAAAGCGAAAAGGGTATCATGGCGATACCCTTTTACAACTCTTAGCCTTTCTTGATCCAGAATTTAAGGACGCCGTCTTCTTCTTGTGTATCCAACAATTCATGGCCGCCTGATTTTGCCCATGCAGTCATATCAGCTTTTGCACCTTTATCTGTCGCAAGAATTTCCAGGATCTGTCCGGATTCAAGCTCTTTCATTTCTTTTCTTGTTTTCACGATCGGCATTGGGCATGCCAGGCCTTTTGCATCTAATACTTTATCTGCGTTCAACAAAATCTCTCCTTTTGGGTTTGTATTGTTTTAATTTCAATAAAAATATCTTTTACTTACCGAACCGCACAACGGTTTGGTCCAATTTCCATTTCACGCTGAACTTCTTCGTCAGGCGTGATTTTGCCCATATTGGTCTTACGGATGTCCTCATAAGCATTCGGCTGCGGCGGCAGGTTTTTCGTTACCATGTCGCGGAACTCCTGCTCATCTTCGATATTCAATCCGTGGTTTTCTTTGAAAAGGTCGCTTAGTTTTTTTGCGACGCTTCCGTCCGTGTTCAGCTCCTCCATGATCATGAAGTGAGCCGGTAAAACAATCAGCTCATCCGCCAATTCTGCATAACGGCTGTAAAGCGATTCACGCAGGTCGCCGACCCAATCTTCTGCAAGGCCTGCAAGGTCAGGACGTCCGATGGAATCGATGAACAGGATATCGCCTGTCATCAAGTACTGATCATCTACGATAAATGATGTCGAACCGATTGTATGCCCCGGCGAGTATAATGCTTCAATTTCAATTTTTGATTCGCCTAATGCCACTTCAAGGCCATTGACCAATTCCGCATAATCGAATACCACTTCTTCAGCGTCAGCCGGCGGCAGGTAATACGTTGCGCCTGTTGCTTCAGCGATTTGGCGTCCTCCGGAAATGTGGTCTGCGTGCAAGTGTGTATCGAATACGTGCTTGATCTTAGCACCTTTTTCCTGCGCGAAATCCAAGAAGATATCAGTCATGCGTGTTGCATCGATAATAGCGGCTTCACCGTCTGAGATGGCCATGTAAGAAAGGCAGCCTTTTCCGATGCGAACAAATTGATACAATTCCCCGCCATTTTTCAAATCGCCGACTTTCACTGGTTCCAGGTGTTCACTCCACGCTTTCATGCCGCCTTCAAGGTACGCCGCGTCGACGCCTTCTTCATCCAGCATTTCAGCTACCATCACAGAAGATCCTTCTTTCGCGCAAACGACAAGAATGTCTCTGTCTTTCGGAAGTTCTGAAACCACTTCTTCGACACCGTCCAATAAATCAAAATAAGGTGTATTCAGATACTGAATGTTACCGCCTTCGATTTTCCAGTCGGCGAAAGCGTCGCCGTTGCGTACATCAAGGATAAATAAAGGCTGGTTATCGATTACTTTACGTGCTACTTCTTTTGCGGTCATTGCTTTTACAGTCAATTTAAATACCTCCATCCGTATATTCTCGTTGAGTTTTTACGAGATTAAAATGTTAATGTAACGTCTGCGTCTTTTGCGAATTCAAGGAATGTGACCGCTCCGCCAACATCAATGCCATCGACGAAAGCTTCTTTCTCAAGGCCGAATAAATCCATTGTCATTTGGCAGCCGATGAATTTCACGTTAAGTTCCTGCGCCATTTCAACCAGTTCCGGGATTGCCGGTACATTTCCTTTTGCGAATCCTTCAGCAATCTGTTCCTTGCCTTCAGGAAGCGGCAATTGGCCATATGCTTCTTTATTGATCAAGTTCAATCCTTCGAATGTAAAGAAGATGGCCACTTCGTGATCACTTGCCGCTGCTGCTGTTGCGATATTATATACTTTATAAGCATCGAATAATGTTCCGTTTGATGCGATAATTGCTGTTTTTCCTGCCACTTGGAATTCCTCCCGGTAATTTGTATTTTAAAATTGCTTACGCGTTGTTTTGTTCAGTTGCGCCGTCCCACTGCGTCATGCCTTCGACAGCATTTTTTACACGTGTGAATCCTTTGTCAGCCAATTGTTTCGCTGCGAAATCACTGCGGTTGCCGGTGCGGCAGATGACGATCACTTCTTTTTCTGCGTCAAGTTCTCCACTGCGTTTTTCCAGTTCGCCAAGCGGAATGGAAACTGCGCCTTCGATGTGGCCAAATGCATATTCCGCCGGTTCGCGGACATCGAGTACGATGACATCCTCACGATTTAACTCCTGTTTCAATTCAGCGTTCGTTACGGTATGCGGGAAACGGATTTCCTCTTTTTCTTCCGACTGGTCCGCTTTGCGCAAATAATGCTTCAGCACATCGCCTTCCTCGGATGAACCAAGATATTGGTTGCCGCTGCTTTTTGCCCAGGCTTTCAGATCAGCAAGCGATCCTTTATCTGTTGCCTGCACTTCGATGACCTGTCCGGGTTCCATCTCATTCATCGCTTTTTTCGTGCGCACGATCGGCATCGGGCAAGCAAGCCCTTTTGCATCCAGTAATTTATCTGTTTGTATCATCAAAATTCCTCCCAATTTACCCTATGGGGTATATTTTCATTTAAAAAAATTTACTTATTCAGTCGGTCCGTCCCAGTCCAGCATGCCGCCTTGCATATTGATAACGTTGTAGCCTTTAGCTGCAAGCAGTTCTGATGCCATTCCGCTACGGCTTCCTGAACGGCATACCATGATGTGTTCTTTCGATTTATCAATATCCTGCAAACGGAACTCGATAAGCCCTAAAGGAATATTTACTGCACCTGGAATTTTACCAGCTTTCACTTCTTCAGTTTCCCGTACATCAATGATTGAAACATCTTTATTGTTATTCATATATTCTTGTACTTCTTGCGCAGTCATTGTTTTCATTCGTTATTCCTCCTTAAAATTAGGCGCGGTAGCTTCCCATGCCGCCTTTTACATTGATTACATCGGTAAAACCATTTTTGTTAAGGATTGAAGCAGCTTTGCTGCTTCGCTTACCGCTTTGGCAAATAACATAGGTTTCTTTGTTTGCGTCGAGTTCACTTACTCGCCCAGGCAATTCATTCAATGGAATGTTCTTGAATTCCTTGATGCGGTTTGCCTTAAACTCTCCAGGCGTCCGTACATCAATGAATTGTTTATCTTTTTTCTTCAATTGAGATTTCAGCTCGTCAGTGGAAATGGATTTTGCACCTTTTGCCGTCGACATGGCGCGGTAACCGATAAATACGATTACTGCTCCGATTAAAACGATTAACCAAGTATCCATGTTTTCCCTCTATTAGATGAACAAGTTTACATTGCCGTCTTCAGCATCCGCCAGATAAGCAGCTACACCTGCGTACGTAACATCTTCTAGCAATTCTTCCTGTTTCAATCCAAGAAGATCCATGGTCATCGTACATGCGACCAGATTAATTTCCTGTTCCTGTGCCATCTCGATCAATTGTGGCATCGTCATAGCATTGTGCTTGTTGATGACTTGTTTGATCATTTTCGGGCCCATACCGCCCATATTCATATTGGATAAGCCCATTTTGTCTGCGCCGCGTGGCATCATTTTGGCAAATTGCCGTTCCAAGAACGTTTTCTTCACTGTCGGCGGATTGTCTTTTCTCAGTGCATTCAATCCCCAAAAGGTGTGGAAAATGGTTACTTTATGATCATAGGCAGCTGCCCCGTTTGCAATGATGTAAGCCGCCATCGCTTTGTCATAATCTCCGCTGAATAAGATGATGTTCGTTGTCTTTGTCTGTTCCATTTGTTTGTTTCCCCCTACAAATATACCCCAGCGGGTATATAAAAGTCAAAATAAAAAATTCACCGGCTTAAGCGACAAGAAAATAAATACCTACAGAGGTATGTTAACATCTGAGAAAAAATTCGTCAACCCTTCCGTTTGACGAATTTTCTTATCGGCTTTTCACAAGCAGACTGACTGCGTCTTTTACAAGATTATCTGTGCTTTCCCCTTTTTCAAGGCTTTCACGTACACATTGCTCCAGGTTTTCGCTGACGATTACGCCGATTGCGCGATCCACTGCACTTCTGACAGCGGACAATTGCGTAACGACATCACGGCAGTCATCGTTTTCATCTACCATACGGATCACACCTTTTAACTGGCCTTCAATTCGCTTTAAGCGATTCTGGACTTGTTTATCGTATTCCATCTTTGCTTGCCTCCTTGTTGAACTCTTTATTAATACTATAACCCTATTATATACCCCTTAGGGTATAATTTCAAGTGATTGAACTGAGGATTAAAAACGGATAATCCGTTGACCTGTGCCTAGTTTAGGACTAAACATTTCCGCGGTCAAGGATTATCCTTTTCTTCTATTATACAGCACAGTTATTCGGACCGGTTTCCATTTCTTTCGCTTCTTCAAGCGGCGGATGGATCTTGCCCATATTCGTCTGCCGAATTTCTTCGTAAGCATTAGGCTGATCTTTCAGACCTTCCGTCACCCGTTTGATGAACTTTTCTTCATCATTAATCTGCAGACCTTCATTGTTCTGATAAAGGATAGACAATTTCTCGGAAACACTGCCGTCTTCATTCAATTCACTGACGTCCGCATAATGGGCTGGAAGCACAAGCAGATCGTCCGCTAATTTCTTGTAGCGGCTGTACAGGGTTTCGTACAGATCACCCGCCCAATCTCCCACTTTTCCGGCAAGGTCCGGGCGTCCGATGGATTCAACAAACAGAATGTCACCCGTCAGCAGATATTTATTGTCGACAACGAATGTGGTGCTGCCGATCGTATGCCCCGGAGAGTATACAGCTTCTATTACCGCGCTGCCAACTTCCAGTTCCATGCCGTCGGTTACCGGTTCAAAAGCAAAAACGACTTCTTCTGCATCGTCCGGCGGCAAATAATAAGTGGCATTTGCCGAGTCCGCCAGTTTTTTACCCCCTGAAATGTGATCGGCATGCAAATGCGTATCGATTACATGCGTGATTTCCAACCCTTTTTCACGCGCAAACTCTTCATAGGTTTCTGTCATTCGGCTGGCGTCGACGATTGCGGCCTCTCCGTCGGATTCGATCAAATAAGACAGGCAGCCTTTGCCCAGGCGCACAAACTGATAAAGCGCCCCGCCGGCCACTTCGCCGATTTTGACAGCTTCAAGCTGTTCACTCCAGGCAGCCATCCCGCCTTCAATCGAAACCACGTTATCGAAACCATTTTCCTGCAAAAAGGCTGCAGCTTTTTGTGAAGTATTTCCTTTTCCGCAAACCGTATACAGCGTCTGGTTTTCCGGCAGCTCTTTCAAGTCAGACGAGTCGGAATTACTCAACTCTTTGAAAGGTATATTGATTAATTGAACATGATCGCCTTCAATTTTCCAGTCTTCCGATTCCTCTTTGCTGCGGACATCCAAAACATAAATCGGTTCATTCTTAAAAACCTGATGAGCCACTTTCTTAGGTGATACGGATTTTACTGTCATATACAATTCCTCCTTGCCAATAATTCTCTGATTACCGCACGGGGTATATAAAATGCTAAAAATTTTTGGCTTAGACTGTCTTGTCGATGCAGCCGATCAATCTCTTCTCAATATCCACTGCGATTTCTTTGATCGAATCGTTATTGACCATCTGGATTAACTCGCTTGGTTTCGGCATGCCGATTTTCGTAGTGCCTTTTTCTTCATAGACAACAATTTTACATGGCAGGAAATAGCCGACCATTAAATCTTCCGACAGCACGCGGTTTGCTTCCTGCGGGTTGCAGACTTCAAGTATCGTATAAGGCGTGCTGAAATCAGTTCCTTTTTCCTGAAGCTTCGCCGTCAAATCGAAATTCCAAAGCACCCCGAATTTCTCGTCTTTCAGGTTCGCTTCCAAATCACGGACTGCTTCGTCCCTGCTCTTGCTTGTTTCTACTGTATAATCAAACATTTGTATTGCTCCTCTCTTTTAAATACTCATTCTTTTGATAAATTTCCCTCATTAAGCCGTGTAAAACATTTTTTATCAAATTAAGCCGTTAGTACTGAGTGAAAATAAGGAAAAACAGAAATGCGATTCCTGCCAGGAACGCAAATTTTTGAGATGGTCACAAGGAATTCCAGGAATTTTTCATAACTGCTCCTTTCTCTGCACAGACACTGCAGTGTTAAACCCCTTTATCAAGAGGCACCGTAAACCAGAATGTGTAACAGTTATTCGATGGATCAAATCCTATTTCGCCTTTATGGCGTTCAATGATTTCTTTTGAAATCGCCAGTCCCAGGCCGCTTCCTCCGGTCTCCCTGTTCCGGGAAGGATCCGTCCGGTAGAACCGTTCAAATATTTTTTCACTGTCCGTTTCCGGAATTTCCTGTCCTTCACTGATAATGGACACCCGGTAATGCGCCTCTTCAATTCTCCCGATCAGCTGAATCGGACTGTCGCCTTCATAATAAAGAATGGCGTTCTCGATGATATTGCTGAGCACCTGCTGGATGCCGCCGTTACAAACCCGCACGTTTCCAGGCTCAGCGTCGATCCGGACAGGAATCTCCTGTTCCTGCAGCTGCCAGTGAAACATATCAGCCGTTTGCCGGATCAGCCGGCCCATTTCTTCCGGCTTTGTTTCGGCATATGTCTGCACAGCGTCAAAATCCCATTCTTTCAACTTTTCCAGTTGCTCGACCATCACTGTCAGCCGCTTCGCTTCACCGTGAAGCGATTTGAACAGTTCCACATTGCCGGCAATGACGCCATTGCTCAAAGCATTCATATAGCCGTTTAAATTTGATAGCGGCGTTCTGAATTCATGGGACAGATCCGACACGATTTTCCGCCTTGATTGTTCATTGGTTTTCAGCTGCTGCATCAGTTCGTTGAAATGGACAATCAATTCCGCCACTTCGCCTTTGGACCGGCTCTGAATGGTTTCCGGATAATGCCCTTCTTTCATGACTTTCGTTGATTCGATTAACGTTTTTAAAGGGCGCATCAATTTTTTTGTCAGATAAAAGTGGATCAGGCTTCCCAGGACGATGGTCGAGACACTGAAAATCCAGAGATATTGCCACAGGGTTGCACTGAACTGCTCCTGCCTGTACGCATCTGTTCCCATCCCGCCAACCAATCCACAGGCTGCATGATAAATCGTGAAACTGCTCAGGATGACAAGGACCGTCAAGGTGAGGATATTCAAAAAGGTCAGCCGCCAAAGAATTTGTTTCGGCCAAAATGACTTGATGGAATCAAACATGGATAAATTTATACCCCATTCCTCTGACTGTCAGGATGCGTTTCGGAGAAGAAGGCTCATCTTCGATTTTTTCCCGCAGATTTTTGATATGGGCATCTATGGTCCGGTCCAGTACCATCTTATCGTTATACGGATACAATTGATGGATCAGATCTTCCCTGCTGAGCACCATATTCGGATTGTCCATGAAGTGAAAAAGGAGATTGAACTCATGCTTGGTCAATGGCAGCGTTTTGCCGTATAACTCCACTTCCCCTTTTCTCGGCATGATGGAAAGGCCGGCGCAAGTGATTTTTTGGCAGAACTGACCGGATCGGCGCAGCACTGCTTCAACATGGGCAACCAGTTCATCGGGATCAAAGGGCTTGATCATGTAATCATCCGCCCCCATTTTTAATCCATTGATCCGGTCACTCGTTTTCGCTTTTGCCGAAAGCATAATAATGGAGACTTCGTTCCGTTTCTGGCTCCTGAACCACCCGCATAATTCCTCGCCGCTTATTTTCGGCAGCATGAGATCCAAAATGACCAAACAGGGCTGAAACGCAAGAAAAGCTTCTTTCGCCTCTTCGCCGTCTGCGGCCGCCTTTACTTCATAACCTTCTTTCCTCATATAAATGGAAACAAGCTCGCGGATCATCGGATCATCTTCGACGACTAATACAGTAGGTTTCAACAACTTCACCTCTTAAAAAATTAATAAAAACTCAGTCCATGTTCTTCACTTCCCGGATCATGATGTCATGGTTCATGGCACCCGGTGCGACAAACGAGATGCGCCCTTTCGAATCGATCAAGTAAGAGGTGGGATAGGCCTGCACTCTATATTTATCAGAGACTTCCGACTCCCGGTCCATTAAAATGGGGAAAGTCAGCCCGTAATCCGCTATGAAATCCACAACATTTCCTTCGTTGCCTTCAGTTTTGGTCAGATTGACGGCCAATATTTCCACCGGCACTTCCTGTTCTGCGTACAGCTTCTGCATATCCGGCATTTCTGCTCTGCAAGGCGGGCACCAGGTAGCCCAGAAATTCACGAAGACGCGTTCGCCGCGGTAATCGGATAAGCGCACCGTCTCCCCGTCCATTGTCACCAATTCAAAATCCGGTGCAAGATCCCCGATCATCAGCCCCGTTTCTGCTGACTCTTCAGCATCCTGCACTTCAGCTGATTCTTTGCCCGAAAAGGCCATATCATAAAAAGCCCAGCCCACCATTGCAGCTATGATAACACCCAATACTATTTTTTTCATGGTTTTCAACCTCCTGTTTTATCCTAAGTTCGCAAGCCACGTATCCTGAATCAGATCCAGCAGGGCTCCGGTTATGGCCGGCATCTGCCCGAAGAACAGGACAAGACCCATCGCGACCATGACGATGCCGCCGGCTTTCATGATGATCTGGCTTTTGCGGACAATCCATTTTGTCGAACCGATGAAGAACGTCAAAATAATGAACGGCAAAGCAAAACCGATGACGTACATCACTGTATAAAAAATCCCCTGGCCCGGATTGCTGACGGCCAGTATCAGAATGGAACCAAATACAGGTCCGATGCACGGCGTCCATCCAGCCGCGAACCCCAGACCGATGATGAACGTTCCAACATAGCCGCTTGGCCGCCTGCTGAATTGAAAACGCTGTTCTTTCATCAAGCCGGTGAGGTTAAGCCAGCCGCCGATGAACAGTCCCATAACTACGATGAATATCCCGGCAATGCGCTGGATGAAAAGACCGGAATCTCCCATCAGCAAATTCTGCACCCATTGGCCGAAAAAGGATGCTCCAGCTCCCAGGCTGATAAATACGAGAGAGACGCCTGCAAGAAATACCAGCGAATGGCTGAACAGCCTGCCCTGTATTTTCCTGTCCCGGTCTCCCTGCAGTTCTTTCACACTGATGCCGGTAATATAGGACAGGTATGCCGGAAATAACGGCAGGACGCATGGTGACAAAAAGGATATCGCCCCTGCTCCGAGAGCCAGGAACATTCCTACCAGCAAAAGCGTATCCGGTTCAATTGTGCTCATCAATAACACTCCTTCTATAAGTTAAAAACATCAAAAACTGCCCGGCTGCAAAAAGAATGACGATAAACCACGGTTCCATCAGATAGCCGAACATGGAAACATGCGGCTGAATCATCAGGAGCAGGAGCATTCCTGCTGTCCAGCCCGACAGGATGGCATTCCCGACAGCAACAGGGGATATCCTGTCATTCAAAGCCAGGAACAGCATCAAAAGAACAGCATGCAGAACAATGCTCTCAAGTGCCGATGACTCATTGTTCCAGGTCCATCCGGCGAACTCGTAAAAGAACGCCGCCGGCAACAGGATATACAATAAGGTTTGGATAAACGCCCATCCCTCAATCCGCTCCTTTTTCATGCCATAACCGATGAGTCCCGCACTGAAGAGGATGGCCAGGTAAAAAGCATTCGATCCGCTTGGATAGGCAAGCACCGCAAGCGGATCGCTTAAAAATAAAGGCAAGTCCAATAAAATTTTGGCGAGCCAGATGAACAGGACAAAATTCATGATCTGAGAAACGGCTTCTTCCGCCAGTTTTTTCCTGCGCTCTTTTTCAAAGCCGCTTATGAGATAAAAAATGACGATTCCTGACACGACACTGATGATCTTGATGGAAATGGAAATTATGGCAGCTGTTTGCATGGTTCCCCTCACTTCTGCTGTATTGCGTTCCTGTCCTACTCTACATGTCGAATATGAAGATTTGATGAAAATCCAGATAATTTCAATCGTAAGTTCAAAGATTAGCCGGTCAATCCGTTTTCATTTACAGTAAAAGTGGTTCAAAATATTTTGAAAGTGGTGGAAAAGCATGAAATTCACTCTGATCCAGCAAAACGATACACATGGGTGCCTGGAATTGCACAATGAACTCTATTGGAGCACCGAAGGGCCGGTGCTAAAAAAAGCGGGAGGATTGGCAAGAATCAGCCGGTACGTCAAAACCCTGAAAAAAGAACAGGAAAATGTCCTGTTCTTTGATGGCGGAGACCTGTTCCACGGGACATTGCCCCTTGTGGCCAGTAAAGGGGAAGCGATTTTGCCGCTCCTGGAGAAGATGGACATCGACGGCTTCGTACCGGGAAACTGGGATTACGCGTACGGCAAAAAACAGCTTCGGAATTTGACAGACAGACTCCCTTTCCCTGCTCTTTCCTGCAATGTGAAAGATGAGGATACAAAGGCAAATTTTTTCATCCCTTATGTCATCAAAGAGTTGAACGGAGTAAAAGTCGGAGTGGTTGGCTTGACTTATCCGTATGTCGATATCACCATGCCTCCTGATTTTTCAAAAGGATTAAGTTTTTCAACCGGGGTTGAAGAAATGCGGCAATGCGTCGCGGAACTGAAGGAAAAGGCTGATGTCATTGTCCTGCTGAGCCATATGGGCCTTCCACTGGATGCCCAACTGGTGTCGCTGGTGAGCGGCATAGACATTGTCCTTTCCGGACACAGCCATGACCGGGTGACAAAACCAATCGTCCGGAATGGCACTTGTATCGTGCAGGCCGGTTCCAGCTCCTCTTTTATCGGGCATCTGGATGTCGAAGTCCAGAACGGCAAAATAACAGACATTCAATACAGGCTCGTCGACATCGATGAACAGTTCGGGGAAGATGAAGAAGTTAAAGAGCTTGTCGAAGAAATTCTCTCCGCTTATACAACAGAAAGAGAGACGGTGGCCGGGGGGACGAAAACGGTCCTTCACCGCATGACTTTGGAAGAAGCGCCTATGGACAAACTGATAACGGATGCGTACCTGGCCGCTTTCGAAAGCGACCTTGCTTTTTCCCACGGCTGGCGGTACGGCCCTCCCATGGATGCGGGTCCGCTTACCCTTTATGATTTGCATACCATCATTCCAACAAATCCCGAACTGTTCACTCTGGAGCTTACCGGGGAAGAGTTGTGGGATGCGCTGGAAAATAACCTGGAAACAGTCCATTCCGCTGATCCCTTTGAACAAAAAGGCGGCTATGTCCTCCGATCGAGCGGCTTGAAAATGACGTATAAACCTTATAATCCAAAAGGGCACCGCATTCAAAGCCTGACAATCGTGGGTGAAGACTGGCAGCCTGCTAAACGGTACCGGGTTGTCGGCGGCGGAAGCCAGACGTTCAAAAAGCACGAAGACAGGAAACAGTACCGCAACATCCACGCGATTGATGTCATCGGGTCATTCCTTCAGGAAAAAGGCCCTTACGAAATGAAAAAAGGCGCGGATGTCGTTACGGTATAAAGTTTTTTCGAACACGAAAAGGAATTCTACGAAGAAATCGGTTCAAAAGGCGGAGAAAACAGCAATAGCGGTGGGAATAACAACGGTGGCAATTCATAATAGAAGACATTTAAAAGGGAGAAGGTTTCTTTACCCACTTTCCTTGCAGCACATAAATAAAGCTCTACTTTTTTCTATAAATGTGGAAGCTTACATGCACGTAATCAATAAGATAGTATAGAACTAAGTCATTTCATAAGGAATTTGTCATTGGTTTCTGTATGGCATGCGAATCAACTGTCAAACAGAAGATACTTAACATGAAGGGAAAGAATGCAATGTTACGCAATAAAGAGCTGCATGATTTTTTATGCGAGCGAAACGCAGGGCTGACCGAGCAATGGTATGAATCACTGGATAAAAACCAAGGGGGCATCTATGGCTCCATAAACCCAAACATCATTGAAAAGCTGAAGCAGCAAAACATTGAATTTCATAACCGGTTTTGTTCGATGTTCATCAAGGAATACGAAGAGTTCCTGGAAGATTTCCAGGACTGGATTGTCCGCACCGCAAGAGATGAAGATCGCTTATCGACACCCACGACAGCCGTGCTGCAAGACTTTTTCCAGACCCAGAAACAATACCTTCAGCTGGTTGAAGAATTTGCTTCCATTCAAGGAGATCGCGTCTCAAAGGAACAGCTGATTGCCTGGAATCAAGGAATTACGGCGACCATCAACGACCTTCTGCTGGAATTCACAACCCAGACGGCCATCGCGGCTGAAAAGAAACTGAACGCCCAGCAAGAATTAATCGTTGAAATGAGTGCGCCGGTTATCCTGCTGACCAAAGACACCGGGTTGCTGCCATTGGTCGGCGAAATCAGTACATACCGGGCGCAGATCATGTTTGAAAAAGCGTTGCAGCAAAGTACCGAATATCACCTCGAACGGTTATTCATTGATTTATCGGGAGTTCCCATCATCGACACGATGGTGGCTCATCAGATTTTCCAACTCATCGATGGATTACGAATCATCGGGGTCAAAACAGCACTTGCGGGCATCAGTCCGGACATTGCACAGACCGCTATCCAGCTAGGCATCAACTTTAGGGAGATTGAGGTCTATAACACATTGGCACAGGCCATGAAGCTGAAAAACCTGGAGATTCAGGGAAGATGAAGTGACACGAGCAAGTGATTGAAAAAACAGTTGTCGAATCAAGTCGATTTTCAGCCTAATTATCTCGTAAAACGCGCTTGAGGAACAATCGACCGTTTGCTGGGCTTATTTCATTCTTGAGTCATTTTCCTCTTTTGATTGGTAAAGGAAAAGGGCATGATATACCGGAATTAAATGGCTAGCCTTAGATTCTCTAGGCTTTTCTTAGTCACTTTCCAAAGCGAAAAGAGAATGCCAAATGAATAAAGAACATATACAAGCGCTACTGGAAACCATCTGTCAATACAACAATGTCCGGATTACCCAAACTTTTGCCAAAGACGACATTGACTAGATTCTGGTCAAATGCGTTCCGCACACAGAGACACTCGAATTAACTTATCTGCAGACGGGAAGTGTCGAATGCTATAAATCGATACAGCAAGCTGTAGAAATCATCTATAACTCTCTTTATTCTCCAGTAGATTTCTGATCGCTTAACAGGATGATGAAAACCAAAAGGAAGACAAGCAGCCGAATTATTAGCTGCTCGTCTTCCCTTTTTTTAATATTCTAACTACATAAAGCACTTCCGATAACCTCATGATATGTAAACTAGTTTCTGTTCAAAATCCCAGTTCTAAATACTATAAATTCTTTTTTGCTTTTTAATCCTTTTTATTATTTTTAAAGTTATCTTTGATTTACTCTCAAAGTGTTACTCCAAACTATTTTTTTTCGAATACTCAACTTGAGTCAATGTTATAGGATTGTCCCCTTCTTTTCCATAAGTTGCAAAATACTTTACTTCTTCCTCTAACAAGTTCCACGCCATGACCTCGTTTACAACAATCTTAAAGGCTTCTTCTTGGGTTTCATTGTTTGGGTCATACGCTTTGATCCAGTATTCTTCAGAATCATTAGAATGACCTTTTTCAATCACAACTAACATTGAAGTAGTAGACGAATATGGACCTCCACAAGCTGTCATTAACGCTACAACGCTTATTAGGATAATCATCCTTAAAATTTTCCCCACAGTCATCCCCCTTTTAAAAAACTATTTTCATTTTGCGAGTGTCGAAAATGCACATAAGTTATATTTGGTCATACTAGTATTGGTTCTAAATTTCTCTTAGAGATTTAATTGAGACTTTTTCTATTCTTATATCTGAAGTATAGAATTAGAACTTATAATTCAAATATACTTAAAATTTAAATTAATATCTAGGTAATTCTGGAAATAAAACCGTTCGTAAAAGTAGACTTTTACGACCAACGATTAGACTTCTCTTTCTAATTCAAATACACGTCCGTAAATATTAGATAATTATTTACGAACGTTTACCTTATTCATATCATTATTACGAACGCCATTGGTTACAGTTACATCAAATTGTAATTTCGAATTATTTAGATACTTTGTCTTTAACAACAGCCTTATTGAAAGTATGGATTAGTAATTTAGTATTCAATATACAGTAAGGGGTTGGGCAGCTAGGGGTTTACGACTTGGTTGCCCGTTTTGTGACCTGCGGACCGTGTTTTGTGACCCGAGCGAGCGTTTCTGTGTCCTCAAAACTCATTTGTGTGCCCTGAGTCATGTTATGGAAACTAAACACCCGGCTCCACTAAAAAATCAGCACCCTCTCTCAATCTAAGTTTGAGAAAAGATACTGATTTATGCGCGCAGCGAGTTATTCCGGATGTACGAAGTTTTCAAGAATTTGTCGCACTTCAGCCGTCGATTTTGTATACATCAACTGGTTGCGCAACTCTCCTGCACCTCGGAAGCCTTTTACATAAATTTTGAAGAAGCGATGCAATCCCGAAATCGAACGTGGCACTTCCTCTGCGTACTTGTCTTGCAAGTCCAACTGATAACGAAGCAAGTCGAGATACTCTTGACTTGTATGTTCCCGTGGCTCTTTTTCGAACGCAAATGGATTTTTGAAAATCCCGCGCCCGATCATGACACCATCAATCCCATACTTCTCTGCAAGCTCAAGACCTTTTGCACGGTCCGGAATGTCTCCATTGATTGTTAGCATCGTGTTCGGCGCAATCTCATCACGTAATGCTTTGATTTCCGGAATGAGCTCCCAGTGCGCATCGACTTGACTCATCTCTTTCCGCGTACGTAAATGAATCGACAAGTTGGCAATATCTTGCTTCAAAATATGCGCGAGCCACTCTTTCCACTCCTCAATCTCCGAATAACCAAGACGCGTCTTCACACTAACAGGAAGACCTCCAGCTTTTGCAGCTTCAATTAGCTCAGCTGCGGTATCTGGACGAAGAATCAAACCGCTTCCTTTTCCACGTGTTGCGACATTTGGTACGGGGCACCCCATATTAATATCAATGCCTTTATAGCCCATCTCGGCCATTCCAATACTCATTTGGCGGAAATAATCCGGATTGTCTCCCCAAATGTGTGCGACCATCGGCTGTTCATCTTCTGTGAACGTCAGACGGCCACGGACGCTCTGGATACCATCTGGGTGGCAATAGCTATCGGAGTTCGTAAATTCTGTAAAGAACACATCAGGACGGCCTGCTTTCGCGACGACATGGCGAAACACAACATCGGTCACATCTTCCATCGGCGCTAATACAAAAAATGGACGCGGCAACTCCTGCCAAAAATTTTCTTTCAACATGTTGTAAATCCTCCTACAAATGAAACCATTGTTTCTAAATCGTTAAATATGTCACGCACTCGACATGCGTTGTATGTGGGAACATATCCACCGGCTGTACTTCGTGCACTTTGTAACCACCATCTTCTAACAGGCGCAAGTCACGAGCGAGCGTTGCTGGGTTACAAGATACATACACAATGCGGCGAGGTTTATGTTCAATCAGTGTGTCAATCAACTTACCATCCAACCCTTTTCGAGGTGGATCGACAACGACGACATCTGGAAGTTTTCCGTCTTCATACCACTGCGTAATCACATCTTCTGCTGCTCCGACTTCAAACTCAGCGTTTGTAAAACCATTCAGTTCTGCATTGCGGCGGGCATCTTCCACTGCTTGTGGTACGATTTCGACACCCAGAACTTGTTTTGCTTGTTGTGCGAGGAACAACGAGATCGTTCCAATTCCGCAATACGCGTCCATCACCGTTTCGTTCCCTGTCAGACCTGCTACTTCAAGTGCTTTTTGGTAGAGCACGTTTGTCTGAAGCGGATTGATTTGATAGAACGAGCGAGCAGATATTTCAAATTGAATATCTCCGATGGAATCGACGATATGCGATTTTCCCCAGTGAACAAATGTCTCTTCTCCAAAAATCACATTTGTACGCGTTGGATTGATGTTTTGAACGATCGACACTGTTGTCGGCTCCACTTCAAGAATGAAGTGAATCAAACGTTCAGGTTGTGAAATCTTTTTCGTTTTCGTCACGAGCACGACCATCGTCTCGCCACTTGTGCGACCTTTACGAACGACTAGGTGACGGAGTTGGCCGCGACCTGTCTTCTCATCATAAGGCTCTAAACCAAATTCTACTGCCTGTTCTTTTAAAGCGAGCATCAAGCGGTCGGCTTCTTCACTTTGAATCAAACACGTCGGTGTGTTGGCGATATCATGAGAGCCAGATTTATAAAATCCTGCCACTACGCGACCTTCGTCAACACCAAATGGAATCTGGGATTTATTTCGGTAGCGCCACGGATTGTCCATACCAAGAACAGGAAGAACGGTTGTATGCACTTTGCCGATTCTCTCCATTGCACTTCGCACCTGTTTCTCTTTCATCATCAGTTGTCCCTCGTAGCTAAGGTGTTGCAACTGACAACCACCGCACGAGTCAAACACCGGACAAGGAGCAGCTACTCGGAACGGAGACGACTCGACAATTTCTACAAGCTTTGCGAAACCATATTTTTTCAATGCTTTCACCACATGAACTTCAACTTTTTCATCCGGTAATGCGCCTTTAATAAATATAGGGTAGCCATCGACTTTTGCGACGCCCTGGCCATCATGTGTTAAATCTTCTACAAAAACCGTCAAACGGTCATTTTTCTTTACAGTCATTCTTTAAACCCCGTTCTTTTTTGCATGATTTCTTCATTATAGCATGAAAAAACTCCTGCCGCGGCAGGAGCTGATTCTACTTTTCTTTTCGAATGATTCCGTCTTTAGGCGCCCACCAGAAGACCGCTGCGATGGCACCAAACAGTACAATGAACGGAGCGTAAAAGATAAAAAAGTTTGTCATGATGATATCCTCCTAAGCGTGATTGTCTTCTTTTTTGCCAGCGACATAATCTTTGTTGAATAAGAATAGGCGCAGGAGCAAGTACAGTGACGGTAATAACAAACATAGTCCTGCAATGAACGCAATGATCAGTGCAATCGCCATCGTTTCATTTGTAAACCCATCATAAATCGTTAAATACGGATACAACAAGTACGGTCTGTGCGACCAGCCGTATGCGAAAAAGGCGATAAAGAACTGCCCGACGAGCAACAAGAAAGCCCATCCGTAATTTCGTTTTGTCCACAATAGATACACCGTTCCGAAGAACAGTAATCCAGAAATCAAGAATGCCCACCAGACATCCAAGATATTCGCGTAATGCTCTGGGTTATGTGCACGAAGTTCTACAATGATTCCTGTTGCTGTAATCATCGTCGGCAATGCCCAGATCAATGCGTATTTACGTAGTAACTTCGTAGCACCAGCGTCCTCTGCTTTACTTGCGTACCATGTTAAAAACACAGCCGAAATATAAAGTGTGGCGGCAATGGCTAATACAACGATACTCCATGTTAACGGACTCAAGAACAGGCGGCTATAATCTAGTACCGGTTGGCCATCCACCATATCGATGAATCCACCTTCAGAAATCGTTAATACAACGGAAAGCGACGCAGGGATTAAAATCCCCGCTGCCCCGTACATAAACGAGTAGCCTTTGTGCCCGCGTGAACCGTATGTCTCAAACGCATAGTACGATCCCCGTATCGCGAGCAAGATGATAGCAATACTCGCTGGAACAAGAAGTGTTGTTCCGTAATAAAAGGCGGTCTTCGGGAAGAACCCGATGATTCCTACGAAGAAAAATACGAGGAATACGTTCGTAACTTCCCAAACGGGCGACAAATACCTTTGAATAATATTCGTTAAAATATGTTGGCGATTGGTCAGCAAACTATAGGCGTTGAAGAACCCCGCGCCAAAGTCGATAGACCCAACGATGACATATCCAAATAGGAAGAACCAAAGGACCGTGATCCCTATGATTTCTAATGTCATTTCGTATCACCTTCCAATCGCTCTTGATCTAGTTTGTCTAGCTCTTTTTCAACTGGATTGTTACGGAACATTCTGCGCAAGACGACGACAGAACCAATTCCTAAAATCAAGTACAAGATTGCAAATGCGACGACCATGATATCCACACTTCCACTGGATGTTGCACCTTGTTCAACAGTCATGATTTGATACAAAATCCACGGTTGTCGGCCGACTTCGGTCATCCACCAACCTGCTTGAATCGCAATCATGGAAAGTGGTCCACCTGCCACGATCAACCAGAGAATAAAGCGCGAGTTCGCAAATTTCCATTTACGCCATTTCGCGACAACATAAAAGGCTGATAACATCACCATGAACATTCCGATTGTAATCATGATGTTAAAGAAGTAGTGGATATAGAGCGGTGGTATCTCATCCTCTGGGAATTGATCTAGTCCAATCACTTCTGCATTGGGATCATTGTGTGCAAGAATACTTAATGCGAATGGAATCTTAATCGCATATTTCACTTCTTCTCCGTCTAAAATACCGTAAAGAATAAGTGGCGCAGCTTCAGATGTTTCAAAATGCCATTCAGCAGCCGCTAATTTTTCCGGCTGGTACTCAGCAAGGTATTTACCTGAGAAGTCTCCAATGATTGCAGTGGCTATGGAGAACACAAGTCCAACTTTGACCATTAAGTACACAGCTTTTTTATGATAAATATGGTTCGAGCCTTTTAACAATCGGAAAGCCCCGATTGATGCTAGTACGAAAGCGCTCGTCATCAAGGCGGTCGAGACAACGTGCGCCACTTTCGTCGGCATGGCCGGATTAAACATTGCAAGGAGTGGACTGATGTTGACCAGTTCACCGTCGACCATGTCAAAACCTTGTGGTGCGTTCATAAAAGCGTTCACCATTGTGATGAATACTGCAGACATCGCGGCACCAAACGCAACTGGAACAAGTAACAATAGGTGTTTCTTTTGGTTTTCAAAACGGTCCCACGTATACAAATAGATTCCTAAGAAAATTGCTTCAAAGAAGAAAGCAAATGCTTCTAAAAACAGTGGCAGGGCAATCACTTGGCCGGCAAGCTCCATAAAGTTTGGCCAAAGTAGTGACAACTGGAGTCCGATGGCGGTCCCCGTTACAACTCCGACAGCTACTGTGATTACGAACCCTCGTGCCCAGCGACGGGCAAGTAAAATATAGTGTTCGTCGTTTTTCTTGATTCCCACGTATTGTGCCAGCATGATCATCAGTGGCACCCCTACACCGATTGTGGCGTAGATAATATGGAACGAGAGTGTCATTTCTGTAAGTAGCCGACTAAAAAATACAGCTTCTTCATTTCCCATTTCGTTCACCTCATATAGAGTATTGGCTAACGGTCATTCAACGAGCTTCATGCCTTTATTCTACCCTAGTTGAAGGGGTTTAATCTAATCAGCCGAACTTGTTTTCAGGCAAGTTGTTACAAGGTTATGACGGGTTGTGAAAAGTTCGAAAATTGAGAACAACAGAGGAGAATGGAAACAAAAAAACTAGCCACTCTAAAAAGCTAGAGTAGCTAGTTTAGTTATTAGTCTCTTTCAACGAGATCTTGCTCCGGTAATAAATCTACTGGTGCCATGATTTCAATATGGCGTGCCCAGTTCTCAAAAACTGCAGGCAATGTTCCACCGTATTCTCCGTCGAGATTTAAGGAGACAGTCTCTTCCGACAGGACACGAATCTTTGAAGCTTTGCGGTAAATGACGTGTGGATCATTCAAATGCTCCCCACGAATTGCAAGCGTGGCAAGTCGAATAAACTCTGCCATGTTCACTTTTTTCAAGATGAGCAGAGTAAATTTACCATCGTTGATAATAGCGTCTGGAGCAAGCTTCTCGAAGCCACCGACTGAATTCGTCAAGCCAATTAAGAACATCATGGCTTCTTCTTCAAATACTTCATCATCAAATTCGATGCGTAGTTTCGTTGCGCGAATAGACGGTAACATCTCAATTCCCTTTAAATAATACGCAAGTTGGCCAAGCACCGTCTTTAAACGACTTGGGACTTCATATGTAAGTTCCGTGATGCGTCCCCCACCAGCAATATTGATAAAAAATGTATCGTTCACGTGCCCTACGTCTACCGGTACATACTTACCATCTGTAATAATCTTTACAGCTTGTTGAATGTCACGCGGAATGTGCAAGGCACGTGCAAAGTCATTGGTTGTTCCCATTGGAATCAAACCAAGTTTCGGACGCTCATCAAATAGACTGACGCCTGCTACGACTTCGTTTAGTGTACCATCGCCCCCTGCTGCCACAATCAAATCAAAGCCGTTTTCAACAGCTCGCTTTGCAGCTTCTGTTGCATCACCAGCACCTGTTGTCGCGTGACACGATGTTTCGTAGCCTGCTAGTTCCATTGCTTCTAAAACTTCCGGTAAGTGACGCTTAAACAATTCTCGCCCGGAAGTTGGATTATATATAATTCGTGCACGTTGCATGTACAGAACCTTCTTTCTTCACAACTCTCTCTGCTATAGACAGTATAATACTTTAGCAGGTTCCTTATGAAGGCAATTTTGTGAACCATGCTTCGCGGATGCTGCTATATGTTGCCAAATGAAAGTCTTTGTTTGTCTCTAATTGTGTAGTCAATTCTTCAAAAATGGCACGCTGCGCCTCTTCAAAGCCTTCGCTACCGGCTTCTGGAAGTTTTGCTTTTTCACCCATCACGTACTCTTGCACTAAATCTGCACGAGGCCCCCATGTGGCGATCACTTGTCCTTGTGCATCTAGTAAAAGATATTTTGGAATCGAGCGGCCCCCATTTGTGAGATAGCGATCAATTAATTCTGTATCCGCATCACGTAGCACGACACGTACCTCGACTCCTGCTGCTTCAGTAATTTTACGCAAAATAGCATTGTTCATCATCGCATCTCCGCACCAGTCCTCGGTGATTCCTAAAATGTGGACATTGGATTCAGACAAACGTGTGATAAACTCATCGTCCGCAGGAACTGTGAAGCTTTCGTAGACGTGAAAGGATTGCTCTTTTTTTGTTGTCATTTCGTCCATATAGACTGCAAGTGGACGGCCTTCTTCAAAATACTGTTGTTCTGTTTTCATCAAAAAACCCCTCCTTGACACTAGCATAGCATGAATTCCCAAAAGAAGGCTCGCCCCAAGTCAGGGCGAGCCAGTTTGTTAGCGTTTTTGAATTTCTTCGTTTAGTAATTTGTTGACCATCGGCGGGTTTGCTTGACCTTTTGTTGCTTTCATAATTTGACCGACTAAGAACCCAATTGCACGGTCTTTCCCGTTCTTGAAGTCTTCAATCGACTGTGGATTTGCATCCAATGTTTGAGTCACGATGTCACGCAGTGCACCTTCATCTGAAATCTGTACTAAGCCTTTTGCTTTGACGATTTCATCTGCAGTTCCACCGTTTTCCACCATCTCTTTGAATACTTTTTTGGCGATTTTTGAACTGATTGTTCCATCTTCGATCAACTTCACCATACCTGCAAGACCTTGTGGTGTAAGTTTCGTGTCTTTCAATTCTTTTTGCTCCGCATTCAAGTAGGCTGATACATCCCCCATCAACCAGTTCGTTGATAGTTTCGTGTCTGCTCCTAGTGAAATCGTTTCTTCAAAGAAATCGGACATTTCCTTTGTCAATGTCATTACGCGCGCATCGTATTCTGTCAAGCCAAGTTCGTTCACATAACGCGCTTGGCGAGCATCCGGAAGTTCCGGTAATTCGGAACGAACACGGTCCATCCAAGCATCGTCAATCACAATTTTCACAAGATCTGGCTCTGGGAAGTAGCGGTAGTCATCCGCGCCTTCTTTCACACGCATTAAAATCGTCTTACCAGTAGACTCATCATAACGACGCGTCTCTTGAAGGATTTCCCCTCCATTTTTCAACACTTCCGCTTGGCGAATCTGCTCGTGCTCAAGACCTTTTTTCACGTAGCTAAAGGAGTTCAAGTTCTTCAGTTCTGCTTTTGTTCCAAACTTTTCTTGCCCGTAGGGACGAAGTGAGATGTTCGCGTCACAACGAAGAGATCCTTCTTCCATCTTACAGTCCGAAACACCAGTGAACTGAATGATTGATTTCAGTTTCTCTAAATAGGCGTATGCTTCTTCTGGTGTGCGAATGTCTGGTTCCGATACGATTTCAACAAGAGGCGTTCCTTGACGGTTGAAGTCAACAAGCGAGTAGCCTTTGTCTGTATGCGACAGTTTCCCAGCATCTTCTTCTAAGTGAAGACGAGTGATCCCGATACGCTTTGTTTTGCCATCTACTTCAATTTCAATCCAGCCGTTTTCACCAATTGGCTTATCAAATTGCGAGATTTGATACGCTTTTGGATTGTCTGGGTAGAAGTAGTTTTTACGATCAAATTTTGTGACAGGTGCAATATCCATGTTCAGTGCCATTGCAGCACGCATTCCCCATTCAACAGCCGTTTTGTTAACGACTGGAAGAACACCTGGATACCCAAGGTCGATCACGTGTGTATTTGTGTTTGGTTCTGCTCCAAAGTGCGCTGGAGAGGGAGAGAACATCTTCGATTCAGTTTTCAATTCTACGTGGACTTCAAGTCCGATAATTGTTTCAAAATTCATTATGCCTTTACCTCCCATAAAGCCGGAGTCTGTTTGTGAAACTCAGTTGTCGACTCGTAGGCAGATGCCACTTGATAAATTGTCGCTTCATCGAAATGCTTTCCGATGATTTGAAGACCGAGTGGTAACCCGTCTGCAGCAAAGCCACAAGGAATCGAGATTCCAGGGACGCCTGCAAGGTTGACAGGGATTGTTAAAATATCATTTGCATACATTGTTAATGGATCGTCGACATTTTCGCCTACTTTAAACGCAGGTGTTGGTGTCGTAGGTCCTACAATGACGTCGTAGTTTTCAAATACGTTTTCGAAGTCTTGCTTGATCAATGTGCGGACTTTTTGTGCTTTCAAGTAGTATGCATCATACGAACCGGCACTTAGTGAATACGTACCTAACATAATACGACGCTTCACTTCATCACCAAATCCTTGTGCACGCGTCATTTTATAAAGCTCTAACAAGTTCTTCGCTTCTTCTGCACGGTAGCCGTAACGGATGCCGTCAAAACGCGCTAAGTTTGAGGATGCTTCAGATGAAGACAATAGATAGTAAGTCGCTAACGCATACTCAGAGTGAGGAAGAGATACTTCTTCCCAAACCGCTCCTTGCGCTTCTAGCACTTTCAAGGCTTCTAAGACAGATGCGCGTACTTCTTCACTGACACCTTCGCCCATATATTCTTTAGGCACGCCGATGCGTAATCCTTTGATCGATTTGCCGATTGCTTCTGAGAATTTTGGAACCTCAACGTTTGCTGATGTTGAGTCCATTTCGTCCACACCAGAAATCGCTTCAAGAAGTAGAGCATTGTCTTCAACAGTACGTGTGATGGGTCCGATTTGGTCTAAAGAAGACGCAAACGCAATCAATCCAAAACGAGACACGCGACCGTACGTTGGTTTCATTCCAACAACCCCACAGAATGCTGCCGGTTGACGGATTGAACCACCTGTATCAGACCCTAATGCAAATGGTACTTCGCCTGCTGCTACTGCAGCTGCAGAGCCACCCGATGAACCACCCGGAACATGTGCTAAATTCCAAGGGTTTTTCGTTTTTTTGTATGCTGAGTTTTCATTCGATGAACCCATAGCGAATTCATCCATGTTGATTTTCCCAACGGTGATCATACCCGCTTCGCGAAGTTTGCGTACTACAGTCGCATCGTAGATTGGATTGAAACCTTCTAGAATTTTACTAGAAGCTGTTGTTTCGATTCCTTCAGTCACGATGTTGTCTTTCAAACCGATAGGCAAACCAAACAGTGGCCCACGCTCTTCAAACGGCGTTGTTTCCAGTTCATCTGCTTGCTTCAGTGCGTTTTCTTTATTTAATACAAGGAACGCCTGAACCTCTGCGTCCACTGCTTCAATTTGTTCAAAAGCATGTTCTGTTACTTGACGAACAGAAACTTCTTTTGCTGCAAGTTTTTGTTGCAGCTCTTTTGCTGTATGTGTAAAATAAGCCAATTTCAGTCCGCCTCTCTAGTCCATAATTGCAGGAACTTTCACTTGACCTGCTTCTTGGTCTTTCACATTTTTCATCATGACTTCACGGTCTAACCCTGCAATTGACTTATCCTCACGAAGTACATTTTCAAGCGGTAAGACATGTGTTGTAGGTTCAACATTCGTCGTATCCAACTCATTTAATTTATCCGCAAATTGAACAATCTTTGCCAGTTGTTCTGTAAAGTGTTCAACTTCCTCATCCGTAATCGCCAAACGTGCCAAATGCGCGACGTGACGCACTTCTTCTTTTGTGATTGTTGCCACTATGGACACCTCCAGTAAATTCAATCATACAAGCCATCATATCATTTTTCGCTTTACTTGAACAGAGTACCGTTATTCGTAGATATGTACGAAAGGTGTCTCCTGGTTTGCTTCTCGTTTGATTAGCGCCTGCTCGCCTTCTATTGACGTGATGTTGATCTCAACAGGAAGATCCGCCACAAAATGCGTATTGATCAGGCCTGAAATGTATTGTGTAAAGCCGATAATTTCCGCTTTCCCGAAAAATTGAATCGGGATATCAATTTTTAACTCTTGTAGAAAATCATCTTTATAAAACCCTGTACCAATGACACTCGTGTAATTCGGGAAGTACGTCTCGACATCTTGTTTGAAATTACGGAATGCCGTATCTGTATCTCGGAACTGTTCACTAGAGTCCGAAGTAGGAAACGTTACGTAGCGTTCATTGAGTGACGTCCAGTCTCCGATTTCATTCCCACTTGAGGAAACGCCGTAACTGAAATACGTACCTGGAACAATGGCGTTCCGGCTATTTTGTTTGAACAGACCGATTGTAATCGGAATGTTTTCGAGACCCGGCATCGCGCGCATCCGACTTACAATTTCTTGCGCAATACGTCGTCCATTTTCCGTGATTTGCTCGTCAGTCAATTGTTGTTCAAACACTGGCCCATAATCCACTTCGGTGTAGTAGTAGATGGAATTCAGAGCAAGTCCAATGGAAATGCCTGCAAGTTTCATCGTATTTTCATCAAGTTCTAAATAGTTCTGCTCCACGATATGTGTCAAATAAACAGGTGCTTTCTCCGCTTTTTCACGGCCTACTAGCCCCTCGTCATCTGGATTTAGCCCTTGCTCTGTTTGATTGCTTCGCGCTAACCATGAACTGATTGTTGAACGGTCCAAGTACTGGCCTTCTTGAAAGAAATAACGGTCAGTCGGAAATTCATTTTGAGACAAGCGCATGAGTCCTTTTTCAACTTCTACGATGTCATATTTTGTAGCCATATTGGACACGACCAAGCCACGGCTTTTGCTTTCTGCGTACGGCAAGATCGTAGAGTAATAATTATCATCTAAACGAACAGAGGGAAGTACAACCGTCCGTGCTTCCGATTCTGCTGGGTCTTGTACGACTTCAGTTTCTTGGCTTGGCGTACATGCTGAAAGTACAAGCATTGTCGCGAGCAGTCCTCCAAGTAGTTTTTTCATGTGTTGTTCTTCCTTCCTAGTTTGCCAGGGCATCCATCATCTGTTGCTCAGTCCAAACTTCAATCCCAAGTTCCGTGGCTTTCTCTAACTTCGAACCGGCATCTTCTCCAGCAATGACAAGATCCGTCTTTTTGCTGACACTGCCTGCAACTTTTGCACCTTTTTCAAGGAGCTTTTCTTTCGCCTCGTTTCGGCCCATCTGCTCAAGTTTTCCAGTCAAGACAACGGTCTTCCCGAAAAGAGGATTGTCCGCTAGCGCTTCCTTGTCAATTCTACGACCTAAATACTGGAGTACCAGGCCTGCGTCTTTTAATTTTGTAACTAGTTGCTGAGACTCAGGTTGCTCAAAATACGTGACCAAAGAGTCCGCCATTTTATCCCCTATTTCATGAACGGCAGTCAATTGCTCGCGTGTTGCTAGCATCAGTTGATCAATATCACCAAATTCTTCAGCAAGTAGACGCGCTGCCTTTTCTCCAATATGACGAATCCCAAGACCGAAAAGTACTTTTTCAAGCGAATTTTCTTTTGTCACAGCAATTGCACGCACTAAATTCTCTGCAGATTTCGTTCCCATACGTTCGAGTTCAATTAGTTGCTCTACTGTTAGTGAATATAAGTCCGCTACGTCGTGAATCAACTGGTTTTGGAACAGTTGCTCGACCACTTTTTCCCCTAAGCCATCAATGTTCATCGCATTGCGAGAAGCAAAGTGTCGAATGCCTTCTGTGATTTGAGCAGGGCAGGCCGGGTTCACACAACGAAGTGCCACTTCCTCCTCGATGCGGACTAATTCGCTCTCACACACCGGACAATTTGTTGGCATTTCATACGGCACAGCGGATTCTTTTCGTTCGTTTTCAAGGACTGCGACTACTTCTGGAATAATGTCTCCCGCTTTGCGGACAATCACTTTATCTCCGATACGGACATCTTTTTGCTGAATCAAATCAACGTTATGAAGGGATGCTCGGCGAACTGTCGTCCCTGCCACTTGCACAGCTTGTAAAATAGCAGTGGGTGTTACAACGCCCGTTCGGCCGACTGTCCATTCAATATCCAAAAGTTCCGTGACCACTTCTTCAGCCGGAAACTTATAGGCTGTCGCAAAACGTGGGCTCTTCGCCGTAAATCCTAGTTCTTCTTGTTGGTCATAGCGGTCGACTTTGATGACGATCCCGTCGATTTCATACGGCAAGTCATTTCGTTTTGCTGTCCATTCTTCTATGAACGCCTGAACGTCTTCAATTGTTTCACATACTTTTGTCTCACGGTTCATAGAGAAGCCCAGTTTGTTTAAGTAATCAAGTGCTTCAGAGTGTGATTGAATCCCTAACTCTTCGGGGTTTCCTAACCCATAAATGAATACAGAGAG
The DNA here is from genome assembly GCF_016909155.1 of Chryseomicrobium aureum. Taxonomy (GTDB): domain Bacteria; phylum Bacillota; class Bacilli; order Bacillales_A; family Planococcaceae; genus Chryseomicrobium; species Chryseomicrobium aureum. Next base: position 29,717 of record NZ_JAFBFG010000023.1, read on the forward strand.
TTGGCGACTCGCTGCAATTTTTGGGTCAAGCTGACGCAAGCTTCCCGCTGCTGCATTTCGTGGATTTGCGAACAGTTCAAGTTCTTGTTCTTGGCGCAGTCCATTCAATGCTTGGAAAGAAGCTTTTGGCATGTACGCTTCACCACGCACTTCTAGCGTGACAGATTCCTTCAAGCGAAGCGGCACTGCACGAATCGTTCGGATATTAGCAGTAATGTCTTCTCCGGTCGTACCGTCTCCGCGCGTTGCCCCGCGTACAAGTTTTCCATCCTCATATAACAAACTGACAGCCAGCCCATCAATTTTCAGTTCACATACATAGCGGTAGTCGCTATCCACAAGTTCTTTGATGCGTCGGTCAAACTCACGTAAGTCTTGTTCTGAAAAGGCGTTTGAAAGACTAAGCATCGGTGTGCGGTGGCGTACTTTTTGAAATCCTTCTAAAGGTTTGCCGCCAACTCGTTGCGTAGGAGAATCCGGAAGTATAAGAGAAGGATGTTGTTCTTCAAGTTCCATCAACTCGCGCATGTATTGATCATAAATCGCATCGGAAACGAGCGGTTCATCTAACACATAATAGGCATGGCCGTAATCATGCAACAGCTCATGCAGTTCTTTCATTCGCGCTTCAACATGTTCCATAAGTGAGCCTCCTACTGTTTTTCGATTGGAGCAAATTTAGCTAAGAGTCGCTTAATGCCCGTTGGTTTTGGGAATGCGATATCAAGTTCGCGATTTTCGCCTTCTCCACGAACACTGACTACCGTTCCTACTCCCCACTTTTTGTGGGCTGCTTTGTCGCCGATGTTCCACGTCAGTTTGTCCCCGCCTGACTCTGTATAAACCGGATGACTCGGTGCAACTTTTCGTGGTTTGATGTAGCGATTGCCAGCAACGGACGGATGCACTTGTCTTGCTCGCTCTCCGCCTACTGGTTCAATCACATCTCCAGAAATCTCTCCGATAAAACGAGAGGGTTGATTCATGCTCGTCCGACCGAAAATCATACGTGTCTGGGCGCAACTTAAATAAAGGCGCTGTTCTGCGCGGGTCAAGCCAACGTAAGCCAGACGGCGTTCTTCCTCCATCTCCTCTTCGTCACCGATTGACCGGCTATGTGGAAAGATATTTTCTTCCATCCCGATTAAAAATACGACTGGGAATTCAAGGCCTTTTGCAGCGTGCAACGTCATCAAGGTCACAGTACCTTGGTCTTCATTCGGCACTTGATCCAAAGCATCGATATCAGAGATCAGAGCTAGGTCCGTCAAGAAAGCTACGAGCGTCTTGTCTTCGCTACGCTCTTCAAATGCTTTTGTCACCGTCACAAATTCTCCGATGTTCTCTAGTCGACTTTCTGACTCAATACTGTTTTCACGTTGGAGCATCTCTTTATATCCTGTACGGTCAATAACTTCTTGAACGATTTCACTGACAGATAAATACTCCTGCATAGCAGACAATTGATCAATTAATGTAAAGAATTCAGAAACAGATTTTAAGGCCCGTCCTGTCATACCAGGAATCAACGTAGCATTTTCAAGTGCTTCAAGCACCGTCATATCGTGCATCAAAGCATACGTAACAATTCGTTCAAACGATGTTGCGCCAATATTGCGCTTTGGTTCATTGATAATACGAGCTAGTGAAATATCGTCGTCATTGTTCGCGATAAGTCGCAAGTAAGCAAGTAGATCTTTAATTTCTTTACGGTCATAGAACTTGGTTCCGCCGACGATTTTGTAGTTCATATTGGATTTGACTAATGTCTCCTCCATTGCACGAGACTGCGCATTCGTGCGGTATAAAACAGCAAAGTCTTGGTAGCGAAGCCCATCATCTTGCATCAGTTGTTGAATTTTACCGACTACAAACTGCGCTTCTTCTTGTTCGTTGTACGCACGGTACAGTTGAACCTTTTCACCCTCCGAATTATCAGTTCGAAGTATTTTTGGATAGCGGCTCTTATTGTTCCCGATGATTTCATTGGCCGCCTGTAAAATGCGCTTTGTAGAACGATAATTTTGCTCAAGCATAATCACTTTTGCGTTCGGATAATCTTTTTCAAATGACAAGATATTTCCGATATCCGCCCCACGCCAGCGATAGATCGATTGGTCCGAGTCTCCAACAACACAAATGTTATGGAATTTTTCAGCAAGCATCTCAACCAGTTGATACTGCGCTTTATTTGTATCTTGGTATTCATCTACATGGATGTAGTGAAATTTATTTTGATAAAAGTCGAGCACTTCCGGAACACGTTTAAACAAATCAATCGTGCGCATGATCAAATCATCAAAGTCCATCGACTGATTCTTTTTCAAACGACGCTCATACGACTTGTACACCTGTCCTGCAATTTTCTCGTACGGATTCATCGGATTCATTTCCGCTAAAAAGTCATCCGCTGTCTTCAGCTGATTCTTTGCACTGCTGATGATGCCGAGCAAAGCGCGTGGCTCATACTTTTTCGGGTCGATATTATCTTGCTTTAAAATTCCTTTGATGACACTGAGTTGGTCTGTGCTATCAAGAATCGAAAAGTTTTTTGAGTACCCAATGCGATCGGCATCCCGACGTAAGATTCTTACGCACATTGAGTGGAAAGTGGAGACCCACATCTGGTCGCCAAATCCTTCGCCTAAAATACCATCGATTCGCTGCTTCATTTCTTTGGCTGCTTTATTTGTGAAGGTAATCGCTAAAATCTTTGACGGGTACACTTGTTTTTCTACGATTAAGTAGGCGATGCGGTGCGTCAACACGCGCGTTTTCCCAGATCCTGCTCCCGCCATGATGAGAAGCGGTCCTTCTGTATGTTTAACAGCTTCTTCCTGTTTTGGATTCATGCCGTTTAAAAGTTGGTTTGCAATTCGCTTCATAGTTCCTCCTTAACGGCTTTTACCGTTTTGAGTGCTTGTTTTAAGTCGGTGTAGAGACTGTTGCCGACGACAATTGTGTCTGCATACTGGGCCATTTCTCGGGCTTGTTCAGTTGTCTCGATTCCGCCACCGTAAAATAATCGTGTCGTTGTCAGAACGTCTTTACTTGCTTTTACGACTTCTGGATTTCCATATGTCCCACTGTATTCCAAATAAAAAATCGGCAGATGGAACAAATTTTGTGCAAGTCGGGCGTAGGCTACAACTTCTTCTTCAGTCAGCGCTGTATTCGCTTCTGTCAACTCCGCAACTTTAGCAGCTGGGTTCAATACACAATAGCCTTCTGTAAACACTTCATCCCAGTTCATGAAGTCGCCATGCGCGACAAGGGCTTGATGATGCAAGTCTTTTACCCAAGCAGTGTTCGGGCTGTTTAAAACGGAAGGGATAAAATAATAATCAAAACCTGGTGTGATCATTTCGAGGGTCGACAGTTCGAGGCAGACGGGAAGCGCAAATCGGCGGATTTTCATCAGAAGTTCAAGCACATCATCTAGCTCAACATTGTCAGATCCACCAACAATGATGGCATCTGTGCCAGATTCACAAATGAGTTCAAGATCGTCATCAGATAATGGCTTCGCCGGGTCAAGTTTACATACATGTTTCCACTCTCTATAGTCCGTAAGCATTAAGGCACCTTCTTCAATCAGACACACTGAAATCGACCCGGGACGAGTCGATTTCGTGTCTAGTAAGTTATGTAGTGTCAGTATACCAAAAAAACAGGCTTCCCTAAAGGGGAAACCTGTTAGCGACGACCTTTCGTCGTGGGCTTGAAGGAAGGCTCATCTGGATATAGTCTTCCGAGCATTTCATCATACGTATCATTGCCGTAATCAAAGCAGCGACGCACGCGAGAGATTGTCGCTGTACTTGCACCCGTTTGATCTTTAATTGTTTCATACGTTTTTTGTAGGCGTAGCAAGTGGGCTACTTCAAAGCGTTGTGCGAGGGATTGAATCTCGCTAATTGTACATAAGTCATCAAAGAAGGCATAGGCCTCTTCGATATTCTTTAGTTCGAGTACGGCTTTAAACAATTGGTCCGTTTGATGACCACGAATTTTATCGACTTGCATCGAATCACTTCCTTTATTCTGAATAGGTGACCATTTGGTCGAAACCGCGAGCGGTTGGAATCAAAGACATCCATGTTTGACCTGGTGCGAACTCCACTTCGGACGTTCCGTTGTAAAGTCGGAGCATCCCAGAATCCTCGCGCCAAGTTACTTCAAGTACAGTTCCATCTCGGTACAGCCACGCTCTTCCACCAGCTGCGAAGTCTAGTGCTTGACGCCCTTCTGCATCGATTGTTTGATGAGGAACTTCTACGATGACAACATTAGCGAGTTGCAGGGCATCTCCTGACTCCGCATCCGTTGTCTCTATTCCTCCAGATGACCTTGTATAGAAACCAGATGTAGTATCGTACGAATAGCTAGTAACAAAATTTTGGTCCCCACTATAGCTAATGGTGAGGTCTGTGACAGTCTCTCCACTCATTGCTTCCTTTGAAAAAACATAGGTTGGCATTTGAGATTCCGAAAGTGTCATCGAGGCACCTACTTGTTCAGCAGCATCGAGAATTTCAGGACCTGTACTGTACGAGTTATGTGGAGCTTTCCGGTCCGAGGAACGGTGAAAATAAGTTCCGTCGTACATCATACCATTGATATGGTCGATGTCACCGCGGTCGAGCATCGCTTTCGCGTCCGGGCTGTAGCCATGCGCCACATAAAACGCATTGTAGCCATTGGCTAGATCAATGAAGTAGTCACGTGCACTTCGGATCGGTCCAACTCGTTCTGGCATTTCACTTTCGTACACGGCTAAAAAACGCGTGATGTTGCTTTCTGCAATTAATTCAATAATGACATCTGCTTCTGCAAGGCCCGACTGTGGCCGAGCAAGTGGATGATTGTTAATGGTGACGACTACTGGTCGCGCCGTCATTTTTTGAGAGACGGGTTCCCCAGATAGTGGCGTGATAAAGTTTAAGGTTTCGGTTACTTCTTGTTCATTTTCTTCTACTTCATTTACAATCGGCTCTTCCATGGCTGTCTCTTCTTTATCTTTGCAGCCTGTCAGGATAAGCACTGAACACACTACAACAATTCCCCATTTTTTCATTGTAGTTCCCCCTTAACGCATGACAGACGGGAATAGGACTTGCTTCTTTAAGACATCGACGATTCCTCGTTGTGTCACGCGGACATATGGTAAATGCGTGGCCTGAAGGAACAATAGTGTATAAATAGCATCTCCATGGTGAAACCCGTGAGCAGCCAATTCATCCTTGAGAACTTTCTCTATTTCTATAAGTTCTGAAACAGGATGTGTGGAGAGGCCGCCACCAATCGGCAAATCAATTTTCGCTGTGATTTTTCCGTCTTGGCTGACAGCGATACCTCCGCCTTGGGTTTTAATAGCTTCATACGCTTTTTTCATTTCATTTTTGTCTTTCCCGATCAATAGTATATCGCCCATATTGGAATACGATGACGCAAATCCTTGCAGAGTTGTCGCGAACCCTTTGAGTAGCGTATTGACTTTCCATTTCCCATTCCGGTCAATCAATACTAGAAAACTTTCATCATGATCATCCTTCAAGCGGTCATGTGTTGTATCCACACGTACGCGATAGGGTTTGATGATGACGTCATTGACCATTTCAAGTCCAAATGGCATCGAAAATTGGAAGTCTGTATCGGCAAGCTCCACTTGAAGTGGTCCGTTTGAGAACATGGAAAAATCTGTTCCACTAAACGTCACTTGGCGTTCGCCATCTCGTTTGATCCAAACACCTTTTGATAAGACGCTGATCGGCGTCGGCGAATGGTCGTCCGTTAAGAAATTCAGCGACGCCAAACGACCTGTCGCAATGACTCCGTGAAGGTTCGACAAGTTGTAATACTTCGCTGGGTTGAACGTGGCCATCAAGTACGCATCTACTGGATCTACTCCTGCATCAAGTGCGACTTGAATACATTTGTCCATCACGCCGTCTTTATGGAAGCCTGGTGTACTGCCATCTGTTGTCATCATGAGATGATCAAAAATCTTCCAACCTTTATCGACGATTTCCTTTAACAAATTCGGCAAGTCCGGACGAATCGAAGAATGACGAAGCGTGACCGCGTACCCGTGTAAAATACGTTTTTCGACTTCCTCGATCGTCATGGCCTCATGGTCACCATCTGTTCCGAGCAGACGCATCTTCGTCAATGTTCGCTCCGATGCACCTGGGAAATGCCCTTCTATTTTCATTCCGCTTGCTTTTGCTTTTTGCATCCAGTACAGCATTTGATCGTCGCCATTTAACAGACGTGGCCATCCGGTGAGTTCTCCTCCCATGATGACATCAGGTCGTTCAATCCATTCAGTGATCGCTTTTGTCGTAAACAATTCCTCTTCGTGCTCGAGTTCTGTTTGGGAATCAAAACGTGCCCACCAGTAAAATGAAAACGGCAACTCGCGTAAACTGTCCATAAATGAAAACGCTTTCTTGTTTTCCATTGTCAAAAACAACGGTAAGTTGTCCGACACCAACATCGTTGTTCCGGTTTGTGCAGCATAGTCACTAAATGTTTCCGGGTTATAGAGTTGGAACGGATGACTGTGGGCTTCGATATAACCAGGGACAATTTTTAGTCCTGTTGCATCAATCACTTCAGTTCCTTCAGTGGAGGCAGGAAGTTCTTTACCCGCGTATACGATGCGGTCTCCGACAATCCAGATGTTGCCGTCCACCCACGTTTTAAGGTGACTGTGGAGGTAAGTCGCATTTGTGATCAATTTATCAGGTTCACCCTGTCCATTCACAACTTCGAGTTGATGACGAATCTCTTCAATTTTCCAAATCGGGTATTGCATATGGAAACACCCTCTCTTTACACAATTCTTTTCCAGTTTAGCATAACGCTTTAGTAAAGTGAAGCGTGAAAGTGACAGAATTGTTTCAGGTGATAAGGTTTTCGAGGTAGTAGGAGGGGAAAAGGAGGCGGACTTGTTTTTAGAATAGTTTCCATAATATGACTGAGGGCACAAACGGAGTTGTCGAGGGCACAATACGCTCTATTCGGGTCACAAAACGAGCTTCGCAGGGCACAAAGAAAGCCGCTCAGGGCACAAACCCCGAGCGACCTAAGATCTTACTAGAAAGAACTTGAGAAATCCTTCCCAGGGAGTTTCTCATAAAAAGACTTAACTTATTATTGAAATCTTCCCTGGGAAGAAATAGACCAGTCGGCTCCACATCTAAGATAGTGTTCGCCACCCAATATCCTTTCGGTAATAACAAGATGGCCAGTCGACCGAGTCGAGTGCAGCGTAGACTTTGCTCGCTGCTTCGGCTGGTGTTTCAGCTGCAGCCGATACCAACAGCAGTCGCCCACCTGATCCACGGAAACGGTCTTGTTGCAGCGTGGTTCCGGCGTGGAATACCTGCACGTCCTTTAGCTTGTGAAGCTCTGGTAGCAATTGCCCCTTCACCGGCTCATCCGGGTACCCTTCTGCTGCAACGACAACACCAAGATGCTGTAAATCGTCCCATTCTGCAGTCGGCGCTTGCCCCTCAAGTAAATCAACAAGTAACTTCCCAGAATCGGTTTTAAGTTTCGGCAACACGACTTGTGTTTCTGGGTCGCCAAAACGTGTGTTGAACTCGATTACTTTTGGTCCTTCAGTCGTCGCAATCAATCCCGCATATAAGACGCCTGTAAACGAGCGACCTTCTGCATCCATGGCATCAACCGTTTTTCGGACAATTGTTTCAAGCGCCTGTTCGGCAAGACCTTCTGGCAAATGAGGGACTGGACAATACGCACCCATTCCTCCAGTGTTCGGTCCTCTGTCACCGTCATACGCACGTTTGTGATCTTGTGCAATTGGCATCGGAATAATGTGGCCACCATGGACGAATGCGAGAAGGGAAAATTCTTCCCCTTCCAAAAACTCTTCGATGACAATTCGAGAAGACGCGTCTCCAAAGCGCTGATCATCTAACATTGAGACAACTGCTTGTTCCGCCTCTTCTTCCGTCATCGCCACAACGACACCTTTTCCTGCTGCGAGACCATCTGCTTTGATGACGATCGGCGCACCCTGCTTTTTCACATAGGCAAGAGCCGGCTCGACCTCTTCAAACACTTCATAAAATGCAGTCGGAATTGCATAGCGGTCCATCACATCTTTTGCATACGCCTTACTTCCTTCAAGTTCAGCTGCTGCTTGCGTTGGTCCAAAAATCGTCAACCCTTCCGAATGAAAATAATCTACGATCCCTTCAGACAACGGTTGTTCGGGTCCGACGAATGTCAGCGTGATTTTCTCACGGCGAACGACTTCAGCAATTGCTGGAAAGTCCAGTTGTGAGATGGCTATACACGTTGCTTCGTCTTTCATGCCATCGTTTCCTGGAATGGCAAAGACTTCGGTTACACTGGGTGAAGTTTTAAACTGACGGACGATAGCGTGTTCGCGACCGCCACTTCCAATCACAAGTACTTTCATTCGATTTCCTCCTAGTGTTTGAAGTGACGAATTCCTGTGAAGACCATGGCAATGCCTAACTCGTTTGCTTTATCAATGGAATCTTGGTCTTTGACAGATCCGCCTGGTTGAATAATTGCAGTGATACCAGCAGCTGCTGCAGTCTCGACTGTGTCGGACATCGGGAAGAATGCATCTGATGCTAGTGCTGCTCCGCGTGCTTTGTCTCCTGCTTGTTCAAGTGCAATTTTCGCTGCACCGACACGGTTCATCTGCCCCGCTCCGACACCAAGTGTCATTTGCGCATCTGACACAACGATGGCATTTGATTTCACGTGTTTGACAACATTCCAGCCAAGTTCAAGTGCTGCCCACTCTTCATCTGTTGGAGCGCGGTCTGTTACGATTTCAACGTTTGCATGGGCAAGAGATGCAGTGTCTGGAGACTGGACGAGGAGTCCGCCTTCAATTGACACGACATTGAACGCTTCTTGTGAACCATCTTCAAATGGAATTGTTAACAGACGAATATTCTTCTTTGCCGTCAACATCGCTAAAGCTTGTTCTGAGAATGACGGAGCGATAATAATCTCTAAGAAAATCCCACCAAGCACTTTCGCAGTTGCCGCATCGACTTCGCGATTAAGTGCAATGATGCCACCGAAGATGCTTGTTTCGTCCGACTCATACGCTTTTTGGAACGCTTCTGCAATCGTCTTTCCAACACCAACGCCACAAGGATTCATATGCTTCACTGCAACTGCAGCAGGACCATCGAATTCTTTCACCAGTTGAATCGCAGCGTTTGCATCCTGGATGTTGTTGTACGAAAGTTCTTTGCCGTGTACTTGGGTCGCTGCAGCAATGGAGAAAGCAGAACCCATCTTATTTTGATAGAATGCAGCTAGCTGATGTGGGTTTTCCCCATACCGTAAATCTTGTTTCTTTTCATACGTCAATGTCAGTGACTCTGGGAACTCGTCGCCTGCCATGTCGCTTAAATATGCCGCAATCCAAGCGTCATATGCAGCTGTGTGGCGGAACACTTTTGCAGCAAGTCGTTGACGCGTCGTAAGTTTTGTTTCACCTGACGTGCGCAGTTCATCTAGTACACTTGCATAATCAGCAGGATCTGTGACGACCGTGACATACTGATGATTTTTTGCGGACGCACGAAGCATACTCGGGCCGCCGATATCAATATTTTCAATTGCTAGTTCTGGTGTTACGTCTGGACGCTGAATCGTCGATTGGAACGGGTAGAGATTCACACAAACTACTTGAATAGGCTGAATCGCATGCTCCTCTAGTTGTGCAAGGTGAGCGGGATCATCGTGTTTTGACAACAATCCCCCATGAATTTTAGGGTGCAGCGTTTTGACACGCCCTTCTAAAATTTCCGGGAAACCGGTCACGTCGCCAACAGCGGTTACGGGAATTCCTGCTTCTTGAAGAGCCGCTTTCGTCCCTCCCGTAGATAACAATTCGTACCCAAGTTCCACTAATTGTTGTGCGAAGTCTACGATGCCCAATTTGTCGGACACACTGAGTAATGCTCGTTTCATTTCATTCTCTCCTCATTCCATAGCTGGTCTAGTGCTTCTCTATAAAGTTCATGTTCTACTGCATGAATGCATGCCTCTGTCTGCTCTACTGTTGCCTGAACTTTCACCGCACGTTGGGCTAAAATCGGACCTGTATCCATACCCGCATCGACTAAATGGACCGTTACACCTGTCACCTGTACGCCATATGCAAGTGCCTGACCGATTGCGTCTTTTCCAGGAAACGCAGGAAGAAGAGACGGATGGATATTGACGATTTTATTCGGATACGCGTTTAGTAAAGTTGGGCCAATTAACCGCATGTATCCGGCAAGTACTAAAAAGTCTACCTGCCAACTGCGCAGCTGGTCAAGAACAGCTTGTTCATAATCCACTTTAGATGCAAACGCTTTTGGTGACAACTGCGCGGTAGGAACGCCCCACTTTGCTGCACGGTCTAAGACGAATGCCTCTTCTTTGTCACTGAACACACCGACGACTTTGCCGTGGAGATGACCCTCTTTTGTTGCTTGGTAAAGCGCTTCTGCATTCGAGCCATTGCCCGACGCAAAAATTGCAAAACGAATGGTCATGTTAGAGACTCCCATCCTGGTCGCCAGTAAACGCAACGCCTGCCGTCTCGGTGACAGTTCCAATCACATACGCTGTCTCTCCAGCTTCGCGTAAAGCTTTGAGTGCGCGCTCTTGATCTTTTTCGTCGACTGCGACAACAAATCCAATCCCCATATTGAACACGCCATAAAGGTCCCGGTCTTCTAAAGACCCAAGTTCTTTCAGATGGGTGAAAATTTCTGGAACTGGCCAGTTGCCAAGAGAAATCGATACGCCCAGTGCTTCCGGTAACATCCGTGGTAAATTTTCGAAGAACCCACCACCCGTCACGTGCGCCATCCCTTTGATCGAAACAGCCTTTTTAAGTGCTGCAATTTGTTTTGAATAGATTCTTGTTGGTGCAAGGAGTACGTCTGCATAGGTTTTGTCAGCAAATGGCACCGCATCGGAAAGGTTGATGTCATGCTGCGAGAACAAAATATAACGTACTAAAGAATAGCCATTGGAGTGAATGCCACTAGAAGACAAACCGATCAACACTTGGCCAGCTGCGATCTCTTCACCTGTAATGACGTCCGCTTTTTCACAAGCCCCGACCGCAAAACCTGCTAAGTCATATTCGTCTTCTTCGTAAAGTCCTGGCATTTCAGCTGTTTCACCACCGATAAGTGCTGCTCCAGCTTCCACACAACCGTCTGCTACGCCTTTGACGATTTGCTCGATTTTTTCAGGAACTGCTTTTCCAAGCGCTACATAATCCAGGAAAAACAAAGGTTCTGCACCTTGCGCAACGATGTCATTTACACACATTGCGACACAGTCGATACCGATTGTGTCATGACGGTCTGCCATAAACGCAAGTTTCAGCTTCGTTCCGACACCGTCCGTTCCAGAAATCAAGACCGGTTGTTTCAGTCCAAGTGCGGATAAATCGAACTGGCCACCGAAGCCACCAAATGTTCCTTGTACACCGAGACGTGTCGTACGTTCGACGTGGCTCTTCATTCGGTTGACCGCTTCATACCCCGCCTCAATATTCACTCCTGCTTGTTCATATGCTTTTGACATTGTACAGCCTCCTAGCGCACCAATTCTTTTTCATGCGGCAATTTAGTATCGGAATAGATCGATGTTGGGTACTCTCCTGTAAAACATGCGAGACACTGACCGCAGTTTTTCGCTTCAGGTGAACGACCGATTGCACCTAACAGACCGTCTACTGATAAGAAAGACAACGAGTCTGCTCCAATGATTTCACGCATCTCTTCAACTGAGTTGTTCGCAGCAATCAACTCCGAATCTGAGCTGATATCGATTCCGTAAAAACATGGATTCTTCAGTGGTGGCGAACTAATGACCACATGCACTTCACTTGCTCCTGCTTCTTTTAACATGTTGACGATGCGTCGAGACGTTGTACCGCGCACAATCGAGTCATCCACCATGACGACCCGTTTGCCATTCACTACTTGACGAACCGGAGATAATTTCATTTTCACACCGCGCTCGCGCAGTTCTTGGGACGGTTGAATGAACGTACGCCCTACGTACCTGTTTTTAATCAAGCCCATCTCATAAGGAATTCCGGACTGTTCAGAAAAGCCAATTGCCGCTGAAATACTCGAGTCAGGAACACCTGTCACGATATCCGCTTCAATTTGCACCTCTTTCGCCAGTTGAATTCCAAGGCGTTTACGCGCTGAATGGATGTTGATCCCATCGATGTCTGAGTCGGGACGCGAGAAATAAATGTATTCCATTGAACAGATTGCACGTCCACGGTCTTCTGTGTAATACGAAGAGCGAACCCCTTTGTCATCGATAATCAACATCTCACCAGGCTCTACAGAACGAATGACTTCTGCACCGATCAAGTCAAACGCACTCGTTTCAGAGGCGACGACAAACCCACCGTTCAAACGACCAAGAGAAAGTGGACGCATGCCATTCGGATCTTGTGCAACCATTAAGAAGTCTTCTGTTAATATCAAAAATGCAAATGCACCCTTTAGTAGGCGCAGCGCTTGTTTTGCACGCTCTTCAAACGATTGCAGGTGACTGCGCTTAATTAAATGTGCCAGCACTTCCGTGTCAGAAGTCGTCTGGAAGATGCTTCCCTGACGTTCTAGACTACGTTTCAAGTCCGTTGCGTTGACGATATTTCCGTTATGGGCAATCGCTAGTGCACCAGTCGTAGAGTTAAAAAGGAGCGGCTGAACGTTTGCGAGTCCAGAGCCACCAGCTGTCGCATAGCGAACGTGTGAGATAGCAGCCTTGCCTTGTAGTGCTTTTAACTTTGTCTCATCAAATACGTCGTTGACAAGCCCTTCCCCGCGAACGGCACGTAAGAACTCTCCGTCTGTAGCGACAATTCCAGCTCCTTCTTGGCCACGGTGTTGAAGCGCATGAAGCCCGTAATAGCACATGGGTGCAGGATCATGATGACCCCACACGCCAAATACGCCACACTCTTCATTTAGTCCTCGGATTTCAGTAAGCATGGAATAGCTCCTTTCCAGGCAGCGAATAATTCCGCTACCGGTAACTGGATCCACGTATCACCAGTTGTCGAATGAATTTTGAATTCATCTTGCTCTGTGATTTCACCGATTGCTTGTGCATCCGGTACAGCTTGTTCGAACTTTTCAGCATGTTGTTTTGCAACCGTTACGATAAAGCGAGATTGTGATTCACTATAAAGAGCTGTTACTGCAGATCCTTCAAGTGTTACGTCGACACCAAACTTTGTGCCAAAGACGACTTCTGCTAAAGCTACTGCCACGCCACCTTCTGCTACATCGTGTGCAGATGCGACAAGGCCAGAGCGAATCGCTGTCAATAATGCTTTTTGACGACGCGTCTCAATTTCTAAATCTAGTGCCGGCGCTTTTCCGGAAATTGAACCTTCTACAAGTTTTTGAAGTTCCGAACCTCCGAACTCCGTTGTCGTTTCACCAATCAAATAGACACTATCACCTGCTGCTTTTGCATGTTGTGTTGTCACATGTGCAAGGTCATCGATCAATCCGACCATACCAATTGTCGGTGTTGGATACACTGCCGCACCACTGCGCTCGTTGTATAATGAAACATTCCCACCGATAACCGGTGCATCTAGCGCAAGACATGCTGCAGAAATACCATCTGCAGACTGGTCAAGTTGCCAGAAGATTTCTGGGTTTTCAGGACTGCCGAAGTTCAAGCAATCTGTGATAGCAAGTGGCTTTCCACCCGAACACACAATATTACGAGCTGCTTCTGCAACCGCAATCTTGCCCCCTGTTACAGGATCAAGATAGATATAGCGTGAGTTACAGTCTGTCGTCATTGCGAGCGCTTTATTGGTGCCACGAACGCGAACGACCGCTGCATCCGAACCAGGCGTTACAACTGTGGATGTGCGCACTTGGTAGTCATACTGGTCATACACCCATTCTTTCGAGGCAATCGTCGGTTGAGAAAGGAGCGATACGAGTGTCTTTTGAACATCTTCCACTTGAGGCTCTGTATTTTCTTGTGCTTGGAATTCTCTGAAATAAGCAGGTTCTTGCTTTGGTTTGTTATAAACGGGTGCTTCTTCAGCTAATGCATCCGCAGGAACTTCTGCGACCACTTCACCGTGATGGATCAAACGAAGCATTTTATCGTTTGTCACTTCTCCGACAGCTACACAGTCGAGGTCGTACTTTTCAAAAATCTCGACGATTTCTTGTTCGCGGCCTTTTTTGACGACCAGAAGCATACGCTCTTGCGACTCGGATAACATCATTTCATACGCTGTCATCCCAGTTTCACGTTGTGGCACGCGGTCTAGGTGCATCTCGATACCGAAACCAGCTTTTGAAGCCATTTCAGCAGACGAGGATGTCAGACCCGCGGCTCCCATATCTTGTATCCCGATCAATGCATCAGATTTGATAACTTCTAAACAGGCTTCAAGTAAAAGCTTTTCCATAAATGGATCGCCAACTTGTACAGCTGGACGTTTTTTCTCTGATTCTTCGTTTAATTCCTCAGAAGCAAATGTTGCTCCGTGAATTCCGTCGCGGCCAGTTTTTGCACCAGCATAAAGAACAGTATTGCCGACACCCGCTGCGATTCCGCGCTGGATGTCTTCGTGATTGATGAGTCCCACTGCCATCGCGTTGACGAGTGGATTTCCTTCATAACACGGATCAAACTGGATTTCTCCACCGACCGTTGGAATGCCGATACAGTTTCCGTACCCTGCAATTCCAGCGACGACTTCTTCAAACAAATACTTCACACGTGGTGTCTCAAGTTCCCCAAAGCGAAGGGAGTTTAATAGAGCAATTGGGCGCGCACCCATTGAAAATACATCGCGAATGATTCCACCGACACCCGTTGCAGCGCCTTGATACGGTTCAATAGCAGATGGGTGGTTGTGCGATTCCATTTTGAAAACAACGGCTTGCCCGTCTCCAATATCTACAATTCCGGCACCTTCCCCAGGACCTTGTAATACTTGTGGGCCTGTCGTTGGGAACTTGCGAAGAACAGGTTTCGAGTTTTTATACGAACAGTGTTCGGACCACATGACAGAAAACAAGCCCGTTTCCGTGTAGTTCGGCGTACGTCCAAGAATGGAAGTTGCTAGTTCAAACTCTTCATCCGACATCCCCATTTGGGCGTACAACTTCATTTCTTTCACTTGTTCAGCTGTTGGTTCAAGCATGACTGACATGGGATTCCCTCCACTGTTTTAAGATTGATCGGAATAAAGGCAAACCGTCTGTTCCACCCATCACTTCGTGTACAGCACGCTCAGGGTGCGGCATCATGCCCAGTACGTTTCCTTGTTCGTTGATGATGCCAGCGATGTTGGATAACGAACCGTTTGGCCCTTCGCCAACGTATTTAAACACAATTTGATTGTTGGCTTCGAGTTGTTTTGCTGTCTCTTCGTCGCAGAAGTAATTTCCTTCGCCGTGTGCGATTGGAATTTGAATCGTTTGGCCTTGTTCGTATTCACCTGTGAATAGCGTGTCCGCATTGACGACTTCTAATGCCACTGTGCGGCAAATGAATTTCAAGTTTTTGTTGCGGAGGAGTGCCCCAGGAAGCAAACGCGCTTCTGTTAGTACTTGGAATCCATTACAAACGCCTAAAATTGGTTTACCTTGTTCTGCTGCTTTTTTCACTTCACTCATGATGTTGGAGAACTGAGCGATAGCGCCGCAACGAAGGTAATCTCCGTATGAGAAGCCACCTGGCAATAAAATGGCGTCGTAGCCACTGAGATCGGCTTTGTCATGCCAGACGTACTCGACATCTTGTCCGAGTTCATCTTGAATGGCATGAAACATATCCAAATCACAGTTCGAGCCAGGAAACTGGATCACTGCGAATTTCATTGCGAGACCGCCTCCTCAATCTCGTAGCGGTAATCTTCAATGACTGTATTTGTCAAAAGACGTTCACACATCTCTTTAATGACCGTGTCTAAATCACGTGTCCCTTCTTCGATTTGAAGTTCGAGAAATTTCCCGATACGGACATCTTGCACTTCTTTATAATCCATAGCATGAAGCGCACCTTTGACTGCAGAACCTTGTGGATCTAAAACACTTTCACGTAACGTGACATAGACATTTACTTTTTTCATTGAGATTTGCCTCCTAAGCGAGAAAGAATAATGGAATAGCCATCTGTAAGATTTCCTAAGTTGCGTCTGAATACATCTTTATCTAGTTTTTGCTTTGTCTCTTTGTCCCAGAGACGGCACGTATCAGGTGAAATCTCATCTGCCAACAAAATTTCACCGTCTGCTGTGCGTCCAAATTCAACCTTGAAATCAACTAGTGTTACGCCGATTTCATCGAAAATGGAAAGAAGCGCTGTATTGATTTCACGTCCAAGGTGCTCGAGTGTTTGTTTTTCACTGTCTGTCACAAGCTCAAGTAACGCAATATGTGCATCTGTCAGAAGTGGATCACCTAGCGCATCGTCTTTGTAGTAGAATTCTACAAGCGGCCGCTTTAGTGGAGTTCCTTCTTCAAAGCCAAGGCGTTTTGCCAAGCTCCCAGCTGCGATGTTGCGAACGACAACTTCTAGTGGAATGATGTCGACTTTTTTCACAAGTTGCTCCGTTTCCGAGAGCTGTTCGATAAAGTGAGAGGGAATGCCTTTCGCATGAAGTTTTTCAAAAAGGACGGCGGTGATCTGATTGTTTAAACGCGCTTTGCCGTCGATTTCTTCCTTCTTCTCTCCATTGAAAGCCGTTGCGCTGTTTTTATACTGCACATACAACACGTCCGGTTTGTCCGTTGTAAACAGTTGTTTCGCTTTCCCTTCATACACAAGAGCACCTTTTTGCACGTAAAACGCCTCCTAGTTGTTTAAGCCAACGCGATCAAAGATCGCATCTACTTGCTGGATGTGGTAGTTGTAATCGAAACATTCTTCAATTTCCGCTGCTGAAAGCTTCTCTGAAACCGTCTTGTCTGCTTCTACAAGTGGCTTGAAGTGAGACTGTGTCTCCCAAGCGTTCATGGCAAGTGGTTGTACTGTGTCATAGGCCGCTTCACGAGACATGCCTTTGTCGATCAACGCAAGTAGTACACGTTGTGAATAAATAAGACCTAATGTCGAGTCCATGTTGCGCTTCATGTTTTCTGGGAATACCGTCAAGTTTTTCACGATGTTGCCGAAACGGTTCAACATGTAGTTCAATGTGATTGTCGCATCCGGCAAGATCACACGCTCTGCTGACGAGTGCGAGATATCACGTTCGTGCCACAGTGCAACGTTTTCCATTGCCGTTACCATATGTCCACGAAGTAATCGTGCAAGACCTGTCATGTTCTCAGAACCAATTGGATTGCGCTTGTGTGGCATTGCAGAAGATCCTTTTTGCCCTTTTGCAAAGAACTCTTCCACTTCACGTGTCTCTGATTTTTGAAGACCACGAATTTCAGTAGCAAACTTTTCAATCGAAGCACCTATCAAAGCAATTGTGCTGATGTACTGAGCGTGACGGTCACGTTGCAGTGTTTGTGTAGAGATTGGCGCTGCCGCAAGACCAAGATTGTCACATACATACTTTTCAACAAACGGATCGATATTTGCGTATGTTCCAACGGCACCCGAAAGCTTACCAGTCTCAATCACTTTCGCAGCTGCTTCAAAACGCTCAAGGTTTCGTTTCATTTCCTCGCGCCATAGTGCTAGCTTAAGACCAAACGTTGTCGGTTCTGCGTGCACTCCGTGTGTGCGTCCCATCATGACCGTGTATTTGTGTTCTTTCGCTTTGACACCTAAGATTTCAATGAAGTTTTCAATGTCACGGCGTAAAATAACGTTTGCTTGTTTGATTAAATACGAAAGCGCCGTATCGACAACATCCGTAGACGTCAGGCCGTAATGCACCCACTTCTTCTCTTCACCAAGTGTTTCAGAGACAGCACGTGTGAATGCCACCACGTCATGACGTGTCTCTTCTTCAATTTCTAAAATACGGTCAACAGAAAACGTTGCGTTTTCACGTAATACTTTCACGTCTTCTTTTGGAATCTCGCCAAGCTCAGCCCATGCTTCACACGCTAAGATTTCGACTTCCAACCATGCTTCGTATTTGTTTTGTTCTGTCCAGATAGCGCCCATTTCGGGACGTGTATAACGTTCAATCATTGTTAGTTCCTCCTATGACCAAATGCCGGTCTCTTCTAATTCAAACAATGTTCGTTCCAAGTCATCGGTCATCACTGTGATATGCCCCATTTTGCGGTCATGCTTTGCCTCTTTTTTTCCGTATAAGTGAAGTGACCATTCCGGGTGCTTCGTCAATTGGTTGGCAGCAGGTGCAACATGTTGACCTAGTAAGTTCACCATGATAGAAGACTCCCACAGAATCGGCTTTCGTAATGGCCATCCACAAACAGCGCGAATGTGTTGTTGAAACTGGGAGACGTTGCAGGCTTCAATAGAATAGTGACCTGAGTTATGCGGCCGTGGTGCCAATTCGTTGATAATCAAGTCGTCTTCGATGACGAACATCTCGACAGCGAGTGTTCCGACAAGAGAAAGGTGCTCTGCAATTTGCTTTGCAGCTTGCTCTGCTTTTTTTTCAATCGTATGTGTGACACGTGCTGGAACGATACTTTGATGCAAAATATGATTGACATGAATATTTTCAGCGATTGGCAGGATGTGACACTCTCCTGCTGCATTTCGGTGAATGATGGTTGAAATTTCTTTCGTGAATGGGATCACTTTTTCAAGTACACATGGTGTGTTGCGAATCAGTTCGGCCGCTTCAGAAAGATCTTCAGGTGATGTGAGCTTTACTTGACCTTTGCCGTCATATCCTCCGCGTGCAGTTTTCAGAATGGAAGGGTAGCCGATTTTCCCGACCTGCTCTTCCAAGTCCTCTACAGACTCGATAATGACAAACGGTGCAACTGGCACGCCTGCTTTTTCAAGTTCCATCTTCTCTATGCGACGGTCTTGCGTGATGCGAATCAGCTCTGCCCCTTGAGGAACGTATGCATAATCCATCACTTTTTTCAGGCCTTCGTAATCAATGTTTTCAAACTCATACGTGATGACGTCACTTGCTTCTGCAAGCTCTGCAAGCGCCTGTTCGTCATCATAAGCAGCGACGATCCGTATATCTGCCACCTGCCCGCATGGCGAATCCATAGCAGGATCAAGTACAGCGACGCGAAAGCCTGCTTCTTTAGCAGCAAGAGCCATCATTCGTCCTAATTGCCCGCCGCCAATAATCCCAATCGTTTGACCCGGATAAATCACTTTCGTCATACAAGGTCACCTGAACTTTCTTCAACAGCCTGGCGTGTCTTTTCGCGTCTCGCTTCTAAACGTTCTGCAACTGCAGCATCTGTCATACCGAGCATTTGCGCTGCTAGTAAACCAGCATTCGTTGCGCCAGCTTTTCCGATTGCAACAGTTGCTACCGGAACACCGCCTGGCATCTGTACGATAGAAAGTAGCGAATCTAAACCGTTCAGTGCTTTTGATTGCACAGGGACACCGATTACTGGAAGCGTCGTTTTCGCTGCTACCATTCCCGGGAGGTGCGCAGCCCCTCCAGCACCTGCGATGATCACTTGGATGCCGCGGCCACGTGCTTGCTCCGCATAAGTAAACATAGCATCTGGTGTTCGGTGTGCTGATACGACTTTCTTTTCATAAGCTATCTCAAGTTCCTCTAAGACCTCACAGGCATGTTGCATCGTTTCCCAATCACTTGTGCTGCCCATGATGACGCCAACTTTTGCTGTCATAGTGAAATCCCGCCTTTATCCGTTTATAAAACAAAAATTCCCCAAATAATCTGCTTCGGACATACGCACGAAAGCAGACTATTTGAGGAATTCATGAGGAGCCACGCATTTACCCATTCGTAAACACACCTTTCCTGCCGAAACATCAAAAGCCGCTTTCCCGCATAGTCCTGTCATTTACGGTGACATGGTAGAAACACTTAAGCCAATCCTTAAGCATATATGGGGAAATCTATTCATCAATCTATCGCTAGTTTAGCAGGCTATCAAGGCAACGTCAACCCAATAACCGAACATTAAATTTTTCTGACAATTCATCGTTCGTCTTTTAGAGGGGTGACACAAAATTCAATTTGCTGTCGTATGGGTACGGGTTGTCCGTCTTTTTCTTCGAATATGGGCACTTCACGTCTCCCAATGATTTGATAGCCTTGCTGCTGCAAGCGATCATACGCGCTTGCTACGGTTTCATTTTCGTCAATTGCGACCCACTGTTTTTTCATTCAACCACCTCACTTGTCGAGTATACCAAAATTGGGTGGTATGTGTGGGTGCAGAATCACCTTGTGCTCTAGAGCTACTTATACTCTCTGCAATTAGTTTCCATAACATGACTTCGGTAGAATAAATTTCGATTTCGGTAGAATAAATTTCGATTTCGGTAGAATAAAATCCGATTTCGGTAGAATAAAATCCGATTTCAGTAGAAGAACGTTCGCTCACCCAAGCGGCTCGACCTTCTCCCCATCTCAAACAAAAAGAGGCTGGGACAAAACTCGGCCGATAATATAAAAAATGGTCATCGCGATTGAGTGATGACCATTTTTTATGGGTAATTTCAAATATGCG
>NZ_JAFBFG010000024.1 GCF_016909155.1 Chryseomicrobium aureum
GCTGGTCCACCCGTTCAGTATGTCTTTCAGACATGGCCAGTAAAAGCGCCTTATAGGCGCAGAGCAAACCACCAGTTCTACTGGTGGTTATGATTGGAGGTGAATGGTTTGAACAAAGTACAAATTGGAATTAAAGAAAATTTAATAAATTTCATACTTTTAGTTGTTACCAACTTCTTTGTTGGTTCAATGGTTGGTTTAGAAAGAACCATTCTCCCTATTATTGGCGAAGAAGACTTTGGTTTAGCATCAGCAAGTGCGGCATTATCTTTTATTATTAGTTTTGGATTTTCAAAAGCAATTGTGAATTACTTCGCTGGTACTATTGCAGACCGATTAGGAAGAAAAAAAGTTCTTCTTATTGGTTGGAGTATCGGTTTATTAGTTCCTCTACTTGTTATATTTGCAACTTCATGGTGGATGATTGTAGTTGCGAATATCTTCTTAGGTATCAATCAAGGATTAGCTTGGTCCATGACTGTAAATATGAAAATTGATATATCAAAACCTACACAACGAGGATTGGCTGTTGGATTAAATGAATTTGCAGGATATGTAGGGGTAGCTGTAATGGCTGCTGTCTCTGGTTTTGTTGCAACGAATTTTTCTAACCGACCTGAACCATTTTATTTAGGTATTATTATTGTTGTAATTGGTTTTATCTTATCATTATTTGTAAGGGATACAGAAGAACATATAAAGCTTCAAACAAAATCTTCCAACAATAATGGACCGACTTTATCTGCCAAAGAAGTTTTCAAAACAACTACGTTTAAGAATAAAAGTTTATCTAGTATTACTTTTGCAGGATTAAGCACAAACCTTAAAGATGGTATGGCTTGGGGACTTTTCCCGTTATTCTTTACAGGAGTTGGCTTAACCGTATCACAAATCGGACTCTTAGTTGCTATTTATCCAGCTTCATGGGGATTTTTCCAATTATTCACTGGAGCGTTAAGTGACAAAATCGGACGAAAATGGCTAATTGTTGGAGGAATGTGGCTTCAGGCCCTTTCTCTATGGATGATTTTATTTGTAAACCAATATAGCCTATGGTTCCTAGCAGCTATTCTTTTAGGTTTAGGAACCGCAATGGTATATCCAACCCTACAAGCTTCAATTAGTGATGTAGCACAGCCAGAATGGAGAGCTTCATCAATGGGGGTTTATCGTTTTTGGCGAGATAGTGGATATGCATTTGGAGCATTATTTGCAGGGTTATTAACAGATATGCTAAATGTTAATTGGGCAATTGGTTTAGTAGCGCTATTACCATTAAGTGCAGGTATACTAGCAGCTATTCGATTAAATGAAACTTTGCCTTCATTAACAAAACAAACCCAAAAGTAATTAACAAAACCCGAGCTTATAATAATATGCTCGGGTTTTATTTGTATAAAATACACCCTTTCACTTTCTTAATTACATTAAAGTCTTTGCTCCGTTTGTTTAAGTGGATTGTTTCAAATGTGTTGTGATTATCGTGTTAATTCTTCTCTTCTGTTAATTTTCTATATAGTGAAGCCCTAGATACATTTGTGATCTCACATATTTGATTTACTGTCATATTCCCCTCATTATACAACTTTATTGCATAGTTCATCCCTGCATGATTTTTATGATATTTCTTTAACCGGCCTTTAAACTTTCCTTCTTTCTTGGCCAGTTCAATCCCTTCACGTTGCCGCATACGGATAAGATCTCGCTCTAATTGGTTCACACCAGCCATTACTGTAATTAAGAATTGGCTGTATGGGTTATCTTCTGATAAATCTAACCATGAATCCTTGATTGATTTTAAGCTTGCTTTTTTATTTCGTATTAAATCGATCAATTCAAATAAATCTTGAGTACTTCGAGTGATTCGAGTTAAGTCTGTAACATAAATAATGTCGCCTTCCTGTAAATCCTCTAACATTTTTTGAAGTTGATCACGTTCCTTTGTTGCACCAGAAACTTTTTCTTCAAAAATAATATCCATTCCGATTTCGTTCAATTGCTGATATTGCCTTGAAGGATTTTGACTAGTGGAACTGACACGTATATAACCTATTTTTCGCAAAATATCACCCCTATTTTTGAGACAAGTCTTATGAGACACTCTTAACTATGATTTTATCAGTCTGCTCCACTTGTATCAATAGAGTACACTCTATTGGTATATAATTATGTTAAATTGACTGAATATTATATAGAAATGAGTTGAAACGATTTGAAAATTGCGAGAGGAAGAGAATTACTTACAACGGATCAAAGGAATCTTCTTATGGAGATTCCTGAAGATGATTGGATTGGGGGAACCTACTACACATTCTCTAATCAAGATTTGGAAATTATCAACAAGCGAAGGAGAGAAGAAAATCGTCTAGGTTTTGCAGTACAAATGGCTGTTCTTCGATATCCTGGTTGGTCATACACACATGTAAAAAACATCCCGGATTCGGTTAAACGATACATATCAAAACAAATCAAGGCAGATCCTTCTTCGCTTAGTCTTTATCCTCAAAGAGAAAATACACTCTGGGATCACCTAAAAGAAATTCGGAGCGAATATGGTTTTATAACATTTACCCTAAAAGAATACCGAATGACATTTAAACACCTTTATCAACTAGCATTAGAAAATGGAGATGCGATTCATTTACTACACGAAAGCATAGACTTTTTGAGAAATAATAGAGTTATACTGCCTGCTATTACAACACTCGAAAGGATGGTATGGGAAGCTAGGGCAATGGCCGAAAAGAAGATATTTAATTCCGTCAGTCAATCTCTATCAGATGATCAAAAGGAAAAGCTTGAAGAGATCATTACTTCTCAGCATCAGTCTGAAACTAATAAAACGATATTAGGATGGCTAAAAGAGCCACCTGGCCATCCTTCGTCTGAGACATTTTTAAAAGTAATAGAGAGGCTTGAATATATTCGAGGAATGAAACTAGGAAATATAAAAGTTAGTCATTTGCACCGTAATCGTTTGTTGCAGCTTTCTCGATTAGGTTCAAGATATGAGCCTTATGCCTTTCGTGACTTTCAAGAAAGTAAACGCTATACAATTTTAACTGTATATTTATTGCAACTTACTCAAGAGTTAACAGATAAAGCTTTTGAAATTCATGATAGACAAATACTTAGCCTGCTATCAAAAGGACGAAAAGCTCAAGAAGAAATACAGAAGAGAAATGGTAAAAAGGTAAACGAAAAGGTAATACACTTTTCTAACATAGGGCAAGCATTAATAAAAGCGAAAACGGAAGGATTAGATGTCTTTAAGGTTTTAGAGTCCGTTATTGAATGGAATTCCTTTGTCTCTTCAGTAGAAGAAGCTCAAGAACTAGCCCGACCTGTTGATTATGATTATCTGGATTTACTCCAAAAGCGCTTTTATTCCCTTCGAAAGTATACACCGACACTATTGAAAGTTCTAGAGTTTCATTCAACAAAGTCAAACGAACCACTTTTGCAGGCGGTGGAGGTTATACGTGGAATGAACGATTCCGGAAAGCGAAAAGTCCCTGTTGAAGCACCAGTAGACTTTGTATCAAATCGTTGGAAAAAGCACTTATATGAAGAAGACGGTACAATCAATCGTCACTATTACGAAATGGCTGTTTTAACAGAATTAAGAGAGCATGTTCGAGCTGGTGATGTGTCTATTGAGGGTAGTAGACAATATAGAGATTTTGAGGAATATTTGTTTTCAGAAGATACGTGGAATCAAGAGAAAGACAATACACGATTATCAGTTAGTTTATCTTTTGAAGATTACATCCAAGAGAGGACGAAAAGCCTTAATGAAAGGCTAAAGTGGCTGTCTACCAATTGGAACAAACTAGAGGGAGTTTCCCTCGAGAAAGGAAAACTTTCCATTGCACGGTTGGAGAAAGATGTTCCAGAGGAAGCCAAAAAATTTAGTGCGGGCCTTTATCAAATGCTTCCAAGGATAAAATTAACGGATTTGCTCATGGATGTCGCTCATATAACAGGATTTCATGAACAATTTATCCATGCCTCCAATAATCGAAAACCAGATAAAGAAGAAACGGTAATCATTATGGCTGCCCTATTAGGGATGGGAATGAATATTGGGTTAAGTAAGATGGCCGAGGCAACGCCTGATCTTACATATAAACAACTAGCCAATGTATCTCAATGGAGAATGCATGAGGATGCCATGAATAAGGCGCAAGCCGTATTAGTGAATTTTCATCACAATCTAAATTTATCTTCCTATTGGGGGGACGGTACAACTTCTTCGTCAGATGGAATGAGAATGCAGGTAGGAGTTTCATCTTTACACGCAGACGCAAATCCTCATTACGGAACAGGAAAAGGAACAACAATCTACCGATTTACCAGTGACCAGTTCTCATCGTATTACACAAAAATTATTCATACCAATTCAAGAGATGCTATTCATGTTTTAGATGGTTTATTGCATCATGAGACCGACTTAAATATTGATGAGCATTACACTGACACAGCTGGCTATACAGATCAAATTTTTGGATTAACTCACCTATTAGGATTTAAGTTTGCTCCTAGAATAAGAGATTTATCAGACTCAAAATTATTTACAATAGAAAAAGCAAGTGAATATCCAAAATTAGAAACCATTTTACGTGGCCAAATAAATACAAAGATCATTAAAGAAAATTATGACGATGTTTTGCGATTAGCTCATTCTATAAGGGAAGGAACAGTTTCAGCGTCTCTTATTATGGGGAAACTAGGTTCTTATTCAAGACAAAACAGCTTAGCCACAGCCTTACGTGAAATGGGACGAATAGAAAAAACGATCTTTATTTTGAATTACATTTCTGATGAATCATTAAGAAGAAAAATACAGAGAGGATTGAACAAAGGAGAAGCCATGAATGGATTGGCAAGAGCCATTTTCTTTGGAAAACAAGGTGAGCTAAGGGAAAGAACCATACAGCATCAATTGCAAAGGGCAAGTGCCTTAAACATAATCATTAATGCCATCAGTATATGGAATACCTTACATCTAACAGAAGCAGTTGAATATCAAAAGCAGTCTGGTAGTTTTAATGAGGAATTATTGCACCATATATCGCCTCTAGGTTGGGAACATATTAATTTGCTAGGAGAATACCATTTTAATTCCGAGAAAGTGGTCTCGTTAGATTCTTTAAGACCATTGAAACTTTCTTAACGTTGTTAAAAATGGGGGAACTGTCTCGAAAATGTGCTTACCGTTGTAAATCCGCATTTTCCTGACGGTACCCCATCCAGTCGTCTTTCTGCCTTTGTTTCCTCCGCAATCCTTCCATTCCCAGTTCTCGATAAGCACGGACCCAACGTTTGATCGGAGATGTGGAGGGCAATCCGTGTATATGGGCTAACCGTCTGAAGCCCAACGGGCCTTCCTCATATTCTTTCACAAGTTGTAATTTGAAATCTTCACTATATTTCGCCATAAAAAACACCCCAAAAGTTAGATTTGAACTCTAACTTTTGGGGTGCACCACTAAGCGAAGTCGTTTCACTGCTTGGTCTTCCTCTGTTATATGAGTTACTCTTCGTTCTCCAGTTCTTCTATCAGTCGTTGCATCTCTGCAATTTCTTCACGTTGAGTTTTGATAATGGTATCAGCCAATTCTCTCGCTCGTGGATCTGTAATATTTGCTCGCTCACTTGTGAGGATAGCGATAGAGTGGTGAGGAATCATTGCTTTCATCCAGCCCGTATCTTCAATCAAGACTTGACTGCGGACGAGCCAAAGCGAAAGTGCAAATATTATTGCACTGCTGGCTAAAATAATTGAATTCACCTTTTTGTTTTTATACATCGGCCACATGAATAACATCATGACAATCGCCATGACAGAACCCATGATTAAAGCCATATAGACTCTTGTTTCGCTAAGTGTTACATGCTCAAACTGAAAAACATTTAAGAACATCAGCCAATACATTAAAAAGGTCGACGTTAATATCATGATTCCAAATTTTCCGTAGTTATTAATCTAAACACTCCTTCTCTGCTATATAAGTTTATTTTTCATCATCAACTCTTACTAAAAATGGAAAAGCGATAACCCCGACATCTGAGAATTTAAATTCAACCCATAGCTTATAAAAGCCAGACGAGGGGAACTGAGCCTCAAACATGGGAAGTTCTTCTGAAGCTGGATGAACGTGGATAAATTGGGTTCCGTGCTCATCCAATACAACAACATGGCCCAATGCGCCTAAATAGGGCAGAGGCTTTTCACCCTTCAAATCAAAAGACAAGGTGGCTGGTTTTTTGGCGGTCAATGCTGGTCGTTGGAATGTAACTGTTTTCCCCTCGATTTCTTTTGTAGAGTTATCATTGCTAACAAGTGCTTCCCAATCGATGTCAGGACTCTCAGTTTCTTCGCCGACGGTTAGCGCAATTGGCTTGATGACGTAAGACATCCCGACAGGATTAATGTCAGCAAACGCAAGGTAGCGACCCTCTGGCAATTCCAATTTCACTTCATAGTCGCCTGAGTCGTTCTCAATTGGATGGACATGCAGGAAAGTCTCTAAATCTGCACTGACAATAACAAGGTGCATTCTTTTATCATGAGTTTCTGTTAACGTAACTGCATTATTATGAGCATCCCGGACTTTCACTGTCACTATTCCCGAATTGTAAGCAGTGTTTACTTGGACCTTAGGAAGATTCTCATCCATTGCGTGATGTTCATGTTGATCATGTTTCATAGTAAATTGCCTCCTTGTTTTTATTAATAATTATTAGCATTTGTAGACATGTTTTCCTTTGTTGTTTGCGGATGGCATTGTGCCTCAGGTTCTGGTGCTTTCTCAAGTGCCATCCATCTGCCGCGACTGAATTGAATCACCAACACTACCGCACGAAAAGCGATATCAATTCCTATCGCAATCCATACACCAGCCAGACCCCATCCCAATTGTATTCCTAAGAGGTATACCAACAGTGTCCGGACGGCCCACATACCAAAAGCGGTTAAATACATCGGGAATTTTGTGTTGTTCGCCCCTTGAAACGCACCGGTCAAGACCATTAACACCGCAAGAAAAGGTTGGAAAACACCTGATATTTTCAATGCATTCCCAATATCGCTGATTACTTCCGGATCTTCTGTAAAGAAAGAGGCGGCCCAATCTCCAAAGAAGAACAAGACTGCTCCCAGGAGCGTCATGAACACTACGGTTACTTGGGTGGAAAGTTTTGCATACTTTCTGGCTTCTGCCAAATTGCCGGCGCCAATCTGTTGACCTACCAGAATTGTTGCTGCGGTAGCAAAGCCATACCCAATCATATAGGAAAAGACTTCAACGTTACCGGCAATCTGATGAGCCGCAAAGGCATTGGTTCCAAGTGCTACCACAAAACCGAAGTAAACAATTTGACCGGCCCGCATGACCAATCGTTCCCCTGCGGCAGGGGCGCCGAGTGTTGAGAGTTCCATTAGATGGCTTTTATCCAGGTGCCAGTAATCTTTTCTGAACGCCAACACTTTTTCTTTGTTTACATAATAAAATAGAGCTAAGCTCCCTATTAAGCGGGAGATTACTGTAGCTATGGCGGCACCGACAATTCCAAGTTCCGGAATAAATAAAAAACCGAATATCAAAACATAATCAAGCACAGCATTGATGCCATTGATGACTATACTTATCATCATCGGCGTTTTGGTATCACCAGCTCCTCTTAGAATTGCACTCATTACAAACATCAAAGACATGATGATGGAAGGAATTCCCACAATCCGGAAATACAGCGATCCTAATTCCAGGACTTCTTCTTCGATGCCCATTAGACGAAGCAGCGGTTCTGCAAAGAACCATGTAGCCAAGCCGGTCAAAACGCCAAAAAGGATTGCTAGGATAATGGACTGCTGGGAAATGTGGCGTGCCTTTTCAGGCTGGTTTGCCCCCAGGAAGTTAGCTATTCGAACATTAGCCGCGACACCGATTGCCATAAAGAGGGCAAAGTAAATTGCGAGGACTGCGTTTGTGATGCCGACTGCTGAAACGGCTGCCAGGCTGATTTGGGAAACAAAATATGTGTCCACAAACCCTAATAATGTTTGAAAGAAGTTCTCAATCACGGCGGGTATCGCTAAAACGACAATAACCTTCAGCCGTTCTTTATCCGTTTTTGGTTGAAGAGGTTGATCAACCAGCAAGTTCTCTTTCATCAATTTTCTCCTTTCCGGAACCCTCCCTCAAAAAACAAAGGCACACATAATGTGTGCCCTATTTCAATTGTTGAGAACTCTAGAATGCAATGCTGCAATACAGAAGTTGCCACTCGGGTATTTAGAGTGGTTGTCTCCATCACAATAGCTGCTTCACTGGATAGGACTGGGAGGGGAGGGGCAATAGTTTTACTGAAAACGGCAGATGCGAATAGTGTATGGATCATAACTAGAATTGTTGAAACAGCAACCAATTTTTTCATAATTACTCCTGGTTAATTTTTTTTCATTCAACTTCGTTATAAAATTGACTGTTTCCCGGTCCGAGTCAGTCGGCAGATGGAAGTTTTGCTGATACTTCTCGTGTCCTTTGCCTGTAATCACAACCCAGTCACCTGACTGGCTGTCTTCTATCGCTTGTTTAATGGCCAAAGTGCGATCAGGAACAATGTCTCCCTTGTCACTTCCGTAAGCGTCATGCAAGTTTCTTAAAGACGTTATCATTTCAGCAGGAGGAACAGTGTTTAAGTCGTCCAGTGTCAAAATGTATTTGTCGCTTAACTTGTTTGTGAGTGATAGCATGGCTTTTCTTTTACTCGCATCTCTGTTACCCCGAAACCCGAAAACATGCGTTATTTTTTGGGCTCCTTGCTGCTTTGCTGTTGTTAAACAGTAAGAAATCGCGTCAGGTGTATGCGCGTAGTCAATGATAACGGTGACGCCGTTCACTAGATTATAGATTTCAAATCGTCCATCAACACCTTTGAATTCACCGATAGAGCGAAGAATATCACTTTGGTTTACACCTATTAACTTCGCAGTCAGATAAGCCATTAACGTGTTGTAAATATTGTGTACGCCATTCATGGGAGAATGGACGGTCATATATTCGTTATCCGTCTCAACCAAAGCACTGGATTCTTCTGAATTCAAACTCGAAATCCGAAGGTGGTTTTCTTCGGACTCGCCAATCGTGCAAATGGTTTTTCCTCTACTCCGTAAAATCTTTGTTAGTTTTACACCCCAGGGGTTATCCTGATTCACAATAGCTTTACCGTTGGCTTTCAACTGGTTAAACAACAGCAATTTTGCCGTAAAGTATTCTTCCATCGTGGAATGGTAATCGAGGTGTTCAGGATGCAGATTGGAAAATAGACAAAAATCAAATTCAATGCCTTCTGTCCGCCACTGGGTTAACGCATGGGATGAAACCTCCATAATGATGACCTCATCCTGGCTCATAGATAAAAACTTATGTAAAACAAGGGAACTGGGAGTAGTATTGGAACTTTGAATTCTTTCGCCGTTTACAATATTCTGTAAAGTACCAATCACGGAACAGGACTTCCCATTGCTTTCCAAAATATGTTTTAGCATATAGCACGTCGTTGTCTTGCCGTTTGTGCCCGTAATGCCGATTACTGTTTTGTGTTTCGATGGATTGCCATAAAAATTTCCCGCAAGTATCCCAAGTGCTTGCCGACTATTTTCAACTTGTATATAGGGTACAGGTAAACTGGCGATGGGCTGTTCTCCTATTACCGCTATGGCCCCCTTTTTCAGTGCGCTATCAATGTATTGATGGCCATCTTTTTCAAAACCCTCAACGGCAACAAATAAATCACCCTCATTGATATTTTGTGAGTTGTCTGAAATCCCTTGAATATTAACGTCTGGAGCCAGATGGTTAGATAGAGATTTCAGTTCAATACCATCTAATAAATAACTTAATTTCATTTTTCAAAACCTCTCCGATACCTTCTTTATAATCGATTTATATTAACCAAATAGTATTGAGAAAGTGTGCAGATTTGGAAGCAGGTAAGAAGTGTAAAGAAAATGACCTGCTTGATATGAAAATGTAACAATCATTTTTGAATCTACTGTAACGAAAGTACTTATTTTTGTCTTCGCAGATAATTTCACATAAGTCTTCTGTTATTCGAATGAACACAGGTTTTATATAGGAGAAAAAAGGTCAAGGTAAAATCCAGTACAACCACAGTGAGCAAAAAAGTCAGAAACGAAATTGAGTAATTGAGACTGTCACTAGCACAAAATGAGAAAGCTATCTGGTCACAGATAGCTTTCTCATTCAAATAGCTATATTAAATGTAATAGAAGTTATTCAGCAGTAATTTCACTTTCTGTCACCCACATGTGGTTTGTCACTTCTTCTCCTGTAGAGGCTGTGTAATCAATCATATAAACCGTCGTTTCCTCAGCCGAGTCGATGACCACATTGGCTCCATCCATTCCATCCATGTGATCTGCATTCACCGTAACTTCTGTTCCGGGCTGCAGCGGCTCTTCACCGGGATTTTCAAGCTCTTCGTGAACGACCCATTTGTGATCTTCAACTGGTTCACCGCCATCTGTCGGTGTGTACGAAATGGAATAGACCGTCGTATCAAAAGCTCCGGACACTGTCGCTTCAACTCCTTGCATCCCCGCCATGTGGTCTGCTTCCACTGTGACCTGGCTTCCGACTTCATAAGTCGGATTTTCTGCCGCTTGTAATCCGTCAGGGACTTCGCCTGATCCGGAATGATCCATATCCATGTCCATATCTTCTTCAGATCCACTGTCCATCGGCATTTCTTCGCCCGTATTCTCTTCCATTTCCATATTTTCGTGGCTTTCTGTTGCTGAACCATCTTCTGCATTGTCTGAACATGCACTCAACGTAAGGGCAAGCGCCACCGATGCAGCCCCCATAAGTAAGTTTCGTTTTGTCATATTAAATCGCCTCTTTCTGTTCGTCTTTCACTCAGTCTATCTTAATAATTTACATTTGCTGTGCAGAAAAAATGGTATCTTCTTGAAGGAGAATGGTTTGCGTGGTGTAGAATAGACCTTTCTGCACAAAAAGTCCAAACTTTTCCGTTAAACTGAAGAAGCACAATGATTTCTAGAAAAAAGCAATTTGGAGGAAAAATCAAATGACGAAAAAGAGAACGGCCATAGGTATACTGTTGGCTTTGCTTTTGCTGGCAGGATGCAGCAATGATACAACGGATTCATTTGAAGTGCCGTTTGAAGGGGAACTGAACCATGTCCATGGGATGGGTTATGCAGGAGAAGAGAACGGACTGTATTTTGCATCACATACTGGGCCAAAAATTTACCGCGATGGCGAGTGGTTTGAAACAGCGGATAATTTTTACGATTATATGGGCTTTAACGCCGTAGATGAGGGCTTCTATTCTTCAGGACACCCGACTGCAGATTCAGATTTGCCCAATCCACTTGGGATTCAGCGAAGTATAGATGGCGGCGAAACTTTGGAAGAGATTGCATTCCAAGGAGAAACGGACTTTCATGCGATGGCGGTAGGGTACAACAGTCACGATATCTTCCTGCTCAATCCAGCAAAAAACTCCTTGCTGGAAGCCGGATTTTACAAAAGTAACGATAAAGGAGAATCGTGGGAGCCGGTCAAAGCTTCAGGATTAGAAGGAGAAGTGATGGCGCTCGCCCTTCATCCGACAGATTCGAACTTCGTTGCTGCAGCTACTTCTACAGGTGTGTATTTCTCACGTGATGGCGGCGAAAATTTTGAGGCGATTACATCGGAAAATGAAACAGGCACAGCGGTGCATTTCACCGAAGACCAGTTGTATTTCGGAAGCTACGGGACAGCGGCGGCTTTGGTGAAGTATACTATGGAAAATGAAGAACTGAAGACGGTGAACATACCGGATCTTCCGCAAGATGCCATCGCTTTTATTGCACAAAATCCGACTGATGAAAGGGAACTGGCGATCTACTCACTCCAGGGCAATGCTTACTTGTCGGAAGACGGATCACAGACCTGGGAAACGCTGCTGGAAGAGGGGAAAATCAAGTAGAGAAAACCAGCTATCTGCTTGAAAGCCTAATTAAATCCAACGACCTTTGGCAGTGGTCTGTGTCTTGTTTGCTACTAACCAATTAGTCTTAAAGAGGGACGCCATGTTAAATAGACTTGCATTAAAAATCGGTTTGCTGTTTTTTGTTTTTATCGTCATCATTGAATCGGTTTTGTTTCTGACCTTGTACGTTACCTTCGTCAATGAACGGGTGGATGAAGTCATGACGAATCTGCTCGCAAGAGGGAATACCCACAGCGAAGTGTTGGAAGACAGTTTTGAACCGGCAACATTGAACCATGTGGCCTTGATGGAGTCGGCTTCCGATTTCATCGTGATCATTACGGATGCAGATGGCAACGAATTGACCCACTCCGATTCAATTGAACCCGAAATGAGGGAAGTGCTGGAACACACCGATTTTAGTGAGATTCCGCAGGAAGGGAAGATCGTTGAAGAGCAATGGAACGAAAAAGAGTTTATTGCGACCGACAGCCCGATTACGATTGCAGGAGAGCATCGGGGCCATGTATTTATGTTTGCGGAAACGAGTCACATCAAGCAGATGATCGGTCATCTGAGAAATCAGTTCCTGATTGTATGCCTGATCGCTGTCGGACTAACTGTCATCACGGTTTTCCTGTTATCCCGATTGATCACGTTGCCTTTGATTCGGATGAAGAAAGCGACGGAACAATTGAGCGAAGGAAACAACGAAGTCAGACTGAATATCGACCGGAATGATGAGTTGGGCGAACTGGCGAATGCCATCACGACGCTATCCGACGACCTGGACCGTTTAAAAAATGCCCGAAATGAGTTTCTGGCGAGCATTTCGCACGAGTTGCGGACTCCGTTGACCTATATCAAAGGGTACGCCGATATTGCGAGCCGACCGGATGCTTCTGAGGAAGAGAAACGAGAATACATTGCCATCATCCGGGAAGAGACGGCACATTTGACGGAACTGATCCGTCAGTTGTTTGAACTGGCTCAGATGGATCATAATCAGTTCTCAATTAAAAAAGAGAAATTCTCCTTGGACGTACTCTTTCAATCGGTCGCTGCCCTGGTCCGGCCAGCCTTCGATGAGAAGCAGATTTCTCTGTCTGTCAGTTGTGAAAAAGGGATTGTGGCTTTCATTGACCCGGAACGCTTTCAGCAGGTATTGCTGAATGTGTTGGACAATGCCCGAAAGCATTCTCCTAAGGGAACACAAGTAATATTACAGGGAACCCAGGATGAAGAAATGATTACCGTAAGCATCAGTGATGAAGGTGATGGCATACCGGAAAAAGAACTTCCTTTTGTATTTGAACGATTGTACCGGGTAGATAAATCCAGATCCAGACAGTATGGAGGAAGTGGTCTGGGCTTGACGATTGCGAAAGAAATTGTCGAATCGCACGGCGGCCTCATTACGATTCAAAGTAAGTACGAAAAAGGGACAATCGTCCAGATCGAATTGAAAAGGGGTGAATCGCTTGCAAAAAGTCCTGCTGGTTGATGATGAAA
The DNA here is from genome assembly GCF_016909155.1 of Chryseomicrobium aureum. GTDB lineage: Bacteria > Bacillota > Bacilli > Bacillales_A > Planococcaceae > Chryseomicrobium > Chryseomicrobium aureum. The sequence goes on from NZ_JAFBFG010000024.1 coordinate 13,543, forward strand.
AACGAATGTTGGATTTAGTGGCATTGTATTTAAAGCCGCATCAGTATCTCTGCAAAAAAGCATTAGGAGCACACGAAGCCCTCGCCTATCTGGAAACAGAAAATTTCGATATTATCTTGTTGGATATCATGATGCCGGATATGGACGGCTGGGAGCTGTGCCGGGAAATCCGGAAGTTTTCGGATGTGCCGATTATCATGCTGACGGCACGGGAACAGCAGAAGGATATCATTAAAGGGCTGAACCTTGGTGCAGATGATTACATCACGAAGCCGTTTAATGAAGAAGAATTACTGGCCCGGATGAGCGCGTTGTTGCGCAGAAGAACCCCGAAAAGCACTATAGAAGTCGATGGATTGTTATGGGATGAGGACCGGTTTGAACTCACATACGGCAAACATTTCATCAAATTGACGCCAAAAGAATTTCTGATGGTGGGCCATCTGATGAAAAATGCCAATAAAGTGTTCACAAGGGAACAGCTGATCCAGTTGATCTGGGGATTTGATTCGGAGACGGAAGGAAGGACCATTGATTCGCATGTACGGAATGTGCGGGAAAAAATTCGGCAATCTGGATTTCCAATCAATGACCATTTTATCACCGTGTGGGGGATTGGCTACAAATGGATCAATGAAATGGAATAATACTAGATAAAGATAAAAGGCTCATCGGAAAATATCTCCAATGAGCCTTTTCGGGTAAATTACGCAACGTTACGGCAAGCTTCTGCACATCTGCGGCAAGCTTCCGCACAGCGTTTGCAATGGTCGTGATGGTCGGCGTGCTTCTCGCATTCATCTGCACATGCTTCACAAATGGTTGCGCAAACGGCTGCCAGTTCGGAAACGAACGGCGAATTGCGGGTAATTGCATGTTCCAGAAATGCGCAAATGTCTGCACATTCACGGTCTAATCGAATACATTGGGCCATCATCTTCACATCTTCTTCCTGCAGACAAGCATCAAAACAATGGTTACATTCCGCCGCACAATCGTGCAATGCCTGAATCAATTCCTGATGTTGTTCATGAGCCATGCTAAAACCTCCATTTTTTTATTCTTGCTTACGTTTCTAATATTCCCTCTACCCTCCAGACTAAACGGAAATACTGAAACTCCATAGAAACTGCACAATTTTAATGGGACTATCGACAAACGGGTTTCTCGATAATTTCTCGATAATTTGGTTCTATAATAGGGAAATTAATGTCTGAAAATAAAAAAAGTTATCGAGAGGAGAATACCATTGACAAAAACAGGAAGGAAATCATCACAATCACCATGAACATTCGCACTCAACTGATCAAAACAGTCATCATTCAGAACAGCATCAGGACGAAACAACGATACAGGAAGAGCAGACGCATCCGGAGCACGAGAACCACGAACATCATGGGCATCACGGACACGGCGATATGGTGGAGGATTTCAAGAAACGTTTTTATATTTCCTTGATTCTTACTATTCCGATTCTGGCATTGTCTCCAATGATTCAGCATTTTCTGGGAGTCGACTGGCGTTTTGACAACGATATGTACATTTTATTCGTATTGTCGACCGTGGTCTTTTTCTATGGGGGCTGGCCATTTTTAACCGGTGGCATCAATGAACTCAAAGAAAAGAATCCCGGAATGATGACCTTAATTGCGCTGGCCATCACGATTGCATATGGCTACAGTACGCTAGTGGTGTTCGGCTGGGAGGGCAATCAGCTTTTCTGGGAACTGGCCACACTGGTGGATATTATGTTGCTCGGGCATTGGATTGAAATGCGCTCGATCATGGGCGCTTCAAATGCCCTCGAACAACTGGTGAAATTAATGCCAAGCGAAGCGCACAAACTGGATGAGCATGGCCAAGTTCAGGAGGTTCCATTGTCCGAAATCCGAAATAAAGACCGGGTGCTCGTAAAGCCGGGTGAGAAGATTCCGGTGGACGGATTGATTGTGGAAGGAAAATCGACAATTGATGAATCGATGCTGACAGGAGAGTCCATTCCGATCGATAAACTGGAAGGCGATGCCGTAATCGGCGGATCGGTGAACAAAGAAGGCTCGCTGACCATCGAAGTAGAGAAAACAGGCGAAGAGTCATACTTGTCCCAAGTCATCACGATGGTCAAAGAAGCACAGGAATCCAAGTCCCGGACACAGGACTTAACGAATCGCGCGGCCAAATGGTTATTCTATCTGGCACTGGTTGCCGGTTTTGTCACGCTTTTCGCTTGGCTGGCGCTGGGTTACTCGTTTGATGTCGCCATTGAACGCATGGTCACCGTGATGGTCATTGCGTGTCCGCATGCTTTAGGACTGGCAGCTCCGCTTGTTGTTGCTGTCTCCACTTCCATTTCTGCAAAACAGGGTCTTTTAATCCGGAATCGTGCAGACTTTGAAGGAGCAAGGAATCTGAATGCCGTCGTGTTTGATAAAACCGGAACCCTGACAAAAGGTGAGTTCGGCGTTACGGATATTGTCTCCAGTGGCAATTATACCGATGAAGAAGTGTTGCAGCTGGCTGCAGCCATCGAACAAAATTCAGAGCACCCGATTGCCGCCGGCATCACGAAATCAGCGAAAGAAAAAGAACTCTCGATTGGGAGAGTGAGTGATTTTGAATCGATTACCGGAAAAGGCATTCAAGGCAATGTAGACGGACAGAAAGTGAATGTAGTCAGTCCGGGTTATGTGAACAGCAGTAAGCTCGATTATAACCAGAAACAGTTTAACGAACTATCCGAAGAAGGCAAAACGGTCGTCTTTGTTCTTGTGGAAGATCAGTTGGCCGGAATGATTGCCCTGGCAGATATCGTCCGGGGTACGGCAAAAGAAGCTGTGGCCGCGTTAAAGGAAAAAGGTATTCACTCGATCATGCTGACAGGAGACAACAAAAAAGTGGCAAATTGGGTAGCGAAGCAAGTCGGAATCGAAGAAGTGTATGCGGAAGTGCTGCCGGATGACAAAGCCAATCAAATCAAGAAAATCAAAGAAAAGGGCTGGAGAGTGGCGATGACCGGAGATGGCGTAAATGATGCGCCGGCACTGGCAACAGCCGATCTTGGGATTGCCATCGGTGCTGGCACAGATGTGGCGATGGAAACAGCCGATGTGGTACTGGTGAAAAGCAATCCGAATGATGTAGTGGCATTGATTGAGCTGTCGAAAAAGACTTACCGGAAAATGGTGCAGAATTTATGGTGGGCAACCGGCTATAACATCTTCGCCATTCCGTTGGCAGCCGGAGTATTGGCTCCATGGGGAATCGTTGTCAGTCCGGCAATAGGTGCTGTGTTTATGAGTTTGAGCACTATTATTGTGGCCATTAACGCCAAGCTCTTGAAAGCTTAGAAGTGAGTTGTTTCTAGAAAAAGGTACAGTCAAAAGATACCCTGAGACATTTTTTAACTCAAGGAGGAGTGGAGATGGAAATCCAGAAACGTTTTTTAAAGTCCTTAATCATATTCTCATGATGATGACTATGATCTTCTTTGTTTTTTGAGTGTTCTGTGCTTTTGTGATCATGGTGATTATGTTTTGCATGGTGATTATGTTTTGCATGGTGTTGATGTTTAGTTGACATAGAAAAACCCCCTTCTGATTTATTATCTTCTCTTAATCATTATCTTTACCCAAAATATTTGAAGAAACCATGCAGACCAAAATTTAATGTAAATCCAAATAGTGACCATATCGTATTGGAATTTCAATAAAAAACAAAATTTTCTCTTCTTGTGTGAATTTATATTGTTAATAGTCAAAGAAATGCCACCATTCCTCCGCTAAATATGCATTTTTATCAGTTATTGTAAAAGCAAATACTAATGAATGAGGAGATGAAGATGGTGAAAAAAAGATTGCTGAAAGGAACTTTATCCATTATGGCTGTCATTACCTTATCGGCTTGTACAGGAAATGGCGGTGGAATGAACTCCGATATGATGATGGGTAACGGAGATAATAATGATCAAGGTATGAGCCAGAATGATATGAGTGGGATGATGGACCATGAGGAAGTACCCTCACTTACATCTTCTGAAGGTGTAAATGAGTTAATAATCCCCCCCTTGTTAGAAAAGGAAAAAGGGAAAAACTATGATTATGAAGTAACTGCACAAGAAGGAATTACTGAATTTTTCGAAGGGGTGTCTACAGAGACTTACGGGTATAATGGTAATTTGCTTGGGCCCACACTGAAGATAGAAGAAGGAGAGAGTGTGGATGTTAAAATTACGAATGATTTAAATGAACCTACTACGTTTCATTGGCATGGTCTGGAAGTTCCCAGTGAAATAGATGGTGGACCCAGTGATGAAATCCAACCAGGAGATAGCCGGATCATTACATTAGAAGCCGATCAACCTGCTGCTACGTTATGGTACCACCCTCACGTTCATGAAATGACTGCTGAGCAAGTATTTAGAGGGCTCTCTGGAATGTTACTTATTGATAATCCTGAAAATTCAGATTTGAAGATCCCGGATGAATATGGAGTTAACGATATTCCGTTAATTTTTCAAGACCGTCTTTTTGACGAAGATAAACAATTAGATTACGACAATCTCATGGATGTAGACGGCACTTTGGGTGACATTTCCATGGTGAACGGAACGCTTAATCCAAAGATGACTGTCACAGAACCTATTATGCGATTTCGTTTATTAAATGGATCAAATGCACGAAATTATACATTTCGCTTAAGTAATGGTGATAATTTTACTCAAATTGCCTCTGACGGCAGTTTACTCGATGAGCCAGTTGACCGTAAAGAACTCACACTTGCTGCGTCGGAGCGTGCTGAAATTCTTATAGATTTTTCGAAATTAACTAAAGAGGAGTCACTTTCTATTATTAATGAAGAAGGTGTAGTACTACTTCCGTTTGATGTGAAAAATATTGATTCAACTGGTGATTCTGTCGAGTCATGGAGCACTGATAAGCCGTTTTTGACAGATGAGGAGAAAGAAATGCCTGTTACTAAAAACATCGAATTATTTGGAATGATGGATATGGTATCTATTAACGGAAAAAAATTCGATGAAGATCGTATTGATTTGCGTCAGGAGCAGGGTGTGACAGAAGTGTGGGAAATTTATAATAAACCGGATATGATGGGAGGTATGGTACATCCGTTTCACATTCATGGTACCCAGTTCAAAGTAATTTCCCGTGACGGCGAAGAAGTGGAAGAAAGTGAACAAGGCTTTAAAGATAGTGTTGCAGTTGAACCTGGTGAAAGAGTAAAATTGCTCGTCACTTTTCCTGAAAAAGGGGTTTATGTATTCCATTGCCATATTTTAGAACATGAAGATAATGGCATGATGGGACAAATTGAAGTGTATTAAGCAGAAAACTCAGTATAGTACAAAGAGTCTCCAAAGGTTAAGTTTTCACCTTATATGGAGAGTATTGGCATGCGAATGTAGTGAAATCTGAGTTTGATAAATGGGTTACTGATGGAATGACGGATTAAATAGAGTTTTAGAGAAGAAGCTTTAAAAGTTTCTTCTCTTTTTAATTAGTTGAAAAGGAAACGTTTTGAAATGAATTGGTTTGCCAATTTCCAAACTAAAAAACTCTGAGTGAAAATATTTAAGGTATAAATTTTATATAATTCTTAAATCTTCTTGTTGTCTAGAGAACCATCTAATTATTTGTTGAGAAATTATATCCATCAAGTGGGAAAATTCATAAGCTTGTTCGCTTGGACATTCGTCGCCTTTTAAATCATAGTTAGTTTTTGCATGAGCATACATATTTCTTGTGGAGGAAATTGAACTAGCTATCTCTTCGAGAGCTTTTTTTTGATCTTCAGCACTACTTTGTATAGTTATTCTTTTTGTCTTTTTAAGAAATTTAGGAGCTATGCTAACTAAATCATATAAATCGCAACATGTTTCAATTGTAATTTTAAAAGCTAAATAGTCTTTACGAAGATTTTTATGTTCTTCATATATTTTCCCTAATTCTAATATGTAATTTGCATCTGGGTTTAATGCTCTTGTAGTGGATAGCTTTACTACGGTCTTTTCGATAAGGTCTTTACGGATGACTGTTTGAGATACATACTCTATTACTCGACTAAAACCAAGAATTTGTTGTTCAGGATGGTCGGTGTTGAATACAGTTCTATATATTTCTAATACTTCTTCAATACCTTTACCTTGAATCAAAGGTCTCAATTTCAACTCGTCTCCTGCTTGACCTTGCTCTTCTTCCTCGTCCCATAGTTCATATGTCCAAGGATCTTTATGGATTTCTATATTGTATGTTGATTTCAATTCAAAAAAATAAGAGTCGAAAATTATATTTAAATCGTTTTCGTGAATGCGAGTGTCAGAGCTAATAGAGATAAAAATATCATTTTCATCTATTGGGGGAACATATTTGTTATACATATCTTCCATAGTTAATCGAAGATTAAAACTCGTTAAGCCTTGGATTATATCTATTTTATAATTACTATCTCGAAGGTTAATTTCAGTACTAACATCTCTGTCAGGGATAACTGAGAGATCCCTATAATCTGATGTGACTCTAATTAGAGCTGTTTTTTCGCCGACTAATCTATAGTTATCAATGAACTTACTATTCTTAGCTTGTTCTACCAAAATGAGTATATCTCTAAGACTATAATTGAAATCAAGTTCATACTCACTTCTTGGCAAAATTAGGGAAGTTGCAGTTTCATATTTGTATACTATTGGTTCCTCTTCTTCCTCTTTATCCGAGTCCTCCTCATTTTGCTCTACATAATCTTCACCATCAAAAAAGCATTCTATGTCATATTCTTCGCAAAACTTTAACAACTCTTCTATTTCCTGCTTTAAATATTCTGGTTCAAAGAGTATTGCCAATTTGCTCACCTCAACCCATTTATTGGAAAACGATTTTTACTTTATTCCATATTTCCTAAGATACACAGCATTCATCGCCAGTTGGAAAGAGTCTGAATCAAGGTTTTCTACTAGTTCAAGTGGTGTACAGTCTTCATTCGCATTATATAGATGAACTGCTAGCTTTAATAGACTTGCCGTTCCCCTTGAGAAATCTTGTTCTTTAAAACATCTGTCCGAACTGAAACCATCATCTGTTAGGTAAGGAAGAGCTTTTTTGACAAGTTCGTCATTCCCAGTAAGGACATAGATCAATGTCTGGTATTCATGGCTCCTCTGTTGATAAGTGCTAAGTTTTTGTAGTGCTTCGTTATACAATACATGATGACTTTCTGTAAACAATGAGGTTGTTAGAACCTCCCCTTCCAAAATACTTATTTTCCTCATAATACTAATCAATAATCTTCAAACGCACCATTAGAGTAGGCTTTCTTTTCAATTTCTACCCATTTCTTCAACTCACTTCTATCGGCAGGATAAGACGCTTCGTAATGATGTAACTCCTCAAGTAATTCCTTACCTTTTAATGTTAATCGAGCGGGCTTTATTGAAAAGAAATCATTTACTCTTAAAACTCTTTCGAGAAATCCTTTATTCTCTAAAAAGAATATAAAGTTTTCAAATTCCCTTTCAGATAGTCCATAATCATTGCCTTCAGGGATAAAATTTTTCTTATCGATTTCTCGTAGTACACTATATCCAGCTCTCATTGTAAACTCCTTTTAGAATTATTATATCAATTGAAAATATTACAAGTAAACAATAGGATATGAAAATAGAGCAATAATTATTATTATTTCAAATATTAAAAAATATTTACAGCAATCTATTTAGAAGTTATATTTATGGTAATAAATGATAAAAATAGAAGGAGGAAGAAAATATCTTCCCCTACTGCATCCGATCGATCATGATTAGTCTGAGGAGAAACAAACGTAATCGCGAGGCTCTTCTCTTGTGCTTTTGCTTTTACCTCATCACGCCAATCGTCATGAATCTGTCCTGCTAAATACACTACAAGTTCCATACTACTAACTCCTCCTTTAGCTCTTGTCTTTTTAGTCTATCGAAATCGAGTTGAGAACGCCAGAAACACGCTATTCACGTATTTATGGATAGTGAATACTAGAGCCCGGAAGCCAGGCCGTCATTTCCCGGGCTATCGGAGTTTTGCCGAGACCCCGCTACAAGACGAAGTCGATGTAAGGAGGCTCGGTGAAAGTCCCCCAGGAGATGGCGGTCTGGGTGGAGAGTGTCACTAGCCTGGTGAATGACCATACTTATAATTCGTATTTCTTGTGCCTAAACTGTATACTGTTTGTACAACGTTTCAACACGAAAGGAAGACCATTTATGCAGTTCACGCAAAGCTATCTAACACTTCCAGCAACATTCTATAAAGAAATCCTTCCTACACCTGTTGCAGATCCGCAACTCATCATCTGGAACGAAACGGTCGCGGAGCAATTAGGCTTTGCTGGTAATCCGGCTGACTACACCAAATTCCTAGCCGGCAACGAGACGTTTGAGAACAGCCAGCCAATCGCACAGGCCTATGCCGGCCATCAATTTGCTAACTTTACGATGTTAGGAGATGGGCGCGCGATTTTACTAGGTGAGCTAGAAGGAAAAGATCACATGACCTATGATCTTCAGCTTAAAGGTTCAGGCAGAACACCGTTTTCACGAGGAGGAGACGGACGCGCAGCCCTAGGACCGATGCTGCGGGAATATATCATCAGTGAGGCAATGTATCACTTAAGAATTCCCACAACGCGCAGTCTTGCAGTCGTCTACTCAGGGGAAGGCATCCAGCGAGAAACTGTAAAACCGGGTGCTATATTGACTCGAGTCGCGAAAAGCCATATTCGTGTAGGTACGTTTCAGTATGCTGCCCAGTTTGGAAGTGTAGAAGATTTGCGCAGTTTAGCGGATTACACAATCGAACACCTTGCCATTCCGGTAAATGAACATCCATACAAATCTCTACTACAAGAAATCATAAAAAGACAGGCAACTCTCATTGCACAGTGGCAGCTCGTTGGTTTTGTGCACGGCGTGATGAATACAGACAATATGACACTAAGTGGTGAAACAATTGACTACGGACCATGCGCATTTCTCGATATGTATGACCCGGCGACCGTCTTTAGCTCGATTGATCAACAAGGGCGTTATGCATATGGAAATCAACCTGGGACTGCGGGCTGGAATCTTGCACGATTCGCAGAAAGTTTGCTGCCTCTGCTAGGGGACACACAAGAGAAAGCAATCGAAGTGGCACAGGAAGTATTAGATAGCTTTCCTGAACTTTTCCAACTGGCATACAACGAGGGCCTATCCAAAAAAATTGGTCTTCCTAATACAGAGCAAACATTGAAACTTGCATCCCAATTTTTGCAATTAATGCAGCAACATAAAGCCGATTTCACAAGAACATTCGTAGCACTCACACTACAGAATTATTCTGATGAATTCTTTAAACATGCGGATGTTCAAGCGTGGCTAAAGCAGTACGAACAGCAACAAGGGGAACGAACACCTGAACAACAACAATTGATGGAAGCTTCCAACCCCGTCCTCATTCCGCGAAATCATTTAGTCCAACAAGCACTCGATGAAGCGGAGACTGGCTCGATGGAAAACGTGATGACCTTGTTAAAACACCTAGAAAAACCCTATATGTATTCACAAGAACAACTTGCTTTTGATCAAGGTCCACCTGAAACAGGACAAGATTTTGTAACCTATTGCGGTACTTAATTTTGAGAGGAGAGAAGACAATGAGGTTTTCAGACAAAGTAGTTGTAGTAAATGGCGGTACATCCGGTATTGGTGGAGAAGTAGTAAAACAGTTTGTGAAAGAAGGAGCAGTCGTCTATTTTAGCGGTCGGAGTGAAGAAAAAGCTGCACAAATCGAATCAGATCATGCGCATTTCATCGCAGTAGACAATCATGAGCCAGATCAAATCGAAGCCTTCTTCAAAAAAGTGCTGGAACATGAAGACCGCATCGATATTTTATTTAACAACGCAGGAGTGCTTTCCGTTGCGACCGGTCCGCTGTCTCGCGTGAAACTAGATAAGTGGCATGAATTGATTGCAGTCAATCAAACCGCTATCTTCCTCTACATGCAACACGCGCTGCAAGTCATGTCTAAACAAAAGTCAGGTGTCATCATTAACAATGCGGCAATTTTAGGTGGAGCCAAAATTAATCCGATGCTACCTGCTTACAGCGGAACAAAGGCTGCAGTCATTGCGATGACTAAGAGTGCTGCCCTTCGTCATGCTGGGGAAGGTATTCGTGTAAACAGCATTTCACCAGGCCCGACTGAAACCGAGCTTGCTGTTAAAGCATATGGCAGCCAGCGTGCATTTGATGAAAATTCCTCTCATCACCCAAGAGGCAAGTATGGCCAACCACATGAAATTGCAGCGCCCGTACTATTTTTAGCTTCAGATGAAGCCAGTTATATTAATGGAACAGACCTTATCGTTGATGGAGGGTATTCCCTTAAATAAACCGCAGACACTTGCGGTTTATTTTTTTTTTGGAAAATTGATTTACCTTTTGATGGCTATTCCATACAATCAAATAAAGAGCAAGGGGGGAGCAAAGTTGGAAGAATACGTTAAACAATGGCAACAAGACATAACTAAGCATCCAGAACGGATAATAAATGAAGCGCTTCAGTTGCTTGAATCTTGCGAACGAGTAGACCAACGTGCGACTCTCCATTTCTGGATTGCTCTCGGGAATCGGTATTTGACAGTTATGGATAAATGTCTGGATCATGCCTATAAATCTGAAAGGCACTTCAGAACGTTGCATGACGACGAGGGAATTGCTAAAGCCTTGAATCTAATTGGCGTTGTTTATTTTTACAATGGGTTTTATGAAAAAGCGGTGCGCTATTTTTACCAAGCTAAAACGAGTGCAGATCAGGTGAATGCGATTCAGGTAGCATGCCGAGCAAATAATAACATCGGTGAAGTGTATCGAGAGACAGGAGAGTTTGAACTATCCGAAAAACATTACAAAGAAGCGCTAGAACTCGCCATCCAATCTGATGAACTGTATTTCCAAGCTATTATTTATGAAAACCTTGGGCAGTTGGCATTTCAATCGGAGCTTCTTGATGTTGCGTTCTCCTACTATCAACAGAGCAAAGAGTTGTTGCTGCAACAAACAGACATATCCGCATTAGCAGATATAGAAAATAAATTAGGTGCCCTCTATATACGGAAACGTGATTTCACACAAGCTGAAAATCATTTGCGTATGGCTTATTCTTATATTCAATCTGGTGGCAACCGTCTCTATAAAACTGAGATTTTGTTATATTTGGCAGAGCTTGTGCAAGACTTTTCATTTAGTTATACGGAACTTTTGATAGAAGCCAAAGAATTAGCACTATCATTAGATGCGTTCCACTTACTAAGAAAGATTTATGAAAAGTTATCTTCGTTTCATGAGAAGAATGAAGATTTTGAATCCGCACTTGCCTATTACAAACTTTTTCATCAGACAGAACAGGCAATCGAATCGACAAGTGTTCGTAATAAACTTGAATTACTCCGCATTGAAGTAAAACACTCAACAGATCTCTCGCAGATGGCCACACTCAATGAGCAATTGACGTATGAAATTGATCATCAACGACAAATTGCTGAGCAATTAAAACAATCAAATTCTCAATTGAAAGAAACGACATATAAAGATGAGCTGACAAAAGTGTATAATCGGCGGGGCTTGATCCAGTATTTAGCCACAATGCGACCAGGTTCATATGTCTTCTTGCTTTTAGATATTGATTATTTTAAGCACTACAATGATAGCCAAGGACATGTTGCGGGTGACCATGTGTTACAACAAGTAGCTTCTGCCCTTGAGACTGTTGTTGTTCAGTTAACTAATGATGGAATTGTTACGAGAATGGGTGGGGAAGAATTTTTGATTGTTGCGTCATGTGGAGATGAGCAACTCCCAAATAAGTTGATCGTGTCCATTCAACAGGAGATAAAGCGACTTGGAATCACGTATGAATATAACGGGAAACAACAGGTTCTTACAATAAGTGGTGGCGGTATAGAGACAACCGAGCAAGTAAAAACTCATTTTGAGACAACGTATGCCACAATTGATCGCATTTTATATGAAGCGAAACAAAAGGGACGAAATCAGATTTACTTTTATTCAGAGGAGCTCACCTAGAGCTTCTTTTTTTACGCCATAAACTTGTCATACTTTCATAAGTCCAACAAGTCGATTTTTTGCATTTCTATTCTCTCTACGTTTACTATTAAAAAAGAGTGGAGGGACGCCCGTATGCTAGACAAAGCATTAGAGTTTTTACAAATATATTGCCAAGAGCTTGAAAAGTCACCGGACTTTTTTGAAGCGCGTAGAAATGAAATAGAAACAGAGATATACACTACTGGAACGTATACGTTGACACGCGAAGAGCTAGAATATGGGTCGAAGTTGGCATGGCGTAATAGCAATAAATGCATAGGTCGCTTGTTTTGGCAGACGATGCACGTTCATGATCACCGCACCATTGAGTCAGAACAAGAAATCTTCGACGCTCTTATATACCACATTGCGTTTGCTACAAATGATGGGAAAATTAAACCGACGATTTCTATTTTCCATCCAAATGTTCGCATCTGGAATCATCAATTGCTTCGCTATGCCGGTTACGAGCGAGAAGGAGAAATAATTGGAGATCCAGATTCTCTAGAGTACACCAAAGTCTGTGAGCAGCTGGGTTGGCAAGGTGCGGGAACGAGCTTTGATTTATTGCCTCTCATCGTACAAGTAGGTAATAAATCTCCACAACTTTTTGAAATTCCGTCTGATGTTGTACTAGAGGTACCCATTACTCACCCGGAACATCCAGAATTTTCTTCCTTAAAATTAAAGTGGTATGCTGTACCCATCATTTCCTCGATGAAGCTTGAAATTGGAGGGATTACCTTCCCGGCTGCACCGTTTAATGGATGGTATATGGGAACGGAAATCGGCGCACGCAATCTAGCGGATGAAGATCGTTACAATGAGTTGCCACGTGTCGCAGAGTTATTCGATTTGAACCAAAAGTCAGCTTCTAGTCTATGGAAAGACCGTGCATTAGTGGAGTTGAATTTGGCGGTTCTCCATTCTTTTAAACAGCAAGGTGTGAGTATCGTGGATCATCACACGGCAGCTGTGCAGTTTAAGCAGTTTGAACAGCAAGAAATGAAAAATGGACGAGATGTAACGGGTATGTGGAGTTGGTTAATTCCGCCGATGTCACCTGCGGCTACCCATGTATTCCATAAATCTTACGACAATACTACGAAATCTCCAAATTTTTATTATCAAAAGAATCCCTATTGAAAAAGCAGCAAGCCATCTGAATGAGGCTTGCTGTTTAAACGTTGAGTTCCGTTGCGGGGCTGCTTTCCGAGGGCGCGTCGTGAGCCTCCTCAGCGCAAGTTCACGCCTCCGGGGTCTCACGTTCCGCTTTTAATCCCTCCGGAGTCAGCCCCTCCTCTGCACTCAACTTCAGTTTCATAAAAAGATTTTGTGTCGAGTATTTAGTGCAGTAGCTTTAGACAGTAATAAGGTGCCTTTCACCTTTTTAATTTCGACTTTGAACGAAATCGAGTTGCGCCTCCTAGAAATCCCGCAAGAAGCCATCACGGCCTATGAAGCCAAGAGCGCTTCACAGTCCACGCTGTCTTCTCGCACAATTTCTGACCAGTCGGCTCCACATCTAAAACTAATACGTAGTCACTTTAATCAGCTTCTGAAAACTATAAATCCAACGCTGCCACCATGTAAAGCTATCCTGGTACTCTTCCACATCCACGGTAAATGCAGCATCTTCATTCGTCCACAGACGCTCAAAATAACTAGAGAATTCTTCTGCCAACTCACTATCACTGTCAGCAACCACTCGTAAGTTCGCCTCCAAATTATAATTATCCAAAGTCCGCTCCGTATAATTGGCTGCCCCACTTGAAATCACCGAACGGTCTGTTTGAATATGAATGGCTTTTGTATGATATTGACCGACCACCGTATTGTACCAGCGTACTTCTAGCTTGCCCTCGGTATCTTCTACCATTTCCTGAACAACAGGTCGATTAGGGAGACCGGATTTTTGACGCCCAAAAGAATTTTCATTCGGATCTAAAATCAAGCGCACTTCAACCCCACGATTGGCTGCATCGATTAGTGCATTGACGATATCTCTTTTTGCGATGAAAAACATCATCAAATCAATAGAATCACCTTCTTCTGTAGCGGCGATATCTGTTAGAAGCGCATCTAAAATCTTCTTCTCTGTCAATAATTGACCTTCGTACTCAGCTTCCTCCTCAACTTCTTGGACGCGGGGAAGCTTCGGACCACCGGACATCAAAGAAACCGCTTCTTCTGCTTCAAGCATGTCGTTGAGAAGAGGAGAACTGGTGAACTTTAGTGCAATATTGCCGTGCAGTCCACTCGCATCGTGCGGGTTTGCTGAAGAAACTAAGCCCTCTTTTTCAGTAATGACTAATTTCCTGTGATTAGCTTTGACATTTAATAATGTTAAGTACGAAGCAACCGTCATTTTTGGGGCTTCACTCGCCATGGCATTTGGAATCCAACCTTCTCCTCCAAAATCAAACCACTGGAAAAACGTTCGATAAATTCCTGAATAAATCGGTGTTGAATCTCGTAAAGGGTCTAAATCGGTATAGACGATTTCAACTCCAGCATCGCGCATTTTTTTGAACCACTTGTTTTCATAGGAACCGTATCCTTGATTTAAAGGATCCGTTATAAAAATCACTGGCATCTCTGGATTTTCTAATTTCTTTGTTGCAAGAGTTTCGGATAATTCATCTGCAATAGGGGGAAACCCCTCGTCTTCTTCATAAAAACCATCGACTAAAAAGAAATCTACGACAACGAATTCTTCAGCTTCTTCAATCATTTGATAAATGCTCGAGAAAATTTCATTTTCTGTTTGTCGCTCTTCACTATTTTCATTCACTGCGTATGTTAAATCCGTGAGCATATCTATTGAAGAAATAGGCTGTAAGTCACCTGCATACGAAATACCTTCAGGCAATGGCTTGAATGTGTGCCATAAAATCATTCCAGCATAGATTACAATCAAAGCTATCACTACAATAAATAGAACTTTTTTTCGTTTCGACCACCTTTTAAATCTCCCCATTTTCTCAGTCCTCTTTCCTAGTCTCTATGTATAGTTCTTTCTTATCAAAGATACCCAAACAAGTATAAAAAAAAACGTGCACACAGTGTGTACACGTTAGTCGAGAAGTCGTGAAAAGTTTAAACGTTTGTTCAGTGCAATGAAAATTGGAATACCAAGTAAAAGCACTGCTAATTCGCCGCCAGCAACTGTTAACCAAGTCAAGAAGAATGGCAGTCCAAGAACTAACACAAGCTGATAAGCAATTATAAACATTGTAAATGTAAAAACGAGTGTATTAATTATCATTTTATGCGAATCTTTTTTTACTAACGGAATTACAGCTAAAACGATTAGTAGAGAAATCACGGAATGTCCTACTCCGAACAAAACATCATAAATCCCATTAGGTGAAAAGATGTTCGTGATAAATACACCAGCTACAATACCAAAGAAATAGCGCTTGTCAAAGATAATCAAATGATTGAACATCTCCGCCAAACGGAATTGAATCGCCCCATAAGCAAGTACAGGGACCGCCAATGATACAGCTACATATAGTGCAGCAATAATTGCATTGACCGTAAGTGTTTTCATTTTCATTTGTCAAAACTCCTTAGTTTTTTTGCGTGGGAGGATCTCGAACCACGAAGTCACAAGAGTTGATTTTACAACAAAGACAGAAAAGCGTCAACTGAAGTTTAAAGGGAGAGATTTAGTGAAAAACTAATTATAAACAAACTACTTGAACATTTATACCCCCTATGGTATATTTTCCATACAAACAAAAATCTAATTAAGCGGAGGGAAATGATTATGCTATTTCGTTCTTTCTTTGATGATAAGCTCGCACAATACACGTATCTAGTTGGTTGCCAACGCACGGGTGAAGCGATCGTAATTGATCCATCTCGTTCTATTGATGAAATCGTTCAAGTTGCAAAAAAAGAAGGGCTTACACTTACAGCAGCTACTGAAACACATATTCACGCAGACTTTGTTTCTGGGTCGAGACAACTAGCGGTAGACCATGGAGTGAAACTCTATCTTTCGGACGAAGGTGATGAAAACTGGAAGTACGGGTACACAGAAGGTCTTGATGTGGAATTCGTGAGAGATGGAAGCAGGTTCTCCATTGGAAATATCGACTTTGAAGTGATGCACACGCCAGGTCATACCCCAGAGAGCATTTCATTTATCCTTACTGACCGTGGTGGCGGAGCTACGAAACCTATGGGAATTTTTTCAGGTGACTTCGTATTCGTTGGAGACGTTGGTCGACCAGATCTATTAGAAAAAGCAGCTGGCGCAGAAGGCACTGCAGATAGTGGAGCACGCGACATGTTTCGTTCTATACAACGATTTAAAGAGCTACCCGACTATTTAATGGTTTGGCCAGCACATGGAGCAGGTTCTGCTTGTGGAAAATCTCTTGGGGCCGTTCCATCCTCTACAGTTGGGTATGAAAAACAATTCAACTGGGCAATGCAAATTGACGATGAACAAGCTTTCGTAGATGAACTATTAAAAGATCAACCAGAGGCGCCTGTTTATTTTGCAGAAATGAAAAAGGTAAATAAAGTAGGTCCGACAGTATTAAAACATACAGATCGTGTGCCTGATCTTTCGGCAGAAGACGTGAAGAAGGCACTTAAGAATAACAACACACTAGTCATTGACACGCGCCCGGCGACATTAGCTGAAAAAACACTTATTCCAGGCTCTATTACTATTCCTTACAATAAATCGTTTACAAACTGGACAGGATGGCTAGCGAACTATGATGAAGATTTAGTAATCATTGGTGAACCTTATGATAAGGAAGCGATTATTGAATCGATGCATTCTATTCATTTTGACCGTATCATTGGTTATGCTCCGGTAGATGTTGTAGCAGAATGGAACCAACATGATGCCTATGAGACGCTGTCCGTTGAAGAATTTTTAGAGGAAGCGGAAAAAGAGTCAACGTATGTAGTAGATGTTCGCAACGATGTGGAGTGGGGAGATGGACATTTAAATCAAGCCAACCATCATTTCCTCGGGAAAATTCGTGACACGGACATTCCAAAAGACAAGACAGTCCTTGTGTATTGCCAAGGAGGCGCGCGCTCAGCGATTGCATCCAGTGTATTGAAATCACTTGGTTATGAAGATGTGAAACATATGGCGGGTGGCTACGGGGCTTACCTACGTGAACAAAAAAATAAGTTCACGATGCAATGAATTTAGTAATTAAAAGTAGATAGGGGAATTAGAAGATGGAATGGATAGTGATTGCTGGTGTAGTTGGTTTTATCGCATGGCGAATGATGGGTGCGAAAGGAACGGCATCCATCAATACGACCGATTTAAAAGCGGCCTTGAATGATAACTCGAAACAGTTCATAGATGTTCGAACACCAGCAGAATATAAGGGACGTCATATCCCACAGTTTAAAAATATGCCACTAAATACATTGCCAAACCAATTGGCAAAGTTAGATAAAGAAAAAGAAACTGTAGTCATCTGTCAATCTGGCATGCGCAGTTCTCGTGCTTGCCAAGTATTAAAACAAGCTGGATTCACAAACGTTACGAATGTGCGTGGCGGTATGAGCCAGTGGAACGGATAATAGTGTAAGCATTTTATTTTGAAGTTTTTAAAAATGGGGCTAGACTAGATAAGGAAAGGTCGTGAAAGCAGTGACAAAATTATCATTCCTAGACTTAGCCTCGGTTCGACAAGGCGAAACGCCAGCAGAGAGCTTTTTACAAAGTAAACAGCTTGTCCAGCAAGCTGAAAAATTAGGCTATACCCGGTACTGGGTAGCAGAACATCATAACATGCAAGGAGTTGCGAGTTCAGCAACCTCCGTTTTAATCGGCTATTTGGCCGGCCATTCCTCTACCATTCGTATTGGAGCAGGAGGCATTATGTTGCCAAATCACGCTCCGTATATCATAGCTGAACAATTCGGTACTTTAGATGCCATGTATCCTGGTCGGATTGATCTTGGACTAGGACGCGCTCCGGGAACAGATATGATGACGGCTCGAGCACTTCGCCGTGACCATCAAGGCGCGGATGATTTCCCGGAACTAGTCAGTGAATTGTTGCATTATTTAGAGCCAGTTGATGAAGCTAGAATTCCTGCCGTCATGGCAGTACCCGGCGCAGGAGCAAATGTTCCAGTCTGGCTATTAGGATCAAGCACATACAGTGCACGCTTAGCGGCTCAACTTGGACTTCCTTTTGCTTTTGCTAGTCATTTTGCTCCAGATCAATTGATGCATGCATTGCAGCTTTATCATCAAAACTTCCAACCGTCGAAGTATTTGAAAGAGCCCTATGCGATGGCAGCAGTCAATGTTGTCGCTGCAGAGACAGATGAGGAAGCAGAAAAACTGAGTACAACTTTAATCCAACAGTTTTTGAGTATCGTGCGTGGCCATAAACATAAAATGCGTCCACCGATTGCAGTAGAAGAGCTTGACTGGTCGAGTTCGGAACAGATGATGGTAGAGCGCACAGTGAGCGCACGAATTGTCGGGTCAGAAAATACGGTTCGTGAGCAACTACAGGCGTTTATACAAAAAACACAAGTAAAAGAACTGATGATCAGTACTCCCATTTATGATCTAGAAAAGCGATTGCGGTCTATGGAACTGACCATGCGCGCTTCACATTAAAAAGAGGCTGGGACAAAACCTAGACTCTAATTGAAAAAGCGCGCACCGCAGAAAATTCTGCGGTGCGCGCTTTTTGTGTACAAAAATAAGGAC
>NZ_JAFBFG010000025.1 GCF_016909155.1 Chryseomicrobium aureum
CGTCCTGAGCCAGGATCAAACTCTCCATAAAAGAGAACTTAATGTAAGCTCATTTTGTTGCTGACTTAATTTTTGAACGTCCATCACAACCCGTTGAAGGATGTGACTTGGTTCGTGTTTGCGTCACGCACACCCAACGGGGGTCGAGGTGGTGACGCTCTATCTTGACGTCTTGCATGTTCAGTTTTCAATGTTCATTTTGTGTGTCACTCATTTTGGCGACTCACTTAGTATAACTCGCTGCCCTATTCAGTGTCAAACACTTTTTTAAAATAATTTATCAGCTCGGCTGATATTTTTTAAGGACAAGTAATAATATACCGTGTGTACTTTTAAATAGCAAGTACTATTTTAAAAAAGGAGAAACTATTTTTTAATCCACCTTTTTCCCTTCATATATATATGAGAGAATGAAAAAAAGGAGGATGCATATGGAAATACTCTTCGATCATGTTGAAGTACTAATCAAGTTAAGTTTAGCTGCCTTCCTGAGTTTAATTATAGGACTCGAACGAGAACTCAAAAAGAAGCCAGTCGGATTGAAGACTTCTATTGTAATCGCAACCTTTAGTTGCTTGCTCACCTATATCTCTATTGAAGCCGCGTACATTGCTGAGGGGCGAGATGATATCAATATCACAATGGATCCCCTTCGTTTGGCTGCTCAAATTGTGAGTGGTATCGGATTTCTTGGTGCGGGAGTTATATTGCGAAAAGGAAATGATAGTATAACCGGGCTTACAACTGCTGCAATGATATGGGGAGCTGGCGGAATAGGTATAGCAGTTGGTGCAGGATTTTATATTGAAGCGGCTGCTAGCGTGTTTATTGTTTTAGTCGGAGTCGAACTTATTCCTCCCCTATTGACACGGCTTGGTCCGCAAAGATTACGGATGCGAGATATGTCTCTTCACCTGTGGCTATCCGATTCAAAACATATTGATCCAGCAATTGAGTATATTCAACAACAAGGAGGGAAAATACAAAGCATCCAAATAAAAGATCATTCAATGGAATTAATGCCACAGCATCAGCTGCATCTCCGTATCTCAATGATCAATAAAGTGAAGCCAAATGAGTTTTATCATCTATTAAAAAGGCAATCCTATATTATCGCAATAGAAATTGAAGCAATTGATTAGGAGGAAACGGAATGAGTGGATTTGTTGGATTGCTTAAAGGAGGAAATAAACCTTCTTTAATGGCGGCTGTTGTGAATACGTTTATTGCATTTATGAAAGGTGGCGCATTTTTACTTACCGGTAATGTAGCAATGTTTGCCGAAATGATGCACTCTTTTGGAGATGCTGCCAATCAGTTTTTTTGTTTTTATAGGTTCTGCCTTATCGAAGAAAGCACCTACACCTCGATTCCCTAATGGTTTTGGACGTCTTGTAAACTTAGTTGTTCTTGGCGCAATTATCATTGTTGGAATTCTAGCGTATGAAACGATTAAAGAAGGGTGGCATCATATTCTTCACCCTACTGAATCTGGTGGAATCACAATTGTCCTTATCGTTTTATTAATCGCCTTCCTTTTAGAGATTTTCGTGCTTTATAAAGCTGGGAAAGAGGTATTACATGAAGCGCATGTCAAAGGCGGATTTTTAGCACCTCTGACAAAAAGTTTTACTCACTTAAATCGAGCAAAACCCGCAACGAAATTAGTCTTTATGGAAGATTTGGTCGCCACTGCAGGAAACCTTCTAGCAGCGATTGCCGTAATTATCGCGTACTATACAGATTTTCTTGCAATCGAAGGCATCGTTTCTATCATCATTGGTCTTATGATGTTTTATGTAGTCGGGAAAGTATTTTTAGAAAATGCTAGAGGTGTCATTGGAGAAACAGATGAACAAATGTTAAATCATGTTGCTTACTTGATTTCAGATAACCCCAAAATTAAAGACATCAAAACTTTAGAAGTCGTAAAGGAAGGAGAATATCTCCACGTTGAAACTTTGGTTGAGATTGATCATACTTTAATATTTGATAAGATTGATGATATTCAAGATGAATTATCAAAGCAGATTCTAAGTCAACCTGGTGTAACAGATGTTGTCATCTCGTTCGATGAAGACGACGGTGTAAAGTCTTGGAAACACCATAAAGAACCACCAACTACGTTAAAAACTCACGATGTAAAGAACTAAGCCTAAAAAAAATCAGGTTCCTCTCTCACTTAGAAGAGAAGATCCTGATTTTTATTTTGCGTTCATTTAAAGTGCCGCTTTTAAAATACTTCGAACATCCTCAGCTTGCAATTTCTTAAAGTTGCCAAATGGACCGTAAACTAGCGTCTTATCAACCATGTCTTCGATACGCTCATCTCCAATTTCGTAATCACTTAATTTCTTCGGTGCACCAATAGACGTCCAGAACTCCACGAGACGGTCAATTCCTTCATGAGCAACCTCTTCATCAGACTTCCCTTCCGGATTCACACCAAATACTTTAACAGCCATTCGTGCAAAACGTGCAGGATTTACCTCGACGTTATGACGCATCCATTCTGGGAAGATGATTGCGAGACCTCCAGCATGCGGAATGTCATAGATAGCAGATACCGCGTGCTCGATGTTGTGACTAGCCCAGTCTCCGTTATAGCCCATCTGCAAGAAGTTATTTAATCCTAACGTCCCTGCAAACAAGATCGTCTCACGGTGTTCATAGTTCGTTAAGTCTTCCATTAGTTTTGGAGCTGTTTCGATTACAGCACGCAAAACGCCCTCAATCATTTCATCTTGAACAGGTGTGTTCGTACCATTGTTGTAATACTGTTCAAACATATGTGACATCATATCAACTACACCATAGACAGTTTGATCAGCAGGAACTGTAAATGTGTGTTCAGGATCTAAAATTGAGAATTTCGGAAAACTGAATGGACTTCCCCATCCGTACTTCTCTTCTGTCTCTTCATTTGTTATAACAGAGCCTGCATTCATCTCCGAACCAGTCGCTGCTAAAGTCAAAACTGTTCCAAGTGGTAAAGCCTCTTTAGGTTGCGCTTTACGCGTAACAAAGTCCCATGCATCCCCGTCATATTTTGCGCCTGCGATAATCAACTTAGAGCAATCGATTACAGATCCACCACCAACTGCAAGGACTGCATCGATATCATTTTCCTTACAGATTTCAATTCCTTTTTTCGCAGTCGAAAGACGTGGATTCGGCTCGACTCCGGATAATTCAAATACTTCAAATCCTCCAGCAGATAATTCCGCCATCACTTTATCGTATAGACCATTCTTTTTAATGCTACCGCCGCCATAAACGACCAAAATTTTCTTACCGAAAGGTGCGAGCTCTTGTTGTAGTGAAGCGAGTTGCCCTTTTCCAAAAATTAATTTTACTGGATTGTAAAAACTAAAAGCATTCATCAAACCGCTCCTTTCTTTTATCATTCTTATCCTACCTCTTCTTGTCCTTCACGTCTAATAGAAGGCATCAAAAAAGCCCCCCATGCAGGGGAGCTTGGTGTGATTAAACCCAACCACGGAAGCGTGACGCTTCTGCAGTTCTGCGTACACCGACCATATAAGCCGCTAAACGCATGTTGATGTTCCGTGTCGATGCAACGTTATAGATGTTTTCAAATGCATCCACCATCTTTTTGTGAAGCTTTTCGCTCACTTCTTCTTCAGTCCAGTAGTACCCTTGGTTATTCTGTACCCACTCGAAGTACGATACCGTTACGCCACCTGCAGATGCAAGTACGTCTGGAACTAGCAAGATGCCACGCTCATGAAGGATTTTTGTCGCTTCAGCAGTCGTCGGTCCGTTCGCTGCTTCCACTACGATTGTAGCTTTGATGTTATGTGCATTATCCGATGTGATTTGATTTTCGATTGCTGCCGGTACAAGAATGTCACAATCTAACTCGAGTAAGTCTTGGTTTGAAATTGTATTTTCAAACAAAGTCGTTACTGTTCCGAAAGAGTCACGACGATCTAACAAGTAATCAATGTCAAGTCCGTTCGGATCGTGAAGGGCACCATATGCATCTGAAATACCGATTACTTTAGCACCTTGATCGCTCAAGAACTTCGCTAAGAAGCTTCCTGCATTACCAAACCCTTGAATAACAACACGTGCTCCCGTCATATCAATGCCAACTTTTTTAGCTGCTTCATTAATACAGATTGTTACACCTTGTGCAGTAGCACGGTCACGTCCTTGAGATCCACCTAGCACCAACGGTTTACCTGTGATAAATCCTGGTGAGTTGAATTCATCGATTCGGCTGTACTCATCCATCATCCATGCCATGATTTGCGCGTTCGTAAACACGTCTGGAGCTGGGATGTCTTTTGTTGGTCCGACAATTTGACTAACAGCACGAACATATCCACGGCTTAAACGCTCTAGTTCGCCCATAGACATTTCTCGTGGATCACATGTTACTCCACCTTTACCTCCACCATATGGTAGATCAACGATGCCGCATTTTAGTGTCATCCACATAGAAAGGGCTTTCACTTCTTCATCTGTTACGCCAGGGTGGAAACGCACTCCACCTTTTGTTGGTCCGACCGCATCATTGTGCTGAGCGCGGTATCCAGTAAATACTTTGACAGAGTTGTCATCCATACGGACTGGGATACGTACTTCTAGCATACGTAACGGTTCTTTTAACAATTCATACATTGCTTCATCATAGCCTAGTTTGTGTAATGCTTCATGAACAACTGCCTGTGTCGATGTAAACAGGTTTAAATTTTCAGCCATTTTATCAATTCGCCTCTTTAATAGTAATAGTAGAATTCAGATTCATTGTACCATAGTCAATTGGAATTTGTTATGCAAAAACTTTTTTTATGCGCTCTAATGCCCAGTCTAACTCTTCTTTTGAAATGACAAGTGGTGGAGCGAAACGAATTACTGTGTCGTGAGTTTCTTTACATAGTAGACCAAGTTCTTTTAATTGCTCACAATATGGACGAGCGGCTTCGTTTAATTCTAGACCGATAAATAATCCACGACCACGTACTTCTTTAATAGAAGAATGATCTAATTTTTGAAGTTCTTCTTTAAAGTAATTTCCTAAATCTTCAGATCGTTTCGCTAGGTCTTCATCCACAAGCACTTCTAACGAAGCAATCGATACAGCACAAGCAAGTGGGTTTCCACCGAATGTAGATCCGTGTGAGCCTGGGTTAAATACGCCAAGTACGTCGCGGTCTGCAACAACACATGAGATTGGGAATACCCCGCCGCCAAGTGCTTTTCCTAAGATATACATGTCTGGATGAACGCCTTCCCACTCAGAAGCAAACATACGACCAGTTCGAGCAAGACCTGCTTGAATTTCATCTGAAATGAACAACACGTTGTTTTCTTCGCAAAGCTCTTTTGCAGCTTTCATAAATCCAGCTGGTGGAATTACGATACCGGCTTCACCTTGAATGGGTTCCATCATGAAAGCAGCAGTGTTTGGTGTAATCGCAGCTTTTAATGCCTCAAGGTCGCCGTAAGGAATCAGTTTGATACCCGGTAACATCGGGCCGAATCCACGCTTGTACTCAGGGTCAGAAGATAACGATACAGCTGTCATCGTACGGCCATGGAAGTTTCCTTCGCACGCGATGATTTCAGCTTGATCTTCAGCAACACCTTTGACATCATATGCCCAACGACGTGCTGCTTTAAATGCTGTTTCTACAGCTTCTGCTCCTGTGTTCATTGGAAGTGCCATTTCTTTACGTGATAATTTAGTAATTAACTCGTACCATGGGCCAAGTTGGTCATTGTGGAATGCGCGAGATGTTAATGTCACACGGTCCGCTTGATCTTTTAGTGCTTGAATGATACGTGGGTGACGGTGTCCTTGGTTTACAGCAGAATACGCCGACAACATATCCATGAATTTGTTTCCTTCTGGATCTGTAACCCATACCCCTTGCGCTTCTGAGATGACGATTGGTAGTGGATGGTAGTTATTTGCACCAAATTTTTCTGTTTGTTCGATTACAGCAGTTGTTTTTGACATCTATTCTTCCTCCTTATCTATGTACAAAAAGGCAGACGCACCAAGGTGATGGCCTGCCCTCTTGACGAGATTACAGCATTTCTGAAGTTGTTTTTGCTTGCATGTGTAACTGGATGTAATCCGGTCCACCCGCTTTTGAATCTGTACCTGACATGTTAAATCCACCGAATGGTTGGTATCCAACGATTGCACCTGTACAGCCACGGTTGAAGTAAAGGTTTCCAACGTGGAACTCTTCGCGTGCTTTTTCGATATTCATACGGTTTGTTGAGATAACCGCTCCAGTTAATCCATACTCTGTATTGTTCGCAATTTCTAATGCGTGATCGAAATCTTTTGCAGAAGTGATTGCAAGAACTGGACCGAAGATTTCTTCTTGCATGATACGCGCTTGTGGATCTACGTCTTTGAATACAGTTGGTTGGATGAAGAACCCTTGTGAATCATCACCAGTACCACCTGTTAACAATTCGCCTTCCCCTTTACCGATTTCAATGTATTCCATGATTTTCTTGAATGCAGAACCATCGATAACAGGACCCATGAAGTGCTCATCGTTATCTGGAACACCTACAGTTAACTCGTCTGTTAATTCTTTCACGCGTGCTACGACTTGATCGTATACGTCTTCTACGATGACTGCACGTGAACATGCTGAACATTTTTGACCGCTGAAACCAAAAGCAGATTTCACGATAGATGTTGCAGCTAATTCTAGATCTGCTTCTTTATCTACTACGATTGTATCTTTTCCGCCCATTTCAAGGATTGTGCGTTTGATCCAGATTTGACCTGGAGAAAGTTTTGCTGATTTTTCAACAATTCCAAGACCAACGTCACGTGAACCTGTGAAGCTGATTAGACGAGTACGTGGGTGTTCTACTAGGTAGTCACCGATCTCAGCGCCAGAACCTGGGATGAAGTTGACAACGCCTGCTGGCATACCTGCTTGCTCAAGTACTTCAACGAATTTGTAAGAAACGATTGGAGTTGTTGAAGCTGGCTTCAATAGAACTGTGTTTCCTGCTACCATTGCTGCTACTGCTGTACCTGCCATGATTGCAAATGGGAAGTTCCATGGAGAGATAACAACTGCTACACCTAGTGGAATGTAGTTGAACTGGTTGTACTCACCTGGACGTGATTCTACTGGGTACCCTTCTTTTAACTTCAACATTTGACGACCATAGTACTCTAGGAAGTCAATCGCTTCTGCCGCTTCTACGTCTGCCTCTACCCAAGTCTTCCCTGCTTCTTTCGCAAGAAGGCCAGAGAATTCGAATTTACGACGACGCATGATTGCTGCTGCTTTGAAAAGTACATCAGCACGTGTTTCAGGTTTTACTTTGCTCCACGTTTTAAATGTTTCGTCTGCAATGTTCATAGCTTTTTCAGCGATGTCACGTGTTGCTTTTGAAACGCTACCTACAACTTCTGTTTTATTCGCTGGGTTGTAAGAAACAATTTTATCTTCAGTTGTGATACGCTCTCCGCCAACGATTAATGGATACTCTTCACCCATATAGCCTTCGACAGTTTGAATACCTTCCTTGATTTTGCGTTTGTTTTCTTCTAATGAGAAATCTGTGAATGCTTCGTGTTTGTATGGAATCATGTGAGAAACATCCTCCCTTATTTAGTATAGTGCAAAAATTATTTGCACTTCGTTTTCATTTACATATATAATAATGCAAAAGATTGTTGCGTTTTTCAAGTGATATATTGTATTTTCCTCAAATTTTTTTAGGAAGTGACCATTATGAATGAAAATTCCCAATATTTAGGGCCTTTTTACCGATTTGCCATCGACCAAGTTGGAGTGGGTGTCCATGCAATAGATAAAAATGGCAAAACGGTTCTCTATAATGATCAAATGCGAAAAATTGAAGGACTTCATTCTACCGATGTAGAAGACCGGTCGATACTTGAAGTATTCCAGTTTGAAAAAGAAGAGAGTACGTTGTTACATGTATTATCAACAGGAAAGCCGGTTAATCGTGTAAAGCAGACGTACTGGAATAACAAGGGACGAGAAATCACGACGATTAATGATACGTATCCCATTTTTGAACAAGGACAACTCATTGGTGCAATTGAGTTTGCTCGCGATATTACAGCTCTTGAGCGACTCGTCTATCAACCACTTCGCCGGTACAATGAGCCCATTACCTTAAGTTCTTTAACCGCCGTGTCCGAAACAATGCGCCTCGTGATTTCGAAAGCAAAAAGTGCTGCTCAAGTGCGGATGCCTCTGTTATTGATTGGTGAGGCAGGCACAGGGAAAGATTTGATTGCAGAAGGCATTCATCACCAGTTGACGCCTTCGAATGATCAGTTCATCAGTCTGTTCTGTCATAGTTCTGATCCTCTGCTCGTCAATAAATTCCGGGAAGAATTGAAAAATATATCGAATTCTACTATTTTTTGTGAGCGAATCGACTTACTCTCACTCGAGTTGCAAAAAGAGTTGCTTCACATTCTACAAACTTCAACCGGAAAATATAACCTCTTTATAGCAAGTGTAGGAAGTGATCCAATTGATTTAGTTGCCAGTCGGTCACTGAGTCGCGACCTGTACTACTATTTTGCAAGTATGACCATTAC
The DNA here is from genome assembly GCF_016909155.1 of Chryseomicrobium aureum. Lineage (GTDB taxonomy): Bacteria > Bacillota > Bacilli > Bacillales_A > Planococcaceae > Chryseomicrobium > Chryseomicrobium aureum. The sequence goes on from NZ_JAFBFG010000025.1 coordinate 8,597, forward strand.
CGTTCCTCCACTGCGAGAACGAAAAGAAGATATTGTACCATTTGTGGAAGATTACCTACGCCGTTTAGAAGATCGCCACGGGCAAAGCAAGGTCACGATTGATAATAAGGTACAGGAGTTATTGCTGAGCTATGATTGGCCAGGGAATTTAAAAGAGCTTGAGTTATTGTTAGATGAAACGTCTACTATGCTTACGATGGAATCCACCCTTACAGAGGACCTGCTACCTGTGCAGTTTCGCTATAAGTTAGCGGTTCAAGACAAATCGCAAGTAACCGCTTCAGATTTTCTGCTGACATCCGAAAAAGACTTAATGCCACTTGATCAGTATTTACGGGAAGCGGAAACGTATTATCTGCAGAAAGCGGTAGAGAAGTTTGAAGGGAATATTACGAAAGCAGCGGAGGCGCTTGGGATGAGCAGGCAGAATCTGCAGTACAGGTTGCGGAAGTTGCGGAATGCACGGAATTAGATGTGGAGCCGACTGTTCAGAAATTGTGCGAGAAGACAGCGTGGACTGTGAAGCGCTCTTTGCTTCATAGGCCGCGATGGCTTCTTGCGGGATTTCTAGGAGGCGCAACTCGATTACAATTAGATGTGGAGTGGACTGACTGCACACCAGAATGTACTTTAAAAATCTAGAATCATCTTACGATGTTTGCTTTTAAGGTCAAATTAAGAACGAAAAGGACTGGGGCCGCTCGAATCGAGCGGCCCCAGCGCGAGTCTTCTTAGTTTTCTCTTGCGCAATCATCTCCAGCTGAATCTGGCTAGTTCAAGTGCTTCTTACCAGGAAGTTGTTCCTTACATCGACTTCGATACGGCTTCGCCTCTACAACTTCCTCGAAGGTGACCGGTGTGCTTCAAAAAACATCAGTACTGACAGGCTGTGCTAACGCAAGGCCTGACTTAGCAATCTAACAATCACAATCGAGGACGGCGGGCGAGTGCAAAGGAATTTTAAGGTGAAGACTTATAGGGTGACAGGCACCGAATAGAAATGGCACTTGATTACCTGTTGATGTTTACTAAGTATTCATCGGATTTACACCGGATGACTTTTTAGTGGCAACAAATCTCGGAGGCCAGGTCGCCATTTCCCGGGCCATCAGGGTTTTCCCGAGACCCGGCAACGAAGATGAAAGTGCTCTTCTTTCATCTTACGTGGGGAGGCTCAGGGAAATCCTCCCAGGAAATGGTGACCTGGGTGGAGGGATTCACTGATATGAAGAGGTGAATATTGACAGGAACCTTTTTCATTCAACACAAAAGGGAGTTTCTCAAATTACGAGAAACTCCCTTTTCTTATTTTTTACTTGAGTGATTTACGGATCCAGCCATCGAGCTTGCTTTTCAATGTGTCGAATCCGCCTGCATCTTGCTCATCGATTCGTTCCTGCAACGGGATACGTCCCTTGTCATCTCGCTTGTGATAAAACGGACGGTCTTGCAGCGCACGTAGCGATAAGCTAATCTTGCTTTCTTTCTTATCAATCTCAAGCACTTTTACTTTCACGGCTTGCCCGACTTGTAAAAAGTCATTGATATCGCGCACATATCCGTACGTAATTTCAGAAATGTGGATAAGCCCTTGTGTGTCATCTGACAGACTAACAAAAGCCCCATATGGTTGAATACCTGTGACAATACCCGTTACAACATCTCCCACTTTGTAATTTTTCATAAGGATTGCTCCATTCTAGTTTTAAAGAAATCGCCTCTACGGCCACCTTTAGTATAGCATAAAATGAAGACTTATTCATTATTCTGAACATTATTGTGTAGGCATGAATGGCATTTTCCAGCCATCTTCGGTTTTGATTAATTGGAATAGCATGACAGGTGTATCATGAGTACTTGCTCCCCTTTCTGTTAATTCCACCTCTACCAAACCAGTTTCATTCCCATTTAAATCTAAACCTTGGTTTATAAATGTGTATGCTTTTACATACTTTTGCAATGGTAAGTATTCAATGGAGCCTGAAGCTAAATATTCATCCTTTGGAATTTGTAAATAACGCTCATCTTCTATATATAGTTCGTAGCGAAGTTCAAGTTCTCCAAGTTGCCCATAGTAATGATATAGCCCGACAATTTCTTCAGGAGACAATGCTTTATATTTATCTAATCCTGGAACTAACGCAAGTTCCTTAAAGTAATTATGGATGCGCTGTTCAAACTGAGCATCTACAAGAACAGCGTCGCCTTTTGATTGGGCTACTTTATATTTCGCACTATCCATTTCCCTGATATAAATTTGTGCGTCTTCATAACTGATATTTTCCCAGGTAGTAGATGATGTCCATCCAGTATCTAGCATTTCTTTCACGATTGGAGCAAAAACTGCATGGACAACAGTGTTTTCTGGTTGCTCAGCTAAATGTTTCCACTGATCTTGAACTTCCTTTTTTAGTACTCCGTTCTCGAAAAGAATGGCTTGATGATCTTTCTGATTTTCACTCATCGTACCTTTTAGAGTCAGATACAATAGATTCGCAACGCGATGCGATTCACCTTCTATTGTAATCGCCTCATCACTAATGCTCTCCTCAATTTCAATTAAAGAGCGAGCAGTTAGTTCATATGGATAAATCATTTCTCCTGCTTCGGTTAATTTTCCTAGCGCATAAAACTTGATCAACCCTTCAAATTTCGGATGTAGAATTTGAGATAACGTGGGAAGTTGACTTTCAGGTATTTGAACGTCTGAAGCAACTACATCGGACCCAACTTCCTCAAAATCCAATAGTTTTCGCATATAAGAGGAGAGTACATAACCTGATTCTTCTAACGAACGCTTTGTATGAAAACTATTTTCATATTGCTGAGCTAGAAATTCTTCTGGAGTCGTCAAAATCCAGGATAATTCATCAACTGCAGTCTCTATAATACTTTCCTCAGTATCCCCATATGTGTCGTGATAGTCTATAAAATCGACAGACATAAAATGGTTTCTCCCTTGGTCCGCATAAACAACCGCCTGAATCTGACTAAACTCTTCATCGTCCAGTCCCATCTTCACTCGCGCTTCTTCACGAATTTCTGCGTACTGACGGTCGATTTCTTGAGAGATGTAGACAAAATCAAGCCCACTCTCTGAGACCTCTTCTTTTTCTTCTTCTGAAGCAGAATTCGTCGGTGGATTGACCAAACTCATGGCGAAAAGGAATAGTGTAAAAATGGCCGCTACACTGATGAGTGGAACGATCCAGTTTTTCTTCGGGCGTTTTGATCGCTCTGGCTCTTTGTTTGTTAATGCAGAAATCACGGCCTTAGGGTCTGTCCGCTCTTCCATTTCCTCGTATCCTTTTTTCAACTTGTTCATGCGTTCTTCAAAGTGATGTGTGTCCACTAAGCTTCGCCTCCTGTTCTTCAAAAGCCGTGCGCAATAAATCTTTGGCTCGATGAATGCGGATTTTAACCGTGCCTAACGTCAAACTTAAAATTGTCGCGATTTCTGAATAAGAACACTCCTGAAAATAATAAAGCACAAGTGGTACGCGATATTTTTCATCCAGTTTCTGAATTTGAAGATGCAATTCTCGGTCTGCTTCCGATTGCAAGAAAGTATCTTCCGAAGTCTGACCTGGTAAAACACCTTTTTCGTGTAGACGCTTTTCTTTTCTCGTCTCTTGCGTCTCTTTGCGATAGTGGTCACGCGTCGTATTCAGTGTGACTTTATACAGCCACGTCGTGAAACGATCTCGTTGGAATTGATGAAGAAATCGATAGAGTCGAATGAATACTTCTTGCGAGATGTCTGGAACATCGTCGTAGTCGGCTCCGCACTGGTAAGCGAACCGTTCGACAGTCCCTCTGTATGTATAGATGAGCTCCTCATATGCAGAAAGATCTCCTTGTTGGGCTGCTTCAATAAGTTTGACAGTCACCTTGTTCCCCCCTTGCTAGTAATGGTACGGAAGTTGACCGAGAGAAGTTACAAAATCCGGTAAACTTTTTCCACTTTGTTTTTCAGCTGATTTCATATACAATAAGGCAATTAGTTTTGAAAGTAGGTTTTTTATGAAACGCGATTCGTTTGGCTCAAAAATTGGATTTATTCTGGCAGCTGCCGGTTCAGCAATTGGCTTAGGAGCCATATGGAAGTTCCCGTATATGGCCGGAACAAATGGCGGTGGCGCATTTGTGCTGTTATTCATTTTGGCAACATTGATTATCGGCTTACCTATTTTATTAGCAGAGTTTGTGATTGGACGACGCGGCCAAGCAGATGCTGTCACAAGTTTTCAACGATTGAGTAACACGAAAGCATGGGCTTGGATTGGTCGTGCTGGCTTTGTATTCTCGTTTATTATTTTGTCGTTCTACTCCGTTGTTGGTGGATGGATTTTGACGTACCTCTGGATATCGATCAAACAACTAGTGACGACAGCGACCATTGACTATGAAGCAACTTTTACATCGATGATTGCAAACCCGTGGCAAGCGATTTTTGCACAGGCCATTTTTATGGTACTCACGATTTTGATTGTTTCAGGTGGAATTAAAGGAGGAATTGAGCGCGCTAGCAAATGGATGATGCCGGCTCTTTTCATTTTCTTCATCTTATTAGCTATTCGTTCCTTGTCTCTTGACGGAGCAATGGAAGGCGTTCGCTTTTTACTTGTTCCAGATTGGAGTGCCGTAACGTGGGAGACAGCTTTAATGGCACTAGGCCAAGCATTCTTCTCACTGAGTGTTGGTGTTTCTGGCATGATCACGTATGCTTCTTATTTGTCGAAAGAGACCAACTTGCCGCAGTCTGCGAGTAGTGTAGCCGGCATGAATATCTTTATCTCACTTCTAGCTGGACTTGTGATTTTCCCAGCAGTATTTGCATTAGGCTATTCACCGAATGAAGGACCTGGTCTTGTATTCATCATCTTACCGGCTGTGTTTGGTGAGATAGCATTCGGGTCCCTGTTCATGTTGCTGTTTTTCGTTCTAATGCTCTTCGCGACGTTAACGTCTTCTATCAGCATGTTAGAAATTACGGTGTCCATTGCCATTAAAAAGAAGTATGCCAGACGCCGTCGAGCTGCCATTTTGATGGGTATTTTTATTTTTATATTTGGAATTCCGAGTGCGTTATCGTTCGGTGTATTATCGGACTTTACGCTTGCAGGTCGAACGTTCTTTGATAACGCGGACTACATTGTGAATAATTTTGGTTTACCACTTGGGGCTCTGTTCATCTCGTTGTTCGTTGGATATGCGATGAGTAACCAAGCGACCCAGGAAGAATTAAACATGAGTCCCGTGCTCTATTCAATCTGGCATGCCACTGTGCGGTATTTAGCGCCGCTTCTAATTGCTGTTATCTTGATTCAAAAAGCAATAGAAGCCTTTTTGTGACAATTGTACGAGTTTCGTCACGTTTTCTGATTAATTCGTAAATGGAAATATGGTACTATAACATATATATAAGTAGAAAGGGTGTAGTGATCATGTCTGTAGATTTAGCCAGTCAACTAAAGCGACTACGTGAAGAACGCAATATGTCACTTGAAGACCTATCCTTAAAAGTACGAATTGGCGTTGCCAAACTGCAAGCATACGAAACTGGCGAGGAAGTCCCTTCTACGCAAACACTTTTAAAGCTTTCAAACGCTTTGGAAGTTCCTGCGTCGAATTTGCAAGACGGACTTTCTTCTCTATAAGAAATCCCTGTGGATAATTTCCACAGGGATTTTTGTTAAAGTGTGCATGTGACGGCGAGTTTTAAAGCAATCAATTTGTAGGAGACTTCCATACATTTCTCAAGAGGAATCCATTGTTCAAATGAATGCTCGTACACAAGTTGAATATGGTGCGCAACATCGGATGGATGATCTGCTCCTTGAAGAAATGCGACAACATCTGCCGCTTCTGCTGCATAGTTGCCCGATCCTAATTGGAAAGGATCCCAGTCTTCAAGAACGCGCACAGCTTGCTTATTCATTTCAATTTGATGCATAGTTTCACCTTATTTTCTATAGTAGTCTGCTATATAATAGCATAGAACATTTAAATTGGAAGGAGAATTGCCTAATGTATGATTTTCAAACTGTACATACACGTCGGAACACAGATTCCATCAAGTGGGATTGGTTGAATGAGGTCTATACTGTGAAACACGGAGAAGAAATTTTACCTATGTGGGTGGCTGATATGGATTTTGCTCTCCCTGCTTTTATCGAGGATGCACTCGTGGAAAGAATTCGTGGGGGTGTGTTTGGCTATTCTTTTCCTGGAGATACCGCATCACAATCCGTCATTGATTGGGTTGCAAAACGACATGGGACGACGATTGAAAAAGATTGGCTCCTCTATGAGTCTGGTGTAATCCCATCTATGTCACTCGCAATTGAAACATTTACAGAGCCAGGAGACCGTGTTTTAGTCCACGGACCCGTTTATCCTCCTTTCCGTAATACGCCTGCAAATCTAAAACGTGAAGTTGTAACGTTTAGCCTAACAGAGTCTAGTGGAGAGTATTCAATTGACTTCGACAAGTTTGAAGCAGCTTTGGTCGATTCAATCTCTGCTTTTATTTTCTGTAATCCGCACAATCCCGGTGGAAAAGTGTGGTCACGCGAAGACGTGAAAAGAATTGCAGATCTGTGCGCGAAACACAATGTACTTCTTATTTCAGATGAAATTCATGCGGATTTAGTGTTTGCACCACACAAACATACCACGGCTTTATCCGTCGCCGAGTCCACAGATCACATCATTACGTGTATGGCTCCGACAAAAACGTTTAACTTAGCAGGGTTGCAAGCAGCCTATATGATCGTGACAGATGCGACTAAACGAGCAAAGTTGAAAGAGTCCGCTATGAATGCTGCTCATATGGGGATGACCGTGCTTGGTACAACTGCTATGCGTGCTGCTTATGAACACGGGGAAGCGTGGGTGGACGAATTGCTTGGACAATTGCAGCACAATATGAACTATGTTGCAGATCGCCTACATGAAGAAGTCCCTGGCGTATTAGTTCCAATGCCGGAAGCTACCTATCTTCTATGGATTGATTACCGAAAACTCGGGATAACTGAAAAAGATATGATGCATGCGCTATTGCATGAAGGAAAGCTTGCACTTGAGCCAGGTACTAAGTATGGTCCTGAAGGGGATGGATTCCTACGAATGAATGTGGCGTGTCCATTTGAAACCGTGAAAGATGGCGTGGAACGGTTTATTACAGCCGTAAATACTGTTAAATAGATAAGAAATTTTAGAATCCACGTAGACTTCCGATGGATCAGAGTGCTTCCGAAACCCCGCAGAGGGGAGCAAAGCGCTAGCTTTGGGTAACCAAGAGGAGGTTCGGGAGTGCTCCCATGGAACGCGGAGTGGATTCTGGAATTTCTCTAAACATTTCATAAAAAAGAGCAGGACAGTCTAATTCGACTGCTCCTGCTCTTTTTCTGCTTTCAATCGTTCTTCTAATTGCCGTGCTTGCTCTGCTTCAATCGCAGATCGTTTCAACAACCAACGAATCACTAATGCGGCTAAAATCAATACACCTACTAGTTGCAGCACGACTGGTATATATTCAGTCTTATCTTCAGGAAAATAGAGATAGAGAAACAATAGTTCAAACACTACGTCATCTTCTTTCTTTGTCGGTTTAATCGTCCTCATTTTAACACAAGTTAAGGAAAGGGCAAAAGAATTGAGCATTTCCCTTTCTTCGCCTCACGAAATGTTTTATACTAGAACTATGAGATGCATTGCAAGAAAGAAGGGATACCATGCACTCAAAGAAAAACTTTCAAATCATGTGGGGCACAAATTTTTTAGTTGCCAGCACAATGACTATGATTATGCCTTTTTTGGCCCTATATATCGATACATTTGGTGATTTTTCAGATGCATATGTTCAAAAATGGTCGGGACTAGTTTTTGGTGCCACATTTATCACAGCATTTTTAATGTCTCCTATTTGGGGACGCATCGCAGATAAATATGGATATAAGCCAATCCTTGTGTTAAATGGATTTGGTATTGCGTTATCAGTCCTGTTGATGGGATTCGTCCAATCGGTTGAGGCTTTTTTTGTGTTACGACTGTTTATGGGTGTAGTAACAGGATTCATTCCAACTTCTTTGGCTTTCATCAGTGCCTCTACTCCTAAAGAAATTGCAGGGAAGACTCTAGGTACTTTGCAAATGGGGAGTGTAGCAGGTACTTTGTTTGGTCCTATACTCGGCGGCCTACTTGCGGATGCTTTTGGCTTTTCTTATACCTTTATCATTGCGGCAGTTGCAGTTTCATTATCTGCTGTCATCGTCTTATTCTTTATTCGAGAAGACAAGGTTGTGAAAAAGAAAAATGCGCATCAGTATTCTCGTAAAACTGTGATCGCTGGTATTCTTCATCACCGCTTGATCTGGAATGTCCTTGTCATTACTGCTCTAATTCAGATTGGGTTATTCAGTGTCCAACCCCTCCTATCGCTTTATGTAGGAGAATTAACAAACGCCGCAAACCTGGCTTTCTTAGCAGGACTCGCTTTCAGTGCTGCAGGTGTTGGTAACTTGATGTTTACTAGAGCATGGGGAAAATTTGGAGATAGCTACGGGTATGAGAAAATTCTCGTTTTATTATTAGCCCTCAGCGTTCTCTTCATTATTCCGCAAGCTTTTGTGACGTCACTTTGGCAACTAGTTGTTCTTCGCTTCTTATTCGGTATTGCAGCTGGTGGTCTCGTTCCGATCACGACAGCTATCATTCGTCGCGAAGCACCGGTTGAAGTGCAAGGTGAATTAATGGGGTATAACACGAGTGCACGATTCCTCGGGAATATTATCGGTCCGATTTTTGGTGGCTTTGTAGCTGGTTGGGTCGGTATCTCAACAGTATTCGTTGTAACAGGAGGATTGTTCGTAGTTGCACTCATTGTCTTAACGTATGTACGCAAATCGCCACAGCAAGATTTTGAAGAAGTCCTTTTAGAAGAAGAACTGCATATGAAAGCTACTTAAAACCGGTGAATCAACCGGTTTTTTTATTTTTGGATTTTCCCCCTTTTCTACATATATATATAAATCGCTGAAGCCAATTGGATGTAGGGTTGTCACAAGTGCAATTGTCCTATTTTTAAGGTATACTTTACTCTAGTGTGCACTCACTTCAACTAAGAAAGGGGACTCTTTATGATACTTTTTATGGCAATCATACTTCCAATACTTTTTGCCGTATTTATACCGTTTGCATATAAAACGATCAAGTCTATACATACTGGCTGGTTTGTACTCGTTGCACCGGTCCTGCTGTTTTTATTTTATCTGCGTTTTTTATCTCCGATTCAACAAGGAGAAGCGCAGCTCGCTAGCGTTTCGTGGGTGCCTTCACTCGACTTTAATTTTGATATTCATATCGATGGTTTGAGCTTATTGTTCTCTCTGCTCATCACAGGAATCGGCTCGCTCGTCGTCTTGTATTCCATTTTCTACTTGGACAAAACAAAAGAGAAACTTGGAAACTTCTATGTTTATCTATTAATGTTCATGAGCGCCATGCTTGGTGTCGTTCAATTTGATCACACAATCGCTCTCTACTTCTTTTGGGAGTTGACTTCGATATCATCATTCCTACTTATCGCTTATTGGTACAAGCGAGATGCTTCTCGTTTTGGAGCATTGAAATCGATGATGATCACAGTAAGCGGTGGTCTTATGATGCTCGTTGGGTTCCTGCTTTTATATGTGATGACAGGAACGTATTCTATTCGTGAAACAGTCGCGCAAGCAAGTACATTGGTCGACTCACCGCTCTTTACAGTAGCGATTGTGTTGGTACTGTTAGGAGCCTTTACAAAGTCGGCTCAATTCCCATTCTATATCTGGTTGCCAGATGCAATGGAAGCACCAACACCAGTCAGTGCCTACCTCCACTCTGCAACAATGGTTAAAGCCGGTCTTTATTTAGTGGCTCGCTTCACACCAATTTTCGCTTTTTCTGAAGTTTGGGTATGGCTTGTCACCGGAATCGGTCTATTGACCCTGTTCTGGGGCTCCTTCTTTGCTGTAAAACAAACCGATTTAAAAGGGATATTGGCATTTTCTACTGTCAGTCAACTTGGACTCATCATGTCCCTCCTTGGTCTTGGTGGTTTTGCGTACCTTGTGACAGGGAGTGCAGTAGAAACATTTACATTTGCAACGTTCGCTGCGATTTTCCACTTGTTCAATCACGCGACATTCAAAGGAAGTCTGTTCATGGTGGCAGGGATTGTCGATCATGAGACGGGCACACGCGATATCCGCAAGCTCGGAGGATTAATGAGCTTGATGCCGGTCACATTTACCGTAGCGATGATCGGGAGTTTATCGATGGCAGGTCTTCCACCGTTTAACGGATTTTTAAGTAAGGAAATGTTTTTAGAGGCTGTTCTTAGTCTCATTAGCGCTGATATAACTATGATGACCATCGCTTACTCAGTCCCAATAGTAGCTTGGGTGGCGAGCGTGTTTACGTTTATCTATAGTATCTATTTTGTTTGGTATACATTTATGGGGACACGAAAAGAAGACCAATTGCCTAAAGTGCCACATGAGGCACCGATTGGCATGCTTATCTCCCCTGTGTTCTTAGCGTCATTGGTTGTACTTGTATTCTTTGTCCCAAATGTAATTGGCGACTGGCTTGTGAAACCAGCAACGGCAGCCATTCAATCAACAACGTATGCCTCAGCTGCTGATATTGAATTCTATATTAAAGCATGGCACGGCTGGGATGCTCCTGCGTTATGGTTAACTGTAGGTGTTGTTCTCGTTGGATTCCTACTTTATAAACTCTTGCCGAAGTGGCAGCCGATCTACTCAAAATGGCCTGAGAAGTTCACATTGAACCGTGGCTATGACACGTTAATGGATGGTTCGCTCAACTGGAACCGCGCTCTATCTGACCGCTTTATGACAGGTTCTATTCGTGATTATTTAGTTTATATGTTTGCTGGGATGGCTATTCTCGGTATCACTACCCTGTTCACACAAGGTGGGTTTGCCATTTCGACTGATAACCTTGCACCTATTCGTCTATTCGAAGTTGTGTTAACAATTATATTAATCGGTAGTGTGATGGCGATCTTGATTACTTGGTCACGTCTAACAGCTGTTATCGCACTTGGTGGCGTTGGGTACACAGTTGCCCTGTTTTACGTCATCTTTAAAGCACCCGATTTAGCATTAACACAGTTAGTGATCGAAACAATTTCGGTAGCCCTGTTCTTAACAGCGTTTTATCACTTACCAAAGTTAGATAAGTATTACAAAGGCAAAGAAGACAACCGCTTCCGATTTGGAAACTTTTTGATTTCTGTTGCCGTGGGATTAACTGTTACATTAATCGGAATTAGTGCTTACTCTCAACGTCAACTGACTTCAATCTCTGAGTTTTACAAAGAGACTGTTTACACAGAAGCAGGTGGCGGAAATATTGTAAACGTAATTCTAGTGGATTACCGTGGTTTTGATACACTCTTTGAAATTGGCGTATTGATGATTGCTTCAATTGGAATCATCAGCATGATCAAGCTTCGCCTGCAAAAGAAAAAGAAGGGAGCAGTTACAAATGAAGTCGAATGATTTAATTTTACAGACGACCACACGCGTCACATTCTTCATTATCTTCCTGTTCTCGATTCATATCTTCTTTGCAGGACACTACACGCCAGGTGGAGGATTTGTCGGTGGCCTTCTGATGGCATCGGCGATTGTACTCCTTCTACTTGCGTATGATTTTAAAACTGTAAAGGAAGTACTTCCTTTCAATTATCTCGCCATGACAGCTATTGGTATGATTGTTGCAGTTTTAACTGCAGCTGGAGCTATTGTATTTAATGTCCCTTTCTTCACACATTGGTACGACTATTTTGATATTCCTTTACTTGGTGAGACATCGATTCATACTGCCCTATTTTTTGATATTGGGGTATACCTAGTCGTTGTTGGAATAACACTTACAATTATTGAAATGATGGGAGGCGACAACTGATGGAAATCATGATGGCGATAATAGCCGGATTCTTATTCAGTGCAGCAACCTATTTGATTCTTTCAAAAAGTTTATTGCGCATTATCATCGGAACAGGCTTATTGAGTCATGGAACTCACCTTCTTCTTTTAACAATGGGTGGATTAGGAGGAAACAAACCTCCCGTTGTTGGTGAAGGAGTAACCGTTGCAGATTATGCAGATCCACTCCCACAAGCTTTGATACTAACTGCAATTGTAATCGCATTTGGTGTAACAGCTTTTGCACTTGTTCTTGCTTACCGTACGTACCAAGAAATTGGAACGGATAATATGGACCATATGAAAGGCAGGGGTGAAATTGATTAATTTAGTCGTTCTTCCAATCATCGTCCCGCTTTTGATTGGTACTGTTTTATTACTATTTAGAAATAACCTAACCGTTCAACGCATCGGAGGAATTGTCGGTGCACTACTGACATTGGTTATTTCCGTTGTATTGCTTACAAAAGTATATACAGATGGCATACAAGTTGTAACATTAGGTAGCTGGGATGCTCCATTTGGTATCTCACTCGTCTCAGATATGTTGAGTGTACTTTTAGTCACCTCTTCGTCTCTCATCACATTCGTCGTGCTGTGGTATTCTGTCTATGCATTAGGTGAAGAGCGAGAACGCTTCTTCTTCTACCCTGCTGTTCTCTTTATGTTATCTGGGATCAACGGGGCATTTACAACAGGAGATATATTCAACCTATTTGTATTCTTTGAGGTATTCTTGATGGCTTCTTATGTGTTAATTGCACTTGGAGGTAAACGAATCCAACTGCGCGAATCGATGAAATATATCATTGTAAACATAGTGGCTGCCGCTCTATTTGTCATTACCATTGGATACATCTATTCAGTAGCTGGAACATTAAATATGGCCGATTTATCAGTAAAGCTTGGAGAAATCGGAAGCATGGGCGTAATTTCTACGATTGCTATCATGTTCTTGGTCGTATTCGGCATCAAAGCTGGTATCTTCCCGCTTTATTTCTGGTTGCCTGGTGCGTACTATGCACCTCCTCTTCCTGTTCTTGCACTGTTTGGTGCATTACTCACTAAGGTAGGTATTTATAGTATTGCTCGCGTGTACACGCTCATCTTTACAACAGATGTTGCATTCACACATGACATATTAATGATGTTGGCGATCGCCACCATTATTTTTGGTAGCATAGGAGCGCTCGCTTATATGGATATCAAAAAGATCATCATCTACAATATCGTCATTGCAGTAGGTGTCATCCTATTTGGCTTTGCAGCGTTTAACACCACTGCCGTAACAGGCGCTACGCTTTATCTTGTCCATGATATGTTAGTGAAGGCTCTTCTCTTCCTCATGATCGGGGTGCTGATTCTTATTACTGGCAAGACAAACTTGCGAGAAATGGGTGGTCTGATTCGTCACTATCCGACTCTAGGATGGACCTATTTGGTTGCTGTATTTGCACTTGCAGGTATTCCACCTCTAAGTGGTTTTGCCGGTAAGATTTTAATTATTCAAGGTGGATTAGAAGGCGGGTTTGTTTGGCAGTCTATCGTAGTTGCAGCGTCCACTATGGTCGTTTTGCTATCTGCTATTCGAATCTTTATTTACGCTTTCTGGGGCAGTGAGAAACCATTCCAAGTACCACCTAAGAAAACGTATAGCCAATACATGGCACCTGTGCTTGTGTTATTTGCACTTGCAGTGGGGTACGGATTGTTTATTGAATTCTTGACGCCTTACTTCTTAGAAGCAGGTCGTCAATTGATGGATCCTTCATTTTATGTGAACGCAGTGTTAGGAGGGAACAACTAGATGGCTTTTCAAATACTTTTAAATGTGTTTATTGCATTCGTTTGGATGTTCCTCTCTAATTCATTTTCAGCAGCAACATTCATCATTGGTTACATCTTGGGACTCGTCATGTTGTTTATGCTTCGACGCTTCTTCTCTACTCGTTTTTACATAGAACGAGTAGTGGCTGTCGCGAAGTTGTTGTTACTATTTTTAAAAGAATTAATTGTTTCAAACATCGCTGTGCTTCGTGTGATTTTAAAACCTAAGATGGATATAAAGCCTGCCATTTTTGAACTTGAAACAAAGTTGACACAGGACTGGGAAATTACATTGCTTTCAATGTTAATCACTTTAACACCAGGGACTGTAGTAATTAATATTTCAGAGGATCGTACAAAGTTGTACGTACACACATTAGACTTAGAAGATGTGGACAATGCTGTCAACTCAATTCGTAATACATTTGAAAAAGCAATTATGGAGGTGAGTCGATAAATGAACATGTTCCTATGGATTGCTGTTGGGGCTATAAGTGTTAGTCTAATTGGTTTTCTTTACCGACTCATGAAAGGTCCTTCGACTCCTGACCGAGTAATTGCGCTTGATTCAATGGGTGTTGGATTGATTGCGCTAGTAGGATTGTTCTCAATTCTGTTTGACTCTCCATTTTTCTTAGAGGTCATTTTATTGTTAGCAATTATTGCTTACATCGGAACAATCGCCTTCTCTAAATTTACGGAGAAGGGAGTGATTATTGAAAATGATCGAGATGCTAATAAATAGTCTAATCATTCTCTTTATCACAATCGGGGTATTTTTCATTGTTGTTACCACTATTGGTTTAATTCGTCTGCCAGATGTTTATAGTCGTGCGCATGCAGCCTCTAAGAGTGCTACTCTAGCTGTTATGTCGATATTGATTGGAGTCTTCCTACACTTTTGGCTTGTAGAAGGTAACTTTAATCCACGCATTATTTTGGGGATCGTATTCTTATTCATCACAGGTCCAGTTGGGGGTCATATGATGGCAAAAGCCGCTTATTTCTCAGGTGTCCCATTAGCGAAGGAAACTGTTCGAGACGATATGGAAGCACTGGTACCAAAAGAAGCAACGAAAAAAGAGCAGCTCTAGGGCTGCTCTTTATTATATGCAAGTAATTAGTCTTGCTCAGCAAGTCGTTCTACAAAAGATGCTAATGTGCGCACCATTGCACCTGTTCCACCTTTAGGCCCTAAATCATGCTCAGAAGGTGACCCAGACGTTCCGGCGATGTCTAAGTGAATCCACGGTGTATTCTCCGCAAATTCCCCTACAAAGCCGCCACCGAAGATCGTATGACCATCTCGACCTGGTGAGTTATTCAAATCCGCTACATCTGACTTACGGATACGTTTTTTATCATTCTCTGTTAACGGTAGTCGCCATACAAATTCACCTGTTTCGATAGATGCTTCCATAAACTCTTCGAACAAGGCCTCATCGTTCGTAAGTGCTCCTGTCTTATCCATACCAAGCGCTACGATAACTCCACCTGTAAGTGTTGCTACGTCTACAATAGCCGTTGCTCCCTGTTGTTTTGCGTACGTCACAGCATCCGCTAAAACAAGACGGCCTTCTGCATCTGTATTTAAGATTTCAATTGTCTTCCCGCTCATAGAAGTAATGACGTCATCTGGTTTAAAGGCATTACCTGATACCATGTTATCTGTGGATGCAATTACAGCAATAACATTTTTATTCGGCTTCGTTTCACCAATGATGCGCATTGCTCCAAGTACAGCTGCAGCTCCGCCCATATCGCCTTTCATCCCAACGATTCCATCTTTCGGTTTAAGTGAATAACCACCCGTATCGAATGTGATTCCTTTTCCGACTAATGCAATTGGGTCTTCCCAGTTCTCTGTCACTTGATGTTTCAAGACAATGAGACGTGGTTCTTCTTGAGACCCTTGATTGACTGCGAGAAGTGCACCCATTCCTAATTCTTCAATTTCGGATTTCCCTAGAATGTGTGTCTCAAATCCAAACTCTTCTCCCAGTTCACGTGCATACTCTCCTAATTCAGTTGCTGTGAGGATGTTACCTGGCATATTCACAAGTGTGCGGGCTTCATTCACAGCTTCTGAGTAGACAAGACCCACTTCAAAATAGGATACGATTTCTTGTTCGTCCGCTTGGCTTAAAAGCTCTACTGCAGCTAAATCAAAATCTGTATCATGCACGGTCGTTTTGTAGTCGACGACTTGATATGTCCCAAGACCAAGCCCTTCTCCTGCTAGAAATGCAACATCATATTCTGAGATTTCTTCGTTAACAAAAGATGGAAGTAAAACCGAAACTTCTGAGTATCCCTTTTTCACTAATGTTTTCCCGATACGACCAAACGATTGACGAAGACTTTCTTCCGTCAATTTTTTACGATTGCCAATTCCAACGAAGATAATGCGCTTCACAGATG
Organism: Chryseomicrobium aureum; assembly: GCF_016909155.1. Lineage (GTDB taxonomy): Bacteria > Bacillota > Bacilli > Bacillales_A > Planococcaceae > Chryseomicrobium > Chryseomicrobium aureum. Next base: position 24,850 of record NZ_JAFBFG010000025.1, read on the forward strand.
AATCTGTCGTCACGTGAAACGTCGTCAATTCCTTTTCTTTTGTAGAAAGATCTTTTGATTTGATTAATTCTGTAATTTGAGCCCCAAACGTTGAAGTGAAAGCATCCCAACCTTCAACTTGCTCCGTATGCGTGCTCAATCCTACGATTAACGTTTCGTATTGAATTTCACCTAAATTTACTTCATTTGTTAAAATAATCACAAACCATTCCTCCTTTGTGTATTCCGTTTCTATTATACCGATTCTATTTGGCTGTCGCCAATTTTCTTGTGCTATACTACAAGTAGAAACGGTCGAAGGAGCGATAAATCATGGAACTTTTTCAAAACATCCCATTATGGACAGCCCTCTTTGCGATTTTTTTCGCTCAGTTTGTAAAAATTCCGATTCATTTTTTGGTATCTAAAAAAGTCGATTTTGCCTTGTTTACTTCAACTGGAGGAATGCCGAGCTCTCACTCCGCCGCTGTAACAGCACTAACAACAGCTGTTGCTTTTGAAGAAGGCTTGGATTCAACGATGTTCGGCATCTCAGCAATTTTTGCAGTCATCGTAATGTTTGATGCAACGGGCGTTCGCTTCCATGCTGGTCAACAAGCCATCATCATTAATCAACTACGCGCTGATTTGCATAATTTCTTGGAACACACGAAAGATTGGCAGAAGAAAAAAGATGAAGAAAAAATTGAGGAGTTGAAGACACTTCTCGGGCATAAGCCTATTGAAGTGTTTATGGGGGCACTAACCGGTGTCGCTATCTCTGTTATTCTTTATACATTACTTTTGTAAACGAATCTTCTAAATTCTTATTCAAATCTAGATACCTATTTACACTTTTTTAAGAGTGCAGGGGTTGACTCCAGTGGGATTAAAGTCGGAACGCGAGACCCCACAGGAGCGTAGGGACGAGGAGGCTCGTGCCGCGCCCACGGAAAGCGGCCCCGTAACGGAATAAATTATAAAAAAAATCAGTATTTTCTCCTGTGATTACCAAGAGAAGATACTGATTTTCTTTGTGTAAATACTATTTTTAAAACATCTGATAGCCATTTTTACGCAAGTAACGACTCACTAAGCCTGCAATAATCGCCCCAACCAATCCCCCACCTAAAATCACATAATCCGCTACATGCAGATTTGAGATTTTAGTGATAAGTGCTGGAAATGCTGTACCTGGTGCCGTTATATAATCAAAGAAGCCTACATCGTCTATGATCAAAATTACAACAATCGGGTACACGATTGCCATAAACCACGTCATGCGCAAAAGCATATTTAGTAAGAAGCCAATTCCGAAAAACATAACAATAAAAAGCATCGCTGAAATAATCAGCTGCGGCAATGAAAAGTCCATAATTTGTCCCTCCGTGTCATCTTTTTAAGTGTACTCGAAGAGACAGGGCTTTTCAATGAACCTTGCTTTCATTCACGTGATTGTCAAAACTTGATTACTTTTTTCCAGACCCTTGGCAAACTGGGCACGTCTCTGATCCACCTAGACGAAGTTGGAAATAACCATTCCCTTTGCAGTATGGGCAGTGTGTTGGATTTGCTGGTTTTTTAAATTGCGTCATATGAAAAACTCCCTTGTTTTTAAGTTTTAATTTTCTGATAATATATCATATATGCAAAAACGTGTAAAGGGATTCAAGAGAGTTTTTTGACTATTCAATTTAAATGTAGCGAAAATGTGTCATTCGTGGTGATCGGAAGCCGTAAAAAGCTTATAACTGCTATAGCCGAAAATAGGTCCTGGATCTAATCCCTCGCGCGTCTCAAATCCTGCGTCTTGGTTGACCTTCAAAAAAAGTTTAATCATGGAAGTAGTGCGTTCATCTTCAAGTAGTTGTGCAGGGGACATCCATCGTGCTTCGTATAACTCTTCAAGCTGTGGATCTGGTAATTGGTGATCATCTTTTGGCTTTAAGAAGAAGATTGCCATATTGTCGCTGATTTTTTCACGGATGACCCCACTACGGAATCCAACCAACTGAATGACTCTCGCATCGATTCCGGTCTCTTCTTTGATTTCTCGTAAAACAGCGCGATCGACTGTCTCATTTCCTTCAACAAACCCTGCAGGCAAAGACCATTTGCCATTTAACCCCCCGTAGCGTTTTTGCACGACGAGCCATTCCCCTCTCGAGTTTACAACTATTCCCGCAACGCCTAACCAGACATTGCCTCTCTCTTTTCGTGACATCTTATTCCCCTCCTTGCTTTTTAGTATACCTGAAAAGAACAAATACTGAAGGTCCTTTTCGTGTAGGTTCCTTTGGCATTGCGCGTTCCCATACTGGCACGCTCTTTGCACGCGTTTTTTTCGTCTCACTCAACTGGAAGACGGCATCCCAATCAGGAAACTCTTCACGGACCTTGTCTGCTACGCTTCTTCGACTTTTAGAGTTGATGAAGTACTTTACGAAGTTTCTTCCTAACCCATCAATATCGAATTTATCTTGAACAAAGTCTTTGTGCATTTCATATATCCAGCACTCCTTTGTGTCTCCATCTTCTAAGTGATATTTATGTTGCCTAGAGACCTGTATCAACCCATTTAAATGACGAATAACCTTCTCGTGGTCCGATGCAGTGACAGTGCTACGAAGCAGTTCACTTACCATCTTTACCGTATTCATGTATTTGATACGTGATACTGGATTGTTAGGAGGTCGCTTAGCTATGAGTCTAATGATAGATTCAATACTCTTTGCCACATGTACTTCCATACCACGGTTTCTACAGTCCTCCAGACTGAACCATGAGAAATATAAATCCTTACTCACAATCGTTGAAGCTACTTCTGCATGTTCTTTCTCGATTTCTTCTAGTATGTCTTGATCTGGTGTTTTCATAAAGAGTCTTCTTAATTCCTCGATGTCTTTTCGAGATCCCCCTACCTTTTCACCCACATCATAAGCCACTAGGCGACCCTTTTGTTTGTCGCTTGCAATCGAATTCAACTTAGCTGCCTTTTTCTGTTCCTCGATTTGATTGATTTCATTAAAAATGTCTAATTGAAAGTTGTTCATTATTTTTCCTCCTTGTTGAAAATCAGCATTTATTTAATACATATCTTGTAAACGCACACTCCAAAGAAAATTAAAATTGAAGACTTCGTTTGTAGACACTTTCTATAAGTATACGATTGGTTGTAGCAATAGAGGAATACCAATACTAATTACACCCTCGCTTACCTTCTACTTTTAAAATAAAGTGAGTGCATAAAAAAAGAGTAGCCGAAGCTCCTCTTGTCTAGAATGTTATGGCATCAAATGCTGAATGTTAATGACGCCAAATAATGACCGTAAGTTGATGGATGATTTTGTCCAAGTCCTGACGGATTTTTTGTCATTAGACAAATGGGAGGCTGCCAGT
>NZ_JAFBFG010000026.1 GCF_016909155.1 Chryseomicrobium aureum
CTGGTCCACCCGTTCAGTATGTCTTTCAGACATGGCCAGTAAAAGCGCCTTATAGGCGCAGAGCAAACCACCAGTTCTACTGGTGGTTATGATTTATTCGATTTGAGGCTTATTCTAAGTTGAGTGGAATGGAGGGGTTGACTCCAGTGGGATTCCAGTCTGACGTGAGATCCCGCAGGAGCCTGCGACGAGGAAGCTCACGCAGCGCCCACGGAAAGCAGCCCCGCAGTGGAACTCAACGTATAGAGTGGCGTTCTCCACATCTAGAAGTCTACCTTGCTATTTCCAATTAAATTGCTTATGATGAAGAGGTACGTACAACTCAATTTAAAGGAGTGTCTATTGATGAAAAAATCAACAGCATCATACATTGATCATACATTACTAAAACAAGACGCGACAAAATCTCAAATCGAAGTTCTTTGCCAAGAAGCGGCAAAATACGAATTTGCATCTGTATGTGTAAACCCGACATGGGTTGCATTTGCAGCGGAACTTTTAACAGATAGCCCTGTAAAAGTTTGTACGGTTATCGGATTCCCACTGGGTGCATCAACTACTGACGTGAAAGCATTCGAAACAAAAGATGCCATCGCTAAAGGTGCTACTGAAATCGATATGGTTTTAAACGTAGGTGCATTAAAATCAGGTTTGACAGAAGAAGTACAAAAAGACATCGAAGCAGTTGTTGAAGCAGCTAAAGGCAAAGCAATCGTTAAAGTGATTCTTGAAACATGCCTACTTACGAAAGACGAAATCGTACTAGCTTCTCAACTTTCAAAAAATGCTGGCGCTGACTTTGTGAAAACATCTACAGGATTCTCTACAGGTGGCGCAACTGCAGAAGACGTTGCACTTATGAAGAAAACTGTTGGTGATGACCTTGAAGTAAAAGCATCAGGCGGCGTTCGTAGTATCGAAGATTTCAATACAATGGTGGAAGCTGGAGCGACTCGTATTGGAGCAAGTTCTGGTGTGTTAATTATGGAAGGTAAAAAGAGCGATTCTGATTACTAATATTTTGTAGCACTAGTTGACGTTTCTTGCTGGATACGCTATAATTTTTAGGTAACATAACTTTGTTGTTATGTGCTTTGATGTGTGTTCGGAGGGAGGGAAAGAGAGATGTCAAAAACTGTCGTTCGCAAAAACGAATCGCTTGAGGATGCTCTTCGACGCTTCAAACGTACTGTTTCTAAAAGCGGTACTATTCAAGAGGTACGAAAGCGCGAGTTTTATGAAAAACCAAGCGTAAAACGTAAAAAGAAATCAGAAGCTGCGCGTAAACGTAAGTGGTAATCTTCCCGATGCATCCCTGCGTTACTAACACTTGATGATTAAATCGAACACAAACCCGCAAGTTCCTTTTGGAGCTTGCGGGTTTTTAATTTTGCACTAGGTGCCTGTCACCATTTTCCACTTCTTGGCAGGGAATCCCTCCACCCAGGCCGCCATTTCCTGGGAGGATTTCCCCGAGCCTCCCCACGTAAGCTGAAAGGAGAGCACTTTCATCTTCGTTACCGGGTCTCGGGAAAATCCTGATGACCCGGGAAATGACGACCTAGCTTCCAGGATTTCTCAAATAATCCATTTAACTGTTTGAAAATTTGGGCGTTGATCTTGAAATAGTTTCCATAATATGACTTCGGTAGAACAAATTTGTTTTGGGTAGAATAAATTGTAGTTTCGGTAGAATAAATCCTCAATTCATCCGATGAACGAGCGCTCAGCTTCATTCGATTCTTCTTAGAGGCGATATTTTACAATGAAACCTTTATTTCTACTACTTAGTTTGAGTGTAGTGGAGGTGCGACTTGGTTCATTTAGTGGCTTGATTCAATCGACAAGAGAAGGTAGTGAGTTCTTGGGGTGACGGTCTATTAATCTAAATGGAATCGAGTTGCACCTCCTAGAAATCCCGCAAGATGCCATCGCATGCCATGAAGCAAAGAGCGCTTCACGGGCTCCGCTGTCATCTTGCACAATTTCTGAACAGTCGGCTCCACATCTAATTACAGTGGAGGCGAGAAGTGCAAGCTTCTCGTATGCCAAGAGGAGGCTTCGGTATGCTCCCCCTAGAACTCACTACCGTAACGCCAGAGATTGATTCTACTAAACTATCTAAAACGGCGTTATCCAAGACCAAAGACACATTTCTGCCTCAACTCATATAATTTCCGGCTAATACAATCAAAAAACATGCATGCGTATGAAACTTTTCGGTATGATAATCGTAGAAGCAGGTAGACAGATCGAGAAAGTGGGGTGAAAAGGTGAAAAAATTGCGAATTGTATGGGTGCTCTCACTTTTACTTGGACTCCTCTTGCCACTTTTTTCCGTTGGTGCTCAAAATGAAACCGTTTACCGTATTCCATTAGATGATGTCGTAGAAAAAGCGCTATACACATTTCTAGCACAATCTATTGAAGAAGCGGAAGAAGCTAACGCAGAAGCTATTATTATTGAAATGAATACGCCCGGTGGACTTGTAGACGAAGCAGAAAATATTGCAAAGCTAATGGCTGATACCGAGGACATTCCAATTTATCTCTTTATCAATAACCGAGCATTATCTGCCGGAGCATTCTTAGCGCTTTACGCAGAAGAGATTTACATGTCACCGAATGCTACAATGGGAGCAGCGGCTGTCATTGATCAAACTGGAAATGCTGCTGATGAAAAAGCGCGCAGTGCCTGGGCAGCTTCCATGCGAAACGCCGCGGAATACTCTGGACGTAATCCTGTCTATGCACTGGCTATGGTGGATGAGTCTTTAGAGATTCCGGAACTTGGTGTGGATGCCGGAGAACTTCTGACTCTATCAGCAAGTGAAGCTTTAGAGGTTGGGTATGCAGAAGGTATTGTCAATTCATTAGATGAAGTATTAGATGCAGTTGGTCTCGCAGATGCAGAGGTCGTCTCAGTAGAAGAATCTTTCTTGGTCAAACTAGCCCGATTCGTTACAAACCCGATTATTGTTCCAATTTTGCTCTCCATCGGAAGTCTAGGACTAGTGCTTGAACTCTACTCGCCAGGATTTGGTCTGCCAGGAATTGCGGGCTTGAGTGCTTTAATGCTGTTTTTCTACGGGCACATGATTGCTGGGCTTGCGGGGTATGAAGCGATGCTTTTATTTGCTCTAGGCGTCATCTTGTTGATTGCAGAGATTTTCCTCCCCTTTGGTATCAGTGGTGTACTTGGAGGGATAGCGATCATCGGAAGCCTTTATTTAGCAGGGGCAGATATGACACAAATTAGTATCTCAATTTTAATTGCACTTGGAGTTGCGATTATAGGAATGGTGATCATTATGAAGTTTTTTGGAAGAAGATTAAAATTGTTTAATAAAATAATTTTAAGTGACTCAACGTCTACGGAGAGAGGGTATGTCTCGTCTATAGAACGAAGAGAATTAGTTGGATCTACAGCAGACACCTTAACACCACTTCGTCCATCTGGTACTATTGTTATTGGTGATGAGCGATTGGATGCGGTTTCTGAAGGGAATTTTATTGACCGCAACAAAAAAGTAATCATCCGAAAAGTAGAAGGATCACGAATTGTAGTTCGTGAACTGAAAGAGGAGGAAATGTAATGATAGAAAGCTTTGGAATTGTCGGCTTGGTAGCAGCGATTGTTATCGTATTTTTATTCCTTGCCGTATTCTTCACTTTCGTACCTGTCACGTTGTGGATTTCCGCACTAGCTGCAGGCGTACGAATCAGTATTTTCACACTAATCGGGATGCGTTTACGTCGCGTTATTCCAAACCGAATTGTTAATCCGTTAATTAAAGCACATAAAGCGGGTCTTGACGTTCAAATTAACCAACTAGAGAGTCACTACCTTGCGGGTGGTAATGTTGACCGCGTAGTAAATGCTCTAATTGCAGCACACCGTGCAAACATTGATTTATCATTTGAACGAGCTGCAGCAATTGACTTAGCAGGTCGTGATGTTTTAGAAGCAGTACAGATGTCTGTTAATCCAAAAGTAATTGAAACTCCATTTATCGCGGGTGTTGCGATGGACGGTATTGAAGTAAAAGCAAAAGCGCGAATTACAGTTCGTGCAAACATCGACCGTCTTGTCGGGGGTGCTGGTGAGGAAACAATCGTCGCTCGTGTTGGTGAGGGAATTGTAAGTACTATTGGTTCTTCAGAAAATCACAAAAAAGTACTTGAAAATCCAGATATGATTTCTCAAACCGTACTATCTAAAGGTCTTGATTCAGGTACAGCATTTGAAATTCTATCGATTGATATCGCGGACGTTGATATCGGCAAAAACATCGGTGCTGAACTACAAACAGAGCAAGCTGAAGCAGATAAGAAAATTGCACAAGCTAAAGCCGAAGAGCGTCGTGCAATGGCCGTTGCTACTGAGCAAGAGATGAAAGCTCGCGTAGAAGAAATGCGCGCGAAAGTTGTTGAAGCGGAATCACAAGTTCCACTTGCAATGGCAGACGCTTTAAAAGATGGAAACATCGGTGTGATGGATTACATGAACTACAAGAATATCCAAGCCGATACATCCATGCGTGATTCTATCAGCAAAGTTGGAAAAGATGATAGCAAAGACAATCCGACAAACTCGTAAGTTCGAGTAGAAGGGAGGAGCGGACATGGAAGGATTATTGCTAATTGTCTTGTCGCTAATTATCAGTTCGTTTTTTGGCAGCAAGAAAAAAGCAAGTCAAGAAACTCCACCTCCAGTGAGACAAAAAGAACCAACTCAAACATCGCAACCGGCTCAAACTAGACAAGCGAGTCAACAACAACCTGCTCGCCCTCGTTCTTTAAAAGAATTAGAGGACTGGACGAGACAGATGCTTGAGCAGAATGAAGAAAAGATTCCTCCCAAAGTGAAGGAAGTTGTGAAGCAGGCCGAACCTGAAGTTCGAGAACGATCTTCTCAAAGTCGGCCTCAAACGATTCGACCTGAGCGTGTCGCTAAAGTAGATCCAGTCATTGCAGCTGGTGAAATCGGTCAATCACGTCCTGGTCGTTTGTCTGCTCACAATAAACCAAAAGAACAACCAATGAAGGAAATACCGGTAAAAAAGCTGATTGATTCAAAAGAGCAATTGGCACAGGCCATTGTTCTATCAGAAGTGCTTGCACCACCAATTTCAAAAAGACGCTAGTCTGAACACCTGCTCTCTTACATAGTCATATGTAAGAGAGGGGTGTTTTTTTGTTGAATCCTCACTATGTAGAAACGAATCTATCCTCGTATCTCCTTATCAAATCATCGGTTACTATCCGAACAATGACGGATACAATGTTTGCGCTACAGACGACTGATCATTTCATTCAATTACATGCAGAAAGCCTCCGTGTTCGTAAGCTAACCAACGAATCGCTAGAAGTCTTGTTCAAAGGATTGAAGACACTTGAAATTCAGACCATTACTAATTGAACCCATTTTGGAGAGAACTAGAGTTTGAGGCCGCCACTACGAAAAAGAATTTCGAGCTTGAATCGAGTCACATTACTGAGCTTTTGAGACAGTTTGTTTCGGAGAGTGATGAAGAAGTGAAAATACTCGGTGTAAAGGTTTTACATTTGGAAAATAATAATGGTAAAGTAAGAGGTAAGGTACTAGTCAACTTACATGGCAACATCGCGAAAACGGAGTACCTTAAGGAGATAGTAAATGACTGAAGAAAAACTCGAAATCAAAGTGAATGACCCTGCAGAAGCGGCGCAGCTTCATGGTAATGGGGATAAAAACTTTGCGCTTATTGAAGAAAACTTTTCGGTCCAGCTAATCGCGCGTGGCGACACGTTTTTAATTGTTGGCGAGGAAGAAGCTGTTAAAAAGGCGCATAGTGTAGTGAACGCTTTACTAGAATTGATTCGTAAAGGTATTCAAGTAAATGAGCGTGACGTGGTTGCTGCTCTTGAAATGGCAAACGCAGGAACAATTGATTATTTTGTTCGCCTTTACGAGGAAGAGATTGCTCGTACGGTAAAAGGAAAAGTTATTCGAGCAAAATCAATCGGTCAAAGAGCCTATGTCAAAGGCATTAAGAATTTTGATTTGACGTTTGGAATCGGACCAGCTGGAACAGGGAAAACCTATCTAGCTGTTGTAATGGCTTCGCAAGCTCTTAAAAACGGACATGTCAAGCGTATCATTTTAACTCGTCCAGCCGTAGAAGCCGGCGAAAGTTTAGGCTTCTTGCCAGGCGATTTAAAAGAAAAAGTAGATCCGTATCTACGTCCACTTTATGATGCACTTCATGATGTCATAGGAGCAGAACAAACCGAACGCCTTATTGAACGTGGTGTTATTGAAATCGCACCTTTAGCCTATATGCGTGGTAGAACATTAGATGATGCGTTTGTCATATTAGATGAAGCACAGAATACGACACCTGCCCAAATGAAAATGTTTTTAACACGCCTAGGGTTTGGCTCTAAAATGGTCATCACAGGTGATAAGACACAAATTGACCTTCCGAAAAATACGAAATCGGGTCTAATGATTGCAGAATCAATGTTGAAAACAGTAAAAGGGATTGATTTCCATTATTTAGAGCAAGGGGACGTTGTACGTCATCCATTGGTCGCAAAAATAATACAAGCGTATGAAGAAGGGCAGTAGTCGGTTTCGACTACTGCTTTTTACGTGGTATACTTATGGAAGATGGAGGGGTGCTTGTGAACCGGATTCTTTCTTTTTTACAAACCGTACATGATAAAAAAGGTGTGTTTGCATCTGTCACATTAGTGATGGCAGTAGTATTGTTTGTCTTGCTCTCATTTATAACGAATGAAAATACATATACAATCGAGCGTTTCCAATTGTCTCCTGAAACGATTCGTTCCACCAAAACGGTGGAAGATCCTTTAAAAACTGAACAGGATCGACTAGCTGCTCGAGAGTCAGTTGATCCAGTTTATGTGTTTCAAGAAGAAGCTAGCGATAACCAAGCCGCATGGACTTCTTCTGTGTTTGAAACAATCTTAGTGGTGAAGCAAGAAGCACTGTCTGAAGATAGTGAACAACCACCCGTTCAACAACTAAAAGTAGAATTAGAAGCGTTATCAAACGAACTTGTTGAACGACTGAGTGATGAAGAACTTTCCATATTACTGAACCAACCTGCATCGACTCTTACAACCGCAGAAGAGGTTGTAACCGATGAAGTTGCTACAGCGCTAAATCAACCTATTCGCGGTCCTCAATTAACTGTAGCACGAGAAGAAGCCGCATCTCGTGTACTAGAACGTTTGCCATTTCCAACTAACTTTGAAACAATTCTCACAAAAATCATGGCTGTTGCGATCATTGAAACAGAATTTTTAGATGAAGAATTGACTGAACAACGTATACAACAAGCTGTCAATGCAGTAGAACCTACAAGAATTTTACAAGGACAACTACTGGTGCAACAAGGCCAGTATGTCGACCGTGAAATTTATCGCCAACTTGAATTGACTGGAATGATTGAAGATACTGTCCAATACAAATCTTACTTTGGTCTAGCTGTGTTAATTTTCTTAGCGGTAGCTATGGTTTACTGCGCTATCCATTTAACAAAAGGTACGCGTAAAACACGACTCACTTGGTTGACGGTGGCACTTGTTGTGATACTTGTTGCATCGATCTTGATGGTATTGACCTCTATGATTGATGATAATTTCACAATCTCACTTGCATTTTTATTTCCAACAGGATTTGTTGCCATGACAGTTTATCTGTTGACGAGCGAACGCCTTGCCTATATTTCACTAATCGCAAATGCTTTACTGTCAGGATATATTTTCAGAGAAGACTTCACGACTTTTTTACAAACCGATGTAGCACTTTATACATTGATTGGTGGTCTTTCAGGTATATTCGCCTTTAAGTTCCTATCAGGAAGTGCTCCAATATTAAAAGCAAGTGGTATAGTTGCGGCAACGAATGCTCTCTTTATGCTTGCTTATTTGTTACTCTCAACAAGCGCATTGACTTTAAATTATTCATTACTTTCATTAGGTCTCGCACTGTTATCAGGTTTGATTTCCGGAGCGTTCACATTTGGTACATTGCCGTTCTTTGAATCAGCTTTTGGTATTTTGTCTACAATGAAATTATTCGAACTTGCGAATCCTGGGCATCCACTTCTAAAAAAGTTGTTAATGGAAACGCCGGGTACTTACCATCACAGTGTTATGGTCGCAAACCTTTCGGAAGCAGCTTGCGAAGCAATCGGAGCAAATGGTCTGTTTGCGCGTGTAGCTTGTTATTATCATGATATTGGCAAGACAAGAAGACCTGGATTTTTCATTGAAAATCAAACCAATGGGTATAACCCACACGACAGTCTCCCGCCAGAAACAAGTGCCTCAATAATTCGGGACCACACAACAGATGGGGCTGCCTTATTGATACAAAACCGAATACCTAAGGCGATCGTAGACGTTGCACTTCAACATCATGGGACAACATGTATTAAATTCTTTTATCATAAAGCTAAGCAACACGACGAGACATGTATAGAAGCGGATTTCCGCTATGAAGGACCAAAACCTCAAACAAAAGAAGCAGCTGTTATTTCGATAGCTGACAGTGTAGAAGCAGCAGTTCGTTCTATGAAACAACCCGATAGTGAAAAGATAATGAAACTTGTTGATTCGATTATCAAGGATCGTGTGAATGATGGGCAATTCGATGAATGTGATATTTCAATGAAAGACTTACAAATTGTAAAACAAAGTATATGTACAACATTAAAAGGGTTTTATCATGAGCGTATTCAATATCCAGAGGAGGACAAAAAATGATTGTCGATTTTCAAAATGAGCAAAATGCGGCGGATGAAAAGACGTTGCAGTTAGTGGAAGATGTATTGCTATTTATTGCAGATAAAGAATCCGTTGCTCAAGATGCGGAACTCTCTGTATCCTTTGTGACCAATGAAGAGATTCAAGAGATCAATAAAACTTACAGGGGCAAAGATGCAGTGACAGACGTCATCTCATTTGCGATGCAAGAGCAAGGGGAAGGGGAAATCCAGATTATTGGCGAAGAACCAATCCTTCTAGGTGACATCATCATCTCAGTAGATCGTGGCAGAGAGCAAGCAATCGAATATGGCCACAGTTTTGAACGAGAGCTAGCATTTTTAGCAGCTCATGGACTTTTGCATTTACTTGGATATGACCATATGACAGAACAAGACGAACGTGAGATGTTTGCCAAACAAGAACACTATTTAACTGAGTTCGGCTTACCTCGCACAACTGAGTAAGCGTATGCGACGTGAAGTAAAGTCATTCCAAAATGCATGGCAGGGGATATTTCGTGCAGCCAAGTTGGAGCGTCACTTAAAGTTTCATATTGTAGCGGCTATCGGAACGATTGCTGGTGCTTTTATTCTTCAGTTTTCCGCTTTAGAGTGGGTGGTCCTTGTCCTGACCATAAATGGAATGATTGCACTAGAGTTGGTCAACACTGCAGTTGAGCGTATAGTTGATTTCGTGCAGCCTGAATGGGATGAGAGGGCAGGACAGATAAAAGACATTGCGGCAGGCGCATGTCTCATTTATGCGTGCGGTGCACTAGCAATTGGGTGTATACTATACATTCCAAAACTAATTGAAGTGATCAGTTAGAGAGGAATGAACGGAGGAATTTTTTAGTATGGAATCAAAATTTAAATCAGGCTTTATCTCGATCATTGGTCGACCAAACGTAGGAAAGTCGACATTCTTAAATCGAGTCATCGGTCAAAAGATCGCTATCATGAGTGACAAACCACAGACAACTCGCAATAAAGTGCAAGGTGTTTTGACACAAGATACGAGCCAAATGATCTTTATTGATACACCAGGTATGCACAAACCTAAGCATAAACTGGGTGATTTTATGATGAAAGTTGCAAAGAACACGATGAAAGAAGTAGACGTCATCATGTTCATGGTCAATGCAACTGAGCCCATTGGATCTGGGGACAAAATGATTATGGAACTACTAGAGGGTAATCAAACACCTGTATTTTTAGTGATTAATAAAATTGACGAAGTACATCCAGATGAGCTATTTGGAATCATTGATTCTTATAAAAATGAATACAAATTTGCGGAAATCGTACCCATCTCAGCACTGCAAGGAAACAATATAGATCGTCTACTGTCCACAATCGAAAGCTACTTACCGGAAGGACCTCAGTATTATCCAGCTGATCAAGTAACTGACCACCCAGAACGTTTTATTATTTCGGAATTGATTCGTGAGAAAGTATTGCATGTAACACGTGAAGAAATTCCTCATTCAATCGCAGTTGTCATCGAGCAGATACGAAAAGAAGAGGGGAAAGAATTAATCAATGTCTCTGCAACGATTGTAGTAGAACGAGATTCTCAAAAAGGAATCGTCATCGGTAAACGAGGAGCGCTTCTTAAAGACATCGGAACAAAAGCGCGTCAAGACATTGAAATGCTTCTTGGTTCAAAAGTATTTTTAGAGCTTTGGGTAAAAGTTCAAAAAGACTGGCGCAATAAGTCTAATCAATTGCGCGATTACGGTTTCCGTGACGATGAGTATTAAGAGGGAGGCCTCACCATGCTGACAAAAGTAGAGGGATATGTGCTACGAGCGATTCCTTACGGAGAGAACAATAAAATTATAACTATTCTCACCGAAGAACTTGGGAAGCGAACAGCCATGGCGCGTGGAGCTAAAAAGCCGGCAAGTCGATTTTCTGCTGTCACGCAGCCCTTTACACATGGTCACTTTTTACTTCAACAGGGAAAAGGAATGGGGACCCTGCAACAAGCAGAAATTATTCAGTCGATGCGTCATATCCGTGAGGACTTTTTAAAGACAGCGTATGCGAGTGTTATAACAGAGCTTGTTGATAAACTGACAGAACAAGATGTAGCCTCGAGTGGCATTTATCAGCTTCTTCATCAAGCAATGCAAGCCATTGAAGAAGAACAAGATCCAGAAGCTATTTTATTGTTCGTGGAATGGAAGATGTTACCGGTCGCTGGAATTCGACCCTTCTTAGATGGTTGTGCAAATTGCGGGTCAAAAGAAGGGGAGTTTGCATTTTCTTTTCAACAGATCGGATTTTTGTGCCATAGATGTTTTCACATAGACCCTTACATCATTCGATTGACACCTGTGCAAGTTCGCTTGATTCGAACATTTATGTTCACGTCACTCGAAGAAGTGAATTCCATTCAACTGAAAAAAGAAACGAAGCAATTCATGCGAAAGATTGTTTCAACAATTTACGAGGAACAAGTGGGCATCCATTTGAAGTCACGGAAATTTTTAACGCAAATCGAACGCAATCCTTTGCTGTTTGCAGACGAAAAAAAGGACGTCCCTGAAGACTAGGGACGTCCTTTATCTATTAAAATTCTAAGTGTTTTTCAATGTATGCTTTCACGTCTGCGACTTTCATACGTGTTTGTTCCATTGAATCACGGTGACGCACTGTCACTTGTCCATCTTCTTGTGAATCAAAGTCATACGTGATACAGAACGGTGTGCCAATTTCATCCTGGCGACGGTAGCGTTTCCCAATGGATTGCGACTCATCGTAGTCCACCATGAAATGTTTGCTAAGTTCAGCAAATAATTCACCTGCAGGTTCGCTCAATTTCTTCGAAAGTGGAAGAATTGCTGCTTTGAACGGAGCAAGAGCTGGGTGGAAGCGCATCACATTTCGTGTGTCGTCACCTTCTAATTGTTCTTCTTCATACGCATTGATCAAGAAAGCAAGTGTTACGCGGTCTGCACCAAGAGAAGGCTCGATCACATAAGGGACGTAACGTTCGTTTGTTAAAGGATCAATGTATGTGAAGTCTTCGTTTGAGTGTTCCATATGTTGCTTCAAATCGAAGTCTGTACGGTCTGCAATTCCCCAAAGCTCGCCCCATCCAAATGGGAATTTGTATTCGATATCGACTGTTGCATTTGAGTAATGCGACAACTCATCTTGATCGTGCTCACGCAAACGAATCGTATTTTCTTTCATCCCTAGGTTTAGTAACCAATCTTTACAGAAGTCACGCCAGAATGCGTACCACTCTAGGTCTTCCCCTGGTTTGCAGAAGAATTCAAGCTCCATTTGTTCGAATTCACGTGTACGGAATGTAAAGTTACCCGGTGTAATTTCATTGCGGAAACTTTTTCCGATTTGACCAATCCCAAACGGCACTTTTTTACGCATAGAGCGCTGTACATTTTTGAAATTGACGAAAATACCTTGTGCCGTTTCAGGACGTAAGAAAATTTCGTTCGTAGAGCTTTCCGTAACACCTTGGAATGTCTTGAACATCAAGTTGAACTGACGAATATCTGTGTAGTCGAACTTCCCACAAGTCGGGCAGACAATGTTGTGCTCATCGATTAATTTCTTCATGTCATCAAAGGATAGACCGTCGACAACCATTTCGATTCCTTTTGCGTCAAGTGCGTCTTCAATGATCTTGTCTGCACGATGACGTGATTTACAGGCTTTACAATCAATCATCGGATCATTAAAGTTTCCGATATGTCCAGAAGCCACCCACGTTTTTGGGTTCATTAAAATCGCTGCGTCAATTCCGACATTCGTTGGCGATTCTTGAATAAACTTTTTCCACCATGCTTTTTTAATATTGTTTTTCAGTTCGATTCCTAGTGGGCCGTAATCCCATGTGTTCGCTAAACCACCATAGATTTCAGAGCCAGGAAAGACAAATCCACGTTGCTTGGCAATGCTTACAATCGTCTCCATGTTCATCGCTATTCCTCCTTAAGTATTGGACAAAGAAAAACGACCCGCCCACGGGCCTATTGCCCGAGGACGAGTCGTTAAACCCGCGGTTCCACCTCGATTGACTGAAACTAGTCAGTCCTCTTTGTCCGGATAAGACTCCTGGATGCCGTTTCATACCATGCAGGCTTTCACTATTTCCTGCTCGCTTTAGGCGGTACTACTTATTGTCCACTCAACGTCTCTATTTGAATAAAATTAGTATAGCATGAGCAAGTTTACTTCGCAATCACTCCTTATGTGCGCTATAATTAGACTGAAATTTTGATGAACTTTGAGGCGGTGGAAACAATCGAACTCAATAAACGACAAGTAGAGATCCTCGATATTGTAAAAGAGAATGGACCGATCACAGGTGAACAGATTGCGGACCGACTTAGTCTAACGCGCTCGACACTTCGCCCGGATTTAGCCATTTTGACAATGGCAGGCTATCTTGATGCACGACCTCGTGTCGGTTATTTTTATTCTGGAAAAAAATCTGGACAGGCAATTTCTGAAACGATGACCAAGTGGAAGGTCAAAGATTTTCAATCTGTCCCGGTTGTCATACAAGAACATATCTCCGTTTACGACGCAATTTGTCAGCTCTTCTTAGAGGATGTTGGCTCGATGTTCGTTGTGAACAAAGCGGCTATTTTAACAGGTGTAGTGTCGCGCAAAGACTTGCTCCGCATCTCTATAGGGAACCAAGACCTGACGAAGATGCCGGTGCATATGATGATGACGCGGATGCCAAATATAACGGTCTGCCAAAAAGAGGATCCGCTGTTAAGTGCCGCTCAACTCTTAATGGATCGACAAATCGATGCATTGCCGGTCGTCAGAAAACAAGAAGATGGGTTTGAAGTTGTGGGCCGTGTAACGAAGACGACAATCACTCGCGCATTTTTAGCGCTTGCAGATGAACACGACATTTAAGGAGAGTGGCTGCATGCACATTTTTATTATTTCAGATTCAATCGGAGAAACTGGAGAGCTCGTAGCGAAAGCAGCGCTCAGCCAATTCGAAGAAGTGTATCATAAAGCAAAAATTAAACGCTTTACCCATATTGATTCTCTTGAGCATATTCAAGAAATAGTGACGCTTGCAAAGTCACATCGTGCAATTATCATCTACACACTCGTGCGGGACGACATGAAAGATCAAGTGGCATCCCTATCTGAGCAGTCAGGTGTCGAAGCAATTGATCTGATGGGACCTGTTATCACAAAGTTTGAAAAAGTCATCGGTTCACAAGCGATGCAAGAACCAGGTCTTGTTCGCCGCTTAGATGAAGATTACTTCGCAAAAATCGAAGCGGTAGAGTTTGCTGTCAAATATGATGATGGACGAGATCCAAGAGGTCTTTTGCAAGCTGATATCGTCTTAGTAGGGGTTTCTCGCACATCCAAGACGCCTCTATCGCAATATTTGGCGAACAAACGATGGAAAGTTGCGAATGTACCCTTGGTTCCAGAAGTGGAGCCGCCAGAAGAACTCTATGAGATCGACCCGGCAAAATGTTTTGGCTTAGTAATCAATCCTGAAAAATTGAATTCTATTAGGCGGGAGCGGCTCAAGGCAATTGGCTTGAGTGACGAGGCAAACTACGCTAAAATAGAGAGAATACAAGAAGAGCTTGACCACTTCCACTCAGTCGTTTCTAAAATTCAGTGTGAAGTTATTGATGTTACGAATCGCGCAGTCGAAGAAACGGCAAACATTATCATATCCAAAAGACAAGATTCACTAAAAAATTGCACACGTACTTAAAAAAATCCGGGCGACCATCGTCCGGATTTTGTCACGGTATACGTTTCAAAATCAAATTATTCCATAGCGATTGACCCCGATTTAGTTTATAATAATTCTTTGTGATTAGAATTTAACTAGTTTTAAAGAATTAATGTCGATTTTTGAAGGATTTTCGTTATCACTTGTAGAATAACGATAGAGTAAGCAAAGAGTAGGTGAACCAAAATGGCTAAGCATGTGGATGATGAAGTGATTGAACAAGTCCGGTCATCCGTCGATATTGTGGATGTTGTTGGGGAATATGTTCAATTGACAAAACGTGGACGAAACTATTTCGGACTGTGCCCATTTCATGGTGAACAAACACCTTCTTTTTCTGTAGCACAAGAAAAACAAATTTTTCATTGTTTTGGGTGTGGTGCGGGTGGAAATGTCATCACCTTCTTAATGGATATCGAGGGATTGAGCTTTCAACAAACGATTAATCGCTTAGCTGAACGTGTCGGAATCGATGTTCAAATTGAGGACAGTGGAACTGCTCGAGAACCTGTTAAAAACTCTGCTCATGAGAAGTGGAAAGCAGCCCACACATTCGCTGCATCTTATTATCATCACCTTTTACTTAATACGGTGGAAGGTGAACAAGCTTTAGCCTATTTACATGAGCGTGGAATCGATGAAGAGACCATCAAGAAGTTTCAAATCGGTTGGAGTTTGCCAGGGTGGGACAATCTTTCATCACTGCTTAAACAAAGAGACTATGATCTTGCTGATATGGAGGCTTGTGGACTCGTCGTTCGTCAAGAGCAGAACGAGCGGTACTTTGATCGTTTCCGTGGACGTATCATGTTTCCTATTATGGATGAAAAAGGTCAAGTCATTGCGTTTTCTGGACGTATTTTGAATTCCGATGCTGATGAAGCCAAGTATTTAAATAGTCCAGAAAGTGAGCTGTTTCAAAAAAATGATGTGCTTTACAATTTGCACAATGCCCGAATGTCGATTCGACTTAAGAAACAAGTCATCTTAGCGGAGGGGTTTCTTGATGTCATCGCATTCACACGATCGGGTATCGATCATGTTGTCGGAACAATGGGAACAGCACTCACTCAAAATCACATCACACGTTTGAAACGTTTGTCGACAAATTTCGTCTTTTGTTTTGACGGTGATAAAGCGGGGTTTGAAGCGACAAGAAAAGCATTTGCAGCTACGGAAGCTAAACAAGTCCAGCGCACCGCAATCGTTTTACCTGATCAAAAAGATCCCGATGATTTTGTTCGAACAAATGGCAAGGATGCACTCACTAAAATCGTTGAAGAAAAGGGTCTATCAGAAATGGCATTTACAATGCTTTATTTCAGAAAAGGACTCAACTTTCAAAATGATACGGATGTACTTCGCTACACAGAAAATGTGTTAGAAGCTCTTGCCAAGTTTTCATCACCCATTGAACAATCGTATTATACAAAGCAATTAGCGAACGAAGTTGGAATTGACCAATCCGTCATTGAACAACAACTTCGAAAATTGCTCGCAAAACGTGCGCGTTCCGAACAAACACCACGAGAAGCGCCTCAAGTGGTTATATCAGAAAGAAAAACACAAAAACTCGATGCCACAAGTCGAGCCGAATATCTACTTCTTGCCCATCTTTTAGATGACCCGACTGCGCTAAGGTCACTTGGAATAGAAGAAGATATGGAAGTGTTTGTACACGATGAACTCGTAGAGGCATTTATTCATCTGTTAGCGTTCTATGAAAATTACCCACAAGGCGATTTTCAAAGATTGCTTGAAGTGACGGAAAATGCAGAGTTGAAACGAGTGTATATGTTTGCCACTATGCTAGAGAAAGATCCAGAAAGTAGCAAAAAGGAAATTGAAGATAGTATGCGTCAACTACACAAATATCGGGTAGAGAAACGTATTGAGCACTTAATGCACGAATCAAAAGTAGCTGAAAAATTATCAGATTATACAAAAGCGCTCGATCTTGCAAAACAAGCGATCGAACTCAAGCGCACACTTCATAAAATCTGATGTCATTTAGGCACGTAAAGGAGGAATTCTTATGGCAGAAAAATCAGATCAGGTGAAAGAGGATTTGGAATTGTCATTAGATGAAGCAAAAAAGCAACTGATTGAGTTAGGTAAGAAAAATGGGGAATTGACATACGGGGACATCGCTGAGAAATTAGCTACATTTGAACTCGAGTCAGACCAGATTGAAGAATTCATTGATCAACTAGAAGGCAAAGGAATTGAGCTTGGCCGAAAAGATGGGGATGAAGAAGAACTCGATCAGCTAATGAATAAAAAAACGACGGAAACCTTCGATCTAAATGATCTGAGCGTTCCTCCTGGTGTGAAAATTAATGACCCAGTTCGTATGTATTTAAAAGAAATTGGCCGTGTCGAACTTCTAAATGCTAAGCAAGAAATTGAATTAGCAGAACGAATCGAATTAGGTGACGAAGAAGCACGCAAACGTCTTGCAGAAGCGAACTTACGTCTTGTAGTTAGTATTGCAAAACGCTACGTTGGTCGTGGGATGTTGTTCCTTGATCTAATTCAAGAAGGAAACATGGGATTAATAAAAGCAGTAGAAAAGTTTGATCACCGCAAAGGATTTAAGTTCAGTACGTATGCAACATGGTGGATTCGTCAAGCCATTACTCGCGCAATCGCTGACCAAGCTCGTACAATCCGTATTCCGGTTCACATGGTTGAAACAATCAACAAACTGATTCGTGTGCAGCGTCAACTTCTGCAAGACTTAGGCCGTGAGCCATCTCCAGAAGAAATTGGAGAAGAGATGGACCTTCCTGCAGAAAAAGTGCGTGAAATTTTAAAGATTGCTCAAGAGCCTGTTTCATTAGAAACACCAATCGGTGAGGAAGATGATTCCCACCTTGGGGATTTCATTGAAGATGCAGATGCGCAATCTCCGTCAGACCATGCAGCTTATGAGTTGTTAAAAGAACAGTTAGAAGATGTTCTGGATACGTTAACAGATCGAGAAGAGAATGTCTTACGATTACGTTTTGGTTTAGATGATGGGCGTACACGTACACTTGAAGAAGTCGGCAAAGTATTTGGTGTTACGCGTGAGCGTATTCGTCAGATTGAAGCAAAAGCTCTTCGCAAGCTACGTCATCCGTCTCGCAGCAAACGTCTAAAAGATTTCTTAGATTAATATCTTGCCCCTCAACTTCCTTGTTGAGGGGTTTTTTGGCGATTTTTTCCTAGAAAATCCCTACACTCAGAACGCCATTTCCTGGGTGAGTTTTCCCGAGCCTCCCCACGTAAACTGAAAGAAGGCCACTTTCAGTTTCGTTGCCGGGTCTCGGGAAAACTCAGATGGCCCGGCAAATGACGTCCTGACCTCCGGGATTTCCTATAAGGTGCCTGTCACCTTTAAGAAAGCTGCTCGGTTTCAAACTGAGCGAACGTTCATCGGATGAATACGTAATTTATTCTGCACTAATCAGGATTTCTTCTACCGAAACTGATTTTTCTTCTACACTAAACGTGATTTCTTCTACCGAAGTCATATTATGGAAACTAATCCAAAACTCAGACCTGATTTCTTAAGGGCCTTACTACTAAAATCTTATGACTTTCGCAATCGACAAGTGGAGGTAGTGAGTTCCTGGGGTGACGTTCTATTAATCTAAATGGAATCGAGTTGCACCTCCTAGAAATCCCGCAAGAAGCCATCGCATCCCATGAAGTAAAGAGCGCTTCACGGGCTCCGCTGTCATCTTGCACAATTTCTGAACAGTCGGCTCCACATCTAATTACAGTGGAGGCGAGAAGTGCCAGCTTCTCGTATGCCAAGAGGAGGCTCCGGTATGCTCCCCCTGGAACTCACTACCGTAACGCCAGAGATTTAGTACATCTAAGAGCACATGTGTTTTATTTCACATTCATTTTTATGCCAATTCCTCAAAAAGTTCGGTATAATCAAACATGTAAGCGTTTACTAAGGGAGAAAAAAGGGGATGTCAACATGAATTTTGATCTTACACAAGAACACCAAATGCTAAAAAATATGATGCGAGACTTTGCCAATGAAAAAGTCGCACCGGGTGCAATCGAACGCGATAAAACGAAACAATTTCCTACTGAAATCTTCAAAGAATTAAGCGACATGGGGATGATGGGCTTACCTTTCGACGAAGAATACGGTGGTGCTGGTGCAGATACAATCAGCTTTGCAATCGTTACAGAAGAACTGAGCCGAGCATGTGCTTCTACAGGAATTACATACTCTGCGCATATTTCATTAGGTGGTGCGCCACTTCATCTATTTGGAACAGAAGAACAAAAACAAAACTATCTTGCACCTATTTGTTCTGGAGAATCATTCGGTGCATTTGGTTTAACAGAACCAAATGCTGGATCAGATGCGGGTGGTACACAAACCACTGCAAAACTTGAAGGAGACGAATGGGTAATCAATGGAAGCAAAGTATACATTACGAATGCTAGTCACGCCAAACACTTGGCTATCACAGCCATTACAGGGACGCATGACGGCCGTAAAGAGATTTCTGCTATCATAGTGCCAACTGACGCTGAAGGCTTCACAATCATCGATAACTACGAGAAAATGGGCCTCAACGCTTCCAATACAACTGAACTAGTATTTGAAAACGTCCGTGTTCCAAAAGAAAACCTATTGGGTGTTCAAGGAAACGGCTTCCGCCAGTTCCTAACAACACTCGACGGCGGTCGTATCGGAATCGGAGCAATGGCTGTTGGGATTGCACAAGCGGCATTTGATAAAGCGCTTCGTTATTCAAAAGAGCGTAAACAATTTGGCAAGTCTCTATCTGAATTCCAAATCACACAGTTCAAATTAGCAGATATGGCGATGAAAATTGAACTTGCACGCACAATGGTCTATAAAGCAGCTTGGTTAAAAGATCAAGGACGACCATTCGGAAAAGAGGCGGCGATGTGTAAACTATATGCTTCTGAGATTGCGATGGAAGTTGCAGATGAGGCTATTCAAATCCATGGTGGTTATGGCTATATGAAAGAATATGAGGTCGAGCGATTCATGCGTGACGCGAAATTACTTGAAATCGGTGAAGGAACTTCAGAGGTTCAACGAATGGTCATTGCGCGTCATATCGGGTGCTGATAGATTTGTCGAATTTGTCACAATGCAACAAAACTTGCCTTATTTCTCTTTTCGTTTTTTCGTGAATGGAGTACAATAATGATGTTGACTAATGTTATTAGTGATAGTGTGACCAAGAGGGAGGGTTATTGATGACAAAGAATCCAATCGTTCCGTACATTTTAATCATGCTTTTCGGGATCGGACTTATTTTCTTCCTTTCTGTTCAGGGTGTTGGAAACCAAGCAGAAATAGCTGAATCTGGCGAAGAGGGTACAGAGTCAACTGAAGGTGGCGAAGGAGCATCTGCAGGTGAATTCGACCCTGAAGTTCTAGCTCAGCAAAAATGTATCAGCTGTCACGGAAGCAGCTATGAAGGCCAAGGCGCATTCCCAGGTATTAAAGGATCAGCTTTATCTGAAGAAGAAATCGCTGACATCCTTGCTAATGGTAAAGGTGCAATGCCAGGCGGATTAGTTCCTGCTGAAAACATCGAAGAGATGGCTGCATGGGTTAAATCGTTAGAATAGTAAGCTAGAAGGTCTCACTCTATATAGAGTGGGGCTTTTTTCTTTGCTTTCTTCTCTTTGTTGAAATCGGTATACTACATATGAGGTGTTAAATATGAACAGTGAACAATTATCAGAACGTTTGAAACGAGTAGGAGAGCATGTACCTAAGAATGCACGTCTTGCAGACATTGGTAGTGACCATGCCTATCTACCATGTTATTTAGCCAAGCAGCAACGAATTGAATTTGCGATTGCTGGAGAAGTCGTCAAAGGGCCATTTCAATCCGCAGAACGTCAAGTGAGAACAGAAGGTCTTACAGACATAATTGAAGTCCGGATGGGGGATGGGTTAGATGTCATTCGTGCAGAAGACCATATCTCAACGATTACAATTGCTGGCATGGGTGGGCCACTCATTGCCAAAATAGTAGAGCGTGGGAAAATTAAAGCGAATCTAGCTGAACGCTTAATTTTACAGCCGAATGTTCATGCACTTGCTATACGCGAGTGGGCAGAACAAAACGGGTGGAAACTCATTCACGAAGAGATTTTAGAAGAGAATCAAAAAATTTATGAGATACTGGTACTTGAAAAAGGAACTATGAAATTGACGGATCAAGAACGTTTGCTAGGTCCACTATTGATGCACGAAAAATCTGCAACTTTCGCGAAAAAATGGACAAGAGAATCTACAGAGTGGAAACGGATCTTGCAAAATCTCCCTGATTCAGACCGTCCAGAACTAGCTGAAAAACGACAAGAGCTTGAGTGGAAGATCAAACTCGTAGAGGAGGCACTTGAATGAATGGACATAGAGTGATTGAATTATTCGAAAGATGGGCAAAACCAACCCTCGCCATGGAGGGAGATCCCATTGGTTTGCATATTGGAACGTTAAATAAAGAGATTTCTCGTGTTTTGGTTACTCTTGATGTCACACCTGCAGTCATTCAAGAAGCAATTGACAACCACTGCGAGTTAATCATTGCGCACCATCCTCCGATTTATCGAAAGCTAAAGGCTGTCGATACATCTACACCAGTTGGCGCTATGATTGAGAAATGTATCAAGCATGACATCGCGGTCTATGCTGCACATACCAATTTAGATATCGCAGCAGGTGGTGTAAATGATATGCTCGCACAAGCTTTAGAACTTGAAGATATCGAAATACTGACTGAAACGTACTCGGAGCGGGTTATGAAATTAGCTGTTTTCATTCCAGAAACTCATGCAGATGCTATGCGCGAAGCATTAGCGGGCGCTGGGGCAGGAGAAATTGGAGACTATGAACACGTATCGTATTCAATGAAAGGTCAAGGTCGTTTTCGTCCAGCGGAAGGAGCAGACCCGTTTATAGGAGAGATTGGTAAGTTGGAACTTGTCGATGAGGAGAAAATTGAAGTCGTCTTTCCAACATCTAAAAAAGCACGTGTAGTAAAAGCAATGTTGAATGCCCATCCCTATGAAGAGGTGGCATATGATATCTATACATTAGACATTGAAGCAAACGAACATGGTCTTGGCCGAATCGGGCGAGTTCATGACATGAACCTAGAGCAATTTGCCAGTTACGTCAAACAGAAACTCGGCGTCCCGTTTGTTCGAGTGACGGGAGATTTTTCAAAGTCAGTTACAAAAATAGCTGTGATTGGTGGAGACGGCAATAAGTATATTTATGATGCGAAACGTGCAGGTGCGGATGTACTTGTTACGGGGGATATGTATTTCCACACAGCGCAGGATGCGGAGACAATCGGCTTGTCGATTGTGGATCCGGGACATCATGTCGAAGCAATTATGAAGCAGGGGACTGTTGATTACATGACGGAGCTTCTAAAAAACGAAAAGAAAGCTCCAGAATTCATTGCTTCTACCATTTCTACTGAACCGTTTAAGCTAATCTAAAAATACAGAAATCCACTAGAACTTGAAAAGCCCTACAACTAGAACGTCATTTCCTGGGTGAGTTTCCCCGAGCCTCCCCACGTAAGCTGAAAGAAGAGCACTTTCATCTTCGTTGCCGGGTCTCGCGAAAACTCAAATAGCCCGGGAAATAACGTCCTAGCTTCCGAGCTTTGACATGTAAATTAAACTAGCAATCAGCATACATATCAAATTATAGGCTTTCTTCTCTTTAAGTTAGAGCATGCTCGCTTTCCTAAACTATGTTTTTTATTTTCTTTATCAGGCCTTGCGTTAGCACAGCCTGGCAGTATATATTTATCTGCAGCCATCCTATCTTTATTCGAGTGCTTCATAGAGGCGGAGCTGACTCAAAGACGATGATAGGCACAACTTCCTGCAAATATGGACTCGAAAAATTTTGATTTGACTGAAGACGATTGCGTAAGAACACAGTAAGAAGAATCGCGCTGGGGCCGCTCTAAAAAGCGGCCCCAGTCCTTTTCGTTCTTAATTTGATCTTGTAAGCAATCTTCGTAAGCTTAATCAAATTGTTCAAAGCCCACAGGAAATTACGGTCTAGTTGGAAGGATTTCCAGATAAGAGACAACTAGCTATTTTTCCCAAAAGGTACCTGGTACCCAAACAATTCCAATACAATTTATAAATATAGTGCATATTTAGTGAATAGTCATGGATGTCAGAATAGTGTTTGGGACAGGTGCCTAGAAAAATAATAATATTATGGAAACTTAATTATGCGACAAAAAGAAAAGCAGTATCCTCTCTTGAATAAATTCAAAAGGGGATACTGCTGTTTTTTGATTAGTTAGCGTATGGTTCGATACGTATTACTGGTTTTGGAACTTTAATTTTCGGTAAAATTTTATCATTTGCTACTTTTTTCGTAGTATCATGTGTCGATGGATCTGCGGGGTCATACTTTTCTAAAAACTGAATGACCTCTTTTACGATAGGTGTAGGGGTAGAAGCACCTGCAGTAACAGAAACCGTTTCAACACCCTCTAACCATTCTAACTTTAATTCAGAAATATCTCCAATACGGTACGATGGCGTATCTGCAATTTCTTCTGATACTTGTGTTAGACGATTTGAGTTGTTACTCATTGGATCCCCAACAACAATTAATAATTCTGTGTCGCCCGCTTGTTCAGCAACAGCCTCTTGGCGAACCTGAGTAGCTAAACAAATTTCTTTATGCACTTCAATAGTTGGAAATTTAGCTTTTAATGCATCCATTAACTTTACAACGTCCCACTGAGACATTGTTGTTTGGTTCGTTACTAAAAGTTTTTCATTTGTTAATGTAAGATTATCGACGTCTTCCAACTTTTCAATCAAATGCACGTGATCAGGTGCAACCCCAATCGCGCCTTCAGGTTCTGGGTGTCCTTTTTTCCCGATGTAGAGAATGTCATACCCTTCCACTGTTTTCTCAGCAATCAAATCGTGCGTCACCGTTACGTCTGGGCATGTCGCATCAATAGACACTAAGCCTTTTTGCTTTGCCAGTTCACGCACTTGCGGGGACACTCCGTGAGCCGTGAAAATAACTGTTCCCGATTCTACTTGACGAAGAATCTCGAGACGATTTGGACCATCAAGTGTAATGATCCCATCTTCTTCGAACGCATCTGTCACATGTTTATTATGAACAATCATTCCTAAGATATATATTGGTCGTGGCAAACTTGTATCTAGTGCAGCATTTCGCGCGATGACCATCGCATCGACGACACCATAACAATAGCCGCGGGGTGAGATTTTTTTTACTTTCATGGAGAAACTCCTTTCACAACACATACTACATTCATTATAACGAAGGAATGGTGTCGTAGCAAAGTATAGCTATTTTGGCATAAATACTGTAGAATCACGAGAGTGTGTATTTTTTCGTTCCTGCGGTATCGGGGAAGAGATTCCCTGGAGCAGGCTAGCTAGCATTATGAACTGTTGAAGCAACGGACTAACCTGTTTAATGAGCGGGGCAAGTTGATGAGCAACTTGCAGCCATTCCATCAGGTTATCTGTTTTTTTTTGGGACTGAGTTAATTCGAATGGATAAAATTCTTTGTACTTCACTCGGTCACTCCTTTCATAGTTAGTATATGAATGATAGGGAAAGACGTTAAAGACATGGTACAATAAACGAAGGTAGTAACCGGATAGGAGGGACAGCTATGTCCAAATTTAGCGACTATAATTTCCAGCCATTTTTGATGGATGCCATCAATGACTTGAAATTTGACAAACCAACACCGATTCAACATAAAATGATCCCACTCATTATGAAAGGGAAAAGTGCCATTGGGCAGTCTCACACAGGGACTGGCAAGACGCACAGCTTCCTTTTGCCAATCGTGGAACAAATCAACACGGACAAACAAGAAGTGCAAGCTATTATTACGTCTCCAACACGTGAACTTGCCACGCAAATTCACAAGGCACTTCAGCAACTGATTGAGCACTCAGATATCCAATCGAAGTTATTTATCGGTGGTACAGATAAAGCCCGTGCAATTTCAAAACTGACAACACAACCGCATATTGTGGTCGGTACACCAGGTCGAATTAAGGACTTGATGGTTGAAGGTGCTTTACACGTGCATACGGCGTCTACTCTAGTTATCGATGAAGCAGATCTTGCTTTTGATTTAGGCTTCATCACAGATATCGATCAATTTGCAGGGAAGATGCCAGAAGATTTAAAGATGTACGTTTTCTCGGCAACCATTCCAGAGAAATTGCAACCGTTCTTGAAAAAGTATATGGCGTCACCTGAACATATCAACATCAATGATAAAAAACCTGTAGCAGAAGGCATTGAGTTTTTAGCGGTACCTGTGCGCGGTAAATCTAAAAAGAACCGTTTGGTCGAAGTGTTAGAAGTTATTAATCCGTATCTCGCAATTCTTTTCGTCAACACAAAGAAATACGCAGACAAAGTAGCGCAACATTTAAATGAAAATGGCTACAAAGTCGGCTTACTTCACGGTGATATTTCTCCACGTGAACGAAAAAAAATGATGCAGAGTGTTCATGATTTGGAGTATCAGTACATTGTAGCAACAGATTTAGCAGCACGTGGGATTGATATTCCAGGTGTATCACATGTGATCAACTTAGAAATTCCAAGTGATCTTGAGTTCTTCATACACCGTGTTGGTCGTACAGCACGTGCTGGACTTGAAGGACAAGCCATTATCTTGTACCAACCAGAAGATGAGGATGCGCTAAACCGCATTGAAAAAATGGGAATCACATTTAAGCATGTTGATATCAAAAATGATGAATGGGTCGAGTTGAAAGACCGCCATGCTCGTAAGAATCGTCAAAAAGTAGACAATGAAATAGATGCGAAAGCAAAAGCACTTGTCCGTAAACCGAAAAAAGTAAAACCTGGATACAAACGCAACATGAAATGGGAAATGGACAAAGTGAAAAAGAGAGAACGCAAAATTCGTAACCGCAAACGCTAGGGGGATGAACAATGTTACTAGGGTCACATGTTTCAATGAGTGGCAAGAAAATGCTTGAAGGTGCGAGTGAAGAAGCACGAAGTTATGGCTCATCGACATTTATGATTTATACAGGGGCACCTCAAAACACTCGAAGAAAGCCAATCGAAGAATTAAATATCGAAGCTGGCCTTGCGCATATGGCAGCGAATGGTATGTCCAATATTGTCGTTCATGCTCCGTATATCATCAATTTAGGCAACACAACAAAACCCGAAACATTCGCACTTGGTGTAGACTTTTTGCAAAGTGAGATTGAACGCACACACGCGCTTGGCTCAAAACAGATTGTTCTCCACCCAGGTGCACACGTGGGCGCTGGTGTAGAGGCGGGCGTAGCACGTATTGTTGAAGGCTTAAATACAGTACTTGAAGCAAAAGGTGATGTCCAGATTGCTCTTGAGACAATGGCAGGAAAAGGGTCTGAAATCGGTCGAACATTCGAAGAGATTTCGATGATTATAGAGGGTGTTACACATAACGAACGTTTATCTGTTTGTATGGACACCTGTCACGTTCACGATGCAGGTTACAATGTTCGAGAAGATTTCGATGGTGTATTAAATGAATTTGATAAAATTGTTGGGCTTGACCGACTAAAAGTCATTCATGTCAATGATTCGAAAAATGTACAGGGCGCAGCGAAGGACCGCCATGCCAATATTGGGCATGGTGAAATTGGATTTGAAGCACTGCATTATGTGATTCATCATCCGCAACTTGCAGCACTTCCCAAAATCTTAGAAACACCTTTTGTTGGTGTCGATGCAAAATCAAAAAAAGCACCGTATGCAATCGAAATTGAGATGTTGAAATCTGGTAAATTTAATCCAGATGCATTAAATAAACTTATGTAAGATCGCCAATTGGCGGTCTTTTTTTAAAAGATAAGAAAGTATATAATTTTTGATGCCATGAGCCCAGTGTTCATGGTATTTTGATTTTATGGAGACAAATATTCTTAAGCAGA
>NZ_JAFBFG010000027.1 GCF_016909155.1 Chryseomicrobium aureum
CTGAAAATATCGTATGATGAGGGGATTTTTTTGTCCATAGCTGAAAGCTCTCAGGAACCCCCTGCATTGCAGGGGGTATTCAGATTACAAAAAAGCCCCACAGAGCCATTCTCTGTGGGGTGTTGCTATCTAAACTTGATGTGGCGTTCGTACATCTTCGCCGGACCATACCGTGATTCCTGTAGTGTTGTCTTTGGCAGCACGAATCATTGTCGCAGCAAGTTCATCTGTTGGAAGTGGTCTCTGACTTTTCGCAAGACCTAGTTTATTCACTAGTTGAATGGCCTTCAAACCAAACTTTTCACCCGCCCGGTCGCTCTCTTTTCGGTCGAGTATAGGCGGTTGCAAAATCGTGATGGCATCAAACGGCAATTTCTTGACCGCTTCTTCAAGCTGCCCTTTCATACGGGAATAAAACACGCGGGAGTTCGAATCCGCACCCGTCGAGGAAACCAAAACGTAACGAGGGACGCCGTTCGCACTCGCAACATCGGCAAATTGGTACTGGTAGTCATAATCGACTTTCCACTGTTCGTCTTGGCTCCCGGCTGCTTTAATAGTCGTTCCCAAGCAGGAGAATAGCACATCTCCCTTCACGAGTTGATGCCAATGCTGTGGTCGGTCGAAGTCAATCGTGTGGGCATGGAGTCTGTCATGGCGAAGTCCAAGGTCTCTTCGCACGAACAAGCTGACTTGTTCCACTTCGGAATCCGCCAAAAGCTGTTCGACTAAATCTTTCCCTGTGGCACCTGTCGCACCAATCACTAAAGCATGCATCACAATTCCCCCACTTGAACAATTTTCTTAAGTATACGCCATTCTGCACCCATTGACCTCTTTATCGCGTCTTTTTTATCAGAAATTGCGTGGCTGCGTACGAAAGGTCTATGGAAAGGTGCAACACCCATCGTTACCTACCGTGAAATCATGGGCGTGCCGCTTCCGGTCGTCTGGCAAACCTTATGTCCGGAACATTCGCGCAGCACAAGACAACGGCTTAACGAGTATCGGTGTGCGCTTTATAAATCAAAAAGCTGATGACCACTAGTGAGTCAACAGCTTTTTTGTTACGCTTTTTTTAATTTGAAATGCAATACAAATAAAATGATTGTAATCAATGTGAACGCTGTTAATGCGAGGAACGGAATCGTCACAAACCCGAACCAGTTGATGTACTGAACGTTACACGGAACGCCTTGCACACAGGGTTTGATGTTCGCAAATCCAGGTACTTTTTGCACGAGATAATGATACAGCGAAATGCTCCCGCCAATAATCGTGAGTGGCAGCACATACAAACGCATCCTTACATCATTTGTGAATGCTGCAATCCCCAGTACAATCGTCAGTGGATACATGAAGATTCGCTGAATCCAACACAATTCACACGGTACAAACCCTCGGATATTGCTGAAGTATAAACTACCAAGCGTTGCCACTAATGCCACTACCCATGCAAAATACAATGCATAATTTTCAATGAATCCTTCACGCGTCGATTTAGTCATTGTTCGTCTGCCCTTGTTCGATCAGCATCGCAATCATCTCATAATCAAACGGATCTTCTAGGAACACACCGTTGACGTAAATGGTCGGCGTAAACGGTACACCAAATTCCTTCACAAGTTCATTGTCACGTGTAACTTCCTGCACGATAGCAGATTCCTCAGATGCCATGTCGGTGCGCATCTTATCGATGTCAACTCCAGGAGCTGTCGCTTCAGCAATTTCCGCCATCTTATCAATCGTCACCCATGGCTCGTCATGTTGTTGCGAAGCAGGTTGTGCATCGTACACAGCTTTATTGAATGCCCAGAAGTTTTCAGGGTCTTGTTCGAAAACAGATTCAGAAGCTAGAGAAGCAATGACTGATTCTTCTCCGTGGAAAAGAACATTAATGTAGCTCAAGTTTGCTTTCCCAGTCTCAATGTAATCCTCGACCAGTTTCGGGTAGATCGTCTCTCCCCACTGCTTACAAGATGGACATTTGTAATCGCCAAACTCTACGATTTCAACTGGTGCATCCGCATCCCCAAGCATCGGTTGCCCTTCTGTAGGTGGGTAGACTCGTTCTGTTTCTTGCGGCACTTCAGTTGCCGTTGTACCGGTATCTCTGTTCATATAAAGGACGATGCCCACGATGACGACTGCTAGAGCCAGTGTGGCGAGCATGACTTTTTGATTTGTTTTCATGGAATTTCCTCCTTACAGGTGGTGCACTTAGTTTATCATAGGGTAGCCGGGTATACAGTTACAATTATGTGACGAGTTTCGTGGAGTGTTTAACGCCCGAAAGTGGTGAATTAACGACCGAGTCGGCTCATTTAGCGACCGAGTCGGTTCCATTAACGCCCGACTTGACCCCATTAGCGCCCCAAGTGATGTTATGGAAACTAATCGGCGCATAAAAAAGCCCCGGCAAGCCTCCTCAAACAAAGGACGCCAACCGGAACGCGCAAGTTTCTACTCAAGTGTCAATTTATATAATTTGTCATCGTTGTCACTCGGGTTGCCTCGGCCATCTGTGTTGTTCGAGACAAAGTAGAGGTCGTCTCCGTGAATCCACACATCCCGCACACGCCCGACGTCTTCGACAATTGCGCGGTACTCTTCTGTCGCAAGATCAAACTCCAAAACGGTCGTTCCACGAAGTGCTGCTACGTAGACTTTACCGTCACGATACGCCATTCCTGAAGGCGCCCAAGTCCGGTCACTACCGGAGGCAAACAGTGGCGACTCTAGACCTTCTTGTTCCTCTGTCCCCTCTATCGTCGGCCAGCCGTAATTGGCACCCGCTACAATCTGATTCACTTCATCGTTCGCGCTTGGTCCGTGTTCACTTGCATACAACTCTCCATCTTCTGACCACGTCAGACCCTGTGCATTTCGGTGACCCATACTATAGACGTACGAGTCTCCAAATGGATTGTCTTCTGGAATCGAGCCGTCAAGATTCAAACGGAGAATCTTCCCAGCAAGTGACGCTTCGTCTTGTGCAAGCTCTGGGTCAGAAGCATCCCCAGCAGTTGCATACAGTTTGTCATCTGGCCCTATTTCTAGACGTCCACCATGGTGCACGTTGCCACTAGGAATCTCATCCAGCAGTACTTCTGTTTCTGTCCACGCATCACTTTCTAATTCAAGCTTCACAATTCGGTTGAACTGATTGCCGTCTTGTTCATACGTATAATAGGCAAACGCCTCGTTGGACTCTCCGAAATCTGGTGCTAACACAAATCCTAACAATCCAGCTTCTGCTGCTTCTGATAATGTCAGTTCAAGTGAGACCGTCTGTTGTTCCACAGTTCCGCCCTCTACTTTTGCGATCGAGCCTGGTCGTTCGGAAATATAAAATGTGCCTTCATGTTCGTCAATCGACCACGGAATCGTGAGATTGTCTGCAACAACCTCTAGATCTGACCCACTTTTCGTATTTTCGTCTGTAAGGGGGGTGTTGTCTTCAAAAATATTGACCGGTAAACACCCAGAAAGTAGAACGGCCGCAGTTGCAAGGGGTATCCATGTCTTTTTCATAGCAGTCTCCTCCTTCTTTGATATTTAGTATAGCGGAAAAGGAAAGGCTACCTGTAGTGGAATGTTTTATCAAAACGTACCTGAACCCTAAAATATCCCAACATAATTCATCTTTATCCAAAAGTCGATATAGAAACGCGGGTTCTCAATGCATATCCAGTGAATAGTCATGTTTGTCCGAATTGTTTTTGGGACAGGTACCTATTTAACGTAAGATATGTGTAAACCATTCACAATCCTAGAGATACTAACATGCTTCATGAAAGTTTTCAGACCTATTGAATAGTCATTTTTGGAATTTGAAGAAAGCTCAAAATCACTGGCGAGTTACAATTCTAACCACATTCCATTTACTATAAAAGCATCGAAAAAGAGGAACCTTCTCAGGCTCCTCCTTCTAACATTTCTATCTGTTTACCATACTTGTTTTAACTTCATCTTTTTTAACCAATGCCTTTATCAGCTGATCAATTCTTTCTATCTCAATACTCTGGTTTTTCCACCAGTTACGACTCCAGATGCGTTCGATTGTCCATCCGCGACTTTCGAGGAATTTTTGACGATAGATATCTCGTTCTTTTGCATTTTTAGAACTGTGATACATTGCTCCATCGCATTCGATACCCACAATATATTGAGATGGATCGTTAGGATGAATTACAGCCAGGTCTATACGGTATCCAGACATCCCAACTTGCGTTTGGACTTCGTATCCCAGATTTCGCAACTGCTGATAAACCTGCTCTTCGAAAGGTGAGTCGAATTGCAGTGGTGAAGAGGAAACACTGGTGTTTCCAAGTTCATTCACATTTTGAATGACTTCTTGTACTTGTTCGATTTGACCTGTCGAAACAGCTCTTGCGTATTTTAAATACTCTTTAAATAGACGGGGACCATTACTCTTTGAATTAGCTACTTCAAGTTCCACTGGTTCTATGCTGCTCACAATAATGATATTTTCCTTTGCTCGAGTTACTGCGACGTTCAAACGATTTTCTCCACCCTCTTGGTTCAATGAACCGAATCGGTTATAAATCCTGCCTTCTTCGTTTTTTCCGTACCCTACTGAGAAAAGAATGATATCCCGCTCATCACCTTGAACATTTTCAATATTTTTCACAAACACTCTTTCATCCAAGTCCCTGCTCATCACTTCTCCATGCAAGGCACCAAATTCCATATCATCTAAGGTAGTCTTTTCAATCATGTCCAGAATTTTTGTTTGTTGAGTACTATTAAATGTGATGATGCCCACCGATTTATCAGGTTTCGTAAGTAAAAGATTTTTAAGTACCCTTACCACTTCTATAGCTTCTACTTCGTTCGCTCTATCAATCCATCTACCATTTTCCACCTTAATCCATTCGATAGCAGGAGGTTCTTTGTATGGTTGTACATTGGGAGATATTTGTATCGCTCCACCGTAAAAAGCATGATTCGAGTAATTAATTAATTCTTCATATTTAGAGCGATAGTGCCATTGGAGTGTCTTTTCATCGAATCTCCGCTTCGCTAAGTTCAATAAACTTGGCGAATCATTGGAAGTAAAATCTTCTTCATCCTCATCTGCTTCAATAATAGACATAAACATATTGGATGGCGGCAGCTGCATTTCATCTCCTGCAACAATTACCTGTTTCGCGCGATATATAGATGGCAAACCGTTTTCTACAGTACATTGTGAAGCTTCATCAAATATGACAAGGTCAAAGAGTTCATCCGTTAACGGAAATATTGAAGAAACAATTTCCGGAGATGCAAGCCAAACAGGGGCTACATCCATCAACCCTTTATCTGCATATTCCCTAACCAGCTTCCGAAGCGGCCATACTTGACGTTTCTTGCCTGTCTGATGTTTTAAGTCCTTAAATGAAGTTCTAGATATATCTTGAGAGCTTTGAAGAGAGAGAGTTAATTCGTTAAGCAAATGCTGACGAGCTACCTCTTTTTTACTTTCAACTAACTCTTCAAAAGAAGATCGAAGACGGATGTATTCACTATTTGATACTTTTTTCACAGCTGGATGTTTGCTCTCTAATTGATCAATCCAGTGAAGATAAAATGATTGCCTTAAAGTCTCCGTCCATCTTTCTGGGAGGTTTTCGAAAGCCATTAGATTTTTTTTATCTATCAATAATTTTATTAGCTTTTGCTCTGTTTGGCTGCATTCCTTACCAAACTGATCCATGTGTTGTAAATCTTCAAAATCACTATGTAAGTATTCTTGAATTAATTCTAATTGCTTTACGGGCAATGCACCTTCAGCAACCATTTCTTTATATTTCTCTACTTTAGAAGACTCAAGGAAATATTTTAAAACATCCATCTCTATATTAATTTCCTTAGTTATTTGTGCCAGATCATTAATAAGCAATAAACTCTTTTTAATTTTTGGCCATTCCTGCGATTTAACCCCAGGAAATTTAACACCTTTATTCAAATCTTCAACGATTTTTCTACCGGTGAAACTTGTCCAATACCATAATCGTAATCCCTGCAATGTTCGTGGATCACCGTCAGAAATATCAGGGTGTATTTTAAGGATATCTTGTTGAATTCCCCACGTGTAGGCAGGAGTGATGTCATCAGCATCTAAAAGATTTAGATACTCTTCTGCTTTTTTTGTTTGTTCAATCAGATAAGACATTTTTTGAGTAAATTCCGTTTTTTCTTTCATACCAAACTTGGCAAATGAAACTCGCTCTTTCAGTGGATAAGAATCTTTCCCGAATTTCTCGTACCATTCGGCATACGTATACACATTTGCTAGGGTATCTTCTAAATTTTCAGCATTAATTTCATTTGCAACCAAATTAACACTTATAAACGCCTCAATATCTCCTGTGCGTTTAGTCTTATTGTATAACTCATAAAGAGAGAACCCAAAACCACCTTTTGAATGCAACCCTAATGCAATACTATTTAATTCCATTTCTTGTTGTTCAAGTTTCTGTGAGGTAGTTCTTAGTCTATTTGCCAATCCTTGATCTAAATTCAAGGAATATGACAAGGTATCATTTATTTTTCTATATAATGCTTTTCTGTCTTGATTTTCATCGTGAATCAAAGCGGCATAAGCTGTTAAGTCCAAACTTTGGAGCCTTTGATAAACAACATCTAGCGCAGCCCTTTTTTGACATACAACCAGAATTTTTTTCTTCTGATGGAGTCCGTCTGTAATCAAATTGACTATCACTTGGGACTTTCCTGTTCCTGGTGGCCCATGGACTGCAAGACCTTTTTTATACCGCGCCTCTTTCAAAATTTCTTCTTGGGAGCCATCCGTGTTTAATAAATATAAGCGATCGAACTCCCGCAGGTTCTCTGCTTCTGCCTTTTGAGCATCCCAATCACTTTCCATCACATCTAAACTTCCAGGATTTAAGAGGTCACCAATCAATGACAAATTACTAGTAAGGCTAAGATCTATCAATTGATCATAGTCCCTTACAAGTGAGGAACTTCCTTGTGGAAAATGACCGATAACCGCATGTTTTAAAAGTTTCAACTGGCTTTTTAAAGGAATTTCATCCGTCTTCAATTCTTTTAAAGATTCAAACCCTTCTGGTATTTGTTGA
Source organism: Chryseomicrobium aureum (assembly GCF_016909155.1). Classification (GTDB taxonomy): domain Bacteria; phylum Bacillota; class Bacilli; order Bacillales_A; family Planococcaceae; genus Chryseomicrobium; species Chryseomicrobium aureum. The sequence goes on from NZ_JAFBFG010000027.1 coordinate 7,113, forward strand.
AATGTCATCTGAACTTTTGCCAGAAAAGATTGAATTTCCACATCATCTTTTAAAGCAACTTCCTGCGCCTGCTCCATCCACTCTTCAGAGACGTGTAATTTATCAATTTTTTTAAATGCCAGAAATAAAGTTCGATTGAGAATCGGCTCACCCTCGCCTTTCTTTAGTACAAATGCTTGCCGGTTAATGGAATCCTTATCTAAACGGACTGGGTATAGAAAAAGTGGTGCTTGAAAGAAGGTCCCATCTGAAAAAGTTCCGGAAATGAACGGGCTTCCTAAATAAAAATCATGAACCCCCGTCTCTTCTTCAATTGCCTTAATATTTCTATGTAAAGTTGTCAGCTTTCGATGATTTGTAGAATCCTTATCTTCATCTTTTGTTAGTAATGAAAAGGATTTTGTGGATTTCTTCTTTAATCCTTCAACTATCGCATCCGTTATTACTGGAGTGCTGCGAGTCAAATCAAAACTCCATTTATCATAAAGTTTTAGTAATCGAATTGAGCGGTTCCGTTTGCTGATATTATTCAACTTGTCACGCATATTGACCAATTCTTGTTTCATATACTCACCTCACTATTTATTTAAATCTATTTTAGATAGGAACAATAGTTATCATTATTTCATAATATTACCACAGTTTTTATGTCAAAAATGAAATTTAAATAGACTATAGTAACGAAAGCATCATGCTGCTAGGGAATTATTGTATTCTATTAATTTAGCTCTTCGAATATAGATTTAACTTTCAAAGGCTTGGGGTTTCAACTTATTATTTTTCAATACAATATTCACATGAAACAATACTCATCACCATTTTTTTATTATCGAGATCCATTAAATACATTAAATTTGTTTATAAATTCTAGAATCACACTCTGAGGTACCTGTGTATCAAACAATGCCAACTATTCACTATTATTCACTTCACATGCAGGAAAAGTGCCTATATATCAAGATATTTAGCATAAATATTTAATTGTAGTGAATAGTGCCGTGCACAGGTACCCTTTCATAACCCGAATCCATTATAGAGGATTTTTTTACGTTTAAATAAATTTACTGACAATTCCGCTTATCAGACAAGACCTACTCATTTTAATGCGACACTAGTGAGTATACTTTTTTATACTATGTAACAATAAAGTTTGTACTTATAAAGATGGAATGTTAGGTTATATATTAATGGATGAATTTTCTAATTTGAGGAGGAGGTAGAAAAATGGTTAATGTAGCGCTATTGGTTCGACTTGAAGCAAAACCTGGAAAAGAAGCGGAAGTTGAAAGCTTCCTACGTGGGGCCCTACCTGTGGTTCAGGAGGAGTCAGAAACGATCGCATGGTTTGCGATCCGACTTGGACCTACGACATTTGGCATCTTTGACGCATTCCCGGACGACACAGGTCGTCAAGCACACCTTTCTGGTCAAGTGGCTGCGGCATTGATGGAGAAAGCTCCTGAACTTTTCGCAGAGCCACCAGTGATTGAAAATATTGACGTCCTTGCTTCCAAGCTTCCTAAATAAAGTCATATTGTCGCTGCCATCGCATCTGTCCAGAGACAGTGGATGGCAGTTTTTTTGATTATTAGTTTTGGCGTGAGCTATATAAAGTGGAACACCTATAGGGAGGGGAAGCGGACAAACTGCTTCTTTTTATTTATCAATTAATCCGATAAATGGAATAAAAACTAGGAGAAATCATTTACAGCCACCCAATTTATACCGTTTCAGTTAATACCCAAAGTCACTAGTATCGCATAAATAAGTTGAGAAAATTCAGTTTTCTTTTATTCGTTGAAAAAATTAAAAACGAACAGACATACCGAAAAAGGTAGTCAACATCCATTTTTTTACGTTTAAATAAATTTACAGACAGTTCCGCTTATCGGACAAGACCTACTCATTTTAATGCGACACTAGTGAGTTCATTCTTTTTCGTCGACTTCTAACTGTCCTGTCTCTTGGTTGTAGAAGCGAAATAGATTTCTATTGATAAATATGTCTGACTAGAAAAGAACCTGTTCTGCCGTCTCTACTTTTCTTCATTAAGAGCGACATTATAGAGGATATATTCCTAAAAACAGATATTTACTATTTCAATCCAAGATGTTCCCTTAGTGTATTACCCTCGTACTGTTTTCTGAAAATCTCTCTTTTCTGCATTTCGGGAACAACTAATTCAATGAAGTCCTCTAAGCTCTCAGGTAGCGTAGGAGGCATGAGATTAAATCCATCTGCCACGCCTTTGTCTAGCCACATCTCCATCTGATCAACAATCTCTTCGGGTGTTCCGATTAAGGTGAAGTGCCCTCCACCGGCACTAAGAAATCCTAAAAGTTCCTTTACTGTAGGATTAGTATCATGAATAATTTCAAGTATTGTCTCATATCGACCTACAGGACCATTAAATTGCTCTAAAGGGGGTAATGTGGGCACTTTTAAATCGATTTCCCAGTCCGTACAATCCATCTGGAGAAAATAACTCAGTTGTTTTAACGCTGTCTCTAGAGGCAACATTTCATCTAATGCTTGCTTTTTAGCCAAGGCTTCTTCACGGGTCTTTCCTACATATGTAACTAGACCTGGAAAAACTTTGATTTGCTGTTTGCACCCTCCATTTTGCTTGATGGCCTCATCTAACTTTTGACGATATTTCATAGCCTGACTTATATTCCAAGATACTGAATAGACTGCCTCCGCATGTTTGGCTGCTAGTTGAATACCTTGCTTTGAGGCCCCTGCTTGCATGGCCACTGGTTTTCCTTGAGGACTCTTTGGTGTAGTTGATGGACCCCTCACATTAAAAAATTCTCCTTTGTGATTGATAGGGCAAATATTATCAGGGTTGATTACCTGACGTCGCACTCGATCAGCGAGAACCTCTTCTTTATCCCAAGACAAGAAGAGTTTATGCATCAATTCTGCGAATTCATCTGCCTTCTTATACCTCTCTTCGTGGGACGGAAGACTCTCCATACTGTGATTCCATGCTTCTTCATCTCTCATAGACGTCACTAGGTTCCAACCCACTCTTCCATTTGTAATATGTTCTAGGCTCAACAACTGTCTTGAGGCTGTAAAAGGATTTGAAAAAGTACTCGAGATGGTTGAGACGAGCCCTACATATTTTGTCACCTGAGAAATAGCTGTCAAATTGATTAATGGATCGAACCAAAATGCCGGTATTTCATTTGGTTCTTGTGCCAGGAAGGATTGACTGTCTGCGAAGAAGACAGCGTCAAAGCATCCTTTTTCAGCTAACTGCGCCAAGGATTGATAATATTCTATCTCCCCAACCCGGTTGACACTTGAGTTCGGCATCAACCACGCAGCCTGATGATGTCCACACCCATAAACCAAAACCCCTATATTAAGTTGATTCTTTTGAATAACCGTCATTACTCTTCCCCCTAAGACTAGACCAATATTAGTATGCCTTCCTATCTTACATATGGAGGTAATACTACATTTAGTTCATCGTTAGTCCACCATCTACTGTGAAATTTTGCCCTGTGATACCTTCTGCCTCTTTAGATGAGAGATAAACGACCAAATGGGCCACCTGTTCCGGAGTTGTCACTTTTCTCAAGGGTGTAGAATTAGCAATCAGTTCAAAGACCTCTTGAGACGTTACTGAACTGGCATCAGTCACTTTCAACAAACCACCTGATACGACATTTGCTTTAATTCCGTATTGTCCCAGTTCAGAAGCTATATTGCGTGTAAAACCTATAAGTCCTGCTTTTGCAGTTGTATACTCGTGGTAGGGGACTACTGGATTTTGGTAGAGATTCGTACCAATACTGATGATACTTCCATTTTGTCTCTCCATGAATTGGGGTAAGACACTTTGAGTCACATTGAAGGCCGCTTTTAATGTTCCGTCCAGCTGTTTTTGATAATCTTTCCATGAAAGATCTATAAAAGACTTTTGCTGTATCGGATCGAATTTGAAATCTACCAATGCATTATTGACCACCACATCAATTTGACCAAAATAGTCGGTCGCCACTTTCACCATCTCGTCCACTTCTTGGCGATTTGTCACATCAGCGTATAGAGCTATAGCATTTTGTTCACCGAGCTCCGAAGCAAGTCCTTCTGCCTTCTCTTTACTTTTATAATAGTTAATCACTACATTAAACCCTTTTTCAACTAAAGCTTTTGCTATCGTAGCACCAAGACCCTTGCTACTTCCTGTCACCAAAACTGTTCTCTTCACGTCACCACTCCTATACTTTTAGTTGCAATCGCAAGGACAAATAAAAAAGTGAAAGATAGTGTCCCTGCACTCCCTTTAGTCTTTCCAATAAATCTAACTCATCCGTACCAACTTTAGATGAATATCATTCTGAATGGTACTATCAAATTTGCAACGACCTGATTTGTAATGCAATGTACAATTGGCGCTCTCTCACGAACAGAGAGTTGCATTAGTATCCCTCCGCACTCGGTTGCTTTTTTGAACTCTTGTACAATGACCCATGCCTATTCCCCCTTTCTTGAACGCAAAAAAACCGCCTCCTGAAGATAGGAGGCGGCGAAAGACCTGTTAAATAGAAAAAGTATAAAGGGTTCGCACACTTCCCTCCGCTGGTATGACCCAGATCAGGTTCAAAGGGTCCGGAGTCTGTCCGTCTCAGCCAGTTTGGCTCCCCTAGTGTAATTCGGTATTTTGTTTTCACGACCACTATAACAAATACTAATTTTTATGTAAAGCCTAGTATCTACTGTCTACAGAGGTTGTGCAGGAAGTAACCCTTGTCTTACGAGGGTTTCGTACTAGATGTTTTAATTATATCCCTTTTCTATAACCAAAAAAGCGTAACCACTCAGACATAACTGAATAACGCTCAAAGCTATAACAGATCAGTTACTATATATGGTTCCTCTAAAATAATACGCTGAAAGATCAAGCTAAATAAGAAAACTGCTCCCATAATGGCAGAAGCATAACACGAACTGTTGCGCCTTTTCTTAAAACTAAACATCGCCGCTATAATATTACCCCATCCAAAATGACAATTGCTAGAACTCCAGGCATAATCCAACTATAAAACGGGAGCCAGGATGCCTAATTACCAGGATATTCCTTGACAAAGATTGTTCCACTACTTGACATCACCATTTGTGTTCCTTTCCAAATTTGCTCCTGTCGCCAAAAACAAATCATAAATGCCCAACATCCTCGCTCGTATTGTTTGCTTCACCTTTTTACTCCCCCACTGTTATCTTTAAAACCTCTTGTTCCAAGTTAAACAACACTGTTCGACTAATTGTATTTTAATTTATAAGGCTTGCTTATTCATAATTTCTACTAGTTGCTAAATCATTATATATAACCACTTATCTCATCAAAAGCAACTCCTAGTATGTTTTTATTTAAATAATTTATTCTGACTATAAATTAATAATTAAGCCTCCCGTTCTCTCTTTCTCTTCACACTAATCAATGCCCCTACAACAACTATGCAAAGTAAGACTCCCCAGAAGATGAGCTTCCATTCCGTAGAATGCGCAAAGTCATACGGCAGGACTCCAAGATCCTTATGAGAGAGCGTAAGCACTAACAATTTGACCCCGACCCAGCCGACAATGACAAAGGCAGTGGTTTCCAATTGCGGATAGTTGGCAAGCAGTTTAACAAATTTATGGGCGGCAAAACGCATGATGATGAGTCCGACCAATCCACCTGCTAGCATCACTGCAAACTGTCCCGAGTTGATCCCGCCAATTTCTTCGATACCGAACAAATCCAAATGAGGCAATGTTAGAGCCAGTGCAACTGCAGCAAGCATAGCATCGACGGCAAATGCGATATCCGCCAATTCAACTTTCAACACTGTCATCCAGAAACCCGATCCTTTAGTAGCTTCCGGTTCAAGGGAATGTTCTTTTCCTTTCCGCTGATCATAGATATGTTTGAATGCGATGAATAATAGATAGGCTGCTCCCAACGCCTGAATTTGCCACACATCCACCAAAATCGTAATCATAAACAATGCAGCGAATCGGAACACAAACGCTCCTAATAATCCGTAAAACAATGCTTTTTTCTGTTGTTCTCGCGGCAAGTGCTTAACCATGACAGCCATCACTACGGCATTATCGGCCGCCAACAGACCCTCCAGTGCAACAAGTACCAATAGTACCCATAGATACTCCAATAGAATTGCTTCCATCTCTCTTCCTCCTTCTGATTTTTGCCAACAAAAAAGACCCCTGCCTAATAAAAGGCAAAGGTCTCGCTAAGCAAAATTGATTGCTATCACAACCGATGGCTATGAACCATGTTATGACGATTGTGAAATAGGTCTCCCTATAGCTACTCCCCCTTGACATAAAGTCAAAGTCTTTTGAGTTGTACAATTAGTATAGCATGAAAAAAGGAATCTGAATTAAAAGATTTGTCGAAATCATGTCTGGTTTTAACTGTTTTAAGAATTTAAGTTTAAACCGTCACGTGACACTGTATAGTCTTTCATTGCTTATGCTACATATTCTTATCTTTAAAAAGGAGGCGTGTTCATTGGGAAGGGATTAATGAAAATTGGAGAAGTGGCAAGATTAAGTGGTTTATCTACAAGGACTATCGACTATTATACAAATTGTGGATTATTAGCTTTTAAACGTTCCGAGGTCAATTACCGGTTATATCCAGGCACAGTTCTGCAGACGCTCGACCGAATACAGGTATTAAAAAATCAGCGCATGACCATTCCGGAAATTCACAGAACTTTGAACACAGCTAGTCTACCTGAGACAACGGAATTGATTGAAGATGTAATCGATGAATTTAATTGTTTGCAAACAAAAATTATCCGACTGGAAGAACAATTGAAAGACGCACCGGTACACGTAAAGGTACAAAGCAGTAAAATACTTGAAAGCAAGATGGTTGATTTAGGTACCTGTGTATCAAACAATTCCAACTATTCACTATTATTCACTTCACATGCAGGAAAAGTGCCTATATATCAAGATATTTAGCATAAATATTTAATTGTAGTGAATAGTGTCGTGCACAGGTACCCTTCATTAATCACTTGATCAGAAATCACACGGATCATTCCAATCATTTTATCGGCGTCCCACACGGTAAACGCCCATGTCGCATTCTCAAAAATCAGCGCGTATTTTTCTTTTTGCCATTCCGGTAGTGGTTTCGCCCAGCCTGCGTCCAGGAAAAGTTCTTCTACACGGTTTGCATCTATCCCATTTGTGCCTTCACGAATGACGTGTCCATTAAAGTATTGGTACATTTTGTTCCCCCTTAGTGATTAGTGCTAACTCATCGCGTAACATTTCTTTATAATCCGACCGTCTCCAAAGCGTAACCGCCTCTAGTTCACCTAATTTATCGACCAAGTTCTCTACAATTCGGTACCCGAGGTAATAGGCAAACCGCGTTGCACCAAATCGAGTTCCACCATTGATTGAAAACCACTCACGAAACAAATCACTTTGATCCAAATTCTTTAAATCTTCAATGAGAGCAGTTGCAAGTTCTTTCTCGTTAGCTTTTGCAAAAGCTAGCCAGTCTTCTCCTTGCTGGTCATATGTGAAGTAGATAGATTCCGGGATATCTACGACTTGCATGGAATGATACGTTGCGACCCCTTCTTGAAGTAAGGTGGTATACGGGCTCATCCAGTCAAGTTTGGCCCATTCCATCCCAAGTTGATCTGTGCGTGCATTATGCAGGGCATGACCCAACTCGTGTGCAATAATTGCATCCAGTGTGACATCTTCTGGTGAAAGTTTTTCTAAACAAAATGTGATGTCCGGAAAGATTTGCTTATGTGTAAATGCGTTGGACCCAAATGCGCCGACAATCATGTGGACATCTTGATCAAGAGTCACCGGATATAAAGATTCATACTTCTGCACAATCTTTAAAATTCGGCTCTCCATCTTGTCACTGTTCTCTTGAATTGCTGGCAAGAGTTCTTGATAGCGTATAAGAGCTAATTTCTTCTTTTCTTCTGGACGATAACAGTGATACGCAAAATATTCTTTAAAGTGCGGAGCAAACTTAGAATAATAGCCATCTAAAAACTCAGTAGTGGGTTCATAGTTACTCAGAAAATAGGAAACTGTGTTATAGATTTTCATTCTAGTCCCCCACAACCCGATTTCGCTTTTCCTTGCGCTGTTGTTGCTTCTTAAAATAATCATCGAACCCCATGAACATTCCGAGTCCCACTAGCACAACGCCACTAAGTTTTGTTCCGATCATCTGAACCGTCGAATGCGCTTCGTTGTTCAGAGCAATCAGCACAAACCCAACTAGTATCAGTAGTGTTCCGAACACCATCAAAAACGCCTTGAGTGCACTTTTCATCATTTTCATTCTGTTTAACCCCTTCCCCTAATCAACCATTCTCTCTATATCCTAAATTCTAGAAGTAATTCTAATCAGTATACTTCTGTATCCATTTTCTGTATACCAAATTCATGCTATTTCTCATTTTTCCCAACGACAGGAAAAGCCCACAGAAATAAAATCTTGCTATCGCTGCCTTCACACATATCTTCATCTACAACCCCACCAGCTACAAAATGGCCAGGATTCTTTTGTTGCCAATCTTTATAGAGGATAGATAATTTCTCATTAATCAACATAGTCTGCGCTCCTTTGACTTTGAACTGAATGACCGGAAAACAAATTGTCAAGGTTACTTCATAAACGTCTTCTAGTTAATCAAATAGGAATAAAACTGAGTGGTCGCTGATATCTTCGGCAGCGATATTTTTCTCCTCAACTTTATTAGCAGCAAATTTAATCTCATTTATATGCACCGACTGCAAATTGTAAAAATATACTCCTGTGAGCCTCCATCGCAATTAACTGATCCATTATTAATCGATCGTCATAATGAAGTTTGAAATTATCGCCTACCTCTTGTTTTATAGACTCAATGACTAATTCGCTTTCTCCATCTTGATCTTTAGTTAGATTAATTTTCTGTTGAACACCTAATCTAACGAATTGATAATAGAGCCTCATAACTAAATCCGAGGTGCCAATCCTTTGGAGTTTTGTCTTATTAGCTCCAACAGCTTTAAAACTAACCATTTCTCCGTTTCGAATAATGAGATCAAAAAATCTTGATTATTTCTCTAGTAATCGATTCAATTCTAAATCAATCGTTAATGGGAAATAACATTTTATTCACGCTAACCAAATAGAAAAAGTGAAAGAAGATGCTACACTATGTGCACCTTCATTAGAAACAACAACTCCTCTATTCGTTCTAATGAAAATGGTTATTTTAATTTCCTTTTCCAAATCCTTAATCGCATTTGATAAACTCGGCTGAGATATATATAAACTTTTAGCAGCTTCATTCATAGATCCCTTATTTGCTACTTCTAATGCATATCTTAATTGCTGTAGAGTCAAACCAGACACTCCTTTTTAACACTATTAAACTCCCAAAATGCTATGCTCTTCTTATAATATCTAGTAACCACACAAAAGCATTTTATCACTTTCCATTTCTTCTTATTTATTATCTATCATTCGTAAAAGCATACTTGTATGAAAAAAAAGAAGTGAAGATGCTCACAACCAAGCTTCTTCTCTTCCTATAATTTTTGGTGTGTAAGTTGAATTTCTTTCGATATTTCAGAATGATTTTCTACCATCATCACTTTAAATACTTCTTAGTTTACAACTTCATGAACGTGAATTTCTCAGCATTTTTTTGTGGAATCTTGGCTTTACTTCAGCAAGCAAGATAGCTACGAGGATCAACGCAGCGCCCATAAGCATACGACCTGTCAGTACTTCGTGCAAAAATAAAACGGACAACAGCATGCTGAAAACGGCTTCTGTTGATAGAATAATGGCCGCCTTTGTGGCTGTGGTATATTGATGGGCCATATTTTGGAAAAGATAGGCAATAGCTGTCGAAAAGACGGCTAAATAAACAAGTGAATACAAAGCTTCCTTGAATTCAAAGTCCAAAATTTCAATACCTTGGATTGTTCTATTTAATCCATTACCGCCTGCTACAACCGAAAATTTTTCTGTAACTGGCAACTGCAACAAATCCATTACAGTGATCATATCTCTTATCCTTCCTTGTAGTCATATAACTCAATTATAAAGTATTGCAGTATTAGTTATATACTGCTTATTACTAAGTCTATCAATTCTACACTAAATAAACCGGCAACTATTTTTGTAAATAAAACAGTTCGTAAAAGTACATTTAAACGAACAAAAAATGAATTTCAGTATTCAAAAAGACCAATCATAATGATTGGCCTTCCTTCCTTTCTTTACCCTATAAAAGTAATGGCATCTATAATAGCCTTGCATTCTTCAATCAACTCTTGATCGGCCTCGTCTGTTAATCTTGCAGCTCGGGCCAATGGATCAATTGCTTTTATCTTTTCGCACAATACATATCCAGTTGTCTGATTGTGTGCTGCGCTATTCTTGTTATTCTTAGTTCTTCCATTTACCGGTACATGAGTTGGGTATCCTTTATTCGTATTAGTGATTGGCAAAACCCAAATTAAATCGGTCTCTTTATGTACATTTTCTTCTGAAACTACGATGGCTGGACGATAACCTTGCTGTTCGTGTCCTTTTGCTGGGGACATGTCGACCTTTATAATGTCACCAACTTTAAAAAACCTTGTCATCACTATTCCTCCAATTAAATAGTGCCTGTACTATTCCATTAAGGATTAAGTACAGACACATAATCTTTAAGCCTATTAACTGATCACCAGTCTTCTTTTCCAACTGGTTCTACTTCATCCCAAAGTGATTCAGGTTCAGGCTTTCCGCCATTGTAACCAACAAATAACTTTTGAAACGGCGTTAACTTGCTTTTTCGAACCAACGAAATTCGATTGGGTTCAATCTCTACATCAAATACAGCATCATCAGTTGCATTGAATCCGGCTTCCTCGAGGATATCTCTTGTAAGTCGAACTGCTTTACTGTTACCCCAATTCTGAAGTTTAGCCTCTCGGTGACTAACTTTTTGCTTAACTTGCGGCATGTGAATCAACTCCTCAGAGTGCTATTTATATACTTAGTATATACAACGTATCTACATTCTGCAAGCAAAAGCTCCTTTAAGATTCTTTCTATAATGGAACTCGATTAAAAAAGGCCAGCCTTTGCAAAAGACTTTTCTAATCAATCCAGCTATTTATTTTACTTCTGATAATCCAGCAATATGTAAACTGTTTAAGCATGCATGTTGAGCTCTCGTTGGAACGTGAAAGTCTACTGAAACTTCTGCTTTATGCTCATCTTATTGGATACTATTTAAGGGTAAGCAGCGACAGTTACTGCTAATCCTTGATTATTGGTAAACTTAATGAGAAACGAGGTGACTTATTATGATCAAAATAATTGATAATCAGAAACTCGAATTGCAGTACAAAAAAGGATTTGGAGCGTGGACGTATCATATTAGACTTCCTGGCACGGCCAGTATTCAAGGGAAATGGGGATACCTAAAGGTGTCTGGTACAATTGATGACTTTGAAATAAAAAGCATTAATTTGGCTCCAAGAAAAAATGAAGACAAGATTATTTCAATCAATCAAGAAGTTAGAGACGCAATTGGCAAAAGTGGTGGCGATATGGTAATGGTCACTTTATATCTGCATGATTAGCCTACTAAGAAGATAAGCAAATCGAATTCCCAGGTTAGACAAAAGGTTTTCTCAAAGTTCCTTATTTAGGAGCTCTGACCATTCATCATATGGTTTTTTGCTACTTATAGAGTTTTATGAATTAATATAACTTCTTCGTGACATCGATTATTTAGGTGTCACTTCAAGAGATAACATGAACCAATTTCAAGCTATATTTTGTACCGGAGTTTTAAAAAACCAGTAGCCTTCTATAAGGATTACTGGTTTTATAATTATATATTTCATTTAGAAAGACTTCCGATAAGGGGTCATATGTAAACTAATCACCTCTATATCTTTCATAATAAAACTGTTAATGACGCCAAATAATGACCGTAAGTTGATGGATGATTTTGTCCAAGTCCTGACGGATTTTTTGTCATTAGACAAATGGGAGGCTGCCAGT
>NZ_JAFBFG010000028.1 GCF_016909155.1 Chryseomicrobium aureum
TTCCGACAAGTATTAGTGAAGCCAATTTTCAAATTAGTTACGCGAATCATTAATTGTAAGTATTTTACTTGTTAGCTTGATGACATTGGGCTCGGTGAAAGTCCCCCAGGAAATGGCGTCCTGGCTGTAGAGATCTTCTTTAAAAATCTCCAAACAAAAAAGCCCGCCAATTTCGGCGGACTTAGGATTAGCTGATTAATTCTTCGTACTGGTCTGCAGTCATCAATGCATCGGACTCCGCAGAATCCGAAGGCTCTACTTTGATCATCCATGCATTTTCATAAGGAGATTCGTTTACGAACTCTGGGCTATCTTCCAAAGACTCGTTTACTTCAACGACTTTCCCGCTAATCGGTGCATACAATTCAGAAACCGTCTTTACAGACTCAACGCTTCCGAATGCGTCACCCGCTTTGATTTCATCTCCAACCGCTGGTAGCTCAACGAATACGATGTCCCCTAGCTCGGATTGTGCGAAATCTGTAATACCGATTGTTGCTGTGCCTTCTTCATGCTTTACCCACTCATGGTCTTTAGAATAACGAAGTTCTTTAGGAATACTCATCATTAATCTCCTCTCGACATCTGCAATTTTCTCTTTAATAGTGACACAATTCATGCATTTCGACAAGCGGTTATTTTGTCCAAACGTTCTTAAATTCCTCTTCTCGGAAACCAATTGTAGCTTTCGTGCCATCTGTTGTAAATGGACGTTTGATTAGCATACCGTCAGAAACTAAAAGATCTAGTTTTTCATCATCGGTCATTCTTGGTAGTCGGTTTTTCAGACCCATTTCACGATATTTTTGTCCTGTTGCATTAAATAAACGTTTCAGTTCAATTCCGTTTTCCTCTGCCATTGATTTTAATAATTCACGGCTTGGTGGATTTTCCACAATATGATGGTACGTAAATTCTACGTTGTGATCTTTCAAGAATTTTTCTGCTTTTTTGCATGTAGTACAAATTGGGTAACCATACATTTCAATTGCCATACAAGTTCCTCCTCTAGAGTCGATCTACTAGTAGTATACCGACCTTTGGGCAAATAGAAAAATCCCTGCAGGAAATGCAGGGAAAATTCGTATTAAACTACATACTTCTCAGCGTCGATCAGCTTAACAGAAGCTTCACGTTTTTTCGTCACTAAGTTGTACGGTGTGTTACGCGTTAATTTACGAAGTGCTGACAACATCATACGCTGATTGTCACCTTCAACTGCTGCAAGTAATGTATCTTTTGCATACTTCTCGATTTCTTCGAATGCTTCTTGGCAATAGATCTCTGTATAGAGAAGTTTTTGAGCCGCTTTTTCAGCGCCTACTTTGTTCAATGCTTTTTCTGTACGAAGAACTGCTGATTCCATAGCAAATAAGTTGTTCGCGATGTTTGCGATATTTACAAGCACTTCTTGCTCAGCATCTAATTTTGCGCCGTAGCGTTGTGCTGCAAGACCTGCTGCTAATAAACCAATCTTTTTCGCGTTCTTCACAAGCACTTTTTCTTTTGCTAGTGGCTCGTCGCCTACTTCTTCTGGCATCATCATGAGAAGCTCTTCTTGAAGTTTCATCGCTTGTTGAAGAAGTGGAAGTTCACCCTTCATTGCTTTCTTCAAGAATGTACCTGGAACGATCATACGGTTGATTTCATTTGTTCCTTCGAAGATACGGTTGATACGAGAATCGCGGTAGATGCGCTCTACTTCATACTCTTGCATGAAGCCATATCCGCCATGTAACTGAACCGCTTCGTCTGCGATGTAATCAAGCACTTCAGAACCTACGACTTTGTTGATTGAGCATTCGATCGCATACTCAGCGATTGCTGCTGCGATTTCTTTTCCGTCTTTTTGTGCTTCTTCAGATAGCTCGTTCATTCGCTCTTCGAAGTAGCCTACTGTACGGTAGATCAAGCTTTCTGTTGCGTATAGTTTTGATGCCATTGTTGCAAGCTTTTGCTTTGTTAAGTTGAAGGAAGAAAGTGGTGTCTTGAACTGTTGACGTTGGTTTGAGTAGCTGATAGCTAATTCAAGTGCACGCTTCGCTCCACCGACAGTACCTACTCCTAATTTGTAACGTCCGATGTTTAAGATGTTGAAAGCGATGATGTGACCACGGCCGACTTCACCTAGTAAGTTTTCAACTGGAACTTCTGCATCTTCAAGAATCAATGTGCGTGTAGAAGACGACTTGATCCCCATTTTCTTCTCTTCTGCTCCAACAGATACGCCTGGGTAATCTTTTTCAACGATAAACGCTGTGAATTGCTCGCCATCAATTTTCGCGTAAACAATGAAAACATCGGCAAAGCCTGCGTTTGTGATCCATTGCTTTTCACCATTCAATACGTAGTGCGTACCTGCTGCATTTAATTTAGCCGAAGTTTTTGCACCAAGAGCATCAGAACCTGAACCTGGCTCAGTAAGCGCATAAGCAAAGATCTTTTCAGCTGTTGCGGAGAATGGAAGATACTTTTTCTTTTGCTCTTCGTTTCCGAACAATACGATTGGAAGAGAACCGATTCCAACGTGCGCTCCGTGAGTAATAGAGAAGCCACCTGCTACAGAGAGTTTTTCTGCGATTAAAGCAGATGAGACTTTATCTAGACCAAGGCCATCGTATTCTTCAGGGATATCTGCTGCAAGAAGACCTAATTCTCCTGCTTCTTTTAATAAACGTACAGAGTGCTCAAACTCATGGTGCTCCAAGTTTTCAACAACTGGAAGGACAGAGTTTCTCACGTAATCCTCTGTAGTTTTGGCAATCATCTTTTGCTCATCCGAAAAATCCTCTGGTGTAAACACGCGATCTGCTGTTAAATCTTCTGTTAAAAACGCTCCACCTTTTACTGCTTGTGACATAATAATGTCCTCCTTTTATAGTAATTCGAATACGCCTGCTGCACCCATTCCGCCACCGATACACATGGTGACAACACCGAACTGCTTCTGTTGACGCTTTAATTCATGAATCATTTTTAATGTTAAGACTGCGCCTGTCGCACCTAGTGGGTGACCGAGTGCAATTGCTCCACCGTTGACGTTGACCTTCGTCACATCTAAGTTTAATTCGCGAATGATTTGTAGAGACTGAGAAGCAAATGCTTCGTTCAGTTCCCACACATCGATATCTGAAATTGAAAGACCTGCAAGCTTTAACGCTTTTGGAATGGCTTCAACTGGCCCGATTCCCATAACTTCTGGAGCAACACCTGCAGTTGCGAATGAACGGAACTTTGCAAGTGGCTTCAAGCCTTGTGCTTCTGCTACTTCACGGTCCATTACTAGAAGTGCACCTGCACCGTCAGACGTTTGTGAAGCGTTCCCTGCAGTGACTGTACCGCGCACGTTGAATGCTGGACGTAGTTTTGCAAGTGTTTCAACAGTTGTGCCCACGCGGACACCTTCATCCATTTCGAATAGGCGTGTTTTCGTCTGTTGCTTGTTTTTGTCATCGACAAAGTGGTGCGTCACTTCTACTGGAACGATCTCATCTTTAAATTTGCCTGCTGCAATTGCTGCTGCTGCACGTTTGTGTGACTCTACTGCAAATGCATCTTGGTCTTCACGGCTGATGCCATATTTCACTGCTACTTGCTCAGCAGTATGTCCCATTCCCATATAGTACTGAGGCGCTGTTTCTGCAAGCGTCGGGTTCAATCGAAGTGTATTTCCAGTCATCGGGATCATACTCATCGACTCGACACCACCCGCGATAATCGCTTCAGCATGGCCGATCATGATACGTTCAGATGCATAGGCAATCGATTGAAGACCTGATGAACAGAATCGGTTGATTGTGATGGCTGGTGTTGTATCTGGAAGTCCTGCAAGTGCTCCAATATTACGCGCTACGTTCATTCCTTGCTCAGCTTCTGGCATCGCACACCCCATGATCAAATCATCGATTGGGCCTTCGTATCCTGCTCGTTGTAATGTTTCTTTGACTACGAGTGCTCCGAAATCGTCAGGACGCACTGCTGCCAAGGAGCCTTTTTTTGCTTTCCCGATTGGGGTGCGGGCTCCTGCTACTAATACTGCTTCACGCATTGGTTGTTTCCTCCTTTAGACTTCGGTTAGTTACGTAGTGGTTTTCCTTTCACAAGCATATGTTGCATACGCATTTGTGATTTAGGTTCAGCGACCAAGCTCAAGAAAGCTTCGCGCTCTAAGTTCAATAAGTATTCTTCGTCAACAAGTGTTCCGTACGGGACTTCTCCACCTGCAAGTACATACGCAAGTTTCTTCGCGATCTTCATGTCATGGTCACTGATGAAACCAGATAGGCGCATGCCTTCCGCCCCTACGAGCATCGTTGCGTAGCCTGGTGCACCCGAAACCGCCACTTTTTCACGAATCGGCGCTTTGTAGCCTGCTTCGTATAAATGAAGAGCTGCTTGTTTCGCGTCATATAACAAGTGGTCAGGGTTTACACTTACGCCATCTGCTTGATTTAGGAAGTTATTCTCACGTGCTTCTTCACCAGAAGTCGAAACTTTCGCCATTGCGATTGTCTCAAAGACTGTTGTGGCAACTTCTACATAATCGACTTTCACATTGTTTGGAAGTGAACTCAAATGCTTCATATAAAGCTCTTTGTTTCCGCCGCCACCAGGAATTAGGCCAACACCAGCTTCTACTAGACCCATGTATGTTTCAGTTGATGCTTGGATATGGGCAGTTGGAAGACAAACTTCCGCGCCTCCACCTAGCGTCATGCCAAATGGTGCAGCGACAACTGGCTTCGACGAATATTTAATTTTCAACATGGCTTGTTGGAACATACGGACGATGTAATCGAGTTCAAAGATATTGTCGTCTTGCGCTTCCATTAAGATCATCCCAAGGTTTGCCCCTACACAGAAGTTTTTCCCTTGGTTTCCAATCACAAGGCCTTTGAAGTTCTTTTCCACTTCGTCTACAGCAAAATTGATCATCTGAAGAATGTCAGGACCAATCGAGTTTGACTGGGAGTGGAATTCAAGAAGTGCAACGCCATCACCAAGGTCAATTAAGCTCGCACCGCTATTTTTCTTGATGACGCCATGTTTCTTTTTATACGCTTTTAAATCAATTGCCTTTTCATTTGTTGGCACTTTTTCAAACCCTGTTCCTGTGAAGAAGTGAAGTTCGCCCTCTTCTTCTTTATAGAAGGAGCTGTGGCCTTGATCGAGTAAAGCTTGCACAAATGCAGGAATCTCGTGCCCTTCTTCTTTCATTTTCGCAACAGACTTTTCAACGCCGATTGCATCCCACGTTTCAAACGGTCCTTGCTGCCAGCCGAAGCCCCATTTCATCGCTCGGTCAATCGCGACGATGTCATCGGCAATCTCACCGTGTAGCTCAGCCGAGTAGCGAAGTACTGGATTGAAAATGCTCCAAAGAAGTTCTCCTGTGCGGTCTTTTGCATACACTAGAGTTTTTACTTTGTTCGCTAGGCCTTTTTCTTGTTTCGCCATTTCTAGTGAAGGCGTTTTCAATTTTTTCACTGGCTCATAATCCATCGTTTCTGGATTCAACTCAAAAATTTCTTTATCTTTCTTTACGAAGAAACCTTGGCCAGTTTTCGCCCCCAACCATTTGTTTTCAACCATTTGCTTCATGAAAGCTGGTGGGTTGAATACTTCTTGTTCTTCACCTGTCGACTTGTCGTAGACATTTTTCGCAACGTGTAGGAATGTATCCAGTCCAACCACGTCAAGTGTGCGGAAAGTCGCTGATTTCGGACGTCCAATTGCAGGTCCCGTGACAGAATCCACTTCTCCTACCGAGTAGCCACGGTTCAACATTTCGCGAAGCGTGACAAGTAAACCGTAAGTTCCAATGCGGTTCGCAATAAAGTTTGGTGTGTCTTTTGCAAGAACAACGCCCTTGCCTAACACGTCTTCTCCAAACGTTTTCACAAACTCCACAACTTCAGGTTTAGTAGTGGAAGCAGGAATCACTTCAAGTAATTTCAAATAACGTGGTGGGTTGAAGAAGTGCGTACCAAGGAAGTGACTTGCAAACTGCTCACTGCGTCCTGCCGTCATATCTTCAATGCTGATACCGGAAGTATTAGATGTTACTATCGTGCCAGGTGTCAATACTTCATCGATACGTGCGAACAAGTTTTGTTTCACTTCTAAGTTTTCGACGATTACTTCGATGATCCAGTCTACGTCTTTTAATTTTTCAAGATCGTCCTCTAGATTTCCAGGTGTAATCAATTGTAAGTTGCGTTTTGATGTCAATGGTGCCGGTTTTTGTTTAAGTAACTTTTCAAGAGCTCCCGTTGCAACGGAGTTTCTGAATGCTGGTGTATCTTTCGTCCATCCTTTTTTCGCATCTGCTTCAGATACGTCGTTTGGTACGATGTCAAGCAAGTATGTCGGAATGCCACTATTTGCAAGATGCGCCGCAATACCAGAACCCATAACTCCCGATCCGATGACAGCTGCTTTTTTAATTTGATATGACACAAAGATGCCTCCTTCTATTTTGAATGAATACTCATTCATTTTAGCGGTAAAAAAAATAGAACCGTTGTCCTTGTTTCTAGTGTAGAACATATTTTAAATTTTCGCAATAGTATTGTGGTTGCTTTCGATTTCTCTTTTCTGGGGTTTCATGTAAACTAGAGGTACTAGAAGAAAGGGTGTCGAATATGGAACCAATTAAAACAGTAGAACAATTCAATGAAGTGATTCATTCCGGGAAAGAGGTACTCGTAAAATTCCAAGCTGGCTGGTGCCCGGATTGCCGTCGTATGGACATGTTCATTGATCCAATCGTAGAGGAATACAATCAGTATACGTGGTATGACGTAAATCGTGACGAGCTGCCTGAAATTGCAGAGAAGTATGAAGTCATGGGAATTCCAAGCTTATTAATTTTTAAAGACGGCGAAAAGACTGCTCATCTTCATAGTGCGAATGCGAAATCGCCACAACAAGTAACTGATTTTTTAGAGTCTGTAAACGAATAGGAGATCACAATGACTACTGAACAAGAGATTCTTGAACTGAAAGAACAGTTGGAGTACTATAAATCGATTGTCTATAACATGTCGTCTCCTATCATTCCTTCTATTGTATCAAAAACCATTTTGGTTCCAGTAGCAGGCTATATCTACAGAGAACGCTTCAACAATATTGAAACGGAAGTTCTTACCTATATAGCAGAGCATCGAGAAGTCGAAAATGTGGTTTTTGATTACACAGGTGTATCCACAGATGATGTTTCTAGCTTTGACTTTAATGAACTTGCCCTCGCAATTTCCAATTTAAATAGCTCTTTAAAACTTATGGGGATGCGCCCAATTTATGTTGGTTTCAATCCAAAGTTGATCCAAGAAATTGTCCGGGCCGGCGTGCATGTTGAGATTGAGACGTATCAATCGTTCCGCAGTGCACTGCAAGGTTTATTAAATGAAGAAAAAGGAAAATTATAAGTAACTACAGCGTACCCTTGTGGTGCGCTTTTCTTTTGGAGGGATTCGATGAAAACAGTACTCCCATTTTCGGGGATGTCCCAATACGATGATTCTGTCGCACCCGAACTTCGCTCCTCTGCTTGTGGCCCTGTGACAGCGCATTTACTATTGAAGCACGCTGGTCTTCCTGCCTATTCCGTCGATGAACTGTATCAGTCACTTCGTGGAACCCGCATCGGATTATTTACATTTCGCTTCGTAAAATTTCTGAACAAGTTATTGCCTTCTGATTGGCGCGCAGAAAAATGCACATTGCAAGAAGCATTGAAAGAAATAAAAAAAGGACGGCCAGTAGCCGTCAAGTTTGATAAATACTTTTCATTTCAATTCCGTTCAGAAACATCTTTCGCCTATCACTGGGTTCCGATGACAGGATTTGTTGTAGATGAAGGTAAATTATTTTTACTTGTACATGATAATGGAGGCCGCGGGCGCGAAAGTAAACTGCGTCGTATTCCATACGGTCCGAATCATAAAATCGTGACGTTTGTAAAAATTGCGCCTTTACAGTAGCTGACGCAAGACTTGCTTGTAGCCATTGCTCTCACAAAACTCTTTTGCTGTGTAAGGGACTGCTTCCCAATATAAATCGTTCAGTTCCACTTCAATTGGTACATCATTTCTAATAACTGCCAACTGCTTAGAGATTGCTAGAAGCTCTCCCGCTTCTTCAATCTTTTTTCGTTGACCCGGTTTTAACTCCTCTTTTGCTGCGAGCACACCGTCCACACTTCCATAGGCTTGAATGAGTTGAAGTGCGGTCTTCGGCCCAATGCCTTTCACACCAGGATACCCATCACTGCTATCCCCCATAAAGGCTTTCACATCTGGAAATTGGTGCGGCTCGATTCCAAACTCTTCGCGGAATCGTTCTAAATGATACGAGTCATAAATCGAGAACCCTTTTTTCGTGAATTCAATCGAAACATCCGGAGTTAGAAGTTGAAGAAGGTCTTTGTCTCCAGAAACGATAGTAAACTTCCCTTCTCCTTCCCACTTTTTCGTCACGGATGCAATTGTATCGTCTGCTTCCATTCCCACGACGCCGAGGTTGACCCAACCCAGTTGTTTCGATAGCTCTTGCGCCATATCAAACTGTGGAATCATTTCCTGTGGGGGTGCTGGACGATTGATTTTATAGCCTTCAAACAATTCATTACGGAATGTGTGCATCCCTTTATCCCATGTTATGACTACGTGTGAAGGATTAAATATGGACCGCGCTGTCATGACGTGACGGGCAAAACCCTGCACTGCATTCGTTGGAAGTCCTTGTTCATTGTAGAAAAACTGATTCGACATAGCGGTCGCAAAAAATGATCGAAACAATAACGCCATTCCGTCGACTACTAAAATATGTGGCTGGTGCATGGAATTCCTCCTTTATGTATACCCTTAGTTTAACGGAAGATACGACATGGGTATAGTGGGTCTATCAACCTATAAAAGGAGACACGACTAATGAACATACATAATGGATCACTTTACTGGCCACAAACTACAAATCCTTTCGAGCCGCAAGACGTCCATGAACGATTGGACAGCTACGACATCGTAATTGTCGGTGGCGGAATGTCTGGCTCGTTGACTGCCTTTCAATTTATGAAAGCCGGGAAATCGGTGGCAGTTTTAGATAAACGTCAATTTGGCTCGGGAAGCACGAGTGCAAATACGGGATTGCTTCAATATTCCAATGACATCATGCTCCATGAGCTGATTGAACAAATCGGTGAACCAGATGCTGTACGATTTTACGAGATGTGCTTAGAGGCGATGGATCAACTAGATGAAGTGGCTACATTATTACCTGTAAGTGCGGATTTCATTCGTCGTCCAAGTATTTGTTACGCGAGTGTTGAAGAAGATGTAACCAAGCTTCAAAAGGAATATGAAACACTAAAAGCACACGACTTCCCTTGTGACTATTGGGATCAATCTACTGTGGAGGCAAATCTGCCGTTCTCGAAACCCGCTGCATTGATCACGTATCAAGATGCGGAAGTGAATCCGCTAAAGTTTGTACAAGGTGTTCTTGGTGAAGTTGAAAAAGGAGGCGGCCATCTATTCCCTTATACAGAAGTAGAGGACGTCTTCGAGCAAGTGGACCATTTGGAAGTCCGAACATCGAATGGGACATTCCATGCAAAAAAAATCGTCTACACAACAGGGTATGAAACAGTACCAGTTGGTAAACGAATTGGTGCGGATATCAACAGATCGTATGCGATTGCCACAAAACCGGTCGAGGATATTTCCGAATGGCATGAGCGTGCGTTGATTTGGGAGACGAAACGTCCTTATTTATACATGAGGTTGACGGAAGAAAATGCGGTAGTCGTTGGCGGCTTGGATGAAGATAAGCCGGAAGCGCCACTCTCTGATGAATTGATTGCAGAACGTGGGCAACGGTTACTAGATGCACTCCATGAGCATTTTCCGAATCAACAGTTTGAAATCAATGCGTGTTACGCTGCAAGTTTTGGTGAGTCCATCGATAATCTACCGTTTATAGGTGAGCATCCGACGAAACCAAATCACTATTATTTGCTAGGGTACGGCGGCAACGGGACTGTCTATAGTATGCTGGGTTCTTCCATGCTTGTAGATTTAGTGGACGGTGTGCCGAATCGGGATGCGGAGATTGTGCAGCTTGATCGGAAGTATGGTGTGAAATAAATATATAAATAAATAAATAACAAAAAAGGAAATCGATCACAACTCGATTTCCTTTTATAGTTAGTTAGCTGCAGACACTTTATAAATCAATCCACCATCTGTGATTGCAATCAGCGCGCCATCCTGTGTTACAAGAATATCACGGAATCGTTGCACTTCTTCAGACAATAGACGTTCTTCTCCAACAACAATGTCATTTTCAATTACAACGCGTGCAATATAGCTCGATGCTAAGCCACCGATGAACAAGTTGTTCTCCCATTCAGGGATGGCGTCATTATCATAAAAAGACATTCCACTTGGTGCACTTGTTGGATCCCAGTAATAGACGGGCTCTACAAAACCTTGCGCTTCGTGTTCTGAAATCCCATCATTGACTAATTCACCCGAATACTCGATACCGTATGAAACGGTTGGCCATCCATAGTTATTCGCTGGCTCAATAATGTTTAGTTCATCTCCAGCTTGTGGACCGAATTCAACAATCCATAAGTCGCCTGTTTGCGGATTGAAGTCTATCCCTTGAATATTACGGTGTCCATAGCTGTAGATGCCAGGAAGTGCATTTTCATCTTCAATAAATGGATTCGTGTCTACCGGTTCTCCATCTTGTGTAATATGAATGACTTTCCCTAAATACGCATCTAAATCTTGTGCGCGCTCGCGAATTGGATCATCTGAACGCTCACCCGTTGTTAAGAACAAGTTGCCAGCTTCATCAAAGATAATGCGGCCACCATAGTGCAAGTCACCTTCATAGGCTGGTGTCGCTTGGAAAATCACTTCAAAACCTTCGAGTGCAGTTTCATCTTCTGATAAAACACCTTTCCCGACAGCAGTGACAGTTCCGCCTTCAATATCTTGAGAGAATGTTAAAAATACTAGTCGTGATTCGGCAAAATCAGGTGCTACGGTTACATCCAGTAATCCACCTTGACCTTCATTGTTTACTTCTGGCGTACCTTCAATTGGATCAGAAACAGCCCCATCTTCAAGGTTAACAATTAGAAGTTCTGCCGTATCTCTTTGTGTCATCAGGATACGGTTTGGTTCAAACTCTTCCATCCCCCATGATACGTCAAGTCCTTCCGCAATAACTTCCACATTAAGTTCTGTTTCAGTCGTTACTGCAGGTGCTCGTGTTTGTTCTGGAAATGCTGGTTCAAAGTCCGTAACTTTTGGTTCAGTTTCTGCTGAATCATCCGTACCAACTTCAGTACCTCCATCTGCATCCGCTTCTGTTGATTCTTCATTTGTCTCTTCTGTCGTAGTGTTAGAGTCATCCATGGATTGTTCATCTGATGTCTCGTTGTTGCTACATGCTGCTAAGGTTAGTAACAAGAGCAGCATTGCGAAGAACATGAATCTTGACCACGAAACTTTCTTCATTGTAGTGCCTCCCTTATTCTAAAATAGTTTGTCTTCCTAAGAGTTGTATACCCTAAATCAAGCTATAAAACTCCCTCGAATTAAAGATATCATAATTTCCCTTTAAAAATAATTATCTGCTTATATCTAAACTAAGAAAAAGCCAACTCATGAGTGAGCTGGCTAAAGGATTTTATTATTTATTCTCTTGTTTCTCTTGTTTTTTCTTTAAATAAGCTTCGCGAATTTGATCAAGCTTCTCTTTTTTATTCGAAACAGCTGGCTTCTTACCATCTTGATATTTCGCTGCCAGTGCTTTGCTTTTCTCATCTAATTGATATTTTCCCATTTTGGTCACCTACTTTTATCTTAAAAAGAAATTGCTGTATCGTTCTAGTAAACCATTTTTAGTCAGTAAAGTACAAGGTTCGGCCCATTGTTTGTCTTTTCAATCATCTCATAATCAATATGCAAAAAGTGAATTCCAAACAACGTCATATCATGCGTAGCATTCAAATGTCCGTTAGATTCCTTGATTATAAAGCGGAGGTAAAGCGCAAATCCCACTGCTCGTGCAACTTCGGATTTTGACTATATTCCCAGACTTTTTCTATATCTTCTTGGATTTCAATCTCGACGTAGATTGGTTTTGCTGGCATGGGGTTCACATCGTTTCTCGGGTTAGTTGATTTTAAGGAGTAAGCGATATTCCGTATTTCTGAATTAAATCTTTGAACGCTGGTCTATGATTTCCGTCTCGCCCAACTACAGCTTCTGCAGTTACTAACGAGTTCAACACGGCTTCCTCTGTGGCTTCACCAATGGCTCTAAATGCCAAGTCCAAATCCTCTTCATGGACTTGCGGGACAGCCATTAGTTTTTCAGGCTTATAGTGTGGAATTTTTGTTGCGGTAGAAAACCCTATAATTATTTCTCCGCTTCCATGCGTGATGATTGAACCTGTACGTGAAAGTCCGGTCACCGATCTTTTGATAATCCGATTTAATTGTCTTTCGGAAACAGGAAGGTCAGTGGCCACGATAATCATAATAGAACCTTTGTCTTCTTCTTTATACGAATCTTCTATTGCTGCTTTCAGTTCCTGTCCAACAGCCTTGCCTTTGATCAATAAATCACTTAAGATACCAAAATTCGATAGAACCAAGACACCCATCGTATAGTTCCCGTGGCTCATCTTCATGAGGCGAGAAGAAGAACCTATCCCTCCCTTTAACGAATAACAGAGCATTCCAGTTCCCGCACCAACCGTTCCTTCTTCAAATTCTGAAGATGCATTTTCAAGTGCTTGGTGAACATGTTCCGATTTCACTGATTTTGCTCGTATGTCATTTAAAAACATATCATTGCATTCACCGATGACAGGATTTACAGTACCGGTAGTCTTTCCAATCTCCGGATTTCTTTCTAACATGTAATCAATGAGTGTATCAGCAGCTACGCCAATGCTTAAAGTGTTCGTCAGTAAAATAGGCGTCTCTAACGTGCCCAATTCTGTAAGTTGAATGGTGCCCATTGTTTTTCCAAAACCATTGATGACATGACTCGAGGCAATCAATTTATTTTCGAAGATAGTGTCTGGATGAGGAAGTATGGCCGTCACACCAGTTTGCACCTTGTTGTCACTAAGTGTCACATGTCCGACTGTAACGCCAGCGACATCAGTTATTTTATTTAGTGGGCCGGTCTCCAGTTGACCAATTATTACGCCATAGTCTCTGATTCGTTTTTGTGGTAGCATTTTATCTTCCTTTCTATACCATTCTTTAGTAAGTAGCGTATATGAAAAAAAGACAGTTAACAAGGGGTATTTCGTTAAGTCGCGATACATGCATTTCTTCTAGAAATCATCGATAATGAGAAAGTGTAGTAAAGTGGAATCTTTTATTCCCTAAACGAGGAGTGTTACGATGCAAACAATCAAAGGAAAGACAGCGATTATCACAGGTGGCGGACGCGGTATTGGCCGTGCAACAGCCATCGCACTTGCTAACGAAGGAGTCAATGTCGGGTTAATCGGCTTGAATCAAAAGAATTTAGATAATGTGGCGAACGAGCTGAAAGATACGGGTGTCGTGGTAGCGACTGCTTCTGCAGATGTGACGGATCTTGCTGCGATCGAGCAAGCAATCGAACAACTCAAAAGTGAACTTGGAGCTATTGATATTCTGATTAACAATGCAGGCATCGCAAAATTTGGAGGCTTTATGGATTTGTCTCCGGAAGAGTGGCAGAATATTGTCGACGTCAACTTGATGGGCGTTTACAACGCAACGCGCGCTGTACTACCAGGCATGATTGAACAAAGCTCAGGCGATATCATCAATATCTCGTCATCTGCTGGGCAAAAAGGAGCTCCAGTAACGAGCGCGTACAGTGCTTCGAAATTCGCAGTCTTAGGTCTTACAGAGTCACTAGCCCTTGAGGTACGCAAACACAACATCCGCGTAACAGCTATGACGCCAAGTACCGTGGCCACTGATCTTGCGCAAGAATCTAACTTGATTACTGGCGATGTGGAACGTGTCATGCATCCAGAAGATCTCGCTGATTTAATTGTTGCAAGCTTGAAACTGCACCCACGTGTCTTCGTAAAAAGTGCAGGACTCTGGTCGACAAACCCGTCTTAAACGGAAGAAGTAAGCCTACCCATGATGATATAAATTGACTTGGTTTAATAGAAATAGAAACGGCATTTCCGAAAAGGATATGCCGTTTTTTGGTTTTGATGAGAGATAAGTTCTTTCATTGATCTATTGCTACTTCTGCTACTTGTTCTTCAAATATGCTTAACGAATCTGATCCAGCTTTTCTTTTTTTATTTGAAACAGTTGGTCTTTTGCCATCTTCCATTTGGTGCTTGTTCCACAAAATATACAGATACTATTATTCTTCACTCACCTAACAACATAGGAATGCAGCTTCAAAATGAATAACTACTGAATAGTCATGAAAGACGGAACTGTTTTTGAGATAGAGACCTTCCACAAGCTGTTAATAGAAGTATGCTTAACAATAAAAATAAACTCTTTTTCATAAATATATCCTTCTTTTCATTACAACTTCCCATTATAAGGCAAATAAGTCTAGAGTAAAGAGAAGTATTAAACTTCGTTTATACCACTTGTAAGTCAGGGTGTCGTATAAACATAGAAATGTTGTTGAATTAGCGTTGTGGACAGGCATCGTTTTACTTGTTGTTTCATATAACTTATATTTCCTTTACTTTTCAACCATCATATACTACCATCAAACCTTTTAAATTCTTAGAAGTAAAAAAGCACCCCGAAGGATGCTATTTGATAAAATCTTTAATCTCTTTTAATCCGCGATATACTTTAGCCCATGTCGAATTTTCTGAAATATATTGTTCACCCTTTTCTGTTACAACAATTGTTTGTAAAGTATAAACTTGATCATCAGCGTACATAACTCCATCAATATACTTCTCACGATGTAAGAATCTTATTTGCTCATCAAACTCATCTTTAGATAATCCCAGATTATCCTGATTAAATGATTTATTGCCTGATTCAAACTCTTTTAATATGGCATACCGTAGTTTGTCTTTTTTCAATTTAATCACCTCGAATAAAATCATTAATTTTCAAATTCCCATTTATATGTTGTTTTTAAGTAGTTTAATCGGTTCCAACCTATATGTTCATCTTTTTGCAGTCTTCCGACTAAAATACCTGGATGAATTTCGAGCTTTTGAGCCATTTTTCCAACTTTATCAGGTGAATAATTAGTTTCTGATAATTCTTGGACACAATCTTCATAATCCTCTTTAGAAATTAGAGTATCTCTGGAAAATTCGTCTGCTTCCTGCTCTTTAAGACTTGTCTGTTCACCACTTTCCAAGTCCAGATATGTTTCATTCTTGTGTAAATAGATATGACCTAACTCGTGGAAGAAAGTAAACCAAAACATATCATGTTTTTTCCCCCGTAAGCTTAACTGAATCATTGGGATTTTTCTTTTCCCAACCTTTAACCATCTGGCCATTCCACTAATTCTGCTACCTTTTATCTCGGGTACTACTACAAATATAATTCCAAGACCCTTACAAAGTTGCTTTAGTTCATTTAAAAAAAGTTCAGGGTTGGTTTCTAAGTTAAGTGCTTTTAAACTATCTAGTTTTAAAATTAATCTGCTTCCATCAAATGATGGCAATTCTTGATAGTCATAGTCTTTAATTGCTTCTAATTCACCCAGTCTCATCCAAGTGACAATTGCATATTCATCAACTGGATATCGATCTGCAATTTTACAGTCAAACTCCATTTCATATAGGGTTATTACTTGATTCAAATTTTGCACCTTAAAAATACTTAATAGCTTCTCTACCAACTCCATTTCACTGATACGCCCTTTTGGAAGAAGATTCATTTTCTTGAGTGTTTCTTTAGGAAAAGACTTTGCAATATCTACTTGATCAATTAGTTCTTGTTTTCGATTTCTCAAAAAAATAGCGTCATCATAGTCTCTCTGTAAATTAATCCAGAATGTATAGGGTAAACCTAATATTGCTTCTAAACTCTTCGCATATTTTTGAGTAATTGGCGATGCCCCTTTAATGAGATCGACAACTGTCTTTTCCGTAATATCCATTCTCGCTGCTAACTCTTTTTGAGTCATTGAAAGTTCTTCTAACATTTCCACTATGGTCTCTCCAGGTTTAACAATATAATCTGGAGAGAAATCAAATAATTTACTCACTTTACAGTCACCTCATCTTTTCAGTGATAATCCCCAATAAAAATCACAACCACTTTTGTTACCTCTTTATAGTTCTCAAGAGGTACTTGATTGCCCTCTTCATCAATCGGCTTTAATACAATACGCATAGGATTAGCTCTCCCTAATACATCTACGCCTACACAACCTTTGTATTTAGTATTTAGATTATGCCGTGAAAAAGGTGGTGTTGTAGGTACTTCTGCAAGATTTTCAAATGCTTGTAATTGGGTTAATTTTCTCTGAACACCAGCAGCAACTTTATCACCATATTTTTTAGTTAATTCTTTTTTATTATTAGCAAGCTTTTCAAGCCTTGGATTATCAAATGTAATTCGCAACAGAACACCACCAAAATTAACCGATAGGGTTAATTATTTATTATAATTAATTTATCATAGCATTGGTAAATTGTCAAAAAATAGTATGTGTTAATTTGTTTCTTTGTCTAAACAATGCTGAACACATAAAAATTTGATGGGAAATTATATTTAGATCACAGCCTGTTGTTTTATCCTAATATGTTAATGACGCCAAATAATGACCGTAAGTTGATGGATGATTTTGTCCAAGTCCTGACGGATTTTTTGTCATTAGACAAATGGGAGGCTGCCAG
>NZ_JAFBFG010000029.1 GCF_016909155.1 Chryseomicrobium aureum
CCAACGGGGGTCGGGGCGGTGACGCTCTATCTTGACGTCTTGCATGTTCAGTTTTCAATGTTCATATGTCGTCTTGAGACAACTTTTAAAGTATACCAACTTATCAAATAGTTGTCAACACTTTATTTCGTTTTTGATGTGTTGTCTTGGCGACCTAACTAATAATACATCCTTTTTCATAGATGGTCAATAGATTTTTGAAATTAAATTAAAAAAGATAAAATCACAACTCCTACGACTCCAGGGAAACCACATACGATAGCAAACGCGGCAGTGAAATACGTGATAGGGACTTGCCAATCGCTACCTATAAAGCTTGCTGTCAAATGAGCAGCGTAAAGACATAACATACCAATAGCCGCTCTCCATAAAAATCTTCCCGACAAAATCGATAATAGTATAAAGGGGTTTTCGTGCTACTGCTAAAATGGCCAAAAGAAAAAGGGAAAGACCGAGATAAGTCATCTCACAACTCCTTTCCCTTTACTTTATGCATTTATCTCGGCTTATAGACCACTTGGCGACGTTTCGCTTCGGCATACAGATAGAAGTGTATACTTTCCATCGCCTTGCGCTTGGCGATCGCATCAAGGTTGTAGTCATCCAAATGAGACTCTACCATCTGGGCCGTATGCCAATCCGCACGTGTTTCTTCTAATAAACGAATAAAGCGTGTATCGAATTCTTGTTTCAACTTTCCACGACGAGAGAACAAACCCATTAGAGTTCTCGTCTCCCTTCTAGTGCTTTTGAAAGCGTCACTTCATCTGCATATTCTAAATCTCCGCCGACTGGTAAGCCGTGGGCAATTCGTGTAGTACGGATGCCAGAAGGTTTCACGAGTCGCGAAATGTACATCGCAGTCGCTTCTCCTTCTATAGTAGGGTTTGTTGCTAAAATCAATTCTTGCACCTCTTCATTTTGAAGACGTTTCAGAAGTGGGGGGATATTGATATCTTCTGGGCCAATTCCTTCCATAGGAGAGATGGCACCATGAAGAACGTGATAAAGACCTTGGTAATCGCGCATCTTTTCCATCGCAATCACGTCTTTCGTATCTTGCACAACACAGATCATCGTTTGGTTACGAGCTGTGTCCTGACAGATAGCACAAGGGTCTATATCCGTAATATGCCCACATACGGAGCAATAACTTAAATTTCGTTTTGCATCGAGCAGCGCCTTTGCAAAATCGGTTACCGTGTCTTCTTTCATGCTGAGTACAAAAAACGCCAGACGGGCCGCTGTCTTCGGCCCAATACCTGGCAGTTTCATAAAGCTGTCGATTAGTTTAGAAATCGGCGCTGGATAATGCATTGTGTGTCCTCCTAGAACATGCCAGGAAGGTTCAATCCCTTCGTGAATTGGCCCATTGTGGCATTCGCTGTTTCTTCTGCTTTCTTCAATGCTTCGTTTGTCGCAATGACAATTAGATCTTGTAGCATTTCTACATCTTCTGGATCTACAACAGATTCATCAAGAGCGACTCCGACAACTTCACGGTGTCCTGTAACAGTCACTTTGACCATACCGCCACCTGCTACACCTTCAAAGTGTTGTGTGCCAAGCTCTTCTTGAGCCTCTGCCATTTTCTTTTGCATTTTCTGCATTTGTTTCATCATACCTTGCATATTTCCCATTCCACCACGCATTGTGATTTCCTCCTTTAGTCTTCTTTGATTTCAACAAAGTCTTCACCGAATAGTTTCGTTGCTTCCGAGATCAATGGATCGATGACTGTTTCTTGTTCGTCATCGTCGTCTCCTTCTTCTACAACGCCAGTTAGCTGATTCCCTGCAATGAATGCAGAGCGAATTTCAAGCCACTGGTCTTCCGGCGTATACAGCACTTCATAAAGTGTTCCTGTCACGTCTTCCACAACTTGCGGGAAGAGGGTCGAGAACGTTTGATTGTCCATTGCCATTTGGCAGTGGATTTCATATTTGAATTTTAACACAAAAGCGGTATCCGATGCCGCAACTGGTTCCGCGTCATTCAGGAGAGCCGCATGCGAGCGTTGCAGTTGCTGCATGACTTGTGCCCATTGCGTTTTCACTTGCTGAATCGCTGGTTTTGTTGCAGACTTCAGGACTTCTTGAATTCGTCCTGTTGGAACTTTGATACCACTTGGCCCACGCGAACGTTTCTGTTTCGTGGCTTCTGCTGGCGCATTTGCTGTTCCTGAACGCAGTTGCGCTTCGAGTTTTGCAATTTTTGATTCAAGTCTTTGTACTTGCTCGTCTGAGACAGAGGATGTCGTTGTGTTCCCAGGTTGATCCGTCAGCTGAGACAATCGAATGAGTGCTGTCTCCACATAGATTTTAGGATGGTTTGAAAAACGCATCTCTTGTTGCATCTCAGTAGCAATTTGAATGCTTGTGTAAAGGCGTTGTTGCGAGTAGCGCTTGGAAAGCTCCTTCACATGGTCTGTCGGTTCTGCGATCTCGACCATTTCTTCCGGTGACTCGACGTGTTGCATGATGAGAAGGTCGCGATAGAACGTCACCAAGTCTTCAATCAAGCGCACAGGGTCTTTGCCGTCCATGATCAGACCGTCGAGCGTGGCAAGCGCATCATTCACGTTGCCATCAAGCAGTGCTTCTGCCATATGGACGAATGCATCTGAACCAATCGAACCTGTAATAAAGAGTGCCTCTTCCATTGTCATTGTTTCCGCACTGTACGAAACCACTTGATCTAGTAAGCTTAATGCATCTCGCATTCCACCAGCAGATGCTTGCGCAATTAGACGCAACACTTTTTCATCATATGGAATCCCTGCGTCGTCAAGCACTTGAACCATTCGCTCCACAATGTCCGTGTTGGAAATTCGTTTGAAATCGAATCGCTGACAACGCGAGATGATTGTAAGTGGAATTTTATGAGGTTCAGTCGTTGCGAGAACAAATACAGCATGGGGGGGCGGTTCTTCTAGTGTTTTGAGTAGTGCGTTGAAAGCACTTGTCGAGAGCATGTGCACCTCATCAATGATGTACACTTTATAACGTGCGTTCGACGGTGCGAAGCGTACTTTTTCGATGACGTCTCGCATTTCTTCTACCCGTGAATGGGACGCGGCATCAAATTCAAGCACGTCTGGATTGGAGCCATCTGTGATACTTGTACAGATTGCACAGGTGTTGCAAGGTTCTTTGGCGGGGCCGTTTTCACAATTCAGGGCCTTCGCAAATATTTTAGCTGTACTTGTCTTTCCGGTTCCTCGTGGTCCCGAGAACAAGTAGGCGTGTGTTGTCTTTCCAGAGTCGAGTGCATTCTGGAGGGTTTGCTTAATGTGTTTTTGCCCCGACATCTCCCCGAAGGATTGCGGTCGGTATGCACGATAAAACGCTTGATAAGTCACACATTCCACTCCATTTCTGATGATCAGTCACTCTTTCCATTATACCATAAAAAACCCGTCTTCCCTAACGGAAAACGGGTGAATCTTCTATGTATACCGTGCACCTTCCTTCGACTGCTACACATGAGCGGCACGCTTGTCGTTAGCTCAGCCCAGGCGACCCCGCGGCACATAAATAGCACCACTTAATGCTGCTTCCTTCCGGACCTGACATGGTTCATGGGTATTCATTGCGCAGGACCCGGACGTCAACACTACGTGCAAACACCAGACCTCACATGCAAACAGCCTCAGAGAAGGAGTTCAGTCTCGCTAGAGCGGATTGCGAGTTACAGGACACCGCTACCTTCCCACCTAGCACGGCATTTATTAGTATACGCACCTCCGTACGAAAAATCAAATCTCGCGTAAAAAAATTATATTAAAAAAAAACATTTTCTTTGTTGACTTTGAATTTTAGACGTGATAAATTTATTTCTGTACTTCGGAGGTATACCCAAGTCCGGCTGAAGGGATCGGTCTTGAAAACCGACAGGCGGGTCAAACCGCGCGGGGGTTCGAATCCCTCTACCTCCTCCATTTTAAAACACACACACGCATAAACATGAGATTGAATTCGATCACTCCAGGTCGAATTTTTCTTACAAGAGTCGTGTCTGAATATTTAGAACTGCCTGTCTCACTTTAAGTGGGGCGGGCAGTTTTTTGTTTGTGGGGAATGACCGACTACCGTGCACGCTTTGGCTTGAGCGACGAAAACCTCGCTTAAAGCGTCGAAAATTGTGAATCCAGCGACGCAAACTCTTATTTCAGCGTCGGAAAAGCTATCATCAATCATCTGAGCGACGAAAACTTTGCTTTGAGCGACGCAAATTGTGAATCTAGCGTCGAAAATCGTTGTTTTAGCGACGAAGCACTCACCCACAAGCAAATTTAAATCCAAAATGAGGAAAATGCTTTCGCAATCACGAAGCCCTAAACATAATAATAGCGTCTCTTACTTAACGCCCTCAAATGCTGTTTTAACGCCCCTGTTGTACGATTTAACGACCCTAACCGCTCATTTAACGCCCGAGCAAGTCCCATTAACGCCCCAAATGATGTTATGGAAACTAATCCGCAGGTCGGGAACCCCCTGCTTCCTCCACAAAAAACCCCTCCAACCTCAAAAGGTCGAAGGGGCATTCCAAACGTATTATTAACCGCGGTAAACCGCTGTTTTCGTGAGGTGGCTACCGATGCGGTCTAAGATTTTTTCTACATCTTCTGGACGTTTCACGATATCGTAATCATTGATGTTCAAACGAAGCACTGGGCATCCGTTAAAGTTATCGATCCAGTTCTCGTAACGGCCGTGCATCTCTTCCCAATACGTGATGGGTGTTTGCTGCTCCATCGGACGGCCACGCTCTTGGATGCGGCCGATGATGCTCTCAAGTGAACCTTCTAGGTAGATCAGCAAATCTGGATGTGGGAAGTAAGGCGTCATGACCATTACATCGAAAAGACTTGTATACGTTTCGTAGTCGACAGGATCCATTGTGCCTTTTTCTTTGTGCATCCGTGCAAAGATACCCGTATCTTCATAGATGGAGCGGTCTTGGATGAATCCGCCACCGTACTCAAACATGCGCTTCTGTTCTTTAAAGCGCTCCGCTAAGAAGTAAATCTGTAAGTGGAAGCTCCACTTAGAGAAATCATCATAGAAACGGTCCAAATAGGGATTGGTATCTACCTTTTCAAAAGAAGTCTTAAAATCAAGCGCTTCTGCCAAAGTTTTTGTCATCGTTGATTTTCCGACACCTACAGTTCCGGCGATCGTGATGACAGCATCGTGGGGAATGCCGTATTTCTCTCGTAAATTCATCGTTGCAAGCTCCTTTTATGTAATGTTGCATCTACTTTATCTAAAATGTGGGCCAGGTCTTGTGGGTTTTGGACGAAATCGAAATCGTCTCCGCTAAAACGCAGGACAGGAACCTCCGGGTGCGCCTTCTCGAAATCTTCTATGAACACACGGTAGTCTGCAGATAATTGCGCAAGGTAAGCGGGCTCGATCTTCTTCTCGAAATCACGGCCACGCAGTTCGATACGCTCTAGTAATACATCCAGGCTTGCGTCTAGGTAGACGACCATGTTCGGAACAGGCATATCTCGTGTTAAAATAGAGTAAATTCCTTCGTATTTCGCATACTCCACTGGAGAAAGAGTGCGCTTAGCAAAAATCAGGTTTTTGAAAATATGATAATCGGCAGCAACAGGACGGTCGTTTGCGATATAATGCTTTTGAATGTCTGCCAGCTGCTTATAACGGTTACATAAGAAGAACATTTCCGTCTGGAAGCTCCACTCTGCAATATTGTCATAAAATTTATCTAAGAACGGGTTCTCGTCAACGATTTCTTTCAGTAATTCAAATTGATACGTATCGGCGATGGCTTTTGCTAGGGACGTTTTCCCGACGCCAATAGGCCCTTCAACCGTAATAAATGGAATAGACATAGCTTCTGACCTCACTCTTCTGTCTCAAGTCGTGCTTTCCATTTTACCACAGCTCTACCATGAAACATAGATGAAAATCCGTCCATCTTTCCAAGCAAAGAAACATAAAATTAGAGAGGAGGAAGGTCTTATGCACGACTTCTATATGAGAGAAGCGCTTGCCGAAGCAAAGAAGGCTGGCGATGCTGGAGAAGTCCCCATCGGAGCGATTCTTGTTCATAACGACACCATCATCGCACGAGGCTCGAACCTCCGAGAAGCGACGCAAAACGCCCTTACCCATGCGGAGATGTTAGTCATCGAAGAGGGATGCAAACAGCTCGGTAGCTGGCGCTTAGAAGACACGACGCTTTATGTCACGCTCGAGCCTTGCCCGATGTGTGCAGGGGCTATCTTACAATCCCGGATTCCACGCGTCGTTTACGGCGCACGCGATGCAAAAGCAGGGTGCGTGCATTCACTTTACACTCTCCTAAACGATGAACGTTTCAACCATGCATGTGAAGTCATTGAAGGTGTGGAGGCTGAGGCCTGTGGCGAAATCCTCACCTCTTTCTTCCGTAACTTACGTGAGCAAAAAAAGCTCCGCAAACAACAAAAGCAGCCAGACTCCCTATAAGAGTCGGCTGCTTTTTCAATTAACGGATAACGTCTTTACCACCCATGTATGGACGCAATACTTCTGGAATCACAACAGATCCGTCTGCTTGCTGGTAGTTTTCTAAAATCGCCGCAACCGTACGACCAATCGCTAGGCCGCTTCCGTTCAACGTGTGCACATATTCAGGTTTTGCACCTGGCTCGCGGCGGAATCGGATACCCGCACGACGCGCTTGGAAATCTTCAAAATTACTGCAAGAAGAAATCTCTTTGAAGTCGTTGTAGCTTGGAAGCCATACTTCGATATCGTATTTCTTCGCTGCTGTGAACCCTAGGTCGGCTGTACACATCAACAACACGCGGTACGGAAGACCAAGAAGTTGAAGCACTTTCTCTGCGTGTCCTGTTAATAGTTCCAGTTGCTCGTAAGATTCTTCTGGCTTCACAAAACGAACCAGTTCGACTTTGTTGAATTGATGCTGACGAATCAAGCCACGTGTGTCGCGTCCTGCAGATCCTGCTTCAGAACGGAAACATGCGCTATACGCTGTGAACGCTTGTGGAAGTTGCTCAGCTTCTAAGATTTCATCTCGGTAGAAGTTCGTCACCGGTACTTCAGCTGTTGGAATCAAGAAGTAATCTTCCTCTTGGATCAAGAAGGCATCTTCTTCAAACTTCGGCAACTGGCCTGTTCCCGTTAAACTCTCACGGTTTGCCATGTACGGTGGAATCATTTCTTCGTAGCCATGCTCTTCAGAGTGCAGATCCATCATGAAGTTCAGTAAAGCACGCTCAAGACGTGCACCTAGACCACGGTAGAAAGCAAAACGACTTCCCGTTACTTTCGCTGCACGTTCAAAGTCGACAAGCTTCAAATCTGTCACGATATCCCAGTGGGCTTTCGGTTCGAAGTCAAATGACGGTGCATCTCCCCACGTACGGTGCGTGACGTTATCGTCTTCTGTATCCCCGATTGGTACGCTGTCGTGCGGAATGTTTGGAATACGCATCATCATATAATTGAACTTTTCTTCAACTTCACGAAGTTCTTCGTCTAACGCTTTGATCTCATCGCCAACTTGACGCATACGTGCGATGGCCTCATCTGCATTTTCTTTGTTGCGCTTCATCGTAGAGATCTGCTCAGACACTTTATTGCGCTCAGACTTCAACTCTTCTGTCTTGGCAATCAACTCACGGCGTTTTTGATCGAGCACTTCAAATTGATCAAACTCTGAGATATCTTCTCCTCGCTTTGCGAGCTTTGCCTTTACGGCATCAAAATTGTCACGTACATACCGTACATCTAACATAGAATTTCCTCCTCTTGATTGGCTTCCAACGATTTTTTGCATACAAAAAGCCCCCATCCCTAAAAAAGGGACGAGAGCTACCCGCGTTACCACCCTGGTTGTGTCCATAGGAACACCACTTGTCTCATAACGGCCTCTTGACCGGCCTCCGTTAAACCGAAGGCAACTCTCAGGATGGATTCACAAGTGTTTTTATCAGCTCTCACCAACCGCTGACTCTCTTGAAAAAACGGGCTTGTTACTGCTTCCGATCATCGTTTTTCACACATGAAATTAGCTCTAGTTTACCCGATTTTCACAAATTGTGCAACGTACACATCTATATTCCCGTATACTAAAACCACAGAACTTGAACGGAGGACGTTGCTATGGAATTATTTCTACCACACCTATCAACTGATTCATCCATGCCACTCTATGAACGGCTGTATCGCGCTTTTCGTGAAGCGATATTGACAGGGCAGCTTGCCGAAGGAGAAAAGCTTCCTTCGAAGCGTCAATTGGCGGATTACTTGTCCATCAGTCAGACAACGATTGAAACGACCTATCACCAACTTGTAGATGAGGGCTATGTCATTGCACTGCCTCGCAAAGGATACTTTGTACAAAACAGTACAGAACTCATCCGGAGTACACCTGGCGAACAACCTGCTCGACAAGAACTAGAAGCCCCGAGCTACCGCTATGACTTTCATCCAGGGAAAATCGACCTTGCGCACTATCCATTAGAACAATGGAGAAAATGCGCACGTGATGTGCTGTCTGATCGAAATCGAGAGCTACTTCACCTTGGACACCCTCAAGGAGACCTCTCTCTTCGCCAACAGATTGCGACCTATCTCTATCAATCACGGGGTGTCAGGTGTACCCCTGAGCAAGTCATCATCGGGTCAGGAACCGAACAGCTCTTACCTTTTCTCTTACGCTTAATGGGGGACGCCGGAGTATTGGCAGTGGAAGATCCAGGCTATTCGCTTACCCATCACTTCTCACAAAACAGCGCCTATCAAGCCGTACCGATTGCTGTAGACGAAGAAGGGATGAAAGTCAGCGAACTCCGATTAACGAATGCAACAGCTGCTTATATTACCCCTGCTCACCAGTTTCCAACCGGCGCCATCCTATCTGCCTCTAGACGAAATCAATTGTTAAAGTGGGCAACTGAAACGGGTGGCTATATCATCGAAGACGACTATGACAGCGAATTCCGTTATGTCGGAATGCCAATCCCTGCGCTGCAAGGATTTGATACAAATAATCGCGTGATTTATTTGAGCACATTTTCAAAATCTCTGATGCCCTCACTGCGTATCGCGTATGCGGTCATTCCATCGCATCTATTGGATGTGTACAGACGCCAATTTGGACATTATGCAGCTACTGTCCCACGCTTTGATCAAGCAACTTTGACTCAATTTATGGAAAAAGGGTATTTTGAGAAACATGTAAACCGAATGCGGAAGCTCTACAAACGAAAATTAGACATCTTACGAAAGATTGGCGAACCGTATGCAGAGTGGCTCTCGATTTCTGGAGATCAAGCTGGCATGCATGTTGTGATAGATTGCCAGACACATTTCACGGGGGAACAATTGAGAACCAAACTTGCGGAAATTGGTATCCGTATCTCTGCACTTGACCATTACCGCATCAACCGGACAACTGTCTCTTCCAAGTTATTACTGGGCTTTGGGGGCATCCCCGAAGAGAAGATGGAACCTGCACTGAACGACTTATTTGAACAACTTGCGGAATACTGCATACAAAAAGAGGCAGGGACATAACTCAGTTAATTCCACAAATGAAGTTAAAGATAACAAAATGAAAAGTGTGTAGGGGTGACTCCAGCGGGATTATAAGCGGAAGCTGAGACCGAGGCTCAGCCCGCGCCCGCGGAACGCTTCCCCTACACCCAATAGAACATACAAAAAGGGAGTTTCTCATGACGAGAAACTCCCTTTGCTGGGTTTTGTCACAGCCTCTTTACTTTTGGTTTAAAACAATCCACCAACGAATTCTGTTACATTCCCCCATAGTCCTGTAAAGAATGCTCCAATTCCTTGGAATACAAGAGAAATCCAGCTTGCACGTTCTACTGCAGCTGTCGTCACAACGTCTACTCCTGCTTCTTTATCCAGGATGTAACCAAGGTCTTCACCTTCCGTTTTCTCCAGTTTTACTTTTCCGACAACCTGGCCGCTTTCTACCTCTGCTTCAAGCATCTCTTCTGTCGGTGTAAATACAGGTGTGTACAAGTCTTTTTCATTTGACTTGATGACCATCGAAATGCCTTCTTTTGGAGCAATTGCAACTTCATCTTCTTTCCCTTTATCGACAGCAAGTGTCTCTGCACCTTCAATTGTTTGTCCTGGTGCTACGATCTCTTGTTTTGTAAATTGCGCAAAGCCGTAATCCAATAGAGCACGAGTTGCATCAAAGCGCGCTTTATAAGAACCTACACCTTGCGCATCTACTGCTTTCATCACGACTGTAATTAAACGCATGTCGCCACGTGTTGCAGTACTTGCGAATGAATGACCAGCAAGTTCAGTTGTTCCCGTTTTTAATCCATCCACACCTTCGTACTCATAGACAAGTCCTGGTAACATGAAGTTCCAGTTTGGCATGTCTGTTGCATCGTCTGTCCCTTCACGGAACGTCTTACGAGGGATGCTTGCCACTTCTAGTACTTCCGGGTAATCGCGAAGAAGTGCAAATGATAATGTTGCCACAGCTTTTGCAGGCATCACGTTTTCATCGCTCGCGCCAGTAGAAGCTGGGTGCATTCCCATTAGATCTTCATTGTTTAATCCCGATGAGTTGACGAAGTTATACCCTTCAAGTCCTAACTCTTCTGCTTTTTCATTCATCAATGTAACAAAATTGTCTTCTGTGCCTGCAATTGTCTCAGCAATCGCTACTGTCGCTGCATTGGCAGAATAGATCGCCATTGCTTCATACAATTCACGAATCGAATATGTACCATCTTGGCGAAGAGGTACATTACTTAGTGCACGGTTTTGTGAAAGGCGGTATGTATAGTCTGTGACCGAATATTGTTGATCCCATGTAATACGTCCTTCTTCAATCGCTTCAAATAACAGATACTCTGTCATCATTTTTGTCATACTAGCAATCGCAAGTGGTTGTTCTGCATTTTTGCTATATAAAATTTTCCCAGTCTCAGCGTCAATCATAATTGCAGCATCTACGGTTAAGTTAAGCGGATCTGTCTCCGCTTGAGCTGCTTGCGGGATTCCTACGATTCCTGAAATTAAAAGCATCGGAATGAGGAGCCACTGTGCCATCCATTTTTTCAATGTTTTTACCCTCCAAAGCCTATTTTTCCTTGCTCATTTTAACACAAGGCTAGTAGAAAAAATGCATTTTCACTAAAAAAACACACCTAATGCCTAGTATAGACGGCATAAGGTGTGCGAATGTTCCTGATAGGAACTAGTTATTAGGAAATAGAATAGTTTGGTGCTTCTTTTGTAATTTGTACATCATGTGGGTGACTCTCACGAAGGCCGGCACCTGTCATTTTCACAAATTGTGCTTCATTTCGAAGTTTTTCCAAGTTGTGCGCTCCGCAGTATCCCATTCCAGAACGAATCCCACCTGTTAACTGGTGAATCGTATCTGCAAGTGGCCCTTTGTATGGAAGACGCCCTTCAATACCTTCTGGCACCAGTTTCTTCGCATCTTCTTGGAAGTAACGATCTTTTGAACCACGTTCCATGGCACCAATTGATCCCATTCCACGGTACACTTTAAAGCGACGTCCTTGGAAGATTTCAGTCTCTCCAGGGCTTTCTGTCGTACCTGCAAGCATGCTTCCTAACATCACAACATGTCCACCAGCAGCTAATGCTTTCACAATATCGCCAGAATATTTAATCCCGCCATCAGCAATAATGGCTTTGCCGTGCTTGCGTGCTTCTGTTGCACAATCGTATACCGCTGAAATTTGAGGAACCCCAACGCCTGCAACAACACGTGTTGTACAAATTGAACCAGGACCGATTCCGACTTTAATGATGTCTGCTCCCGCTTCAATCAGCTCACGCGTTGCTTCTGAAGTCGCTACATTCCCTGCAATGATTGCAAGTTCTGGGTAAGCTGCGCGAATCTCTTT
Source organism: Chryseomicrobium aureum (assembly GCF_016909155.1). Lineage (GTDB taxonomy): Bacteria > Bacillota > Bacilli > Bacillales_A > Planococcaceae > Chryseomicrobium > Chryseomicrobium aureum. The sequence goes on from NZ_JAFBFG010000029.1 coordinate 11,915, forward strand.
CACAGTTTCCATAACACCTTGTGAGTGACCATGTGCTGTATCAATCGTAATGACATCTACATGTGCCTTCACAAGCTTCTCTACGCGCATCAGTGTATCTTTCGTGACACCCACTGCTGCTCCGACAAGAAGGCGGCCATGTTGGTCTTTTGCAGCGTTCGGAAACTCAATTACTTTTTCAATATCTTTAATTGTAATAAGACCTTTTAAAATACCGTCTTCATCTACAATTGGAAGTTTTTCAATCTTGTATTTTTGTAGCACTTTTTCCGCTTCTTGAAGTGTTGTGCCAACAGGAGCTGTCACCAAGTTCTCTTTCGTCATCACGTCATCAATTTTCAATGAATAATCTTGGATGAAACGAAGGTCGCGATTCGTGATAATTCCAACAAGCTTTTGCTCTTCTTCATTGTTCACGATTGGCACACCTGAGATGCGGTATTTGCCCATCAAATGTTCTGCATCATACACCTGATGTGTTGGTGTTAGGAAGAACGGATCTGTGATAACGCCATTTTCCGAACGCTTAACTGTCTCCACTTGTTCCGCTTGCTCATCAATGCTCATATTCTTGTGAATAATACCGAGACCGCCTTGACGTGCCATAGCAATAGCCATCTTTGCTTCTGTTACGGTATCCATTCCTGCACTTAAAATCGGAATGTTCACTTTAATCTTCTCTGTCAATTGAACTGATAAGTCAACATCCTTTGGCAATACCTCTGATTTCGCTGGCACAAGCAATACGTCATCAAATGTTAATCCTTCACGCTGGAATTTTGATTCCCACATTTTCCGTCTTCCTCCTCTTGATTTTGAATATTAGTGTTAAGGTTATCAGCGTGACTAAGAGGTGTCAAGGCAGCATCAAATTAAACATGTATTCCGATTTTTCACAAAAAAAGAACGGATTTCTCCGTTCTACAAATACGCAATTAAATCTTCTTCAATTTTCGATGGGCTTGTCTGTGGCGCATAGCGTTTGACAACGTTCCCTTCACGGTCCACTAAGAACTTTGTGAAGTTCCACTTAATCCCCTCTGAGAGCAATCCTTTCTTTTCTGAAACGAGGTGTTGGAATAGTGGATTTGCATCTGTGCCTTTTACATCTACTTTCGCAAACATTGGGAATGAGACACCATAGTTGCGTTGACAGAAACTCATCGTTTCATCGATGTTTTCAAACTCTTGATTGTTGAATTGGTCACTTGGGAAGCCTAGGACTTCGAATCCTTGGTCTTTGTACTTCTCATAAAGGCTTTGCAATTCTTCAAATTGGGGGGTGAAGCCACACTTACTCGCAGTGTTGACGACGACGAGCACTTTGCCTTTGTATGTATCGAGTGCTACTTCATCGCCAGTCGTTGCTTTTACTTTGAAGTCAAATACGGTTGTCATGTGTGTGTTCGCTCCTTTCGGTGTAGTTTTACTTTACCGAAGAGGGAGGAGGAAATTCAACTAAGATGAACTGGGAATATGCAGTGAAAAAGCCAGATCTATCTTAGGATGCTTGTTCTAAAAATTAAAGTAAGAACGAAGAGGACAGGTGGAGGTGTTTCTTAGCTGTCAACCCCTCCATCCAGGCCGCCATTTCCTGGGTGAGTTTCCCCGAGCCTCCCCACGTAAGCTGAAAGAAGAGCACTTTCATCTTCGTTGCCGGGTCTCG
>NZ_JAFBFG010000030.1 GCF_016909155.1 Chryseomicrobium aureum
TTTTCCTTTCTTCAGGTTTGTTAAGGACATTATATCCGTCAATTCCTGGACAAACAATACCGTCAACAAATTGACGTTTTTAATCAGCATTAACAATAAAACTTTTGTTTGGAGTCCTCAGAAAGTAGTATCGATATAATAGAATAATACTCATCTATTTTGGAACGTTTATTGCGTGTACGTTTTGGAATAAAGCCCATTAGATACTTTTCAATCGTTCTTCGATTGACTCCAAGTTCCCTTGCTAGTTCGCTCTTATTTATTTTCATTTTTAGTTGCTCCATTATTTGTTAAAATTTTGGTAGGTTTTCTAGACCTTTAATCTCAAAATCCATTTCAACGTTCAACGATATATACAAATTGATCACCTCAAAATTAGCATAAAGAAGATGTGATCGATTTTGTACATATCTATTCAAGCAACTCTGTACATATTTAAATTAAAATTAGTAGATTGGAAAAAAAAAACGTGTAGACTTGTACTTACCAGTACGTTGTCTACACGATATAAGTATTCGCCTGTAGAGGAAAACCTTTGAGATTCCGCCTGAGTTTATTCCGTTCTTAAATTTAGAATACTTCCGTTACTCCGGAATCTGGTATGGTCGATCAAACAAAATATTCTCCACAACCTCTATAAGTGTTTGTGTCCATTCCCGTTCCCGTTCCACGTTTGTAAGATAAATTATAGTTTTGTCATTATCTATATAACGGCTAAACCAGGTTCGATACCCTGGCCAACTGCCTCCATGGTAAACAATTTTTCCTGTTTCAGGGTTATTACGAATTTGCCAACCAAAGCCGTAATCGTACGTATTATTATCACTTAGTATAACAGGGGAAAAAGCTTCTTTAAGAGTACCCTTGCTTACTAACTTTTCCGTGTACAGTGCCCTATCCAACTTTCTTAAATCGTCCAGTGTTGAATTAACAACTCCGTCTCCCTGAATCCCATCCAAATAATTAACAAAATCGTGTTCCTGTAAAACATCAGGCAAACTATATTTTCCTAGTATCTCAGAATAGACATATCCATAGGCATAATCGTCAATTACTTCCAAAGAAAAACGGCGGTTAAAAATCCTAGTACTTTCCATATCAAGCGGCTTAAAAATATATTTATTCAAAAAATTAGCAAAACTTATTCCTGATACTTGTTCAATAATCATAGCCAGTAGCACATAACCAGTGTTGCTGTATTCATACTTTTCATTCGGTTTAAAGTGTTCAGCGGGCTTATGAATATTGAGCTGTTCTATCACATCTTGATTAGTGGCAATTTTTGATCGATCCCAACATTGTGCAAACAACTCAATGTAATCGGGCAACCCGGAAGTATGTGACAACAGATTTCGGATAGAGATACCTTTATAAGGGAGCTCGGGTAATATTGTTTCTACCATATCATTGTAATCAAGTTTTCCTTGTTCCTTCAAAATCATTATTCCCAATGCTGTAAATAACTTTGAAACAGACGCCAGTTCAAATACCGTTTCGTATGTTAACTTTTTCGATTTATCTAGCTCGGCATAACCAAATGTCCCTTTATATATAACTTCTCCCGCTTCAAGAATCATGATATTTCCATTAAATTTCTGTTCATCAGATAACGTTGTAAACAGTTTATCAAGTTGTTGGTACTTTAAATTATTCGAATTTACTTGTTGTACCATTATTAAAACCTCCTTTTTGGAAAGTAGTAAGTATAGTTAAATTTGAAAGTTTAACTGTGCATAAATTGCTTCGGGCTTATTGTAATAGTTGGCCCACTCTCGATCTCCGTAAGCAAAGTGCCACCATTCCCCATCAAACGGAGCAAACCCGGCCTTAACCATGCAGTTTCGCAAAATCTGTCGAATATGCCATACTTCTTTCTCCACAAACGGAGAAAATACATAAATATCTTTACTTGGTTCAAATTCAGGCCCCATGTTCACCGGCAATCCTTCAGATCCGATTATTCGCACGTCAACCGCACCACCTGTTGGATGTCCCGCAACATCTGGGGCTGCACTAAAACGATGAGCTACTTCTGTCAGTTCATCTCCTTCCAAAAGTGGATTCTGTTCTTTCAACCACTTCTTGTGTTCACTATGTGTTTTTTCCTGAATTTCAGGATGACGATACCCACAAACAACCTCCAGATTATAATCTGGGTATATTTCCCTCAGCTCTTTTTGCGCGTGTATTAGCATCATTACAACATGGGAGCGAACAAAGATTTGATTACCCGTATATTGTTTGTAATTTTCTAAAATTTGTAAGCTGCCTTCGAACTCTGAACCAATTGGCACAAGTGGTTCTCCGTTGTCACACACTGGAATAGTGGTGAATTCTTTATATGTGGGAAATGTACTTTCAAGCATTTCGTAATACATTTTTTTGGGATCTGCCATAGTTATCCTCCTCGTATATTAGTAGTAAGAGCTCTTTCCGAATGAAGATCTGTAATTGCCCCTTCTGCATGAAGTTCTACATACAGCATCTCTTTGCAACCTAGGCTTATTTGAAGGTTACCGTCAACATCTTTAAAGCCATTTTCCCAAATGTTTGCATCGGCGCGTATCTTATCGATATATTTATCCGCAAACGCTTCTAAATTGGGGCTCCCTACCTCTACTACTTCTTCTACAATAAACTTTAAATTGATTGGAAGTTCTCCATAGACCTGTTGGTAGGCATGGACAGTACAAATGCGTGACATAAATGTTCCTTTATTATCCGCTACGCCTCTCGCAAAAAGTTTCCCATCTATTATTTCAGGAGAAAAAGGAAGACTCTCCCATAATTCGATAGGATCTTCCGGTTGTACATCATAGTGATTGTAAAAAGATAGTGTTTTGCCCTTATTTGATTGGAGTTCTCCATAAACGATTGGATTTCCCGGAGTGTGGATTGTTTCAACAGTTGCACTTATATTTTTCATGTGATTTTCAACCAAACTAACTGTCTCTTTGATCCCTCTATTTTGAGCAGCTACACTAGGTTGTTTGCATAATTCAATGAGCTATTCAAGATACATTTCATTATTGTCGTCTATATATTGATAAACTTTTTCCATGTTGATTCTCCCATAAATTTATTATCGATTCTTCAATATTTGTTTTCAATTTTGCAAGAATCGAACATTTGCTATTTTTTCAAGCAAGGATTCAGTTGTATCTTCACAACCAATAAGACCTAAAATCGTTAGGAAAATTTTTTGCACACCATAATGAGCATCTGTTGAATCATAGTATTCATTTAACGTATGGAAACCACCAGCATCTCCACCGCCACCAAGTGTAACTGCCGGTATTCCAAGATGGATAGGGACATTCGAATCCGTACTAATTGCATCATTCAATATCGGTTCGAATCCCAGAGCTACTGTAGCAGCCGCTGCAACTTGTACAATCATCGCGTCGGGACTTTGTGTTCCTGCGGGACGATCACCGACCAGTTTGATGTCGACAGTTACTTCATTTGATTTATTCCATCGAAGGTTTTCTTCCTTTGCAGCCTCGTTAATAATTGTAAGTAGCTTTTCTTCAAGTCGTACTAATTCATCCTGTGAATTGGAACGGATATCAATGATCATGTTCCCAGTTTCAGAAATCGTATTCACTGAAGTACCTCCACTAATTACACCAACATTAAACGTTGTTTTAGGGTTAGCAGGTGTTTCTAAAGACGCTATGTTAGCAATCGCTCTTCCTAAAGCATGAATGGGATTCGCTGTTCCAAAGTTGCCAAAACTATGTCCACCTGGCCCCTTATACGTAACCGAATAGCGTTTACTTCCTGTTCCTAAATAAGTAATCTGCTGCGGTGATCCCGGCTCAATTGAAATAAAACCATCAATATCATTCCGATTCTCGAACAAACTTTTTACGCCTCGTAAATCCCCTAAACCTTCTTCACCAACGGTTGCTCCGATTATTAGGTCACCCCGTGTTTTAATGTCGGCGTGATTTAAAGCTCTAATCAATGTGAGTACAACGGCCAAGCCTCTTCCATCATCAGCAATGCCAGGGGCATATATTTTACCATTCATCCTTTTTGCCTTCGTATCTGTTCCTGCAGGAAAAACAGTATCCAAATGAGCACAAACCACTAATTTCGGACCATCTCCACTACCTGGGCGAACCCCAAATACATTCCCTATTTCATCTATCGTAATATTGTGAATATTAAGAGCTTCTAGTTTTTCTTTATAATACAGCCCTCTTTTTTCCTCAAAAAAGGTTGGTGCCTCTATGGCTGTAAGTTCAATTTGCTCGTCAGTTGTATAGTCATTATCATTTTTCAAAAAGGAAAGTCCACTTTCTACTTGGGAGTTGGCAAGCAGTGTTTTATATACTGCTTTAACTGAATCAGAAATAATTGATTTTTCCATGCCTTGTTCTTCAAACATTAGCTAACCCTCCAAGCAATCTATTATTTTTTTCTATGCATGCTTCTAACGGCATTATTTTTACTATCTTTAAATGCGAGATGTTGTCTTTGGGATAAAGCGGTTGCCTTTGAATAACCCTATAACTTCCCCTATATCATCAGTAATAAACTTTATTCTTTCACCCCCGGGGGTCATAAAGCTATCTATCGTATAAGGCCTCAAACGGAATAGATTCCTTTGCACCTTCATCTGGATGCCATTATCACACGGTAAGACCTCAGCGTTTTGTCCCTCATCAGATAGGTACATACCTGTGAAAGAATTTAATTGTTCTTCGGAAATTTTGTATTCTGCAAATTCCCTATCGGTTACATCAGGTAGCTGAAGTCCGTGGTTTAATGATGTAAAGGCCAGTTTCTCTGCATCAGCTTCCGCTATATTAATAAGAACAGAAACAGTGATGTCTTGTTCTTTAGCGACCTTAATATGAGAAGAAACGCCCTTAATGCTACCACCATGCCCAAGAATTCTCATTCCCGAAAGACAATCCACTTTTAAGCCATACCCATAACGGTCACCCGTCGGCGTTGTCGCTTGAGCTGAAGTCATCTTTTGTACACTAGCTTTAGAGACAATTCTTTCTCCTTTTACTGTTCCATCAAGGCGGAAAACATCTAAATACTTCATTAAATCAGAACTAGATGTTTTAAGAGACCCATTTGAATAAATATCCCCTACATCCCACCATGCTGGTGAGTGGAAAACAGTATCATCTTCTCTTCTGTATGAATAGAGCTCTGTAACATTCTCTATATTCTTTAGGTCAGATGTTAAGAAAAAGGAACGATTCATCCCTAAAGGCTGTAACGTATTTTTCTGTACATATGTAATGAAGGCCTCTCCACTAGCCCTCTCGATTATTTCTTGAAGTAATGCATAACTTTCATTTGAGTAATTAAACATTGAACCGGGGGGACCAAGTAGTGAATATTCCGCCTCGCTCATAACCCCCATTAATTCTATTACGGTTCTAACCCTTTTATAATTAGATAATAGAGACAATCTATCAGATAGGTACTCTCCGTGCGGATCATCCAAAATACTATTTGCTCTTGCACAGTTAACTGCACTCATCCCTGGTAAACCGCTAGTATGTGAGAGTAAATGATGGACTTTTATTTTTTCCCTAAATTGATTGTTAGGCAGTTTGAGTTCAGGTAACCACCGAATGATTTGATCATCAACTGAGAGCTTTCCTGCATCCTCTAGTTGCATAACGGCTAGAGCCGTTAATGACTTTGTGATAGAAGCAACTCCGAAAACAGTGTCCCCATTGACCGGAAGCTTATTTTCAACATCGCGGTAACCATAATATTTTTCGAAAATTGGATGGCCATTTTGCGACATAATCAAAGCCATGCCAGGAATATTAGCCTGCACACATTTATCATTAAGCACCTTATCAAGTGTGGATACTATCTGTTCTGGTATCATTTGATCTGTACCTCCTTTAAATTAATTGTATAAATGACAAGCAACAAAATGTTGTGGTGACACTTCCCTTTTAACAGGAACCTCTTGTTTACACACATCTTTTACATATGGACAGCGTGTATGAAAAACGCATCCCGAAGGTAAATTAAGAGGAGAGGGAACCTCACCCTTTAGAATAATACGTTCCTTCTTAAACTCTGAATTTGTACGCGGAATGGCTGATAACAAGGCTTCAGTATAAGGATGAAGTGGCTTTGCATATAGGGCCTCCGTTTTTGCTACCTCTACCATATTACCCAAGTACATGACACCTACACGGTCAGAAATATGGCGTACAACACTAAGGTCATGAGATATGAAAAGGTATGATAGGTTTAATTCGGCCTGTAATCCCTGTAATAAATTGAGAATTTGCGACTGAATCGATACATCAAGAGCAGAAACAGGCTCGTCACAAACAACTATTTTCGGATTGACAATTAATGCTCGAGCCAACCCAATACGCTGTTTTTGTCCACCAGAGAACTCATGCGGGTAACGATAATAATGGTCTACCTGCAATCCAACTTTGTATAAAATATCCATTACCTTTTCGGTACGTTCCTTTTTATTACCAATACCATGAATGATTAAAGGTTCTTCTAAAATTGAACCAATTCTTTTCTTAGGATTTAATGAGGAATATGGATCTTGGAAGACCATTTGTAATTCCTGTCGCATATTATTAAATGACTTCGGTGGCAATTTAAAAACATCATTGTTTATATATATTGCTTTTCCTTCCGTTGGTTCCGTTAGTCGTAAAATTGTTCTTCCTAATGTGCTTTTCCCACACCCAGATTCTCCTACCAACCCAAAAGTTTCACCTTCAAACAATTCAAAAGAAACATCATTAACGGCTTTAACATTTCCTTTTGCCCCACCTAAAAATCCTAGAGAGCTTTTTACTGGAAAGTGTTTCTTTAATCCTTGGATTTGAAGAATAGGTTGCTTTTCGTTTTTAGTTTGTATTGACATATTCCCCCTCCTTTTCCTTAATCTCAAATAGTGATTTTCCCGATACCGTTATCAATTTTTATTTCAGTTCCAAATGGTTTAGACAATTCTTGTAACTTTACTAATATGTTGGTATCATCTGTAAGAGCTGGCCACCCTCTTTGATAGCGTGAAAGCCCGTATCCTAATTCAACCGGATACAGTTCAATTTCACTTAACTTTCCATCCACCATCTTCCACACCGGGACAAAGGATGACCAAATTTTAGGGTTAGTTCCAAATCCCCTGGTCTCATTTTTACTTCGAACATCTAATGCATCCGCAACACTATGTGTATTGGTTAATCCATACTTTTCATAAAAATCAGCTGGCAAGTGGGTAACTGTTTCGTTTTGAAAGATAAAGTTACCTAGGCTATAAAAAATCGGTCTTTCTTTATAAATTTCTATTCCTCGAACAATATGTGGACCATGGCCAATCACAGAATGGGCCCCTTCATCAATACATCTTCTAGAGAAAGCGTTTAAAAATTCTGCTGGCTGACTTAAATCCTTCCCTTGCATCTCATGGGCATGAATACTAACCAATACATAATCTGCCTGCCGACTAGCCTCCCGGATAGATCTACTGATTCGCTCTAAATCTACTTTGGAAGGAGTAGTACTTTCTCCCTCATGGACACCCTCTTTAAAATAATGCCCGCCAAAGTAAAATAATTCGTCATCTTCCTCCACAATAAACCCATCTTTAACTGACAAATCATACTCAGCATTAATGTTTACAGCTTCAGCAATAGACTTAAGTTGTTTCATTTTTTCGGAAGTAACTGTGTAAATCGTATGATAACGCAAAGGATTTACACCTGGTCTTCCCATCATATCTGGACGTTCATTACCGGCTATCCACGATTCATGGAAACTCGAGGTAACTGATATCAATGCTACTCTTCCAGAAGCTGTTTCTAAATATCTTGGTTCACTTGCTTTTGCTAAATTTTTGCCCGCTCCTGCATGAATGAATCCATACTGATTTAAACTTCTCTCAGTTGCGTGCAACCCACCAAAAGAGTAGTCCAATGTATGATTGTTTGCCCATGCTACTAAATTAAATCCATAGTCCTTTAGATCCTCTAAAACGGTTGGTGCAGCAATAGCCCATGTCCCCCCGCTAACAGCACCAGGTTCTCCTTCAAAGTTATGGGTTGTCACCTCTAAATTCGTAAATCGCACATCTGTATTCTTCAAAAGAGAAGACAGTTCTTGAAATGGCCCATCTTTTGAAGGCAGCCGCCTTGTGATAAAACTATCACCTGTCGCAGAAAATACTATTTGTTTATTCAAGATAATCACCCTTTTCAAAGATTAATAAATGGACCCTACTTCAACTTCATTCCCATTTACGCACATTAGCTTCTAAAACAGTTTTAATAGAATACTTACTCTAAGATAAAATACTTATTTAATAACCCCCTACTCCCGATTTTGAATTATCAAATTAGTCTTTGTGCCAAGAAGTCACCATTAAATTTAAGTAATAGTGTGGTTAATACACTACGCAATTTAATATTGTTGAATCTTTAAACTCTTTTGAATTCAATAATATTAATTAAATTTAGAGCAAACTATTTCGTAAATCAAATTAATCTTTATAATAATGCTTATAAGCAAATTTTATACTAGGGGGACTATTATGAACATTGAGCAAGTTGAGGCATTCTTATATGTTGCTATTACGTCAAGTTTTAGCAAAGCTGGAGAGGTTCTATATACGACACAACCAACAATAAGTTCACGGATTAAATCTTTAGAAAGTTTATTAAATTGCAAGCTCTTTGACAGAGGAAATAGTATTTCGTTAACAGAGGAAGGTGTGGCTTTTCTACCACATGCAAAACAGGTGCTTCATCATTTGCAAGCAGGGAAATACGCAGTTCAACGGAAGGACTTTGAATCGGGTGGCCTGATTAACATTTCGGCAGTTTTTACCGGTGCTATCAACTTGCTCCCGAATTTAATAAAAGAATTTAATATAGATTATCCTGATACGAAAGTAAACGTACGGACAGGACATTCAAATCAAATTTTAGATATGGTGTTAAATAATCAATCGTCCTTCGGCATCTCAAGGTCTATTTATCATCCGAAAATTGAAACGATACATTTATTTAATGATCAAATGGTTCTAGCGATATATCCTGACCATCCTTTCAAATCACAAAAGATCATTTCAATAAAGGATTTAACAAACGAAAAATTCATTCAATATGCTAGAAAAACAACGGATTGGGCACTTGTTCAAAATGTTTTTGATCGCTTAAACTCTTTACAAAATATTGTTATTGAAATTGATAATATTGAGGTTGCTAAGCAAATGGTTAAAAACAAAATAGGGATTGCTATTTTACCAAGATCGGCTATTAAAGAGGAACTCACAAGAGGGTGCCTTATGGAATTAATAGTATCTGATCTACCAGACATCCAAACGAATTATGATTTAATCTTCCTAAAGGATAAAACCTTTGATAGTATAACTGACACTTTTTTTAATTTTATATTGAAACAAGGTAGTCACTATCCGCAATAATGCTTTGAATATCAATAAGAAAATCCGGCCAAAAACCCTGGCCGGACCTTTTTGAACTATTTCACATCTGATATTTGATAGTGGGCTCCGGATATACCTTTGTACGAT
>NZ_JAFBFG010000031.1 GCF_016909155.1 Chryseomicrobium aureum
AGTTGTCCTTATTTTTGTACACAAAAAGCGCGCACCGCAGAATTTTCTGCGGTGCGCGCTTTTTCAATTAGAGTCTAGGTTTTGTCCCAGCCTCTCAGACACTTAGTAATTCGGTTGCATTGTGCCTGCAGTGATTTCTTCCATGTAGTGACACGCAGCTTCGTGCTCGTCCTTCATCAAATCAGAAGTACGCAGCTTTGGCTCTTCCGTGCGACACTTGTCTGTTGCAAACGGACAACGCGTATGGAAACGGCATCCTTCTGGTGGGTCGATCGGTGACGGCACATCACCTTTCAACACGATACGCTCTTTCTTCTTGTCTGGGTCCGGAACCGGAATCGCAGACAATAAGGCTTTCGTATACGGATGTTGAGGATTTTCAAACAGGCTTATCTTGTCAGCAATCTCTACAATCTTCCCAAGATACATAACAATAATCCGGTCCGAGATGTGACGAACGACACCTAGGTCATGGGAAATGAAGAGATACGTCAAGTTGAACTCTTCTTGCAGATCTTCAAGCAAATTCAGAACCTGCGCTTGAATCGATACATCAAGTGCCGATACTGCTTCATCACAGATAATCAGTTTCGGATCCACTGACAACGCACGGGCAATCCCGATACGCTGACGCTGACCACCTGAGAACTCGTGCGGGAAACGATCGGCTTGATAAGGAAGAAGCCCAACTGTTTCAAGAAGTTCTTCGATTCGTGCACGACGCTTGTTTGCAGGTAAGACCTTTTGAATTTCCATCGCTTCATTTAAAACAGATGCGACCGTTTGACGAGGATTGATCGACGCATACGGATCTTGGAAAATGATCTGCAAATCTTTGCGGTAATCACGCATCTGACGTTTACTAATATCAGCAAGGTTGACGCCTTGGAATTCAACTTTCCCTTCCGTTGGCTCTTCAAGTCGAAGAATAGAACGACCTGTTGTGGATTTCCCACAACCCGATTCCCCTACGATACTGACTGTTTCACCTTCATAGATTGTGAAACTGATATCATCAACAGCTTTTACGTGGTTGACTGTACGCCCTAAAAATCCACCTTTAATCGGGAAGTATTGTTTGAGGCCTTCAACCTTTAGCAATTCTTTTTTCGCCATAAACAGTTACCTCCTTCTCGCCTGGCCATTCGTCCGAATAGATCCAACAACGGATTTGATTTCCTGCTTCGTCTTCCATAAGCTCCGGCAACTTCGCACGACAAAGATCAGTAGCAGCTGGGCAACGTGGTGCAAAACGACATCCTGTTGGCATTTCATGTGGACTTGGTACATTTCCTTTAATAGGAACTAACTTCTCCTGGTCAATATCATGACGCGGTAGCGAGTTTAAAAGACCGATGGAATACGGATGTTTCGGTTGCTTAAACAGTGTTCGAATATTCGAATACTCTACTACTTGTCCTGCATACATAACTGCAACGTAATCACATGTCTCTGCCACAACACCAAGGTCGTGTGTAATGAAAATAACAGACATACCCAGGCGGTCTTGCAAGTCTTTAATCAACTCTAGGATTTGTGCTTGAATTGTTACGTCAAGTGCGGTAGTTGGCTCATCAGCAATCAAAATTTCTGGATCACACGCTAGTGACATGGCAATCATGACACGCTGACGCATACCACCCGAAAGCTCAAATGGATAGGCTTTCACGCGTTTTTCAGGCGACGGGATTCCAACAAGTTTTAAAAGTTCGACTGAGCGAACCATCGCTTGCTTTTTGTTCATCCCTTTGTGCGCTATTAAACTCTCACTAATTTGCTGCCCCACTGTGTAGACAGGGTTTAACGATGTCATTGGCTCTTGGAAGATCATGGAGATATCATTCCCACGCAATTCACGCATGCGCTTCTCCGTTACCTTTGTTAAATCTTCACCTTTGTAGCGGATTTCTCCACCTTTAATTTTACCGTTCTCAGCAAGCAGTCGTAGAATCGATAGAGACGTGATACTCTTCCCTGAACCTGACTCTCCAACGATTCCAATTGTCTTTCCTTTAGGAACATCAAAGCTTACGCCATCTACTGCGCGTACTTCACCTTTATCCGTAGAGAAGGACGTCTGCAGGTTTCTCACTTCAAGAACATTATCTTTTGAAATCAAGTTGAGACACTCCTTCCTAGTTTAGATCAATACGTTTATTTAAGTAGCGATATGAAATATCAACAAGTAAGTTTACAAGTACGAACAAGACTGAAATGACAAGTACAGTTCCTTGAACGATCGGGAAGTCACGTGTACGAATCGCATCAATCGTCAAACGTCCCATTCCGTTAATCGCAAAAATTGTCTCCGTCAGTACAGCTCCACCTAGGAAACCACCAAATTCAAGTCCGACAACGGTTACTACCGGGATAAGCGCATTCTTTAATGCATGACGGTAAACTACGATACGTTCTGTTAAACCTTTCGCACGGGCTGTACGGATATAGTCTTGACCAATTACCTCAAGCATAGACGAACGTGTCATTCGGGCAATGATGGCAGCTCCACCGGTTCCAAGAGTCACTACTGGTAAGACAATCTGTCTCCAGTCGTCTCCCCAACCAGATGGCCGCATTTTCAAGAACTCTAAAGACTCCGGCATCCAGTTTCCGATAGCGAACCACTGAATCAGAAGTAACCCGAACCAGAAGTTTGGCATTGAAAGACCGAATAACGCAATAATCATAACCGTAACATCGGTTAGCGTGTAATGGCGAACTGCAGAAATGATTCCCGCAATTAGCCCCAAGAATACTGCGAGTATAGTCGAATAAAAGGCGAGCTCGAAGGTCACCCAGAACCGCGCGGAGATTTCATCCATAACAGGTCGTCCTGAACGAATAGATGAACCAAGGTCTCCTTGTAATGCATTTCCTAAAAATGTTCCGTATTGAACAGGAATTGGATCATTTAAGCCAAGACGTTCACGGATGTTATCAACAGTTTGTTCAGACGCTCCCTCACCAGCAATGATTTTTGCTGGATCACCAGGTACGAGGTGCATTAACGAGAATACTAATATCGTTACCCCGAGCAGTACTGGAATGGTCTGAAGAAGTCTTCGGATAATATACTTAGTCAACGTTAGTCACCCCTATTTTTTCATTTTTGGATCTAATGCGTCACGAACTCCATCACCAAAGATATTGAACGCTAGTACTACAAGTACAATCATAAGTCCTGGGAATAATGCCACGTGGCCCGCTTCATACATGTATTGGCGACCTTCGTTTAGCATAGCTCCCCACTCTGGAGCTGGAGGCTGTGCACCAAGTCCTAAGAAGGCAAGTCCTGCACCTGTTAAAATTGCAGTTGCAATACGCAGGGATGCTTGAACAATAATTGGCGACATAACGTTCGGCAAAATATGCTTAAAGATAATCCGCAAATCGGATGCCCCTAATGCTCGCACAGCATCAATGTATTCTAATTTTTTCACAGACAAAGTAGATCCACGAACGATACGCGCAAAGGCTGGAACTGAGAAAATACCTACTGCGATAATTACATTTGTTAAACTTCCACCTAGTACAGCTACGATTGCTAAAGCTAGTAGGATACCAGGGAATGCAAGAAGGACATCCATCAAACGCATGATGATCGTATCAACTTTCCCTCCGTAATACCCTGAAACAATTCCTAAAACGACTCCAATTACTCCCCCAACAAATACTGATAAGAATCCTACATATAATGTAAGTTTCATACCAAATACGATTCGTGTGAAAATATCTCGTCCATAACTATCCGTGCCAAACCAGTGTTCAGCAGATGGGCCTTGAAGTTTGTTGGCAACACTTGTTTTGTTAGGTTGCATATCCGTGAAGGTTGAAATGATCCACGGACCGACAAATGCCATGACAATAAAAAATAGAATCATAATGCCCCCAATTAGAGCAGCTCTGTTTTTGGCAAGTCGACGCCAAAATTGCTTGAAGCTCTCAAGTTGCGGATTCACTTTTTTGGCTGTCACAGGATGATTCACTGTTTCCTCACTCATGAAGTTTACACCCTTTCTTATTTAACAATTCTGTCAAAAACGTAGACTAGCTTATTTTACAAGATTCACGCTTATATGACTAGTTTAGATTTATTGAAAAAAATGTACAAATCTCTATTATCAGAATATACAGAACAAAAATTTATTATATTAGGGAAAGCTTATTCTAAAAAGAAAGCGCGTACATTCGTTTTTCTAACTATTTTAATATAATTTAATCGCAATATATATGTATGATATTGGCAAGGAAATCATAAAAACATTATTTTTTTCATTTAACTAGAGCTATAAATCTACCCTTTTGATTGTCAAATTGGAATAAACTACCTTGTACCACAATTCAGAGTATGGTATATTATTTTTTGAATATTATGTTCACTTTAATATTCAAAACATTTAATGTATAGGGGGCAATTCACGTATGGCTATTAACAAAAAGTCACTTTTGTTCCTTCTGCTGACGCTTATGCTTGCACTAGTTCTTGCAGCTTGCGCAGGTGGTAGTAATAACGAAAACACTACTGAAGATCCAGCAGAAGAAACAGAAGGCACAGAAGGTACTGAAAATGCTGGAGCAGAAGGCGGCGACTTAATCCTTGCTGTATTATCAGATGCTTCTTCACTTGATCCTGCTGGTTCAAATGATGTTCCATCTTCAGTCGTTCAGGCAAACATCTATGAAACACTAGTTAACCGTGATGAGAACAACGAAATCGTACCAGGTCTTGCTGAGTCTTGGGAGCAAGTAGATGAAACTACTTGGTCATTCAAATTACGTGAAGGCGTTACTTTCCACGATGGTGAAGAGTTC
The DNA here is from genome assembly GCF_016909155.1 of Chryseomicrobium aureum. Lineage (GTDB taxonomy): Bacteria > Bacillota > Bacilli > Bacillales_A > Planococcaceae > Chryseomicrobium > Chryseomicrobium aureum. Next base: position 4,813 of record NZ_JAFBFG010000031.1, read on the forward strand.
AACGCTGAAGTTGTAAAAGCAAACTTGGATCGTATCCTTGATCCAGCTGTAGCTTCTCCACGTCTTTTCTTATTCGAAATGATTTCAAATGTTGAAGTTGTGAGTGACTACGAAGTAAACATTACTACTGAGTATCCATTCGCACCATTATTAGCTCACCTTTCACACAACGGTGGCGGTATGGTATCTCCAGCTTCTATTGAAGCAGATTATGAAGCATTAAATGGTGGTTCTGACCCAGGTTCTGTTATTTCAGAAAACCCAGTTGGAACTGGATTCTTCCAATTTGATTCTTGGACTCCTGGCTCAGAAATCAAACTTGTGAAGAATGAAAACTATTGGGGTGAAGATGGCGCGAAAGTAGATTCTGTAACATTCCGCGTTGTTCCAGATTCTCAAGTACGTGCAGCTGACCTTGAAACTGGAAACGTACACATTATCGATCCAGTTCAACCAAACGAAGTTGAGCGTATCAACAACTCTGGCGTTGCAACTGTAAATCAAAAAGCTTCTTCAAGCTTAGCTTACCTTGGATTCAATACAGAAAAAGAACCATTCAATGATCCATTAGTTCGTCAAGCAATCTCTAAAGCAATCGACCGCGAAGCAATCATCAGCGGTATCTATGATAACTACGGAATTCCAGCTATCGGGCCTCTAGCTCCTGGAATCTTTGGTTTCACTGAAGACATCGATGCTGTTGAGTACAACATGGATGAAGCACGTGCTCTTCTAGAAGAAGCAGGCATGGCTGATGGCTTCTCTACAACAATCTGGACGAACGATAACCCACAACGTCAAGCAATCGCTGTACTTGTTCAAGAAGCTCTAGCTGAATTGAATATCACAGTTGAAATTGAAGTTATGGAATTCGGTACGTACCTAGAGCAAACTGCTGCTGGTCAACACGATATGTTCATCCTAGGTTGGTCTAACCCAACTGGTGACGCTGACTACGGTATGTATGCATTGTTCCACTCTTCACAAAAAGGTAACCCAGGTAACCGTTCATTCTACGAGAACGCTGAAGTAGATGCGTTACTTGACCAAGGTCGCCAAGAACCAGATCCAGCAGCTCGTGAAGCGATCTATGCTGAAGTGGCTCAGCTCTTAACTGATGACGCTCCAATGGCATTCTTACTTCACACTGAGTATTTGACTGGTGTTTCTGATAACGTACAAGGTTTCGATATCGGTACTGATGGTATCTACCAATTACGTAACGTTACAATCAACGAGTAATCTAATTACTTGAAGAACCTCTTTCCACTTTGGTGGGAAGAGGTTTTTTTGTGTGACACTGAATATTTTTGAAAAAGCCCAGATCCACCTTACGATGCTTGCTCTAAAGATCAAAGGAAGATGGCATCGGTATGGTGGATGGTTTTTGAGAGAGCCAGATCCATCTTATGATGCTTGCTTTTCAAGATCAAAGGAAGATGGCATCGGTACGGGGGAGGGTTCTTGAAAGAACCAGATCCATTTTACGATGCTTGTTCTAAAGGTCAAAATAAGATGGCATCGGTATGGCGGAGGGTTCTTTAAAGAGCCAGATCCATCTTACGATGCTTGTTCTAAAGATCAAATTAAAAAGGAAGAGGACAGGGGCCGCTCAATTCGAGCGGCCCCTGCGCGGTTCTTCTTAGTTTAACCTCCCACAATCATCTCCAGTTGGACCTGGCTGGTTCAAGTGCTTTCTTGCAGGAAAGGTGTGCCCTGCATCTTCTTCGAGTCGGCTCCGCCTCTAGTCTGTCTTTTACTAGAATTAGTGCGCACCACTTCAGAGTCGAGACTCGCTGCGCTAACGCGAGGCTCTAGTCATTTTCACAAGAAGCACTGTGTAGGACAGCGGGCATTCGATCACTGACAGACCAGATCTTATCAGAAATGCACTTGGAGATCTAAGGTCTTCCTAGAAACGCATTTTGTAATCAAGCATTTGCTAGAAAGAGGTCTTTGACATTTCAGGTCTTACTAGCAAGGGTTTTGTGACTGAGCGGGCGTTCTGGAGCAAATAATGTGTTTTCTAAGGCAAGTAACTTGATTTCTGCAACAAGTGACCCTTTTTCTGCAGCAAGTAAATCGATTTCTACACCCGAAGTCGTTTCATGGAAACTATTTTAGATGGAGAGTTAGTTGGATGCAGTCATTCCTGCAAGAAGGTCTTGTCTTGGACGGATGGGTCGTACTGGAGAGGGTCGGCGCGGGAAAAGATTATGTCTACTTTTTTGCACACAAAAAAGGCCACCCCTTGACGGGATGACCTTCTTCTCTGTTGCCCAGCGACGTCCTACTCTCACAGGGGGAGACCCCCAACTACCATCGGCGCTGAAGAGCTTAACTTCCG
>NZ_JAFBFG010000032.1 GCF_016909155.1 Chryseomicrobium aureum
TGATTTTGGTGCTTTTTTTGAAAAGTCAAGTAATTTGTTTGGAAAGTCAGAAATATAACTTACAGAAAATGTATTGTTAGCTTGATGACATTGTCCCCGAGCCTCCCCACGTAAGATGAAAGAAAAGCACTTTCATCTTCGTTGCCGGGTCTCGGGAAAACTCCGATGGCCCGGGAAATGACGACCTGGCCTCCGGGATTTATTGCCACTGAAAAGTTATCCCTTTTAATTAGAACTCGCCAGCAGTCCTAAGCAATGTTTTATAGATGGCTGATTCGAGCCTTGCGTTAGCACAGCTCGCCTGTAACTACGTTATTTATAAGTGATGTGGTGCATTCGAATGATTTGTAGAGGCGAAGCCGAAACTGTCATGGAATTATTGGAACTCCTTCCGGCAAAGAAGTACTTCAACTAGTTAGATTCAGCTGCAGACGATTGCGCAAGGTCAAACTAAGAAGAATCGCGCTGGGGCCGCTCATATCGAGCGGCCCCAGTCCTTTTCGTTCTTAAATTGATCTTAAAAACAATCATCGGAAGATGAATCTGGCTTTTTAAAATACACTCGGCTCCACAAGAAGTGGCGTTCTACACATCTAAAACTTACATAGAACTCCGCACCGAGTAATAGACGATAACAAACGTAAAAATAATCAACACGTTCCAAACCGTATAAGCAGTCTTCGAAATCGGACGATCAAGCGCTGGCCATTTGTTCACAATCACAACAAATGTCGCCGTCAACCCAATCGCCAACCCAATTGTCACAATCACAGACAAATCAAAATAAGCACTCAAGAGTAAAGATAAAAACACAGCAGGAATTAAAATCGCCCCATTGATTAATTTGCGGAGCGTGTATTGGTTCTCTCTCACGTTAGAACTCCCTTCAACTGATCATCCAGTTCGCGCACTAAATACGGCTTTGCCTGTAAAAATTCTAGAAATGCTTTCGTTTCCACAATCATCTCAGGCTTTGGTGTAGCCCCTGTATAATAAGCGCGTAGTAAAATGTTTTTTGGTGTATTTTCTAAATTCACAAACTCGACCAGCTGCGTATCATAACCGACTAAATCAAGGACTTGCGCACGAATTGAATCCGTAGCGAGGGAGGCAAATCGTTCTTTAATTAATCCGTGACGCGTCATCAAAGATAGTGCAGGCGATTCGAGTTGTGTAAACAGTTCATGTTGGCAACAAGGCACGCTTAAAATGACGCGAGCTCCCCACTTTACAGCGCGACCCAGTGCTAAGTCTGTTGCTACATCGCACGCATGTAGTGTAACGACCATATCGACTTGTTGGGCATCATTGTAATCGGCAATATCTCCAACTTTGAAGTGGAGTCCTTCATAGTTCAGTTCACGTGCAAGTTTTTCACAATGAGCAATCACATCTTTCTTCAAATCGAGGCCTGTAATCTCTACTTCATAGCCTTTCATTTCTCGTAAATAATGATACAAGGCAAACGTCAAATACGATTTCCCAGAACCAAAATCAAGTATTTTGAGTGGTCGGTCCGTTGGTAAGTACGCAAGCGAGTCTTCAACGAACTCGACGAACCGGTTTATTTGCTTGAACTTATCATGCTTTTGATTTTTGATTTTCCCATCTTTTGCTTGCACACCAAGATGTACCAGAAACGGATGAATCGTATCGGGATCTAATACATAGTTTTTCTTCCGGTTATGTGAAAGTACAGTAGGGGCCTGTTCGTCATTTTCCGTGCGCTTGATGCTTACCTTTTTCTTTTTGGAGAGCTGGATGTGAACTGTCTCGCCAGCCCATACGAGTTGAAGTTGGCGGTATTGCTCTAAACAAGCAGCAACAGCTTCTTCCACTTCCTCTAAAGGATAGTTTTTATGACGCAGTGTCTGATCAAAATGCGATTCGAACTGGATATGATACACGCCTTTGATTTCCACAGGTTTTAGTTTGATTTTGCCAGCAGTTTCAGTTTTTAAACGTGGCTGACTGATGACACCACTTCGTAATTGTTGTCCGCGCATTCGTGTGACGATTTCGTCTACTAACTCTTGAAATTCCACTGCGAACACCTCCGTTCATGCATTTTCTACAGTCCATCATAGCACACTCCAAACTCAACAGGAATTCCGTCAGAATTTTGTGATAATATGGAAGAGACAACACGACAAAGGGGAGATTGTTTTGTTAAATGAATTGACGATTGGGGAAGTTTTACGAAAAACGGCTTTAGAATTTCCAGAACAGGAAGCGTATGTCTATCCTGAACATGGAATCCGTAAGACTTATAAAGAGTTTGATGAAGAGACGGACCGATTAGCACGCGCGTTTATGGCGCTTGGCATTCAAAAAGGGGAACATGTGGCTATTTGGGCGGATAACAAGCGCGAATGGTTGCTCACACAGTTTGCAACAGCGAAGATGGGGGCAGTGTTAGTCACCGTGAACACGAGTTATCAAAAGCAAGAGCTTGAGTATTTGCTGAAGCAATCCGATAGCACTACGTTACTGTTGGCAGATGAATTCAAAGGGACATCGTATATCGATATCGTTCACAAGGTAGCGCGTGAGCAAGTTCCACATCTTTCCCGCATCATCACGTTTTCAGATGAACAACGTCAGGGGATGATGACATGGTCAGAACTAGAAGGACTTGCGGATCAAGTGACAAAAGAGCAACTCGATGAACGATTTAGTTCTTTATCAAATGAAGACGTCATCAATATGCAGTATACTTCTGGAACTACAGGCTTTCCAAAAGGAGTCATGCTCACTCATCGCAATATTGTGAACAATGCTCAACTGGTAGGGGACTACATTCACCTAACTGAGAAAGATCGTCTTTGTATTCCGGTCCCGTTCTTCCATTGCTTTGGTTGCGTGATGGGGACGTTATCAAGCGTGATTCATGGCACAACCATGGTCATTTTGGAACAATTCCATCCGAAAAAAGTCCTGCAAGCAGTCCAAGACGAAAAATGTACAGGTCTTTATGGGGTTCCAACAATGTTTATTGCAGAATTGAACGAGCCAGAGTTTGCTTCGTTTGACTTATCTTCCCTTCGTACAGGTATCATGGCAGGTTCAATCTGCCCGATGGAAGTCATGAAAAAAGTGATCCACGATATGGGAGCCAGCGAAATTACGATTGCATATGGTCAAACGGAATCTTCACCTGTTATTACACAGACAAAGACGGACGATGCGATTGAAAAACGTGTAAGTTCTGTTGGTCGCGCGCATCCTGGTGTAGAAGTGAAAATCATTGACCCTGTGACAGGGGAAGAATCACCGGCAGGAGTTCCAGGAGAACTTTGTACGCGCGGGTATCTCGTCATGAAGGGCTACTACAAAAATGAGGAAGCCACAAAACGTGCTATAGACCATCACGGATGGCTACATACCGGGGATATCGCGGTGATGGATGAAGACGGCTATATCGATATTACAGGTCGTATTAAAGATATGGTCATTCGTGGTGGAGAAAACATCTATCCAAAAGAAATTGAAGAGTTTTTCTATCAACATCCTAGTATTCAAGATGTACAAGTTGTCGGAATTCCCGATGCGAAGTATGGGGAAGAACTGATGGCCTGGATTATTTTAAAAGAGGGTCATTCGGTCACTGAAGATGAAATTCGGGAATTTGCGAAAGGCGCTATTGCTCATCACAAAATCCCGCGCTATATCGAGTTTACAGAAGGGTATCCGATGACTGCTTCTGGTAAAATACAAAAATACATGCTGCGTGAACTCGGCCAACAAAAGGTGACAAAGTAAGTCGTTATTTCCCGGGAAATAGACAGCGTTAGACAGGAGACTACTATGCAACTAGATCATATCGTTCATTTTGTATCAGGAACACCCGAAGAACTTGTTGAAACATCGAATTATGCAGGGATTTATGGCGTTTTAGGTGGTGTTCATACACAATGGGGCACTGCGAATACATTGGCATTTTTAGCGTCAAGCTACATTGAATGGTTGAGTTTAGTCGACCATTCTGTTGCGAAAGAAGCAGACCATCCATTAACGAAGCTTTTCCTGTATGACAGAGAGAGTGGACCAGGGCTTGGTACTATCTGCTTACGTCCCGATTCCATTGAAGAGGTTCACAGGCGCTTTGCTGACATGGGCGTTGCAACAACTGACGTACTCGATGCCTCTCGAACAACTCCAGACGGGACCGTACTACGCTGGAAGATGCTTTTTGTGAAAGAAGAGCCATCAAACGAATTACCCTTGCCGTTTTTCATTGAATGGGAACAGTCGCAACAAGATAAATACGCGGATTTGGAAGCGCTCAAACAGTTGCCACCGAATGTTGAGGAGTTAAAAGTGAAACGACTTGTTATGGGGACACCCCACCCGATTGAAACTGCAAAAAAATGGGCACACTTACTTGGGGTGCAGAGTGATGAAAACAAATTGCACTTGGAGAACACAACAATCGAATTCATTGAGACTAAGGGTCCTCACCGTCTCGTCGGAGTTGACATTACCGGCACAGGCAAGGACAATACGATAGAGATAGAGGGCGGTCAGTATACGCTCTTGCCATAGGAGGGTCTAGTATGGAACAACAACAAGAACGTGCCATTTTGGTCGGAGTCGAACGTCAAAAAGACCTTCACTTTGAGTATGAAATGGAAGAACTCGAAAATTTAGCTTCAGCAATAGATATTGAAAAAGCTGGAGAAGTCACTCAAAATCTTGAGCGCATCAACGCAGGAACCTATGTGGGAACAGGTAAAGTAGAAGAAATCAAGATGCTGTTTGAAGCAACAGACGCGGACCTGGTCATTTTCAATGATGAATTATCACCTTCTCAAATTCGCAACTTAGAAGCAGCGCTTGAGTGTGAAGTGATGGACCGAACAATGTTGATCCTGGCAATATTCTCGCGTCGTGCAAAAACACGTGAAGCAAAACTCCAAGTGGAACTGGCGCAACTTCAGTACATGTTGCCGCGCTTGGTCGGATTACGCGCATCACTCTCTCGACAAGGTGGAGGCACAGGTGGGGGCTTTAAAAACCGTGGAGCCGGTGAAACGAAACTTGAGCTGGATCGCCGAAAAATCGAACAGCAAATTTCTCGTATTAAACGTGAACTCGAAACAGTGAAAAGTCAACGTGACACGCAACGCAAGCGACGTCAAAAAGAAGGCCTACCGGTTGTTTCGCTAGTTGGGTATACAAATGCAGGGAAATCAACGATTATGAATCAAATCATGCAACAGGCGGGGAAAGATGAAAAGCAAGTGTTTGAACAAGACATGTTGTTTGCGACACTCGAAACTTCCGTTCGTCAAGTGAAGCTAGAAGACCAAAAGCAATTCCTGCTAACAGATACTGTTGGATTTGTCAGTAAGTTGCCGACGCATTTAGTCAAAGCATTCCGTTCAACATTAGAAGAAGCAAGAGAAGCAGATTTGTTACTGCATGTGGTAGATGTTTCAAACTCGGAGTATCGCTATATGATGGATATTACGAATGAAACACTTGATAAGATTGGCGTAGAAGCTGTCCCAACACTTTACGTATTTAATAAAAGTGACCGTGCTGAAAGAGAGTATCCGGTCTACAAAGATGACCAGCTCTGGATTGCTGCAAAAGAAGGAGCGGGCATTTCTGAACTGATTGAGCAAATTAAGTCGCGCGTGTTCCAAGATTACACGACAATGACATTATTGATTCCGTTTGATCAAGGTGAAATTGTTGATTACTTGAATACACACAGCAATGTGCTCGACACGGAATACGATGAACACGGCACATTAATGACCGTAGAATTGTCTGCTAAAGATGCAGCACGCCTCGAAAGTTTTATGCAAGCCTAGCCAAAAGAGATGAAGAGAAAGCTGTTTTTATACAGAAAGCTATAAATTTCCAAACCTTTAGAGTGGGTAGGGGTGACTCCAGCGGGATAAAAAGCGGAAGCTGAGACCTTTTTTAGATGTGGAGAACGCCACTCTAGAAACTCCGAGGAAATCAGCCGTGCCCATAAAGGCGTTTTCAGCCTTTGTGGGTGCGGCTGATTCCGGAGTGTGTTTCTGGCGTTCGGAACTCGACCTTGGCTCTGCCCGCGCCCGCGGAACGCTTCCCCTACACACCTGAAACAATTGAAAAGAGGCTGGGACAAAACCTAGACTCTAATTGAAAAAGCGCGCACCGCAGAAAATTCTGCGGTGCGCGCTTTTTGTGTACAAAAATAAGGACA
>NZ_JAFBFG010000033.1 GCF_016909155.1 Chryseomicrobium aureum
TGTTAATGACGCCAAATAATGACCGTAAGTTGATGGATGATTTTGTCCAAGTCCTGACGGATTTTTTGTCATTAGACAAATGGGAGGCTGCCAGTGGCACCTCCCATTGATGATTTATAGATTCACCTGATATGTCTCATTTTGTTTCAGATAAAAACGGACCTCATGTTGCCCAGTGATGATGTACCAATCTCTTCCGAGCTCTAGACGACACGAGAGCACCTTCCCGTACCCAAGGTACAACTCGAACCATTCTCCGCATCGCATCCTGTAACCTGTCTCGTCATCCCAGACGACCACCCAACAGTCGAGACTTTCTTCATAACGCATCTTCTTCCAACGGCTCTTCTTCATGCCAGTTCACCTTCGATCACCTTCTTGACCATACGGTCGTCGATGATGCGGGAGCCATTCTGTGCTGCGAACAGGAGACAATGTGTCGCCAACTTGTTGATCAATCGGGATGCGCCACTCGAGTAACTGAAGATCTCATCGATTGCCAGGTCACTGAAGATATCTCGCTCGACACCTGCATAGCGCAGATGTTTGTTCATGTATTGTTCGGTCTCCGACCGATCAAGGTGGTCGAGCTTGAACTGGATGTCGATACGCTGACGGATTGCCGCAAAGGACTGTAACTGTAGGCGGTCCCATAGTTCCGTCTGACCGACCATGATCAATGCCATCGGACTTTGCGCATCCATACGAAAGTTCAATAGAAAGCGCACCTCTTCTAACATCTCACGGTCGAGTAGATGTGCTTCGTCCACGACGACGACGGGCGTCAACTTATGGATGCCTTTCATCAGTTCGATCTCGCGGTGTAATTGCCGTTTCGAGTCACCTCGATAGAACTTCGCTTCAAGTCCTAACTGTTCTAACATCCCCTTGTAAAAATGACGGGGTGTCAGTTTACTGTCGGAAAGATAGAGGAGTTTGAAACGCGACGGGTCCAACTGATCTGTGAACCGGCGGATCGCTGTCGTCTTTCCGAGTCCACATTCTCCGGTCATCACCGCAAACAGTTGACGTTCTGCGGCGTAGTTTAGTCGTCCGATGATCTCTTCTAGCTGAGTAGATTCATAGAGTTCAGTTGTCGGGATGCTACGCGAGAAAGGGGTATGGCGCATCTCAAAGAAGGATTCAAACATGTTCTGATCCTCCTTTTCCGATATTTCGGAAGCTGACTGCTGGAACAGTAGGGGTCATGGCAGCTGCCCGTCGCTCTTTGTTCTTTCTCTGTGCACCTTTTAGAAGTCTTGAAGAACCGGCAGGTTCCTTCGTCATCTTTTCTGGAAGGGATGGACGCCTTCCGGTCCGCTCGGTTATCACCAATCGTTTTGCCTTCCAGCTATCATATCCTGGGTAATCTACGATCAATTCATCGGTGTCCTGTGGATCATAGGTGATCTCGACCTTACAGCCCACGAAGTTTATTCCGACCTCATATTTCTCATCCTGGAAACTGATGCAACCGGCTTTATCGACCTTTCGGCTCTCTGAATGCAGAAAGGCATGCGCAAGGTCTTCAGCCGATATGTGACGGATCGGTGTACCTTCTTTGCGATAGGCCTCGAGCGGCGTCGTGTTCTCACCTAACGCCTGATGTGGCTTATGGATATAGCGCTCTTCCAACCAGACCTCCAGCCACTTGTTCAGTTCATCGGTGGTCTGTGGACTTTCGAGCTTCACCTCTTGTAGGAACTCCTCAAATGTTCGATTGAAACGTTCTACCTTCCCAGTCGATTCAGGCGAGTAGGGACGGGCATAGAGGAGACGTATCCCTAATTTGGAACAGGTCCTTGCCATCCATTTCGTGCGATATTGTTTGCCGTTGTCAAAGTACACACTCTCTGGCACACCATGCTTTCGGACAGATTCGCGAAACGCATCTTCAACACACCGTGCGTCAAGCATCTCATAGAACGAGACGTGCAATGGGAACCGTGTCGCATCATCGAGGAAGGCCACCATATAGACCTGTCTCTTCGTGCCGTTTGGTCCGATCGGCAGGTACGGTCCGTATTTGATGTCAGAATGCCACAAGGCATTTCGACTGCGCTTTTGAAAACGACGGACAGCACCAGATGTCTCATGATACAACTTCATCTGGCGCGCACTATAACCACGCTTGGCTAGCCGTTCCTGCAATGTAGAGCGCCTCAATGTACCTTTTTCTACGACTCCATCCCATTCTAATATCTGGATGATGGAGGCGATGCTCCTGCTCGGCACCTCACGTCGCAATAAGATGGCCTGCTCGAGCACCAGGTCCTGTGACTCTACTGGGATTGATCGATATTGCTTCTGTTTCAGCCCCTCGAACCCTTCAGTCTTGAATTGTGAGAGATAGCGCCGGATGGTGCGTTCAGAAAGTCCATGATGTGACGCGACCTGCTTGAGGAGCCTTCCTCGTTCCTGTTGATCTAGTTCTTCATTCAATAGTGGCGCGATCATCTGAAACCGATTTGTCGCCTTCTCATCTGCTTTTGTTCTTCCCATTCTCCACACTCCTTCTAGTCGATAATTGAAGTGTAGTCGATGGGAGGATGGACAAAAACGCAGAACGGGTATGTATCCAAAAATGACGGTTCGCAACCGGATGGACAATCTTTCCCAGCCAACCAGGTGCTGAACCGAACCATTGTCCGACTCGCTTATGTACAGGCAATAGCCGACTGGACAGGTCGGCTATCGAGGCCTCATTCTTCTGAAATTGAATAAGTATGGATTGTAGGATGAACAGCCAGTAGTCGATCAACTCATCGAACCACTTTCTCCAGCGATACAGAGTCGATTCATCTACCGCCACCGTCAGGTGGGAGCTCTGGAAGATCGTCTCTTCAAGTACGGATGCAGCGTAACGTTTATAGGGGATCATCAGGTCAGGGAGCTCATGATGGATCTTCTCACACTGTTTACAACGCAACCTTCTGACCACAAATGTTCTTGCACTACCTGTCTCATCTTTCAACTTACGCTCTCTCGAACCAATGACCTTGTACTCCAGATGCTCGCAACAGGGACAAGGGACCTTTTCTGCACATTTAATAAAAAACGCTTTTCTCGGCGCATTTGACTATGCTATAATCAGAGACAACAATCATATTGTTTGAGGGACGTCTTCCGTCGCGCCACTGGTAATGGCCGACATCTTGGGAGGCGTCTTTTCCTTTCTTCAGGTTTGTTAAGGACATTATATCCGTCAATTCCTGGACAAACAATACCGTCAACAAATTGACGTTTTTAATCAGCATT
>NZ_JAFBFG010000034.1 GCF_016909155.1 Chryseomicrobium aureum
GAGGCTGGGACAAAACTCGGCCGATAATATAAAAAATGGTCATCGCGATTGAGTGATGACCATTTTTTATGGGTAATTTCAAATATGCGGCCAGAGTTCTTACACTCTGGCCGCATATTTTCTTAGGTTCACCGCCATGAGCGCTAGACCGATGTCGTTTTCGACCTTCGGTCGGGTGCGGACGGAGGCGCGAGTGAAACCCAAATTAGCCTTCAAGAATCCAAAAACTGGTTCCACGTCCGTCTTGCGACGACGATAGATAGAGCCGGTTTCTTCATCCGAAAGCTTGGTTCTCACATATTCTTTTTGCTCTTCCCAGGTGACATTCACAGACATCGTGCGATTAGTTCCCTCATATGCCCTTGTACACTGCGACCGGAATGGACAACCACCACAATCTTCTGCTCGATATACTTTGAAGTGGCGTTCGAAGCCCGTCTTGTCTCTGCGGACGCTCATATGGGAGAAGTTGAGTCGTTTAGAGTTTGGACATTCGTAGGAATCGGTTGATTCGTCATAGGTCCAGTTCGCTGTCTGGAATGGGTTGTTTTTATACGACCTCTTCTGTTCTCGAAGATAATGACCATAGGTGATGAGTGGTGTCTTTTGGCGTTTCACTAAGATGTCGTTGTAGTTCGGCTCGCTGCCATATCCCGCATCGGCCACGATATGTTCAGGGAGTTCGAAGAACTCTTCTTCGATTTTGTCTAGGAAAGGGATCATCGTCTTCGAGTCACTGGGATTTGGGAATACTGCGTAAGCGAGAGTGTACTGATTCTCTGTTGCGATCTGTAGGTTGTAGCCAGGTTTCAATTGCCCGTTCCTCATATAGTCATCTTTCATCCGCATGAATGTGGCGTCCTTGTCCGTCTTGGAATAACTGTTTCGCTCACCCATGATCCCGAGATCGATCTCATAACGATGTTTACGGACAAGCATGTCCTTGATCAGTTTTAAGAGCTTCTTTGGTTCTTTTCGTTCTGACCGGATCTTCTTTCGTTTCGCTACGTCTTCAGTTGACTCGATCTGCGCCGTCTTCTCGTTGACATGCTCTTCGAGCTTGTCCGCCATCATGGACATCTGTTCAGCCGTTAGACCTTCTTCTACCTCTAGAGCTGGCATGATGTTGGCTTTGAAGAGTTCTTCATACATCTGCTTGGATTTCTCAGTCAGGCTCGACAGGTATTTTTCGACCGCTCGTTTCCAGACGAATGTGAACTTGTTTGCGTCCGCCTCGATCTTGGTCCCATCGATGAAGATCGCGTCTTGGTCGATCAGGTCTTCCGCTACAAGACGGTTTCGGAACTGTATGAAACACTCTTTGATGAGGGCGTTCATTGCGGGTTGTACACGGAAACGGTTGATTGTCCGGTAGGTAGGTTGGTGACCTTGGGCCAGCCACATGATCCTCAGGCTGTCCTTTGTCAGGTCCTCGATCTTGCGACCGGAGAAGGTAGATTGGGTGTATGCACAGAGGATGATCTTCAACATCATCTTCGGGTGATAGGCTGGGCACCCGTTGTCACGTCGAAATTCGTGGAATGCTTCATTGGGGATGCTCTCGACCAGACGGTCGATAGAGAAGGCGATGTCATCTTTTGATAATTTCATCTCGATATCTAGGGGTAAGACCAGTTGATTCATGTTATAATCTTTAAACATAAGGACACTTCTTTCGATTTGGATTTTGTTGTGGTGACTCAATTCTATCAGAAGTTGTCCTTATTTTTGTACACAAAAAGCGCGCACCGCAGAATTTTCTGCGGTGCGCGCTTTTTCAATTAGAGTCTAGGTTTTGTCCCAGCCTC
>NZ_JAFBFG010000035.1 GCF_016909155.1 Chryseomicrobium aureum
CAATGTCATCAAGCTAACAATACATTTTCTGTAAGTTATATTTCTGACTTTCCAAACAAATTACTTGACTTTTCAAAAAAAGCACCAAAATCAACTTGAGTACCATTTATTGGTATATCAATTTGAGAGTTGGTGGAAATTTGAAGAAGACATTTTTAGAAGCTGTGAAAGTTACCAATAATTTATTGGATGACGTACTGTTCTTGTGTGAGATGAGAACTAAATCAACCTATTTTACGAGAAAAAATCACAAACTCAGTTTTAAGAACACCATTCTATTCACTCTAAACTTTGTCAGACGATCTTTACAGATCGAGTTAGATGCATTTTTTGATATTATCGAGTCTAAAAACGAGCCTATCACAAAACAGGGATACTCTGACGCAAGACAGAAGATATCGTCACATGCCTATAAGCGGCTCATGGACGAGGTAGTCCAGTGGTACTATGATGACGATACATTTTTAAAGTTTCGTGGCTATCGTCTCTGTGCAATTGATGGTTCAGTCATACAACTCCCGAACACCACACGATTACGAGAGCGATATGGATCTGTGACGAACCAGCGAACCAAACAGTTAGCACGCGCTAAAGTATCTGCGATACTTGATTTAGAGAATGACATCATCTTATCGGCAAAAATTATGAACTATCGTGTGAGTGAACGTGACGCTGCGAAAGAATTGATCACGGAACTTACGGAGATGAGTAGAGGGAATGACCTGTTCATATTTGATAGAGGCTATCCTTCTAGGGACATGATCTTATTTTTAGAAGAGAACGGATTGAAATATCTCATGCGTACACAGAAAGGTGGTACAAAAGAGATGCTTGATGCGCCTGGTCCTGATCAGCACATCAACCTGAGACTCGGCGGCAGTCTTTATCCCGCTCGAGTGATTCGCATACAGTTGTCTTCTGGAGAGGAAGAGACTCTTCTCACCAATTTAGTGGACGGAGAACTAGCAGGCAGTGATTTTAAAGACCTCTATTTCAGACGCTGGGGTATCGAAGAAAAGTATAAAGAACTAAAGAGTAGGCTACAGTTTGAAAACTTCACTGGCACTACAGTGAGTTCGATAGAGCAAGATTTCTATGCCTCGATCTATCTGGCAAACATGATCTCACTCCTTCGTAGTGAGGCGAATCAGATGATTGAGGAAGAGGACAGGGAAAAGAAATTGAAGTACTGTTATCGCGCCAATACAAACATCCTGATTGGAAAACTCAAAGAAACAATGATCGTCTTATTGAAAGAGAAAGATGAGAAGATTCGCGAACAAATATTTAAAAGACTCGTAGAGTCAGTCAAAAAAAATAAGACACCGCTTCGACCTGGTAGGTCCTATCCACGTCAGTTAGGCTTGAGCGTGAATAAGTTTTTCCAAAATCAGAAGAGATGTCTATAAAAATTGTTCCACCACCATCAATATAAAACACACACAAACATGAAGCAAGAACTTTAGGGGAATTGAAAAAAAAAGATATTTTCAATTCCCGGGCATCCTATTGCCTTTTTTACTACTTCCGACAAGTATTAGTGAAGCCAATTTTCAAATTAGTTACGCGAATCATTAATTGTAAGTATTTTACTTGTTAGCTTGATGACATTG
>NZ_JAFBFG010000036.1 GCF_016909155.1 Chryseomicrobium aureum
ATGGAGAGCACTAACTTAGGTTAAGTTAGGAAGGGCGCACGGTGGATGCCTTGGCACTAGGAGCCTATGAAGGACGGCACTAACACCGATATGCTTCGGGGAGCTGTAAGTGAGCTTTGATCCGGAGATTTCCGAATGGGGAAACCCAGCACGCGTAATGGCGTGTTACCTTCCAGTGAATACATAGCTGGTCGGAGGCAGACCCAGGGAACTGAAACATCTAAGTACCTGGAGGAAGAGAAAGAAAAATCGATTCCCTGAGTAGCGGCGAGCGAAACGGGAAGAGCCCAAACCAAGAGGCTTGCCTCTTGGGGTTGTAGGACACTCTATACGGAGTTACAAAGGCAAGGGGTAGACGAAGCGGTCTGGAAAGGCCCACGACACGAGGTAAGAGTCCTGTAGTCCAAACCCATTGCCCTCCAGAGTGGATCCTGAGTACGGCGGAACACGTGAAATTCCGTCGGAATCCGGGAGGACCATCTCCCAAGGCTAAATACTCCCTAGTGACCGATAGTGAACCAGTACCGTGAGGGAAAGGTGAAAAGCACCCCGGAAGGGGAGTGAAAGAGATCCTGAAACCGTGTGCCTACAAGTAGTTAGAGCCCGTTAATGGGTGATAGCGTGCCTTTTGTAGAATGAACCGGCGAGTTACGATTCCATGCAAGGTTAAGTCGAGGAGACGGAGCCGCAGCGAAAGCGAGTCTGAACAGGGCGAATGAGTATGGGGTCGTAGACCCGAAACCAGGTGATCTACCCATGTCCAGGATGAAGGTGAGGTAACACTCACTGGAGGTCCGAACCCACGCACGTTGAAAAGTGCGGGGATGAGGTGTGGGTAGCGGAGAAATTCCAATCGAACCTGGAGATAGCTGGTTCTCTCCGAAATAGCTTTAGGGCTAGCCTCAGATGAAGAATCTCGGAGGTAGAGCACTGTTTGGACTAGGGGCCCATCCCGGGTTACCGAATTCAGACAAACTCCGAATGCCGATGATTTGTATCTGGGAGTCAGACTGCGAGTGATAAGATCCGTAGTCAAGAGGGAAACAGCCCAGACCACCAGCTAAGGTCCCCAAGTAACCGTTAAGTGGAAAAGGATGTGGCGTTGCTTAGACAACCAGGATGTTGGCTTAGAAGCAGCCATCATTTAAAGAGTGCGTAATAGCTCACTGGTCGAGTGACGCTGCGCCGAAAATGTATCGGGGCTAAACGGTTCACCGAAGCTGTGGATGCATACCTAGGGTATGCGTGGTAGGAGAGCGTTCTAAGGGCGTCGAAGTCTGACCGGAAGGACAGGTGGAGCGCTTAGAAGTGAGAATGCCGGTATGAGTAGCGAAAGATGGGTGAGAATCCCATCCACCGTATGACCAAGGTTTCCTGAGGAAGGCTCGTCCGCTCAGGGTCAGTCGGGACCTAAGTCGAGGCCGATAGGCGTAGACGATGGACAACAGGTTGATATTCCTGTACCACCTCCCCGCCATTTGAGTGATGGGGGGACGCAGTAGGATAGGGAAGCGTGCCGTTGGATGTGCACGTTCAAGCAGTGAGGTGTGATGTGAGGCAAATCCCGCATCTATAACACCAGGCTGTGA
>NZ_JAFBFG010000039.1 GCF_016909155.1 Chryseomicrobium aureum
AAGTATTTTACTTGTTAGCTTGATGACATTGTACCGGAGCCTCCTCTTGGCATACGAGAAGCTTGCACTTCTCGCCTCCACTGCGGGGTCTCCGCCATACTCTGATTCCCCAGGAACTCACTACCTCCTCTTGTCGATTGATTTTAGAGCAGTATCACTCAAAAAAATTGAATGGTGACAAAAGATCGGACAATCGGTGACAGGCACCAAATAGGAACTGCTGGTAATTGGTGACAGGCACCTATTTTAGATAGAACGCCACTCGTAATTTTGCGGGTGGCGTTTTTATGGTTATTCACCAATTGTGTCGGGAGATTCGCTGGATAAGTGGAAAGATTCGCTGCCTAAGTCGAAAGATTCGATGGCTATTTGCTGACGTTCACCACTTCCTGATATTATGGAAACTATTTGATTTAAATGATGGTGATGAAATACCCCAAACTTACAGCAATAAGTGTCGAAGCCCATGTGACTAGGCCGTAGCGAAGCGGTCGATCACTTGTAGCTGCTTCTAGCGCAAATGTTGAAACCGTACTCAGTGCGCCGCAAAACCCGACAACAAAAAATGCCAGTCCCTCCCCCGATTGGGTAGAAGGAATGCATATGCCGATAGAAAAAGAAGCAACGAGATTTGCTAGCAGTGTTCCAAATGGGAAACTTCTATTAAAACGACTGAACGCGTAACGAACACCCGCCCCAAGACCTCCTCCGATTGCAAGAAATACGATAATCATGCCGCTCGCCCCCTCTTTAACACAAAGCGCGCAACAAGCACACTACCATGCAGTGTTAATCCCACATAGACAGCGTACACTAGAAACTCCCCTTGCTGAATCATTTGCAATGCTTCCCAATTAAAAATGGACATCGTTGTAAAACCACCGAGCACACCCGTCATCCAAAATTTCCGCCAATTGTCTTGAAGCATTTCCGATCGAATAAGAGAAATTCGTGCAATCAACGCACTACCGAGAAGGTTCGCAATCAATGTGGCAATGGGAATCCCGAACAGTCCAAACGGAATACAATACGACAAACCTGCTCGCAACAAAGTGCCAACAGCCCCACCTAGCATGACAAATAGCACTCGAACCCCTCCTTCCAAAAAAGAAAGAGGCTGGGACAAAACCTAGACTCTAATTGAAAAAGCGCGCACCGCAGAAAATTCTGCGGTGCGCGCTTTTTGTGTACAAAAATAAGGACAA
>NZ_JAFBFG010000040.1 GCF_016909155.1 Chryseomicrobium aureum
TAAGAAAATCCGGCCAAAAACCCTGGCCGGACCTTTTTGAACTATTTCACATCTGATATTTGATAGTGGGCTCCGGATATACCTT
Source organism: Chryseomicrobium aureum (assembly GCF_016909155.1). Classification (GTDB taxonomy): domain Bacteria; phylum Bacillota; class Bacilli; order Bacillales_A; family Planococcaceae; genus Chryseomicrobium; species Chryseomicrobium aureum. Next base: position 86 of record NZ_JAFBFG010000040.1, read on the forward strand.
TGTACGATTCAGGATACATCCCCGCTCCACATTGGTCGCACTCAAACATCGGCGGGACGCTCTGGTCCCCGTCTTGGTCCATCCGATCCATGTCACGTACGACGTCATAAGGTATCAGTTCCGTCGTCTCACAGAGTAGGCAGATGTACTTCACCTTGGCTGGTCTCGCCTTAGGCGAACTGGCCTTTTTCTTTTTCTTTCGAGTCTTGCTGACTGGTGAGATAGTCGATCACCCTCTCTAAGTATTTCTTTGTATTATTGCATACGGCCACGCGAATCGTCAGCACACCATCATCTAGACAGACCTCTCCCTTGAACACGAGATGGTTCTCGCATTTTGGGCACACCAATGGATCTGGCTGGTTGTTCATCAAGAACTTTTCACGCCAGTTGCGCTTGCGGAGCTTTGCCCCTGCTTTTACGAACCATTTCTTGACCTCTTTCTGCCATTTCGTAAGCAGTGCTTTCACCTTTGCCTTTCTGTTTCTTGCATACATCCCGTAATGGCGGATCGTCTTGAACTGTTCGTCAGGGATGTGACGGATCAATCTTGCGATGAACTGTTCTACCGTCACAGTCTCCGTTTTCTCGAGACCGTCGGTCTTGTCCTTGTAGGTGAATGTCACCATCTCGCCATCATATGCCACGATCCGATTGAGACCGATCGCAGGTCGTCGCATATAGCGGCCTATGTAGCGCAACTGTTCCTGAATCTTCCCCTTCTGTTTTGGGGCATGCACATAGAAGCCGTCCTTGTTGTTGTTGAAGGCAGCCTGGAGTCTCGGTTGGACCTTTCTCTTCTCTTCGGCATTCAGGTTCTTACGGATCAGTTTTAACACGACTGTCTGCCACTGCTTTCTCAACATCGCAAATGGAATGAAGTCATGGTCCACATATTCACCCTTCTGATTGATCCCACCCATCGTGACGAGCATGTGTACATGAGGATTGAAGTTCACCTGCGACCCAAATGTATGGAGACCTGAGATGATCCCTGGTTCGACCTTGGCCTTTTTCCAGAAGAACTCTTTGATGATCCGTGCGGCCTCATCCATCATGTCTTTCAGTAGATATCGATGTTGAAGGAATACATCCCGCAAC